>NZ_SNVV01000076.1 GCF_004361735.1 Azoarcus indigens | reverse complement strand
AGGCCGTCCAGCGGGCGGCTCGCGTCGCGGGCCAGCGCCGCGGCCCTCAGCACCGCGCGGGCGCCATGGGTGAGCAGCATCCTCAAATAGCGATCTCCCCGCTTCGAGATGCGGCCGAGCTTGCGGGCGCTGCCCGAGGAATATTCCTTCGGCGTCAGCCCGAACCAGCTCGCGAAATGGCGGGCATCCCTGAAGTGCGTCACGTCGCCGCCGGTGGCGGCCACCATCGCCGTTGCGGTCAAGAGGCCAATGCCCGGCACCGACATCAACTGGGTGCACGCTGGACTGTGCCGCGCCAGGCCGGTGAATTCCCGTTCCAGTTGCGCGACACGTTGTTCGAGCAGGCGAATCTCCTCGATCAGCAATCGCATGGTTTCACGGATCAGTACAGGGACCGGCGAGCGCGGATCCGCCAACACCCGGCTGATCGCCTCGACCCCGGTGCGGGCGCCTTGCGGAATGCTCAGGCCGAACTCCCGGCAGAAGCCGCGCAGCGCGTTGATGCGCGAAGTGCGGGTACTCATCCACAGCGAGCGGATCCGGTGCAGGCCCTGCAGCGCCTGCTGTTCGACCGACTTCACGCGCACCGGGTCGATGTCGGCCGCGCGGGCCGCTTCGAGCAGCGCACGGGCGTCGGCGGCATCGGTCTTGTTACGCCGGACATAGGCGCGGATATAGGCCGCCGGGAGCAGCCGCACCTCGATGCCGAGCGAATTGAGCCAGCGTGCCCAGTGATGCGCCGAACCGCAGGCTTCCATGATGACGAGCGAGACAGTGCGATTGGCGAACCAGTGCTCGAATTGATTGCGTGTAAGCCGATGGCTTTCGGTTACGCGCCAGGACGAATCGGCGACGGCGAGTTGAAAGACGCTCTTGGCCAGGTCGACGGCAACGGTAGTAGCATCCATGACGGACTCCTCTTTCTGAAGACCGATCCCCATCCCCATGAGCACCGGTGGCGCCTATTGGGCGCGGAAAAGGAGGGGGAGTCCATCCCATCAGTC
>NZ_SNVV01000075.1 GCF_004361735.1 Azoarcus indigens | reverse complement strand
GCCCTTGGCGAGGCCGCGCGGCACTTCGGGGAAAATCTCGCCCTGCTGGAAGTGGCGGCGCGAATCGTGCTGAGCGAGGGTGAACCAGAAGCCGGCATGTGGGCAGGGCTGGCCGGCATGGACGGGTAGTACCGGCAGAGGGCCGAGCCCTTCTTCGAAAGGCACGGTTTCACCAGGTACGCGTTCGACCAGTGTCCACAGGGTTGGTACTTCGGAGAAGTTTTGAAATGTACCAGGGTCGTAGCCGACATTGGCCTCAGGAGCGTTACGTGTGTAGGTAGTGAAATGTTTGGATGCAATCAGGAACTGGGCGCAGGAGTCATCCACATCGGGCAGGTAGACACCTGATTGCGGAACCGGCTCCCCGGTACGGACCTGTACTTGAGGATTCAGGCGATAACGAGGCCAAGTGGGGGGCGGGTCGAGTGGGCCTTGAGAGGAAGGGTAAAAATCTGTAGATAGCTCTCCCTTGTACCAATGTGCTTCAGCGGTTGCCAAAATATTCCCAGCAAAGTGCGAAGCCCGCCCAATCAGCTTCCCGTATTTTTCCCCCGCATCGGGAGCCACTTCGTCCAGCCAACCGTGCCAGTAATCCTTGACGCCTCGCATGTCACCTTCAACACCCACGGCCCCGAACAGCCCCGAGTGATCGCCGTGGGTCAGGCTGATAAAACCTCGGTCCACATAGATCATCGTTTCGCGGAAATTCGGCAATACGGTGTCGCCCCAGACGATATCCGGTTGCATCGGCAGGCCGCGCTTGCGGTAGTCCGCCGGTAACTGCCGCATGAAGCGCTGCAGGCAGTCTTCCACGTGCGCAAGCATTGCTGCCCAGGCGTCCTGCATCTGCTGGTAGTACTCCTTGGAACTGAAGCGTTCGAGCAGGTAGATTTCCTGGGGTCTCAAGGGCGTGGGCATCGTCGTCAACTTCCCCGCACCAGCTTCCAGGTTACGTTGCGCCCTTCCACTTGTGGCAGGGGCACACCATGCATGAAGGTCTGCTCACCGGTTGGCCAGTCCTCGCAACTCCATACGCCAGGGTAGGGGCAAGGCTGGCCGGAGGTGGCGCGCAAACCTGTTCCGGGCTGTTCGATCCACTGCCAGCG
>NZ_SNVV01000074.1 GCF_004361735.1 Azoarcus indigens | reverse complement strand
GACCTTTCGAGTTCGAAGGCATTTTTCGCTTCCGACCGGGTCGGCCACGGGCCGTTGCCCCCGCTTTCGCTCCTTGGTGCCCCATCAGGACGCACCTCGGGCACGAAGCGCCAACAACGGTCGGCGCGCCAGGAACAGATTGGCCAGCCCGAAGAGCGTGAACAGTTGCGCTTCGTTCTTCGCCAGCCCGCGGTAGCGCGTCTTCTTGTGCTTGAAGAGGTTCTTGACCACATGGAACGGATGCTCGACCTTGGCGCGAATGCTCGCCTTCGCCCGCTCGAGCTTCTCGAGGAGTTTGCCCAGCCGGTTGGCCGGCAGCGCCTTGCGCTTGCTGCGCTTCATGGCGACGTGCCAGGTCGCCTTGTTGTCCCGGTTCTCTTTGCGTTTTTCGACGCCCTGGTAGCCCGCGTCGCCAAGGACCTCGGTCTCCTCGCCATGCAGCAGCTTGTGCGTCTGGCTCACGTCGCTTGTGTTGGCCGCCGTGGCCACCACCGCATGCACCAAGCCCGACTCGGCGTCGACGCCGATGTGCGCCTTCATCCCGAAGTACCACTGGTTACCCTTCTTCGTCTGGTGCATCTGGGGATCGCGCGCCTTGGCGCGGTTCTTGGTCGAAGGAGGCGCCGCGATGAGCGTCGCATCGACGATGGTGCCTTCACGCATCGTCAAGCCTTTCTCGGCCAGGTGCGTCTTGATCACCTCGAAGATCTTTTGCGTGAGCCCATGCCTCTCCAGCAGGCGGCGGAACTTCAACAGTGTGGTCGCGTCCGGCGCCGCTTCTCGGGCCAGATCAATGCCGACGAAGCCGCGAATCGCCTGGCTGTCGTAGATGGCGTCCTCGATCCCTTCGTCCGACAGCCCGAAACACTGCTGAGCGACGTACATCCGCAGCATCCGTCCCACCCCGATCGGCGGCCGGCCGCGGCCCGCACCCTTCGGGTAGAACGGCTCGATCTCGGCCTCCAGCGCCGTCCACGGCGTCACCGCCTCGATCTCGGCGAGAAAGCGGTCGCGCCGCGTCTGCTTCTTCTTGGCGGCGTACTCCAGGTCGGAAAAGCTCGATTGCATCGGTTGAGGTCTCGTCGTGGCCCAGCAGCCGCCATTATCTCAAAGG
>NZ_SNVV01000073.1 GCF_004361735.1 Azoarcus indigens | reverse complement strand
CCCTGCCCCACGCCGATGCACATGGTGCACAGCGCATAGCGGCCGCCGGTCGCCTCCAGCTGGCGCATCGCGGTGAGCACCAGGCGGGCGCCGGAGGCCCCCAGCGGATGGCCCAGCGAGATGGCGCCGCCGTTGGCATTGACCCGGGCGTCGTCGTCGGCGAGGCCCAGCTGGCGCGTCACCGCCAGGCCTTGGGCGGCGAAGGCTTCGTTGAGTTCGATGACGTCGATCTGGTCCAGCTTCAGCCCCAGCCGCTGCAGCAGCTTCTGCGAGGCCGGCGCCGGGCCGATGCCCATGATGCGCGGCGGCACGCCGGCGGTGGCCATGCCGAGCACGCGGGCGCGCGGCGTGAGGCCGTGGCGCTTCGCTTCGGCTTCGCCGGCCAGCAGCAGGGCGACCGCGCCGTCGTTCACGCCGGAGGCGTTGCCGGCGGTGACGCTGCCGTCCGGGCGGACGACGCCCTTCAACTTGGCCAGCGCTTCCAGCGTGGTGGCGCGCGGGTGTTCGTCGCGGGCGACGATGAGGGCATCGCCCTTCTTCTGCGGGATGTGCACCGGCACCAGCTCGCCGTCGAAGAAGCCGCGTTCGGCCGCCGCGGCGTAGCGCTGCTGGCTGCGCAGGGCAAAGGCGTCCTGGTCGGCGCGGCTGACCTTGAACTCCTCGGCGACGTTCTCGGCGGTTTCCGGCATGGAGTCGATGCCGTACTGGGCCTTCATCAGCGGATTGACGAAGCGCCAGCCGATGGTGGTGTCTTCGATCCTGGCGCTGCGGGAGAAGGCGGAGTCGGCCTTGCCGAGCACGAAGGGGGCGCGGCTCATGCTTTCCACGCCGCCGGCGATCATCAGCCCGGCTTCGCCGGCGCGGATGGCGCGGGCGGCGGTGCCCACCGCGTCCATGCCGGAACCGCACAGGCGGTTCAGGGTGGCGCCGGGGACTTCGACCGGCAGGCCGGCGAGCAGCCCCGCCATGCGGGCGACGTTGCGGTTGTCTTCGCCGGCCTGGTTGGCGCAGCCGTAGTAGATGTCGTCCAGGGCGGACCAGTCCAGGCCGGCGTTGCGTTCCATCAGCGCCTTGATCGGGAGGGCGGCGAGGTCGTCGGCGCGCACGCCGGAGAGGGCG
>NZ_SNVV01000072.1 GCF_004361735.1 Azoarcus indigens | reverse complement strand
CGCCGCGCCTGCTCGAGGGGCTGCGCTTGTACTGGCGCGCCACCCGTCCGCGCGACTTCCTGTTTCCCACCGCGGCCGGCGACGGACCGCTGTCCGAGGCGACCGCGCAGCGGATGTACCACGGCGCACGCATGGCCGCCGGCATCGAACACCGCGGCGGCATCCACACCCTGCGCCATTCGTTCGCCACCCATTTACTCGAAGCCGGCGTCGATCTGCCGACGATCCAGCGCCTGCTCGGCCACGGCCACCTGTCGACGACGATGCGCTACCTGCACCTGGCCCGCGCCCACCTGACCGGCACGACCTCGCCGCTCGACCTGCTCGGCCCGAGCTGAGCGGCCATGCGCCGGGCCGGCCTGGCCGAGGTGCTCGACACCTTCGGCCCGGCCTACCTCGCTACCCGGCCGCTGCCACGCGGCGGCGCCAAGGTCTGGCGGGCGATCACCGCCTGCCGCACGGCCGCGCTGGGCGGGCATCTCGAAGCCTGCGACGCCTGCGGGCAGCACCGGCACGTCTATCACTCGTGCCGCAACCGCCACTGTCCGCAGTGCCAGACGCGGGCGAAAGAAGCCTGGCTCGCCGCTCGGCGGCGCGAAGTGCTGCAGGTGCCTTACTTCCACCTCGTGTTCACGCTGCCGCATAGCCTCAACGGCCTCGTTGCCGCCGATCCACGCACGTTGTACGACCTGCTCTTTGCCAGCGTCGCCGCCACGCTCACCGAGTTCGCCGCGAGCCCGCGCCACCTGGGCGGCACGCCGGCGTTCTCGCTCGTGCTGCACACCTGGACCCAGGATCTGCGCCGTCACGTTCACCTGCATGCGCTCGTCGCCGGCGGTGCGCTCGGTCCCCATGGCGAGTGGCTGCGGCCGAAGAAGGGTTTCCTGTTTCCGGTGCGCGCGCGCTCGCGCGTGTTCCGCGGCAAATTCATCGCGGCCCTTGCACCGCCGACGGTCAACGCGTGCGGGCTGCCCCCTGCCGAATGGGCGCGTCTCAAGTCGCAGTGCTATGCCCACGACTGGGTGGTCTATGCCAAGCAGCCGTTGGGCGGGCCCGACGCGGTGCTTGAGTATCTGGGCCGCTACACCCACCGGGTCGCGATCTCGAACGAGCGCATCGTCGGCATTGAAGGCGAGCA
>NZ_SNVV01000071.1 GCF_004361735.1 Azoarcus indigens | reverse complement strand
GAGCAACCGTGTTGGCCGTCAAGCGGGCGATGGGCTCCATGGGGTGTTGTTCTTGATCATGGCGTTCATGATGGTCAGGAGCTTGCGCATGCAGGCAGCGATGACGACCTTGGGAGGCTTGCCCGCCTTTGCCAGCCGCTGGGCGAAGGTCTTGATCGCCTCATTGAAACGCATGGCCGAGAGGGTGGCCATGTATAGGATGTGACGCACCTCGGCCCGCCCTCCCCAGAGGGTGCGTTTCCCCCGATGCCGGCCGCTGTCGTTGGCCAGTGGCGCGAGGCCGGCCAACGCGGCGATCTCGCGCCGGTTCAGGCTACCGAGCTCCGGGCACTTGGCCAGCAAGGTCACGCAGGTGACCGCCCCCACGCCGGGGATGCTGCGCAGCAGATCGTCCTTGACGCGCCAGGCGGGCGAGGTGCGCAAGCGGTGTGTCAGATCGATATCGACATCCTCTATGCGTTTGTCCAGCCAAGCGATGTGCAACTTCAGGCTCTTCTGCAGCGGCTTGGAGGCCGCCGTGCCCAGCCTCAGGCGCTCCTGGACGCGCATGCTTACCAGCTGACGCCGTCGGCTCACCATCTCGTCCAGCGCCCGGGTGTCGTCGTCCTTGAGCGCACGCGCCTGTGGCCGGACGGCCTGGGCAAAGCCGGCCAGCATGGCCGCATCGAGCCGGTCGGTCTTGGCCAACTGCCCCGTGGCCCGGGCAAAATCGCGGGCCTGGCGAGGATTGACGACCGCCACCTTCAGAGCACGCGCGCACAGTTCGCAGGCCAGGCGCACCTCCAGGCCCCCCGTGGCTTCCATGACGATCAACGCCGGCGAGGCCGCCAGCAGGCGCTGGCACACCGTCTCGATGCCCGGCTCGTCGTAGGCAACGCTCAAGGCCTCACCGGCAGGCTCGAGACACACGTCCAGGCGGTGCTTGGATACATCGATTCCGACAAACTGTTCCATCTCTCTCTTCCTCGTACCCGGCCTTGCAAATGCGGGCTCGAACGCCCAAGCAACCGTTCGGGTTATGAATGAAGAATTCGGCCCGATGCTCCTTGCTCTCCCGCGGGCTCATCTGTCCCAAGGGCCGGACGAGCTATCGGGCCGAAACCGCGAAATCTGGAGAAAGGGGGGCGTCTACGGCCCGTCCCTCTACAGATCAAGTTCATTAAAAATCGGCTGGAGAGAAACATACAAGG
>NZ_SNVV01000070.1 GCF_004361735.1 Azoarcus indigens | reverse complement strand
GGTTGATTCCAAGCTCGGCGGCGACCGCCGTTTGGCTATGCCCGCGCCCCAGCATTCGAATCACCGTCCGCCGAAGCTGCTCGCGCGCTGCTGGCCCAAGCTTTCTGACATCGATCTTTTCCATGTCAGGAGTATACGACTGTTTTCTATTTTAGGGCCTGGTTAATAATACTGATCTCCCGGGAGGTGCGCAAGACGTTTTTGATAGACTGACTGGGGGTAAATCAACGCCTCAAGATAACGGTGCCAGGGTTGGAGGAAATGGCGTTCGTCTTCGTCCAGGAAAGGATGGGCAAGGGCCGCGAATTGACATTCCTGCTAACGGATCGAGGCCTCACGAAACTATCCATTTCCCTCCTGGAGGTTAAATGTCTACGATGTGCGACTCCACGACCATGGAGCTTCTCCGCCGTATCATTGGTATGCGGTTGGAGAGGGTTTCAGCGCGTTGTTATCCAGGGTATCTTGCCTATGACCAAATCGTCGCTAAATTCAGTGATAGTTTTTCGATCCGGGTTGACTTGAGTGAAGAGGTGGTTGAGCCAAAGTTTGAAGTCTTCGTGGTGAGAGCTAGGCCATCTGATTTAATCATTGAGTCAGACGAATGGGATAGGTTGGAGCTGAAGGATTTTATTGTTGCAAGTATTTCCGTGCTGCGTCGAGAGGAATGGGTTAAGAAGGCTGTGAAAGAATCTTCTCAGCTTGTTGGGCAGCATGGAATGGAGCAGCGCTTTGGATCTCTTGATAGTGGGGGCGAATTACGTGATGCTGTGGTTGTCGATTCGGGTCTGAGTTTCATCAGCACGAGAGGTGCAGAGTTGAGAATTGATGCTGACGTGTTCCCGTTGGTGCTTCAGTTGCGTTATGAAGTTGCACCGTCACCGTTACCAGTGGGGACCAAGATAGCGGTAAACGAATATCAAAAACCTCAATAGCGCGTAGCCCCTATGAGTCAGCGGAAATAAGGGGCGAAACAATGCGATTAAATTAATTTGAAAGTATATTTCAGGCGGACTTGTAAGCCCGATAGCAAGTGGGTTTGACAGCCTGTCTGGCCCTTGGGCAACGGCATCGGGGTCTCCTGATGCCGTTGCCATGTAGACGGCCCGCGCACCGACGTCACCGACACCACCACCAGCACCTTCGACGCCGAACGCCGCGTCACGCAAACGACGGATGCCCTGGGCAAGCAGACCCG
>NZ_SNVV01000069.1 GCF_004361735.1 Azoarcus indigens | reverse complement strand
ACTTCGCCTTGCGGCGCTTCGTAGGCTTGCGTGCTGCCCGCCTCCGCCTTCGGCAGCGCCTTGCGGTTTATCTTGCCGTTGGCGTTCAGCGGCAGGCTATCCAGCACCATCAGCACCGAGGGCACCATGTAGTCCGGCAGTTGCTCGCCCAGCTTGGTGCGCAGTTCCGCGGTGTCGATCTCCGCGCCCGCCTGGGCCGACACGTAGCCCACCAGCCGTGCCCCGCCCGGGCCTTCGTCGGCCACCACCACCGCTTCACGGATTTCCGGTTGGGCCAGCAGCTGCGCTTCCACTTCGCCCAGTTCGATGCGGAAGCCCCGGATCTTCACTTGATGGTCTATCCGGCCCAGGTACTCCAGTTCGCCTTCCGCGTTCCAGCGCACCAGGTCGCCGGTGCGGTACAGCCGCCCACCGGCTTCGTCGTAGGGGTCGGCGATGAAGCGCTCGGCACTCAGGCCGGGACGGTTCAGGTAGCCGCGCGCCAGGCCGACGCCGCCCAGGTACAGCTCGCCGGCCACGCCGGCCGGGGTCAGGTTGAGTTCGGTGTCCAGCACGTAGGCTTTGCGCTCGCCTACTGGCCGGCCTATGGGGACATAGGCGCTTTGCAGGATGTCGTCACGCCGGCCTTCCCAGACGCAGGGGCTGATCACCGCTTCGGTCGGGCCGTAGGAGTTCACCAGGCGTTCGGGCGTGAAGGCTTTGCAGGCGGTACGGTAGTTCTCCGCCGGCCAGGCTTCTCCACCGGCAATGCACAGTCTCACCGGGAGTCCGCTTTCGTCCTGGGTGGCTGCCAGTTCCCGCAGGTAGGCCGGCGGCAGGTGGAAGGCGGTGAGGCCCCGGGCGCGGGCTGCCGCGGTCAGCCGGGCTGTTTCCCGGTCTTCGGTCGCGAGCACGACGACAGCGCCGCCCGCAACCAGCGGAGATGCCCATTGGGAGACGGCGGCGTCGAAGCTGAGGGAGGCGAACTGCAGCAGGCGGTCGCTCGTGGAGAGTCCGAATTTGCCGATGACGGCTTGCAGATGCATGGCCAGGGGGGCGTGGGCGACGGCGACTGCTTTGGGCCGTCCGGTGGAGCCGGAGGTGTAGATCACATAGGCCAGGTTCTCTCCGCTCACCGGTACTTCGGGGTTGTGCGCCGGCTCGGCCGTCAGCGCCAGCGTGTCCAGTTCCAGGACAGTGAGTCCGCTCGGTAGCGGCAGCAGTGCCCGAAGCGCGCGCTGCGTGAGCAACAGCC
>NZ_SNVV01000068.1 GCF_004361735.1 Azoarcus indigens | reverse complement strand
ACAAACCGATCCCCTTCCTCTTCCCCGTCATGCGCGATGCTATGTTGGGCGTGGTCTTCTGGGAAGGCCACGTCGTCGATTCATCTCAGGAGCAAGGCGACGGCTCGCTGCTTCTGAGCCTTTCTGAAGCCCCCTCACACCACCGCCGATGTGGGCGCTGCGGCAGCGACAGCGTCCTGCTCCACGAGCGCCGGCGACGCCGGGTGCGCGATCGAGATTGGTTCGATCGACGCGTTTGGCTGGATGTGCCGATACGGCGGCTGGACTGCTATCAGTGCGGCGCACGGGCGGCCGAGCGGCTGAGCTGGCTCGACACGGGCGAGCGCATCACGCACCGACTGCGCGCCTGGGTCGAAGCGCTGGTGCAGATCCTGCCGATCGCCCACGTCGCCCAACTCACGGGCTTGCACTGGCACACCATCAAGCGCATCGACCATCGGCGTCTGCAGGCCCGGCACGGTGCTTTCGATGCGCAGGGTGTGCGTCGGTTGGTGATGGACGAGTTCGCGCTGCACAAGGGACACCGCTACGCGACCGTGATCATGGATGCCGAGCGCCTGCGCGTGCTGTGGGTCGGCGAAGGCAACAGTCGCGAGGCCATCCGGCCGTTCTTCGAGTTGCTGGGCGAAGAGGGCTGCCGACACATCGAGGCCGTTGCGATGGACATGAACACCGCCTTCGATCTGGAGGTGCGCGCCCACTGCCCGAAGGCAGAGGTGGTCTATGACCTGTTCCACGTCGTCGCGCGCTTTGGCCGGGAAGTCGTCGACCGGGTGCGGGTCGATCAGGCCAACGCCTTGCGCAGCGAGCCGGCCCAACGGCAGGTGATCAAGCGCTCTCGCTGGCTGCTGCTACGTAACCGTGACAACCTCGGCGACGAGCAGGCGGTCAAGCTCGAAGAGTTGCTGGCCGCCAACGCGCCGCTGGCCACCGTCTATCTGCTGAAAACGGCGATCAAGGAAATCTGGTTCGCCCCGACCGTGCGGGAAGGGGCGCGAAGATGGAAGGACTGGTACCGCTTCGCAATGGACAGCGGCATCGCGCCGGCCATCGCCTTTGCCAAACGACTGCGCAAGTACCTGCGCGGAATCTTGGCTTCGGCCATCTTCCCTCTGAACACCAGCGTCCTCGAGGGCGTCAATAACCGCATCAAGGTCATCAAGCGCATGGCCTACGGATTCCGCGACTCAGCCTATTTCTTCCTGAAGATCAAGGCCGCCTTCCCCGGAAAGGCGCGATGAACC
>NZ_SNVV01000067.1 GCF_004361735.1 Azoarcus indigens | reverse complement strand
ACGGACTCCTCTTTCTGAAGACCGATCCCCATCCCCATGAGCACCGGTGGCGCCTATTGGGCGCGGAAAAGGAGGGGGAGTCCATCCCATCAGTCGAGAGGGACGGTTTGAAGCTGCGCTTCAAATTCCCTCCGCCTTCGGCTTCGGCCGCCCCTCACGTCAAACGTTGGGCGTCATGAAGACACATCTGTTCGTCGGAGGTCTTGTAGCGGCTGGCTTCGATCCGTCAGGCCAGTATTTGCTTACCGTTTCGCACGCTGGACGCGGCGTCTTTTCCATAGGTAGCTGGCAGCGTGTCGCGCGCGATACTGAGCTTGCCTATCCGGAAGACGGTCACGCGCTTGGCATCGGGCCAATGGAAGGCGTGATGATCCCAGTAAGTGAATTGAATTACGACACAGGGCAGTTACGTTTTGCCAGCCCCGACGGGAAGTACAGTTTCGAGTATGGGGAAGGCACCATCACCGTCACTGAAGTGGACGCCCAACCCTGCGGTCAACCGGACCTTGCGCAAAAAGCCGCGCAAGGCCGGGTACCTTGAACGTTAGATTCTTGAGGAGAAACTGCTGTGAGCCTCACGTATAAAAATCTCGACAATGCAACGCGCCTTCAAATGAGTGCGGAGGTTCAAGCTGATTCCGCGGCAGGCACTCTATATATCAGCCCTCGTTTAAATGACGAAGGCGTATCGTTGTGGCCTTCGCTTCTCGGCGAAGCCGTAGCCACTAAGGACGATGCATGGCTTGCTGAGGAGATCAGAAGCCGTGGGCTCTTAAAATCGCACGAGGAACGGCGCAAACCAACGGGTGGCACCACACTTGCCAAAGTCCCTGTCAACGCACACGAAACTCTCGCTGAAGGCGAGTTCAATCGGTTCTATGCACGAGGCCTTTGTCTTCGGGCAATGCAAGAAAAAATTTCTCAGGTTATAGCCTATCGCGCTAGGCACTCTGACAATCCTCGTGCCGAATCTGAAGCCTTAATTGGCAAGGCTTTCTCCCCTGATGTGCTTCTTGCTGATTTGCGTTCTTCCGTTGGCGTTGAACCCGCGCTTGGCGTTCCTCCAGGGCCAAATTCAGGTCTATCAATTCAGCTTCAGTAATGCGAACCGAATCTAACACTACATATATGGACTCCCCCGTAAATCAAGACGGATCGTGTTTCTGACTTTCCGGGATGAATCACCTGCAGTCGTATATCCGGCATCTGTGGTGGGTTCTGAATGACCCGTGCCGACATGGAATCTGCCCGCGAAGCGCCAATCGGTACAAGC
>NZ_SNVV01000066.1 GCF_004361735.1 Azoarcus indigens | reverse complement strand
ACCGTGCCCGCCTGCACCATCGCCAGCGTCAGCGCGCCGTAGGCGACGAATTCGCCTTGCGGGATGAAGATCACCCGCGTCACCGCGAACACCAGTACCAAGGCCAGCGCCAGCAGCGCGTAGATCGCGCCGTTGGTCAGGCCGTCCTGGCCCAGCAGGGCCGCTATCTGTAGATCCATGACGAACCCCTCCACGCCGCCGGCTCAAGGCCGTCGCCGTGGTCTCCTCGTATTCTTCTCTGCGTGGGATCGGCGGCCGGTGGCTGTCTGCGCAGCCGCCGGCCGTCTACTTCTTATGGGTGCTGCCCGGCGGCTTACTTGACCAGCTTCCAGGTACCGCCCTGGATCTGCACCATGACGCGGGCGCGCTGGTCGAAACCGAGGTGGTCGTTCGGGCTCATGTTGAACACACCGTGGGCGCCCGGCACTTCCTTGACGTTCTCCAGCGCATCACGCAGGGCGGCGCGGAATTCGGGCGTGCCCGGCTTGGCCTTCTTCAGCGCTTCCGGCACCGCGGCGGTCATCAGCACGCCGGCGTCCCAGGCGTGGGCGCCGAAGGTGGAGACGCTGCCCTTGCCGTGGGCGGCTTCGTACTTGGTGATATAGGCCAGGGCCGACTTCTTCACCGGGTTGTCGTCCGGCAGCTGGTCGGCGACCAGCACCGGGCCGGCCGGCAGGAAGGTGCCTTCGCAGTCCTTGCCACAGACACGCAGGAAGTCGTTGTTGGCGACGCCGTGGGTCTGGTAGTACTTGCCGGCGTAGCCACGCTCCTTCAGCGTCTTCTGCGGCAGCGCGGACGGGGTGCCGGAACCGGCCACCAGCACGGCATCAGCCTTGGAGGCGATGATCTTCAGCGCCTGGCCGGTCACCGAGGTGTCGGTGCGGTTGAAGCGTTCGTTGGCCACGATCTGCAGCTTGCGCGCTTCCGCCACCGACTTGAACTGCTCGTACCAGCCTTCGCCGTAGGCGTCGGCGAAGCCGATGAAGGCCACGGTCTTCACGCCGTTGTTGGTCATGTGCTCGACAATGGCGGTGGCCATCTGGGCGTCGTTCTGCGGCGTCTTGAACACCCAGCGCTTCTTGTCGTCCATCGGCTCGATGATGCGGGCCGAGGCGGCCAGGGAAATCATCGGCGTGGCGGCTTCGGCGGCGACGTCGATCATGGCCAGCGAGTTGGGAGTCACGGTGGAGCCCAGCACCAGGTCGACTTTGTCCTCGGACAGCAGCTTGCGGATGTTCTTGACGGCGGTGGTGGTGTCGGAGCCATCGTCGAGGACGATGTAGTTGACCTTCTGCCCGCCCAGCGTGGTCGGCATCAGGCCGATGGTGTTCTTTTCCGGGATGCCGAGCGAGGCGGCCGGGCCGGTGGCCGAGACCACGACGCCGACGTTGATGTCGGCCTGGGCGGCCGCGGCGAAGGCGAGGCCGATGGCGGCCAGCAAGGTGTGCTTGAGCTTCATGGTGTCTCCTCCTCGTGGTTTTAGGTATGGGTAGCCGGGGTCGAGGAAATCCGGCTACCTTGGAACAAAAATTATCACACTCCTAACGCATTCGAAAATATCTAATTCTTTGGTTCTAAACTTTCTTAGATTTTTTCGATGACCAGCGCGATGCCCTGCCCCACGCCGATGCACATGGTGCACAGCGCATAGCGGCCGCCGGTCGCCTCCAGCTGGCGCATCGCGGTGAGCACCAGGCGGGCGCCGGA
>NZ_SNVV01000065.1 GCF_004361735.1 Azoarcus indigens | reverse complement strand
TCCTACGCGCAACGTCGTCAATGGTTCCTGTGGGAACTGGACCGTGCCAGCACGGCGTACCACATCGCCGGGGGCCTGCGGCTCCAGGGCGAGGTGAACCTGGATGCGCTGCAAGGAAGCTTCGCGGCGCTGGTGAGCCGGCACGAATCGCTGCGCACGGTCTTCCTTGCCGACGAGCAAGGGCTGGCCCGGCAACACATCCAGGCCCAAGGCAAACCCGCCTTCGAGCTGATCGACCTGAGCGGCACCCCGGCGGAAGAAAGCGAGGCGCGCGCGCGGGCAGCAGCCGAACGGCTGCACTCGACCCCCTTCGACCTCAGCCAGGGCCCGCTGCTGCGTATCGGCCTGATCCGGCTCTCGGCGCGGGAACACCTGCTGATCGTCGTGATGCACCACATCATCTCGGACGGCTGGTCGATGCAGATCCTGGTGGACGAATTCGTCGCCCACTACCGCGCCGCGGTCGAAGGACGCCAGGCACACCTCCCCCCGCCCGCCATCCAGTACGCCGACTACGCCCAGTGGCAACGGCAGTGGCTGGAAGCCGGCGAAAAAGCCCGCCAGCTCGACTACTGGCAAACCCAACTGGGCACCGAACACCCCCTCCTGCACCTGCCCACCGACCGCCCCCGGCGTGCCGACGGCCGCTACAGCGCCGCCCGCTGGACGGTCAGCGTCCCGGAGCGGCTCACGCACACGCTGCGCAAGCTCGCCCAGCTTGAGAACACCACCGTCTTCGTCACCCTGCTCGCCGGCCTGCAAGCCCTGCTGCACCGCTACACCGGGCAGGAAGACATCCGCATCGGCGTCCCCATCGCCAACCGCCACCGCATCGAAACCGAAAGCGTGATCGGCTTCTTCGTCAACACCCAGGTCCTGCGCAACTGCATCGGCAGCCGCGACCGCCTGGCCGACGTCCTGGCGCGGAGCCGGGAAGCCGCCCTGGGCGCCCAGACCCACCAGGACCTCCCCTTCGAACACCTGGTCGAAGCCCTGCAGCCCGAACGCAGCCTGGGCACCACCCCCCTGTTCCAGGTGATGTTCAACCACCTGAAGCACGACGCCCGCGCCCTGCACTCGCTCCCCGGGCTGACCCTGCAAGCCTACGAACTGGGCGCCAAAGCGGCGCAGTTCGAACTCACGGTAGAAGCGCTGGAACAAGCCGGCGGCGGGCTGAAGCTGAGCTTCATCTACGCCCGGGAACTGTTCGACCCGGCCAAAGTGGCCCGCCTCGCAGGCCACTACCTCGCCCTGCTCGAAGCGCTGGCGGAGGCGCCCGGCCAAGCGCTGTCGGACGTCCCCCTGCTGAGCGCAGCGGAACGCGAGCAACTCAAAGGCTGGAGCGAAAACGGCGCCCCCCCGGCAAGCGCGGCGCCGATCCACCGGCTGATCGAAGCGCAGGCGGCGGCCCACCCGGACGCGGTGGCAGTGATCTTCGGTGAAGCGCAGCTGAACTACGGCGAGCTGAACCGGCGGGCGAACCAACTCGCGCACCACCTGACCGGGCTGGGCGTCGGCCCGGAAGTGAAGGTGGGGATCGCGGTGGAGCGCTCCTTGGACATGGTGGTGGGTCTGCTGGCGATCCTGAAGGCGGGCGGGGCGTATGTGCCGCTGGACCCGGAGTACCCGGCGGAGCGGCTGGGCTACATGATGGAAGACAGCGGGATAGGGCTGTTGCTCACGCAGCGCGCGCTTCGGGCACTGCTGCCGCTACCGAGCGGACTCACTGTCCTGGAACTGGACACGCTGGCGCTGACGGCCGAG
>NZ_SNVV01000064.1 GCF_004361735.1 Azoarcus indigens | reverse complement strand
CTGGTGTGGTACGAAGGCACGGGCACGACGAACAAGACCTGGCTGTACGCAGACCAGTTGGGCAGCGTGGTGGGGGCGGCGAACAGCGCGGGCACCAGCACGGCGATCTACAGCTACGGCCCGTTCGGCGAACCGAACGTCACCACCGGCGTGCGCTTCCGCTACACCGGGCAGCAGTACCTGGGCGGGCTGAACCTCTACTACTACAAGGCGCGGTTCTACTCGCCGGCGCTGGGGCGCTTCCTGCAGACGGACCCGATCGGCACGCGGGACGATCTGAACCCGTATGCCTATGTGGGGAATAATCCGATTAATCGGATTGATCCACTGGGGTTGAATGCAGTTGAGGGTAGCCAACTCAGCGGTGGAGTGGGTGGGCTCCCGTGGGGTTCAAGCTTCACAGGAGAGCGTATTGAGGTGGCGTACTGCATTCCCTGCATTCCGCCTGCGGTCGCGGCGGTGGGGGAAGCTGTTACCGCTGCAGGCGGGTTTGGTGCAGGATGGTGGCTGGGGAGTAAAGTTAACGTCATCTACAACGAAGGGGCGAATTCGGCGGGCAGCAAGGAGCCTCCGGTTCCTGGTGCGACCTTAGGTGATAAGACGAAAGGTCGAACCACGCAATGGGAAAAGGGCGGTGGCATGGATGAGGCAAACAGAGACTTCGATGCCAAAGGTCCAGCGGATGTTGTTCCCCTACCGGATGGAGGACGTCGGGGTACGCTGCCGGATGGTCGCCAGATTAATGTAAGGCCCGATAGCACTGATGGTCGCCCGACTCTTGAGATCCAAAATGGTAAGAACCGCGACAAGGTGAGGTACGACCCATGAGTATCTACATTCCGATATTGCAGGAGTATGTCGGCAATGTGCGTATTGATCTTGAAGAGCTGATTGATCGTGCGGGTTGTCTCGTGCTTACCTTGGCCCGTACAGATGGTCGCCGAATACATTTAAAGTTCGACTCCTATATGGCATATCGAAAGCTTGATGAAGGAGACGCCTTACTTACTTTATCGGCCATGCGAAAGACAGGGGGGCTGAGCAAGTGCTTTTACCGCGTCGATGATTCGGACTTCCTCATTTGGTTCAATGCGGAGCGCTGTGGTCCGGCGTCTGGGCAGCCCCTGGGGCACTACTCGGTCGCGGCAATCAATGACGTCGTCGACGTGCTTTCGCTTGATCCGCCCACTGTCGAAATGGCGTAGTTGATAGCGTGTACTTACCCCGCCACCGCGGACAACGTCGTCTTCACCTACGACCTGCTGGGGCGGCGCACCCAGTCCAAGTACGCCAACAACAGCAGTGTCGCCAGCCACACCTGGGACGCGCTGGGCAGGATGCTCAGCACCACGCTGGGCACCAAGACGCTCACCTACCAGTACGACGCGGCGGGCAACCGCACCCAGCTGACCTGGCCGGAAACCAGCTTCTACGTCACCACCACCTTCGACGCCCTGAACCGGCCGACGGCGATCAAGGAACTGGGCACGACGAACCTCGCGACCTACGCCTACGACGACCTCTCCCGCCGCACCACGGTGACGCTGGGCAACGGCACCACCACCAGCTACGGCTACAGCCCTCAAGGCACGCTGGCGAGCCTGGGCCACGACCTCGCTGGCACCGCACAGGACCAGAGCTACGCCTAAACCCGCAACCCGCTGCGGGAGATCACCAGCCACAGCTGGAGCTACGACACCAATGGCAACCTGAGCGGCGACGGGGTGTGGACCTACACCTACGACGTGGACAACCGGCTCAAGAAGGCCACGAAGACAGGCT
>NZ_SNVV01000063.1 GCF_004361735.1 Azoarcus indigens | reverse complement strand
GTGCGTCCTGATGGGGCACCAAGGAGCGAAAGCGGGGGCAACGGCCCCTGGCCGACCCGGCCGGAAGCGAAAAATGCCTTCGAACTCGAAAGGTCCTCACTGATACGCGCTCGAAATCGGTCCGCGGGCGCTTGATCATGATTTGTTCAGCACTTCCATAGTTCAACGCCACGCTCTCATTACCTCCGAATAGCGCATTCTGCGCCATCGCATTCGCGCCGAGCGTTGCCCCACCAATCAGACTATTGGTCACTATCGAACCGCCCAGCAGGGGCAGCGCCACAGCGGCTGTGGTACCGGCTGTCAGCGAGTTGCCAAGATTCGCTTCACCAGTCTTGTAGTAATCCCCCGCCGTCTGAAAACCTGCGCCTATACCAAATGCGGCCGCTGTTTTCCAGTTCATCAAACCGGATACGGTCAGTCGCCCCAAACCGATTGGAGATGCCGCCGTTCCAATCACGGCCATTTGGGCAATACCTTCGCGTCTATCCTGCTCAAGCGCGGCTGCATAAGCAGCCAGAACGGCCTGGTCTTCCGGCTTGGTGCTAGCCCATGCAATAGTTCCGTCGGCAGAACATGCCGCCGCCGGGCAGTCGGCCAGCGGCACGGAGAACATTTTGCCAGCAGCCGACACCGAGGCATAACGGGAATTGTCATATTCCGATGAGGAAATCGATTGCCATGCGCCAGTATTCCATGAATAGGTGCCTGCGGAGTTCTCCTGAATAAACAACATGAGCTCCGCGCCTGGCGTCGCCATCTTCGACAAATCCTGCAGCAGAAAGGCTTGGTCACCCTGCCTGACAAGTGACATTGAGCCAGCGTCGTACACAGCGTTTACCTGAGTACTACCGTCGAGTTCGACCAAGATATTAGATAGTGCCGACTCGTTAAGATCATGGTTATTTGCCCAACGCAGGGCATTCGCAATTTCCTCTTCAGTGAACTTCCCATTACTTTTCTCCGCCAAATCTTTGGCAAGTTTCCGCTCATCCGGATGCAATTGCCGGTTGTACAACTCGTCATACAGCGCGATATTGGACGCAAGGTTGGCATCGCCACCTGTCAATCCAGCCGCCAACGCGCCGACCAGTTGAGCTGCAGTAGCCTGCAGCGCCTGGTCCCCTTTCACCAATTGAGCAAGTTGATCCGAGAGCGCCTCATTGGCTCCAGCCGCTAGTGCCCCAGTGGCAAAGTCTCCCGTCGCCGCCTGGCTGATGAGCCCACCAACCAGCGCCTTGACCGCGACCTTCTCGAAGTCGCCGTTGTTAATTCCGTTCTCTTGCGCCCAGTTGCCTACCTGATTGAAGGCGGCTGCCGAGACCACCTGAACCGCTGCCGAGGTCAAGGAGGCGGCGAGCTTCTCCTCGAAGCTCCCCCCATTGATCGCGGCATCAACGCCAGAGGTAATGACAGCCTTGCCAGCCTGATAGGCAGCAAATTCACCCATTCCCTGGATCGAATTCAGGTCGAAACTGGACGTACCAGGGTTACCAATCAGCCCCGTCGTCAACCCAGCTGCAGCCGCTGCAACAACATAGCCCTTGAGTGCTTCTTCCGAGAAAGTCGCTTCAAAAGCCTTACCCAGATCGCCACCACTGTTGATCGTGTTGATCGCCGCGTTGCTTACCATCCCCTGGAACGCCGCCTGTGCCGCAGTGCCCGCAATGGCCCCAGCGGTTCCACCACCCGCCCAGGCGGAGGCCGATGCGGCAACGCTTGAGCCCGCCCCCCAAGTGAGCACCGTCACCACGATGGCCACGATGATCGCCAGCCCCGCACCCATGCCCGAGTGGCTGTACTTCCACTGGTCGTGGACTTCCTTCACCCGCTGCCAGTCGATGTCGCCCCGGCTCTCCATCTCCTTCAGCCACGCCAGCTT
>NZ_SNVV01000062.1 GCF_004361735.1 Azoarcus indigens | reverse complement strand
ATCCTGCCCAGCGCGTCCCAGGTGTGGCTGGCGACACTGCTGTTGTTGGCGTACTTGGACTGGGTGCGCCGCCCCAGCAGGTCGTAGGTGAAGACAGCCCCTGATCGCCAACCGGTGGAACGATGGATTACGGAGCCGTTGCTGCCATTGAGTAAGTTCGGCGGGTCCGTGGCCGCAGGGGGAAAAAATTCCGAACTGAGTGACGCTCGACACAATTGTCGTCAACTGCAGGCAGGTAAGGCCGCTGGATCTGGCGAGCCCCACCTGACAGTTTTTATTTTTTACTGACAGTTTTTATTTTTACGTTCAACAATGACCATAAAAATAAAAACTGTCAGAACGGGTAGGGGCTAGGCACTTTTCACAAGCCGTCAAAACGCTCCGCATCCGCTTAACGCATTTCGCAACTGAAAATTAAAACTGTCAAAGTCGATCGAGAAACCGTCGAAACTCGGTCCCAAGCGCTCGTAGGTGTGGCTCCGATCCTGCGCCGTGCTGGCGAGGTCGTGACCCAGGCTCGCCAGTGTGCCTTGGGGGCTGTAGCCGTAGCTGATGGTGGTGCCGTTGCCCAGGGTCACCGTGGTGCGGCGGGAGAGGTCGTCGTAGGCGTAGTCGGTCACCGCCACCGGGGCGGCGGCCGTCGGGCAGGTCGTGGCCGCCGCCGTCACCGCCGAGCCCCAAGCCTTGAGCAGCTTGCCAGCGTCGTGTAGCTGCGGCAACTCACCAGCCACTGCATGCCGATCTGCGCCGCGGTGCGCACCAGACGGCCGTCCGCGTCGTAGCCGCAACGGGTCTGCTTGCCCAGGGCATCCGTCGTTTGCGTAACGCGACGCTCGGCGTCGAAGGTGCTGGTGTCGGTGACGTCGGTGCGCGGGCCGTCGACCTGGGTGAGGTTGCCAACCGCGTCATAGGTGAAGCTGGTAGTGAGGTTGAGCTTGCCGCTGCCCGCATCGGCCACCGCCGTCTGCGGAACGTATTTGTTGGCCGCGTTGTAAGCGCTCGTCGTCGCTACCGTGACAGTAGCGTTGATCTTGCTCGTCCCCGGCAGCATCCGACAAACGCAATACCCATTCGTTAATCTCGCTGCCAAGCAAATTCGCAGGCGGTTCGATGTAAATATGTTTAATACAACACATTCAATTAATCCTCAACTGAGCCTTATTTTCTGCCTACTCAGCTATCCCACTAGGTCGCCCCAAGTCATCCAAGTACCCAGAAAGAATATTCTTATCGATTAGCTCTAGCCTGAGCTTCAAGCGTTCACCGTTTTCCGCTGTCGGCGCAACGTTTACAGGGATCAGCCCGTCGGTTGACGCCCCACGACTTGCAGCATCAACCCATTCTTCCATTGCCCCTATATAGGCATCCAGCGCGGCGGCGGGGTTAGGGCTTTCTTCACAAGTAATGTATGCCGGAGGTAAATCACCAACTACGATCCATACCCATTCATCAACCCCCTCACGTGCTGGACGAATCCTAAACAGGAATACGGCAACAATTCCCGGATAAATGAACCCAACGTACTCCTCAAGAACCCCTGCGCACCAATTAAAGTGCTCAAGGAACAAACGGGCCTCGGTATGCATCAGAGCAATATCTTTGGCAGAGCCATCTTTCGAGCCAGCACGCTCGTAATAGATGCTCCATTCGAAAACCTTAGAAAAATCTAGTCTCATCCCTATCTCCGTTTGCCCCACCGCGTGTAGTCACCAGCATCTCGATGCCGATCCTGATGCTCGCTGCTTGGTCTCGGTTGAGCATTCGACACATGGTCCGGACCTCCGTCGGCGAGCGGAATTTCATGCGAGACGTCTTGGTTTCGCCCACTCTCATCCTTTGGCCAGCTAGAACCTGTCTGGGCCTCCCAATCGCCACGTAATTTATCGTTAGATGTATGCCGGCCTTTGTGCCACCAACTAAACGGGCCATCGGGAGAGTCAGTGACTTCTGCACCTTTGGCCCCGCCATCCTTATTAAATATCAGCCCCCTCCCAAAGGCATTCAAGATCGTAACCGGGACCGATCCAGGCAAGGTCACATTCTCGAAGCCACTGGGCGCACGTGATG
>NZ_SNVV01000061.1 GCF_004361735.1 Azoarcus indigens | reverse complement strand
TGTCAGGCGACATCGTAAATTGACCCCCTAGCGACACGAGGAATTGCCCCCCTCGCTCGCAAGGAGGGCATCGTTGGAAACGAAGCACATTGAGGTGAATGCTGTGCGCCGTGTTGTTTGCGGAGTGCAGGAGATGTTGGAGCCGGAGGCGGTCACGACGATCGTTCGGTTGGGGCAATCGGGCTGGGGCGCGAAGCGCATCGCCAGGACGCTGGGCATCGCCCGCAACACGGTGCGGCGGTACTTGAACGCGGGCGGACCGGTGCCCTACCGGCAGCCGCAGCGCACGAGCGTGCTCGACGGTCAGGAGGTCTGGTTGCGGGAGCGCTTCCTGCAGCACCGGGGCAACTGCGACGTGGTGCGTCAGCAGTTGAGCAAGGAGCTGGGCGTCGAGACGAGTCTGCGTACCGTCGAGCGTGCGTGCCGGGGTTTCCGTCAGGAGCTGGAGGCCAGTCGCCGTGCGACGATCCGCTTCGAGACGGCGCCGGGCGAACAGATGCAGATCGACTTCGGGCAGACGCGCGTGACGATCGGTGGCGAGCCGGTACGGGTGTTCCTGTTCGTAGCGACGCTGGGCTACTCGCGCCGAGGTTTCGCGTGCGCGTTCCGGCACGAGCGCCAGAGTGCCTGGTTCGCCGGCATTGAGGCCGCGTTTGCCCACTTCGGCGGGCGGCCGCAGACGCTGCTCGTCGACAACGCCAAGGCGCTGGTCGATAAGCACGACGCGCAGACACGCCAGGTTCGGCTCAACAGCCGCTTCGAGGCGTTCTGTCGGCACTGGGACATCGCTGCCCGGGCGTGCGCCCCGTTTCGCGCCCGCACCAAGGGCAAGACCGAGAACGGCGTGGGCTACGTAAAGAAGAACGCGATCGCCGGCCACGCCTTCGAGAGCTGGGCGGCGATGGAAGCGCACCTGGCACGCTGGCAGCGCGAGGTGGCCGATGTGCGCATCCATGGCACGACGGGCGTCGCGCCCGTTGAGCGCTTCGACCTGGAGCGCGAGCACCTGCGTCCGGTTGCCGGGATTGCTCCCTTCCTGCAGGTGCGCGAGCTCGTGCGCCGGGTCAATGCCGAGGGCTGCATCGAACTCGACACCAACGCCTACAGCGTGCCGTGGCGGCTGATCGGCGAGACGGTCACGGTCCTTGTCAGCGCCGACACCGTGGCGATCGAGTATGCCGGCGAGGAGGTGGCCCGCCATGCGGAACTCTCCGGCAGCCGGGGGCGCAGCATCGAGCGCGGCCATCTGCTGGGAGGACTGCCGCCGCCGGCCGAGCTTGAGCCGCCGCCGCGCACCGATGCGCTGCTGCGCCCGTTGGCCGAGTATGAAGCGCTCGTGGGCGGAGGCTGGTGATGATCGACACCGACCGACTCGACGAACTGCTCACCCGGCTGCGGCTGACGGCGATCCGCGATCAGCTCGACAGCCTGCTCGACGAAGCCAGCCGGGCACAGATGACGCTGCGCGAAGCCTTGCTGTTCCTGGCCGAGCGCGAAGTCGCCCGGCGCGACACACGGCGCATCCAGATGGGCATGAAGCTCGCCCGTTTCCCGTGCGTGCGCACGCTCGAAGGCTTCGACTTCGAGGCGCAGCCCTCGATCGATCCGGGGCAGATCCGCGATCTGGCCACGGGCCGCTGGGTCGGCCACGGCCAAGCCCTGCTGCTGCTCGGCCCACCCGGCGTGGGCAAGACGCACTTGGCGGTCGCGCTCGGGCGCGAAGCGGTTGATCGTGGCTACACGGTGCTCTTCACCTCGGCGGCGGCGCTGATGGCTGGGCTGACCAAGGCGCACGCCGACGGACGACTCGAGGAGAAGCTGCTGCAGCTCTCAAAGCCCAAGCTGCTGATCATCGATGAGCTTGGCTACTTGCCACTCGAACCGGCCGCGGCACACCTGTTCTTCCAACTGGTGTCGCGGCGCTACGAGCGGGCCAGCATGCTGATCACCAGCAACCGCCCGGTCGGCGAATGGGGACAGGTGTTCGGCGATGCGGTGGCGGCCACCGCCATCCTCGATCGGCTGCTGCACCACAGCCACGTGATTACGATCCGAGGTGACAGCTACCGGCTGCGTGACAAGCGGCGCAGCGGACTTCTGCAGAAGGCCGCGGCCCCCACCCCGATCACCGCGGAGAGTTGATTAACCCAGGGGGTCAATTCCAGATGTCGTCAGGGGGTTAAATCCTCGTGTCGCTTGACA
>NZ_SNVV01000060.1 GCF_004361735.1 Azoarcus indigens | reverse complement strand
ACGGACTCCTCTTTCTGAAGACCGATCCCCATCCCCATGAGCACCGGTGGCGCCTATTGGGCGCGGAAAAGGAGGGGGAGTCCATCCCATCAGTCGAGCGGGACAGCCACCAAGCTGTGCTTGGTGGTTCCCTCCGTGCTTCGCACTCCGGCTGCCCCTCACTTCCACGTTAGGCACCACATGCCCTCTTTCTCACTCGGCAGTTCTGAAACAGAAAAGGTGGCGGTTACCGTACGCAACTACGAGCGCGCCGCGACCGGCGATTACCACGATGACAACTGGCTTTCCGTTCGTGTTGAAGTGAGCGCCGGTGCATTTTCTGGAAAGTTTGATGCAGCCTTTCTCACTGAGGATTTCGTCGGCTTCCGTGAGCAACTAGGCGCTCTGTACGACTCGTTGAAGGGAGAAGCAAACTTTGCCACCCTTGAAGAACAGTTGTCGATTCGTGTGGTTGGTGATGGCCGTGGTGGCCTTACAGTCACCGGCGAAGCTATAGATCAACCCAGCATTGGCAACAAGTTGGCATTTGCGTTCGCTTTCGATCAAACAAGTCTTGCGCCCGTACTCCGAGAACTCGATGAAATCACTTCCTCGTTTCCAATCCGTGGTGCCTAACCCGCCGGTCGAGAGGGACCGCCGAGAAGCTGCGCTTCTCGGTTCCCTACGCGGCTTTGCCGCTCCGGCGGCCCCTCACCTAGCACGTTAGGGCACGCCAGAATTCCGGAACATGCCAAAGCGATCGAACGACTTTCAGCGTCTGATCTACCTCGTACGCCTCAATCTCTCGGAAGGCGCAAAGGTCAGCGAATCGAAGATGATGCGCGACCGCTTGACCAAGCGTTTTCGGGAAGTCGACGTCGTCGTTGAAGGTAAGGTTGGATCTCAGCGTGTCTTCGTATCCATCGAGTGTCGCGACCACCAACGGATCGCAGACGTCAGTTGGGTCGACGCTATGAAGGCAAAGCATGACCGCCTAGATACGAATGTCTTGCTACTGGCATCGCGCAGTGGCTTTACCCCGGAAGCTCGTGACGTCGCAAGCAAGTATGGAATTGAGGTTTTTACACTTGAAGACATCGATGACCATGACATTCGCGCGTTACTTGGCCCCAATGGAGAACTTTGGCTAAAGTTCGTGACGATCACCGCTGAGAAGGTGAGCATTCGGGTTGCCCAGGTCGGCCTTCTTGCTCCCGAGACCGTCGCAACTACTCCAGACAATCTGCTCTACCTAGAAGATGGCACTGAACTTTGCCAAACGAAGGAGCTGGTTGATGGGCTCTTGAAGAGTCCTCGTGCTAGAGACTATCTATTGGCCGAGGGCAAAGATGAGCACAAATGGTTCGAGTTCGTTTGGGAGCCACCGAGCGATCAACAGGGGCGCCCCTTGTACATGAAGAAGATCGAGCCAGAAGTAATGAGGCCGGTCGAGTCCATACGCGTCATCGGCCCGTGCAAAGTGGACATTGCCAAGTTCGGCGTACGTCGCGGAAAAATCGGTGACGTTCAGGTTGCTTGGGGAAAGGTCACCATTGCTGGCAATAGCGCGATGGCCGTCGCTACCAAGACGGACACTGGCGAAACCAAGCTGTCAGTCAATTTCTCTGGAGCAGCCAAATGACGCGATCGTGCCCTAACCCGCCGCTCCAGGGGACGCCCGAGAAGCTGCGCTTCTCGGTTCTCTCCGGCCTGCGGCCTCCGGTCGCCCCTGAGCTAGCACGTTAGAGGCCACATCAATGTCCGGAGTTTTCCACATCAGACTAATGTTCGAATGGGGCGGAGGCTCTTTGTGGTGTGGAAATGAAGCAGCACTAAAAGAATTTGATGTCGGCCCAGTGGAAGACAAATTACCCCTAAGCAATGCAATGCTCGAACGGTTAAATGCATTATCGAAATGGCACGACACCGCCTTAAATTGGGAATATCCACCCGACCCAGGCCCTTGGAGCACCGATGAATATACAAAGTTTGAGGCCGAAGCACTTACTTTCTTATCGGAACTTCAGGCAGAGCTTGGCCCTGAGTTTGAAGTAGTTTATGAACCGAGTTAAGGAAGTGCTGAACAAATCATGATCAAGCGCCGGCGGACCGATTTCGAGCGCGTATCAGTGACGACCTTTCGAGTTCGAAGGCATTTTTCGCTTCCGACCGGGTCGGCCACGGGCCGTTGCCCCCGCTTTCGCTCCTTGGTGCCCCATCAGGACGCAC
>NZ_SNVV01000059.1 GCF_004361735.1 Azoarcus indigens | reverse complement strand
CCCTAGCATCCGCCGTCGCGGCGGTTCAGTCCAACGAGGTTTATCCGCCGCCATGCCGCCTTGCCTTCCTCCCACGTCGCCGCTGCGGCGGATAAACGCTATTCGTTAGGTTTTCTTAGCCAGACCTTGCGACTACCAGAAAATTGAAAGAGCCAAATGCAGGTTAGCGTCTACTTCTCTGATTACTTTGGTGTTGCACCAGAGGTGCTAGACGCCTACGGTGCGTTCAATATTTCACTAATCAACGATCTCCCGGTATTCATTGACCCATTCTTGCTTTTCAATAGCGACAAGCCGGAATATCAGAGCCTTCACGCTGGGATCATAAAATATGTTCGCTTCTTGCGCGAAATATCGGCGGAGGGCGAAATATCACCTGGACTCTTGCGATCCTGGTTCAGGTTTCCAGAAGTAAAACAAACATGGCTGGGGTACAGCAAAGTTGGGAACGGAGGCTCCGGGCTTGGCCAAGTATTTAGCACAGCACTCAACGACAATCTCCACTCGGTCTTTAGAGACTTTGGGGAAGAGAAAATCACCAAGAGCAGCCACCTTGAAAAACTTTGCCTCATTAAAGACGGAGTGGGTAAAGACAATATTAGCGACTTCGCAACCAATCTAATAAAAGGTTTCCTTTGCGAATACACGCAAAAATTTGCAAAACAACATTTGCATGCAAATAGAATTAAGCGCGTTCCAGTAACCCACACAAAGTTCAACTATGAAACGCGAAGTTGGCAAACGGCACACTATGAGCTGCCTTTTATTGATGGCGACTTCGTATTACTAACCCCGAAAGACCTCCTTACAAAGGATGAGGCATGGATAAACAAGCACGATCTCATTGGCGATTTCGACGAAGTCTCCGAATCGCTACCGAACGAGGTCCTTCGCAGTCAAGTCAACGAATATCTAGCTCGACAGATTCCGGACGACGCAAATCAAAAAGACATTAATCGTGCAGTGGCAGCGACACTTAGAAAATTCCCAGAACTGATCGACTACTACATCAAATTCAAAGAAGATAACGGCGCAGACGCAGTCAAGATCAGCGATGAAAAAATCAGGGAAACCGAGTCAGTTTTTATTTCTCAAGTCAGCAGCCTCATCACAAAGCTGCACTCAGAGAAAAATTTCTATGCCGAGCCAAACGACACGTTCGACGAAACCCTCAAGCGAGTTCACTTTTTAAAGCAAGTAATTGAGAACAACGACGGCTATAGAGTTTTTTATGTCAAAGGCCAACCCGTCAAGCGGGAGTCTGACCTACAGCTCATGTTCCGCCTCACCTGGTATGCAGCCCAAGATGATGTAAACAGTGAGGTCAATAATGGGAGAGGCCCGGTAGACTACAAAATATCAAGAGGCTCAAAGGACAGCACTCTTGTTGAATTCAAGCTCGCAAGCAACTCTAAGTTGAAGCAAAACTTGGAGAATCAAGTCGCGGTTTACGAGGCAGCAAATCAGACCAAGCAATCAATAAAAGTCATCATGTGCTTTTCTGAGATAGAGCTTGTAAAGACAGTACGCGTTCTGAATGAACTAAAGCTCACTGGATCAAAAGCCATTGTCGTGATTGATGCAGGTCGAGATAATAAGCTTTCCGCCTCCAACGTCAAGACCGATGAATAATCACTCGCTATCTCCGGGGCCTTCGCGAAAAAACCTAACTGGCGGTTCAACGCGGACGCCAACACTGGCAATGCCTTCGGCATTTTCATGGCCAGTGTTGGTGCCCTCCGCCTACGGCTTCGGCGCCGGTTAACCTGGGCGTTAGAAGGCACCAATGATTACTCGCTGGTACATTGAGGCACGCTCCGAAGAAAACTGGCTAAGCGTGAGCAATCTATTTGGCGCGTGGCTCGACAAGAACGCCTCACTGCAATCGTTTGGTTTCAGTGAGGGTGACGCTATTGAACATAGCGGCATTACGTTTCTATGTTTCAAATTTCCGGCACGTCACGGAGAAAACATCGCACTGTTTCCCCTGTGGGCAAAAGGCACGGGGCGACTGTTCGGTGGGGCAGAGAATGGAACCGTTCGCCTCAGTAACGGAGAGGAAATCACGCTCCCACCCGAGCCTGGGCTAGTCACTCCTTCCTGGTTAAAGTAGCGCATGAGCCACCAGCCTTCTAACCCGGCATATATGGCCTCCCCCATGAATCAAGACAGATCGTGTTTTTGACTTTCCGGGTTGAATCACCTGCAGTCGTATATCCGGCATCTGTGGTGGGTT
>NZ_SNVV01000058.1 GCF_004361735.1 Azoarcus indigens | reverse complement strand
CTGCTGGCCATCGCCCCGCAGTTCCTCCCGCCCTTCTACGTCACCCTGCTCAACTACATCGGCCTCTACGCCCTGGTGGCGCTGGGCCTGGTGCTCTTGACCGGCGTGGGCGGCCTCACCAGCTTCGGCCAGGCCGCCTTCGTCGGCCTCGGGGCCTACACCACCGCCGTCCTCACCACCGCCACCGAACTGCCCGGCTGGCTCGCCTGGGCCGGCGGCTCGCCCTGGCTCGCGCTGGTGGTGGGGCTCGTCTTCACCGCGGTGGTCGCCCTGGTGCTGGGCTCGCTCACGCTGAAGCTCTCCGGCCACTACCTGCCGCTGGGCACCATCGCCTGGGGCATCTCGCTCTACTTCCTGTTCGGCACCCTGGAGAGCCTGGGCGGGCACACCGGCCTGACCGGCATCCCCCCCATCACCCTCTTCGGCGTGGTGCTCGACGACGGCCCCAAGATCTACTACCTCATCTGGCTCTTCCTGCTCGCCGCCGTCTTCACCACCCAGAACCTGCTCGACTCGCGCGAAGGCCGCGCCATCCGGGCGTTGAAGGGCGGCATGGTCATGGCCGAAGCCATGGGGGTGAACACCTCGCGCTCGCGCATGATCATCTTCCTGATCGCAGCACTCCACGCCTGCGCCTCCGGCTGGCTCTACGCCCACATGCAGCGCTTCGTGAACCCGACGCCCTTCGGCCTGCACATCGGCATCGAGTACCTCTTCATGGCGGTGGTCGGCGGCGCCGGCCACGTCTGGGGCGCGCTGGTGGGCGCCGGCGTCATCACCATCATGAAGCAGTGGCTGCAGGACCTGCTGCCCAAGCTGCTGGGCCACAGCGGCAACTTCGAAGTCATCGTCTTCGGCCTGATGATGGTGCTGGTGCTGCAACGCGCCCGCGGCGGCCTGTGGCCCATCCTCGCCAGGCTGGTGCCGGTGCGCCGCGCCCACAAGGTCATCGACGCCGCCGCCGAGCCGCTGCCGCGGCGCGAGCTGCCCCGGGCCGGCGAGCGCATCCTCGAAGCGCGCGACGTCACCCGCAAGTTCGGCGGCCTCGTCGCCAACAACAACATGAGCCTGGAAGTGAAGGCCGGCGAAATCCTGGCGCTGATCGGCCCCAACGGCGCCGGCAAAAGCACCATGTTCAACCAACTCTCCGGCGTCGACACCCCCACCTCCGGCGAAGTGCGCTTCCTCGGCAAACCGGTGGCCGGCCACGACTCGCGCGAGATCGCCCGCATGGGCATGAGCCGCACCTTCCAGCATGTGAAGCTCTTGCCCACCATGAGCGTGCTGGAGAACGTGGCCATCGGCGGCCACCTGCGCGGCGACAAGGGCGTGCTCGCCTCCGCCTGGCGGCTGGACCGCAGCGAGGAAGCCCGCCTGCTCGCCGAAGCGGCCCGCCAGATCGAACGCGTGGGCCTCGCCCCGCACATGTACGACGAAGCCGGCAGCCTCGCCCTGGGCCAGCAGCGCATCCTCGAGATCGCCCGGGCGCTCTGCTCCGACCCCTGCCTCTTGCTGCTGGACGAACCGGCCGCCGGCCTGCGCTACAAGGAGAAGGAAGCCCTGGGCGAGCTCCTGAAGAAGCTGCGCGCCGAAGGCATGGCCATCCTGCTGGTCGAGCACGACATGGACTTCGTCATGGGCCTCGTTGATCGGGTGGTGGTGATGGAGTTCGGCGAGAAGATCGCCGAGGGTCTCCCGGAAGAGGTGCAGCAGAACCCCAAGGTGCTCGAAGCCTACCTGGGCGGTGTGGAGTGATGAGCATGAGCAATCAACAAGGCAACCAGAGCAACCAGCCCGCCAGCAAGGTGCTGGAAGTGCAGGACCTGTGCGTGTCCTACGGCAAGGTCGAAGCGCTCACCAACGCCAACCTGGTGGTGGGCGAGGGCCAGATCGTCACCGTCATCGGCCCCAACGGCGCCGGCAAGACGACGATGCTCTCGGCCATCATGGGCGTGCTCGAATCCAAAGGGCAGGTGGGCTTCGACGGCGCCATCGAGATCGTGCCGGAGGTCGAGCGCATGGTCGCCCGCGGCATGAACCTGGTGCCGGAGAAGCGCGAGCTCTTCGGCGAGATGACGGTGGAAGACAACCTCACCCTGGGCGCCTTCCAGCGCTACCGCATGGGCAAACGCGACCACGGCCAGACCATGGAAGAGGTGTATGCCCTCTTCCCGCGGCTGAAGGAGCGCCGCGGCCAGCTCGCCGGCACGCTCTCGGGCGGCGAGCGCCAGATGCTGGCGGTGGGCCGGGCGCTGATGGCCAAGCCGAAGCTCCTGATGCTGGACGAGCCCAGCCTGGGGCTGGCGCCGCTCATCGTGCGGGAGATCTTCCGCATCATCGCCGAGTTGAGACGCCGCGGCGTGTCCATCCTGCTGGTGGAGCAGAACGCCCGCGCGGCCCTCCAGGTGGCCGACTACGCCTATGTGCTGGAGACCGGCCAGATCGCGATGGAGGGGCCGGCGGCGCTG
>NZ_SNVV01000057.1 GCF_004361735.1 Azoarcus indigens | reverse complement strand
CCTCGATGCCATTGTTGCTAGGAGTCGCGTCGGAGACGCTCGCAGGCGAACGCCGCCTGCCGGTGGTGCCGGACGTGCTGAAGAAATACCAGAGCCTGGGCGTTGTGCTGCAGATGCAACAAGGCGCCGGGCGCCCGGCGCACTACGGCGACGACGCCTTCGCCGGCGTGAGCTGGTCGGCCGACGCCGCCAGTGTCTACAGCGGCGCCGACCTCGTGCTGTGCGTGCAGCCGCCGCCGGCCGAGTCCCTCGCCGCCATGAAGCCGGGCAGCGTGCTGGTCGGCATGCTGCAACCCTGGGCCGATGCCGAGCGCGTGAAGCTCCTGCAGCAAAAGCAGATCACCGCCTTCGCGCTCGAACTCTTGCCGCGCATCTCGCGTGCCCAGAGCATGGACGTGCTCTCCAGCCAGGCCGCGGTGGCGGGCTACGAGTGTGCGCTGATCGCCGCCGACCACAGCCCCAAGTTCTTTCCCATGCTCACCTACGCCGCCGGCACTATCCGCCCGGCCAAGGTGCTGGTGATCGGCGCCGGCGTGGCCGGCCTGCAGGCCATCGCCACCGCCCGGCGCATCGGCGCCCAGGTCGAAGCCTATGACGTGCGCCCCGAAACCCGCGAACAGATCGAATCGCTGGGCGCGCGCTTCGTCGACACCGGTGTTGCCGCTGCCGGCACCGGCGGCTACGCCCGCGAACTCACCGACGAAGAAAAGGCCAGGCAAGCGGAAAGACTGGGCAAGGCCGTCGCCCAGTGCGACGCCCTCATCACCACCGCCGCCATCCCCGGCAAGCGCGCCCCGCGCATCATCACCGCCGACATGGTCGCGCGCATGAAGCCGGGCGCGGTCGTCGTCGACATGGCCGCCGAGACCGGGGGCAACGTCGAAGGCACCATCGCCGGGGAAAAGACCTGGATCGGCGAAGTGCTCGTCATCGGCCCCACCCACATCCCCAGCCGCATGCCGGTGCACGCCTCCGAAATGCTCGCCAAGAACCTCTACAACTTCATCTCCCCCTTCATCAAGGACGGCACCCTCGCCCTCGACTGGGAAGACGAAGTGATGGCCGGCAGCTGCCTCACCCACGCCGGCGAAGTCCGCCACGCCGGCGTCAAAGCCGCCCTCGGCCTGTAAGGAGCGCCCCACCCATGGAAGGCTTTACCGCCCTGTACATCTTCATGCTGGCCGCATTCACCGGCTATGAAGTCATCTCCCGCGTGCCGGTCATCCTGCACACCCCGCTGATGTCCGGCTCCAACTTCGTCCACGGCGTCGTGCTGGTGGGCGCCATGGTGGTGCTCGGCCACGCCGACGCCGACAGCCCGCTGCAGCTGGCGATCGGCTTCGTCGCCGTCTTCCTCGGCGCCGCCAACGCCGCCGGCGGCTACGTCGTCACCGAACGCATGCTCGCCATGTTCAACAAGAGCGGCAACAAGGAAGCCAAGAAGGGAGGCGCACAATGACCGCCAAGTGGTTCATCGACGCGTCCTACTTCGCCGTCGCCGTCGTCTTCATCCTCGCCCTCAAGGCCATGAGCTCCCCGGTCACCGCCCGGCGCGGCATCGTCTGGGGCGGCATCGCCATGGTCTTCGCCACCCTGGTCACCTTCGCCACCCCCGGCCTGCACAACGTCGGCCTGATGCTCGTCGCCATCGTCGCCGGCGCCGTGGTGGCCTGGTGGAGCGGCAAGACCGTCAAGATGACCGACATGCCGCAGATGGTCGCCATCTACAACGGCATGGGCGGCGGGGCGGCGGCGGCCATCGCCGCGCTGGAATTCGCCCGCGGCGAAATCCACGGCACCGTCGTCACCCTCCTCGCGGTGCTCGGCGCCCTCATCGGCTCGGTCGCCTTCTCCGGCTCCTGCATCGCCTTCGCCAAGCTGCAAGGCATCATGAAGAAAGCCTGGCGGCTGCCGGCGCAGAACGCGGTGAACGTGCTGCTCGCCCTGAGCGTGATCGGGCTCGGCGGCCTGATCGTCGCCGCCGACCGCCTCCAGCCCGGCCTGGTCATCGCCTTCTTCGTGCTCGCCCTGCTGCTGGGCGTCATCCTCACCAGCCCGATCGGCGGCGCCGACATGCCGGTGGTGATCTCGCTCCTGAACGCCTTCACCGGCCTGGCCGTCGGCTTCGAAGGCTATGTGCTGGGCAACCCGGCGCTGATCGTCGCCGGCATCGTCGTCGGCGCCTCCGGGACGCTGCTCACCCAGCTCATGGCCCGGGCCATGAACCGGCCCATCTCCAACGTGCTCTTCACCCCCCTCAGCGGGGCCGCCGCCGGCGGCGGCGAGCGCATCGAAGGCAGCATGCGCGAGTTCTCCGCGCTCGATGCCGCCTCGGTGATGCGCTACGCCAGCAAGGTCGTCATCGTGCCCGGCTACGGCATGGCGGTGGCCGGCGCCCAGCACAAGGTGTGGGAGATGGCGCAGCTGCTGGAAGAAGGCGGCGTCGAAGTCGTCTTCGCCATCCACCCGGTGGCGGGCCGCATGCCGGGCCACATGAACGTGCTGCTGGCCGAGGCCGGGGTGCCCTACGACAAGATCTTCGACCTGGAAGAGATCAACGCCGACTTCCCGCAGGCGGACGTGGCGCTGGTGATCGGCGCCAACGACGTGGTCAATCCGGTGGCGCGCACCGACAAGAGCAGCCCGATCTACGGCATGCCCATCCTGAACGTGGA
>NZ_SNVV01000056.1 GCF_004361735.1 Azoarcus indigens | reverse complement strand
CCTCAATGTGCTTCGTTTCCAACGATGCCCTCCTTGCGAGCGAGGGGGGCAATTCCTCGTGTCGCTAGGGGGTCAATTTACGATGTCGCCTGACACAGGCGGGGGGTGAAGACTCTCTGATTGAATCTCATGCCTAGTGCGGCAAGGGCGGGCTCCTCGACCTCGAAATAGTCCTGGCCCGTAACTGTTCCCAGCAGTCTTTTGCCTGCGACTAGGGGGGTAACCGCCTGTTTGCGATGATCCGTGCTGTATGTGACGGACTCTCCAACGCCCTGCCAGCCGATGCCCCGCACGTTGCTCAGCCCGACTGTCTGATCCTGCGGTGAAAAATAGAGAAAGATGCCACCGCGGTTATCCCGTTCGGCAAACTCAACGTCCCTTCCATCGATCGTGGTTTTGCATTGCCCGGCATTCCAACGGAGGCCGCCTATGCAACTGTTGTGCGTCGCATCGGCCATTTCCTTCATGCTTGGCTTTGTCTGAGGGTGTTCGCCGATGAACCTTGTGATGTTCGCCAGGGTTTGTATTCGCGCTGGTGTGGTTTGCTGGGCGGAGTGGAGCTCCATACGCTCATAACCCGATTCAACCAGGCTATAGGGCGAACTCATCATAATTAGGGCATCGACTGGTCCGTGTCCTTCATCCTTGAGCATCGCATTGGCCAGCAAGGCGATGAGCGTTCCCTGGCTATGACCGACTACGTTGATGGTGTCATGCTTGCCGCTTCTACCATCTGCACTTTCATAGTTGCGGATGATCTTGACCAGCATCGCCAAGCGCTGTGCGGCCAGGACCATGTAACGGCGGTTAGGTGCGGGGAATAAGGGGTGGTCGGGTGTTCCAAACATGGGGTTCATGGGAAGGAATCCCAGCTTGGCTGAGAAGCCTCGGCCGAACATATCGGTAAGCGTGGTCGTGGCATTGCCGAAAGGCCCCCCTTCCTTGGTGCCGGCCTTGTCCAACCGGTTGCCGAAGCGGTCCAGCCATTCGCCGTGAGATGTTTGTTTCTGAATCGCGGCCTCTTCCTCGCGGAAGCCCCAGTAGAAGGGAATGACGACGCTGCGCGAATGGCCGCCCTGTTTGCCTTCGCTAGCAATGCGCCGGTAATACACAGCATCCGGGTCAGGCGCTTTGCCCTCATCGTCCTTGGGTGAGGTGTAAGTGGCCGGATTAAGCGCGGCTGGACTGCGTTTGCCTCGATTAGTTAGCGAATGATCCAGCCGCTCGTTCAGTCCCGTACAAATGCCTGTTTCTAGTTCGTCGTAGACGCCGGCTAGGTCATTGACGCCGTGGATCAAAATGACAATGCAGGGCTTGGGCTGCTGCTTATGCACGTGAGCATCACCCGCACCAGGAGCCAGGATGGCCTGGGATTTTCCAGCAACTGTGCTTGAGGACATCCTTTTTTAGTTCCTCGATTAGATGGTAAATGGGTTGAGCCGGCGAGCTGCATGCCCATGTGCGATATGTGTCGCCGCTTTACTTGAGCGTATTGGGCGCCAGCAACTCGAAGAACGCGATATGCATTGCATCCTGCTGCATCAACTCCGTGGCGCCTTGGGCGTCAGTTACCCCCGTCATTTCCTCACCATTGCTCAAAGTCACCCGGTAAGGCTGATTGGCTGCTGGGCGAACTCCATCGGGTAAGGTCAGGACAAAACGCCGTTGGGTTTGGCCCACGTCAAATTGGGGAAGTGTTGCAGCCTCACTGGCTGCGCCATTCCAGGTGTATCCAGCTGCTTTGAAGTTCATCTCACCAGGACAACCGAATTCGATGCAGCCATTCTGCAGCTTGATGTAAGCACCATTGCATAAAAGTGTGATGTGCCGTTCAGCCATGACCAGAACATGCTCTTCACTGGCGCTGACCTCTACGCTCTTGTCCGCCTGCAACCGGATAGTGTCTTGTTGTGCCTGTATCAGTACCTGCCCTTGATGTGCGATCTGACGCAGATCGCCACCGTGGGCAAACTGGCTGATTCCTTGCCCAGCGTTCATGACGATGTTTTGACCAGCAGTGAGCTGCTGGTTCTGCTCTGTCACGGCATCCAGATGCTGACCAGCAGCCAGTGTGATTGAACGTGGCGTGCCTGCGGCGATACCTGCAGGACTGCTGATCGCGATAAGCGGTTGTCCACCACCGCCCCCGTCCTTTTCATCGTTTGCCCCGTGTCCCAGGTTCTTTACTGCTTCGGTCAGGGAGCTTTGAGGCTGTGGATTGTGGGCCAGGCTCTGATGCTGCTCTGAATAGCTTCCCAAGTTCTTGGCCAATTCAAGCGCACTCTCAAGGCATTGAATGAGCTCTAGTCGAGAGAGATGGCCACCTTGGGCTTGTGGTTGCCCATCTGTCGTCAACAAAAGCCCCTTCGCGGCGCGCAGCGCGCCGTGCAGATCGGTGCGCAGCTCGAAGCCCTCGCCGCGCGGGGCGCCGCCGTCCGGGCGGGGGTGGGTGAGGTAGCCCAGGTGCAGGTGGCTGTCGCCGTGGTCGTTCATCAGCGCGGCGCTGATCTCGGCGGTGGTGTCGTCCAGGCGCAGCTCGCTGGCGCGCCCGCCCTTGTGTTCCTTGCTCTTGAGGGTGGCGAGCACCTGGTGGCGGGGCAGTTCGTAGGGCGGGCGGTTGCCGACGCGGTAGGCGCGGCCGGTGATGATGGGCTGATCCGGATCGCCGTCGAGGAAGCTGACGATGACTTCCTGGCCGATGCGCGGCAGGCTGAGCTGCCCCCAGCCGGCGCCGGCCCAGCCGTGGGTGGGGCGGATCCAGCAGCTGCTGTGTTCGTCGTCGTTGCCCTCGCGGTCCCAGGGGAACTGCACGCGCACGCGGCCGAATTCGTCCACATGGAACTCCTCGCCGGCGGGGCCGACGACGGTGGCGACCTGGGGGCCGGGGACGCGGGGCCGCGGCCGGGGGGCGGGGCGCCATTCGAGGTCGTCGGGCACCAGTTCGACGTGGTAGCGGTAGTCGGTGCCATGCGGGCCGTCGGCGTTCTCTTCGGCCTGGCTGGTGTGCTGGCGGCCGTGGTGGCGCAGGCGGACGGGGCGCCAGCCGCGGTTCCAGTCGGTGCGGGGATGGCCGCTGAGC
>NZ_SNVV01000055.1 GCF_004361735.1 Azoarcus indigens | reverse complement strand
CGCCTGCATCAGCCCGGCATTGACCACCGTGGTGGCCGCCGCCGAGAGGTTCTCGGTGGCGCGCAGCGTGCCGCTGTTGGCCAGCGTTCCGCCGGTGATCAGCGTGAGCTCGCGGCCCTGGATCAGCGCGCCGGTGGGCGCCAGCCGGCCTTCGCCCTGGGCGAGGTAGAGCACCGGCACCAGGACTTTTCCTCCCTCCTAGGAGAAAACAGCACTTCAGATCAGAGCTGAGTTCAACGGGTTTGCGACTAGTGTGGGCTAATTACCCAGACATAGGACTACTGACCGACATCGCGAAGGCCACCAGGACTCCGGACAAGCAGGGCGTTTGAAAACATGAAGAGTGGCCAGGCGGCGATGAAACCAAGCTGAATAATGTGGGTACATCACGTACAGCGACTGATAGCCAGCCTCAAAGCCCGCCCAACATCAATAGCATGACTCTTAGAGGGGATAACAACATAATCCGTCTCAGTGATTCCCTTCCCACTCCAAGCTTCCAATTTTTCGTGATGCATTGGCTGCATCACAATAGAATCACCAACCATTTCAATTAAACAACTTCTCATTTCCTTAAACATAGCCCTCTTATTCTTATAACCAAATTCAGCAATGACATTATCAACCCATGAATTGTATTGCGGAACAACCCTGCCCATGAAATCAAAAAACCCAGGGTCATCCTTAGGATCAATTTTTCGACTAGCAGCAAGTCCCTCCACAACAGCAGAGCCCAACTCTTCATCAGCAGCGTTCGGTTTTAGCATGAGCTGCCTACCCAGAGAATCAGGCAAACAATTCCAGAGCCCAGAATACGTCTCGACAAAGAAAAAATCCTTATTAGCCTTTACACAAACCCACGATCTTTTTTTCGGCTCATCCATAATCATCACTTTATAGAAATAATGACAACATTAACCTTTTGTGACTTCCCATACTCTATCGCACGATTAATCTGAACCCATTGAGCCGAAGTTGTTCCAGATGGTACAGCGATCTGCAACTCACGAACATTAATCATATTCTTGTTTAAAGTAATATTGCTTAAAGTATATGAGTCAAATTTAGCAACTGCATCGATATTCCCCTTCAGGGAACTATAGATCTGACTTGGATTTGCAATCTTAGCTGCAGTAGCCGTATCTAAAGTCTTAGCACTAATCGCCGTTCCAGTTGACACATCATAAAAATCAAAAGTCTTGAAGGCGGGCGGCAAGCGAGCTCCCGAAGGGAGTTGCGAAGCAAGATAATTCTCCCATGGCATCCCTTGATTTTGAATTCCTTTCCCCCATTCAATCCCTGTTTCTTGCCGATCTACAATACTACTTACCCATGGAGGGGTGCTTTCCGGCAAGCTTCCTGAAAGCGCCGCTTTTCTATCTGCTATTGAACTTAGAACCTTGCCTAATCCTTTCGCAGCAAGCCCCCCACCTACCTCAGAAAGGGGGATTCCGATCACAGCCAAACGTTGTGTTGTTGCCCAATCGTATTCGGATAGATAACCCGCCTCTAGCCCGCGCCCTTGCAGTTTGAGCAGAGTCTGATAATAGCTCTGCATTTGAGCATCATCAAAGGGGCCAATTTCGTCACTGAGCAGCGCATCCTTTATATGTGCAGGAGCCCCCACCAATGCAGCCAGTAGGGCTTGTACATCCCCCATTAAGGTGGCGTTCTTTGCCGCATCCTCATATCCAGCCAACTGCCCAGTTCGATAGTCTGCGGCCCAATTGGTAAGTCTCTGTGGATCAAAATTGTTTTCTAGATAGCTCCGTACTTCATTATTTGTCTCATACGCACTAAAAAGTGGCTTAAGGTTTATCAACTCATTTCTATACTCCTCGGCCGTTACGGAGAACAACTTGTGCTGTTTTCCATCGCTGTCGATGTAGACATCCGGCACTCTCGCTGCCTCAGCTAGGATGAAGGCTTCGGTAGCCGCATCACGTCCGTTGACACTTGTCCAGCCGATATCAGCCATTGCCGCACCGTATCGGTCCAAAGCCTGTCGGGCTTCTGCTTCGTTCAATGAAACCCCACGCTCCGACATGTAGCCAATATAGCGATCTACCAACTCTTGATCCGCGAGGAACTCAATTTCCTTCGGATGTAGCTGCCTGTTATAGAGATTGTCGTATTGGGCGATGTTCGAGCCCAGGTTGACGTCGCCCCCGGTAATTCCGGCTGCCACAGCACCAACAAGCTGGGAAGCCATCGATTCAAGATCCTTGTCACCCTTGACAAGCTCGGCAAGCTTGTTGGAAAGCGCCTCGTTGGCTCCAGCCGCCAATGCCCCGGTCGCAAAATCCCCGGTGGCTGCCTGGCTGATCAAACCTCCCACCAACGCCTTGACGGCAACCTTTTCCAGAGAGCCGCCTTCCAGCCCGAGATTTCCCACTTGGTTGAAGGCCGCCGCCGAAACCACATGGATGGCCGCCGAGGTGAGCGAAGCCGCCAGCTTCTCCTCAAAGCTCCCTCCATTTATGGCGGCATCCACGCCGGCTGAGACCACGGCCTTGCTTCCCTGATAGGCCGCGAATTTGCCCAAGCTGCTCCATTCGTTGAGGTTGAAGCTGGGGCCGGTCGTGCCCGCGCTGGCCTGCCCGGCGTTGGAGAGGTCGACGTCGATTCCCCCGCTGCCCGCGCTGCTCTTGTCGGCGAAGTAACCATCGATCAGGCCGGTCGTGATGCCTGCGGCTACCGCGCTCGTGAGGTAGCCCTTCATCGCTTCTTCCGAGAAGGTCGCGGACAGGGCCTTGCCCAAATCGCCGCCGCTGTTGATCGTATTGATGGCGGCATTGCTTGCCATCGACGTGATCGCGCTGGTCAAGGCCACGTTGGCCCAGCCAGCCGACACGGCCGCCGTTGTGGCCGTGGCCGGCACCGCGGCCGCCATCGCCGTGCCTGCCTGAGCGCCTGCGCCCACCGCTGCACTGGCCGCGCCCCAAGTGAGCACCGTCACCACGATGGCCACGATGATCGCCAGCCCCGCACCCATACCCGAGTGGCTGTACTTCCACTGGTCGTGGACTTCCTTCACCCGCTGCCAGTCGATGTCGCCCCGGCTCTCCATCTCCTTCAGCCACGCCAGCTT
>NZ_SNVV01000054.1 GCF_004361735.1 Azoarcus indigens | reverse complement strand
CAGCGCCAGCGGGCTCAGCCGGCACCCGCCGGCCTTGCCCCGGCCCACGGCCGTTTCGGGGGCGGGGACGCAGCGCCCCTCACGGGCGTTCCAGATGAGTCGGTAGCTGTGGTTCATGGCCGGGCCTTCAAAGCGAGGATGCTCAGCGGGCGAGCTGGATGAAGTCCTGGTTCAGCGCCAGCGGCACCGACGTCCGCCCCAGGCCCGCCATCAGCGCGGCCAGCGCCGGCAGCGTGGGCGCGCGGCGGACCGCTTCGGGGTCGATGGCGCTGACCACCCGGCCGCCATCCATGGTCACCGCCCGCCCGATCTGCAGCTGGCCATCGACGAACTGGATGAGGTAGTTGCCGCTGCCCAGCCCGCCGGGCGTGATGGTGTAGTTGCCGGCGGCCGTCGCCCCCTGGCTGCTGCCGCCGAAGGCGAGGCTGCCGGACAGCACCGAGGCGTCCTCGCCATTGACGAAGCCGCTGTAGCCGACGCCGTTGCCACCGCTCCAGGCCTGGCCGTCGTAGCGCTTGCTGGCGTCGTGGGCGGTCACGGTGAGCACTGCCTTGTTTATCGTCAGCGCCCCGTCCACATAGCTGATGGCGTAGTTGCCGCTGGTGAGGCCGGAAGCGCTGAGGCCATAGCTGCCGGCATTCACCGCGCCCTGGCCACTGCCGCCGTAGCTCAGCGCGCCGGACAGCACGGAAGCGTCCTCGCCATTGACGAAGCCGCTGTAGCTCACGCCGTTGCCGCCGCTCCAGGCGAGGCCATCGTAGGTCTTGCTGGCGTTGCTGGCGGTCACCGTGAGGCTGGCCGGGGTGATGGTGAGGGTGTTGCCGGTGAAGCTGATGCTGTAGTTGGCGTTGGCCAGGGTGCCCTGGTTGATGGCATAGCTGCCGGCGTTCTCCCCGGCGTCGCGCGATACGCTGCCGCTGAGGGTGTCGCTGCCGACCAGGCCGTTCGCCGTCCAGCCCAGCGTCGGGTCGGCGTCGCCGTAGGTCTTGCTGGCCGCGTCGGCGCTCACCGTGATCGCCTTGGGCGTGATGGTCAGCGTGTTGCCGGTGAAAGTGATGCTGTAGTTGGCATTGGCCAGCGTGCCCTGGTTGATGGCGTAGCTGCCGGCGTTCTCGCCGGCCACCCGCGACAAACTGCCGCCCAGGGTGTCGCTGCCGACCAGGCCGTTCGCCGTCCAGCCCAGCGTCGGGTCGGCGTCGCCGTAGGTCTTGCTCGCCGCGTCCGCGCTCACGGTGATCGCCTTGGGCGTGATGGTCAGCGTGTTGCCGGTGAAAGTGATGCTGTAGTTGGCATTGGCCAGCGTGCCCTGGTTGATGGCGTAGCTGCCGGCGTTCTCGCCGGCCACCCGCGACAGGCTGCCATTCAGGGTGTCGCTGCCGACCAGGCCGTTCGCCGTCCAGCCCAGCGTCGGGTCGGCGTCGCCGTAGGTCTTGCTCGCCGCATCGGCGCTTACGGTGATCGCCTTGGGCGTGATGGTCAGCGTGTTGCCGGTGAAAGTGATGCTGTAGTTGGCATTGGCCAGCGTGCCCTGGTTGATGGCGTAGCTGCCGGCGTTCTCGCCGGCCACCCGCGACAAACTGCCGCCCAGGGTGTCGCTGCCGACCAGGCCGTTCGCTGTCCAGCCCAGCGTGGGGTCGGCGTCGCCATAGGTCTTGCTGGCCGCGTCCGCGCTCACCGTGATCGCCTTCGGCGTGATGGTGTAGCTGCCGTCGTAGATGATGTCGTAGCCGTTCTGGCTGGAGTAATAGCCGCCGGTGATGTTCAGGCTGCCGCCATCGCCGTAGTAGCTGCGGGCATCCGCGCCGGTGGAGTAGCTCAGCGTGCCACCGCTGCCGGAGAGGGTGACGCCGTTGGGCACGACATAGCCGTTGGTGGTGCCGGAAACGCCGTTGCCGTCGTAGGTACTGCTGCCGAGGTCGCCCACCAGCACCTTCACCGGCGTCAGAAAGGCGCGCAGCAGCGGCAGGGTGTTGCCGTCGTAGATCCGCCAGGCCCGGCCGCTGGCACCGGCGTCGTCGATGTCCCAGCCGCTGAAGGTGGAGAGCTGGGTGAGCTCGGTGTAGGTTTTCGCGGTACCGGCAGCGTTGTCGTGGCCGCTGGTGGAGATCGCGTTGCCGCCGGCGTCGGTGGTGGCGTAAAAGCTGTTGCTGAGGGGGTCGCCGTAGCCCATCAGGGGGCCGACGCCCGCCCCCGTCCCGGACACCTGCGCCACCGCATAGGCGTTGGCAACCGTCCCGTAGTTGGTGCCGACGATGCCGCCGACCCGGATGCTGCCGCTGACCTGGCCGATGAAATAGGCGTTGGTGATCGGCGTCATGTAGGAATAGCCGACGATGCCGCCAATGATGCCCGCGTAATAACCACTCACCGAGCCGGTGACGAATACGTTGTCTACCCTCGCCCTGTCCGCACTGCCGACCAGCGCGCCGGAATATGAACCGGCGGTGATGTTCACATCCACCAACCCGATATCGCGCACCCGGCCGTACTGCCCCAGCTTGCTGATCAGGCCAGTGTCGTTATGCACACTATTGATGCTCAGATTGCTGATGGTATGGCCGAGACCGGCCAGGGTGCCGGTGAATGAGTTGGAGCTAGCGCCGATCAGCGCGCTGCTGTAGGTTGTCCCGGCAGCATCCAGGTTCTTCGCCAGCGCATAGCGGCCGGACAGGCCTGTCGAGTTGATTGCGGTCAGCGCGGCCATGTCATGGATCAGCGTGTAGGCCTGGCCATTCACGCTGAAGCTGCCGCCGCTGCCGGCGATGAAGCTCACCGGCGCGCCCAGGCTGTAGTCCGAGCCGCCGTAGTTCAATGCCAGCCCGCCGCCGGCGTTCGCCACCGTGATGGGCGCGTTGAGCTCGATGTTGCGCTGGGCGTTCAGCGTCAGCGTGGTGGCCGCGTTCCAGCTCACCGCGTCGTTCACGAAGATGTCGCCGTTGCCTCCGGCCGTGCCCTGGGTCGCGGTGCTGATGGTGACGCTGGTGCTGGCCAGATCCGCCGACAGCTCGGCGCCGCTGAGGTTGCCGCCGTTGGCGGCGATGGTGTAGTCGTTGGGGTCGATCAGCCAGCTACCGGTCTGGCCGTTCGCCGCCAGCGTGGTGACTTTGCGCCCGGCTTCCAGGGTGACGGTGGCGGCGCTGGTTTCGATGAAGCCGCCGTCCCCGCTCTGCGGCGCGCTGGCGTCGAGCAGGCCGCCGTGTTTGACCTCGCCGTGGCTCATGTCGGCCAGCAGCAGGATGCGCCCTTCCTTTTCCGCCAGCGTGCGCGCCTGCACCGTGCCGCTGTTGGCGA
>NZ_SNVV01000053.1 GCF_004361735.1 Azoarcus indigens | reverse complement strand
CCGCGGCCCCCACCCCGATCACCGCGGAGAGTTGATTAACCCAGGGGGTCAATTCCAGATGTCGTCAGGGGGTTAAATCCTCGTGTCGCTTGACAGGCGGTGAAGGCGGCACAACCCCGTTGGGGTTGCGGCGAGCAAAATCGACCAGATCGCGCGGGTAGAAAGGCATTTCGCGATAGCTGCTGTCGTCGATGTCTAGTAGCCAGGTGACGGCGGCGGCCTCCCAGGACCAGTAACCGTAAAAACCGGCATCCGTTCGCGTTTCCAGTGCATGTTGGTCGATATAGGGTTCGCGGCGGCTGGCGTGGTACCACTCGTCCAGGTACTTGGCCATCAGAGCGGGGCGCTTGTCCGGCGCGGCTCCGAAGATCTTGAACAGCTTGCGATAGGGCAGGTGGCGGGTCGCCGTGTCCGGCGGAGAACCCCGGTCGGGTACGAAGGGCGCCACAAGGCGTTCGAGCAGGCCGTCGCGCACGCCCATGGCTTCGTTTCCGTAATCGAGGAAAGTCATGACATGCTGCATCTCGACTGCATGGCCGCTCAGGAGGCCAAAGCAGACTAGGGGCAAGGCAACTCTGGCGTAGTCTTCGGTACGCAAGGCCGCATGAGGCGTGATGTAATCATCGGCCTCCGGGCTGCGGTGGTAAGCCTCATGGAAGCCCGCGAACTCCTCCGCCCACGCCAGGGCATAGGGCCACACCTCGGCGAACAGTTCCACCGGCGCTCCGGCGGAGTACTGCAGGCTGAGCCAGTCCAGCACATCCCACAAGCGTCGCCGGGTCGAAGTCATCAAGCCGCCCGGCTTGGCCTTGGCCGCATGCTTGGGTAGTTCGGTGGTGATCATCGCCATGCCACCGAGTTTGGTGCTGGCGCGGCGCTCGTATGTGACGTAGCGCAAATACGGCTCGCGGCGTTGTTCGAAGCGCGTCGCCGGCACCTGCCAACCGGTCCAGCGCTGCCAGTCGATGGGAGGAAGTGCTTGCATGAGGCTCACTCCCTGAGCATATGGGTAGGAATCACGAATTCGGTGCCGATCTGGTGGCTGACGGCACCCTTGCCACAGCAGGGCGCCACTCTCCCCTTCGATCTATCGTGCAGGTTGTGGTTGGGGCCGACCACGGTGATCAGGCTGCGGTCGTAGGGGCATCTGGCCAACTGCTTTTGTAGCGTCTCGCTCTCGAAAGAAACGGTTGTGCCAAGTTTGAATTCGGCACTCTCCCAGGCTTCGATCTTGTCGAGCAACGTTTCGTGCTCTGGAAGAAGTCCCGCGCCATTGATCTTTCGAGAGATCCAGAGGTGACTTAATTGCCTGCCATCGCTAATCGTGGGTTTGTTGAGCGCACGCTTTAACTGTTTCTCATCTTCCTCCCCCAAATAGACATCCACCCCATACCTCAGCGCGTCGAAAACTTGCTTCGGCGTTTCCAGCTTGTGCGAACTTTTACCCGTGCCTTTGGTGTCGCTGATCCGGTAGGGCAGGGGCAGGCGGGTGCTGTGCCAGACGTGATCGATGCCTTTATGGCCGGCAACGGAAGCCCCATCTGGCTGCTGCATTTCGTAAAGCAGGCCATGGGCGTTGATCTTCTGCCGACTCTTCTGTCGTCGGGAGAAGTAGTAGTCAGCGATATGCTCCCCGGATACCCCCAGCTGATGCCGGCTGCGCGAGGATTTTTCGCTTTGCCGTTGCTGGGCATTGGCTTGGCCTTGGCGTGGCGCTGCAGTTCCACCGGTATTGGCGGGCAGCTCATGATTGCGCGGTGCTGGCGCCCGGGAGCCCGGGGCCGGGCGGGCCGGCGCATGCGCGCGCGCCGGCACATGGGCCGTCGTGTTGGGCAGGGGCTGGGCCATGGCATGCATGTGCGCCGCCTCCAGTGTGCTCATGGCCTCGCTGATTTTCTGCTGAGCTTTGGCCTTGATGGCATTGAGCCGGCCGCGGAGTTCCTGCAAGCCTCTCTTGTCCAGTATCCAGCGAGCTGCATAGGTATCCAGCAGGCCGACAATGCCGCTGATGATCTTGTTGGTATTGGTAATGAGTTCCCTGGTATAGGCCGGCCAATCCAATTCCCGGAACCACTTCTCGATATTGCCTCGTACAGTGGTGGGCAGGCTGTCCAGAATGCGGGCCATGGCTCTGCCATTGCGCAGCATGCGGAAAGCATTTTTGAGGGCATCGCCGAAGCCCGGAATGACAGCGACGAGGCTAAGCACCAACTCCATCCAGTTGTCAGCCTCATCGCTATCTTTGGTCAATCGATGAATCGCCCGCAGGATGTTATAGACGTCGACTGCCTGACCCACGCCCGGTACACAGCCGAGTACGACGCTGACCACCATTTGCGACAGGCTCTCTCCCCTTCCTTCCACTACCTCCTGAACCCAGACGAGTATCTCGGCCAGGGTGTCCTCCTCGGCCATCTTCAGGTAATCGTTTGTCACTGTGCATGCTCCGGTGCATCGTCCCTAATCGGAATTTCTTCGTGGCTACCGTCAGGCTCCCCTGCTTGATCATCCTGGGCCGCAGACCATTCGCCTTCGTACTGGTAGTCTTCAACCAGGTCGTCGTAGTCCACATTGGCGATTGCCTTAATTTCGTCGGGAAAATAGAGGTCCGCCAGATACTCGGATTCCAGCTTGCGGTAGCGTTCAAGCGCAGCGTGAGCCTCTGCAGGCGTCGTGATTTGAACTCCGTGCAGTGGATTAACCTGCGGCTCGTTGTAAGCGAATGCCTCTCGCTGGTCGAAGCCGAAGTAAATGCGGCTAGGTGCGGGCGGATTCTCAATCCAGGCGCATCCAGCCCCATCCAGCACACCCCGCTTCGTTGAGCCGTCTTCGAAAACGATGCAGTACGGCGCATCGACGACCGGTTTTAGGTCGCTGTAGGCATAGCGGATGTTCAACGCACGTGGCATTTGAAAGGAGCTGACAACCCAACTGGGCAAGTCGGTGGTGTCCCCCTGGGGAGCAAGGAAATTGTGCTTGCCAGCCTTGACGATGAATTCACCCGGCATTCCCAGTTCGAGGTTGCCGTCGGCCAATTTCAGGTAAGCCCCGCCGCAGAGCAAGGTAACGTGCCGGTCCGCTGCAAGCAGCACATGCTGCTGACTGGCACTGATCTCCACGCTCTGGTCCGCCTCCACCCGGAGGCTGTTGTGCTGGGCCTGCAGCAGCAACTCCCCCTGGTGGGCGATATGGCGCATGTCGCCCGCCTGGGCGAAGGTGCCCAGGCCGTTGCCGGCGTTGAGCACCATGCGCTCGCCCGCGCTGAGCTGCAGCTGCTGCCGGGCGGCGGCATCCAGGAACTCGTCCGCCCCCAGGGCGATGCTGCGCCCGCTGCCCAGGGCGATGCCGGCCGGCGCCGAGAGCGCGATCACCGGC
>NZ_SNVV01000052.1 GCF_004361735.1 Azoarcus indigens | reverse complement strand
GGTAGCGATGTGGCTCATGGCGGCGACATCGAGGATGAGGGCGACCTCGCCGGAGCCGAGGATGGAAGAGCCGGAGAGTCCGCGCATGCCGCGGAAGAGTCGTCCGAGGGGCTTGATGACGGTCTGCAGTTCGCCCTGGAGCTGATCGACGACGACGCCGATGCGCTGTCCCTGGTGATGGATGACGACGATGTTTTCGCGCCTGGGGGCCTCGCCGCCGAGGGCGAAGAGCTCGCGCAGGCGGACATAGGGGAGGACCTCGCCGCGCAGATTGACGTACTGGCGGCGCTCGGCGGCGAGGGCAGGGGCGAGGGCGATGCATTCGCGCACCGCCTCCAGCGGGAGGACGAAGGGCACGCCCTGCACGCGCACGAGGAAGCCGTCGATGATGGCGAGGGTGAGGGGCAGGCGCAGGCGCAGGGTGGTGCCTTGCCCCGGGGTGGTATCGATGTGGATGGAGCCGCGCAGGGCGGCGATGGTCTTTTTGACCACGTCCATGCCCACCCCGCGGCCGGAGACGTTGGTGACCTGCTCTGCGGTGGAGAAGCCGGGCTCGAAGATGAGGGCGTGCACCTCCGCATCCGAGAGCTGGGCGTGCTCGGCGACGAGGCCGCGCTCGCGGGCATGGGCGAGCAGGCGTTCGCGGTCCAGGCCGCGGCCATCGTCGCCGATCTCGATGACGATGCCGCCGGAGTCGTGGTAGGCGTTCAGGCTCACCCGCCCGCGCTCGGGCTTGCCGGCGGCGCGGCGGGCCTCGGGGGGCTCCAGGCCGTGGTCGATGGCGTTGCGCACCAGGTGCATGAGCGGATCGCCCAGCTTCTCGACCATGGTCTTGTCGAGCTCGGTGTCGGCGCCGGTGATCTCCAGGGCGATGTCCTTGCCCAGTTCGCGGCCGAGTTCGCGCACCACGCGGTGGAAGCGGTTGAAGGTCTCGCCGATCTCCACCATGCGCAGCTTCAGGGTCACATCGCGCACCTGCTCGACCAGGCGATTGACCGCGGCGGCGGCCTCCTGGGCGCGGCGGTCGCGGCGGCTGCGGGCGACCAGGTGGGAGGCCGCGCCGGCGATGACCAGTTCGCCGACGAGGTTGATGAGTTCGTCGAGCTTCTCCGCATGCACGCGCACGAACTGGGACTCGTGGCCCTTGTCGGCGCTGGCGCGCTGCTTGGCCTGGGCCTGGCGTTCGAGGGCGGCCTCCACCACCGGCGGGTGGGCCATGCCCTCGGCCACCAGCAACTCGCCCAGCGGCACCTGGGCCTGGGGCGCGAGGCGGGTCTGGTCGGCGAGGCCGAGCTCCAGCTCACGGGCGGTGAGGGCGCCGGCGGCGACGAGGATCTCGCCCAGGCGCTCCGGCCCCTCGGGCAGGTCGTGGATGAGCTGCACGTAGTCGGCGATGCGGCTGTGCGGCGGCAGCAGGCGCAGCTGGCAGTCGTCGCGCACGAAGTCGAACACCGCTTCGATGGCAGCCTTGTCGCGCTCGGAGTCGAGCTCGACCTCGAAGCCGAAGTAGCAGGCGAGGGGGTCGAAGTCCTCGGCCGCCGGGAGCGCATCGAGCAAGGTGGTGACGTGGACGATGCGGCCCAGTTCGCCCAGGTAGCGCAGGAAGCTCAGCGGGTCCATGCCGTCGCGCAGCACGCCGGGGGCGAAACGCAGCGACAAGTGCCAGGTGTCGGCCTGTACCCGTTCCAGCATGGCCTCGGCCGCGACCGGGGGGGAGGCGGGCGCAGGGGCGCTGGCGGCCTGGCCGGCACCATCGCCCGCCGTGGCCGGCGGCGGCGCTGCCTCGCCCAGGGCCACTTGCAGGCGGGCGAGCAGCGCATCGCCATGCGGGGCGAGCAGGGCCTCGCCGCCGTCGTCCTCCAGCGCCCGGCCGACCAGATCCTCGAGGTGGTCGCGGCACTCGAGCAACAGCTCCAGCAGGCTGGGGGTGGGCGTGAGTGCGCCGTCGCGCAGCCGCGAGAGCAGATTCTCCACGTGATGGGTGAAGCCGACGACCGCCTCCAGGCCGAACATGCCGGCCGAGCCCTTGATCGTATGCGCGGCGCGGAACAGCGCATGCAGCCGCTCCACGTCATGGCCCTCCTCGCACAGCGCACGCAGGTGCGCATCCATCGCCGCCAGCAGCTCACCGCTCTCCTCGAAGAAGGTGCGCAGCGCCGCTTCCATGCCGGGAATCCGTTCTGCCACGTGCTACTCCTGGATAGACGGGCCGTTCAGGCCCAGGGGGTTTGGATCGGCAGGGGATCGCCGAACAGGGGCGCGAGCCCGAGGAACTCGATGGCCTCGGCCGCCGCCGGGCTGTGGGCGCTGAGGCGCAGGCTGCGGCCCTCGCGGGCGGCGGTGCGCTGGAGTTGGGCGAGGATCTGCAGGCCGGTGGTGTCGATCAGGCTCACCGCCGACAGGTCCAGCTCGAGTACGGTAGCGGCGCGCAGGCCGGCGATGAGGCGGCGCCACAGGGCGTCGGCGGCATAGATGTCCACATCGCCCTCGAGCACGATCCGCATCCGCCCCTCGGCGTCGGGCAGATCGGCCGCCGGCGCCTCGTCGGCGGGCGCATTCGCCGTCGTGTCGGCGCTCATGGCTGAATCAGCTTCGCCACCGCGGCGAGCATCTGCGCCGGCTGGAAGGGCTTCACCACCCAGGCCTTGGCCCCGGCCTCCTTGCCCTGGCGCATCTTGTCCGCCTCGGACTCGGTGGTGAGCATGATGACCGGCGTGAACTGGTAGCCGGGCTTCTGCTTCATCTGGCGGAGGAAGCCGATGCCGTCCAGGCGCGGCATGTTCACATCGCTGATAACGAGGTTGATCTTGCGGCCATCGAGCCTGGCCAGCGCGTCCTGGCCATCGGCGGCTTCGATCACCTCGTAGCCGGCACCGGTGAGGGCGGTCTTGACCACCATCCGGATCGAGGCGGAGTCATCGACGATGAGTATGGTCTTGGCCATGTAGGAAAAATCCTCGGGGAGTCGGGCGTTGGCGGGAAGGGATCAGAAGAAGGTGATCTCGGTGGGGGCACCGGCGCGCGGGGTGGCGGCGCCCTTGTGGATGGCATGCTGTTCGGCGGTGGAGTAGGTGGCGGCGAGCGCATCCATCCAGGCGCCGACGTCGTCGGCACTGGCCTCGCGATGGGCGCCGCGGGCGACGAAGTCCTCGAGCTTGGCGATGTCCTGCATGACGTGGGCGAGGATCTGGCCGACGCGGTCCTGGAACTGCAGGTGGACGAGCACATCGTCTATCTCCCTGCCGATGCGGGCGCCGTCCTCGCGCAGTTGGGCGCTGGCGCGCTCGAGGGCGTCGCCGCTGCGCTCGAAGCGGGTGAGGACGAGGCCGATGCGCTGCTCGGCGGCGTCCATGTGGCCGTGTTCGCGGGTGGCGAGCTGCTGGGCGTTGGCGACGGTCTGGGCCAGCGCCTGGCCGACGGTGTCGACGGTGTCGCGGATGCGCTGTCCGCTTTGCGCGGACTGGGCGGAGAGCTTGCGCACCTCATCGGCGACGACGGCGAAGCCGCGCCCGACCTCGCCGGCGCGGGCCGCCTCGATGGAGGCGTTCAGCGCAAGAAGATTGGTGCGCGCGGCGATCTCGCCGACCTCG
>NZ_SNVV01000051.1 GCF_004361735.1 Azoarcus indigens | reverse complement strand
CAGGGCCTGCCGGCCTCGGTGAAGCGCCTGTTCCAGCACCCGCAACTGGCGGCGTTTGCCGCCGCGCTGGAGAGCGAACCGCAGCCGGCCGAAGTCGTGGTGCCGCCGAACCGGATTCCGGCCGATTGCACCGCGATCACACCCGAGATGCTGACCCTGGTGGAACTGGACCAGGAAGAGATCGGCCGCATCGAAGCGGCCGTACCCGGTGGCGCCGCCAACATCCAGGACATCTACCCGCTGGCGCCGCTGCAAGAGGGCATCCTGTTCCATCACCTCATCCAGAGTGAAGGCGACGCCTATATCGCCCGCACGCTTCTCGGCTTCGACAAGCGGGCGCGCCTGGAGGGCTTTATCGCCAGCCTCAACCAGGTGATCGCGCGGCACGACATCCTGCGCACCGGGGTGCACTGGGAAGGTTTGCGCGAGCCGGTCCAGGTGGTTCACCGCCATGCCGAGGTCCGGGTCCATTGGCTCGAAACCGGGCCTGGAGAGGATGCGCGCGCGCGGCTGGACGAATATGTCGCTCTCGGCCGCTACCGGATCGATGTGCGCAAGGCACCGTTGATTCATGCGGTTGCCGTGCAGCAGCCCGACCGCTGCCTGCTCGCCTTGCCGTGCCACCACCTGATATCGGACCACACCACGCTGGAGCTGCTGGTGGGCGAGATCGCGCTGCTGCAGCAAGGCCGGAATGCCGAGCTGCTGGAGCCGGTGCCATTCCGCCGCTTTGTCGCCCAGGCGAAGCTGGGCGTGAGCGCGGCCGAACACCAGGCTTTCTTTACCCGCCTGCTGGGAGACGTGGCCGAGCCGACGGCACCATTTGGCCTGCTGGACGTCCGGGGCGACGGCAGCGGGGTCGAAGAGACCCGGCTGTCTTTGGAGGCGCCGCTGGCGCGGGCGATCCGGGAACACGCTCGGAGTCGCGGCGTAAGCGCTGCCAGCCTGTTCCATCTCGCATGGGCGATGGCCTTGGGTGTGGTGGCTGGCCGCAATGACGTCGTGTTCGGGACAGTCCTGTTCGGCCGCATGCAGGCGGGCGCGCAGGCGGACAAGGCGATGGGCTTGTTCATCAACACCCTGCCGATGCGCATACGCTTGAGGGCCGGCAGCGTGCTGGAGTGCCTGGAGCAGACCCACCGGACGTTGAGCGACCTGCTGCACCATGAGCATGCCAGCCTCGCGCTCGCGCAACGCTGCAGCGGCCTGCCGGGCGGGACGCCATTGTTTTCCGCGTTGCTGAATTATCGCTATGGCAGTTCGGAGAAGCCGGACTACGGCAATGCCTGGCAAGGCCTGGAAGCCCTGGGTGGAGAGGAACGGACCAATTATCCGGTCACGCTCTCGGTGGACGATCTGGGGGAGGGATTCGATCTGGTCGTACAGGTGGTGAGACCAACCGGAACCCGGCGACTGGGCGATTACATGCTGCAGGCGCTGAGCGCGATCGTGGACGCCTTGGGCGAGGCCCCGGAGCGAGCGCTGTCGGACGTCCCCCTGCTGAGCGCAGCGGAACGCGAGCAACTCAAAGGCTGGAGCGAAAACGGCGCCCCCCCGGCAAGCGCAGCGCCCATCCACCGGCTGATCGAAGCACAGGCGGCGGCCCACCCGGACGCGGTGGCGGTGATCTTCGGCGAGGCGCAGCTGAGCTACGGCGAGCTGAACCAGCGGGCCAACCAACTCGCGCACCACCTGACCGGGCGGGGCGTCGGCCCGGAAGTGAAGGTGGGAATCGCGGTCGAGCGCTCGCTGGAAATGGTGGTGGGCCTGCTGGCCATCCTGAAGGCGGGCGGAGCATACGTGCCGCTGGACCCCGAATACCCGGCGGAGCGGCTGGGCTACATGATGGACGACAGCGGGATAGGGCTGTTGCTCACGCAGCGCGCGCTTCGGGCGCAGCTGCCGCTACCGGGCGGACTCGCTGTCCTGGAACTGGACACGCTGGCGCTGACGGCCGAGCCGGCGCACAACCCGGACGTGCCGCTGAGCGGCGAGAACCTGGCCTATGTGATCTACACCTCGGGCTCCACCGGACGGCCCAAAGCAGTCGCCGTCGCCCACGCCCCCCTGGCCATGCATCTGCAAGCCGTCATCGGCCAATTCGGCCTCTCCCCGAACGACCGCCTGCTGCAGTTCGCCTCCCTCAGCTTCGACGCCGCCGTCTCCCAATGGGCCTCCCCGCTGCTCGCGGGCGCAGCCACCGTCATCCTCGCCGCCGAAGACCGGGAAACGGCCCGGCTGACCGCGGAAGCACGCGCCCGGGGCCTCACCGCCTTCCACCTGCCACCGGCCTACCTGCGGGAACTGGCCGCCACCCAGGATGAAAGCGGACTCCCGGTCCGGCTGTGCATTGGCGGCGGCGAAGCCTGGCCGGCGGAAAACTACCGTACCGCCTGCAAAGCCTTCATGCCCGAACGCCTGGTGAACTCCTACGGCCCCACCGAAGCGGTGATCAGCCCCTGCGTCTGGGAAGGCCGGCGTGACGACATCCTGCAAAGCGCCTATGTCCCCATAGGCCGGCCAGTAGGCGAGCGCAAAGCCTACGTGCTGGACACCGAACTCAACCTGACCCCGGCCGGCGTGGCCGGCGAGCTGTACCTGGGCGGCGTCGGCCTTGCGCGCGGCTACCTGAACCGTCCCGGCCTGAGTGCCGAGCGCTTCATCGCCGACCCCTACGACGAGTCCGGTGGGCGGCTGTACCGCACCGGCGACCTGGTGCGCTGGAACGCGGAAGGCGAGCTGGAGTACCTGGGCCGGATAGACCACCAGGTCAAGATCCGGGGCTTTCGCATCGAACTGGGCGAAGTGGAAGCGCAGCTGCTGGCCCAGCCGCAAATCCGTGAAGCGGTGGTGGTGGCCGACGAAGGCCCGGGCGGGGCACGGCTGGTGGGCTACGTGTCGGCCCAGGCGGGCGCGGAGATCGACACCGCGGAACTGCGCACCAAGCTGGGCGAGCAACTGCCGGACTACATGGTGCCCTCGGTGCTGATGGTGCTGGACGCGCTGCCGCTGAACGCCAACGGCAAGATAGACCGCAAGGCGCTGCCGAAGGCGGAGGCGGGAAGCACGCAAGCCTACGAAGCGCCGCAGGGCGAAGTGGAAGAACAGCTCGCGGCGATCTGGGCGGAGGTGCTCGGGGTGGAGCGGGTCGGTCGGCAGGACAGCTTCTTCGAACTCGGCGGCCACTCGCTGCTGGCGATCCAGATCGTGGCCCGGGTGGGCGATCGTCTGAACCAGAGCTTGAGTTTGCGCGAGGTGTTTCTCCATCCCCGCTTGATGGATATGGCATCGGCGTTGAATCAGGGCGAAGAAGAGCAATCGGTTGCGGACGTGCTCGCTTCAATCGATGCCTTCATCGACGACCTGGAGACGGCATGATGAAGGCGGAAACAGATTTCCAGCAGCTCGCAGAGCGGTTTTCCAGCCTCAGCCCGGAGCAGCGCCAGGCGGTCTACAAGAAAATCCGCGCCGGGGGCCTGGGCATGGAGCGTTTTCCCGTGCTGAGGAGAAGCGAGTCTTTGCGCTCGCAGTGTCCGGGCTCCTACGCGCAACGTCGTCAATGGTTCCTGTGGGAACTGGACCGTGCCAGCACGGCGTACCACATCGCCGGGGGCCTGCGGCTCCAGGGCGAGGT
>NZ_SNVV01000050.1 GCF_004361735.1 Azoarcus indigens | reverse complement strand
TCTGCTTCTTCTTGGCGGCGTACTCCAGGTCGGAAAAGCTCGATTGCATCGGTTGAGGTCTCGTCGTGGCCCAGCAGCCGCCATTATCTCAAAGGTACTCCGCCAGCCGGGCTGGTGGCGGACGAATAAATCAGCGGTTCCTTAAGTGGCATCTAACAGGGTGATGCAGAACCCGGTGAACGAACCGGAAAGTCGGTAGCCATAGATCCGTCCCCGAACCTCCCGTCCCGACGGCGATGCGCGGCCAACTCGCTTGCCAATCCTCAATGTTCCATTACTTCTCGCCGGAGTCGCGTGTGCTGGCCGAGCATCCGCTTCGCAAGGTGAAGAAACTGGCTGATCGAGCGCTGAGCGCGATCTCGGGGGAATTGGACACCTTGTACTCGGAGACGGGGCGGCCTTCGATTCCGCCCGAGCGCCTGCTCAAGGGGCAATTGCTGATCGCGCTGTACTCGAGCCGCTCCGATAGGCAGTTCTGCGAGCAACTGGACTACCACATCCTCTTTCGCTGGTTTCTCGACATGGATCTCGAAAGGGCGAGCCTGGATCAGTCCAATTTCAGCCGACTGCGCGAACGCTTGGTTGCGACCGATATTGCGCGCCGCTTCTTTGACGAAGTGGTCAGCCTGGCCCACCGGGAACAGCTTTTGTCCTCGGATCATTTCACTGTCGATGGCACCTTGATCGAAGCGTGAGCCTCGTTCAAAAGCTTCAAGTGCAAGGATGGCGAACCGCCGAAGGACGGCGGCGACGGCACCGGGATGGTCGACTTCAAAGGCGAGAAGCGCTCGAACGCCACCCACCAGAGCACCACCGATCCAGACTCGCGGCTCATGAGGAAAGGCAACGGCCAGCCGGCCAAACTGAGCTACGGCGGGCATGTGCTCATGGAGAACCGCAATGGCCTGTGCGTCGACATTTTGGTGACCGAATCGACCCAGGCCGAACACCGCGCCGCGCGCTCGATGCTCACGCGCGCCCGGCGCCGACGTATCCATCCCAAGACGCTGGGCGCCGACAAGGGTTACTACGCCAAGGATTTCGTCGCGCATCTCCGCGAACATCGAGTCCGTCCGCATATCGCCCGAATCGAAAATCACAACACGCCTGGACTCGATGATTTCGGGTGCCGCATACAACCTGCTGAGAATCGCGAAATTGAGCGATTCGGGAGCGGCAGCGTGATCCGGGCAGGTGAACGGGGCGGCGACGCGCCCCCCCGGCGAATTGCCTTTGCAGCCCGAATTGAATTGGAAATTCAATTCTCTCGACGAAGTCACCATGAAAATCAGCCTGCTCCCTTCCGCTGGCGCGGTGTTCAGCGCTTTTGCATCGACCTGTTAGCAGGGAGCACCGGATTCTTGCCTGGCGCCACACCCGTGAAGCTTGCGCCGCCGGGGGTGTCATCGTCTGGCTTCAGCCGGCGGGCTGGGCTCCAGGCCACTCCAATCTGCCTTGAGTGGCGTTTTGCAGGCGTTGCAGCAGGGCGGGAGCGTCGTGTTCGCCGATGCTGAAGACGAGGTCCACCGTTGCCGCGTGGCCGATCTGTTCGATCTCGGCGCCGGCGAGTTCCAGTTCGCGGCGCAGCCGCCCCTCGAGCGCGTACGGCAGGCGGCAGTGGAAGGTCTGGCGGCGTACGATGGGGATGCGCTCGGCCTTGAGCAGGGCCTGGGCGATGGTGTCGGTGTAAGCGCGCACGAGGCCGCTCGCGCCGAGCTTGACGCCGCCATAATGGCGCACCACGGTGGCGAGCACCCCCTCCAGGTCCTGGTGGCGCAGAACATCGAGCATGGAGCGGCCGGCGGTGCCGCTGGGTTCGCCGTCGTCCACCGCGGCGGACTGGCCGCCCGCAAGCAGGGCCCAGCAGACGTGGGCCGCGCCCGGATGTTCGGTGCGCAGCGCGGCAACGATGCGCTGGGCTTCGGCGCGGTTGGCCGTTGGTTGCACGCAGCCGAGAAAGCGGCTTTTCTTGATCAGGCGTTCGCTGTGCGAGGGGGCGGCGAGGGTCTGCGGCATGCGCGGCAGTTTAACGGCAGGCGGGCGGGGCAGGTTCGCGAGGGGGGCGAGGCTTGGCTTGGTTTGGATTGAGATGTATTCTCATTCTTAACAATTCCTTTCCTCCCGAGAGACCCGGTGCCGCCCGTGGATACGCCGGTGCAGCAGGATCTGCACGCCCTCTACCGCAATCATCATGGCTGGCTATACGGCTGGCTGCGCAGAAAGCTCGATAACGCCGCGGATGCCGCCGACCTGGCGCAGGACACCTTCGTGCGCATTCTGGGCAAGCCTCAGCCGTGTGAGATCCGCGAGCCGCGCGCTTTTCTCGTCACGGTGGCGGGCGGTCTGGTGGCCAACCACTGGCGCCGGCAGGCGTTGGAACAGGCCTATTTGGAGGCGCTGGCGGCGCAGCCCGAGCCCGTGGCCCCTTCGCTGGAAACGCGGCAACTGATCCTGGCCACGCTGGAGGAGATATCCCGTTGTCTGGATGGGCTGCCCGCGCGGGTGCGCGAGATATTTCTGCTTTCCCAGCTCGATGGCCTGACTTACCCGCAGATCGCGGTCCGGTTGGGGCTCAGTGTCAATGTGGTGCAGAAGGCGATGACGCGCGCGGTGGCGAGTTGTTACCGGGCAATGTACGCATGAATGCACTTGAAGACGGTGAGGCCCCGGTGGATGAGGCGGTGCTGGCGCAGGCGGTGGAGTGGTATGTGCGGCTTGCTTCCGGTACTCAGACGAGGGAGGACGAGCGGGCCTTTTCGTGCTGGGTCGAGGCGTCGCCGGAGCATGCCCGCGCCTGGACACGAATGGAGAAGATGGGCGGTTTCCTGCGCGGCAGCCGGGTACATTTGCCGCCGCCGCTGGCGCGCGGCGCGCTGGCGCGGGCGGCGGCCTTGCCGCGACGGCGGGCGTTGAAGACGCTGGGGTGGGCAGGTTGCGGTGCTGTGGCGCTGGCACTGCTGCAGCGGGAAACGGACTGGGGGCGCGCGCTCGCTGGCGGTCTGGCGGATCTGTCTACGGCAGTGGGCGAGCGCCGCGAGGTGGTGCTGGAGGATGGCAGCCTGCTGCAGCTGAACACCGCCAGCGCGGTGGATCTGCGCTTCGATGCCGGCCAGCGCGGCGTGCTGTTGCGGCGTGGCGAGATCATGGTGGCCACCGCGCGGGACGATGCCGGCCGGCCGTTCTGGGTGGACAGCGCGGATGGCCGCATGCAGCCGTTGGGAACGCGCTTCGGTGTGCGGCTGGAGGAAGGCGGCGCGGGCACCCGGGTGGTGGTGGTCGAAGGGGCGGTGATGGTGAGCCCGGCGGATGAAGGCGCGGCGGTGCTGGTGGGGGCAGGGCAGGCCTTGCGCTTCGGCCGCGCGCAGGCGGGTGGCGGTGTGCCGGAGCTTGCGGACGAGGTCGCGCTGTTGTGGACGGAGGGGGCGATCAGCGCCCAGAGCATGCGCCTGGACGCCTTCATCGCCGACCTGGCGCGTTACCGCAGCGGCCGGCTGCGTTGCGCCCCAGAGGTGGCGGCGCTGCGCATCACCGGCGTGTGGCCGCTTGTTGGCGGCGATCCCACCGAGGCAGTGCTGGCTTCGCTGGAACGGCGGCTGCCAGTGCGGGTTGCCCGTTTCACCCGGTACTGGGTCACCGTCGGGCCGGTTTGAGCGGCTCCCGCCTGGGCGCTTTGGGCCTTTTTTTGGTTCATCGCGCCTTTCCGGGGAAGGCGGCCTTGATCTTCAGGAAGAAATAGGCTGAGTCGCGGAATCCGTAGGCCATGCGCTTGATGACCTTGA
>NZ_SNVV01000049.1 GCF_004361735.1 Azoarcus indigens | reverse complement strand
GCGTTGGACCAGGTGTGGCGCTTGTCCTGGGTGAAGCGGCTGTTGCTCTCTTCCACCGAGGCGATGAGCAGGTCGCGCCCGGCAGAGAGCTGCATATCGGTGCCCGCGCTCAGCACACTGCCAGAGATCTAGGCAGCTGGAACGCCTGAATTACCTTTATTACACCGGCCCCCAAATAACCACGAAACGGGGCTTGAGGAGCCACTAACCTCCAGACTTCAGATGACGCTATACATTTGAACCATTTCTCCTCAAACCCAGACCCTACATAGCTTTCCTCAACAAGAACCTGCTCCACTTCTCCCAAATTAATCAGCCCCTCAATCCAGGTACAAAATCTTCTATACTCATCTGGAGAGGCAAAGCCATCAATAACTTCCCAATTACATTTATTCATTGAACAATCCAAGGCAGGGCAACCTTAAATTTTTCGAATAGAAAAACCGAATACTGCAGTCAACCAATCCGCCTTGAAAAACAGCAACGTCTTAAAAATATCCAACCCAGTTTGAACTTCAATTTTTACTACTCTATCGGCTTCATTTCCTCGCACAGAAATACGAATTTGGCATTAATAAGAAAGACGCACGAGCCCTCTACCGAATCGCAGTTAGCCGCAGGGCAAACTTCAAGGTATTCAGCAATGCTGCTCCATACCATTATTTATTTCGTCATGTGCTACGCAATGCCCACCATCGACAATTCACCTCTGGCTCCAATCCAATCCAGGCTTCCGAGGCTACGCCATCAATATCAAACAGCACGTTAACTCCAGAACCAGCGCCATCGTGCCGGATCTCAATACTCTTCACACTCTCCGAAGAAACCGTTATAACGTCATGCCCGTTGCAACGCAGAACAACCTGAAACGATTCAGCAACGGCGCTAAACGAAATATCAATTTCCAACTTTCCGCCAAGCACTTTCTTCAAATAACGACAATAGGCCATACTAGGATCTTCTTCGACCGGCACAAGACCAAAGGTCTCTATAAAATCGAGGGTGCTAGGGAAATACATATCAAATCCCTCAGTGAAAAGGAATCATAGTACTAAGAGCGGCTAACAAAACGCAGCCAATGTTCGCAAGCAGATGACAGAGCATGCCAATGAAAGCAGGGCGACATGAATGTCGATGCGCCGCTCGAAGCGAGTATGCAGCTTGCCGAATGCGGCCAGCCAAGCGTGGGTACGCTCAACGACCCAGCGATGACGCCCGAGGCGGTCATTGCGCTCGATACCCTTGCGTGCGATGCGATCTTTGATGCCTCGGCGCGCGAGGTGAGCGCGGCATCTGGGATAGTCGTAGCCCTTGTCCGCATGCAACTTACCTGGCCAGCGCTTGGGCCTGCCTGGCTTGCCCGCCACGGCAGGCAGGGCATCGACCAATTCTTCAAATACCACCGAGTCATGCCGATTGGCCCCGGTGACGCAGAAGATCATGGGGACGCCTTGGGCGTCCGTGATGAGGTGGCGCTTACTGCCGAGCTTGCCCCGATCCGTCGGGTTGGCGCCTGTGTGCGTGCCCCCCGGGGGCTAGGCACGCTGGCTCCATCCACGCTGAATCGGCTGAAGTCCAGCTTGTCAGTCTTGCGCAGTTCATTGAGTAGCTTGCGGTGCAACTCGTGCCACACACCTGCTTGTTGCCAATCGCGCAGTCGCCGCCAGCACGTCATGCCACTGCCAAAGCCCAACTCCTGCGGAAGTTCCTCCCAGGGGGATGCCCGTGCCCTGCAACGGATACTGAACACCACCACGCGCTCCCATGACTGTCACATTCGTTTTGCGTAAGCCCCTTCGTATAATTTAAGTCAATAGTGTTACCGGTAGAATCCGCAATAAACCTCTGTCCCCTACTTGGAGTATTTGCAGTCGTTTTTGGACCACCTGTAAATCTATGACTTCAAACCCTTCAGATGCTTGAATGGCCCCTCTTCCAAAGAGAACCCCATATCCAAGGCTAATTGAATAGCCTCGGCATATTCCTCATCACTGATAGATACATCATATTCGCAAATATGGTCACACAGAATCTCGAAAGCCAGGCTCTCCTCACTATATCCGACATAATCTAATGCTCCCTGAAGCAGCGTAGAATCTAGTCGCCCCTGGAAACGCTCTCCAAACTTGACAATACGATCAGCGTACATAGAGACCTACTTTATGGGCTTATAGGGTGGAATTGGTGCGTTGTCGGGAAAGGCCGTGATCACCTTGCCTGTGGCTGGCTGATAAACAACACGCATGCGAACTCCGTCACGCACTTCATAAGCAACCCATTTGGCTGGATCGCCTTTGCTTGTATAAGCACCGCCAGTTCCTGTTTGGGCGTACCACTTGGTATTAGGGGACGTCGCAATGTCACCAACCTCGTGAACTATTTTATCTGCCGACCAACTCTGAGGGAAAGCTGTCTTCCCTGGCTGCCCTGGCCACATATGGCCACCACTTCCAGGCTTGTCACCATACAAAATATGTTTTTTAGCTTCAGGGGAAAGGATATCGACATAATCCTTTCCAGTCGCTTTTGCCCCCTGGCTGGGAGTCGAAGGACTACCTTTCGTCCCCGTGACATAAGCCGGCGCTGGCTGATACCTCCCTGGCGCCGACGGGAAGATCGGCTTTGCCGCTCCGCCTGCGCCCCATCCCATCCCGGCACTCTCGATCACTTGCCCGGCACCGGCCAATATCAGGCTGGTCCCTTCGCTGGCGCCAAGCAGGTTTCCTAGCGCGTATAAAGCACCGCCCGTTGCACTGTTATAGACCGGCGAGTACTGATCCAACCACGTGGCCAAGCCGAGCACGCTCTGATTCGACGGCAACAGCCAGTCGTTTTTCAGTCCACTGGCCACTTGGATTGGGAAACCCCCGTTGCGCAACGCATTATCAAACTGAACTTCATTGGCCGTCTCTGTCCGCCCGCTCCCTGGCAGCCAACTCGCCAAGGCGGTCAGCGGATGATTTTCGTCCATGTATGCGATCTGCGCATCGCTACTACCGGCGTATTGGTAGTTCTTTGTAGGCGACCACTGCACGGGCGTTTCGAGCAACACCGCCTGCGCCTCCGTGGCGACGTTCGATGGCATCGGCACATGACCATCGCCATAGCGGCTCACGAAGAAATTCAAGTTACGCTGCTGCTGCTCGGTCAGTTCAATACCGTTTTGCTGCTTCCACAAATACTCGTCGCTGAGTTGGTCCCATACTTCCAGCGTGGCAAGCTCACGATTCTCTGCTTCCGTACGGGCGCCTCCCTTGGCCCGCAATTCGTCCCGTCGTGCTTTATCTGTAGTGTTAAGAAAGTTATTGAGCGCCGCATTCTGCGCAGTCTGCGTGGCCGTCACCCCGTCATGCCCGGCCGCCTCCGCTACCACGCCCCCTGCGACCATCGCGGCCACCATGTAGGCAAGCTTGTCCCACTTGCCGAGCTCGGTGCCCGACTCCCGCAGGGACTGCCCCAGGGTGTTGTCCAGGCCCGATTCGACCAACCCGCCGATCGCCCCCGCCACCGCGTCCCGGCCCGTCAGCCCTGCGGCGCCGGCCCCCAGCGCGGCATGGGCCAGCGTTTGCATCACCGGGTTCTGGCCGTTGCCCCACAGGCTGCCGATGGAGTTCGCGCCCAGCGCCGCGTAGTCGCCCACCACGCTGTTGATGAAGCCGTCCTTGAAGTCGCTTCCCTGGATCGCACTCGATACGCCGGCATTGACGACGCCGCGTCCCATCACGCCATAGAGTTGATCCCACGAGAAGGAAAGCCCGCTGGTGGCGGTGGTGGAGCCCGCCGCGCCCGGCGCAGCGGAGAGGCCCGCCAGGCTGTTGAGGCTTTGCCCGCCCTCGAAGAAGCCGTAGTTGCTCACCCCGGCGGTGATCGCCGAGACCGCGCCGGTCTTGAGTACCTGGCCCCAGTCGACCTTGCCGGTGGTGCCCAATTGCACCGCGGTGTTGCTCGCCATGCCGGCCAGGCTCGCCGAGGCCGCCGCATTGGCCCAGCCGCCGACAGCCCAGGCCGAAGCGGTGCTGGCCGTGCCAGCAGCTGCGCCTGCACCGGCTGCCGTGGTGGTGGTGGTCGTGGCAGCGGCGCCAATCGCCTCGCTGGCTGCCCCGTAGGTCACGATGGCGATGACGATGGCCACGATGATCGCCAGCCCCGCGCCCATGCCCGAGTGGCTGTACTTCCACTGGTCGTGGACTTCCTTCACCCGCTGCCAGTCGATGTCGCCCCGGCTCTCCATCTCCTTCAGCCACGCCAGCTT
>NZ_SNVV01000048.1 GCF_004361735.1 Azoarcus indigens | reverse complement strand
CAGAGCTACGCCTACACCCGCAACCCGCTGCGGGAGATCACCAGCCACAGCTGGAGCAACGACCTCTACCAATGGGCCGGCGCCGCCAACGGCACGCAGAACTACACCGCGAACGGGCTGAACCAATACACCGCGGCCGCGGGCAGCGCGTTGAGCTACGACACCAATGGCAACCTGAGCGGCGACGGGGTGTGGACCTACACCTACGACGTGGACAACCGGCTCAAGACCGCCACGAAGACAGGCTACAGCGCCACGCTGTCCTACGACGCGGAAGGGCGGCTGCATGCGACGGTGCTGGGTGGGGTGACGACCAACCTGCGCTATGACGGCACGGAGTTGGTTGCGGAGTACAACAGCAGCGGTAGCCTGCTGCGGCGCTACGTGCATGGCCCCGGGGTGGATGAGCCGCTGGTGTGGTACGAAGGCACGGGCACGACGAACAAGACCTGGCTGTACGCAGACCAGTTGGGCAGCGTGGTGGGGGCGGCGAACAGCGCGGGCACGAGCACGGCGATTTACAGCTACGGCCCGTTCGGCGAACCGAACGTCACCACCGGTGTGCGCTTCCGCTATACCGGGCAGCAGTACCTGGGTGGGCTGAATCTCTACTACTACAAGGCACGGTTCTATTCGCCGGCGCTGGGGCGCTTCCTGCAGACGGACCCGATCGGGACGCGGGACGATCTGAACCTGTATGCCTATGTGGGGAATAATCCGGTCAACTTCGGTGATCCGAGCGGGTTGGCGGCTGCTGACCTGCGGCTGTTCGCCAGCGGGGTTGGAGGTGTCTTGAGCGATGCAGGCCAAGCCTTCTTGCCGACCGGTGAAGAAGTATCTGCCCTGACGGGGATCGGTGCGTTTGCAGTCGCAGAGCCGACCCCGTTCGGAGAAATAGGATTTGCGGCCAGTGCGGGTGTGGTCGGGTTGCGGGGGCTTGGGCGCGCGGCGGACTCAATCTACGATGCAGCAAAGACAGCGATCCACCACATTTGCACTAACAAGAATTGCATTTCGGCTGCAACAGGTGGGCCTTGGACTCCACGGTTTGAGGCAATTTTTGACAAGGCGGGGATGAAGCTCGATGATGCGCTCAACAAAATTGCGGTGCCGGGGCATAAGGGACCTCACCGGAGGCATATCATCAAGCAGTCTTTGATCGACTTACGAGTGCGACCAATGGATTGAACGGTTCAGCGTATCGCGATGCTCTGCAGGTTGAGCTCCGCGCCATTGGTCAAGAGATTCGGACTCCTGGCTCTGACTTGAATAGTCTGATAACGAAAAAACCATGAGTGAAGGCAAGTTCTTCCGGCTGCTAGCAGATCCAACTGCGACGTCTCGTTGGTACTTGAAGGCTCCACTGGACCCTTTTGGCAATGAGATTGATCCGCGATTGTTCACGCAAGGGGTACCTTTTGATCGGCAGCAATTAATGTCATTGCCCATTCGTCGAGCAGGGAATGAAGTTGCTTTCAACCTCTGTGATTTCGACATGGTGGTCACATCGGCGCAAGTCAACGCCGCGTTAGAATCCATTACAGGTCCGGCGATTCAACGGATTCCCGTGACGGTAGAGGGGAAGAGCGGATTTGAGATTCTTAATGTATGTGACCTGCTTCAGTGCATTGATGAAACAAGATCTTTGGTCACGAGGTGGACTGATGCTGATGGCCGTCCCGAAAAGATCGGCCAGCTCCGGATGGTTGCTAAACTCAGGATCGACCCAAAGGCAGCAGACGGACATCACCTATTCAGAGTTGCCGGTTGGCCGGTTGCATTGATAGCCTCAAAGGAAGTAAAGAGCATTTTCGAGGAGAGAAAAGTGTCGGGAGTCAAGTACGAACGGGTGGATTGATCTTGAGGACGGGTAGGGTGAGGCAGGGCCAGCCTGAATCGCCCCGCTTTTCGCGGAGGATGTTTCGGTTGAGTCAGGCCGAGATGGCCTGCGCCGGTCATTCCACGCTTCGTCGTGCCGCTGAAGAGAAAGTGGAATTCGGACTGCAGGCGACTTGGCACGGTCGCAGCAAGGACGCCGCCTTACGGCAGCACCCTCCCTGCAAACAGCGCCTTAATCTGCGTATGGAACTGGTTGGCGACCTGATTGAAACCAGACTTGGATGGGTGGAGTTCGCTGTGCCATGAAGTCTTCACTGGCGGCAGAATCCCCTGGGTCTTGATAAAAGTCACGCCAGGCCTCTTGGCGAGCACGGTCAGCATGGCGGCAAACTGGGTGAGCATCTCCTTCACGACCGCGGTGGATGTCGCTAGGTTGTATCCATGCAGATCGAAGGCTGGTTTAAGCCAAGGGCCTAAGTGGCAGACGCCTCGGCCATCAGGAATAGCAAAATCATAGCCGTGGAACGCCAGGTGGGTGCTGGGGCTTAGCTGGTTCCGTAGCTCGATGAGATCCTCATACGCAGCCTTCACCATCGCCAGTGCGGTGCCAAATCTTGACTGATTGAGCAACTGCTTCGGCGACTTCGTCGCGTCGAACGGGCGCAGCCATAAAGCAAGTGGTTCGTCAACAAGGTCATTGCCGCCACCGGAGAAAAGCATCAGATCCCACGGTTGGCCATCGGGGCACCCCTCCCTGAGATGGCGGGAGATCAGTCTGCGCTGCTTCACCCCGAGCATGAAGCGCGTTTCATCTCCCGCTTGGGCGAGGTTAAGGATGGGTACTCCCAGCCGCTCTTCTAAGCGTGGGATCACGCCGCCGCCAAACAAGGGGACGGGATAGTCGAACCAGGAGTCACCTTCCGCAAACACGCGTAGGGGACCCGGCGCAACGGTGAGGGCCGTGAGCGAACGGGTTCCACGGCGCTTCGACACGGCAGCGGTCTCCGCTTTGGCGGGAGGCTCCTTCTCCGCTAGGCCCTTGACGCCACGCCTTTGCAACAGCGTCAGCGTTGCCTTGTAATCGTTCGTGCGCAGCTTCAATTCATCCTGCTGCTGCAGGACCAGCAGCCGGCGCGCCGTTTCAACAGTCTGTGGCGTCGCAGGCACCGGCAAAGGGGCGACAGCGGCCTTGGCGGCCGCGCGGGACGAACGGCGGCGCACGGCATCTGCGGCACCCACGGCGTGCTGGGGCTCGGACGTGCCCATGACAAGAGCCCGAGCCTGCTTCAGCGTCAGTGGCCCCTTCGCCGGAACTCGCAGTGTTTGTGGCTTCGAGGTGGTCGGCGACGCCTGCTTCTTCGCGACGGGTTTCGCTGCGGTCCGCCCTGCTAGCCTCCCCGATTTTTGGCGGGGCTTCTTGGCTGACGTTGGCATGTGCTTCTCCGTACGTGGATTGAGCATCAATCAAACGCGTCTCACTACCTAACAGCTGTATCAACGTTTGATAATCTTCCGGTCCGAGAGGTACTCCGTCGCGTTTGCATCAAGCTTGGCTATGACATCCGCCTGGCGGCGGGCGTGGAGGTCCTTGTTCAAAGTCATCCGCTGTGCGGCCGTCCAGAACTGCGCCTTCTGTGTGCCCCAGCGAAAGAACAGGAAGCGGCGACGCTCGTCAATGGCATGAAAGAAAAAGCAGCCCACAGCCATAGAAATGGCGCCGTTCTCGGTGCGCCGTATGGCGCCGAGCTGGAAGTTCCCGCTCGACTGCATAGAGGAATGGAAGTCGAACAAGGAAACAGTTTTGTCATCTTCGGTCAACGCAGAAAGGGCGTCGATCGCCTGCTTCAGCGCACTCAGTTGGTTCTGCGTGGCAATGGCGGTGATCACGCCGACGGCGGCCTGGTCCATGCGGAATTCGCCCTCGTCCTGTCTGAAGTTCAAAAAACTGAACTGCTCGCTGGCCCATCCGAGCGCCTGTAGTACCTCGATGTACTTCTGGTACCAAAACTGAGTTTGGGTAAAGCGGTCATAAGCGCCGCTCGCCGCTCGCCGCTCGCTGGGCCAGTTGGACTGAGTGAGCACGTCGCTCTTGTCTTCCTCGCTTACGCCTTCGATGAAGGACAAAACGCTGCCGACGTTGACTGTCGCGGATGCGCGGGCGCTGGCATCCGCGGCTTTCAACCCCCGAGCTTTGGCGGTTTTCTTAGCTGTTGCTTGTTGACGCTTACGCGCTGTGTCGGTGGCCATATTGCGAGATCCCGCAAGTAGGCCTGGACGCCGATTGGCACGACGTCGTGGTAGGGCATGGTCGATGTGGATTGAGCTGCAGCGTTGCGATGCCGGCCTGTCGCCGCACCTACTCGCATTGGTGCGGTGCGGCTGAAGCCGGCGCGAGCGGTGGGAGCGGGCTCAGGAGCTTGCCGTTGTCGTCGAAGCTGGCCTTCATCAGGAAATCCACCTCGGCAGTCGTGTAGCTTGGCTCCCAGTGGGTGTTCTCGGGAACATGGCAATGGCCGTAGTGGCCGCTCTGCGTGTCCCAGGTGGCGGCGTTGCGATTGTGCTGTCCCGGATCTCCCCCGTTCTTCGCCGGCTTGGGCAGACCGGCTGGCCAGACGTTGGGAACGCCATGTGTTTGTCCAATCCACCGGCATAGGCGTGCCAGACTATTAACCCGGCAACAAATTACCAAACAGCTCAGGCGGCATAGCGAATTTTTTCGTGTTTGAAGTACGACCGAATCCGTTCAGGCTGTTTTTGCAGGCATCGCAGATGCCCGAGCAGTTTGCTTTGCATCGCCTCTGGTGTCCGAACGGGTTCGCCCGCGTTCATGCGAGCCTTCAAGTCGGCATTCAGATACTCATCCGGATTGAGCTCCGGCGAGTAGCTCGGCAGGTAAAACAGTTCAATCTC
>NZ_SNVV01000047.1 GCF_004361735.1 Azoarcus indigens | reverse complement strand
AGCACCAGGCCCAGCGCCACCAGGGCGTAGAGGCCGATGTAGTTGAGCAGGGTGACGTAGAAGGGCGGGAGGAACTGCGGGGCGATGGCCAGCAGGACCAGGAAGACGGCGAGGACGAGGCGGGGCGGGATCATGGCACGGTCGCTGGGCTGGGCTGTGGCCTTGGGGGTGAGCGTGTTGGGGTCCAGCGCAGGTGAGGCGTGGTCAAGCGCGGGCGAGGCGGGGTCAAGCGCGGGCGCTTGGGGCACCACGCCAGCGCGGCGGAAGGCTTGGAGGCGGCTGCGCAGGCTCATTCTTCTTCCTCCAGGTGGTGGCTCTTCAAGGAGCGCCACAGCAGCACCGGGATGATGAGGGTGAAGACGATGACTTCCTTGTGGGCGCTGGCCCAGAAGGAGGAGAAGGCTTCGAGCAGGCCGACCAGCACGGCGCCGGCGGCGGCCACCGGGTAGCTCGCCAGGCCGCCGATGATGGCGCCGACGAAGCCCTTGAGGCCGATGAGGAAGCCGGTGTCGTAGTAGATGGTGGTGATGGGGGCGATGAGCACGCCCGAGAGCGCGCCGATGAAGGCGGCGAGCAGGAAGGTGAGGCGCCCGGCCAGCGCCGGCGAGATGCCCATCAGCCGGGCGCCGTTGCGGTTGATGGCGGTGGCGCGCAGGGCTTTGCCGTACAGGGTGCGCTCGAAGAACTGGTACAGGATGATGATGAGGGCGAGCGAGGCGACGATGACCCAGATCGTCTGGCCGGACACCGGCATGGAGCCCAGGTCGAAGCGGGCGTCCGAGAACGGCGGGGTGCGCTGGCCTTCGGCGCCGAAGAAGAGCAGGCCCAGGCCGACCATGCCCACGTGCACCGCCACCGAGACGATGAGCAGGATGAGCACCGGCGCGGCGGCGATGGGTTGATAGACGAGCCGGTACATCAAGGGGCCCATGGGCACGACGATGGCCAGCGCGAGCAGGATCTGCGCGGGCATCGGCAGGGTCGCCAGCGGCAGCGCGCCCAGCAGCAGCACCAGCGCCACCGGGTAGGCGAGGTTCCAGCCGAGGATGCGCACCAGCTTGCCGCCCTGGCCCTGGCGCAGCGCGGCCGCCCCTTCCAGGCCGGCGGCGAACACGCCCATGCCCAGCAGCAGCCACACCGTGGCCGGCACCGTGCCCGCCTGCACCATCGCCAGCGTCAGCGCGCCGTAGGCGACGAATTCGCCTTGCGGGATGAAGATCACCCGCGTCACCGCGAACACCAGTACCAAGGCCAGCGCCAGCAGCGCGTAGATCGCGCCGTTGGTCAGGCCGTCCTGGCCCAGCAGGGCCGCTATCTGAAAGTCCATGTCACCCGCTCCGCCGCGCCCGTCGCGGGCACGCTGCTCGAAAAGGAAAACCGAATACGAAGTCCCGCCGCGGCGCTCAGCGCGCAGGCAGCGAGGCGTGACGCGCCGGAGCGCGACGCGGTATTACCGTTCCGGGTAGGGAATGGGCTGAAAGGAAAGCCGGGGAAAGGCCGCGCCCTGCGGGCGATGCCAGCCACGAACACGAAGCGGTCGCGGCCCGGAATGCGGGATGCACCATGTCTCTACTCCTCCTTGTGTCGTCCCCGGTGGCGGCTTTTGCCGCTCTTGCTGGGGAGGCGCCCCGCCTGGAGCGCCGGCCGGAACGGATTCCGGCATGGCTGAACGTTAGCAGCGACAAACTAGCTTGTCAAACACTTGTTCAAATGATTAGTTAGTTCTATCTTGAAGGCAGTCCGCTGCCAACCCGCAGCAACGCAACCCTTATCATTCAGCCCTTCGCCCACCACCAGCCCTTTACAACATGAATCCGGCCGCCCTCCCCGCTTCCGCCGCGATCAGCGCACAGGATGCGCAACCCCATGATGTCGAAGCGGAAATCCTGCGCCTGGCGCGCGAAGAACCCACCCTGGGCCAGGCCGCCGTGGCCGAGCGCCTGCGCCAGGAGGGGCTGCAGATATCCGCTTCCGGCGTGCGCTACATCTGGCAGAAGCACGGACTGGAAACCACGGTGAAGCGGCTGCAGGCGCTCGCCAGCCAGTCCGGCGACGGCCTGGCCGCCCTCACCGACAACCAGCGCCGCCTGCTGGAGCGGGGCGAAGTCAGCGCGCAACTGAGCGCCCAGCTGAGTGCGCAGCAGTCGCGCACCGGCGCCGAAGGCGAAGACAGCGAGCGCGGCGAGGAAGAACCACCGGAGCGCCGCCAGCTCATCATCAACGCCGCCGCCAAGCTCTTCTCCGAACAGGGCTACGACCGCAGCTCGATACGCGACATCGCCCGCGAAGTCGGCCTGCTGCCCGGCTCCGTCTATCACTACTTCGCCTCCAAGGAAGAGCTTTACCTGGCGGTGCACCGCGAAGGCTTCACCCGCGTGCTGGCCAAGGTGAAAGCCGCCGCCGCCACCGGCACCGATCCCTGGGACCGCCTCACCCGCGCCTGCGTGGTGCATATCGTCGGCATCGTCGAAGGCTCGCCGGTGGATCGCATCACCGGCCACAACCTCGCCATCACCGGCAACCGCGAACTCTTCGCCAAGATCCAGCCGCTGCGCGACGCCTACGAGGGCGTGTTCCGCAACCTCGTCAACGCCCTGCCCGTCGCCCCCGGCACCGATCTCTCCCTGCTCCGCCTCTTCCTCCTGGGCGGCATGAACTGGGTCTACCTCTGGTACCACCAGGGCCGCCGCAGCCCGGAAGAAATCGCCCACGCCATGGTGGACATGCTGCGCCGCGGCGTGCAGGCCTGAGCGCGAACCCCAAGCTGCCGGGAAAACCCCGGGAGGTTCGCGTTTCCTCAAGCCACTGATCGGAAACCGCTTTTTCCTGGCAGTCCAATCCACCCGGATCGAACCACCGCTTTTTCTGCACGGTTCGCGGACAAAGGCACGCCCAGGCTGAGGAATCAGCGTGTTACGGTGGCAGAGTCGCGTCCCTCGCGGACGCGTGGATTGAAACCCTGCTGGGCGAGTTGGGAGTATGTCCGGGCTTAGTCGCGTCCCTCGCGGACGCGTGGATTGAAACGAGTGCGCACCAGAGGAACGGCGGACACGACGAAGTCGCGTCCCTCGCGGACGCGTGGATTGAAACGAGGCCGAAATGGTGCCCATGGACTATGCGGACGGGTCGCGTCCCTCGCGGACGCGTGGATTGAAACGTCATCGCCGCCCACCTCTCCGGCGTCGTACCCATGTCGCGTCCCTCGCGGACGCGTGGATTGAAACCGGCGTCTTCGGGGCATCAATTGGACTATCCGGCTGTCGCGTCCCTCGCGGACGCGTGGATTGAAACGCTGCTGGTGATGATCCGCGCGCACGAGGAAAGCGGGTCGCGTCCCTCGCGGACGCGTGGATTGAAACGGTGAGGTCCGCGTACTGAATGGTGAACCGCCGCACGTCGCGTCCCTCGCGGACGCGTGGATTGAAACGGCCTGGCCGAGCAAGCGGGGTGGGTTTCTCCCTGGTCGCGTCCCTCGCGGACGCGTGGATTGAAACAAGGAGCCCCCGCCGGTTCCGCGGGAGTTGCGGCCGTCGCGTCCCTCGCGGACGCGTGGATTGAAACCCAGTCTGGCACCAGCTCGCGGACGCTCCAGGGGTGTCGCGTCCCTCGCGGACGCGTGGATTGAAACGGGTTTACTGCGTACCTGGTGGCCGACATGGCGGTGTCGCGTCCCTCGCGGACGCGTGGATTGAAACCTGCTGGGCTGGGGTTTGCTCCGCCTGATCCTGCCTGTCGCGTCCCTCGCGGACGCGTGGATTGAAACCGCTTCCACCGTGAGGCGCCCCGCGGCAAGCTTGGTGTCGCGTCCCTCGCGGACGCGTGGATTGAAACGCCCGCCTGCTGGACCGCACTGCCGCGGTCCAGGTCGCGTCCCTCGCGGACGCGTGGATTGAAACAGCAAGCAGGTGATCGACACCGCGGACCGTCTCGAGTCGCGTCCCTCGCGGACGCGTGGATTGAAACATCTTTGGCGACATCGGCGAGAGCTGGTGGGAAGAGTCGCGTCCCTCGCGGACGCGTGGATTGAAACCAGGTCATCGCCGTTATCGTCGATGCGGAGGTATGTCGCGTCCCTCGCGGACGCGTGGATTGAAACCTGCCGTCTCGGGCGCTGCAGATCGCATCACGCTGTCGCGTCCCTCGCGGACGCGTGGATTGAAACCTGCCGAGTGCTTCGGCGATTTCCGCGGCAGTGCGGGTCGCGTCCCTTGCGGACGCGTGGATTGAAACGGCCGGAACATGCCTATCCCTGTGCGCGAGGACGGGTCGCGTCCCTCGCGGACGCGTGGATTGAAACGTGAGCGTGCTACTGCTCAGCAGATACCGCTCTGGTCGCGTCCCTCGCGGACGCGTGGATTGAAACCCAATACCCCATCCGAACAAAATGTCCCATCCGCGTCGCGTCCCTCGCGGACGCGTGGATTGAAACACGGATGGGCTGGATGGCATGGTGGCCGGCTTGGGCGTCGCGTCCCTCGCGGACGCGTGGATTGAAACGCGCGGCGGCGTCCACGCCGGATAGCCCATCCACCAGTCGCGTCCCTCGCGGACGCGTGGATTGAAACGTGGGTACCGCCTACGCACAGCGCGTGGTCGCGTCGCGTCCCTCGCGGACGCGTGGATTGAAACGCGCGATGGACGATCACCCGCACGCCCAGGCGGTCGTCGCGTCCCTCGCGGACGCGTGGATTGAAACGCCTGCCGCTGGCCCAGAGGTGGAAACCATGGGGCACGTCGCGTCCCTCGCGGACGCGTGGATTGAAACGGCTGGGGCATCAAGGCAAATGCATGGATGCTGGGGTCGCTGTCAAGCGACACGAGGATTTAACCCCCTGACGACATCTGGAATTGACCCCCTGGGTTAATCAACTCTCCGCGGTGATCGGGGTGGGGGCCGCGG
>NZ_SNVV01000046.1 GCF_004361735.1 Azoarcus indigens | reverse complement strand
TTTAATGTGCAGGGGCTTTTCAAATAGTTAGTCTGACGATGACCTACTTTCACGAGAGCGCATCTCACTATCATCGGCGCGGTCTTGTTTCACGGTCCTGTTCGGGATGGGAAGGGGTGGGACCAAGACGCTATGGTCGTCAGACTTTGAAGGGGAACAAACTGGAGAAGTAGGAGTGTTGTGTGATTGCCAGGCGAGTCGGCCTGGTTAAGGTTATAGGATCAAGCCTCACGGGCAATTAGTATCGGTTAGCTTAACGCATTACTGCGCTTCCACACCCGACCTATCAACGTGGTGGTCTTCCACGACCCTTCAGGGGGATCGAGTCCCCAGGGAAGTCTCATCTTGAGGCGAGTTTCCCGCTTAGATGCTTTCAGCGGTTATCTCTTCCGCACTTAGCTACCCGGCGATGCGACTGGCGTCACAACCGGTACACCAGAGGTGCGTCCACTCCGGTCCTCTCGTACTAGGAGCAGGCCCCCTCAAACTTCCAGCGCCCACGGCAGATAGGGACCAAACTGTCTCACGACGTTTTAAACCCAGCTCACGTACCACTTTAAATGGCGAACAGCCATACCCTTGGGACCGGCTACAGCCCCAGGATGTGATGAGCCGACATCGAGGTGCCAAACTCCGCCGTCGATGTGAACTCTTGGGCGGAATCAGCCTGTTATCCCCAGAGTACCTTTTATCCGTTGAGCGATGGCCCTTCCATACAGAACCACCGGATCACTATGTCCTGCTTTCGCACCTGCTCGACTTGTCGGTCTCGCAGTCAAGCCTCCTTTTGCCATTGCACTATCAGTACGATGTCCGACCGTACCTAGGAGACCTTCGAACTCCTCCGTTACCTTTTGGGAGGAGACCGCCCCAGTCAAACTGCCTACCATGCACTGTTCCCGACCCGGATTCACGGGCCTGGGTTAGAACCTCGACGACACCAGGGTGGTATTTCAAGGACGGCTCCACCAGAACTAGCGTCCTGGCTTCAAAGCCTCCCACCTATCCTACACAAGTCCCGTCAAAGTCCAATGCAAAGCTACAGTAAAGGTTCATGGGGTCTTTCCGTCTAGCCGCGGGGAGATTGCATCTTCACAAACATTTCAACTTCGCTGAGTCTCAGGAGGAGACAGTGTGGCCATCGTTACGCCATTCGTGCAGGTCGGAACTTACCCGACAAGGAATTTCGCTACCTTAGGACCGTTATAGTTACGGCCGCCGTTTACCGGGGCTTCGATCAAGAGCTTGCACCCCATCACTTAACCTTCCGGCACCGGGCAGGCGTCACACCCTATACGTCCACTTTCGTGTTTGCAGAGTGCTGTGTTTTTAATAAACAGTCGCAGCCACCGATTCTCTGCGGCCCCTTCGCCCTTCGGATGTACTCCTACAAGCTAATGGGGCATACCTTCTCCCGAAGTTACGGTATCAATTTGCCGAGTTCCTTCTCCTGAGTTCTCTCAAGCGCCTTGGTATTTTCAACCTGCCCACCTGTGTCGGTTTGCGGTACGGTCACTCTATGACTGAAGCTTAGAGGCTTTTCCTGGAAGCAGGGCATCAACCACTTCGGAGCACAAGGCTCCTCGTCATCACGCCTCAGCTCAGCCCGACGGATTTGCCTATCGGGCACGCCTACACGCTTAAACCGGGACATCCAACACCCGGCTGGCCTAGCCTTCTCCGTCCCCCCATCGCATCATAGAGCGGTACAGGAATATTGACCTGTTTCCCATCGACTACGCATTTCTGCCTCGCCTTAGGGGCCGACTCACCCTGCGCCGATGAACGTTGCGCAGGAAACCTTGGGCTTTCGGCGAGGGTGCTTTTCACACCCTTTATCGCTACTCATGTCAGCATTCGCACTTCCGATACCTCCAGCATCCCTTACGAGACACCTTCGCAGGCTTACGGAACGCTCCCCTACCATGCACATAGTGCATCCGCAGCTTCGGTTCATGGCTTGAGCCCCGTTACATCTTCCGCGCAGGACGACTCGACTAGTGAGCTATTACGCTTTCTTTAAAGGGTGGCTGCTTCTAAGCCAACCTCCTAGCTGTCTATGCCTTCCCACCTCGTTTGCCACTTAGCCATGCATTTGGGACCTTAGCTGGCGGTCTGGGTTGTTTCCCTCTTGACACCGGACGTTAGCACCCGATGTCTGTCTGCCGTATATCACTTTGCGGTATTCGGAGTTTGCTATCGCGGGGTAGATCGCAGTGACCCCCCCAACGATTACAGTGCTCTACCCCCGCAAGTGTCCGTACGACGCACTACCTAAATAGTTTTCGGGGAGAACCAGCTATTTCCGGATTTGTTTAGCCTTTCACCCCTATCCACAGCTCATCCCCTAGTTTTTCAACACTAGTGGGTTCGGACCTCCAGTGCGTGTTACCGCACCTTCATCCTGGCCATGGATAGATCATCCGGTTTCGGGTCTACGCCCAGCAACTCAGTCGCCCTTATCAGACTCGCTTTCGCTACGCCTCCCCTACTCGGTTAAGCTTGCTACTGAACGTAAGTCGCTGACCCATTATACAAAAGGTACGCAGTCACCCCTTACGAGGCTCCCACTGTTTGTATGCATGCGGTTTCAGGATCTATTTCACTCCCCTCCCGGGGTTCTTTTCGCCTTTCCCTCACGGTACTGGTTCACTATCGGTCGATCACGAGTATTTAGCCTTGGAGGATGGTCCCCCCATCTTCAGACAGGATTACACGTGTCCCGCCCTACTTGTCGCACGCTCAGACCCGCCACCCATTTTTCGCATACGGGGCTATCACCCTTTATTGCCGGACTTTCCAGACCGTTCTGCTAAATGGATGGTTTAGTCGTGCAGGCTCTTCCGCGTTCGCTCGCCACTACTTACGGAATCTCGGTTGATTTCTTTTCCTGCGGCTACTTAGATGTTTCAGTTCACCGCGTTCGCTTCCACAGACCTATGGATTCAGTCTGGGATGACCCTTGCGGGCCGGGTTTCCCCATTCGGACATCACGGGATCAAAGCTCCATTGCCAGCTCCCCCGTGCTTTTCGCAGGCTTGCACGTCCTTCATCGCCTGTGATCGCCAAGGCATCCACCACATGCACTTAGTCGCTTGATCCTATAACCTTAGATCCTCTTTCGAAGACCCGGTCATAGGCGAACTCGCTTGTGCGGGCTACCACGTCGCTGGTTCGCTAACGGGCAACCCAATGCAATCACACAACCCGTGCAACGCATCTTTCGACGCATTGCACTAACTTCTTCCAATTTGTTAAAGAGCGAACCTCTTGCGACCCTTGCCGGATCATCAAGATGTAGGGAATCAACACGCTTCCGATTGCGTTGATGCCGTACATCTCGTTATTTGATGCGCATCGTCACTGGTGGAGCTGGTCGGGATCGAACCGACGACCCTCGGCTTGCAAAGCCGATGCTCTCCCAGCTGAGCTACAGCCCCATTCTGATCGAGCACCTTTGAAACCGTGGTGGGTCTGGTTGGGTTCGAACCAACGACCCCCGCCTTATCAAGACGGTGCTCTAACCAGCTGAGCTACAGACCCTCTGACTTCGAGGCTCTTCGCTTGGACAACCGATAAGTTGTGGATACTTGGCCGCTGCGGCTTTTCTCTTGAAAGGAGGTGATCCAGCCGCACCTTCCGATACGGCTACCTTGTTACGACTTCACCCCAGTCATGAATCTCACCGTGGTAAGCGCCCTCCCGAAGGTTAAGCTACCTACTTCTGGTGAAACCCACTCCCATGGTGTGACGGGCGGTGTGTACAAGACCCGGGAACGTATTCACCGCAGCATGCTGATCTGCGATTACTAGCGATTCCGACTTCATGCAGTCGAGTTGCAGACTGCAATCCGGACTACGATCGGCTTTAAGGGATTAGCTCCACCTCGCGGCTTGGCAACCCTCTGTACCGACCATTGTATGACGTGTGAAGCCCTACCCATAAGGGCCATGAGGACTTGACGTCATCCCCACCTTCCTCCGGTTTGTCACCGGCAGTCCCATTAAAGTGCCCAACTGAATGATGGCAATTAATGGCAAGGGTTGCGCTCGTTGCGGGACTTAACCCAACATCTCACGACACGAGCTGACGACAGCCATGCAGCACCTGTGTCCTGGTTCCCGAAGGCACCCTCGGCTCTCACCAAGGTTCCAGGCATGTCAAGGGTAGGTAAGGTTTTTCGCGTTGCATCGAATTAATCCACATCATCCACCGCTTGTGCGGGTCCCCGTCAATTCCTTTGAGTTTTAACCTTGCGGCCGTACTCCCCAGGCGGTCGACTTCACGCGTTAGCTGCGTTACTCACAGAGTTACCTCTACGAACAACTAGTCGACATCGTTTAGGGCGTGGACTACCAGGGTATCTAATCCTGTTTGCTCCCCACGCTTTCGTGCATGAGCGTCAGTACAGGCCCAGGGGGCTGCCTTCGCCATCGGTGTTCCTCCACATCTCTACGCATTTCACTGCTACACGTGGAATTCCACCCCCCTCTGCCGTACTCTAGCCTGCCAGTCACAAGCGCAGTTCCCAGGTTAAGCCCGGGGATTTCACACCTGTCTTAGCAAACCGCCTGCGCACGCTTTACGCCCAGTAATTCCGATTAACGCTCGCACCCTACGTATTACCGCGGCTGCTGGCACGTAGTTAGCCGGTGCTTCTTCTTACGGTACCGTCATCCACTTCGGGTATTGGCCGAAGCGATTTCTTTCCGTCCGAAAGAGCTTTACAACCCGAAGGCCTTCTTCACTCACGCGGCATGGCTGGATCAGGGTTTCCCCCATTGTCCAAAATTCCCCACTGCTGCCTCCCGTAGGAGTCTGGGCCGTGTCTCAGTCCCAGTGTGGCTGATCATCCTCTCAGACCAGCTACGGATCGTCGCCTTGGTGAGCCTTTACCCCACCAACTAGCTAATCCGACATCGGCCGCTCCAATCGCGCGAGGTCCGAAGATCCCCCGCTTTCTCCCTCAGGACGTATGCGGTATTAGCTACGCTTTCGCGTAGTTATCCCCCACGACTGGGCACGTTCCGATGCATTACTCACCCGTTCGCCACTCGCCGGCGGGCCGAAGCCCCCGCTGCCGTTCGACTTGCATGTGTAAAGCATGCCGCCAGCGTTCAATCTGAGCCAGGATCAAACTCTTAAGTTTAATCCTACGGTACTCAAAGTCATCACTGACATATGAGCACTCAATCTTTGCGAAACAAATCGCCGAAGCGATCTCGCCGCAACAACCAAGCACCCACACTTATCGGTTGTCCAACTTTTTAAAGAACCGCTGCATTCGCTGCAGCAGAGAAGCGAGATTATGATCAAACTTCTTTATCTCGTCAACCCCCTGCAGTTTTTATTTCCCACTCAAAAACCGCAGAACGCCTTGCTTCTCAAGCCTTTCAGCTCCGCCGCGTTCCGCTGCAGCGCTGAAGAGGTGCGCATTATAGACACCACACAAATACCGTCAACC
>NZ_SNVV01000045.1 GCF_004361735.1 Azoarcus indigens | reverse complement strand
TCGTAGGGGTCGGCGATGAAGCGCTCGGCACTCAGGCCGGGACGGTTCAGGTAGCCGCGCGCAAGGCCGACGCCGCCCAGGTAGAGCTCGCCGGCGATACCCGCCGGGGCCAGGTTCAGGCCGGTGTCCAGTACATAGGCTTTGCGATCCCCCACTGGCCTGCCAATGGGGGCATAGGCGCTGGAGCAAGCCCTGCTGCCAGCAACCTTCCACACCAGCGGCGTAACGACCGCCTCGGTCGGCCCATAGCCGTTGATCAGCAACTCGGGCTTCAGAGTGTGGCGGATGTTCTCGAAGCCTTCCCGTGGCATGGCTTCACCGCCAAAGGAATAGAGACGCACAGGCGGGGGCATGCCCCGCTCCGCCCCCTGCTCCGCCAACCGCCGCAGGTAGGCTGCGGGGAAGCCCGCATTGCTGATCCGGTGTTGCTGAAGCGCGGTGAGCGTCTGTTGGGCGGGCCACAGGCTGGCATCGCGCAGCACCAGTGCCGCGCCGCAGCTCAACGCGGTCAACAAGCGTTCGTGGGCGCCGTCAAAGGAGAAGGAGAGGAAGTGCAGCTCCCGGGAAGCCGGCCCCATCTCGTAGAGGATCGCCGTTTCCTGGCAATGCATGCTTAGGGGGCCGTGGGTGACAGCCACCCCCTTGGGTCGTCCGGTGGAGCCGGACGTGTAAATCACGTAGGCCAGGTTCTCCCCACTCACCGCGACGCCGGGCTTGTGTTCAGGCTCGCGCGGCAGCGCCAGCGTGTCCAGCGCCAGGACCGCGAGTCCGGTCGATACCGGAAGCTGTGCCCGGACCGCGCTCTGCGTGAGCAGCAGCGCGATCCCGCTGTCTTCCATCATGTAGCCCAGCCGCTCCGCCGGGTACTCGGGGTCCAGTGGCACGTACGCGCCACCCGCCTTCAGGATCGCCAGCAGGCCCACCACCAGCTCCAGCGAGCGCTCCACCGCGATCCCCACCTTCACTTCCGGACCCACGCCCAGCCCGATCAGGTGGTGTGCCAACAGGTTGGCACGGCGGTTCAGCTCGCCATAGCTCAGGCTCGCCTCGCCGAGGATCACCGCCGCGGCGTCCGGGCGCTCCACCGCCTGCCATTCGATCAAACGGTGGATGGGCTGCGCCCCTGCGTAGCGTTCCCGGTTCTCGCCCCATGCCATCAGCTGCGCCCGTTCCCGCTGGCCCAGCAGGGCCAGTTCGCATACCGGTGTGGCGCTCGCATCCTGCAATGCCGCCACCACCGCGCTCACCGCGGCATGCAGGTAGGCGCACAGCCGCTGCGCGCCCGCCTCCGGGACCGCCTGCGCGACCAACTGGAAGCCTTCTCCCAGGTCGTTCACCGACACGCCCAGCGGGTAGTTGGTCCGCTCTTCTCCGCTCAGCACCTCCAGCCCTTCCCAGGCTGTGCCCTGGGCCTGCTCGCCCTGCGGGCTGTGGCGATAGTTCAGCAGCGCCGAGAACAGCGGTGTGCCGCCGGGAAGTCCGCTGCAGCGCTGCGCGAGCGCGAGGCTGGCGTGTTCGTGGTGCAGCAGCTCGGTCAGGGTCTGGTGGGTCTGGCTGAGGCTCGCCTGTACCGTGTCCGTGCCCAGCCGCACCCGCATCGGCAGGGTGTTGATGAAGAGACCCAGCGCCTTGTCCGCCTGGGCTCCGCCTTGCATCCGGCCGAACAGGACGGTGCCAAACACCACGTCGTCCCGCCCCGTGGTCTTGCCCAGCACCAGCGCCCAGGCGAGGTGGAACAGGCTGGCCGCGCTCACGCCGTATCGGCGCGCCTGGCTGCGGATCGCGAGTGCGAGCGAGGGCTCCAGCGCGAGCCGTGCCGCTTCGATGGCGCTGCCGTCGCCCTGGATGTCGAGCAGGCCGAAGGGGGCGGTGGGTTCGGCCACGTCGCCCAGCAGCCGGGTGAAGAAGCGCTCGTGTTCGGCCGCGCTCACGCCCAGCCTCGCCTGGGCGACGAAGCGGCGGAATGGCACCGGTTCCGGCAACTCGGCTTCCCTGCCCTGCTGGATCAGCGCGATCTCGCCCACCAGCAGTTCCAGCGTGGAATGGTCCAGGATCAGGTGGTGGCAGGGCAGGCAGAGCAGCCAGCGCCCCTGGGGAAGGTCATGCGCCGCCAGCGCGTGGATCAGCGGTGCCTGGCGTACGTCGATACGGTAGCGCCCGGGGGCGACTCTGGCCTCCAGCAGGCTGCGGGCGTCTTCTCCTTCGGCCGCTTCGAGCCACTGCAGCCGGACTTCGGCCTGGCGATGGACAACCTGCACCGGCTCATGCAGCCCCTCCCACAGCATGGTGGTGCGCAGGATGTCGTGGCGCTGTATTGCCTGGTTGAGGCTGGAAACGAAGGACTCCAGGCGCTCGCGGCGGTCGAAGGCCAGCAGGTTCTGGGTGACGTAGGCATCGCCCTGCTGTTGTGCCAGGTGGTGGAACAACATGCCTTCCTGCAGCGGCGCCAGCGGGTAGATGTCCTGGATGTTGGCGGCGCCACCGGGTACGGCCGCTTCGATGCGGCCGATCTCTTCCCGGTCCAAAGTCACCAATGTCAGCATCTCCGGTGTGATCGCAGCGCAATCGGCCGGAATCCGGTTCGGCGGCACCGCCACTTCGGCCGGCTGCGGTTCGCTCTCCAGCGCGGCGGCAAACGCCGCCAGTTGCGGGTGCTGGAACAGGCGCTTCACCGAGGCCGGCAGGCCCTGGGTGCGCATCCGTTCCAGCAGCTTCAAGGCCAGCAGCGAATGGCCGCCGAGTTCGAAGAAGCTGTCCTGCCGACCGACCCGCTCCACCCCGAGCACCTCGGCCCAGATCGCCGCCAGCCGCTCTTCCACTTCGCCTTGCGGCGCCTCGTAATCCTGGCTGCTCCCCGCTTCCGCCTTCGGCAGCGCCTTGCGGTCTATCTTGCCGTTGGCGTTCAGCGGCAGGCTATCCAGCACCATCAGCACCGAGGGCACCATGTAGTCCGGCAGTTGCTCGCCCAGCTTGGTGCGCAGTTCGGCGGTGTCGATTTCCGCGCCCGCCTGGGCCGAGACGTAGCCCACCAGCCGCGCCCCGCCCGGGCCTTCGTCGGCCACCACCACCGCTTCACGTACTTCCGGTTGGGCCAGCAGCTGCGCTTCCACTTCGCCCAGTTCGATGCGAAAGCCCCGGATCTTGACCTGGTGGTCTATCCGGCCCAGGTACTCCAGTTCGCCTTCCGCGTTCCAGCGCACCAGGTCGCCCGTGCGGTACAGCCGCCCGCCGGCTTCGTCGTAGGGGTCGGCGATGAAGCGCTCGGCACTCAGGCCGGGACGGTTCAGGTAGCCGCGCGCAAGGCCGACGCCGCCCAGGTAGAGCTCGCCGGCTACGCCGGCCGGGGTCAGGTTCAGTTCGCCATCCAGGACGTGGGTGCGGATGCCGCTGATGGGGGCGCCGATGGGAACCAGGCTGCGGCCGTCGCCACGGCAGGTCCAGTGGGTAACGTCGATGGCGGCTTCGGTGGGGCCATACAGGTTGTACAGCGCCGCTTGGGGCAGACGGGCGAACACGCCTTGCAGGGCTTCGGCCGGCAGGGCTTCGCCGCTGCAGACGATGCGCCTGAGGCTGGTGCACGCTTCGATGCCTTCGTGGGCGAGGAAGGCTTGCAGCATGGAGGGAACGAAGTGCAGCGTCGTCACCTGGTGCCGGACGATCCGTTCGACCAGCCGTGCCGGTTCCCGGTGTTCGCCCGGCGCGGCCACGACAAGGCGGGCGCCGACCATCAGCGGCCAGAAGAACTCCCACACCGAGACGTCGAAGCTGAATGGGGTCTTTTGCAGGACGGTGTCCTGAGCGTTCAGCCGATAGGCGTCCTGCATCCACTTCAGGCGGTTGTACAGGGCGTGGTGCCGGTTGGCCGCCCCCTTGGGCCGTCCGGTGGAACCGGAGGTGTAGATCACATAGGCCAGGTTCTCGCCGCTCAGCGGCACGTCCGGGTTGTGCGCCGGCTCGGCCGTCAGCGCCAGCGTGTCCAGTTCCAGGACAGCGAGTCCGCCCGGTAGCGGCAGCTGCGCCCGAAGCGCGCGCTGCGTGAGCAACAGCCCTATCCCGCTGTCTTCCGTCATGTAGCCCAGCCGCTCTGCCGGGTACTCGGGGTCCAGCGGCACGTACGCTCCGCCCGCCTTCAGGATGGCCAGCAGGCCCACCACCATTTCCAGCGAGCGCTCGACCGCGATTCCCACCTTCACTTCCGGGCCGACGCCCCGCCCGGTCAGGTGGTGCGCGAGTTGGTTCGCCCGCTGGTTCAGCTCGCCGTAGCTCAGCTGCGCCTCGCCGAAGATCACCGCCACCGCGTCCGGGCGGGCCGCCGCCTGCGCTTCGATCAGCCGGTGGATGGGCTGCGCCCCCGCGTAGCGCTCCCGGTTCTCGCCCCACGTCATCAGCTGCGCCCGCTCCCGCTCTCCCAGCAGCGCCAGTTCGCAGACCGGTGCGGCTCGCGTGTTCTGCAACGCCGCCACCACCGCGCTCACCGCGGCGTGCATATAGGCGCACAGCCGTTGCGCGCCCGCCTCCGGGCCGGCCTGGGCGACCAGTTCAAAGCCTGCACCCAGGTCGTCCACCGACATCGTCACCGGGTAGTTGGTCCGCTCTTCCCCGCTCAATGCCTGCAGCCCTTCCAGCATGGGCACCCCGTCACCCATGCGCTGCGGGCTGTGGCGGTAGTTCAGCAGCGCCGAGAACAGCGGTGTGCCGCCGGGAAGTCCGCTGCAGCGCTGCGCGAGCGCGAGGCTGGCGTGTTCGTGGTGCAGCAGCTCGGTCAGGATCTGGTGGGTCTGGCTGAGGCTCGCCTGTACCGTGTCCGTGCCCAGCCGCACCCGCATCGGCAGGGTGTTGATGAAGAGACCCAGCGCCTTGTCCGCCTGGGCTCCGCCTTGCATCCGGCCGAACAGGACGGTGCCGAACACCACGTCGTCCCGCCCCGTGGTCTTGCCCAGCACCAGCGCCCAGGCGAGGTGGAAGAGGCTGGCCGCGCTCACGCCGTGCTGGCGGGCTTGCGCGCGGAGGGCGCTGGCAAGGGCGCTTTCCAGCGGTAGCCGGGCTTCTTCGATGCCGCTGCCGTCGCCCTGGATGTCGAGCAGGCCGAAGGGGGCGGTGGGCTCATCCACATCGCCCAGCAGTCGGGTGAAGAAGGCTTCATGTTCGGCTACGCTCACGCCCCGCTTCGCCTGGGCGACGAAGCGGCGGAAGGGGACCGGCTCCGGCAGCCCGGCTTGCCTGCCTTCCTGGATCAGGGCGATCTCGCCCACCAGCAGTTCCAGCGTGGTGTGGTCGGAGATCAGGTGGTGGCAAGGCAGTGCGAGTAGCCAGCGCTGTTGGGCTTCGTCCTTGATGGCGAGGGCGTGGATCAGCGGGGCCTGGCGCACGTCGATGCGGTAGCGCCCGGGGGCGACGTGCGCTTCCAGTTGGGCGCGGGCCTCTTCTCCTTCCCCTGCTTCGAGCCACTGGAGCCGGACTTCGGCCTGGCGATGGACGACCTGCACCGGTTCCCGCAGGCCTTCCCAGTGGACCGCGGTGCGCAGGATGTCGTGGCGGCCGATCGCATGGTTCAGGCTCGCGATGAAGCCTTCCAGCCGCTCGCGGCTGTCGCAACCCAGTTCGAAGGTGGTGACATAAGCGTCACCCTCCTGCTGCAGGAGGTGATGGAACAGGATGCCCTCTTGCAGCGGCGCCAGCGGGTAGATGTCCTGGATGTTGGCGGCGCCACCGGGTACGGCCGCTTCGATGCGGC
>NZ_SNVV01000044.1 GCF_004361735.1 Azoarcus indigens | reverse complement strand
TCAAGGTCATCAAGCGCATGGCCTACGGATTCCGCGACTCAGCCTATTTCTTCCTGAAGATCAAGGCCGCCTTCCCCGGAAAGGCGCGATGAACCAAGAAAAAAGCCCGGGTGCCTTGCGGACCCGGGCTAAATCCACACCAAAGGAGGAGGGTGGAGGAGACGGTTCAAAGAATAGTCCGATTCATGGTGCGTCGCAACAGGCGCGTCAATGAATTTTTGTATTGGACTATCAGTCTTTCGTATAAGACGGGTGAAAGGCCCAGCAAATATTGGTCCGCAAGTAATCGCATTGCACGGCACCTGATTGGTGCGATGCATCATTGCTGCGCTTCACGCTAAAGGATTAGGCGCTGGGGTGTATGCCCGGAATGGGCAGTGGCATCAGGCCGCCGGCCACAGCGCCGCGGCCCCGCGAACGCCGGAGGCGTCGCCATGCAGGGCCGGCCGCAGCACGGTGCGGATGCCGTCGGAGAACACATGCCGCGCCCAGCGCTGGGGCACGCTGAGGTAGAGACGGGAGAGCCGAGACAGGCCGCCGCCCAGCACGATCACTTCCGGGTCCAGCAGATTGATGACCATGGCCAGGCCGCGCGCCAGGCGCTCTTCGTAGCGTTGCAAAGTGGCTTCGCAGGCGGCATCGCCGGCCGCGGCGGCGCCGGCGATGGTTTCCGCATCCAGCTGGATACCGTGGCGGCGGGCGTGGTCTGCCGCCAGGCCGGGGCCGGACAGATAGGTTTCCAGGCAGCCGGCGCGCCCGCAGTAGCAGGGCGGCAGCGGGAGATCGGTGGTGTCGGGGAGGGGCAGCGGAATGTGGCCCCATTCGCCGGCGACCCCATTCGCGCCTTGCAGCAGTTGGCCCTTGATGACGATGCCGCCGCCGACGCCGGTGCCGAGGATCACGCCGAACACCGACTGCGCTCCAGCGCCCGCGCCATCGAACGCCTCGGAGGCGGCGAAGCAGTCGGCGTCGTTGGCGATGCGGATCTCACGTGCGAGCAGGGCTTCCAGGTCCTGCTTCAGCGGCTGGCCGTTGAGGCAGGTGGAGTTGGCGTTGCGGATCAGGCCGTTCCAGGGCGACAGCGAGCCGGGCGTACCGATGCCGATGCGCGCGGCGGCGCCCAGTTCCACCTCTGCCTGCCGTACCAAGCCGGCGACCGCCGCCAGTGTGGCAGGGTAGTCCCCCTGCGGCGTGGGGATGCGGCGGCGCAGGCGCTCACCGCCGTCGGCGGCCAGGGCGACGATCTCGATCTTGGTGCCGCCGAGATCGATGCCGATGCGGAGGCTCATCCGCCTGCTCCTGCGGCCCGCCGGCGGCTTAGCCGCGGGCCAGCGCTTCCACCGCGTCGCGGTACTGGTCCAGTGCTTCCTCGCGGCTGCGGGCGGCGACGCCGAGTTCGCGCACCAGGCCGTCCTTGAGGCCGTAGCACCAGGCATGCACCGCCACGCCCTGGCCGCGCTCCCAGGCTTCGCGCAGCACCGAGGAGTGGCAGATGTTCACCACTTGCTGCATGGCATTGAATTCGCACAGGCGGTCCACCCGGGCGTTGGGATCCTCGATGGCGGCGAGCGCGCCTTCATGGCGGTCGCGCACGTCCTGCACGTGGCGCAGCCAGTTGTCGATCAGGCCCAGGCGGTTGTTGTTGAGGGCGGCCTTGACGCCGCCGCAGCCGTAGTGGCCGACGACCAGGATGTGCTTCACCCGCAGCACATCCACCGCGTACTGGATGACCGACAGCGCGTTGAGGTCGGTATGCACCACCACGTTGGCGACGTTGCGATGGACGAAGACCTCGCCCGGCGCCAGGCCGATGATCTGGTTGGCGGGCACGCGGCTGTCGGAACAGCCTATCCACAGGTATTCCGGCGACTGCTGCGCGGCGAGGCGGGGGAAGAACTCCGGGTCTTCCGCGTGGATGCGCTCCGACCAGGCCTTGTTGTTGTCGAACAGTTGCTGAATGTCTTGGCTCATAGGGGGTTCCTGTTGGGCAGGGGCCGATTGCGGCGTTTCGTCATTGTGAATAAGTGATTCTGGCCTGTCAGCGGCAGGCGCTTTACGGCGGCGCTTCATTTCCAGATTCCCAGGTCGGTCAGTTGGCGGGTGGCGGCTTCGGCCCAGCCACGGTTGGCGGCGGGGCTTGCCGGGCTGGGGTGCAGCACCCGGCCGAATCTCACGTCCATGTCGCCCACGGCCTCGGCGGCGCGCTTTTCCGCCCAGTTGCCGATGCCGATCAGCCATTCCGGCTGCAGCGCCTCGACCACCGTGCGCAGGTGCGCATCGCAGGCGGCCAGCAGCGGGCGGGCTTCGGTGCCGGGCAGCTTGTCCGGCGTGAGGTTGCGTCCTTCCTCGAAGAAGGCCAGCGGGCAGTAGTTGACCACGAAGTGGTCGGCGAAGAAGGCCTCCGGTGTGCCGAAGCGGGCGCGGAACAAGCCCCACAGGCGTTGGCCGCTCACCTCCGAGCGCTTGCAGGCGAAGCCTTCCACCGGCCGCTTGGGGTTGGTGACCGCAGGCTGGCCCACCGGCCCTTCCAGACCCAGCCAGTCGCGGGCACTGGCGATCTCGCCGAAGGGCACGCCGATCTGTGCCATGCCGAAGGGGCCGGGATTCATGCCGAGGAAGATGGCGCGCTTGCGGCCTTCGCCGTAGCGGCGCAGGTAGGCCTCGTGGATGTTCCAGGCGTAATCGAGCGGGTTGTAGACATGGCTTACCGGCGGGCCGAAGCGCATGGCATCCACCGCGGTGGAGAGTTGCCGGGCGGCGGTGATCAGGGCGTTTGCGGTCATGGAGGCTCGTTGCGGAGTGGGCGGTTCAATCGTCCATCGCTGTTGCCGGGGCGGGGCGGCCGAGGCGGTTCAGCGCGTCGCGCAGCAGCCAGACCATGAGCACGCCGGGCGCGGCGACGACGATGGAGAAGAGGAAGAAGGCAGGCCAGCCTATGCTCTCCGACAGCACGCCGGACAGGGGGCTGACATAGATGCGGCCGACCGCGGCAAAAGCCGACAGCAGCGCGTAGTGGGTTGCGCTGAAGCGCTGGTTGCACAGCGCCATCAGCAGGGCGACGAAGGCCACCGTGCCCATGCCGCCGGTGATGTTCTCGCCGGCGATCACCGACAGCAGCAGCAGATCCAGCCGGGTGTCCTCATGCAGCGAAATCACGCCCCAGTCGAAGGCCGGCAGCATCACCGAGCCCCAGGCGCCGCGGCCCAGCTCGGCCAGCACGTAGAAGCCGAAATTGGAGATCAGCTGCAGCACGCCGAACACCAGCAGCGAGCGGTACAGCGCCAGCCGCGTCATGATCAGCCCGCCGATGAAGGCGCCGAGTATGGTCAGCCAGATGCCAATCAGCTTGTTGGCGATGCCCACCTCTTCCTGCGAGAAGCCCATGCCTTTCAGCAGGAAGGGCGTGGTGAGGCTGCCGGCGAAGGCATCGCCCAGCTTGTAGAGGATGATCAGCGCCAGGAAGGCGGCGGCGCCGCGCTGGGCGAAGTAGCTGGAGAGCGAACGGTTGAGCGTTTCGAAGCCGACTTTGTGCGCCGCCCACCAGCCCAGCGGCAGGGCGATGGCGATTTCCGCCAGCACGAACAGCAGCTGTATCCACTTGTTGGCGTCGTTCGGGTCCAGGCCGGCCAGCATCAGCACCGAGCGCGCCAGCCAGTAGCCTGCGGCCACTCCGGCGAGCATGGCGGCAAAGCCCGCCAGCTCTTTCTTCGGATCGGAGTCCAGCGCCCGCAGGCTGGCGGCCACGCGCGGCAGCGCCAGCAAGGAAACCAGTCCGCAAGCCGCCATGATGGCCGCCATCACCAGGTACACCCGCGGCCAGGATTGCCACTGCCCGGCCCAGATCAGCGCCACGCCGCCGGACAGGATCATCGCCAGCCGGTAGGCGAAGACGTGCACCGAAGCGCCCAGGCCGCGCTCCTCTTCCGGCAGCAGGTCGGTGCGGTAGGCGTCCACCACCACGTCCTGCGAGGCGGAGAGGAAGGCCACCAGCACCGCGGCCACGGCGAAGAGCTGCGGCGTGCTGGCCGGCGAGAGCTGCGCCATCCACCACAGCACGCCGGCGAGCGCGAACTGCGTCAGCGCCAGCCAGCCGCGCCGGCGGCCGAGAAAGGGCGGCTCGAAGCGGTCCATCAGCGGCGCCCACAGGAACTTGAAGGTGTAGGGAATGCCGACCAGGCCGAAGAAGCCGATGGTCGCCAGATCCACCCCGTCCACCGTGAGCCAGGCCTGCATCGCCTGTCCGGCCAGCGCCAGTGGCAGGCCGGAGGCGAACCCGAGGACGAGGATGGCGGCAAGGCGCCAGCCGCGGCCCAGGCTGGCGGCGGTCACGCCGGCACCGTTCCGGTGATGACAGGGGCGGGGTTCGGGATGGGGCGGGGGATCGCGGCGGGGGGATGTACGACGGGCACGGCAGGGTCCGGGCGAAGAGTTGCGGGATTATCCCAGATCGCCCCCATCCCCGGCGACCCCGCTCCCCTTAGGGCTGCTGTGGCAGACTCCCGCGGGTGGTCCGCGGCGGGCGCTTGTTACCGAGGTGAACACAATTCGATACGTTGCTTGCGCCCTACATGCCGCTTGCCGACAATGCCCGCACTGGGTCATTGAATCCAGACCAAAGGAGGAGGACTCCCGTCATGACGCAAGTCGTGATCGTATCTTTCGGCGCAGACCGGGAATACGAATTCGCCGTCGCTGCGGCGGACATGGCGGGGATGGGCAAGGAGGATGCGAGAACCTGGCTGGCGGACGAATTCGATGCACTGGAGTGCACGCCGTCCAACCCGATGGGCAAGGTCCTGGTGCTCGACATGATCCTGAACGTGGCCAAGTACGGGGGCGAGGCGCGTTTCCGGGATCCAGGCGAGTGGGCGCGGCGCTTCGCCGTCGCGGCTGCGGTGGCTTTGCCACGACCGGTCATCCGTATCGATGTGCCCAATTTCATCGTCGGCTGAAGCGCGCTCCGCGGCACGGCCGGCGGCGCGTGGCGATCACGGGGGCGATCGCCACGCGCAACGTCTTTTCCGCCACTCGGATTCCCGGGCTTTCATGCGTTGAGATCGGCACGGCCGCCGGGCAAGCAGCCGGCGGCCCTTCCCCCGGCCTGCGAGCCTGCCGGCTCGCAGGGGCTCAGTCCCGCCCCAGCCGATACACCGCTGCGCTGGCGAGGAAGTTGGGCTCGTCCAGCACCAGCTTGCCCTCGTCGAAGGCGAGGCGCTCGCGGATGGCGATGCCGTTGCGCTCGCACAGCGCCTCGAAGTCGGCGATGGTGAAGAAGCGGATGTTGGGCGTGTTGAACCACTGGTGCGGCAGGCTCTCCGACACCGGCATGCGGCCGTTGAGGATGCTCTGGCGGTGGCGCCAGTAGCCGAAGTTGGGGAAGCTCACCACCGCCTCCCGGCCCACCCGCAGCATCTCCGCCAGCACGCCTTGGGTGTTGTGCACCGCCTGCAGCGAGAAGCTCATGATGACGTGGTCGAAGAAGCCGTCCTCGAAGCCCTCCAGCTCCTTGTCCAGGTCCATCTGGATCACGTTCACCCCGTTCTTCACGCAGGCGAGCAGCTTCTCCGGATCGTTCTCCACGCCGTAGCCGCAGATCTGCCGCACTTCGGCCAGGTGGCGCAGCAGGCTGCCGTCGCCGCAGCCCAGGTCCAGCACCTTCTCGCCCGGCGCGATCCACTCGGCGATCACTTCATAGTCGTAGCGCATGCTCACACCTCGATGCGGTCGAACCAGGCGGTGAGCACCGCGTGGTACTGCTGGTCGTCCAGCAGGAAGGAGTCGTGGCCGGCGGGGCAGTCGATCTCGGTGTAGCTCACGCGGCGGCCGTTATGCATCAGCGCGTAGGCGATCTCCCGCGAGCGCGCCGGCGAGAAACGCCAGTCGGTGGTGAAGGAGACCACCAGGAAGTCCGCCTGCGCCCGCGCCAGCGCGGCGGTGAGGTCGCCGCCGTGGGAGAAGGCCGGGTCGAAGTAGTCCAGCGCCTTGGTCGTCAGCAGATAGGTGTTGGCGTCGAAATGACCGGCGAACTTGTCCCCCTGATAGCGCAGGTAGGACTCGATCTCGAACTCGACGTCATAGCTGTACACCGCCTTGCCGTGGCGCAGGCTGCGGCCGAATTTCTCCGCCATCGCGTCATCGGACAGATAGGTGATGTGGCCCACCATGCGCGCCAGCTTCAGCCCGCGCGCCGGCACAACGCCATGCTCGTAGTAGTGGCCGCCGTGGAAGTCCGGATCGCTGAGGATGGCCTGGCGCGCCACCTCGTTGAAGGCGATGTTCTGCGCGGTGAGCTTGGGCGCCGAGGCGATCACCGCCGCATGGCCCACCCGTTCCGGGTATTGCAGCGTCCAGGAAAGCGCCTGCATGCCGCCCAGGCTGCCGCCCATCACCGCAGCGAAGCGGGCGATGCCGAGGCGGTCCGCCAGCCGCGCCTGGGCGTCCACCCAATCTTCCACGGTGACGAAGGGAAAGTCCGCGCCCCAGGGCCGGCCGGTTGCCGGGTTGAGCGCACATGGCCCGGCGCTGCCATTGCAGCCGCCGAGGTTGTTCACCCCGATGACGAAGAACTTGCGGGTATCCAGTGGCTTGCCCGGCCCCACCAGGTTGTCCCACCAGCCCACGTTCTGCGGCTCGTCCGCATAAACGCCGGCCACATGGTGGGAGCCCGACAGCGCATGGCACACCAGCACCGCGTTGCTGCGGTCGGCATTGAGCGTGCCATAGGTTTCATAGACCAGGTCGTAGCCGGCCAGGGTGCCGCCGCTGCGCAAGGGCAGCGGCTCGGCGAAGTGCGCCGTCTGCGGCGCGACGATCCCGACGGATTGGGGTGCGGTCATGTTCGGCTTCAGAAAACAAAAAACCCAGCCGGCTAGGAAACGCGGACTGGGTCGCCCTCGCTTTAGCCGGATTTATTGAGCGCCCGCAAGCTGTGGTTCAAATCGGCGCTAAGTGGCGGGACGTTAGCGCGGGGGGGCGGAAAAGTCAAACCAGCGCGGGTCGCGGCAGCGCGTTATGCAGCGCGTGACAAAAGTCACGCATCAATTTCCGCAAACAGTTAATGCGTTGACATATGTCATGGGGCTTGTGTCTCTGTGCTGTAAGCATGCGCACCTCGTAAGCGCTCACTTTCCCCAAGCCTGTCATCGAGTCCCCGCGGGCGACGAGTCATGGCCCCTGCTGCTGGATTCTGCTGACGTGCCGTCTTTCATTTCTCATCATCTTCCCGTCATCCACGCGGCCGCGAAGCGCTGCCTTGCGGCTCTGGGGCTCTGCCTCGCAAGCCTTAGCTCTTTGCATGCCCAGGCGCTGCTCCCCGGCGAGCTGGATATGAGCCGTGAAAGGCAGGAGCGCTTGCTTGAGGAGCAGGAGCGCAGGCTGCGGGAATTGCGCCAACTGCCGGGGGCCGCGCCGGCGCAGACGGAGCCGGCCGCGCCCGCCCCGGCGCAGTGTTTCGACATCCGCCGCATCGAGTTGAAAGGCGCCACCCTGCCGGATGCCGAGACGCGGAGGCGGCTGATTGCACCTTTCGAGGGCCGCTGCCTGGCCGCGGGCGATCTCAACGAGCTGCTGCGCAACATCACCGATTTCTATATCGACCGCGGCTACGTCACTTCCCGCGCCTATCTGCCCGAGCAGGACCTGGGCAGCGGTACGCTGGAAGTGGTGGTGGTTGAAGGGCGCCTCGAAGGGGTGGCGCCGGGAGACGGGAGCGGACTGAGCGGACGCGAACTGGAGATGGCCTTCCCGGGCAGGGTGGGTGAATTCCTCAATCTCCGCGAGCTGGAGCAACTGGTCGATCAGCTGAACCGCCTGCCCTCCAACCGTGCGGCCGTGGAGCTGACACCCGGTGAAACCGTGGGCGGGAGCAAGGCCGTCATCGCCAACCAGCCGGACAAGCCCTGGCGGCTTTCCTTCACCCGCCACAACGACGGTCAGCGCAGCACCGGGCAGCAGCAATGGGCGGTGGGGCTGGAGCTGGATTCGCCGCTGGGGCTGGCAGACCAGTTCATGGTCCGGGCCGGCGCCAACGCCCGGGAGGACCGCGCCCGCGCGTCCGACAACGCCATGTTGTACTACGGCCTGCCCTGGGGCTGGTGGACCTTCTCCTACACCTACAGCCAGAGCTACTACCGCAGCCCCAACGAGGCCACCGGCTTCGTCTTCGAGATGTCGGGCGTCAGCCGCAGCCACGAGCTGCGCGCGGAGCGGCTGCTTCACCGCGACGCGGTTGGCAAGACCTCGGCGAATGCGGTGCTCAATCAGGTCGAATCCCGCAACTACATCGAAGGCAGCCTGCTGGATGTCAGCAGCCAGCGCCTCACCGAGGCCGGGCTGGGGCTGAACCACGGCCGGCGGCTGGGCTCGGCCTTCGTCAACCTGGATCTTGGCTGGCAGCAAGGCATCACCGCCCTGGGCGGGCGCACCGACCACCATCCCGCCGGCGACGAAGCGCACGCCCAGTACAACAAGTACACCTTCACCGCCAGCGTGCTGCAGCCCTTCGACCTGGCCGGGCAGGCGTTTTCCTTCGACAGCCTGGCCTATGTGCAGAAGAGCGAAGACGTGCTCTACGGCCCGCGCCGCCTCAGCATCGGCGGGCCCGGCTCCGTGCGGGGATACAAGGACCAGGCGCTGGCGGGCGACAGCGGCGGCTACTGGCGCAACCAGCTGCGCTGGCGCCGCCCGGTTCCGCCGGACCTGTTCGGTGAGCAGGCCGCGAACTGGCCGCCCGCCGTGCTGGGCGAGTTCGCCGTCACCCTGGCCTGGGACGTCGGCCTGATAGACCGCGACCGCTACAACGAAGCCAGCGGCCAGCACGGCCGCCTCAGCGGCCGCGCCATCGAGTTTTCCACCCGCGGCCGGCACATGCGCGCCAGTCTGATGTTCGCCCAATCCCTCGCCCGTCCGAATGCCCTGCAGAAGCGCGAGCACCCGGTGCATTTCCGCCTCGAATTCTTTCTCTGACTCCTCCCGCCATGAAAGACGCATGCCGCCGAATTGCCGCCCGCCCGCTTGAGGAACCGATGAACCTGCGAACGCCCTTCGCCCGCGTGCTGGCCTGGACGCTGATGACCACGCTGGCGCTGAATCCCCTGGGGCCGGCGATGGCGCAGATTTCGATCGCCGGCGGCGCCACCACGATGGGGCAGGCGGGCAATGGCGTACCGGTGGTGAACATCGCCGCGCCGAACGAACGGGGCCTGTCCCACAACCGCTTCAACGACTACAACGTCGGCACGCAGGGCCTCATCCTCAACAACGCCAACGGGGCCTACCAGAGCACCCAGCTCGGCGGCTACATCGTCGGCAACCCGAATCTCCAGGGGAAGGAGGCCGCCCGCCTGATCCTCAACGAAGTCACCGGCGGGCGGCCGAGCTCGCTGGCGGGCTATACCGAGATCGCCGGCCAGGCGGCGCGGCTGGTCGTCGCCAACCCCTGGGGCATCAGCTGCAACGGCTGCGGCTTCCTGAACACACCGCGGGTCACCCTCAGCACCGGCACGCCGCGCATCGAGGACGGCCGGCTGGCCGGCTTCCGTGTTGACGGCGGCGAGATCGCCATCGACGGCGCCGGACTCAACGCCAGCAACATCGACCAGTTCGACCTCATCACCCGCAGCGCCAAGATCAACGCCGAGCTCTACGCGCAGCGCCTGAACATCATCGCCGGCCGCAACGATGTCGCCGCCGATGACCTTTCCGCCACCGCGCTGGCGGCAGACGGCGCCACCCCGCTGCTCGCCATCGACAGCGCCGCGCTGGGCGGCATGTACGCGAACAGCATCATGCTGCTGGGTACGGAGGCAGGCGTCGGCGTGCGGCTGGCTGGCGATCTTGCCGCCAGCGCGGGGGATATCCGCATCGATTCGGCCGGGCGCCTGACGCTGAACCGGGCTGTGGCGGCGCGGGATGTGGCGCTAGCCGCCAAGGATGTGACGCTGGGACAGGCGGTGCATGCCGGCGGCGCGGCTGAGGTTACAGCGGAGAACCGCCTGGCGGTGGAAGGCGAGCTTCTGGCCGGCGGCGCAATGGCCTTGGCTGCACGAGAGATCGACAACGCGGGTCAGATGCAGAGCGGTGGAGCCCTGGCTGTAAGCGCGGAGAGCACGACAAACCACGGCAGGATGCATGCCCTGGACAAGCTGGAGCTTGTCGGCGGCGCAGTGGACAACCGGGGCGGGGAACTGCTGGCCGGTGGCGAGATGCGCATCGAGGTGGCCTCGCTGGACAACCGCGATGGCGGTTTGCTCGCCAGCGTGGGAGGGCTCTGGCTCAGTACCGTCGACGATCTGAGCAACGGCGGCGGACTCGTCAGCGCAGGGGGGAGTCTCGTCGCCGGTTTCGATCGCTGGCACAACGATGGCGGTGAAGTCTATGCCGGTGCGGGGATGAAGCTTACTGGCGCCGAGCTGAGCAACCAGGGTGGTGTATTTGCCGCGGTGGGGCTGCTCGAACTCGATCTCACCCAGAGCCTGTTCAACCACGGCGGGCAGCTTGCAGGCGGCGAATTGCGCCTGACCGCAGGCGATATCGACAACACCGGTGGCGTTCTCGCCAGCGATACCGCTGCGGGCATCACCGCCATCAGCCTGGACAACAGTGCCTCTGGTTCCGTGGTAAGCGGCGGGGCGCTGAGCCTCTCTCTTTCCGGCCTGCTCGACAACCATAGCGATGGCGTGGTGTACAGCCGTGGCGAGACGCTCGAGTTGCAGGCGGCCGAACTGGACAACCAGAGCGGCGTGGTGCAGAGCGATGGGAAGGCCGCCGTGGTGCTCGCCGGGCAGCTGAACAATGCGGAGGGCAGCGTCATTGCTGCCGGGGACCTCGATATCCAGGCCGCAGAGGTGAGCAATGGCCTCGGCACGATAGCGAGCACGGACGGTGCGCTGAGCCTTGAGCTTGCCGGTCAGATGGACAACGCCGGTGGCGTGCTGCAAGGGCAGCGTCTGAGCGTCTCGGCGGGCGGTCTGCTGGATAACAACGCCGGCCGCATCGCCGCGCTCGGCGGACCGCTTCATCTTGAGACGGCATCGCTCCTGAACCGTGCAGGCAGTGTTTATGCGGCCGGCGACCTTGATGCCGTGCTCGGTAGCCTGGATAACCGCGGCGGGACGCTGGGTGCAGCCAACATCGGGATCGATGCCGGGGCCAGTCTAGACAACCGGGAAGGACTGATCGAGAGCAGCGGCGACCTCGCCCTGAGCGCCGACGCGATCGATAACGGCCACGGTGCCTTGCGTGCGGTCGGCAGCCACGATGCAACCGAGATCGTCGCCGCTACGATGGATAACCGCGGTGGCAAGGTCGAGAGTGCAAACAAGGCCTTGCGCGTGGCCACGGCTTCCCTGCAGAACGAGAACGGCAGCTTCGTCCACGCGGGCGACGGCGATTTCCAGGTCACCAGCCAGACTGCCGCCGGCGTCGGCGGCAGCTTTGCCAGCGGCGGCACCCTCGCCCTTAGCGCTGATGAGTGGATCAACAGCAGTGTGCTGCAGGCGGGCAAGCTGGTTCTCAACATCGGCAAGCTCACCCTGACGGCCGACGGTGCCTTGATCGCCACCGAATCCTTCGAGGGCAATGGCGACGACTGGCACAACGATGGCCTGCTCGCCAGCGATGGCCTGTTCTCGCTCACCCTCACCGGCAGCTACTCGGGCGCGGGCCGTCTCGCCGCCGGTGGCGACCTGGAACTGAAAGCCGCTGCGGTGCAACTGGGCAGCACCGCGGTCGTTGCCGCAGGCGGCGATGCCTCCGTGGAGGTAGCCGGCAGCCTGAGCAGTCAAGGGCGGCTTACCGCTGGCGGTGACATGACGCTCAGGGCGGGCAGCCTGGACAACCGCGGCACCCTGGGCAGCGCGGGCGAGTTGGAGTTGCGCGCCAGCACCCTTTCCAACACCAACGGCCTGATCTTCAGCGGCGGCGACATGAGCCTGCGCTTCGCCAGCCTGGAGAACAGCTACGCCGATATCTACAGCTTTGGCGCGATCGACCTGGCTGGCATGGCCGATGGCAGTGCCGCCACCCTCGTCGACAACGCGTCCTCCTCGATAGAGGCGGCCGGCGTTCTGACAATGGCCACCCAGTCCTTGGTCAATCGCAAGAGCGCCTTCGCCATGACCAGCGAGCAAGTGGCCGGCTCGATGTGGTGGGTGTGCTACGACTGCAGCGGCGATCACCACAACGTGGATTACGTCGCCGCCGAGACCTTCGAAAGCCGCATCGTGGAAGACTCCCCGTCCGCCCTCATCCAGGGTGGCGCGGGCCTGACGATTACCGCGAATACCGTCGAGAACCGCTACAGCACCATCGCCTCCGGCGCAGGCCTCAGCATCCAGGCGGGTTCTCTCGCCAACATCGGTGCCGCCACCGGGACGACGGTGCGCACCCGCACCTGGAATAGCGGCTGGGTTACCGACGGGACCAACGAGAGCTTCATCGGCGCTTACATCCATCCTTACAACGCGGCATCTCTGCCCAAAGAGGTGCCAATCGCGCCTTACTTCGCCGACAAGCTGGTTTCGGACATCACCGTTACCACACCCGCAGGCGTGGCGGCGTCGGCGGTCATCCAGGCGGCTGGCAGTGCAACGGTGGAGGTCGCGGGCTCCTTGCTCAACGACGTGGCTGTCCCCGGAGCGGTCAGCGGCAGCAGCCACAGCGCGGACACCAGCGTGGGCAATAGCGCCGCGGTAGCGATCGTTACCTTGAATGCTCAACTGCCGCCTGACTTGTCGCAGCAGCGGGTCGATCCCCTGGCGCTGCCCGGCTTCAATCTGCCCACCGGAGAAAACGGCCTGTTCCACTGGGCCGATGGCAACGACGGCGTGGGGGCGCTGGCCGTTCCCGCCGGTACGTCCTCCTCCAGCCACCGCTACCTGATCGAGACCAATCCGGCGCTCACCAGCCTCTCCAGCTTCCTCAGTTCGGACTACCTGCTGGGCCTGCTCGGCTACGACACCGATGAAGCCCAGCGCCGCCTCGGCGACGGCTTCTACGAGCAAAAGCTGATCCAGCAGGCGGTGTTGGCCCGCACCGGCCAGCGTTACCTGGACGGGTTGAACTCCGACGAAGCGACGTTCCGCTACCTGATGGACAACGCCGTCGCCTCCAAGGATGCGCTGCGGCTCTCCGTGGGGGTGAGCCTGACCGCCGAACAGGTGGCGGCGCTGACGCACGACATCGTCTGGATGGAAGAGCAGGAGGTTGCCGGCGAGAAAGTCCTGGTGCCTGTGCTCTACCTCGCCCAGGGCGAAGGCCGGCTGGCGCCCACCGGTGCGCTGATCCAGGGCCGCGAGCTCACGCTGATCGCCGGCGGAACGCTGGCCAACAGCGGCACGCTGCGCGCCACCGAGAACCTCTCGGCGGCGGCCACCACGGTGGTCAATGCCGGGCTGATGCAGGCGGGCGAGCGCCTGTCGGTGCTGGCCGCCGACAGCCTGGTCAACACCCGCGGTGGCATCCTGAGCGGGCGCAACGTCGAGCTCACCACGCTGGCGGGCGATCTCATCAACGAACGTGCGGTGACCACCTACACCGGCAGCGGCACCGGCTTCGCCATCAGCGGCAGCCTGGTCGATGCAGCCTCGCGCATCGAAGCGGCACAGAGCCTGTCGCTGTCGGCCGGGCAGGACCTGCTCAACCTCGGCAGTGTGCTGAGCGCGGGCACCGACATGCAGCTCTCTGCCGGGCGCGACCTGCTCATCGCCTCGGTGGAAGAGAGCAACAGCCGCTTCACCCAGGACAAGCGCCACACCTGGTCCAACGC
>NZ_SNVV01000043.1 GCF_004361735.1 Azoarcus indigens | reverse complement strand
TTGCTCCTGAGATGAATCGACGACGTGGCCTTCCCAGAAGACCACGCCCAACATAGCATCGCGCATGACGGGGAAGAGGAAGGGGATCGGTTTGTTTGGCGACTGCCAATCTACCAACCTCCGAACCGTCAACCACTACTTCCCCCAGATTGCGCGAAGAACCCTTTTTTTGGCAGGTTTTCGATTCTCGCGGGGCTTTAGCGGCAAGAGCGCTGCGCTGCGCAGCGCGTGCCCACCCCTGGAGAACTCGACGCGATGCATTCTGCCGACCCCCTGTTTCTTCCTTTTGTCCGTGCGCTCAAGCCGACGGTGCGTGCCCTCCTGCTCGCCGCGCTGGCCGCGGGTGTTGGCGCGCCTTTGCCGGTGGCGGCGCAGGCGGCTGCTGTGCGCCACGCCTTCGCCGTGCCGGCCGGCCCGCTGGACCAGGCCGTGGTGCGCTTCGGCCGCCAGGCGGGCGTGCAGTTTTCGGTCAGCGGTGAGCTGACCGCCGGCCGCAGCAGCGTGGGCGTGTCCGGCAGCTATACGGTGGCGGAGGCGCTGGCGCGGTTGTTGGCCGGCACCGGCTTGGAGGCGGTGGAGGCTAACGGTGAGTACACCCTGCGGCCGGCGCCGGCCCGCGGCGAAGCCACGCTGGCGACTGTGCAGGTAAGCGCGGCGGAGATCCGCGAGTCCGCATACGGCCCGGTGGAGGGATACCGCGCGGAGCGTTCCGGCACCGCGACCAAGACCGATACCGCGCTGCGCGAGACGCCGATGGCCATCCAGGTGGTGCCGCAGCAGGTGATCAAGGAGCAGCAGGCGACGCGCCTGGCCGACGTGGTGCAGAACGTGAGCAGCGTGCGCCCGGGCAGCACCTTCGGCAACCGTACCGATTCCTATATCGTGCGGGGCTTCCAGAGTTCCCTGGTGGCATGGGATGGTTTCATCTCCAACCAGTTGTTCGGCAATCCGGGCTTTGTCGACATGGCCAACATCGAACGCATCGAGGTACTGAAAGGGCCGGCTTCCATGCTGTACGGGCTGGGCGATCCGGGCGGCTTGCTCAACATCGTGACCAAGCGGCCCATGCGCGAGGCCCGTTACGACCTCGCCTTCCAGGCCGGCTCCAATGAGTTCCAGCGTGTGGAGGCGGATTTCAACCAGCCGCTCAATGCCGATGGTTCGCTGGCGCTGCGGTTCAATGGGGCGTCGCAGAACTGGGGCAGCGACCGTGATTTCCTGCGGCGCTCCCACCGCGACTATGCCGCGCCGGTGCTGGGCTGGCAGATCGATGATGCGACCCGGCTGGTGGTGGAGTACGAGTACATGAACCAGTCCCAGCCCTTCGATCGTGGCCTGGTGGCCTCGGGCGATGGGGTGGTGGGGGTGTCCAACCGCAGCTACTTCGGCGAGAAATGGTCGCGCTTCAGCCTCAGCGGCGAGCAGACCCGCTATGTGCTGGAGCACAAACTCGATGCCACCTGGCTGTTGCGCCATACCGGCCGCTACCAGGAAAGCGAGTCCCACCGGCTGAGCGCGGACTCGCGCGGGCTGCAGGCCAATGGCCGCATTCTCAACCGCCGTGCCACCGACGGGCGCGACGACTCACGCCAATGGACGGCGCAGTTCGACGCCATCGGCGACTTCACCGATGCCTATATCGGCCACAAGTTGCTGTTCGGCTTCGAGGCCGGGCGGGCGGAGAAGAACACCCGCGTCGCCACTGCCGCGCTGGCGGCGCTGGATGTATTCACTCCGGTTCGCGGCGCCATGCCGGGTGTTTTCGGCACGCCCACGGTGAGCGAGCAGGAAATCATCCACCGCGCGCTCTACCTGCAGGACCAGGTGTGGCTGGGTGAGCGCTGGAAACTGCTGCTGGGTCTGCGCTACGACGATGCGGAGCAGAACGCCACCACCGACGGCACGCGGGTGAGCGTGAGTGACGGCAAGCTGTCGCCGCGCTTCGGCGTGATGTACGACCTCACCGACTGGGCGGCGCTGTACGCCTCCTACGCGCGTTCGTTCAAGCCGGTGGCGGAGGCCGCTTTCGACGGCTCGGTGTTCAAGCCGGAAATGGGCAAGCAGGGCGAGGTCGGCGTCAAGTTCGACCTGTTCGAGCGCCGCCTCGGGCTCACGTTTGCGGCCTACGAGTTGAAGCGCCGGAACGTGACCACCGCCGATCCGGTGAATACCGGCTTCTCGGTCCAGACCGGCGAGCAGCGTTCACGCGGGCTGGAACTGGATGCGGTGGGCGAACTGGGCGGCGGCTGGCGCGTGCTGGCTTCGGCAGCCTACACCGATGCGGAGATCACCAAGGACAACACCTATGCCGCCGGCAACCGCCTGCCGGGCGTGCCGCTGCGCTCGGGCAGTGTGTGGCTGAAGCGCCAGGTCGAGCACGGCGACTGGCGCGGGCTGGGCTTCGGCGTAGGCGTGTTCGCGGCTGGCGAGCGCCAGGGCGACCTCGGCAACACCTTCAAGGTGGCGGGGTATGCGCGCACCGATGTATCGCTGTCTTACCAGCGCGACGACTGGAAGCTGACGGTAGGGGTGAAGAACCTGTTCGATCGCGATTACATCGAGGCGCCGGTGTCGCGCACCGAGATCTACCCCGGCGCTTCGCGCACCGTTCTGGCGACGCTGGACATCCGCCTGTGAACGGGGCGGCGGAGTCGCTGCGGCGGCCCCGCCGGGGGCTGCGGCATCAACGGTTGAGGATCACCGCGGTAATGATGCCGGTGGCGATGGCGACGAGCACGTAGTCGGCGCCGACCTGCACCCAGCGGTGACCGCGCGGCGGCGGGGTCAGGTGATGGGCGCGCCAGTCGTCCACCACGTACTGGCGGCCACGGTAGTCGGGGGGCAGGCGGTCGCCCTTGTGGAAGTTGCCGGGGCCGGGGTGGGCGTGGGGACCACCGGGCTGATGGCCGGGGGCCTGGCTGGCCTTGCCGGGGCCGGTGTGTTTGCCGTGCCCTGGAGGGCCGGGGCGCTTGTCGGTTTGGGCGGGGCCGGGGCGGCGGTCGTCACGCGGGTTGGGGCCAGGACCGCCTTGGGCGAGGACGCTGGTGCTTGCCAGCAGCAGCGAGAGCGCGAGGGCGACAGGCTTGCTTGTTTTCATGGTTGGCTCCTTGTCTGGCGGAGGCTCGATGCTAGCTGCGGGCCGGGAGGCGGTCCATGGGCCGGCCGCCGGCAAGCGGCGGGCGCGGCATGGGCGGGACTGCTGCGCGCGGCGGCCCGCACGGGCTATTGGATACGGGATTTCATGGCCTTAACGCGCTCACCGGACGGGCTGGCAGGGGCTTTGTAGCCACTTTCTAACGATTTGCGAGCAGATATTGCTTGCGGCCGCTTCCAGGGTTCAGCCCGGCGGCCCGAAGCGCTCCGTGTAGAGGGTGCTTACCCAGTCAACGAAGGCTTTCACCCTGGGCGAGAGGTGGCGCTGCGAGGGGTAGAGCACCGAGATCGGCAGCGGAGGGCCTTGCCAAGGCTGCAGGATTTCGACCAGCGCGCCGGTCTGCAGGTGGGGCTCGACGCGGAAGCGCGGCACCTGGATGAGGCCGCAGCCTTGCAGGGCGCAGGTGGTGTAGGCGTCGGCGTCGCTGACGGCCACGTGGTGCTTCAGCCGGTACTCCCGGGCTTGGCCATCGACCTGGAGGCGGAAGGGGTAGTGCTGGTCGGGGTTGTGGGAGAAGAAGCCGACGGCGAGATGGCGCGCCAGTTCGTCTGGATGGGCAGGCGTGCCGAACTCGGCGAGGTAGGCCGGGCTGGCGCACACGGCTTCCGGCAGCAGGGCGAGCCGGCGCGCAACCAGCGAGGAGTCGCGCGGGACGCCGGCGCGGACGACGCAATCCACGCCTTCGCCCACCAGGTCCACCAGCCGGTCGCCGGTGCTGATGCGCAGCTCGATGCGCGGATAGCGGCGGCGGAAGTCCTGGATGCGCGGCAGGATGATCTGGCTGGCATGGGCGCCGTGCAGGTCCAGCCGCAGTAGCCCCTGCGGGTTGCCGGCGGCCGGGCGCAGCGCGGCTTCGGCGTCTTCGAGGTCGGCGAGGATGAGCGTGCAGCGCTGGTAGAAGGCCTGCCCGTCCGCCGTCGGCCGCACTTGCCGGGTAGTGCGCTCCAGCAGGCGGGCACCGAGGCGGTCCTCCAGTTCCTTGATGACGTAGGTGGCGGTGGCGCGCGGCATGTCCAGCGCGGCGGCGGCCTTGGTGAAGCTGCCGAGTTCGACGATGCGGGTGAAGAGACGCAGGGAGTCGAAGCGGTCCATCGGCAAGTCCGGCTGGCGGGAAACGGGGGATTCTTGCCGATTCTGCGCTCGCTGGATATCGGCGCGGGCCGCGGCGGGCAGCAGCCAGCCGCCGGCAGGCTGCGGCGTAAGCCGTTAACATGCCGCCAAGGCGCCGGCCCAGGCGCCATCGACGAACGAACCGGAGCCTCCGCCGTGTCCACTCAGACTTCCTATCTGTTTGCCCCCGAAATCCCCAGCCTGCCGGTTGCCGGCAGCGACGAGCGCTTCCCGGTTCGCCGGGTGTATTGCGTAGGCCGCAACTACGCCGACCATGCGCGCGAGATGGGCAGCGACCCCGAGCGCGAGCCGCCTTTCTTCTTCGCCAAGCATCCGGACAGCCTGGTGGAGGACGGCGGCGTGTTTCCTTACCCGCCGGGCAGCAGCGATGTGCATCACGAGATCGAACTGGTGGTGGCGCTGGGGCGTGGCGGGGTGGACATTGCGGTGGAGCAGGCGCTGGCGCATGTGTATGGCTACGCGGTGGGCCTGGACATGACGCGGCGCGACCTGCAAGGCGAAGCACGGCGCACCGGCCGGCCGTGGGAAGTGGGCAAGGCTTTCGACCATGCGGCGCCGTGCTCCGCGCTGGTGCCGGCGGCGCGTATCGGCCATCCGACGGCGGGCGCGATCTGGCTGGAGGTGAATGGCGAGACGCGCCAGCGCGGCGACATCTCGGCGCTGATCTGGAGCATTCCGGAGGTGATCGCCTACCTGTCGCGGCTGTTCGAACTGCGCCCCGGCGACCTGATCTACACCGGCACGCCGGCGGGTGTTGGGCCGGTGAAGGAGGGCGACCGGCTCAAGGGCGAGGTGGAAGGGGTGGGGACGCTGAGCGTGACGGTGGGCGCGCGGGGCTGATTTCCCGCGACGGCGTACTGACGGAAAATGAATCGGCCGCCCTCGTGAGGGGCGGCCGATTTTCTTCGGCGGCGCGACTGCAGATGCCGGCTCGGCTGCTGCCTTCAGCCCGCCGGGCGTGGCCGGTGTGGCGGAGAGCTGCGGCACCGCCTGCGGCCGACATCCTCAGCCTGTGCCATGCCGGCTCCGGCACGGCGTTTTCCGCAACAACATCTCAGCACGGGCACCCGCTGCCCGCCCGCTCGGCGCTCGGGTAGCGCGCTTCCAGGCAGTAGCGGTAGAAGTCCGCGCGGCTGAGTGGCGTCGCCTCCGGGTGGCGGCTGCGCATGTGGTCGAGGTAGTACTCGTAGTCGTGGATGCCGACCACCAGGCGGCAGGTCTGCACCACTTTCTTCGCCACCTCGCGCAGGCCGGAGAGCCAGCTGGAGCCCAGGCTGTAGCGCTCGAACTCGGCCTCCGACATCGGCTGCGCGTCCGGCCGCTGTGCGCGGGTTTCGCTCACGTAGCGGCTGTAGGCGTCGTCCAGCGAAGGCGCCGCTGCGGTTTCCCCTGGCGCCGCGGTGCCGGCGAGGTAGGAGAGGTCGGTGGCGCCGGCGGCGAAGCCGGTGCCGGATGTGCGATCAAGCATGGGCGGGTACCTCCCGGAAGACCACCTCGGTTTCCTTCGCCGTCGGCGCCGGGCTGGCCAGCGCGCGGCGGATGACGCCGATGGCGGCGATGATCATGGTCACCGCGACGATCATGAAGAAGCCGCACAGCACCGCGTTCACCTGGTTGTTGAAGGCGACGCGGGACATCTCCTCCAGCGTCTTGGCCGGGGCCAGGATGGTGCCTTCGGCGGCGGCGGTGTTGTAGCGGTTGGCCAATGCGAGGAAGCCGATCTTCGGGTTGTCGCTGAAGATCTTCTGCCAGCCGGCGGTCATCGAGGTGATGAACAGCCAGGTGGTGGGCAGGATGGTGACCCAGGCGTAGCGCTGCTTCTTCATCTTGAACAGCACCACGGTGCCGAGGATGAGCGCCATCGAGGCCAGCATCTGGTTGCCGATGCCGAACAGCGGCCACAGGGTGTTGATGCCGCCCAGCGGGTCGGTGACGCCCTGATAGACGAAGTAGCCCCAGCCCGCCACGGCCACGCCGGTGCCCAGCAGGTTGCCGAACCAGCTGTGGCTCTTGTCCAGGCCGGGAATGAAGGTGCCGGCCAGATCCTGCACCATGAAGCGGCAGGCGCGGGTGCCGGCATCCACCGCGGTGAGGATGAACAGGGCTTCGAACAGGATGGCGAAGTGGTACCAGAAGGCCATCATCGCCTTGCTGTTGAAGATGTCGGTGACGATCACCGCCATGCCCACCGCGAAGGTGGGCGCGCCGCCGGCGCGCGACAGGATGCTGTGCTCGCCCACGTCCCTGGCCATCTGCGCCAGGATTTCCGGCGTGATGGCGAAGCCCCAGCCATTGATCGCCTGCGAGGCGGATTCCACCGTGGTGCCGATCAGCGCCGCCGGCGAGTTCATCGCGAAGTAGATGCCCGGGTCCAGGATGGAGGCGCAGATCAGCGCCATGATGGCCACCAGGGATTCACCCAGCATGCCGCCGTAGCCGATGAAGCGCATCTGCGTCTCGCGCTCCACCAGCTTGGGTGTGGTGCCGGAGGCCACCAGCGCATGGAAGCCGGAGCATGCGCCGCAGGCAATGGTGATGAACAGGAAGGGGAACAGCGCGCCGGAGAACACCGGGCCGCTGCCGTCGATGAAGCGCGACACCGCCGGCATCTTCATATCGGGCAGGGCGATGAGGATGCCGATCGCCAGGCCGACGATGACGCCCAGCTTGAGGAAGGTGGAGAGATAGTCGCGCGGCGCCAGCAGCAGCCACACCGGCAGCACCGAGGCGATGAAACCGTAGGCCACCAGGGCCAGCGTCAGCTGCGGGCCGGTGAGGGTGAAGATCGGCCCCCAGTAGGCACTGTGGGCGATGTCCTCGCCGTAGATGATGGCCAGCATCATCAGCACGAAGCCGATCACCGAGATCTCGGCGATGCGCCCCGGCCGCAGGAAGCGCATGTAGATGCCCATGAACAGCGCGATCGGGATGGTGGCCGCGATGGTGAAGGTGCCCCACGGGCTTTCCGCGAGCGCCTTGACCACCACCAGCGCCAGCGCGGAGAGGATGATGATCATCACCGCCAGCGCGCCCAGCATCACCACCACGCCGGCGAAGGGGCCCAGCTCCTGCCGTGCCATCTCGCCCAGCGAACGGCCGTCGCGCCGCGCCGAGATGAACAGCACCAGGAAATCCTGCACCGCGCCGGCCAGCATCACGCCGACCAGGATCCAGATGGTGCCGGGCAGGAAGCCCATCTGCGCCGCCAGGATGGGGCCGACCAGCGGGCCGGCGCCGGCGATGGCGGCGAAGTGGTGGCCGAACAGCACCCACTTGTTGGTGGGCACGTAGTCCAGCCCGTCGTTGCGGCGCTCCGCCGGCGTCAGGCGGCGGTCGTCCAGCTCGAACACCTTCTCGGCGATGAACTTGCTGTAGAAACGGTAGGAGATTGCGTAGCAGGAAACCGCCGCCAGGACCAGCCAGGCGGCGTTGACGTGCTCGCCCCGCGATAGCGCGAGCATGGCGAAGCCCGTGGCGCCGGCGAGGGCGACGAGCAGCCAGATGGCTTTTTGTTTGATTGAGTTCATTTATCCCTTCCGCAATGAAGAAACGAGCCGGACCGGTGATCCGGTTCTACAAGCCCGCAGCGCGTCCGGGATGGGCGGCCATAGGGCTAGGGCCCGCGTGGGTCAATGGTAGCGCGCACGAAAATCGGCTGGCTGCGGATGCTACGGCTTGATACGGGATGCTTTTCGTGATCCCGGCCCCGTCGCGGGCGGCCGGCAAGCGCTTGCATTCGCCATGCCCGGGCGGCGGCGCGCTCGGCGATAATCCCGCCTCCGTCCTCCTTCCCCCTCCGCCGTGGCCGATCGCAACCCCGACAGAATCCTCATCGTCGACGACGAACCCGCCATCGCCGACACCCTGGCCTACGCCCTGCGCGCCGAGGGCTTCGACACCGCCTGGGTGGGGCTGGGCGGCGAGGCGCTGGCCGCGCTGGAGGCCGGTGCCGCCGGTGGATACGCGCTGGTGGTATTGGACGTGGGCCTGCCGGACATCGGCGGCTTCGACGTCTGCCGCCGCCTGCGGCGCTTCTCCGACGTACCGGTGATCTTCCTCACTGCGCGGGCGGACGAAGTGGACCGCATCGTCGGCCTGGAGCTGGGCGCCGACGACTACGTGCCCAAGCCCTTCAGCCCGCGCGAAGTGGCCTCGCGGGTGCGCGCCATCCTGCGCCGCGCGCGGCCGGTGGCGCCCGTGCCCGCGCCTGCCGCCCCGAGCGTGGCATCACCGCCGGCAAGTGCCGCGCGCTTCGACCACGACGCCGAAGGCGCCCGCATCGCCTACCACGGCCAGTGGCTCAGCCTCACCCGCTACGAATACCGCCTGCTCGCAACCCTGCTGGCGCGGCCCGGCCGGGTGTTCAACCGCGCCCAGCTGATGGACCTGGTGTGGCACGACGCCGAAGACAGCCTGGAGCGCACGGTGGACGCCCACATCAAGACCCTGCGCGCCAAGCTGCGCGGCGTGAGGGAAGGCGAGGGCGAAGGCGAGATCGAAACCCACCGCGGCCTCGGCTACAGCCTGCGGCCATGAACACCGGCCTGCGGCCATGAATACCGGGTTAGCGCCATGAACATCGCCATCCGCTTTTTCGTCGGCTACTTCCTCATCGTCGGCCTGGCGGCCTGGTTCGTGCTCAACATCTTCGCCCGCGAGGTCGAGCCCGGCGTGCGCCAGGCCACCGAGGACACCCTGGTGGATGCCGCCAACCTGCTCGCGGAGATGGCTGCGCCGGAACTGGCCGCGCTGGCGAAAACGCCGGCAACGGATGGCTCAACGCCGGCCGCGAGCAGCAGCGAAAGCGCCCGCGCGGCCTTCTCCGCCGGCCGTTTCGCCGCCGCGGTCGAAGCCGCCCGGCGGCGCTCGCCCGGCGCCCGCATCTACGAGGTGAACAAGGCCTCGGTGGATTTCCGCGTCTATCTCACCGATGCCACCGGCCGGGTGGTGTTCGACTCCGAGAACCTCGCCGTCGGCGCCGACTACAGCCAGTGGCGCGACGTTGCCCGTGCCCTGCGCGGCGAGTACGGCGCCCGCAGCACCCGCGACGATCCGAATGATTCCGGCAGCTCGGTGCTCTATGTCGCCGCGCCGGTGATCGCCGACGGCGAGCGCATCGGCGTGCTCTCCCTGGCCAAGCCGGCCAGTTCGGTGGACCCCTACGCCCAGCAGGCGCGCGACCGCGTGCTGCGCGCCGGCGTGGTGCTGCTGGGCGTGTCCGCCGCCATCGGCCTGCTGTTCACCCTGTGGCTCACCTGGTCGCTCAACCGCCTGCGCGACTACGCCCGCGCGGTGGCCGACGGCGCCAAGGCGGTGCCGCCCACCGGCGGCGGCCGCCAGCTCTCGGAGCTGGCGCGGGCGCTGGCCCGCATGCGCGAGCGGCTGGACGGCAAGCAGTACGTCGAGCGCTACGTGCAGAGCCTGGCGCACGAGATGAAAAGCCCGCTCACCGCGGTGCGCGGCGCCGCTGAAGTGCTGCAGGATGCTGCCGCCGAGGCCGACCGCGCCCGCTTCGTCCGCCACATCGACGAGCAGGCCGAGCGCATGCAGCAGATCATCGACCGCCTGCTCGCGCTCGCCCGCATCGAGCAACTGCAGGCGCCGGAGGCGCAGGCCGACAGCACCGTCGCCGAGCTGGTGCGCCAGGTGGCCGACAGCCGTGCCCAGGCGCTGCAGGCCCGCGGCCTGGCGCTGCGCACCGAGGGCCCGCCCGCCGCCCGCCTGCAGGGCGATCTCTTCCTGCTGCAACAGGCGCTGGGCAACCTGGTGGATAACGCCATCGCCTTCTCGCCCGAAGGCGGCGAACTGCTCGTCAGCTGGCGGGAGGCCGGCGAGCAGCTGGAGATCGCGGTGCGCGACCACGGCCCCGGTGCGCCGGATTACGCCCTGCCGCAGCTCTTCGAGCGCTTCTATTCCCTGCCGCGCCCGGCCACCGGCCGCAAGAGCACCGGCCTGGGTCTTGCCTTCGTCCGCGAAGTGGCGCGCATCCACGGCGGCGAGGCGGATTTCGCCAATGCGCCGGGGGGCGGCGCGCTGGCGCGCATGCTGCTGCGCCGCTGAGCCGGTGGCAGCGGCTGGCTGTCTCCCTTCACACTCGCTTCACCCTCTCTTCACCGCCGCTCACCACACTCGCCTCCGTCATTTTTTCGCGGAGGTGGGTCATGCAGAAGAAGCTGTTCATCAAGCTGGCGCTGATTGCGCTGTTGTCCCTGTTGTTGCTGGTGCCGCTGGCCATGGTGGAGGGCCAGATCCGCAGCCGCAGCGACCGGCAGGCGGACGTGATGGCGGATATCGCCAACTCCGCCGCCGGCGAGCAGACCCTGGTGGGGCCGGTGCTGGTGGTGGCCTACCGGGAATGGGCCACGGTGCGGGAGAAGGATGCCGAGGGCCGGGAAGTCGCCCGCGAGAGGGTGGTGACGCGGCAGGAGGTGTTCGCCCCGGAAGCGCTGGACATTGCCGGCGACGCCCGGGTGGAGACCCGCCAGCGCGGGCTCTATCGCGCCAATCTCTACCACCTCGATCTGCAACTGAGCGGCCGCGCCGAGGTGCCGGCCGGGCTGGGGCTGGCGCCGGACCGCAAGCTGGTCAGCGCCCATGCCTACCTGGTGATGGGGGTGAGCGATCCGCGCGGGGTGGATAACGACCCGGACGTGCGGGTGAACGGCCGCAGCCACCGCTTCGCCACCGGCAGCGCCGGTGCCTTCTCCGGCCCGGGCCTGAACGTGGACCTGGGCGAGATCAACCCGGCCACCGGCGCCCGCTTCGAGTTCGCCTTGCCGCTGGCGCTGACCGGTTCGGCGCGGCTGGCCATCGCGCCGGTGGGCGAGGCCACCTCGGTGGCGCTGCGCTCGCCCTGGCCGCATCCCAGCTTCCAGGGCCGCTTCCTGCCGGTGGAGCGCCGCGTGGGCGCGGATGGCTTCGAGGCGCGCTGGCAGGTTTCCCACCTGGCGCGGGATTTCGAGGCCGCGCTGCAGGCCGGCGACCGCGGCGGCCGGAGCGAGACCCTGGGCCTGAGCTTCATGGAGCCGGTGAACATCTACCTGCAGGCCGAGCGCGCGGTGAAGTACGGCGTGCTCTTCGTGGTACTCAGCTTCGCCGCCTTCTTCCTGGTGGAGATTCTGCAGCGGCGCGCCATCCACCCGCTGCAGTACCTGCTGGTCGGGCTGGCGCTGGCCTCCTTCTTCATGCTGCTGATCGCGCTGTCGGAGCATCTGTCTTTTGCGCTTGCCTACGGCCTCTCCGCCAGCGCCTGCGTGCTGCTGATCGGCACTTATCTCGCCGGTGCGCTCGGCGGCCGCCTGCAGGGGCTGGCCTTCGGCGGCGGCATCGCCGCCTTGTACGGCGTGCTCTACGGCGTGCTGCTGTCGGAGGACAACGCCATGCTGATGGGCACCCTGCTCCTGTTCGCCGCGCTGGGCAGCGTAATGCTCGCCACCCGTCGCATCGACTGGTACCGCATCGGCGCGCCGGTGGGTCAGGCGGAGGAGCGCTGAGATGGCGGCGCTACGGAGTCTGCTGGCGCGCTGGGGGTTGGTGGCGGCCTTGCTGGCGGTGGCCTTCGATCCGCGCACGCCTTACCTGCTGGCGCTGCGCGGCGGCATCACCGCGCTGCTGCTGGGCGCGGCGGCCATCGGCATCGGCCTGGCGGTGTGGGCCAGCCGCAGCCGCCGTCTGGGGCGGCTGGAGGCTTGCGCGCTGGGCTTCGCCTGCGCGCTGGCCGGCACGCTGGCGCTGGGCGACGCCATGGTGTTCCGCGCCCAGCGCCAGGCGGTGCTGGCGGCGGACGTGGAGGCGCATCGCCTGGGCCAGCGCTTCATCGTCGGCTACCGGGATTTCGCCGAGGTGGCGCGGTTGGCGGAGCGCGGCCTCATCGGCGGCGTCTATCTCACCCGGCGCAACGTGGGCCAGCGCAGCGCCGCCGAGATCCGCGCCGAAGTGGATGCGCTGCAGGCGCTGCGCCGTGGCGCCGGCCTGCCGCCGCTGCTGGTGGCGGCGGACCAGGAGGGCGGCAGCGTCGCCCACCTCAGCCCGCCACTGCCGGCGATGCCGGCGCTGGCGGAACTGGTGATCGCCGCCGAGGCGGCCGGCGAGGATGGCGTCAGCCTGGCCGAGCGCGCCCACGCTTACGGCGCCTGGCAAGGGCGCGAACTGGCGGCGCTGGGGGTGAATCTCAACTTCGGCCCGGTGGTGGATCTGCGGCCGCAGGACGGCGGCCCCAGGCTGGATACCCACACCCTGATCGCCCGCCGCGCCATCGCCGCCGACCCCGGCACCGTGGCCGCGGTGGCCGCCGCCTACGGCGAGGGCCTGGCCAGCGCCGGCGTGGGCGCCACGCTGAAGCACTTTCCAGGGCTGGGCGGGGTAGCGGTGGATACCCACCATTTCACCGCCCGGCTGGAGACGCCGCCGGAACACCTCGCCGCCCGCGACTGGCAACCCTTCCGGGATGCTGCCCGCGCCGACGGCGCCATCATGCTCGGCCATGTGGTGCTGCCCGGCCTGGACGCCGAACGCCCGGCCTCGCTGTCGCCGGCGGTGGTGCGCCTGCTGCGGCGGGAGTGGGGCTACCAGGGCCTGCTGATCACCGACGATCTCAACATGGGCGCGGTGTATCACCGCGGCGTCTGCCGCGCGGCGGTGGAGGCGCTGAGCGCCGGGGTGGACATGGTGCTGATTTCCTACGACCCGGATCAGTACTACCGCGCGATGCACTGCGCGATGGCGGCACTGCGGGCGGGCCGGATTGCGGCCCCCGGCGGCATGCAGGCCGGCGCCGCCGCGCTGCCGGTCGCGCTGCGGCGGCCGGCGGGCCGTGGCGACGCTGGCGGCTAGAAGCGGTAGTCGAGCGTCAGCATGGCATTGCGGCGCTCGCCCCAGCTGTAGGTGTTGTACATGCTCATCATCGTGTAGTACTTCTTGTCGAGCAGGTTGTTGATGTTGAGCGTCAGCGAGAGTTGCTTGTCGAACTGCCAGCGCGCCATCGCATCGACCAGCCAGCGGGCGTCCAGGGTGTGTTTCACCGAGCCATACACCGGGTTGTAGACGGTGGCCCAGGACTTGGACTGCCAGCGCCCGCCGCCGCCCAGCGTCAGCTTCTCCAGGCCGCCGGAGAACCTGTAGCTGGTGAACAGGCTGAACTGGTCTTCCGGATCTTCGGTGGACACTTTCTCGCCATCCAGCCGCGATACCCGGTGGGTGTAGCCGGCCTGCACCTGCCAGCGCGGCGCCAGTTCGCCCGACAGGGTGGCCTCGATGCCGCGGGTGATCACCCCCTGCACCGCGCGGTAGGCGGTGTCGCCGGAGGGGGTGAGGCCGCCGCTCTCCTCGGCGTAGTTGTCCTGCTTGACGCGGAAGTAGGCCAGCGTGGCGTTGAGGCGGCCGCCGTCCAGCGCGCCCTTGAGGCCGATCTCGTAGCTCTTGCCTTCCTCCGGCGCCAGGTTGCGGCCGCTCTCGTCCTTGTTGCTCTGCGGGTTGAAGATGGTGGTGTAGCTGGCATACACCGACAGGCGCGGGTCGAGGTCGTAGACGACGCCGGCGTAGGGCACGACCACGCCCCGTTCCTTGACGTACTCGTCGCGGTAGTTGGCGACCCGGCTGCCGAGGATGAACTTGAGCGCATCCGCCGGGTTGAGCCGCAGCGCGGCGTAGAGGCCGCTCTCCCGCGTGGTCTCGTCGTTCTCGCCCTTCCAGCTGGAGGCGCCCCAGTCGGGTTCGGCGACGTCGCCGTTCCAGCCGTAGAAGTCGGCCACCGTGCCGTCGTAGCCGCCCGGCCAGTAGCCCTTGTTGGTCCAGCGCCGCTTGGCCGCGCTGGCGCCCAGCACCAGTTCGTGTTCGCGGCCGAACAGCTGGAAGGGGCCGCTGGCATAGACGTCGGCGGCATCGCTCACCGTCTTGCCCACGTACTGCCCCAGCCACAGGCTGGTGCCGCTGCCGTCCGCGGGGTCGGGATAGCCGCTGCCGACGGAGCCGAGCTGGGCATCGTAGCCGTTGATCTGGTGGTTCAACTGCAGCTTGGCCGTCCACCCGTTGGCGAAGTAGCGCTCCAGGGTGGCGAAGGCGCTGCGGGTGTATTGCTCCCAGTTGCTCCAGCGGGCGCCGGGGTTGTAGGAGCGCGAGGTGTCGTTGAAATCGCCCTGGCTGTTGAACAGCGGGATGCCGCCCCAAGTGGAGCCCTTGGGGATGTTGTCCTGGTAATCCACGCCCAGGGTGAACAAGGTGTCGGGGGTGAGGTCGGCTTCCAGCACGCCATAGAACACCGAGGTCCGGCGGCGGTAGTGGTCCAGCTCGGCGCCCTTGTCCTGATAGGCCGCGACCACCCGGCCGCGCAAGCTGCCGCTCTGGTTCAGCGGGCCGCCGAGGTCGGCCAGGGTGCGGGAGCTGTCCCACGAACCAGCGCCGAGGCTGAGCTGGCCCTGGAACTGGCCGGTGGGCTTCTTGCGGATCAGGTTGATGGTGGCGCCGGGATCGCCGCTGCCGGTGAGCAGGCCGGTGGCGCCCTTGAGCACTTCGACGCGGTCGTAGATCGCCATGTCGCTGAGGGTGTTGCCGGCGGAATAGGCGCTGTTGCGCCGCATCGGCATGCCATCGTACTGGAAGTTGTTGATGGCGAAGCCGCGGGAGAAATAGACGGTGCGCTCGCTGTCGTAGGTGACGAGGCTGACGCCGGGGGTGTGGCGGATGACGTCGTCGATGCTGTTGAGGGCGAAGTCGTTCATCTCCTGCCGGGTGATGACGCTGATGGACTGCGGCGTTTCGCGCGGGGTCAGCACCAGCCGGGTGGCGGTGGCGATGGTGCCGGGGGTGTAGCTGCCGCTGCCCTCGGTGATCTCGCCCAGCTGGTTGGCGGTGACCTGCACCTCGCTCAGGGCGCGCTCACCCTCCACGCCCGGCTGGCCCAGGGTCTGCAGCTTGCGCAGATGGTAGCCGCCGTTGTCGCCGCGCACCGCTTGCAGGCCGCTGCCGCCGAGCAGCGCGTCCAGGCCCTGCTGCACCGTGGCCGTGCCGTGCAGCCCGGGGGAGCGCAGTCCCTCGGTGAGCGCCGGATCGAAGGACAGGGTGATGCCGGCACTGGCGGCGAACTGGTACAGCGCCTGGCTGAGCGGGCCGGCGGGAATGGCATAGGCGGCGGTGGCCGCCGGTGTCGTCTGGGCGAGGGCGGCGGGGATGGTGGCGGGCAGGGCGGCCAGGCCGGCGAGGCCGAGCACCGCGGCGGCGAGCGGATGCAGCAGCGGGCGGTTCGGAAGCGGCGCGGAGGCAGGGCGACGACGGCGCATGCAGCAAACTCCTTTCAGGAAGTCCGGTAACGGAGAGGTTTGCTGGTTTGCCGAACGAGCCGGAAAAAGGGGCCAGGGAAGCGAGGTTTTCTGGCAATCCCTGAATGACCGCAAAAACGACAGGCCGCCGCAATCCGGCCCATGGAGGCGCATGTGAATCAACTCACCCGCCTTCTCGTACTGCGCCTGTGCTGGCCCGCGGGGGCCATCGCTGGAGCCCCCCAGTCATCTCCCCCCACGCCGCCAGATGAACACGGTCCGGCGGCGGCGAACCTGTTGCAGCCGCATTAGGGCCAGGCGCAGACGCGCTGCGTACCAACGGCGCATCCACCACCTTC
>NZ_SNVV01000042.1 GCF_004361735.1 Azoarcus indigens | reverse complement strand
TCCGCGGCATGCGCGGACTCTCCGGCTCTTCCATCCTCGGCTCCGGCGAGGTCGCCCTCATCCTCGATGTCGCCGCCATGAGCCACATCGCTACCGCCAGCGATGGCACCTCCTCTTCCCGCTCGCAGCGCACCCTCACCCATCCGGAGGAATTCCATGCTTAGCAATCTCTCGATCGGCATCCGCCTGATCGGCGCATTCCTGATCGTTGCCCTGTTCAGCGCGGTCGTCGGTCTGGTCGGCCTTTCCAACGCCAGCAAACTGAACGATCTCACCTCCGCGCTCTACCAACGGGAGGCGCTGGGCATCTCCTACATCAAGGAAGCGAACATCAACCTCATCTATCTCGGCCGCGACCGGCTCTCCTTCCTGATGGCAAGCAGCCAGGCCGAGCGCGATCGCATCCTCGAGGACATCAAGAAGGTCAAGGCCAACTACACCAGCCTGATCGCCAAGGCCCAACCGCTGTTCTACACCGAGGCCGGCAAGGAAAAGATGGCCACGCTGCAGCGCATATGGCCGACCTACGAGAACGACCTCAACCACATGCTGGAACTTGCGGCGGCGACCGAACTGCGGGAGCACACTCCCGAACTGCGACAGAGCATAGAGTCGGTGCGCAAGTCGGCCAACGCGATGGATGACCTGATCACCGAGTTGAGCCAGCAGAAGGAAGACAACGCCCGCCAGGCAAGCGAGGATGGCGACGAGCTGTACCAGCAGAGCCGCAGCACGCTGATCGTCATCATCGTGGGCGCGGTGCTCTCCGGGATCCTGCTGGGCGTCTTTATCAGCCGCAGCGTCACCCTGCCGCTGGCCCGGGTGGTGGAGGTGGCCAACCGCATCTCCGACGGCGACCTTACTGCCCGCATCAATAGCCGCGGCCGGGATGAGGTGGCGCGGCTGAGCAACGCGATGTCGGCCATGATCGAGAAGCTGTCGCAGATCATCGGCCAGGTGCGCAACGCGGCGGACAACCTCTCCTCCGCCTCCGAAGAAGTCTCCGCCACCGCGCAGAACCTCTCGCAGTCCTCCTCCGAGCAGGCCGCCAGCATCGAGGAACTCACCGCCTCCGTCACCCAGAACACCGAGAACGCCAAGGTCACCAACAGCATCGCCTCCCAGGCCTCCGGCCAGGCTAGCGAGGGTGGCGGTGCCGTCAGCGAGACCGTGGGGGCGATGAAGCGCATCGCCGACAAGATCGGCATCATCGACGACATCGCCTATCAGACCAACCTCCTCGCCCTCAACGCCGCCATCGAAGCCGCCCGCGCCGGCGAGCACGGCAAGGGCTTCGCCGTGGTCGCCGCCGAGGTGCGCAAGCTCGCCGAACGCAGCCAGGAAGCCGCGCAGGAAATCAGCGAAGTCGCCAGCGGCAGCGTGCAACTCGCCGAGAAGGCTGGCCAGTTGTTGGGCGAGATCGTCCCCGGCATCAGCAAGACCGCCGACCTCGTCGCCGAAATCACCGCCGGCTCCCAGGAGCAGGCTTCCGGCATCAACCAGTTGAACCAGACCACCCAGCAGAACGCCGCCGCCTCCGAGGAACTGGCCGCCACCGCCGAGGAAATGAGCGGCCAGGCGGTACAACTGCAAGAGCTGATGAGCTTCTTCCGCATGACGGACAACGGCAGCATGCGCGCCTCCAGCGGCCGCGGCAGCCGGCCGGCGCCGCCCTCCCCCGCCCATCCGGCCGTGCCCGACGGCGACTTCGTGCGCTTCAACGACGGGAGGCACGCATGGGCGCAGTCGTGAGCCGCGCCCGCGGCGCCGAAACGGAGCTTGAGCACGAGGCCTGCCAGTACCTGACTTTCCAGCTGGACGGCGAGGTCTTCGGCGTCAGCATTCTGGTGGTCAAGGAAATCATCGAATACGGCAACCTCACGCCGGTGCCGCTCACCCCGCCCTATGTGCGCGGCGTCATCAACCTGCGCGGCGCGGTGGTCCCGGTCATCGACCTGGCGGTGCGCTTCGACCGCCCGCCGCTGCAGCCCGGGCGGCGCAGCTGCATCGTCATCGTCGAGGTCGACAGCGACGAAGGCCAGCTCGTCTTCGGCGCCATGGTGGATGCGGTGAACGAGGTGCTGGACGTGCCCGCCCACCAGATCGAGCCGCCGCCCAGCTTCGGCGCCCGCCTGCGCAACGACTTCATCGCCGGCATGGGCAAGCTGGATAGAGGCTTCGTCGTGCTGCTCGATACCGACAAGGTGCTGTCGGTGGAAGAACTGGCGCTGGTCGGCAACCTCGGCGAATCGCAACACCTGGCCGACGCCGACTGAAATCCGGCCTGCGCATATGCAGACGGCCCGGCAGTCTGCCGGGCCGTCTGCTTTTAGCCGGGGGCCGCGGGCGTCTGCGCCCTCAATGCCCAGCGGCTTTCAGTGGCTCTTGTAGCTAATCTTGTCCATCAGCGCATACAGAACGCCGGAGGCCAGGAAAGTGATGTGGATGCCGACCATCCAGGCCAGGTGGCGGTCGGTCAGGTTGTCCACGTTCATGAAGGCCTTCAGTAGCTCGATACCCGAGATGGCGACGATGGAGCCGATCAGCTTGATCTTCAGGTCGGAGAAGCCGATGTGGCCCATCCAGTCCGGCCTGTCCTGGTGGCTGTGGAGATCTTCCATCTTGGAGACGAAGTTCTCGTAACCGCTGAACATGATGATGACCAGCAGGTTCATGATCAGCGCGATGTCCACCAGCGACAACACGCCGATGATCATCTCGCCGCCGGTGGCGGTCATGATGTGGTCGAAGAGGTAGAAAACCTCCTTGCCGAATTTCACCAGCAGCACGATCAGCGCCAGCACCAGGCCGAAGTAGACCGGCGCCATCAGCCAGCGGCTGCTGAACAGGATGTGTTCGAACTTGCTTTCTAGTCGCTTCATTTATTTGGGGGGAGGAAATAGTCGGGACGGCGCGGATTGTAGCAGTGCACCATGAGCAGCCGGAACCGCCGGGTCCGCATCCCGCAACGCCGCAATGCCGCGAGTTTTTCCGGAGATCAGCCCACAGACGCAGCCCGGCGGAGCACATTCCCTGTCACTGCCGACCTCTCGTGCGGCCGCCCACCGTAATACGGGCCGGATGACCGGCCCGTTTCACCTGCTGCTGTGGGATGCCGCGCCTGCGCGGATCAGCGGCCCTTCCACTCCGGCTTGCGCTTCTCCAGGAAGCTCTTGACGCCCTCGTTGCGGTCCTCGGTGCCAGCGAGCACGACGAAGTTGCGCCGTTCCAGCGCCAAGCCGGCGGACAGCGGAACCTCGAAGGATTGCAGCACCGCATCCTTGGCCAAGCGCACGGCCAGCGGCGCTTTGGCTGCGATCTTCTGCGCCAGCGCATGGGCGCGCGGAATGCAGGCATCGTCCGCCACCACTTCGGCGACCAGACCGGTGGACAGCGCTTCCGCCGCGGTGAGGAATTCACCCGCCAGCACCAGCTTCATCGCCACCGATTTGCCCACCGCATGGGTCAGGCGCTGGGTACCGCCGGCGCCGGGGATGATGCCGAGGTTGATCTCCGGCTGGCCGAACTGGGCGCCCTCGCCGGCGATCACGATGTCCGCGTGCATCACCAGCTCGCAGCCGCCGCCCAGCGCGTAACCGCACACCGCCGCGACGATGGGCTTGGGAAAGCGGGCGACCACGCCGAACAGCCGTGGCCGCTCTTCCAGCAGCACCGCCTGCATGTCCTTGGCGGCCATCTCGGCCAGGTCGGCGCCGGCGGCGAAGACCTTGTCGCCGCCGGTGAGCACCACCGCGCGCACGTCGTCGTCGCGCTCGGCCTGTTCCAGCAGGGCAGCGAGACCGCGCAGCAGCGGGGTGGACAGCGCGTTGCGCGCCTGCGGGCGGTCCAGGCGGATTTCGAGCACGCCGGCTTCGGGGCCGGCAACCTGCAGCCCCTCGGCCGCGCTATAGCGTGGAGTCGTCATGTGTCCTCTCTGTACGGTGGATGAAGCGGCGACGAGCACATCGTCCCGCGCCGCGATCCCCGTTCAGTCGGGAATGACCGCGGTGACTTCGATCTCGACCTGGGCTTCGTCTTCCACCAGGTCGGCGACCTGCACCGCGGTCATCGCGGGGAAGTTCTTGCCCATCACTTCGCGGTAGGCGGCGCCGATTTCCTTCAGGCGGGCGTTGTACTCTTTCTTGTCCTTAAGGTACCACGTCATCCGGACCATATGCTCCGGGCCGGCGCCCGCCACCGCCATCACCTCGCGGATGTTGCTGAGGGCCTGGAACACTTGCTGGACGAGGTCGGTGCTCTCGAAGCGGCATTCGCCGTTCCAGCCGATCTGGCCGCCGACGAAGATCTGACGGCCGCGGGCTTCGATGCCATTGGCGTAGCCGCGGGGCTTGAGCCAGCCTTCCGGCTGAAGGGTCTTGTGCATCTTCACTTCTCCATGAAACGGGTCACCGCTTGCCTGACGTCATCCGGCCAGGGAATGGACTTGTGCGTCTCCAGCGAGGTAGCCACCAGGACCTGGCGCGCACGCATGCGCACGCGGTCGTCGCCGACGATGACGTGGCGGAAGATCAGCGAGGAGTTGCCCAGCTGCTCCACCGTGAGGTGGAACTGCAGGGTTTCGCCGAACTTGGACGGATGGAGAAACTCGGTATCGAGTTGCACCGTCGGCGTCCCGACGCGGCGCTGCGTGACGAGCTCGGTCCAGGGATGGCCCACGCTGGCCCACCAATCCTCGACCACGCCATTCAGCATGCGGAAATAGTTGGGGAAGAAGACGATCCCCGCCGGGTCGCAGTCGGCGAAGCGCACGCCGCGCTCGACAACGAATTCGACCGGTTCCACTTCCAATGCGTCGTCCTGCTGGGTGTCAGTGGAGGTCATGGCGGGTCTCGCTCCTGTTTATGTTTTAGTGGTGCTTCAGTTGGAAAAAGCGGCAATGCCGGTGATGGCACGGCCAAGGATGAGGGCATGCACGTCGTGCGTGCCTTCGTAGGTGTTCACCACCTCCAGGTTCACCAGGTGGCGGGCCACGCAGAACTCGTCGGAGATGCCGTTGCCGCCCAGCATGTCGCGCGCCACGCGGGCGATGTCCAGGGACTTGCCGCAGCTGTTACGCTTCATGATGGAGGTGATCTCCACCGCGGCGGTGCCGGCGTCCTTCATGCGGCCCAGCTGCAGGCAGCCCTGCAGGCCGAGGGTGATCTCGGTCAGCATGTCGGCCAGCTTCTTCTGGATCAGCTGGTTGGCGGCCAGCGGGCGGCCGAACTGCTTGCGGTCCAGCACGTACTGGCGGGCGGTTTCGTAGCAGGCTTCGGCCGCGCCCAGCGCGCCCCAGGCGATACCGTAGCGGGCGGAGTTCAGGCAGGTGAAGGGGCCCTTCAGGCCGCGTACCGTCGGGAAGGCGTTCTCTTCCGGGCAGAACACTTCGTCCATGACGATTTCGCCGGTGATGGAGGCGCGCAGGCCGACCTTGCCGTGGATGGCCGGGGCGGACAGGCCCTTCCAGCCCTTCTCCAGGATGAAGCCGCGGATCTGGCCTTCGTCGTCCTTGGCCCAGACCACGAACACGTCGGCGATCGGGCTGTTGGTGATCCACATCTTGGCGCCGGAGATGCTGTAGCCGCCGTCCACCTTCTTGGCGCGGGTGACCATGGAGCCGGGGTCGGAACCATGGTTGGGCTCGGTCAGGCCGAAGCAGCCGATCCACTCGCCGCTGGCGAGCTTGGGCAGGTACTTCTGCTTCTGCGCTTCGGTGCCGAATTCGTTGATCGGCACCATCACCAGGGAGGACTGCACGCTCATCATCGAGCGGTAGCCGGAATCGACCCGCTCCACTTCACGCGCGATCAGGCCATAGCTGACGTAGTTCATGCCGGCGCCACCGTACTCTTCCGGGATGGTGGGGCCGAGCAGGCCCAGCTCGCCCATCTCGCGGAAGATGGCCGGGTCGGTCTTCTCGTGACGGAAGGCTTCCTGCACGCGCGGCAGCAGCTGCTCCTGGCAGTAGGAACGGGCGGTGTCGCGCACCATGCGCTCGACGTCGGTCAGCTGGCTGTCGAGGTGCAGCGGGTCTGCCCAATCAAAGTGAATCTTGCTCATCTCTCTATGCTCCTTCGGTCCGGTCGTGTGCGTCCGGTGTTGGGGTCTTACTTCATCAATTCGCGAGCGACGATCAGCTTCTGGACCTCGGTCGCACCTTCGTAAATCCGTAGCGCACGGATCTCGCGGTAAAGGGATTCCACCTTCACCCCGGTCCGCACGCCCTGCCCGCCGTGGATCTGCACCGCGGCGTCGATCACGCGCTGGGCGTTCTCGGTGGCGGTCATCTTGGCCATCGCCGCCTCGCGGGTGGTCGGCAGCTTCTGCACGTCCCGGCGCCAGGCGGCGCGGGCGGTGAGCAATGCGCCGGCTTCGATGTCGGTGGCCATGTCGCCCAGCTTGGCCTGGGTGAGCTGAAAGTCCGCCAGCGTGTGGCCGAACATCGGCCGCTTGCGGGCATGGGCCAGCGCTTCGTCCAACGCGCGGCGGGCGAAGCCCAGCGCGGCGGCGGCCACCGAGGAGCGGAAGATGTCCAGGGTGCGCATCGCCACCTTGAAGCCCTCGCCCGGCGCGCCCAGGCGATTGGCCACCGGCACCTTCATATTGGTGAAGCGCAGCCGGGCCAGCGGATGCGGCGCGATCACCTCCAGCCGCTCGGCGATCTCGAAGCCGGGCATGTCCGGGTAGATCACGAAGGCGGAGATGCCGCGGGTGCCGGGCGCCTCGCCGGTGCGGGCGAAGAGGCAATACACATCGGCGATGCCGCCGTTGGAGATCCAGGTCTTCTCGCCGTTGATGACGTAGTGGTCACCTTCCAGCCGCGCTTCGCAGGCCATCGCGCCGACGTCGGAGCCGGCGTCCGGCTCGGTCAGGGCGAAGGCGGCGATCCATTCGCCGGAGGCCGTCTTCGGCAGCACATGGCGCTTCACTTCCTCGCTGCCGGACAGGGTGATGGCGCCGGTGCCCAGACCCTGCATGGCGAAGGCGAAGTCGGCCAGGCCGTCGTGGTAGGCCAGGGTTTCGCGGGCGATGCACAGCGAGCGGGAATCCAGCGCCTCCAGCGCGCCGCCGTAGGCGGCCGGCACGCTGTAGCGCAGGAAGCCGGCCTTGCCCAGCGCACTCACCAGCTGGCGGCAGGCGTTGTCGGTGTCGTGGTGGTCCACCGCCGGCATGTCGGTGGACGCCCAGTTGAAGATGGCCTCCGACAGCTTGCGGTGTTCGTCGCCGTAGAACGGCAGTTCGAGTATGGAGCGGTCCATGGCCGGTCTCTCAGTTGCCTTCGAACTTCGGCTTCTGCTTGGCGGCGAAGGCGTCGAAGGCGCGGCGGAAGTCGCCGGTCATCATGCAGATCGCCTGGGCCTGGGCTTCGGACTCCACCATTTCCTCGATGCCCATCGCCCATTCCTGGTTGAGCATGGTCTTGGTCATGGTGTGGGCGAACCAGGGGCCGTCGGCCAGCGACTGCGCCAGCGCCTGGGCCTTGCCCAGCAGTTCTTCCGCTTGGTGCAGGGCGCTGAAGAAGCCCCAGGAGAGGCCTTCCTCGGCGCTCATCACCCGGCCGGTCATCAGCAGTTCAGTGGCGCGGCCCTGGCCGATCATGCGCGGCAGCAGGCCGCAGGCGCCCATGTCCGCACCGGCAAGGCCGACGCGGGTGAACAGGTAGGCGGTCTTGGTCGCCGGGGTGCCGAGACGGAAGTCGGAGGCCAGCGCCACCATGGCGCCGGCGCCGGCGCAGAAGCCGTCGATGGCGGAGATCACCGGTTGCGGCGCGCGGCGCATGGCCTTCACCAGGTCGCCGGTCATGCGCGTGAATTCGAGGAGTTCCGGCATGGTCATCTTGGTCAGCGGTTCGATGATCTCGAACACGTCGCCACCGGAGCAGTAGTTGCCGCCCTCGCCCTGGATCACCACCGCGCGCACGTCACTGGCGTACTTCAGGTTGTGGAACAGGTCGCGCAGTTCGGCGTAGGAATCGAAGGTCAGCGGGTTCTTCTTCTCCGGACGGTTCAGGGTGATGGTGGCCACCCGGCCGTCGGCGCTGCATTCCCAGCGGAAGTGGCGCGCCTGGTAGTCCTTGAAGGGACGCTTGTGATCTTGCATGGACAATTCGGCCATGGTGGTCTCTCTCTCCTCTCTCTTGTGAAGCGGGATGAAAACGGTTTTCCGGGTCTGCGCCCGTGGAGCCGGTTCGTTCGCGGCGCACTCAGCCTGCCATCACCTCGCCGCCGGCAACCGGCACCGCCTGGCCGTGGATGGCTGCGGCGGACGGCAGACAGAGCCAGCCCACCGCGGCGGCGACGTCTTCCGGCTGTACCAGGCGGCCTTGTGGATTGCTGGCCGCCAGCGTGGTCTTGGCCTCGTCGGCACTGCGGCCGGTCTTGGCGACGATGTTGTCCACCGCGCCCCCCAGCAGCGGGGTGTCGGTGTAGCCAGGGCAGACCGCATTCACGGTGATGCCCTGCTTCGCCACCTCCAGCGCCACCGCGCGGGTAAAGCCGATGACGCCGTGCTTGGCCGCACAGTAGGCGGACACGTAGCCATAGCCGATGAGGCCGGCGGTGCTGGCGATGTTGACGATGCGGCCCCAGCGCGCCGCCTGCATGCCGGGCAGCACCGCGTGGGTGCAGTTGAAGGTGCCGGTGAGGTTCACCGTGAGCATTTCCTGCCACAACTCCGGCGTGGTCTTGGTCACCGGCGCGCTCTTGGCCGCGCCAGCGTTGTTCACCAGGATGGCGACCGCGCCGCGCACGGCAGCGGCGGCTTCGATGGCGGCGCTGACGCCGGCCAGGTCGGTGATGTCCGCCACCGTGACGCCGTGGCCCTCGCCCGCCAGCTTGGCGAGCGTGGCTTCCAGCGGCGCCGGCCGGCGGCCGAGCAAGGTCAGGGTGGCGCCCAGGCGGGCGAGTTCGAGGGCGATGGCCTCGCCGATGCCGCTGCCCGCGCCGGTGACCACCGCATGGCGGCCGGCGAGCGGCAGGGCGTTCTCTCTGTCGTTGTTGGAGGTGGCGTTCATTGCGCTTCCCTTTCCTTGCGTCCCGGTTGGCATGCCGCCGCCCCGGATGGAGCGGCGGCCGCCGAGTATTGCAGCCTGCGGCTTACTTGCCGAGGGCCGCGTAGCTGCGCTTCAGGTTGGTCTCGTACTGGCCGCGGCCGGAGATGTACTGCTTCGGCCAGGCGATGCCCTTGTACTCGATCTTGGCGGCTTCGTGCAGGGTCCAGGCCGAATCGGCGAGGTGCGGACGGGCCACCGCGCAGAGATCGGCACGGCCGGCGGAGATGATGCTGTTCACATGGTCCGCTTCGAAGATGGCGCCCACGGCGATGGTGGGAATGCCCACTTCGTTGCGGATGCGGTCGGCGAATGGGGTCTGGAACATGCGGCCATACACCGGTTGCTCGCCCTTCCACACCTGGCCGGAGGAGCAGTCGATGATGTCGGCGCCGGCATCCTTGAACAGGCGGGCCAGTTCCACCGCGTCGTCGGCGGTGTTGCCGCCGGGGAACCAGTCGTGGCAGGAGAAGCGCACCGACATCGGCTTGTCCGCCGGCCACACTGCACGCATGGCCTTGAACACTTCCAGCGGGAAGCGGGCGCGGTTGGCCATGCTGCCGCCGTACTCGTCGCCGCGCTGGTTGGTCAGCGGCGACAGGAAGCTGGACATCAGGTAGCCGTGGGCGCAGTGGTATTCGAGGATGTCGAAACCGGCTTCGGCAGCCATCTTGGTGGAGCGCACGAAGTCATCCTTCACCCGGTCCATGTCGGCGCGGGTCATTTCGCGCGGCACCTGGCTGTGCGGCAGGTAGGGCAGCGGCGAGGCGGAGTACAGCTCCCAGGCGCCGGATTCCAGCGGCTGGTCGATGCCTTCCCAGGCCAGCTTGGTCGCGCCCTTGCGGCCGGCGTGGCCCAGCTGCACGCCCATCTTGGCGCTGCTGTTGGCATGGACGAAATCGACGATGCGCTTGAGCGCGGTGACATGCTCCGGCTTGTACAGGCCCAGGCAGCCCGGGGTGATGCGGGCGTCCGGCGAGACGCAGGTCATCTCGGTGTAGAGCAGGCCGGCGCCGCCCAGGGCGCGGGAGCCGAAATGCACCAGGTGGAAGTCGTTGGCGGTGCCGTCTTCGGCGGAGTACATGGCCATCGGCGACATCACCACCCGGTTCGGCACCGTCAGGCCGCGCAGCTTGAACGGGGTGAACATCGGCGGCGGCACCGGCTTGCCTTCCTCGACTTTGACGCCAGCCTTCTCGGCGAACCACTTCTCGAAACCGCCCAGCCAGGCCGCATCGCGTTCGCGCAGGTTCTCATGCGAGATGCGCTGCGAGCGGGTGAGCATGGAGTACATGAACTGCTCCGGCTCCATGGTGTTGCAGTAGCGGGCGTCGCACACCTCGAACCATTCCATGGCGTTCCAGGCGGCGTTCTGCAGGCGCAGCACGTCGATGCCGCGCACTTCCTGATAGCGGGCCAGCACGGCGGGAATGTTGTCGACGGTGTCGCCCTCTTCCTGGAACAGCTTGGTGAGGTCGATGGCGTCTTCCAGCGCCAGCTTGGTGCCGGAACCGATGGCGAAGTGGGCGGTGTGCACCGCGTCGCCCATCAACACCACATGGCTCTTGCCGTTGAAGTGGTGCCACTGCTCGCACTTCACGCGCTGGAAGTTCAGCCAGGCGGAGCCGCGCAGGTGGCGGGCGTTGGTCATCAAGGGATAGCCGTCGAGGTGCTTCTCGAACAGCTTCTCGCAGAATTCGATGGACTGCTGCTGGTCGGCCTTGTCGAGGCCGTGCGCCAGCCAGACGTGTTCGGGACATTCGACGATGAAGGTGGTGGTGGTGTCGTCGAACTTGTAGATGTGAGCCTGGAACCAGCCGTGTTCGGTCTCTTCGAAAATGAAGTTGAAGGCATCGAACAGCTTGTTGGTGCCCAGCCAGATGTAGCGGTTGGGGCGGGTGACGATGTCCGGCTTGAAGACATCTTCGTAACGGTTGCGGATCTTGGAGTTGATGCCGTCGGAGGCGATGATCAGGTCGGCATCCGGGAATTCCAGGTCGGAATCCACGTCGCGCTCGAACACCAGTTCCACGCCCAGTTCTTCGCAGCGGGCCTGCAGGATGTTGAGCATGTGCTTGCGGCCGATGCCGACGAAGCCGTGGCCGCCGCTGCGGATCAGCTGGCCCTTGAAGCGCAGCTCGATGTCGTCCCAGTGGTTGAACGCGACCTGGATGGCGTCGGCGGTCACCGGATCCCATACCCGCATGTTGTCCATGGTGGCATCGGAGAACACGACACCCCAGCCGAAGGTGTCGTAGGGCTTGTTGCGCTCGACCACGGTGATCTGATGGGCCGGGTTCAGCTTCTTCATCAGGATCGCGAAATACAGGCCCGCGGGGCCCCCACCGATACACACGATGCGCATGCTGCTGCTCCTATGGTTATGAGGTCGGACCCGTAATCACGCTGCCGGTGACCACGCGCCGGAACGACGAGGTTTGGCTTGCTCGTTTAGCGGCGAATATTTCACTTCTAAACTATTAAGTCAACACTCAGTGGTCGCCGGGATTTGTCCTGGATCAAATGTCCTGCAGAAGCCGCTTTATGGGTGCGTAATTAGGCTCAGGCGGAAGGAAAGACTGTGCCGTCGCCGTCGCTTCCCTCGCTGGGCGGCTGGGCCGGATGCAAGGCCAGCAACTGGCGCAGCATGCGCAGCAGCAGCTCGCCCTTGCGCCGGCCGAAGGGCTCCAGCACCGCTTCCTGGTGGCGGCTGGCGCGCTCGCGCAGGGCATCGGTGAGGCGGTGGCCCTTGGGGGTGATCTGCACCACCGTCTGGCGGCGGTCGGCGCGCACGCGGGCGCGGGAGACCAGCCCTTCCGCCTCCATCCGCTGCAGCACCTTGCTCAGCGTCGGCTGCTTGGTCAGCGTGAGCTGGCTCAGCACGCCCACACTCTCGCCCTCGCTGCCCTCCAGACTGGCAAGCACCCGCCATTCGGTCACCGACAGGCCGGCGTCGTTCACTTCGCGGTGGAACTCGTGGGAAATGCGGCTACTGGCCTGGGCCAGCAGGAAGGCGAGGTAGCTGTCGACGAAGCGCTCCTCGTCGGGCGCAGCCTCCCGCGCCGGGGCTGGGCGGTCTACCGGAATCGGCTTGCCGGTTTCTTGCTGCATGCTCTATTCCTCAATTAGCGCCTGGGCCACCGGGGGGAGACTACCGGCGCGCTTGCGATCCGCGCAGCTTTGCTTATAAATTGTTTAAGTCTATACGTTATCTATCGTGGAGCGTGCAATGCAACAAGCAATTACCCTGCCGCTTGCCGTTCCGGGGCCCTGTCGGTGAACGGCCTGCACACCATCGAACCGCTGGCCGCCTTTCCGCTGTTCAGTTCCAGCGATGTGGACGAGGCGCGCGAGAAGGTTGCCCGGGTGTTCTGCCCCCACGACCTGCGCCAGGTCTCCGGCCGCCAGGCTTTCGCCTCGCGTCACAACCTGGTGCGCCTGGGCGAAACCGCGCTCAACTTCCTCACTTATGGCACGGATGTGGACATCCTGCCGGGCGAGCTGAAGGCGTTCTACCTGGTGCAGATCCCGCTCAGCGGCGCCGCCCAGGTGCGCTGCGGCGGCGAGGCGCTCACCTCCTCGCCGGACGTGGCCTCCATCCTCAACCCCGACGGCGAGGTGGAGATGCGCTGGCGCCATGACGCCCGCCAGCTGATGCTGTGGATTCCGCGCAAGGCGCTGGAACGCCGGCTGGCCGACCAGCTCGGCTTCGAGCCCGAGCGTCCCCTCTCCTTCCAGGTCGCCCTGCCCCGCCGCGAAGGCCTGACCCAGAGCTGGTGCCGCATGGTGCAGGACCTGGCGGTGAACATCGACCAGTGCGGCGCCGACTGGCTGCGCTTCCGCCCCACCGTCAGCGCGCTGGAGGATTGCCTGCTGCGCGGCCTGCTGCAACTGCACCAGCACAACTACAGCGAGCGTCTGGCCGCGCCGGCCGAAGCCGGGCCGCCGCGCCACGTGCAGCGGGCGGTGGACTACATCCACGCCCATGCGTCCGACGCCATCAGCGTCGGCGACATCGCCCGCTCCGCCTGTGTCAGCGTGCGCGCGCTGGAGGAAGGCTTCCGCCGCCACTGCGGCAGTTCGCCGCTCAACTATCTGCGTGACGTGCGCCTGGAGCGGGTGCGCGCCGCGCTGCAGGTGGCCGGCCCGGAGGGCGACTCGGTGACCGACATCGCCCACCGCTACGGCTTCTACCACCTCGGCCGCTTCTCGGCCTATTACAAGAGCCGCTTCGGCGAAACGCCGTCGCAGACCACCGGCCGCGCCCGCCGCAGCTGAGCTACCCACCCTGCTCCCAGCAGCCTGAGGCAGCTGCGGCGATGCGCCAAAGGCATGGGCACCGCAGTGGTGCGGACAGCACTGCCATCGGCTGATCCGCATTGCGCGCCACAGCAATTCCAAACGCATTGAAAATCCACCAAACCCCAGCAAATACGCACTATCCGGGTGCATTTGCGACGCGCATTCCGGATACCGCCGTCGCGCTTTCCGGATAGCCGCGTCATCCGGCGGCAATGAAAACTGTTCTCCAGCGACGCCGCAGACAGGCGTCCCCAACTGGAGAGCGGACATGAAAGGAATATCCGGCAAGACCGCCATCGTCACCGGCGGCGCCACGATGATCGGGGAGGCGGTTGCCCGCGCCCTGATCGCCGAGGGCGCCCGGGTGGTGCTGGCGGACATCGACACCGCCAAGGGCGATGCCGCCGCGGCGCGCCTGGGCGCCAGCGCCCGCTTCATCGCCACCGACGTCACCGACGACAAGCAGATCGCCGCCTGCGTCGCCGCCACCAAGGATGCCTTCGGCGGCATCGACTTCCTGGTGAACTGCGCGTGTACCTACGCCGATAACGGCGCCTCCTCCACCCGCGCCGAATGGCTGCAGGCCTGCAATGTGAACCTGGTGGGCGCGGCGATGATGCTGCAGGCCTGCCAGCCGGAAATGGCCAGCCGCGGCGGTGGCGCGGTGGTGAATTTCCACTCCATTTCCGCCCATGCGGCGCAGAGCGGCCGTTGGCTCTACCCCATCACCAAGGCCGCGCTGGTGCAGTTCACCCGCACGGCTGCGCTGGACCTGAAAGGCGACCGCATCCGGGTGAACGGCGTGTCGCCGGGCTGGACCTGGTCCTCGGTCATCGAGGCCCTCAGCGGCAACGACAAGGCCAAGGCCGATGCGGTGGCAGCGGACTACCACATCCTCGGCCGCCTCGGCCTGCCGGAAGAAGTGGCGCAGGTCGTCCTCTTCCTGCTGTCGGACAACGCCAGCTTCGTCACCGGCGCCGACTACGCCTGCGACGGCGGCTACACCGCCCTCGGCCCGGAAGGCCCCGGCGCCGCCATCACCCGCCTGATGAACTGATTACCCGGAGCCCCACCATGAGTGTCACTTCCATGCCCGAAACCAAAGTCACCCCCCGCAGCATCGCCATCGTCGGCGCCGGCCAGGCCGGCCTGCTGCTGGGCTGCGCCCTGCTCGACCAGGGCTACCAGGTCATCATCGTCACCAACCGTAGCGCCGAGGAGGTGTGGAACGGCAAGGTGATGTCGTCCCAGTTCATCTTCGAACCGGCGCTCGCCATCGAACGCCGCTTCGGCATGAACCAGTGGGAAGACGAATGCCCCTGGACCGACGGCATCAGCTTCTCGGTGCCGGCGCCGGACGGCAGCGGCACCCAGGCCATCCACTGGCACGCCATGCTGGACAAGCCGGGCCAGTCGGTGGACCAGCGCGTCAAGATGCCCGGCTGGATGAAGGAATTCGAACGCCGCGGCGGCGAACTGCGCATCGCCAACGTCGGCGTGCCGGAACTGGAAGCGCTGGCCGCCAGCCATGAACTGGTGCTGCTCGCCGGCGGCAAGGGCGAGATCGTGAACCTGCTGGGCCGCGACGAAGAGCGTTCGCCGGTGAAGCAGCCAATGCGCGCCCTGGCGCTCACCTACGTCACCGGCATGAAGCGCCACGACTACCCGGAGTGCGTGAACTTCAACCTCATCCCCGGCGTCGGCGAATACTTCGTCTTCCCCGCCCTCACCACCAAAGGCAAGGGCGAGACCCAGGCCTGCGACATCATGGTGCTGGAAGGCGTGCCCGGCGGCCCGATGGATTGCTGGGCCGGCCTCAGCCCGGAGCAGCACTTCGAGGCCAGCATGAATGTGCTGAAGACCTTCGTGCCCTGGGAATACGAGCGCAGCCGCGACTGCCAGCTCACCGACCCCAACGGCATCCTCTCCGGCAAGATCACGCCGACGGTGCGCAAGCCAGTGCTCACCCTGCCCTCCGGCCGCAAGATCATGGGCATGGGCGACGCGGTGCTGGTGAACGACCCCATCACCGGCCAGGGCTCCAACAACGCCACCAAGGGCGCCGGCGCCTACTACGAAGCCATCATCGCCCGCGGCGGCCAGCCCTTCGACGAAGCCTGGATGCAGGCCACCTTCGACGCCTTCTACAACGGCTACGCCAAGGAAGCGGTGCGCTGGACCAACAGCCTGCTGTTCCCGCCGCCCGACTTCCGGGTGAACCTGCTCGGCGCCGCCCAGCAGTTCCCCGGCATCGCCGCCCGTATCGCGGATGGCTTCAACGATCCGCGCGACTTCGCGCACTACTGGTACGAGGCCGCAGATGCTGACCGGCTGATTGCCAGCGAGGCGCAGAAGGCGGCGTGAGCGGATCCCACTGCAGGCCCTGCCGCACTCCCTCGCCCCTCGCGGGAGAGGGTTGGGGAGAGGGGGAGCGCCCGGCCAGGGCGCCAGTGTGTGAGCGAGCGCCGCCCCCTCTCCCCCGGCCCCTCTCCCGCAAGGGGCGAGGGGAGAAAACCACCGTTCGCTTATGCCGCTGCGCAGGAAGACGAGCCGCAGGCGGCCGCCGCTCCCCTATGGTTGCGGCGCCTCGTTAGGGCTCAAACCGGCCCCCAACTCCCGTATAAGCGTCTACACCGCTCCACGCCCCAACTCCCACACCAGAGCCGGCCCAGCCGGCCACCAAAGGACAAACACCATGTTCGATCCCCGCGCGTTCCGCGACGCCCTTGGCCATTTCGCCACCGGCGTCACCATCGTCACCACCCGCGACGCCGAGGGCGAGCCGGTGGGTGTCACCGTGAACAGCTTCGCCTCGGTATCCCTGGAGCCGCCGCTGGTACTGTGGAGCCTGGCGAAGAGATCCTGGAGCCTGCCGGCCTTCCAGCAGGCCGCACACTTCGCGGTGCATGTGCTGGCGAGCGACCAGCAGGCCCTGTCCGACCGCTTCGCCCGTGCCTCCACCGACAAGTTCGGCGGGCTGGACGTGGTCGAGGGCGAAGGCGGCGTGCCGCTGCTGGCGGGCTGCGCGGCGGTGTTCGAATGCAGCGTGGAGCATCGCTACGAGGGTGGCGACCACCTGATCCTGGTCGGCCGGGTGCTGGATTTTTCGAGCGTGGAGCATGCGCCGCTGCTGTTCCACCGCGGCCGCTACGCGGTGCCGGACACTGAGGGCCTGGCCTTCTTCGGCCGCCGCCTTGCCGGCGCGGCCTGAACACGGGAGGAACTCAGGCGCGGCGGCGGAACAGCTTCTGCGCCAGGCTGACGCCGGCCAGTACCAGCGCGCCGGCGAGCACGCCGAACAAGCCGTTCAGCAGCGCGGGCGTCAGCGCCTGCAGCAGGCCGCCGATTCCATCCAGGCTGCCGGCGACCTCCGCCGCATGCCCGATGGCGTGATGCACCGGCGGCAGGCCGTGCACCAGGATGCCGCCGCCGACCAGGAACATGGCGATGGTGCCCAGCACCGACAGGCTTTTCATCAGGTAAGGCGCGGCGGCGAGGATGCCGCGGCCGAGCGCGCGCTGGAAACTGCCGCTCAGCTTGCTCAGATAGAGGCCGGCGTCGTCCAGCTTGACGATGCCGGCGACCAGGCCATAGACGCCCACCGTCATCACCAGCGCGATGGTGGTCAGCACCGCGAACTGGGTGCCCAGCGGCGCCTCGGACACCGTGCCCAGGGTAATGGCGATGATCTCGGCCGACAGGATGAAGTCGGTGCGCACCGCACCCTTGATCTTGTCCTTCTCCAGCGCCACCACGTCCGCCGCCGGGTCGCTCAACGCCGCCACCCGCTCCTGGCGCTGCGTCTCGCCGGCCGGCCCGGCCTCGTCGTCATGGCCGGCGAAGAACTTGTGCGCCAGCTTCTCGAAACCCTCGAAGCAGAGGAAGGCGCCGCCCACCATCAGCAGCGGCGTCACCGCCCACGGGGCGAAGGCGCTGATCGCCAGCGCCGCCGGCACCAGGATGGCCTTGTTGCGCAGCGAGCCCAGCGCGACCGCCCACACCACCGGCAGCTCGCGGTCCGCCTTCACGCCGGTGACCTGCTGGGCGTTGAGGGCGAGGTCGTCGCCCAGCACGCCAGCGGTCTTCTTGGCGGCCACCTTGCTCATCAGCGAGATGTCGTCGAGCAGGGTCGCGATGTCGTCTATCAGGGCAAGCAGGCTGGAACCGGCCATTTGGGAGTATCCGCGCAGGGTGAAGTCGGGGGCGCAAGCTTATGACAAGCCGGGCGGCCGCGCCGGTTTTTTCTGGTTCATCGCGCCTTTCCGGGGAAGGCGGCCTTGATCTTCAGGAAGAAATAGGCTGAGTCGCGGAATCCGTAGGCCATGCGCTTGATGACCTTGA
>NZ_SNVV01000041.1 GCF_004361735.1 Azoarcus indigens | reverse complement strand
TTGCTCCTGAGATGAATCGACGACGTGGCCTTCCCAGAAGACCACGCCCAACATAGCATCGCGCATGACGGGGAAGAGGAAGGGGATCGGTTTGTTTGGCGACTGCCAATCTACCAACCTCCGAACCGTCAACCACTACTTCCCCCAGATTGCGCGAAGAACCAAAGAAAAACCCCGGCAGCCGCGAGGCCGCCGGGGCAAATACGCCAGTGGAGATAGGGAGCTAGCGTTTCTTTCAGCCGTGGCCGTAGTCGCGCCGGGCCGCCTCGGCGCTGATGCGGCCTTCGGCGAGGTCGGCGGCGATCCGGGCGGGGTCGCGCTCGGCCACCGGGCCGAGGCCGCCGCCGCCGGGCAGCTCCAGCACCAGGCGGTCGCCGGCGGGGATCTGCTGGCGACCCTTGGCGCGCATGGCGGTGCCGGAGGCGAGGCTCACCACACCAGCGGCACCGGGCGCGCCGCCGCTGCGGCCCAGCGCGGGATGCTCGACGCGCTCGAACATCGCCAGCACCTCGAAGGCGCTGCCGTCGCGGGTGGCGACTTCCACCGTCTGGCCGAGGCCGCCGCGCTGGCGGCCGGGGCCGCCGCTGTCGGCGCGCAGTTCCTTGCGCCAGATGACGATGGGCGCCGCCGATTCGCTGACTTCCACCGGCATCGCCCGCACGCCGCTGGGGAAGGCGGTGCCGGAGAGGCCGTCCTGCCGCGCCCGGGCGCCGGCGCCGCCGCTGTTGAAGAACACGGTGTCGAAGCCGGCGCCGTCCGGCAATTTGCCGCGCAGCTGCACGCTCCACAGGCAGGAGGAGCCTTCGGCCGGGGCGCGGCCGGGCAGGGCCTGGTCGAGGCAGCCCAGCACCACGTCCGGCAGCATCTGGCCGATGACGTGGCGGGCGGCGACCGGCGCCGGCCGCTGCACGTTGAGGATGGAGCCCAGCGGCGCGTCCACCACGAAGGGCGCGAGCGCGCCGTGGTTGTTGGGCACGTCCGGCGCGACCACGCACTTGAGGCCGAACACGGTGTAGGCGCGGCAGTAGTTGAGCACCACGTTGATGCCATAGGGCACGGCGGCGTCGGTGCCGGCGTAATCGACGCGGATGCAGTCTTCCTCGATGGTGAGCGAGGCGCGCAGGGTGATGGGGCGGTCGTAGCCGTCTATGGTCATCGCGTTGTGCCAGGTGCCGCGCGGCAGCCGGGCGATGCGGGCGCGGGTGGCGGCGCCGGACTGGGCGATGATGTAGTCGCCCAGCCCGTCCAGCCCCTCCAGCGCGAATTCCTTCAGCATCTCGCGCACCCGGCGGGCGCCGGCCTCGTTGCTGGCGATGTAGGACATCACGTCGCCCTCCACCTGCAGCGGGGTGCGCACGTTCTGGCGCAGGATCTGCATCAGGTCGGCATTCACCCGGCCGCGCGAGGCCAGCTTGAGCAGCGGAATCTGCAGCCCTTCCTCGAAGATGGAGCGGCCGTCCGGCCCCTGGCCGAGGCCGCCGATGTCGAGCTGGTGGCAGCAGCAGCCGATCAGCCCGGCGACGCGGCCGTTGGCGAAGATGGGGCTGAGCACGGTGATGTCGTGCAGGTGGCCGGCGGTGAGCCAAGGGTCGTTGGTGATGTAGTGGTCGCCCTCTTCCATCTCCGCCACCGGAAAGCGGGCGAGGAAGTGGCGCACGCCGGCGGCCATGCTGTTCACATGGCCGGGGGTGCCGGTGACGGCCTCGGCGACCAGCCGGCCCTGGGTGTCGAACACCGCGGCGGAGAGGTCGCCGGCGTCGCGCACGGTGGTGGAGAAGGCGGTGCGCATCAGCGCCTGGGCGGCTTCTTCCACCACCGAGATGAGGCGGGTCCACATCACCTGCAGGCGCAGGTCCTGGATGGCGTCGTTCATGCGCGGGCTCCGGCGGTTTCGTCCTGGCGGCGCAGGACGAGGTAGTGGTTGGCATCCACGGTGGCGCCGAAGGCCGGCGACACCACGGTGGTGGTTTCGTCCTCGACGATGAGCGCCGGGCCGGCGACGTGGTCGCCGGGGCGCAAGCCGGCGCGGCGCACCAGGGCGAAGTCGTGCACCCGGCCGCTGGCCGGGTCCATCACCCGGCGCCAGCTCTCCGGCCGCACCACGCGCCTCAGTACGAGGCCGGGTGCGGCCAGCGGCCGCGGGGCGGGCGCGGCGACGGTGAGCCGCCAGGTGAGGATTTCCACTGGCAGGTCCACCACCACGCCGCCGTACTGGGCGCGGTAGGCGGCTTCGAAGGCGGCGAGCAGGCCGGCGCGGTCGGCGGCGGTGAGCGGCCGCGCGGGAACCTCGATGGCGATCTCGTAGCCCTGGCCGCAGTAGCGGGCGTAGGCCACGCGCTGCTCGACCAGCGCCGGCGGGTTGCCACCGCCGGCGCTGACCACCGCCCGTGCCTGCGCGCCCATGTCCGCCAGCATGGCGTTGACCGCGTCCAGGTCGAGCGCGGCGATGCGCTGGTGCAGGCTGCGCGACAGCTCGTAGGCCACCGGCGCGCGCAGGAAGCCCACCGCCGAGCCGACGCCGGCGCTGCGCGGAATCACCACCTCGGCGATGCCCAGCTTCTCGGCGATGCGCGCCGCATGCAGCGGCGCGGCGCCGCCGAAGGCCACCAGGCTGCGGTCTTCCACCGTGGCGCCCTGCTCCATCGCATGCACCCGCACCGCGCTGGCCATGGCTTCGTCCACGATCTCGCTGATGCCCAGCGCCAGCACCTGCGGGCCGGCCTCCCAGGCGCGCACCTGGTCCATCGCGGTGGCGGCGGCAGCTTCGTCCAGGCGCAGCTTGCCGCCAGCGAAGGCGGTGGGGTCGATGCGGCCCAGCACCAGGTCGGCGTCGGTCACCGTCGGCTTGGCGCCGCCACGGCCGTAGCAGGCGGGGCCGGGTTCGGAGCTGGCGCTCTGCGGGCCGACGGTGAGCCGGCCGGTGCCATCCAGCCGGGCGATGGAGCCGCCGCCGGCGCCGATCTCCACCATTTCTATCACCGGGATGCGCAGCGGCAGGCCGCTGCCCTTGCGGAAGCGGTGGGCGCGGTCCACCTCGAACACCTGCGAGGTCTTGGGCCGGCCCTGGTCGACGAAGCAGATCTTGGCGGTGGTGCCGCCAACGTCCAGCGCCAGCATGCGCGCTATGCCGCGCTCGGCGGCGATGCTGGCGGCGAAGATGGCGCCGCCGGCCGGGCCGGATTCCACCAGCCGCACCGGGAAGCGGGCGGCGGTGTGCACCGTGGTGAGGCCACCGGAGGAGAGCATGAGGAACAGCGCGCAATCGAAGCCGCCGGCGCGCAGCTTGGCGTCCAGCCGGCCGAGGTAGCTGGCGACGATGGGCTGCACGTAGGCGTTGGCGGCGGTGGTGGAGAAACGCTCGTATTCGCGCATCTCCGGCGACACTTCGCAGGACAGCGACACGGTGACGCCAGGCATGGCCTCGGCCAGGATCTCGCCGGCGCGGCGCTCGTGCGCCGGGTTGGCGTAGCTGTGCAGGAAGGCCACCGCCACGCTCTCCACGCCGGCGGCGAGGAAGTCGCGCGCCACCGCACGCACCGCGCCCTCGTCCAGCGCCAGCAGCACTTCGCCGCCGGCGGCGATGCGCTCCGGCACGCCGCGCCGCAGCGGCCGCGGGATGAGCGGCGCCGGCGCGTCCATGGTGATGTCGTACTGGTCGAAGCGGCTCTCGGTGCCCAGCTCCAGCACGTCGCGGAAGCCCTCGGTGGTGAGCAGCGCGGTGCGCGCGCCGCGGCGTTCGAGGATGGCGTTGGTGGCCAGCGTGGTGCCATGCACGATGAGGCCGACGTCGGCCGGCGCCAGCCCGGCCTGGGCGAGCAGCGCGGCGACGCCGTCGAGCAGGCCGCGCTCGGGCGCGTCGTAGGTGGTGAGCACCTTGATGGAGTAGCGCCGGCTCGGGGTTTCGAGCACGACGTCGGTGAAGGTGCCGCCGATGTCGGCGCCGATGCGCACCGTTTTGTCGTTGGGGGTCACGGCTGGATTCGCTGTTGTGGTGGTGGGGTCTCTGTGGGGTCGGGGCGCGGGCGGGCGGAGCTATCGAAGCGGCTGGCGGAGTGGCTCTGCCGTTCGCTCCGAGCGCGGTCGAAGGGCATTCGGGGCGCGGTCCTCGCTCGACCCGGCAGCGGGTCTGTCGAAGGACTCGCCCCGGGTGCTCGCGCTGTCGGCAAGCGCCGCTTCAGTACGCCGCTGGACGCGGTAGCCGGGCTCAGCGGTCCAGCTCGCGCGGGTCCTTCTCCAGCGTGGTGTAGAAGCGCTTCAGGTGATCGCCCACCACCGCGCCTTCGTAGTTGGCCTTGCCGTCGATGGCGACGAACTCCGGCAGCGGGCGTACCTCGGCCTGCTTGTCCGGGTTGAGGAAGAAGGGAATGGAGAAGCGCTCGCGCTTGGATTTGTTGCGCACGCGGTGGTAGTTGGAGAGGTAACGGCCGTTGGACCACCACATCATCATGTCGCCGACATTGATGGTGTAGGCGCCGGGAATCGGCGGCGCCGAGATCCAGCTGCCGTCACGGCGCTTCACCTCCAGGCCGCCGATGTTGTCCTGGGCGAGGATGGTGAGCGGGCCTTCGTCGGTGTGCGACACGGTGTTGGAGACCTCCACCTCGACGTCGTCCGGCAGCGGGATGTAGTACAGCAGGCTGAGCTGGCACAGCGGCTTGTCGAAATAGCCGTCGAAGCGCTCCTCCGGCAGGCCGAGGCCGAGGGCGAAGGCGCGCAGCAGGTCGCGCGACAGCGCCAGCATGGCATCGTAATACTCGCTGCAGGCGGCCTGGAATTCCGGCAGTTGCGCCGGCCAGCGGTTGGGGGCGTAGAACAGGCGGTCGTCGCCCTGCAGCGGGCCGTCGCCGCCGAACTCGGCCTGGATGCGGTACTGCTCGAACAGCCGGCTGCTGCGCGACATCGGCTCGCTGTGCGGCATCGGGATCCAGCCCCGGTAGCGCTCCGGTGTGGCCGCCACTTCGGCGCGGGTGGCGAGCGGCTGGTGGAAGAACTCGGCGGACTGCTCGAACACCTTCTTCAGCTTCTCCTCCGGCACGCCGTGGCCACTGAGGTAGAAGAAGCCGATCTCGCGGCAGGCATCGGCAATGGCGGTCGCCACCTTCAGCCGGCCCACCATGCCGCCCTCGCGGAAGGGGGTGAAATCGATCACCGGAATCTCTTCGATCGGCACCGCCTTGGCGATCACCAGATCCTCGTCACTCTTGCTGCTACGGCTCATTTCGCATCGACCTCGAAAGGGATAGGGACGGACGCCACGCAAGGCGCCGCCGGGGCATGTCGTTCCGGTACCGGGGTACCGCCGATAAAAAGACTAGCCCGGCCAGCGCAAGGCGGGAGATGCCTTTTCTGCGTCGACGCGATGCGAAACCGACACCGTGGAAAGGCGGGCAAACGCTTCCGCGGAGAGAGGTGAATCGCTAATCTGGATTCGTCGCCCCAGGGTGGGATGAGGCGGATGATTTGATGCCGGGGCAGGCGTGTTTGCACGCTGCAGGTGTCGTCGCGGCGGTGTCCTCCCTCCCCTCTGGCGGGGAGAGCCGGGGAGCGGGTGGACGCCCCGCGAGGGGCGGCTACGTGTCAGTTCCGCGGGCACCGCCCCCCTCCCCCAGCCCCTATCCCGCGAGGGGAGACGGGAGAAAGACAGCCCCCGATCTGAACGGTAGTGCGCTTGCCCGATGCGAGCGCTGAATGCAGCAACTGGAGTCCGAATGAAGTCCCTCGCCCTGCCCGCCTCTGCTCCCGCCCCCAGCCGGGTGGACCGCCGTCGCCGCCTCGCCCTCGCCGGGCTTGGCGCACTTACCGCCGCCGGGCTGGGCGCCCTCAGCGTGCGGGTGGTATCGCGCGATGGCAGCGCTGCAGCGCCCGCCGGCGAGGCGATGGTGAGCCACCAGCTCGGCTGGCTGAAGGGAGTGCAGTTCGGCGGCAACCTGATGGCGCTGCACCAGGGCTACTTCGCCGAGGAAGGCCTGGCGGTGAGCTTTGCTTCCGGCGGGCCGGGCACCGACTACCGCACCCTGGTTTCCAGCGGCCAGTCGCTGGTCAGCGAGAGCAATGTGCCGGGCATGATAGATGGCTACCTGCAGGGCCAACCGGTGGTGGCCTTCGCCGCGGTATTGCAGCGCGAGCCGGGCTGCCTCATCAGCGCCGCGGCGCGGCCGCTGGCCTCGCTGCACGACATGGCGGGCAAGACCATAGGCGTGCCGGGCAGCATACGCGGCCAGATCGTCGCCCTGCTGCGCCGCGCCGGGCTGGACCCGGAGGCGGTGAAGCTGGTGCCGGTGGGCAGCGACCCCAGCCTGCTCGCCGCCGGACAGGTGGATGCCTACTACAGCTGGGCGACCACCGCGGTGCCGGCGCTGCGCGGCGCCGGCTTCGAGCCGCATGTGCTGCCCTTCGCCGACATCGGCATCCAGGGCTACGGCCAGGCCCTGATCACCCGCCGCGACACGCTGGAGCAGCACCACGGCCTGCTGGTGCGCTACACCCGCGCACTGATCCGCGGCTGGGACTGGATGGTGAAGAACCCGGAGGAAACCGCCCGCATCATGGTGGCGGAATACGCGCCGCCGGGCACCTGGCTGGAAGAGCAGATCGCCCAAGCGCGCATGATGCTGCCCTACATCACCGCCGGCGACGCCGCCGAGCGGGGCATGCTGTGGATCTCGCCGACGGTGTTCGAGGCCGGCGTGGCGTTGGCGCGGGAGGCTGGCACGCTGGGCGCGGAGACGGAAGTGGATGTCTCCCGGCTGGTGGACCAGAGCGTGATCCGCGCCGCGCATGGCAGCCATCCGCTACGGGCGGCGGCAGGCTGAGTACGGCCGCGCTCGCGGTTGAAGCGGGCCGCGACAGGGCGGCCCGCTTCAAGCCGATCAAACCGGCGTCAGGTGGAAACCCACCTCAGAGGACAAGCTGCGCTGCGGCCGGCGAAGGAGCGATCTCCGGCTTTGCCGAAGCCCCCGGTCCGCGCGGCACCCGCCTCATTCAATCGCCGGCTTGACCCAAGCCGCCCCTCAGCCGCGCAGCCGGCTGGCGACCTCGGCCACGCGGGCGCCGTAGCGCTTGGCGGTTTCGATGTCGCCGGAGGGGATGTCCTCGGCGCCGACGTCGGACGGGCTCTGCACCAGCAGGCCAACGGAGCCGCCGAGGTTGTTCACATCTCCGCGGGTCGCCGCCTTGGTGTTGGAGGGCAGCTGGCCCAGGCTCACCCAGATGCCGCCGTGCTGCGAGGCCAGCGTCTGCAGCTGGATCAGGGTGACGGCCTTGTCGCCGTTCAGGCTGGCGCTGTTGGTGAAGCCGCCGAACACCTTGTCCTGCCATTCGCGCACGAACCACTTCTTGGAGGTGGCGTCGGCGAACTTCTTGAACTGCCACGGCGCGGAGCCCATGTAGGTCGGCGCACCGAGGATGATGGCGTCGGCGCCGTCCAGCGTGGTCCAGGCCGCCTCCGGGATGTTGCCCTCGGCGTCCACTTCGATCAGTTCGGCCTTGGCCCCTTCCGCCACCGCCTGCGCCACACGCTTGGTATGGCCGTAGCCGGAGAAATACACCACGACAGCTTTGCTCACTTGGAACTCCTTCTTGTCTTTCGGGGAGGGTTGCAAGCCCGGGGGATGGAATCTGCGGGAGAGAAAGTATATTTTTGATACCTGCACCACAAGAAGTCACCATGCAGTCAGTTGGTTACCCTGGAGATACCGTGGAAACAACAATGCCTCCCCCACCGGGTACGAGCCCCCTCGCAAACGCCCCCCCGACAGCGGTGGAAACCGGGAAAGCCGCCAGCAGCGCGTTCCTGCCCTGTGGCGGCCACGGCGCCCAGGCGGGCGCAGGCTACGACGTCTATGCCAAGGATTGCCCGGCGCGGCTGGTGCTCAACCGGCTGGCGGACAAATGGGCGCTGCTCATCGTCAGCCTGCTGGGCACCGGCCCGCTGCGCTTCAACCAGTTGCGGCGGGAGATCGAGGGCGTGTCGCAGAAGGCGCTGAGCCAGACGCTGCGCCGGCTGGAGCGCGACGGCCTGATAGACCGCCAGGCCTTCCCCACCGTGCCGGTGACGGTGGAGTACTCGCTGACCGAGCTGGGCCAGACCCTGGCCTCCGCCTTCCAGCCGCTGGCCAGCTGGGCAGAGCACCACATCGAGACCGTGCTGGACGCCCAGCGCCGCTACGACGAGCGCGCGTCGCAGGGCTGAAGCGGAGGAAGCCGGCAGCGGCGCGGGTACCAACGCCGGGCCCGGCATTGCCCTGACAACAATGCAGGATGAGCCGCCGGAGGCGAAGCGGGAGCCGCCTGCCTGGAGAAAGCGGTCAGCACGAAAGCCGGGAACACCGCATAGCGCGCAAAAGCCCTGCGGGGATGATGCGGAAGGCCGCGCCGGCCCGTCCGGCGGCAAGCGGGGCCCCGCGTCAAGCGCCCGCGCCGGGCGTGTTAATTAACGCGGCAATCAAGCAAGAGCGCCGGTTCGCCTAGCGCTTGTCGCAGGGCGTCGCCGAGAGCGGGCTTCGACAAGCTCAGCCCGAACGGCTGTTGTGCATGCAACTGCCGGGTTGATAAATGCGCCGGGCTTGCATCTCAGCGCGCGCCGTCCGCCGGGCCGACGCCCCGCCCCTGTTGCTGCGCCTCCGCCACCATCGCCACCGGGCAGGCCCCGTCCTGCGGCGGCGTCAGGCTTACCGCCACCATCTGCATGCGTGCCGGCACACCGGCGACGCCCTCCCGGCCGGCCAGCTCCCGCAGCGGCAGGCGCACCCCGCCGCCCTGCCAGTGCTCCACCACCCGCAGGCCGCGGCCATCCACCACCACGCCGCCGCGCTCACCCCACAGCCACACCCGGCCGCTCGCCGGGTCCAGCGCCATCGCGGCGGGGCACAGCGCCGCCGGCAACTGCACCGCGCCCAGCGGCGCGATACCGCCGCGCAAGGCATAAGCCTCCAGGCGCCCCTGCGCCGCCTCGTGGCGGAACAGCACCTGCCGCTCCGGCCAGGCCACTTCGCCGCGTCCCGCCGGCACGCCGGCCGTCAGCACCTGCCGGCCGGCATCGCAGCCCGCCAGCAGCGCCAGGCCCAGCAAGGCCGCCAAGGCCGGCACCGGCAGGCCAGCTTTCCTCGTTCTCATCTCCATCCCCACGGGCTTGCTTGACAGTGCCCGACACGGACCAGACACTACCGGACAATTCCAGGATAAAAAGAGACGATTCCACAGCTGTACCGGCGAAGCGTACCGGTCGTTCCGCCAGTACAGTGCTGGTCGCCGGCAAGGTTCGCGCGCACATGGCGCCGCGTGCGGCCAGACCGGCAGGCCGTATGCAGCGCTTCCTCGATGGCAGCAAACCGGCGGCGCGCAAGCGCCCGCCCCCCTCAACCCACACCGCCTCGCACTCGGCCCCACCTACACCATGCTCGCCCTCAGCCTAGACGACGACCGCGCCACCCCGCTGGTGGAGCAGATCGTCACCGCCATCCGCGGCCAGATCGACGACCGCATCCTGCGCTCCGGCATGCGCCTGCCGCCCATACGCAAGCTGGCGGAGCAGCACGCCGTCAGCCGCTTCACCGTGGTGGAGGCCTACGACAGGCTGGTGGCGCTGGGCTACCTGCAGGCGCGCCGCGGCTCCGGCTTCTACGTGGCGCAGCGGCGCGACTACGGCGAGAGCGCGCCGGCACCGGAGCGGGACCGCGCGGTGGACGTGGCCTGGCTGATGCGCCAGGCGCTGGACGACAGCCCGGACCAGATCAAGGCCAGTGCCGGCTGGCTGCCGGCGGACTGGCTGGACGAAGCCGGCCTGCGCCGCCACCTGCGCGCCCTCTCCCGCCGCAAGGATGCCCGCCTCACCGGCTACGGCGTGCCGCAGGGCTATCTGCCGCTGCGCCGGCAGCTGCAGGTGCAGCTGGCGGAGATGGGCATAGGCGCCGGGCCGGAGCGCATCCTGCTCACCGAGGGCGCCACCCAGGCGCTGGACATCATCGCCCGCCACCTGGTGAAGCCGGGCGACACCGTGCTGGTGGACGACCCCGGCTACTTCAACTTCTTCGGCAACCTGCGCCTGCTGGGCGCCAAGCTGGTCGGCGTGCCGCGCGGCATCGACGGCCCGGACGTGGCCGCGCTGGAGGCGCTGCTGGCCCACCACCAGCCGCGCGTGTTCTTCACCCACTCGGTGCTGCACAACCCCACCGGCTCCAGCCTGTCGCCGGCCGTCGCCTTCCGCATCCTGCAGCTGGCGGAAAAGCACGACTTCCTCATCATCGAGGACGACACCTACGCCGACCTCAACCCGCAGACCGGCACCCGGCTGGCCAACCTGGACCAGCTCAACCGGGTGGTCTTCGTCGCCACCTTCTCCAAGACGCTGTCCGCCAGCCTGCGGGTGGGCTACCTCGCCGCCCGGCCGGACCTGCTCGCCGCCTTCACCGACGTGAAGACGCTCACCGCCGTGTCCTCGTCCGAATTCAACGAACAGCTGGTCTACCAGATGCTCACCGACGGCCACTACCACAAGTACGTGGAGCGCCTGCAGGGCCGGCTGGCGCAGGCCACCGAGGGCACGCTGCGCATGCTGGAGCGGGTGGGGCTGGCGGTGTTCCTGGAGCCCAAGGCCGGCATCTTCGTGTGGGCCCGCCCGCCCGGCCTGGACGACGCCGGCGCCCTCGCCACCCTGGCCGCCCGCGAACGCATCATGCTCGCCCCCGGCCGCGTCTTCAGCCCGCAGATGCAGGCCAGCCCGTGGATGCGCTTCAACGTGGCGTTCGCGGCGGCGCCGGCGGTGGAGCGGTTCCTGGGAGAGGCGCTGGAAACGGTTTGAGGGCTGGGAGGGCGGGAAGGCCGGAGTCAACCGGAAGGGCAGTTCGGCTCTCTGCAGCAGCGCGGCAAGGCGCGAAGGCGCCATTACGCGGCAGCGCGGACCTTCGCGTTCCGCCAGCTTCGGGCCTCCCTCTTGCCGCGCCGCAAACATTCGGCGGAGTCCTTCAGCGGCACTCAGAACAGCCGCGCCAGCGTTTGGGCCGAGTGCTTCGGCTTGGTTGAGGACGGACCTGTCGAGGCCCATGTGCCGGGCGAAGGGAAACGCCCTTCGACAGGCTCAGAGCGCACGGCTGTGAGCGCTCAATGTCACCCAAGGCCTCATCCCGCCGATCGATGCGCCATCAGCGGCGTCATCAAGGCGCTGCGCGGCCAGCATCGCCTCTCTCCACACCTTCCCAGCCCGCACAACCGTTCGGGCTGAGCCTGTCGAAGCCCACTTGCCGCGCCATTCCACGGGTAAGTCAAAGCGCCTCTCGACAAGCCCGTCCTCAGCGAAACCGAAAGCGCCCCAGGGCGAACGGAGCTCACCACTCAGCTACAACAGACGCTCACCCCCGCAGCCGCCGCGCCTCCAGCTGCATCATCCCCAGGAACACCATCCCCGCCAGCATCGCCGCCGCCGCCAGCCACAGCGCCCCGGCATAACCGCCGGTGTTCTGCGCGATGTAGCCGGCAATCGCCGGCGCCACCGTCTGGCCCACGCCGTAGCTCAGCGTCAGCCGCGCCATCGCCCGGCCGGGGTTGTCCGGCGCCTGCCGGCCGGCGTAGGCCAGCGTGAGGCCGACGATGCCGATGGAAGTGAAGCCGTACAGCAAGGCCGCGGCCAGCGCCGAGCCGAGCCCGCCGCCGAACAGCAGCAGGAAGGAAACGATCTGGATGGCGTAGGCCAGCTGCAGCGCGCCAACGTCGCCCACCCGCCGCGCCAGCCTGTCCCACAACACCACCGCCGGAGTGGAGGCCACGCCCACCAGGAGCCAGGCCAGGTTGCCGCCGCCACTCAAGCCCGGCTGGGCGGCGACGATGGCGACCAGGAAGGTCGCGCCGATCACATAGCCGACGCTGGCGCAGAAATAGGCCGCCGGCAGCAGCCAGGCGCGGCCGCGCGGCCCGCCAAGCTTTGCAGCGTGCGCCGCCTGCGCGGCCGCCACCGGCCGCGGCATCCAGAACCAGGATGGCAACAGCAGCAGCGCGCCGACGAGGCCGAACACCCACCACTGCATGGCCCAGTCCAGCCGCCCCGCCATCAGCACCGCCGCCAGGCCGGACACGGTGATGCCCATGCCCATGCCGACGAAATGCACGCCCAGCTCCGGCCGCCGTCCGCGCGCCAACAGCCAGCCCAGCACCAGGCCGGAACCCAGCAGCAGCCCGCCCACCGAGCCGATGCCGGCGAAGAAACGCAGCACCGCCCACAGCGTGAAATTCTCCGCCAGCCCCATACCGCCGGTGCCCACCAGCGCCAGCACCAGGCAGAGCCGGTAGCTGCGGTAGCGCCACACCGGGTCATGCAGTGCCACCGCGGTGGCGGTGCCCAGCATGTAGCCGGCGTAGTTCAGCGTCGCCAGCCAGCCGCCGCCGGCCGCGTCCAGCCCGGTCTCCGCCAGCATCACCGGCAGCAAAGGCGTATAGGCGAAGCGGGCAAGCCCGACGGTGAGAATGAGCGCCGACATGCCGGCGGCCATCACCTGCCAGGGACTCAGCGAGTCTTGCGCCTGGGCGGCGGCCCGCGCGTCGGGGGAGGAGATCGTGTCGGCCATCGCGCCATTCTCCACGCCCCCTTGGCGTCATACCGTCGATGAATGGACAATGAATGTCGATGAAACGACAAGCCACGCCCCGCATCGCCACCGACTGGCAGACGCTGCCCCTGCCGGACGACACCGGCCTGTCCTCCGCCATGCAGCTGCGCGTGCAGACCGTACCGCCGCGCCACTACTTCCCGGCCCACACCCATCCGTGGAATCAACTGGTCTATGCCAGCAGCGGCGTGCTGACGGTGACCGCCGCCGGCCACTGCTTCGTCATCGCGCCGCGCCAGGCGGTATGGGTGCCCACCGGCGTGCCCCACCAGGTCGGCTCCCTGTACGGCGCCGAATACCGCAGCCTCTACGTCGCCGACGAGCCGCCGCCGCAGGTGGCCGACGGCTGCACCGTGTTCATCGTCACCGCCTTCCTGCGCGCCCTCATCCTCGAAGCCTCCCGCCTCGGCGACAAGGACAAGGCCGGCAGCTACGGCGAGCACATCGACGCCCTCATCCTGGAACAACTGCGCCGCCTGCGCGCCCTGCCCGCCTCCCTCCCCTGGCCACGCCACGCCTCCCTGCAAGGCCTGTGCGAAACCCTCTACGGCGACCCCGCCGACCCGCGCAGCCTGGACGACTGGGCCACCGCCCTCAACATCTCCGGCCGCACCCTCAGCCGCCGCTTCGAACGCGAAACCGGCCTCACCCTACGCATCTGGCGCCAACGCCTGCGCCTGTTCAAGGCCATCGAACTGCTGGGCAGCGGCATGGCCGTAACCCGCGCCGCGCTGGAACTGGGCTACGCAACGCCATCGGCGTTCATACACATGTTCAGGAGTGAAACCGGGATGAGCCCGCTGGCTTATCGGCAGGCGGTGTTGGCGGAGGGGTGACAAAGCGGCAAAGAGAGGCTGGCCGCGGCGCTCGCTCGCCGAGGCGCGAGCAACCTGCCTGATACTCGAGACAAGGCCGTCGATCTGCAACCTGCGCTGCATCCTCTCCAAACAGCCACACAAGCTCAGCCGCAAGCGGGCGCAGCGCGCCTGTAGTCAAGTTGCACAGGTAGGCGCATGCTGCCCCCTTCGGCCACATGCGGCTGGTCGAAGCAGCGCTCTTAACCAAGCACTGCCCCCAGGGCAAGGTCTGCGCAGGGAATCAGCGCCGCGGTTCCCGCACGGCTCGCCTGACGCCGCTACCCCAAGGCGCATCAATGATTTGCGCAGTCTCTGACCCAATACCCCCGCCTTTTGCTGGCAGGCGGATTCGATGCAGCAGAAGCAAGCTCGCGGCGCTGTTACGGACGACTCCATCCCCGCCCCTGCAGACCGCACAAGGAGAGCAAGCAATGAACCAGGTCGTGAAAAACCATGTTTCCCCTGCCCCGCCCAGTATTGAAGAACTCATGGAGGCGCCCGAAGAGGATTACATGTCGGACCGTCAGTTGCTGTTCTTCCAGAATCGCCTGAATCAGGAGCGCGACGCGCTTCTCGAATCCGCCCACGAAACCACGCTGCATCTGAAGGACAACGCCCTCAATGCCGACCCCTCCGACAGAGCAACTCAAGAAGAGGACTACACGCTTGAACTGCGCGTCCGGGACAGGGAGCGCAAGCAACTGCAACGGATAGAGCAAGCGCTCGCTCGCATCCAGAACGGCACCTACGGCTGGTGCGAGGAAACCGGGGAGCCGATCGGGATTCCCCGCCTGCTCGCCCGCCCGACCACCACCTTCAGCCTGGAAGCCCAAGAGCACCACGAGGCCCGGAAGAAACGCAACGGGGGATGAGGCCGCCTCCACTTGAAGCCAGGGATCTGCAACAGACGCCACCTTGCTCGCACCCCAAGCGCTGGCCAACACGCTTGCCCGCGTCTGCTACGCCGTGCTGCGCGATCACGCCGCTTGCGGCAATCCGCAACCTCACCCCAACAAGAAGAACTCGAACGCACCGCCTTCGCCATCGCCGCCTGATCGGCTCACCCTTACGCCTCACCCTTGCGCCGAGACTGATCGCTCATCATGGCAAACCGGGTCACACCCACGCGACACAACGCCGATAACACTGCCGGCTCTCCAGCAGCCGTTTGTACCGATTGGCGCTTCGCGGGCAGATTCCATGTCGGCACGGGTCATTCAGAACCCACCACAGATGCCGGATATACGACTGCAGGTGATTCAACCCGGAAAGTCAGAAACACGGTCTGTCTTGATTCATGGGGGAGGCCATATACGATTTGTTAGGCATGGTGCACCAATGTTTCTTGTTGAACTTAAAAGTTGACACGGCGTTCATTCCTTCGCCTCGTGGCTGATGGTTATGGCTGGCTTAAGACGAACCCAGAGCCTGTCGTGATCGCTTATTTCTATTTCAAGTGACTCGCGGTTACTGTCCTTGTGGTAACGAACGTCTGCAAGACCCATTGCATTGAGTTCATAGACAGCCTGCAGACCATTTTTGAGAATAAGGCGAACATCTTTGTATGAAGGAGCGATGGCGCATGAAAGCGTGAGATCGCCTCGGGAGAATTCATACAGTGCATCGTTATAAACCCACCGCACATCTGCATCACGCAACTTTGGCTCGCACTCGAAAAAGGTAAGCAGATCAAGTTCGTCAGCTGAAATCGTGATCATGTAATGTGCCTAACGTAGAGCTCAGGGACGCTGCGCCGCGCTTTATGGCGCAGCGTCCCTCTGGAGCACCCAGTTAGCGGTCATTTGCGAAAAATTGTGGATAACAGACCTGGCAACATAGATGCTCTTTGGGCTTCAAACTTTGAACTGCCGCACCGAGGGCAAATACTTACAACGTCCGCTGGACTAAGCGCATCACTTTTGGGTGCTACCGTCCGTGACCAGCCGCACGATATACATGTATATGTTGTGGGATGCGGTTTGATTGGCATTAGAGGTCAATAACCTTTACGTCGGGGTTTCTCATGGCATCCATCAAGTCTTTTGCCTGCAAAAGGGGGGAATGCTTTGCAATGGTGAGAATGCCCATTATTGATTTTTCGAGCAGATTGTCGTTGCCACTCTCTATTGCTTCGTCCAACTTCTCGAAGAAACCCTCAATAACGGTTGCTCTCTCCTTGAATGTTTCCTTCATGAACTGTTCAAGAAGTTCGCGCTGATTCGTTAATTCACTGAGTTTTACGTCGCGCCATGCTGCAATGGCTTCGCGCTTTGTTCCTTCGACTAAGGCAACATTTTTATAATTGAAGTATGCGCTGTAGAGAGTTTCCATGGATTGCTGCGCAGCATTCAATCCCCCAGCCGGAATTTTCTTTAGCAATGTTCCTACCTTAGCAACAGAAGTAGTCATTGGTTAACGTCCATGCCAGCCACTTCCATGTAACCAGAATATTGAACCTTTAGACCAGATATGGCTTGACCATCCTCTCCCATGATTTTTACGTCCAAGACCTCTTTTAGGCTTTTTCCTATGATGTACATCCGGTGGAAGGCCGTTTTATCAGCGTCGTCTGGGACTTTAACTTTCTCAAATGCGTCTACGAGACGCTCGATGGTGTTGTATTGCTCTGCGGCGTTAGACCGTATGGCTTTCAAGCCGACACAAACTTTCTTTATTTCCGCGACTGCGACTTCAACTTCAGCCTCGTAACTACGTGCTTTTGTGACGGCCTCTTCAGCTTTTGATGCCATCATGAAACCTCCTATTGCCAAAGCTGGGCCTAACACAATGCCTCCCAACGCAACCATACCCCCTGCCATGCCGAAGCCTCCAGCACTTAAAGCGCCACCGCCCAGCCATGCCAATGTTGCGTTTGTTGCAGCTACGCCGCTTAAGCCCGAAATTGCGGCTCCGGTTGATGCTGTGGCAAAAGCACCTACAGTGCCATATGCACCCATAGCAGCGAGTGCGCCGCCAGCAGCACCAGATGCCAGCCCATTTTGGATCTCTAGTGACCCCTTAACGTGTCTTTCATATTCACGCAGTTGATCGGGGGTGATTTTTTGCTCGAAGCCATCAATTCTCCCGCGTCCTTTTTTTAGTGCATCTACCAGATATTTTATTTGCGTGGTGAGAACTTTTACCTTGAGGGCGCCGAGCGCTTCTAAATCGGTCTGGGTTTTCTCTCTGTCTTTATCTAGTTTTCTTGTTGTTTTTTTGTGGTCTTCTTCTGCGTTTTCTCCAATTCTTTTTGCTTTATCAAAATCGTTGGAGGCATCTACGCCTTTTTTTATTCCCGTGGCGGCCAAAAGTGCTGCCCCGCCCCACAAGAGTACAGGTATTAGTGGAAGTGGCATATTGAGTCTCCTTTTCGGTTGATTTGACGATTGTTGGTGCTTGCAGGACGCTAACACCCTGGTTAACCGGCGCCGGAAGCCGAAGGCTGGAGGGTACCAACATAAGCCGCGAAGATGCCAAAGGCATGGATTATGCTGGCATCCGCGTTGAACCTGCAGTTAGGCTGGGGAGCGAAGGCACGATGTGCCAAGTGCACTTGGCACAGGGTGAAGGATGCTGCATGCAAACTAATTTCCATTGGGCGTTACTTCCCGTAGGTTAATCACAAAGTATTTCCTATCCAACTCTGCCTGATACAGCTTCACCCAGGGCTTGAAAGCAACCAGAGACTCGATATTGGCCCTTAGAGTTGAGTCAATCCTGGCGCCCATGATCAATCGGCGAAGGGCCTTTGGCTCGAACTGATATCGGCCATTGCCACCTTCTGATGCGAGCAAATCAGCTACTTCGTCTTCGTTTGCCTCGCCGTTTGCGATGGCCTGTTGGTAGAAATGCTTTTCATCGTCCCTTACGGGACGCTTGATCGCTCGCCACTCCTCTTCGTATTTCCAATGGGGTGATTTCGTTAGAAGGATCGAATCAGTTGCCGCTTCGTTCAGCCATGGACTCTCTGTTAGGGGAATGTTCGGTCGTTCCGAAGAGTACTTAATTGGCTTTGCAGTTGAGAATGGTGCATAGCTTGCATCGAACCCCAAGCACACACCCTTATGGGATGCCCCATAGTGCCCCCACATAAGCAAATTCTTCGGATCGGACGCTAGGCATAGGACGCCTAGTGATGCGACCCACTCGGTATCTACCGCATGCATGGGATGAGTTTGCAGTTTTCGAGCGGTCTCGCGTACGACTTTGGCTCGGGCAGACTTCGTTAAGTATGGATCGAACTTCTCTAGGAACTTTCCAATCGCTTGTTCAGTTGGCGCTGAAAAGATTGGGCTCAGTTCGAATGGGTCGTTGAAGGTTGAGGGGCTTGCGAAGTAGATCCAACCGTCAAGCGTCCATTTCAGCCATTCGAATCTATCGCCATCAATAGATGTGTATCTGTACAGAAATCGCATGGGGCACTATGTTCGCGAGCGTGTTTTTCCGAAAAGCCTAACGCTCGCGTTAACAGGCGGCTGCCAGCGGAGCTGGTAGACGTCCTGTTGAACAACCAGTTAGGCTGGTGGCAGATGATGCTATGACGGAGTTACTCAGACTTCCCCGATGGCAGTTCTCGTAATGCATAGATGCCTTGTGCTGGATGGTTGGTGTAAAGACGAACGACGGAAGATGATGGAAATAAATTCCCAAAGTCATCGTCAAGCGCGGACGCCGCGAACTGCTGCATTAGCTTGCTAACCACTTCAAGCGCGAAGACTGCTGACGGACCATGGCGGGTCGCAACTTCAAATGCACTTTGTGGTGATGAGCCCAAGAGCGATTCGATGGCCTGAACCTCATGAGGTTCCAATTCGGACGCTTGCTGACTGCTTGAATAACGCCTGAAGTAGAACTGATCAGCTCCACGTGCAACGTTTTCATTGAGAAAGCCGAAGGGCACGACGGCAGCTTCTACTTCCTCGTGCGTTGCATCGGCGAAAAATATGAACACGCTATCCATGGTGATTTGTCGAGAAGCCTAACGTGGAAGTAAGCGGACGCCGGAGCGCGAAGCGCGGAGGGAACCACAAGCGCAGCTTGTGGCGGTCCGCTTGACTGATGGGATGGACTCCCCCTCCTTTTCCGCGCCCAATAGGCGCCACCGGTGCTCATGGGGATGGGGATCGGTCTTCAGAAAGAGGAGTCCGT
>NZ_SNVV01000040.1 GCF_004361735.1 Azoarcus indigens | reverse complement strand
TTGGGCGGGCCCGACGCGGTGCTTGAGTATCTGGGCCGCTACACCCACCGGGTCGCGATCTCGAACGAGCGCATCGTCGGCATTGAAGGCGAGCATCTTGCCTTCCGCGTGCGCGCCGAGGCCGGCAGCGGCAAGAAGCGCACGGTGCGTCTGCCCGGCGTCGAATTCATCGGCCGCTTCCTGTTGCACGTGCTACCGGCCGGCTTCAAACGCATCCGCCACTACGGGCTGCTCTCGCCCGCGCAAGCGATCCGGCCTGGCGGCCGCACGGGCCGCGCTCGAGGTAGCGGCTCCGTCAGCCGCCCTCGTGGAGTCGGTCGCCGATTTCGTGCGCCGGGCGGCGGGGATGGAGCACGCGTGCTGCCCCTGCTGCGGGCGCGGACCGATGCGCTTGGTGGCGGTCCTCGCGCCGGCGCCGCGGGCCCTTCACCAGCGCGGACCGCCATGACCGCAGCCACCGACAATGCGACTGCCGGGCGCGCCAGCGTGCGCCTGCGGCGACGCTCGCCCTGCGTCCGGGGCGACACGCCGGGCCGGTCTCAGCATTGCCCCCGCCGCCCGATCGTGGCCCCTGCTGGAGGTGGGGTTGCCCACTTCGCATGCTGGAAAGCACGCTCGCTTCATGCAGATGGATTGACGACGCAGCTTCGCCGCTTACAATCCCCCTAGCATCCGCCGTCGCGGCGGTTCAGTCCAACGAGGTTTATCCGCCGCCATGCCGCCTTGCCTTCCTCCCACGTCGCCGCTGCGGCGGATAAGCGCTATTCGTTAGACCTCTTCAAAAATGCACCCAGCCATGTCCACAGTCTTCCTTGCCGTAACAACAGATGGCCTGAAGAACGCGCTTCAACTAGCAGCTTCGACTGGAAGCCCCATCTGGTGCGGCTCTGACGCTATTTCCGAAGCGGATTTCGAGCAACTTGCCGGGCGGTCGGTTACACGCTTTATTTATCCATTAGCAGGCGAACCTGCCGAGGTAATCAACGACGCCATCGCCACCATGGAAGAGCACCATCCAGGCGCAACCATATGGATCGAAGCAGCAAAGGGTGAGCCGTGAGCACTTTCAACGCTGCAGCACTGGTCACCAGCCTAACCAGTTGGTCAAGCCGACGCCCACAAGCTGCGCTTGCGGGTGCCCTCCGTGCTTCGCACTCCGGCGCGGCTTACCGCAAGCGTTAGATTGCACGGAACGCACGAGAGTCACATGTCTTCCTTCCCATCGCGAGCGGTTGAAGTTTGGAAATCGTCCTCAGCGCAGACGATTTCTCCAATTCAAGGAGCCTTCTCGTTCGAAGTACTCCAAACAGTGATGGTCCCGCAGACTCTGCAGTTCCTGGCTGAATGTGCCATGGGCCCTGCGCAGGAATTCGGGCCGATCGCATCGGCTTTCATACAGGGAATGCGCTACGCTGATCCCACTAAGCCCGGGCTCCTGTTCTGGAGATCGTTCCAGAACGCAGACGAACTGTTCGCGTTCGACCCCGAGAGTCTTTCTGAAGCGATTCGGCAGTTGGAACTGCACACCGATATAAACCTCACCTTCGGGCGTGTCAGCTATCTCGCCGATGTGGGGCGCGGTCCAGAGCTCCCGCTTTGGATCCTCTCGCGCCTACCTTTCGCGCGAGGAGTTGCATTCGAAATCGAGGAGCGCGGCGCCGCAAGAGGATCGTTGGAGGGCGGGGACTTTCAACTCTCTGACAAGGCCCGAGTGGCGCAGCAGCACTACTCGACCGGGATGTCTCTCCTTGCGGGGGAAGACTCCGTTTCAGGGCTGGTCGATGCCGCGTTCATGCAGTTCTACCTCGCGACTGAGGCGGTGCTGGAGCGGCATGAAAGAGGAGAGGCGCTGCAGCAAGGCCCCCTGCTGTTCGGAGCCGAGTTCGACGAGAACCTTCGGAAGATCGTGTCGCACGTCTACATCGCTCGGCACCGCTTCTTCGGGCATGCTCACCCCAAGTACCTTAAGGGGTTGCTCGACACCGACACTGCATTTGATATCGGGAAGCAGACTCTCGTGGCGCGATGGTGCGCAAGACGCCTCCTCGAACTAGAGCTGAAGAGACCTTTGCTCAAACGAGAGATGAGGCTGTATCCGGGACCTCGACAGTCAGTGGCCTTCTTTGGCGACGCTGCCTCACTCCAATCCGAGTTTGCGTTGCCGCAATGACGGTGCAATCTAACAGGTCGTATATGGACTCCCCCGTAAATCAAGACAGATCGTGCTTTTGACTTCCCGGGATGAATCACCTGCAGTCGTATATCCGGCATCTGTGGTGGGTTCTGAATGATCCGTGCCGACATGGAATCTGCCCGCGAAGCGCCAATCGGTACAAGCGGCTGCTGGAGAGCCGGAAGAGTTATCGGCGTTCTGTCGCGTGGGTGTGACCCGGTTTGCCATGATGAGCGATCCGTTTCGGCGCAAGGGTGAGGCGTAAGAGTGAATCGATCAGGCGGCGATGGCGAAGGCGGTGCGTTCGAGCTTCTTATCCGGACGAGGCTGCGGATTGCCGTAGGCAGCGTGGTCGCGCAGCACGACGTAGCAGACGCGGGCGAGCTTGTTGGCTAGTGCGCAGGTGGCCTTGTTGTGATTGCTGCGGCGCTGCACCTCGGTCGCCCAGGTACGCAGGCCGTCCAGCGGGCGGCTCGCGTCGCGGGCCAGCGCCGCGGCCCTCAGCACCGCGCGGGCGCCATGGGTGAGCAGCATCCTCAAATAGCGATCCCCCCGTTTCGAGATGCGGCCGAGCTTGCGGGTGCTGCCCGAGGAATATTCCTTCGGCGTCAGCCCGAACCAACTTGCGAAATGGCGGGCATCCTTGAAGTGGGTCACGTCGCCGCCAGTGGCGGCCACCATCGCCGTTGCGGTCAAGAGACCTATGCCCGGCACCGACAGCAGGTGTGTGCATGCCGGACTGTGCCGCGCCAGCGCGGTGAGTTCGCGCTCCAGTTGCGCGCTGCGCTGTTCGAGCTGGCGGGTTTCGTCGATGAGCAGACGCATCGATTCGCGAATGAGCGTGGGCACCGACGAGTCCGCTTCTTCTCGTCGAAAGCCAGCGAGGCGAAGGTTGTCTGCTTTATGGCGACTGCGCGATTTATAACCTCAGTCGGGTACAGGCTCTGAATAGAGCAGAGCTTCCTTAGGTTTTCTTCTCTCTCCCTCGCCCCGCTCTGTACCCCGGCCCTGGCTCTCAGGGTGCTCCGGCGGGCAAGCGATGCTTCGTTTGTTCACCGGAGCATCTGCTAGGGGAAAGAGGAGAACCAGCGATGGAGTCGGCTCTCGCCCCCGGCATCAAGCCCTCCGCGCGCTATCTCCCTAGGCCGAAAGCAGCAGCTGACTGGCTCCACTTACACCCAATCAGGGCAGAAAAAGAGGCGAATTCCGGGCTCTCTCATTCACGCCTCTTTCCCGTGCGCATACTTCCGGGCTGACTCCATTCTTTTTCATGCAATAGGCGAAATGGAAATGGCGCCACACGGAAAGCGCCATTGCAGCGCGGCATTCGGAAATCCACTTCGCAAGCATTGATTTGCCTGGGGGCTTGCACTGTAACGATCCCAAAACCGTGCGCAGATGCACCAATGGCGCGCCTTTGCACCGGGTTTGTGCTGCTAAAGAAAAACTGAATCCGACGTCCGCGCTTCTGAATTGCCGGTCAATTTCTCATTCCCTAGAGTGGATTCGTACCCCGAAGGCCATGCCCGGAAAGAGCGCTGGAATTGCTTGCCGAAAACCTGATTCGCGCCGGATTCGGTCCGCTACGAATAGGTGCAAGGCAGGAAATGAAAAGGCGCCGATAAAACCGGGCGGCAATAAGAATTCGGGGACGTTCCGTTCCAACGGCAGAGCCTTATTCATGCGGAGGAAATCGCATTGACCGAATTTGCCCAATATCTCATTTCGGGTCTGGTCGTCGGCTGTATATACGGCCTGATCGCCACCGGCTTCACCGCCGTCTATAACGCCACCCATATCGTCAATTTCGCCCAGGGCGAGTCTTCCATGCTGGCCGCGTTGTGCGCGGCCAGTCTGGTGCTTGCCGGGGCGCCGCTGTTGCTGGCGATCGCGGTGGCGGTTGTGGTGGTGGGGCTGGTGAACATTCTGGTGGAGCGGCTGGCGATACGCCGCAGCGGCACCGACGTGACCCGCGGCATCATCATCACCATAGGCGTCGGCATCGTGCTGCAGGGGCTGGCGGCGCTGGTGTGGGGGACGGACGCGCAGCCGCTGCCGGCCTTCTCCGGGCCGGGCTCCATCTCCGCCTACGGCGTGGTGGTGCCGCGCCAGGCGCTGTGGGTGCTGGGCACCACCGCGGTGGTGATGGCGCTGCTCTATCTCTTCCTCACCCGCAGCTTCCTCGGCAAGGCTTTCCGCGCCTGTGCGATGAATGGCCAGGCGGCGGCACTGATGGGCATTCCCACCGGGCTGATGCGCAGCATCGGCTTCCTGCTCTCCGGCACGGTGGGGGCGGTGGCGGGGGTGATCATCGCGCCCATCGCGCTGATGCAGTACGACAGCGGCGTCGCCCTCGGCATCAAGGGCTTCGTCGCCTGCATCATCGGCGGCTTCGGCAACCCGATAGGCGCGGCGCTGGGCGGGCTGCTGCTGGGGGCGACCGAGACGCTGGCGGCCGGCTACATCAGCTCCGGCTTCAAGAACGCCATCGCCTACGTGCTGCTGCTGCTCTTCCTGCTGGTACGGCCGGGCGGCCTGCTGGGCGAATTCGGAGCGGCGAAGCGATGAGCCAGAGCGCGATGAAAAAGCAGGCGCTGAGCCGCTTCCTGATCCTCGCCGCGGTGCTGGCGCTGGCGGCCTTCTCCAACAATCCCTACGTCATCAACCTGCTGGTGGTGTGCGGTTTGTATGCGCTGCCGGCGATCGGGCTGTCGCTGCTGATGGGCTACACCGGCCAGATTTCGCTGGGGCAGAGCGCCTTCGTCGGCGTCGGCGCCTACGGTTCGGTGCTGCTCGCCCAGCATCTGCAGCTGGACCCCTGGTACAGCCTGGCGCTGGCGACCGCGCTGTCGGCCTTCACCGCCTGGAGCCTGGGCTGGCTGGTGTTCCGGCTGAAGGGCCACCACCTGGCGATGGCGACGCTGGCGATCGCGCTCATCCTGCACACGGTGCTGGTGGAGTGGCGCTCGGTGACCGGCGGGCCGGACGGCATCAGCGCCATCGACCCCATCTCCATCGCCGGCTACGCGCTGCTGGACGATCTCCACTTCCTGCCGCTGGCCTGGCTGGTGTGCTACGCCGGCCTCTGCCTGGCGGACTACCTGGTGCGCTCGCCCTTCGGCCTGGCGATGCGCACGGTGAGCGAGAACGAGGCGGTGGCGCGTTCGCTGGGCATCGACGCTGCCCAGGTGAAGCGCAAGGTGATGGCCCTGAGCGGCGCCTACGCCGGCCTCGGCGGCGCGCTCTATGCGCACTGGATCGGCTATATCAGCCCGGAGCCGTTCAGCGTCGCCTTCTCGATCAAGCTGCTGCTCATCGTTGCGCTGGGCGGGGTGTCCGGGGTGTGGAACGTGCTGTTCGGCGTCTTCATCGTCGTCATCGTCAGCGAGTGGTTGAAGCCGCTGGGCCGGCTGGACGTGGTGATCTACGGCCTGCTGCTGATCGTGGTGATGATCTATTGCCGCCAGGGCGCGGTGGCTGCGCTCGCCGGCCTGTACCGGAAGCTGCCGCAGCGGCTGCGCCCCGGCGCCCGCGCCGGCCTCAAGCTGCAGGGGAGGACTTCCGCATGAATACCGCAAGCACGAACACCCCGGTCACGATGCTCGAGGTGGAAGGCGTCTCGGTGCGCTTCGGCGGCCTGCAGGCGCTGTCCGAAGTCGGCTTCGACATCCGCCAGGGCGAAATCCTCGGCCTGATCGGGCCCAACGGCGCCGGCAAGTCCACGCTGCTCAACGTCATCTCCGGCTTCGTCCGGCCGGATCGCGGCAGCGTGCATTTCGACGGCGAGCTGCTCACCGGCCGACCGCCGGAATCCGTCAATCGCGCCGGCCTGGTGCGCACCTTCCAGGCTGCCGAGGTGCTGGCCGGGATGACGGTGGTGGAGAACGTGATGGCCGCCGGCGTCGCCCGCCTGGGCGAGGGCGTGGCCGGCGGGCTGGCGCGCTTCGTCCGCGCCGGCCAGTCCATGGCGGCGCTCTACCGCATGGCCTGCGACAAGCTGGATCTGGTCGGGCTGGCGGCGCTGGCCAACCAGCCGGCGCAGATGCTCACCGCCGGCCAGCAGCGCCTGCTGGCGGCGGCGCGGGCGCTGGGCACCGAGGCGCGGCTGCTGATCCTGGACGAGCCGGCCGCCGGCCTCACCAACGACGAGAAGATGATGCTCGCCGCCGCCATCCGCCGCATCCGCGCTTCCGGCGTCACCGTGATGTTCGTCGAGCACGACCTCGCCTTCGTCAGCAGCCTGGCCGAGCGCCTGGTGGTGCTGGACCACGGCACGGTGATCGCCAAGGGCGAGACCCGCAAGGTGAGCCGCGATCCGCAGGTGCTGGCGGCCTACCTGGGCGAGACCGACCTGGTGGTGGCGCGCGGCCGCGGCGGTGTGAGCGCCACCGCCGCGCCGCTGCTGAAGCTGGAGCGGGCGGTGGTGCGCTACGGCGCGCTGCAGGCGCTGGGCGGCATAGACCTGGAAGTGCGCGCCGGCGAAATCGTGACCCTGATCGGTGCCAACGGCGCCGGCAAATCTTCCACGCTGAAGGCCATCTCCGGCCTGTGCAAGCTCTCCGCCGGCGCCATCACGTTCGATGGCAAGCCGCTGCACGGCCTCGCCGCCGAGCGCCGCATCGCCGCCGGCATCGCGCTGGCGCCGGAAGGCCGCCAGCTGTTCCCGATGCTGACGGTGCGCGACAACCTCATGATCGGGCGCTTCTCCCACATCCGCGCCGCCGGCTTCGGCAACCTGTTCCGGCCGGGCGCGGCGGCGGCGCGCGAAGTGGAGGCGGCGATGCGGGAGGTGCTGGATTTCTTCCCCCGCCTGGCCGAGCGCATCGACCAGCAGGCCGGCACCCTGTCCGGCGGCGAGGGCCAGATGGTCGCCATCGGCCGCGCGCTGATGAGCCGGCCCAAGCTGCTGATGCTGGACGAGCCGTCTTTCGGCCTGGCGCCGCGCGTCACCCGCGAAATCCTGGAACTGCTGCCGCGGCTGGCCGAGCGCGGCATCGCCGTGCTGCTGGTGGAGCAGAACGCGCATGCGGCGCTGCAGGTGGCCGACCGCGGCTATGTGCTGGCCAACGGCGCCATCGTCGCCCACGGCAGCGGCGAGGAATTGCTGCAGTCCTCCCACGTTGGCGAGGCCTACCTCGGCTGGCAGCATGAGGACGAGGGCACGGAGGTGGCGGCATGAGCGCGGGCGGAATCACCAGCGACATGCCGGCCGCCGACCGCAGCGCGCTGGAACGCCTGCTGGCGGTGGAGCCGGTGCTCGCCGGCCTGCGCCGTGGCAGCGAGTTGATGGACTGGCCCGCTCGCACGCTGCTGCATGCCGGCCCCGCCTTCCGCGGCGCGCCTTCGCGGCCGGTGGCGCATTCGGCGGCACAGGCGGCGCTGTTCGAAGGCTGGGTGGCCACGCTGGAAGAGGGCCTGGTCGCCATCGCCGCCGGCGACATCCACCTGAGGCCGGCGCAGGACCACGGCTGCGTCACCCCGCTGGCGGCGGTGATCTCGCCCAGCCAGTGGCTGCAGGAGGTGCATGACGCCAATGGCCTGGGCCGGACCTGCCACGCGCCGCTGAACGGCGGCGTGCAGCATGCGCTGCGGCTGGGCATGGCCGCGCCGGAGGTGCTGGCGCTGCTGCGCTGGCAGAACGGCGCCTTCGCCGCCGGGCTGGCGCCCGGCTATGCCAGCGGCAAGAACATCAGGCTGCTGGAGATCGCCGACCTCGCGCTGGAAGCGGGTGACGACTGCCACGGCCAGACCCAGGCCGGCAGCCGCGAGCTGGTCGCCCGCCTGCGGGCCGCCGGCGCGGCGGTGGATGGGGAGGGCGAGTCCTTCCTCGCCGCCTCGCCCGGCTTCTTCCTCAGCACCTGGATGGCGGCGGCGGGCTGCATGCTGAGCGCCGCCGAGGGCGTGGCCGGCAGCGCGCTGGTGACGGCGATAGGCGGCAACGGCATCGACTTCGGCCTGCGCCTGGCTGGCGCGCCGCAGGCCTGGACCACCACTACCGCCACCCCGCCCATCGGCCGTCTGCAGGCGGGCTGGCCGGCGGAAGCCTGCCTGCCCGCCATCGGCGACAGCGCGGTGGTGGATGCGCTCGGCCTGGGCGCGCTGTGCATGCATCACTCGCCGGCGCAGACCGCCAACCTCGCCGAGTTCATGCGTGCGCCCTCGGCGGCGCTGGGCGAGGCCCTGCTGGGCGGCCTGCATCCGCGGCTGGCGCGGCGCGCGGTGCGCGTCGGCTTGTCTGCCCGCCGGGTGGCGGAGCGCGGCCTCGCGCTGCCGGTCGCCCTCGGCATCCTCGATTCGAATGGCATCGCCGGCCGCGTCGGCGGCGGCATCTGGCATGTCCCACCCGAGTTGTTCAAAACAGCCTTGACCACCCTTCCCTGACGGGACCCAACAGAAGAGGAAATCATGATCGATTGGAAGAAATCGCTGGCCACGCTCGTCCTCTGTGCAGCAGGCACGGGCGCCGCAATCGCGCAGGAGCCGATCAAGCTCGGTGGCCTGCTGGAAACCTCCGGCTTCATCGCCTCCCTCGGCCAGCCGGCGCTGGAAGGCGCCCAGCTGGCGGTGGAGCAGGTGAATGCCGCCGGCGGCATCAACGGCCGCAAGGTGGAACTGGTGAACCTCAACACCGAGAGCGACAACACCAAGACGGTGTCGGCGCTGCGCCGCCTGATCTCGCAGGAGAAGGTGGTGGGCATCGTCGGCCCCAGCAGCAGCGGCTCCAACTTCGCCATCGTCGACGCGGTGGAGCGCGCCAAGGTGCCGATGATAGGCATAGGCGCCACCCGCGGCATCGTGCTGCCGCCGGAGCAGCGCCGCTACAGCTTCCTCGCGCCGCTCACCGACGTGGTGGTGGAAACGGTGATGCTGGAGGACATGCGCGCCCGCGGCATCACCAGGATCGCCATGCTGCATTCGGACGTCGCCTTCGGCACCAGCGCCCGCGACACCCTGCTGCAGCTGGCCGGCAAGCACGGCATCACCGTGGTCAGCACCGAGGTCTTCGGCAACGCGGATACCGACATGACGCCGCAGCTCACCAAGATCCGCGGCACCGAGGCCCAGGCGGTGGTCATCTGGGCCACCGGGCCGGGGCTGGCCATCTCCACCAAGAACTACCGCGCGCTCGGCCTCAAGCAGCCGCTCTACCTCACCCACGCCGCCAACGACTTCAACTACCTGCGCCTGGCCGGCGAGGCCGCCAACGGCGCGCTGCTGCCCTCGTCCAAGATCTACGTCACCGCCGAGCTGCCGGCCGGCGATGCGCAGAAGCCGGTGCTGGAGCAGTTCGTGAAGGCCTATGAGGCCAAATACGGCAAGCAGCCGGCCACCTTCGCCGGCAATGGCTACGACGCCGCCATGCTGCTGATGAACGCGGTGCGCAAGGCCGGCGACCAGCCGGGCGCGGTGCGGGATGCGCTGGAGCAGGTGAACAACTACGTCGGCGTCACCGCGGTGTATGCCTACGGCCCGGAAGACCACTTCGGCACCAAGCCGGAGAGCGTGCAGATGCTGGTGGTGGACGAGGGCAAGTTCAAGCTCGCGCCCAAGGCGGCGAACTGAGCGCCGGCCCGCGATAGCCACGAGCCAGGAGCGCGCAAGCATGAACGCGAACCCCTTCCGCTTCGGCCCGGTGCCGGCCGCGGACGATGACGAACTCATCGCCACGCTCGCCCCGCGCGCGCAGCTCAAGGCGCGGCTGGCCGCCGCCTTCCGCCTGCTCCACCAGCTCGGCATGAGCCAGGGCGTGGCCGGCCACCTGTCGGCGCGCGACCCGGAGCACGAGGACCGCTTCTGGGTGAATCCCTTCGGCGTGGGCTACGGCGAGCTGCGCGCCAGCCTGCTGTCGCTGGTGACGCTGGAGGGTGTGGTGCTGGAAGGCGGGCCGATCAACGCCGCAGCCTTCGCCATCCACGCCGCGGTGCATCGTGCCCGGCCGGACGTGGCCTGCGTCGCCCACGGCCACCCGGAGCACGCCACCGCCTGGTGCGCGCTGGGCCGGCCGCTGGACCCGATCAACCAGGACGTGTGCGCCCTCTATGGCGACCATGCGGTGTTCGAGGAAGACAGCGGCCTGGTGCTGGGGCTGGAGGAAGGTGCCCGCATCGCCGCCGCGCTCGGCGGGCAGAAGGCGCTGCTGCTGCGCAACCACGGCCCGCTCAGCGTCGGCCGCAGCGTGGAGGAGGCGCTGTGGTGGTTCGTGCTCATCGAGCGTTCCGCCCGCATCCAGCTGCTGGCCGAAGCCGCCGGCCGCGTTCACACACTGCCGCCGGAACAGGCGCGCAGCATCGCCCGCGGCATCGGCACGCCGGCCTTCGGCGCCTTCCAGGGCCGGCCGCTGCTGCGGCAGGTGCTGCGCAGCCAGCCCGAGGTGGCCAGCTAGCCCCTGCGCGAGCCACGCCACCCCTATCGATTCATTCCGCATTCCCGCCGGGCGGCATGCCGGCGGCCGCGGACTGCAAGGAGAAACAGAGCAGATGGACAAGAAGACCATACTCATCAAACCCTATTCGGCCTACGAGCGGCAGCCGACGCCGCCGGAAAACGCCGACCTCACCCATGTGGAGAAGGGCAGCCCGCTGGGTGAATACCTGCGCCGCTTCTGGCAGCCGGTGGCGCTGTCGGCGGAACTGGGCGAGCTGCCGAAGGCGGTGCGCATGTTCGGCGAGGACCTGGTGCTGTTCCGCACCAAGTCCGGCACGCCCGGCCTGCTGGAGAAGCACTGCAGCCACCGCGGCACCTCGCTGGAGTTCGGCATCTGCGAAGACGAAGGCCTGCGCTGCTGCTACCACGGCTGGCTGTTTGGCGTGGATGGCCGCATCCTCGAAACCCCGGGCGATCCGCCGGAATCCCGCCTGCGCCACAGCGTCTGCCACGGCGCCTACCCGGTGATCGAATACCGCGGCCTCATCTTCGGCTACTTCGGCCCGGCGGAGCACAAGCCGGAATTCCCGCTCTACGACACCTACGAGCTCAGCGACGACCGCCTCGTCCCCTACTGCGTCACCTATCCCTGCAACTGGCTGCAGGTGCACGAGAACGTGATGGACCCGGCGCATGCGGTGTTCCTGCACACCCGCATCAGCTTCACCCACTTCGCCGAAGCCTGGGGCGAGCTGCCGGAGATGGACTTCGTGCCCACGCCCACCGGCATGATCTACGTCACCGCGCGGCGCTGGAAGGACAAGGTGTGGGTGCGCTCCAACGACATCATCCTGCCCAACCTCGCCCAGGTCGGCCACATCTGGGAAGACGGCCAGACCGACAAGGCCTTCAACCGGGTGGCGATCACGCGCTGGACCACGCCGATCGACAACCACACCTGCCGCATCATCGGCTGGCGCCATTTCCACCCGGACATGGACCCGCGCGGCATTGCCGACGAATCTCGCTGCGGCGTCGAGTCCATCGACTTCTTCGGCCAGGACGGCGAGCGCGGCTACGAAGACCGCCAGCGCATGCCGGGCGATTTCGACGCCCAGGTCAGCCAGCGTTCCATCGCCATCCACGAGCTGGAAAACCTCACCCGCTGCGACCGCGGCATCGCCATGCTGCGCCAGCTGATCAAGCGCGAAACGCGCAAGGTCGCCCAGGGCGAAGCGCCCTCGCTGTCGCCGCTGCGCAGTAACGCGCTGACGCCCACCTACTGCCACGACACCGTGGTGTCCATCCCCGAGTCCGGGGACGACGACAAGGCGCTGGTGCGCGAAATCGGCCGGGCCATCACCGACATCGTGGTGCGCGGCGACTACCAGGAGGCGGACGACCGCGCTCGTCAGATCCGCCAGCGCATCCGCGAGCTCGCCGCGAGGCACGGCGCCGAAACGGCGGACGCCGCGGAAGAAGCCAAGTAGGCGTGCCGCAGACGCGCCCCCGGCCCCCACACAGAGACAGACAGAAAGGACATCAAGCGATGAGCAATCCCGTGCATCCCGGCAAGGTCGCCTGGACCGGCGACAACCCCGGCATCTACCTCAAGAACGATCCGGACGGCGAGTGGACCAGCCTCGCCACCTATTTCAAGATCAACTACTCCCCCTACGGCATGGGCAAGGGCGTGCTGCTGCTGGAAAAGCCACAGATGGCCGCCAGCCTGCCGGAGGCCTGCAACGTCTGCCTCACCGACAACGAGCCGCTGGCGCGCTACCTGATGGCGGGGTTCTTCTCCCGCTTCAATTCCTTCCGCGTCTCCGCCGGCACGCCGGCGGTGAGCTACCTGCCGCTGCTGGAAGCGCGTTCGGTGGGCGACACCCGGCGCAAGTACCAGGAAATCCTGCGCGCCGACGGCGTGGAAGTGGTGCTCACCTGGGATGCGCTGGGCGAGCCCTATGCGGTGGACATGCCGGCGGAGAAGGGGCCGACGCAGAAGCACGAGATGTACAGCCTGTTCATCGACGCCGCCGAAGCCAGCATCCAGATCAACGGCCGCCGGCTGCCCGGCCAGGTCACCACACGCAACTTCGACGGCGGCAAGAAAAGCTCCGCCTTCCTCGCCTTCTCGGAGTCGTGGATGGAGATGCCGGCGGGATGAGCGCCGCGGCCGGGGAAGGGCGCCGGCCTCAGTCCGCCTGCATCGGCAGCTCATCCACGATGGCCGACAGGCACTCGACGATGGCCGCCGCCACCCGCGGGTAGTGGTAGCGGTAGGAGTAGGCGACCACGATGGAAGGCTGGCGCACCATGGCCTGGAAGGGCCGCGACACCACCCGGCCCAGGCCGGGAACCATGTAGGGCGGACAGAAGTTGAGCAGCGAGAAACCATGCCCGGCGGCCACCAGCCCCAGCAGCATGCTAAAGGAATGCACCGTCTCGGTGATGCGCGGCAGCACGCCGTGGGAGCTGAAGGCGGTCAGCATGTATTCGCGGGTGCGCGGCAGGTCCAGCAGGATGAAGGGCTCGGTGGTGAGGTCGGCCGGCGACAGGCTGGCGTTGGCCGCCAGCGCATGGCTGGCCGGCAGCACCGCCTGCAGCGGCGCGTCGCGCAGCGTCACCGACTGGATGCCGGAGGGAATCTCGAAGTCGTACAGCACCGCCAGATCCAGCGTGCCGGTGCGCAGGGATTCGATCAGGTACTCGTGGTGGCCCTCCGCCCAGGTCAGCCGGGCGCGCGGCAGCTTGCCCTTCACCTCGCGCAGCAGCGCCGGGATCACCAGCGGCGCGAAGGTAGTCAGGCAGCCCACCCGCACCTGCCCACTCAGCGCGTGGCGGTCCAGCGCGCCGACGGAGACCATCTCGCGCGCGTTCTGCAGGATGCCGCGGCACTGCACCGCGAAGGCACTGCCTTCCTCGGTGAGGATCACGCCGCGGGCATGGCGGCGGCGGAACAGCGCCACGCCCAGCGTCGCCTCCAGGTGGGCGATGGCGGCGGATACCGCCGGCGCCGACACATGCAGCGCCGCCGCCGCCTGCTGCACCGACTGGTATTGCGCGGCGGCGAGGAAATAGGAGAGCTGCCGCAGGGAGAAGTCAGGCGCGCGCAGCGCGTTGTCGCCGCTGCGGGTGTTGAGGTCCTGAACATTGGATGTCACGGCGGCTCCGGGTCGGGATGTTCTGCGGATGTTCCGCAGGGTGTTCTGAACAGGCCCCAATTCCGCAAAGGGCAATTGAGCGCGCTGATATTCCGCATTGCGCGGACGGCTTCTGTGGCCGCCAATCAAGTTACAGACGGAGTGCCGTTTTGACAATCGGTATTGGCCATGATGAGAGAACGATTTCCCGCGCCGGCCGCCTGGGGGTGAATCGGGTGGAATTGGAAGCGGACTTGCTCGGCGAATTGCTGGCGGTGGATGGCCGGCCGCATTGGCCGCTATTGGGCAGGGTATTGCGCAATGGGCCGGAAAGCGATTGGGTGCCGGGGCAATTGCTCGCCTGCAATATCGACCATCAGGTCCGCCGCGGCGAAATCATCGATGTGGACGCCCGCCGGGTATTGGCGGTGCCGGCCGGGATGGAGGCGGATTCCGCATTGCAGATGCCCCTGCGCTGGCCGCTGCTGCATGCCGCGCTGTGCGGCGGATTGCGCCTGCAAGCCGGTGAAAGCCTGCTGGTGCACCAGGGCGACGGCGAACTGGGCCTGAGCGCCATCCGCCTCGCCGTGTCGCTGGATTGCAGCGTGATGGCGGTATGCGCGGACCGCGCCGGCATTGCCCGCGCGCTGGCCGCAGGCGCCGCCGAAACCGCCCGCTACGGCGACGACTGGCCGACGCTGCTGCGCGAACACGGCGCGGTGGACGCGGTACTGGATTTCAGTGGCGGCGCCTGCCTCCAGGCCTCGCTGCCCTGTGCGAAACGCGGCGCCCGGCTGGGCGCGCTGGACCTCTGCGGAGCGCGCCCGCCAATTGCAATGGCATGGCCGGCGTTCTGGCAACGGCAGGCCAGCCTGGCGAGCCTGGATTGGTCACCAATGCGGCAATGGCATATCGCGGAAATTGCGCGGGAAGCCTTCATGCGGATTCATGACGGCGAATTCAATTCAGGAAAGGATTAATGGAATCCGATTGGAATCAGATTCGAATCAAGTTGAAGAAGTGGAACTGAATGAGAGGGAGGCGGAAAAATGAATACAGTGTCTGGAAACGGAATTGATGGCCGAATTGCGGCACCGCCGGCTGACAGTGAAACGGCGGCATATTCCCATGCCGATCCCGCGCCGCTCACCGCGGTCGCCATCCGGCGCGGACTGCAGTCGGGCGAGATGAGCATGGAGGCGGTGCTCGCGCATTTCCTGGGCCGCATCGAGGAACACGAGGGCGCGGTGCAGGCGTGGCGGGAATTCGACCCGGCGCTGGCCCGCGTCAACGCGCTGCGGCAGTGGCAGGCGCATCCGCAGGGCCTGCTGGGCGGCGTGCCGCTGGCGGTGAAGGACATCATCGCCACCCAGGATTACCCCACACGCTATGGCTCGGAGATCTACCGCGAGGGCGTGCGCGGCGGCGACGCCGACTGTGTGGCGCGGCTGCGTGCTGCTGGCGCGGCGGTGTTCGGCAAGACGGTGACCACCGAGTTCGCCTACTTCTCCCCCGGCCCCACCGCCAATCCGCATGACCCGCGCCGCACGCCCGGGGGCTCCTCCAGCGGCTCGGCGGCGGCGGTGGCCGCCGGCATGGTGCCGCTGGCCCTGGGCTCGCAGACCGCCGGTTCGCTGATCCGGCCGGCGGCCTACTGCGGCGTGTTCGCGCTCAAGCCCGGCTTCGGCCTCCACTCGCTGGCCGGCATCAAGCCGATGGCGCCCTCGCTGGACACCCTGGGCTGGCTGGCCAACGACGCCGACGACCTGGAACTGATGCGCGCTGCGCTGCTGGGCATCGCCTACCAGCCACTGCCGCGGCTGGACGCCGGCGCACTGCGCCTGGGCGTGTGCCGCGGCCACGAGTGGCTGCAGATGGAGCCGGCGGGCGCCACCGCCTTCGAGGCCGCGGTGAGCCGCATCGCCATTGCCGCGATGGTGAGCGAGCGCCCGCTGCCAGATGAACTGGCCGGCCTGTCGGCGGCGCAGAAAACGGTGCAGGCCTACGAGGCGGCACGTTCTTTCGCTACCGATTGGGAGCAAGGACGAGCGCGGATGAGCCCCAGCCTGCGCGCCCTGATCGAAGCCGGCCAGGCCTGCGCCGAGGTGGACTACCGCGCCGCGCTCGACCTCGGCCGCTGCGGTGCCGCCGCCTTCGAAGGCATCGCCGAGGATGTGGATGCGCTGTTGGTGCCGGCCGCGCCGGGCGAGGCGCCACCGGGACTGGCGGCGACCGGCGACCCGGTGTTCAGCCGGGTGTGGACCCTGCTCGGCCTGCCCTGTGTGAACGTGCCCGGCCAGCGCGGCCCGCAGGGCATGCCGCTGGGCATGCAACTGGTCGGCCGGCCGGGCAGCGAGCGCCGGCTGCTGGCCATCGCCCGCCATCTGCAGCCGCTGCTGGCGGAACTGGGCTGAGGAGAGAGGACATGAATTCCGCGATGGAATTGACGGTTATCGAAGTAGCCCGCATCGCCGAGGATGTCATGCGGCTACGGCTGGTGCCGGCGGACGGTACCGCCTGCGCTGCCTTCGTCCCCGGCGCCCACCTGCGGCTGCAGATTCCGCCGCCGGCCGGGCAGGGCGAGCCGCTGTACCGCCGCTACTCGCTGACCGGCGACGGCGATCCGGCAGTCTGCTACGAGATCGCGGTGCTGCGGGTGGAAGGCGGCGCCGGCTCCGGCTGGATACACCAGCTCGTGCCCGGCGACCGGCTGCGCGCCACGGTGGACAACGCCTTTCCGCTGCAGCCGGCGGCGGGCGGCCATCTGCTGATCGCCGGCGGCATCGGCATCACTCCCATGCTGGGCATGGCGCGGCGGCTGCGCCGCGAGGGGCTGCCCTTCGAACTGCACTACGGCGGCAGCCACCCGCGGCGCATGGCTTTCCGCGACGAGGTGGCGGCGCTGGGCGGCCGCCTCTACCACCGCGACGCCGGCTCGCTGCGGCTGGCGCTGGCGGACATCCTGGCGCGGCCGCAGCCGGGGCGGGAGGTCTACGTCTGCGGCCCGGCGGCGCTGATCGGCGCGGTAGTGGAGCAGGCCGCCGGAGCCGGCTGGCCGCAGGGCAGCGTGCATTTCGAGCTGTTCGACGGCAGCTTGGCGCAGGCGGGCGACACCGCCTTCGAGGTGGAGGTGCGCAGCAGCGGCCAGCGCATCCCGGTGCGCGCCGACCAGAGCCTGCTGGGCGCGCTGCTGGATGCCGGCGTGGAGCCGCTGTACGACTGCAAGCGCGGCGAATGCGGCATGTGCCTGGTCGGCGTGCTGGAAGGGGAGCCGGATCACCGAGACCACTACCTGTCGGCGGCGGAAGCCGGGCGCCAGAACAGCCTCTGCGTCTGCGTGTCGCGCTCGCGCAGTGCGTTGCTGGTGCTGGATTTGTAGGGGGAGGGAGTGCGGTGATGGAAGGATGTGCTGCTGGCCTGGGCATGGAGCCTGCGACTTCGCCTCGGGCGATCCCCAGGCGAGTGGGCTCCGCGCAGGCAGGCCTTCGAGCGCTTCAGAGCCGGCTGCCACATTTGGCTAGAGGCGCGCACCTTCTCTATTGAATGGGAAATTGAATACCCGATAGCCGTTCGGACCAAGCCCTTTGGCATGCTCAGGACAGGTTTGTCGCAGCCCGCGCAATGGAAGATCTTTCGACAGATCCGCCCGCCTTGAGCAAAGCCCAAGGGTCCAGGGCAAGCGGCCTCTCCTCAGCGGATCAATGCGCGCGGCACGGGCTGGCCGGACCTGCGCTCCGGATTGCCCTTCGACTTCGCCAGAGCGAGCGGTGTCACCCGCTTGATTGAAGGCGAGGCCCGCGTTCAGCCCGCGGCCAGATAGGCTGCCTTCACCACGTCCGCGCCGTATTTCCGCTCCAGCCGGCGCAGGGTGAAGTGGCCCTCGCTCATGGCCTGGAAGTGCTGCATGAAGAGCAGGTTCACCGTGGCGCCGGCGGCGGCGCCCAGGCCGGGGATGAGCATGCTGGCGGCCTTCTGGGTGAGCTGGATCTTGTAGCGGGTGGCGACCATGGTGAGCAGCCGCACCAGCGCCGGCGCGCCGTGCTGGCCGAGGCCGTTGGCGGCGACGTGGCGGGTGGCTTCGCCGATGGCGGTGGCGAGCGCGGCGCGCACCGCGTAGTAGCCGGATTCGGCGGCATCGTCGGCGCCGCCGGGGCCGCCGAGGGCGAACACCTCCAGCGCGGCGAGGCGGGTTTCCGGGCTGGCGATGTCCTCGCCATGGGCGCGGGCGATGTCGAGGATGGCGCGCATGATGAGCACGGTGGACACCGGAATCTCCACCGTCAGCCCCGGCAGGCCGAAGGCGCCGCCACCGGCGCCGCTGAGGGAGCCGAGCACCTTGTGCAGCCGCGGGCTGGCCTCCTGCTGCCCCTTGCCCAGCGTGCCGGCGGCGGTGCTCATCGCCCGGCTCAGCGCCTCATGGGCGACGCCGCCCAGCTTCTCCCGCCAACTGGCCGGCAGCCTGGCCATGCCTTTTTCCAGCGGACTGCCAAGGTGGTTGCTGAGCCGCACCGCCAGCCCAGGGTTTTCCAGCTTGCGGCGGGCGGCGGCGAGGGTTTGGAGATCGGCGGCGGTGAGGGCGGGCATGGTTGGCTGAATGGCTGACTGAGCGAGTCGGAATGCCGCTTGGAGCGCCGCGGGCGGGCTTCGGTTCGTGCCGGAGGCCTGTCTATCCGTTCAGCGAGCTCAATTGAGGATGGCTAGCTGTGAAGGTTCAACAGCTTGTTTCGACAGAGCCAGGACGTTTGGTGCGCATGTGTGTTTCCATCTCACGGCGCCTTCACCAGGAACCAGGTGACATCCCGCCCCTGAACCTGGGGCAGGGGGGCGTCATGCGGGAAAGCATGCGGACCAACGGGAATGTCCTCGCAGTGCCAGAGGCCTGGATAGGGGCAGGGCTGTCCGCTCACTGCGCGTAGGCCGGGTGGCGGCTGTTCGGCCCATTGCCATTGCACCGGCAGCTTGTCGACCAGGGGGAGCGGCTCGCCTTCAGCGACGCGGCAGCGCACTTTCGATTCACCCACCTGCAGCCACAGACCCGCGCGCGGCGCAGGGCGAGTACTTGGGGCGACGGTGTTGGCGTTCCGCTCTACCTCTATCGGCTCGCGCTGGTCGACGTCCCACTGCCACAAGGTGTGGCCATGCGTCTTTTCCGTACTGAAGGCGGGCAGTGTTTCGCCCTCCTCGAAGCGTTGCCGGGCGCCATACTTTGCCGCAGTGAGCCACCATCCGGTGCGCGGGCACGGCTCACCCCCGCGGGCATGCGTGGCCTGTGGCGCCGCGCGTGGAGCATCAGGGATGAGCCCGCGCTGCTCGGGCGTGGGCCAGTCGCCATCGTCGTCAAAACGCGCCAGCCAGCGCTGGCTGTCGGCCAGGGTGAAGCGTTCGTTGGGGTCTCCGTCCCACTGGCCAAAGCCGAGCAAGTCCAGCTTGGGGTGGCGCAGCGGGCGCAGGAGACGGTTCAGTAATGCTGGCAGTTCCGGTACGCCGTTCTCGACCGGATAAAGTTCGGGTTGGGGGCCCAGTTCTATCCACTGCCCGCAGTGGAGCTCATCGACCCGGATCCGCGGGTCCAGAAGCGCCTGCCGGACAGCTTCGCGTTCTAATGACAGCTTCTCGCGCCAGAGATCGGACAGGAAGAAGCCCCAGGTGGGAGGGCGTAGGCCTGAGGGTAGGTTTGGAACGAGGTGAGTCCCGTATGGATAGTCCGTATCCAATCCGTAGAAATGAGGCGTGAGTGCTCTATCCCATACGGTAACCTCAGAGCGGGTACCAAATTCCAGTGGGTTGGCCATGGCGAAGCCGCTATATACCTGCTCGGGCCTAAGGCGTTCGATGGTGTCCAGCACGAAGAGCCGCCAGGCCTCCTTGTTGTCCATCCACCACTGCCAGCGGTAGTGGAGTTGAATATAGGAGTAGCAGCCTTTCGCATATTCCAGATAGCTGTCTCGCCAGAAATATCCGGCAGTTGTGGGTGAGGAGCGGTAGTTCTTTTCGTCGGTGAAATTGAACGCAAAGGTCTTGTCCAATCGCGTCTTTCTCGCCCACTCCCGCAGATCGCCCAACCGCTTGGAACCATAAGGGTGCGGTCGCTCAGAGTCCGGGTGAGTGGCAACTTTGTAGGGATAGTCCAGCAGGCGTTCGAAGGCCTCGTGCACTTCGATCATCGCCAGCGAGGTCTGCAAGTAGTGTTCGGGTTCGTAGGTGAAGTAGAAGGACAGAAACGGCATCACTGCCAGCTCATATTCTCCATTGTCATGGGCTACGCTGGGCCATTTCTTCAGGTCCTCCACCATGCCGGCGACCTCTCCGTCATGCATTTCCTTCTCGGTTGTGCTCATCGGTTTCTCCTTCCTCCTGAATGTCCGGCTTCTTTTTTGGGATCAGTTTCTGGCCGGTACTCGGTGCAATCTTCCGGGACCCTGAGCAACGCTAATTTTTGATTGTCCTGGCCCATGAGCTTCGCATAATCACCCAACTGCTTTGCCTTCACCCAATCCCCCGGGAATTTGATCTCCACCACTGCAAACACATTTGGCACATCAAAAGGCTGTTGCCGGTATTCCACGATCACTAGATCCGGCGCCAGGCAGCCCCGCGGACGCGGCCAGAATGGGAAGAGGTCATTGGTACGCTTGGGCTTAGTCGACAGGGCTACAGCACCCACATGACATAGCCGCATCCAGAATTGCGTTCACTGTCATGCCTTTACGAAGCCCCTGTTCACAGCCCTGGAAATTGTGTAGTTTCCTCGTCTTTTGGGGTTCCCATGAAGACGAGGGAGGTGATGCCGCTCACACAGGTGTTCGTCTCGATTTCCGACCCGCGCAGCGCCCGGCAGGTCAGGCACGACCTGTCCGAGCTGCTTACGGTGGCGGTGTGCGCGGTGCTGTGCAGCGCGGACAAGTTCTCCGACATCGAGGCGTGGGCCAAGGAGCGCCTCGACTGGCTGCGAGGCTTTCTCGTGCTTGAGCACGGCATCCCCTCGCACGACACGTTTGGGCGCGTGTTGGCGGCACTCAACCCGCGCGAGTTCGAAGCCGCCTTTCGGCGCTGGGTCGGTCAGCTGGTGCCTGCCCTGGGCCCAGGCGCGGTGGTGGCCATCGACGGCAAGACCAGCCGGCGCAGCACGACCAAGGCCGCGGCGACGCCCCTGCACCTGGTCAGCGCCTTCGCAGCCGACGTCGGCTTGGTGCTCGGTCAGACGGCGACCGCCGAGAAGTCCAATGAGATCACGGCGATTCCCGAGCTGCTGGCCACCCTGGCGCTGCAAGGCTGTGTCGTCACGATCGACGCCGTGGGCGCTCAGACCGGCATTGCGAAGGCGATTCGCGAGGGCGGCGCCGACTACGTGCTGTGCGTAAAGGATAACCATCCCAAGCTCGTCGAGTCCTTCCTGCTCGCTCAAGCGGGCGTGGGCGGCGCCCTGACGCCCAACTCCACGGTAGAAAGTCGTGAGGACGGTCACGGTCGAACGGAAGTGCGCCGCTGCTGGGCGTTCGACGCCGTGGACCGGCTCTACAAAGCCGAGCAGTGGCCCGATCTGAAGAGCTTCGCGATCGTCGAGCGCGAGCGAACCGTCGGCGCCAAGACCGGCTGTAAGCGCCGCTACTACATCAGTTCCCTGCCCGCCGACGCCGCCCGGATTGCGCATGCCGTACGCAGCCACTGGGAGGTCGAAAACCGGCTTCACTGGTGCCTCGGCGTCCAGTTCAACGAGGACCAATCCACCGTGCGCACCGGATTCACTGCCAACAATCTCGCCATCGTTCGCCACATTGTGATGAACCTGCTTCGCTTGAACACGTCGCGCAGGGGCAGTATCAAGACCAAGCGAATGCTCGCCGCCACCTCAGACGCGTTCCGTGCTGAATTGCTCGGATTCATGACATGAAGGTGCGATTGCCCTGGCGAAGTATCCTCCTTGGAAAGCACTGAGCCATTTCGACTGTGCTTAGCCATCCGCATTTCTTGAACGTTTGAATGAACCGCATCGGGTGGAAGTGATAGAGACTGTTCACTATCATTCCCGCGTCGTAGACTCCCGGGTATGAGAAAGAAATTCTCGAGCGATATCAGTCGAGTGTCTTTTGAGCAGATCCGTCCATTGCTGGAGAGCGTGCATAGGAGGACCAAGCCGCGGACAGTGGATTTGTACGAGGTGTTCCGTGACGTGCTTTACCTGCTCAAGAGCGGGTGCCAGTGGCGGATGCTGCCGAGTGACTTTCCAAAGCGGCGAACGGTGCATGCCTACTTCGCCAGATGGAGCGAGCCCGACCCGGATGGCGTGAGCGTCCAGGTGCGGGCTGTAAGAAAAGGGTTGGCGCGGTCCGTATCAAACAGAGCGCAAATCCACGACGTGCTTCTTGATCGTCGATCACGCAGAGCGTGAAGAACACTGATGACGCCCGGCACAAAGGCTACGACGCAGGGAAGAAGGTCTCGGACATCAAGCGCCACATCGTCGTCGATACCCTGGGGCTACCGCATGCGATCGCAGTCACCACGGCGAAGTCACAGATCGGAACGGAGCGCTGCTTGCATTGGGGCACACCGGGCACCGGAACTGAGCCGCGTCCAGGCGGTTCTGGCCGACTGTGGCTACGCCGGACAGCCGTTTGCCCAGGCCATCAAGCGCCTGCTCGGCGCTCAGGTACAGATTGCCAAGCGCAGCCAGTTGCATAGCTTTGCCGTCATGCTCCAGCGCTGGATCGTTGAGCGCTCTTTCGCCTGGATCGACACGTGCCGGCGGCTATGGAAGAACTGCGAGCGGAGCTTCAACACCAGCCTACAGTTCATCCATCTCGCCTTTCTTGGCCTGCTATTCAGAAGATGGCAAACAGGCTCTTACTTCCTGCTCACTATCTGATCTCTTACTTGAAATTATCTTCATCCGAGGCGATGCCTGGCGCACTGGAAATGAAGCTTTCCAGGATGTGCCGTTCCGCGGCGATGAGGTCTGGGTCACGATGAAACGGTGCATCGGGCTTGCCCTGGGTCTGGTACTCCTTTTCCAACCTCGCCAGCCAGGATTGAAACTCTGGCGAAGGCTCATCGGTTACTGCGGAGTGTTGTGGCCGCAGGGAAACGCCAAAGGGGTCATCGGCTGGTGGTTTGCCGGGGTTGGGTGAGCTGACGCCGATGAAGCTTGCGTTGTTGGCCTGGCGTAGCGGCACCACCAGGCTGCTGTCTGCGTTCAGGTAACTGGCCATGGTGGCCAAGGCGATGCCGACGAAGGGAGAGGCCGCGCCGATATCGCCCACTCGCAGGCTGAGGTCGTAGCTCTGCTGGGCATCAAGGATGTCGATGGGCTGTTGCGCGAGATGCAGGGCAGGGGCCAGCTGGGCTGTGCCGCCGGAGAGTCTGCCGGTGTCGAAAAATACCCGCGCTGGCGCGGAAGGCAGTCCAGCTGCTGCCTGGTCCCAGCCCATGGCAAGCGCTTTGTCGCGGGTGCTTCCCTTCAGTGCTGCCTTGCCCTGCGGAAGCGATACAGTCACAGGCCGGTGCAGTCGGGCGAGCACCTTGAGCCTGTCCCATTGGGCAAGACCACGCTGAGTGATGGGTTCCGGGAAGAAAGGGGTGGGCTGGAAGCGGCGGGGTGGAGTACGCGCCCAGCCTTTGAAGGCGGGGTCGATGGAGCCCGGCTCGGCTTTTGTGTAGCGGGCGAATTCACGCAGCCAGGCCAGACGCTCGGGGCGGGCCACGACAAGGGCCACGACTGCGTCGGTAGGCGTATCGGGCAGACGTGCTCCAGGGGGGCTGATGGAGTCGAGGCTGACATTTTTGCTGGACAGCGCTGCACGCATATTGAAACTGTCGAGAGCGTAGACCATCAGGGCGGGTAGATCCGGATGCTGCTCGAACAACTGGAAGAGGGTTTCTAGCAGTGCCTCCGGGTCGGTCTTGCAGATGACGCCATGGTCCAACTGGCGAATCCGGTGCCAGTGAAGACCGGCCGGGCCGAGTTCCCGACTAACCATCTTGGTGAGCGACTCCTCCATGTCTTGGGGGGGCACGCGTGGACGCTCCATCCGCGGATCGTAATCCCGGACCACGGTTACGGTCGGCAGGGGCCAGCGTTCCGGGAAGCCCTGCAGGGCTAGTTCCAGAGCATTGGATATTCGCTGCTCCCACGCCATGTCCATCCGCGTCCCATCGGTGGGGTAATCACGCGGGTCCAGGGGGAGAGCGGTGCCTAGCCGCAAAGCATCGGGTTGATCGGTGTCCTGTTTGCGCAACCGTGCCCAGGCTTGCCCTTGCCGGTAAACATCCAGACTCAGCCCGAGCCCGACGATGTCCAGGGTTTCCAGGCGGAGGGAAGGAGATAGGGGCCGCGCCGTGGTGCTTCCTATGGCGGACTTGGGCATGTCGGGCTGGAGTGCTGAAGGTAGGGGGCACGCCTGTGCCGCTAGCAGCGTGGGGGAGATGACCGGGGGCGCTTCAGCGATGGCTCCTGCGGGCCAGCACAGGAGCAATACGACAAAGCGGATGAGTTGATTCACATGCGTCTCCATGGGCCGGATTGCGGCAGCCGGTCGTTTTTGCGGCCATTCAAGGTTTGTCAGAAGACCGAGTTGGGGTAGTTGGCTGCTGGGGGCGGGCGGCAGGACCTTCCGCTGCTCGATGGGTTAGCCGGCAGGCTGCAAGATGTTGCTTCGGGAGCGCAGGAACGCTTGGGGCGCATGGGTGTTTCCATCTCCGCGGGACCCCTTGGAGAACGTCACTGCGCCTTCACCAGGAACCAGGTGACCTCTCGTCCCTGCACGGGCGGCAGGGGCATGCCGTGCTGGAAAGTGTGAGGGCCTGCCGGTGTGTCCTCGCAGTGCCAGAGGCCTGGGTAGGGGCAGGGCTGTCCGGTGACGGCCCGCATGCCTGGCGGCGGCTGTTCGGACCATGTCCAGGTGATGGTTTGCTCATCCAATGCAGGCAAAGGCTGCCCCTCCACCATCCGGCAGCGGATTTCCGGGTGGCCTGCCTGCAGCCAGAGGCCCGCACGCGGTGCAGGTTCGCCGCTGTCGACGACGCGAGCGGCTTCTATGGCGGGCCTCTCACCTTGGTCTAGGTCCCACTCCCACTGCGTTAGGCCGACGGTCGTGTCGCTGGGGATTTCTGGAAAGGGTTCGCCTTGCCGAAAGCGGCGGCGTGAGCCGTGCCTGGCCGAGCTTGTCCAGTAGCCCGCCTGCGGGCAGGCACTACCGGCCACCTGTGGGGGCGGCGGTGTCAGGCGACATCGTAAATTGACCCCCTAGCGACACGAGGAATTGCCCCCCTCGCTCGCAAGGAGGGCATCGTTGGAAACGAAGCACATTGAGG
>NZ_SNVV01000039.1 GCF_004361735.1 Azoarcus indigens | reverse complement strand
AGCACCAGGCCCAGCGCCACCAGGGCGTAGAGGCCGATGTAGTTGAGCAGGGTGACGTAGAAGGGCGGGAGGAACTGCGGGGCGATGGCCAGCAGCGCGAGGAAGCCGAACAGGAAATAGCGCGGATTCATTCTTCTTCCTCCACGTGACGGCTGGTGAGCGAGCGCCAGAGCAGGAAGGGGATGATCAGGGTGAACACGATGACTTCCTTGTAGGTACTGGCCCAGAAGGAGGAGAAGGCTTCCAGCAGCCCGACGAGCACCGCGCCCAGCGCCGCCAGCGGGTAGCTCGCCAGCCCGCCGATGATGGCGCCGACGAAGCCCTTCAGGCTGATGATGAAGCCGGAGTCGAAGTAGATCGTGGTGATGGGCGCGATCATCACGCCGGATAGCGCGCCGATGAAGGAGGCGAGCAGGAAGCTGGCGCGGCCGGCGAACACCGGCGAGATGCCCATCAGCTGCGAGCCGACGCGGTTGATCGCGGTGGCGCGCAGGGCCTTGCCGTAGATGGTGCGCTCGAAGAACTGGTAGAGCACGATGATGAGTGCCAGCGACAGCGCGACCACCCACAAGCTCTGGCTGTTGATCATCAGCGGGCCGAGTTCGAAGCCGGCTTCGGAGAAGGGCTTGGTCTGGGCGCCGCTGGGGCCGAACAGCAGCAGGCCGACACCGACCATGGCGACGTGCACCGCGATGGAGACGATCAGCAGCACCAGCGAGGGCGCGTTGGCGATCGGCTGGAAGAACAGGCGATACATCTGCGGACCCAGCGGCACCACCACCGCGAGGGTGAGCAGCACCTGGGCGGCCATCGGCAGGTCGGCCAGCGGCAGCTGGTACATCAGCACCACGAGGGCGAAGGCGTAGACGACCTTCAGCACCATGTTGAGCGGAACGCCGCGGCGCGAGGGCGAGCGGAAGCGCACGCGCAGGTCCAGTGCGGCTTCGACCACGGCAAGGCCCGCCACCAGCCAGACGATGCTGTTGGGCGTGCCGGACTGGACGGCGGCCATGGTGAGGGCGCCGAAGGAAACGAATTCACCCAGGGGTATCAGCAATACCCGGGTGACGGTGAAGACGAGCAGGATGGAGAGCGCCAGCAGTGCGTAGATCGCACCGTTGGTGACGCCGTCCTGCCCGAGAATCATGGCGATCTGTAGGTCCATTCGAACAAAGTCCTTCGTTCAGGCCGGCCGTTCCGCCGCGGGGGCGGACAGGGGCGCGACATGACGCGGTTGGCGTCTCCGCCGTCCCGGTGCGCGTTCCCGCAGGGTGAGCGGAACCGCCGGAGCTGCCGGTAGAGGCTGACTCCGCCTGGCAGGAATACCGGGTGGCTGGTTCGACCCGCCGCCGCAGCGCCGGGCCTGAAGGAAAACCGGCACCGGGTGAGCGGTGCCGGCAAAGCGTTTTACTTGAGCAGGGCCCAGGTGCCGTTCTTGACGGTGATCATCTCGCGGCCGCGCTCGTCGAAGCCGCTGTGGTCTTCCGGCGTCATGTTGTACACGCCTTGGGCGCCGACCAGTTCCTTGGTCTGTTCCAGCGCGTCGCGCAGGGCGGCACGGAATTCCTTGGTGCCCGGCTTGCCCTTCTTCTCGGCGATGGGGATGGCCTTCTGCAGCAGCAGGCCGGCGTCATAGACGTTGGCGCCGAAGGTGGCCGGCTTGTTGCCGTACATCTTCTCGTAGGCGCCCATGTACTCGGCGGCGACCTTCTTGGCCGGGTTGCTGTCCGGGATCTCGTCCAGCACCAGCATCAGGCTGGCGGCCAGGATGGTGCCTTCCACCTTCTTGCCGCCCAGCTTCAGGAAGTCGTCCAGCGCGGCGCCGTGGGTCTGGTAGTACTTGCCCTTGTAGCCGCGGTCGAACAGCGAAGTCTGCGGCAGCACGGCGGAACTGCCCGGGGCGGCGATCAGCACCGCATCCGGCTTGGCGCCGATGATCTTCAGGGTCTGGCCGGTGACGGAGGTGTCGTTGCGCTGGAACTTCTCGTTGGCGACGATCTGGATGCCGTTCTTCTCGGCCAGCGCGGTCATGACCTTGCTCCAGTTTTCACCGTAGGGGTCGCCGGTGCCGAACAGGCCCAGGCTCTTCACGCCGTTCTTGGCCATGTGCTCGACCAGCGCCTTGGCGATGATGTCGTCGTTCTGGGTGGTCTTGAACACCCACTTCTTCTGTTCGGTCATCGGCAGCACCACGGCGGCGGTGCCCACCGGGGCCAGCAGCGGCACGCCGGCTTCGGCGACGAAGCCGATGGCGCCCATGGCGTTGGGCGAGCCGGAGGGTCCGATGATGGCGTCAACGTTGTTCTCTGAGATCAGCTTCTTCACCGCGGTCACGGAGGCGGTGGAGTCACTGGCGTCGTCCAGGGAGATGTACTCGATGGTCAGGTCGCCAACCTTCTTCGGCATCAGCGGAACGGTGTTCTTCTGCGGGATGCCGACCAGGGCGATCGGGCCGGTGGCGGAGGTGATGACACCGACCTTCACCTGGGCGAAGGCAGTGGTGGCCAGGGTGGCCAGGGCGACGGCAGCGGTGATCTTCTTCAGCAACATGGCGAAACCTCCGTTAGGGTTCTTTCGTGCAGCAGGTGTGATTGAAAAAAGAGCGGCTACTTCGTTTTGACTTCAGATTGTTATGGTGCCCACGCTCGCTCCGCCACAGACGTACAGCGTCTGGCCGGTGACGAAGCTGTTCTCGGGGTCGGCAAAGAACATCACGGCCCGGGTGACGTCGTCGGCACGGCCGACGCGCTTTACCGGGATCGCTGCCGCCAGCGCCTTCTCGCGCTCGCTGCCGGCTTCGATGACGGCGTAGTACATGTCGGTCTGGATCGGGCCCGGCGCCACCACGTTCACCGTGATGCCCTTGGGCGCGAGTTCCAGCGCCCAAGTGCGCGCCATGCCGATCATGCCGGCCTTGGTGGCCGAGTACGCGGTACGAGTTGGCAGGCCCAGCGCGCCGCGGGAGGACATCAGCACCACGCGCCCGAACTGGCGCTGCGTCATGCCGGGCAGGAAGGCCTGCATCAGGTCGATGGCGGCGCCCAGGTGGATCTGGGTGAGGCCCTGCAGCTCCTCGTTCTTCACCTCGCCCAGCAGCTTGGGCCAGATCACGCCGGCGTTGTGGATGAAGTGGCTGACCTCGTGGGCGGCGGCGATCTCCTGGCCGGCCTGCGCAGTGGCGGCGGCGTCCAGCAGGTCGACCTGCACGGTCTTGAGGCGGGGGTGGGTCCAATCTGGTGCGCGGCGGGCCAGGGAAATGACCTCGTAGCCGTCGGCCAGCATGCGCTTGCAGATATCGGCGCCGATCCCGGCCGAGCCGCCGGTGACGACGGCGACGTTCTTTTCACTCATGTTCCGTTCCTCAAACCGTAGGAGTCAGTGCCAGTACGCGCAGCGGGCTGCCGGATCCGTTACGGATCTTGAGGGGCGCGGCGAAGATGACGGCACCTTGCGGCGGCAGCAGGTCCAGATTGGTCAGGCACTGGAGGCCGTAGCGGTTGTTGCCGTGCATGAAGTAGTGGCAGGGGTAGGGCGGGTTGAGGTGATGGGCCTGGCCGGCGTCGGTGCCGACGGATTCGGTGCCGAAGCCATGCACGTTCCGTTCCTGAATCAGCCAGGGCACCACTTCGGCATCGGGGCCGGGGGAGTGGGCGCCGTCCTCGGCCATGTTCAGGTATTCCCTGGGCATGGCGCGCTTGGACCAGTCGGTGCGCATCAGCACCCAGGCGCGTTCCGGGATGCGGCCGTGCTTCTGTTCCCAGGCCTTCACGTACTCGACGGTGAGGAGGAAATCCGGGTTTTCGGCGCACTCGGCGGAAACGTCGATCACGCAGGCGGAGGCGATGAAGTTCTCCACCGGGATGGAATCCACCGCGTTGTCCGGCTGGTCCTTGCCGCTGATCCAGTGGATGGGGGCGTCGAAGTGGGTGCCGGTGTGCTCCGACATGGAGAAGTTGTTCCAGTACCAGGCCGGGCCGCGCTCGTCGTAGCGGGAGATTTCCTCGATGCGGAAGGGCCAGGCCTGGCCGAACTCCGGCGGCAGCTGGATGATGGGGAATTCCGGCGTCAGCGTCTGGGTGAGGTCGACCAGCTTCACGCGGCCGGACAGCAGCTCGGCCATGAACTGGGTGAGGACGGGGTTGCTCATCTGCGGTTCTCCTGTGCGCGGGCGGGCTTACTGGCCCAGCTCGCGTTCGACGGCCTTGTGGTTTTCGCGCAGCCGGGTGCGCAGTTCCTCGGCGATGTCGCCGACATAGACGTCCTCGACGCCGTCCTGCAGGCCCTTGACGATGGCCTTGGCCAGGCCGGAGGGCGCGATCTTGGGCGGCGGCGTGAGCTGTTCCCATTCCTCGTCCACCGGGCCGGGGAACACGTTCATCACCCGCACGCCGGCGCCGCGCAGTTCGGCGCGCAGCGTCTGCGACAGCGACAGCGCCGCCGCCTTGGAGGCGGACCAGGCGCCGCGCGCCGGCAGGGCGGCATGGGCGTGGATGGATAGGATGTTCACCCAGGCCACCGCGTTGTTGCTGCCGTCCGCGGCGCGGAAGCACATGCCGGGGCCGAAGGCCTGGGCCAGGCGCATCAGGCCGAGCACGTTCACCTCCATGGCGTCGCGGGCGAGGTTCACATCCTTGCGGTTGAGGATGCCGCCGTCGCGCAGGTAGTCGGCGGTATTCACCAGGATCTCGACCTTGCCGCCAATGGAGGCGGCGAGGCGGTCCACCGAATCGGTGTCGGTCACGTCCAGCTCGACCACCTGCAGGCGCGGGTCGGAGGCCACCAGCTTGTCGAAGGCGGGCACCGTCTTCCAGGTGCTGGCGTCGCCGAGGAAGACGGCGTTGGCGCCGGCTTCCAGCATGGCCCTGGCGACCGCCATGCCGGTGGCGGACTTGCCATCGGTGACGAGCACGCGGCGGAACTTTGGGTCGCAGGTGGATTCGCGCAGCTGCGGGGCGTCGTTCATGTTCGGGGTGTCCTTTTCCGGCAGCGCGTGCAGCACCGCCTGGCCGCTGCGGTCCAGCTTCAGCGTCAACCGCACCGTGCCGCCTTCGGCGCAGTCCTCATGCACATGGGCGACCACCGAGGGGCCGGCGGCCATCTTCACCGTGCCGACGCGCCAGGGCAGGCGCTCGCGGAAGTAGAGGTCGTTGCTGTGGCGCAGGGTGGTGGTGGCGATGAGTTCGCCGCGGTTGTCCACCGGCTTCCATGCCACGTGCTCGGAGAGGCAGCTGCCGCAGACTTCGCGCGGCGGGTACTGCACCGTGCCGCAGTCGGCGCACACCTGCATCTCGAACACGCCTTCGGCCGCGGCGCGGGTCAGGCCCAGCGCGCTGCGGCTGCGCGGCACCGGCGGCAGCGTGGCCAGCCGGGTGCGCAGTACCGGGTTCTTCTTCTTCGGTTTGACGAGCGGTTCGGTCATGCCGCTTCTCCTTGCGTCGCGCCCCGTTCCAGGATGGCCGCGCCGGAGCACAGGCCGCGGTCGTAATTGATCATGCCGAAGCCGGAGACCACGCCTATCTTCGCGTCCTTCACCTGGGTGCGGCCGGCGCTGCCGGTGAGCTGGCGCAGCGCCTGCACGAAGCCGAGGTAGCCGCCGGCGGCGCCGGCCTGGCCGACCGAGAGCTGGCCGCCGGAGGTGTTGAAGGGGAAGCTGCCGTCGATGGTGAATTCGTTGGCGCGGATGAAGCCGGCGACTTCGCCCTTGGCGCAGAAGCCGAGGTCTTCGAACTGCATGGCGTTGATGACCGGGTAGTCGTCGTAGGTCTCGAGGAAATCGACGTCCGCCGGGGCCACGCCGGCGTGATCAAAGAGCGCGTCCTTGTCCATCGCCCAGCCGCCGCGGAACTGGATGGGGTCTTCCGGGAAGGCGTTGTGGCGTTCGATGGTGGAGCGCACGCGGGCGTAGGGCAGCTTGAGCGCCCGGGCGCGTTCCTCGCTCATCACCAGATAGCCTTCGGCGCCGGCACAGGGCATCACGCAGTCGAACAGGTGGATGGGGTCGGTGATGGGGCGGGCGTCGAGGTATTGCTGCAGGGTCAGCGGCTTCTTCATCAGCGCGTGCGGGTTCTTCAGGGCGTTGTCGCGCTGGGCGACGCAGAGCTTGCCGAAGTCCTCGCGGCTGGCGCCGTAGTGCTTCATGTAGTAGTCGGTGAGCAGCGCAAAGCTGGCGTTGGGGCCGCCGGCGCCGTAGGGATAGACCGCGTCCTGGGCGAAGCGGGAGAACTGGCTCACCGTGTTGCGAAAGGAATCCACATGGTTGGTGTCGCCGGCGATGCAGGCGATGACCTCGGCGTCGCCGGCCTGCACCGCCCGCGCGGCACGGCGCAGCGCGACCACACCGGAGGCGCCGCCCATGGGGATGTGGTCCAGCCAGCGCGGGCTCATGCCCAGGTGCTGCATCAGGCCGACGGCGGTGTCCGGCCCCAGCGTGAAGCTGGAGACGCAGACGCCGTCCACCTCGCCCTTGGCGATGCCGGCGCCGCGGATCAGCTCCGCCAGCGCGCGGCCCAGCCACCAGTGGGCACTGCGGGTGGAGTAGCGCACATAGGGAATGGTGACCGGCACGGTGACGGCGACGCCGTCATAGCCGCGCCGTTTCCCGGCGGGCGCCGCACGCGTGGCCGCACTTGCCACCATGCTCACTTGTGATCTCCCTGGCGCTTCTTCATCGCGCAGGTGTTCACGCAGTTGGCGGCGTCGACCAAGGTGGGCGCCAGCGCCTTCAGTTCGCCGCGCTGGATCTTGTTGGTGGTGGTGAGCGGCAGGCTGTCCACGAAGGCGACGTAGCCCGGCGCCTTGTAGTAGGCGAGCTGGGACAGGGACCAGTTCACCAGCTCCAGCGCGGCGGCTTCCATCGCCGGGCGCCCGGCGGGCGCGTCCTGGGCGATGACCAGCGCCATCACCTCGTCGCCGCGCACCGCGTCCGGCACCGCGGCCACCGCCACCGATTTCACCAGCGGGTGCTGCTGCAGCACCGCTTCCACTTCCACCGCGGCGATGTTCTCGCCGCTGCGGCGGATGACGTTCTTCTTGCGATCGACGAAGTGCAGGTAGCCGTCGGCGTCGCGGCGCACGATGTCGCCGGTGTGGAACCAGCCGCCGGCCCAGGCTTCGTCGGTGGCCGCCGGGTCTTTCAGGTAGCCGGCGAGGAAGCCGTAGCGCGGGTCGTCGCCGGCGTGGCGCACCAGTAGTTCGCCCTGTTCCTCGGCGCCGGATTCAGTGCCGTCGTCCTTGACGATGCGCACCAGCACGTCCTCGCCTTCCTTGCCGAAGCAGGAGCTGCCGATGTGGCGCGGTTCCTCGTTGGCGATGATGACGGCGCCGGCGCCGGTCTCGGTCATCGCCCAGGCTTCCAGCAGCGGGAAGCCGAAGCGTTCTTCGAAGGGCGCGTGCAGGGTGCGGTCCACCCCGGCGCCGAAGCCGAAGCGCACGCTGTGCTGGCGGTCCGCCGGGCCGGCCTCGGCCTTCATCAGCATGGCCGGCATCACGCCCAGGTAGTGCACCACGGTAGCGCGGGATTCGCGCACGCTGGCCCACCAGCTGCGCGGGTGGAAGCGGTCCAGCGGGATCAGGCAGCCGCCGGTGAGCACCATGGCCATTGCCGAGTAGGCCATGGCGTTCATGTGCACCAGCGGCAGCGGGGTGATCATGCGCTCCTTGCCCGGATGCAACTGGGCCAGGCCGCCGATTTCGGCGTACCACTTGCCGGCGTGCAGGAAGTAGCGGTTGGGCAGGATGCAGCCCTTGGGCCGGCCGGTGGTGCCGGAGGTGTAGAGCAGGGCGCACTCGGTGAGCTCGCCGGGGGCGGTGTCCGCCTGCGGCGCCGGGAAGGCGGCCGGCGGCGGCAGCTCGCCATCGGCCATCGCCGCGAAGGGGCGGCCGGCGCGTTCGGCGGCGGCTTTCAGGTCGTCATGGCGATGGGGCAGGGCGACGGCCAGCGCGATCTCGGAGTGGCCGATGAGGTATTCCAGCTCGGCGGCCCGCATGTCCGGGTTGATGGGCACCACGGAAACGCCCAGGCCGTTCAGCGCGAACCAGTGCAGGAAGAAGGCGGGTCGGTTTTCCAGCAGGATGCCGACGCGGTGGCCGTGGCCGTAGCCGGCGGCGGCGTAGGCCTGGCGCAGGGCTTCGACACGTTCGAAGGTTTCGGCGTAGCCGAACTCGCCGGCCTCGACGCCGTAGATGCCCGCCGTTTCCGGCAGGATGCAGAGGAAGGGCTGCTTCGCCCAGCGGACGGCGGCCTCGTAGAACGCCTGGTGAACTGTGCTTGCCAAGTCTTGCTCCCGGCGTGGTCTCCGGTCCAGCCCTGGGGCTGGCGGCGCCTCACCTTTCTGTCAGAGGTTTGTTGTGCCCGCCCTCCGCGCCTGCGCGCGGTGGGCGATTGTCGTTTATGTGTGGCGCTTACATGAAGAGCTGGATGTTGCCGAAGGCCGCATCGCAGTTCACCAGCTCGACTTTTTTCAACTTGATCTTGAGCACGCCGTCCTGCATCACCAGGGTGTGGGTGACCCAGCCGGCGTAGAGCTGCTGCTCGTCCACCCGGGTTTCGACGTAGTGGAAGGCGGTGCGCACCACCGCCTCGCCCTTGGCGGCGTCCATGGATTCCACCGTGGGCAGCTGCAGCAGGTGGTGGCTGCGGCTGTGCGGTTGCTGGGAGAAGGTGCGCTTGCCGTGCAGGCGCTCGATGCGCACCTGCAGCAGCAGCTTGTCTTCGTACAGCAGCGAGGTGTGCAGGCGCGGGTCCGGCTGGTTGTGCGTCAGTGGCATCCAGTAGTAGCCGTCGTCGGTGAAGAGCTGCAGCCAGTCGTCGAAGCGCTGCTCGTCCAGCATGCGGGCTTCGGCGTAGACGAAGTCGAGTACGGTCTTTTCGGTCAAGGTGTTCATCGTTCGATTTCCTTCCTTACTCCGCCTTGGCGGCCGGGCCCATGAACTTGACCCAGGCACGCATCTGGTTGCGCATCTGCCATTCGTTGGTGCCGTTGGTGACGGTGCTCACGTCCGGCTGCTCGCTGCCGTCGTACAGGCGCTGCAGGTTCACCCAGTCGCGGCCGCGGCTGTGCAGCACTTCCTGGGCGCGCTCGTACATCTCGGTGTCGTCGTGGGCGACGACCGAGGTGGGCGCGTTGATGAGGCGGGTGTACATCAGGGTGCGTTCGAGCAGGATGTCCGGCGCGCCGACGAGGCGGAAGGTCCAGGATTCGACCAGGGTCTTGCCTGGGCCCAGCGGCTTGAACACCCGCATGGCCTGGATGGGGCCCTTCATCGTCATGTTGGGGAAGTACACCGTGTTGTGGCGGCACTCGCCCAGGATCTGCTTGGCGCGGTCTTCGCCGTAGTTGGCCACCATGGCTTCCCAGTAGTCGGGGATGGCGGAGTAGTCGGCGTGGATGGAGTCGGACACGCCGGTGTGGCCGTGGCCGTTGGGCCACACGCGGATGCCCATCTTCTCGAAGAACTCGTAGGGCGAGGCGAAGGGGGCGAAGAGCTCCACCGCCATCGGCTTGGGTGTGCCTTCGGGGGCGCGCTTCCACACGTCCACCGCGGTGCCGGCGGAGGATTCATGGGCGACCATGGGGTGGCAGGTGTCGGTCTGGTTGTCGACCAGCATCTTCCAGTTGCAGTTGTTGATGTAGCGCAGCACGCCGCCGGCCACTTCCAGCTTGCCGACCGGGGAGCGGTCCACCATGTTGTCGATGGTGGTGAGGGAGTCGCCGAAGAACTCCTCGAAGGAGATGCCTTCGTTGGCCAGGCGGCAGAAGACGAAGTCGCGATAGACCTGCACGTTCTTCACCGCCGCCATGCCGTGGCTGGCTTCGCAGGACTCGAAGCCGGTGTCGGTGTAACCGTTCTTCAGCGGGATGGAGAGCAGCGAGCCGTCGGTCTTGAAGGTCCAGGCGTGGTAGGGGCAGCGGAAGAACTTGCCGGTATTGCCACAGCCTTCGCCGGCCACCTTCACGCCCTTGTGCGGGCAGCGGTTGTGCAGCACCTTGATGCTGTCGTCGCTGTGGCGGACCATGACCACCGGCTGGTCGCCGACGGTGGTGGTGTAGTAGTCGCCCTTGTTCGGAATCTGGCTGGCATGGCCGACGTAGACCCAGCTGTTGGTGAAGACCTGCTCCATCTCCAGGTCGAACACTTCCTGGTCGATGTAGGCGTCTTTGTGCACCTCGGTTTCCCGCACCAGCGCACGTACCGCCGCCGGGTTGTTCCTGTACTTGCTCATCGCGATGTCCTCATGCTGTCTGCTTGCGGCCGTCGGTCGCATCCGGGTATCAAAGATCGAGCACCAGGCGCGGCGTCTTGCTCCGCGAGATGCAGATCTGGATCAGTTTGCCCTCCGCCCTTTCGGCGTCGGACAGGAAGTAGTCGCGGTGGTCGGGCACGCCTTCGAGCACCGTCGCGGTGCACACGCCGCATTCGCCGCGCTTGCAGTCGTACATCGGGTCGCAGCCCTGTTCTTCCATCACGTCGAGGATGGTCTTGTCGGCCGGCACGGTGAGGGTGACGCCGGACTGGCGCAGCTCCACTTCGAAGGGCTGGTCGCCTGCCAGCGGCGCGGCGGCGGCGAAGAGTTCGAAATGCACGCGGTCGGCAGGCCAGCCGCGTTGCTTGGCGCCTTCGATGAGGGCGTCGATCATGCCCTTGGGGCCGCAGACATAGAGGTGCTGGGTGGTCTTGAGGCCATCCAGCAGGGCGCCGATGTCCAGCCTGGTATCGGCTTCGTCGTCGGCATGGACCTTGAGGGCCGGGCCGGCGAGGGCGGCCAGTTCGTCGAGGAAGGCGAGCTGGCTGCGGCTGCGGCCGCTGTAGTGCAGCTGGTAGCTGCGGCCGGCGGCTTGCAGGCCGCAGGCCATGGCGGCGATGGGGGTGATGCCGATGCCGCCGGCCAGCAGCACTACGTCGCCTTCGCCGGCTTCGGCGGCATGCAGCGGAAAGTCGTTCTTGGGCGCGGAGACCGTCACCCGGTCGCCCACCGCCAGGGTGTGCATGTGGCGGGAGCCACCCTGGCTTTCCTCTTCCAGGCGGATGCCGAGGCGGTAGGCGGACGGCGCGTCGAAACCGCCGGTGGGCTCGAACGAGACGAGGGAGTAGCAGCGCGCGTCTGCCAGACCCGGAATGCTCACCTTCAGGTGGGCGCCCGGGGTGAAGGCGGGCAGCGCGCTGCCGTCCGCCGCCTGCAGGTACAGGGTGCGGATCAGCGGCGTTTCCGCCCGGATTTCGCTGACCGTGAGTTCCAGTTCTGACATCGCGTCTCTTCCTCTATCTCGTCCGTTTATTGCCGTGTACGGTCCCGTGCGCCGTCTGTGCGGTTCAGGCCGCCTGGCGGGTGAAGCCGGCTTCCGCCGGCGCGCCCCTGAGCAGCTGGCCGAGCTGGGTTTCCAGCTGGCGGCCTTCCTCGTCGGCCATCGCCGCTTCGCGCAGCCGCTTCAGCGTGGCCGCCGCGTCGGCCTGGCCAGCGAGGCGGTCGGCAGCCTCCATCAGGCGGGCGAAGCGGTCGCCGCTGCGAGCGTGCGTGCCACTGTAGCCCTTCACCAAACGGCGGCAGTGTGCGATTTCCACGGCGAAGTCGTAATCCGCGGCGGCGTTCTTCAGCACCCGTTCGTACCAGGCGTTGATGCCGGCGGTCTCGATCTGGTGGCGCAGCGTGCTGCGGCGGAAGCGGCGCATGCCGGAGAGCAGGTACAGGGCGATGAACCAGGTCAGCGTGCCGGTTTCGACGCGGCGGCCGTGTTCCATCTTGCGTTTGACGAAGCCGCCCACGGTCTTGGAGTTCTCCAGCCAGCGGCCGAGGCCGGCGGGCAGGGTGCCGCAGATTTCTTCCAGCCGCGGGTGCATGAACTCGGTGGTGTAGACCAACTGGTCCGCCTTGGCGCCGACTTCCTTGCGCACGCGCTCGAAGCGGCTGCCGCGGGTCTTGAGGTCGGCGACGCGGATCACGTCGTCGTAGCTCTTGGCCACCGCCAGGCGATGGGCCATCGCCTGGGTGAGCGCCCAGCCCTTGGCCTCGCCACCCTTGGCGGCGTCCAGCTCGCGCACCTTGGCGATCTGGTCCAGGTATTCGCTGGCGTAGGCGATGTCCTGGAAGTCAATCAGGCGGCGCAGGCCGGCCACTAGCATGCCGTGGGCGGCTTGCGGGAATTCGCGCTTCACCCGTTGCAGCAGGGCGTCCACCTTGGGGTTGGCGGCCTTCTCCGGCACGTCAGGCGCCGGGCGGGAGGTGTCGATGCGCGCAGGCGCGGCGGGCGCCTGCGCGGCGGCGTCGAAACCGAGGGCGAAGGCGCGCAGGCTGGCTTCCACGCCCTTGCCGCTGTCGCGGATGGTTTCCTCGAAGGCTTCGCGGCTGAAGGGCAGGGCGCCGGAGCCGGCGACCGCGCCAAACAGGCTGGCGGAGATCACGCTGCCGCCCTTCTCGGCCAGCGCCTGCAGGTCGAAGGCCAGCATGCGCTTGGAGGCTTCCAGGCCGGCTTCGATGACCTTGTTGGGGTCGCCGATGCCGTTGCCCAGCGCCGCCTTCTCGGTCACCGAGTAGCTGCGGTGGGTGGAGGTGATGAGGGTGGTGCGGTCCGGCGTCACCAGCCCGCGTTGCATGGCGCGGCCGGCTTCCATCAGCTCGGCGGCGACCACCAGGTCGAGGTCGCCCGGCGTCGGCATCATCGCCAACGTGGGCGGCTTGCCGGCGGCGTGGGCGTCGCTCTCGGGCAGCAGTTCCAGGTAGTAGATGGTGGCGCCGGTGCGCTGGGCGACGCCCGGCACCGAGGTGGTCTGCGCCCACCAGCCGGCCTTCTCGGCCATGTCCACGATCCAGTCGGCGAGCACGCCGCCGCCCTGGCCGCCCATGGCGAGCACCGCGATCTTGATCGGCGTGCCCGGGTGAAAAACGATCTTGCTCATGTCTGTTCTCTCTCCTGGGCGCTTACAGGGCGTACTCGGCCTGACGGGAGGCGCGGCGGCGCTGCAGGAAGCCGATCACCGCCTTGCGCACTTTCGCCATCAGGCGGTCGCCGCGGTTCGGGTTGTGGATGATGTCGGCGCGGTAGAAGGACGGGCACAGCACCGCGGCTTCGGCCACTTCGCCGCAGTTGCCGCAGCCGACGCAGCCGTTGTCCACATGGGCCACCGGATCTTCCTTCAGCGGGTCGCCGCTGTCCTTCACGCTCAGCGAAGGGCAGCCGGAGAGGCGGATGCAGGCGTGGTCGCCGGTGCACACGTCCGGATCGACGCCGAAGCGCTCTTTCACCGCGCGCTGCCCGCTCTTCACCGCCTTGGTGAAGATGGGCTTGATGCGGCGCTGCTTGTTCAGCATGCACTCCGACTGGGCGATGATGACCTTGGGCCCGTCGGTGGTGGTGGTGAGCGCTTCTTCCAGGGTGTCGCGCACGCGGGCGACGTCGTAGGTGCGGTCTATGGTGCGCACCCACTTCACGCCAGCGCCGCGGATGGCGTTCTCGATCGGGTTCTTGGTCGAGCGGTCGGCGTTCTCGGCGCGGGAGGAGAGGATGTCCTGTCCGCCGGTGGCCGAGGAGTAGTAGTTGTCGACGATGATGATGACGCCGTCGTTCTTGTTGAACACCGCGTTGCCGATGCCGGAGGTCAGGCCGTTGTGCCAGAAGCCGCCGTCGCCCATCACCGAGATGGAGCGCTTGCCGCTCTTGACGTTGAAGGCCGAACTCGAGGCCGCGCCCAGGCCGTAGCCCATGGTGGTGGCGCCCAGGTTGAAGGGCGGCAGGATGGAGAACAGGTGACAGCCGATGTCGCAGGAGACGTGGTGCGGGCCGAGATCCTGCTGCGCCAGCTTCATCGCGGCGAAGATGGGGCGCTCCGGGCAGCCGACGCAGAAGCCGGCCGGGCGGGGCGGCACCACTTCGGCCAAGTCCTTCACCTTCGGGTGGAAGGTGATGGGCACGCCGGCCGGCTTAGCCTTGGCAGCCGCGGGCGCCGCGGCGGCAACCGCATCGGCGGCGACTTCGTCCGCCGCTACCGCTTCATGGGTGGTCAGCAGCTCCGGCCGCCAGGCCTTGATGAAGGCTTCCAGGCCGGTCTTCATCGCCGCGGTGGTGTATTCACCCGCCATCGGCAGCACGTCCTTGCCGGAGAGGTGGGTATCCACCTTGTTCTTGCGCAGGATGGCGTGCAGGTTCTGTTCGATGTAGTCCGGCTGGCCCTCTTCCAGCATCAGCACCGCGCGCTTGCCCTTGCAGAAGTCGATGACTTCCTCGTCGATCACCGGGTAGGTGACGTTCATGACGTACATCGGCAGGCGGCTGTTGCCGAAGCTGTCGGCCAGGCCGAGCAGCTGCAGCGCGCGGATGACGCCGTTGTAGAGGCCGCCCTGCAGGATGAGGCCAACGTCTTCCACGTCGCCGTCGAAGAACTCGTTGAGCTTCTTCTCGCGGATGAACTTCACCGCCGCCGGCCAGCGCTGCTGGATCTTCTCGTGCTCATGGGTGAAGGAGGCGGGCGGCAGCACGATGCGGCTGGTGTCACGCACCGGGTTTTCCAGCGCCTGCTTCAGCGTGTAGCGCGGACGCTTGTTTTCCTTGGTGATGAAGCGGCCGTGCACGTGACAGGAGCGGATGCGCACCTGCAGCATCACCGGCGTGTTGGAGGCTTCGGACAGCTCGAAACCGTCTTCCACCGACTGCACGATGGATTCCAGGTTGGGGCGCGGGTCCAGCAGCCACATCTGCGACTTCATGGCGAAGGCGTGGGAGCGCTCCTGCATGATGGAGGAGCCTTCGCCGTAGTCCTCGCCGATGATGATCAGCGCGCCGCCGGTGACGCCGCCGGAGGCGAGGTTGGCAAGCGCGTCGGAGGCGACGTTGGTGCCGACGGTGGATTTCCAGGTGACCGCGCCGCGTATCGGATACATCACGGAGGCGGCCAGCATGGCGGCGGCGGTGGCTTCGGAGGCGCTGGTCTCGAAGTGGACGTCCAGCTCCTGCAGGATCTCGTTGGCGTCGGCCAGCACGTCCATCAGGTGGGAGATCGGCGAGCCCTGGTAGCCGCCGACGTAGCCCACGCCCGACTGCAGCAGGGCCTTGGTGATGGCGAGAATGCCCTCGCCGCGGAATTCCTCTCCGGCGGGAATCCGGAGCTGCTGCACTTCCTTCTTGAACGAACGTTCAGCCATGGCTGATCTCCTCGCTGCCGTCGCGGCGCATCGTCTTCAGGCAGCCCTGTTGGGGGGGCTGGGCGTACGCGATGGTCTGCGTACCGCTGGGGGCCAGATCGTGGTCGGCCATCGTTTTATCTCCTTCGATCCATGTGCGCGTCGAGGTTCCACGGCTTGCTGCGACGCAATATCGAAAGCCCATGAATCTATGCGTTGAGAACTACTTTAGGAATGAACATTTCTGCTGTCAATCTAAAAGATGAAATTTCATGGATATCCAAAAATAACACGAAAAAACAAAAACATACCTTTGCCAAAACGGTGCGGCGGCGCACCATCAAGGTGCTGAGCAAAAACCCTTTTCTCCCGCGGCATTAGCCGTTTTCGATGTTGCAGTTGCAGCATGAAATCAGGGTCGATGCACTAAAGTGGGGCAAAAAAAACGCCCGGCAACCGGATGTCGCCGAGCGTCGGGAAGACGGACCCGCAGAGCCTGGGATTAAGCGCTTCGTCGTATGTCCGCCTGGACGGGAAGGGGTGGGCCTCAGGCGTCCTGCACCATGGCGAGCACCCGCAGCGGGCTGCCGGAACCGTTCTGGATCTTCAGCGGCGCGGCGAAGATCACCGCGCCCTGCGGCGGCAGCAGGTCCAGGTTGGTCAGGCATTGCAGGCCGTAGCGGTTGTTGCCGTGCATGAAGTAGTGACAGGGGAAAGGTGTTTCCCAGGCGTAGGACTGGCCGGCGTCGGTGCCGATGGCTTCCACGCCGAAACCGCAGACGTCGCGTTCCTCGATCATCCACTGCACCACGCCGGCGTCCGGCCCGGGGGTGTGGCAGCCATCTTCCTTGACGTTGAGGTAGGCAGCCGGCGTCGGCTGCTTGGACCAGTCGGTGCGCATCAGCACCCAGGCGCCGGCGGGAATGCGGCCGTGCTTTTCTTCCCAGGCCTTGACGAAGCCGACGGTGAGCAGGAAATCCGGGTTGGCGGCCACTTCCTTGCTGCAGTCGATCACCGCCGCGGCGGCGATGAATTTCTGCGCCGGGATGGTATCGACCGCGTTGTCCGGCAGGTCCTTGCCGGTGACCCAGTGGATGGGCGCGTCGAAGTGGGTGCCGGTGTGCTCGTTGCAGGCGAAGTTGTTCCAGTACCAGGCCGGGCCGCGCTCGTCGTAGCGGGACACGTTCTCGATGGTGAAGGGCGCGCACTGGCCGAACTGCGGCGGCAGCGGAATGGTGGGGAATTCCGGCGTCAGCGTCTGGGTGAGGTCGACCACACGGATGCGGCCGCCCTGGAGGTCGGCGAGAAAGGCGGCAAGATTGGTACTGGCCATGCGGGCTCTCCTGGTTGGGGCAGGGGTGAGGGAATGAGGCATTGGGCGCGGCCGCCATGCCGACCTGGCCACGGCGGCCGCGCCCGATTCGGGTTATGGCGTAAGGGTGGACCGGAAGGCGGGAAGGAAAAATCCGGAATCCGCAGGACTTTGTCCGCTTTACGCAGGGGCGGGCAAGGGCGCTGCAGCCAGCGGCCTTGCTTGAGTCTCTTTCAAGCCGGATGCGGGGTGGCACAGCTTACTCAGTCCGGCGCGTCGTCATCGCTTCCAGGTGCTTCACCAGGGCAAGTGTGTCGAGAACGAAAGAATGCCCGGCGCCGAGAACCCGCTCCATATCCGCGAGCAGCGGGTGGAGAAGGCTGAGCGCGGCAGCAGGTTCGCCCATGCTTCCGGTAAGGGCAGCGATGCTCTCGCGGGTACTCAGTGTGTCGAGGTGATCCGGGCCGAGCGCCTGCTCCTGTTCAGGCAACAGCGTGTGAAAAAGCACCAGGGCGGCTGTGGGGTCGCCGGTATCCCAGGTGAGAGACGCAATGTCGTAGCGGGCGCTCAGGGTATCGGGGTGCTCGGCGCCGAGAACGCGTATCTGGGCGGGCAGCAAGTCCTGGAAAAGCGTGAGTGCCAGCGCAGGCTTGCCGGTGCTCCAAGTTGCCCTGGCGATGTTGGCGCGGGTGCCCAGGGCATGAGGGTGATCATGCCCGAGGATGCGTTCCACGTCGGGCAGCAGTTCCTGGAGCAGCTTGAGGGCGGCTTCCGGGTTGCCCGCCTTGCCGGTCCAGAACGCGATGTTGTTGCGGGCGACGAGGGTAGCCGGGTGCCCGGGGCCGAGCAGCCGCTGCATATCGGGCAGCAGTTCCCGGAAAAGCGTGAGTGCGTTTTCGGGATGTCCTGCGTCGCCCGTCCAGGAGGCGATGTTGGCCCGGGTGATGAGCGTGTTCGAATGGTCGGCGCCGAGTACGCGTTCGATGTCGGGCAGCAACGCGCGGAAAAGCTGGAGTGCCGTCGAGGACTCGCCGGCATTGCCGATTAAGGAGGCGAAGTTGCTGCGGGCGACGAGGGCGTCCGGATGCCCGGCGCCGAGCAGCCGGTGGGCCGTCTGCTGTGTCCAATCCAGAAATGGCCGGCGCAGGCTTGCAGCCTGAAGCCCTTCGAAGGGCTCCTCGAAGGCGAGCGCGCGGGTGAGGGCAGTCTCGCCATCCAGCAGCCCGTCGGCGACGTGCTCACGCAGCAGGCTGATCGCGTCCGCGAGCGCCGATTCCTGCACCGGGCCGAAATCCGCCGGGCGTTCGAAGCGCATTCTCTCGAAGAGCCGGTCCAGCAGGGCGGTGAGGATGTCGCGTGCCCATGCTTTTTCTTCCGCTGGCCCCAGGCTGGCGATCAGGCTGGCCTGCATGTGGCGGTGAAAGCCGTGAAAGCCAGGGCGGTCGCCGGCCGGATTGACGAAAGACCAGTGTTCGCCGACCAGCCAGGCAAAGTCGTGGCCTTCGATGTCTCCGCGTGCGCGCAGGAAGTCGAAGATGCCGCGATCGAACTCCAGGGCCACCGCGAGCGCCTGCAGGGCGCGCAGGTGCCCCGGCGCCAGGTTGCGCAGGAAGCGCCGCTCGAGTTCGGCAGGGGTGTCGCCCAGCAGGTCGGGCGTGAAGGCGCCCGCGTTGTCGCGGATCATCAGCACCGCGAGATCGAGGTAGTAGGGCAGGAAGCTGGGCGGCCTTCCCGGTAGATGTTCGGCGGCTGCGCGCAGGACGGCGTCGAGGTGACGCTGGATCAGCCCGGCGATTTCGTGGCGGCCCTGCGCCCGTTCCCAGGCGGCGGCTTTTTCGATCAGGAAGCCGCGTGCATCGTCTTCGGTGAGGCCGAGCAGCTCCGCCTGGTCGTTGATCTCGCGCGCCCAGTCGGTGCGTACCCGCTCGCGGCCGTAGAACTCCGCCCAGCGCAGCTTCTCGCGGCCGAAGACGATGAAGCCGATGCGCCCGCGCAAGGGTTTGCCATCGGGGGGCGGCAGCGTGTCCGCGCAGTGCAGGACTTCGGCCACCAGCGTGGCCAGGGCCCATTGCGCATCCGGACGCGATTCACGGGATTGCACCCGCTCGAAACCGTCGATGACGAGGCAGAGGGCCGTCTGCGGGTGGTGGGCGATGGCCTCCAGCAGGTCGAGCGCCAGTACGGTGGGCATGCGTTCGGTGCGTTCGCGTTGCGACCAGCTCTGGGGCGAAGCGTCGAAGCGCTGGTGTGCGCGGCTGTGCTGGAACCACTCGCCCAGCCTTGGGAAGAGCTTGTTGAAGCCCTGGGCGGTCGCCATCGAGGGAACACTGAGGCCGACCGCGGCGCCGAGGTTGCCGATGAGGTCGGCGATGTCCAGCAGGCCGGCCATCGCGCCTTCGCCCTGGGTATGGCGGCGCAGCTTGATGGCTTGGTCCGGGTGCTCCGCCTGCAGCCAGGTGAGGTAGATGTAGTCGAACAGCGGGGTGGCGAGGCCGGCCTTGCGCAGGGCGGTGCGCACCCGGCCGAGGAAGAGAGCGACCGGCAGGTCCGGGCGGATGCTGTCAGAGTCCAGATCCAGCTCGGCCAGGGCAAAGGGCGCGATGTTGTAGCGATCCCGGGCGAGCTTGGCACGGAAGTCGGCAATGCCCTTCTCCCGCAGGGTGGTCTTGCCCACCCCGCCGACGCCGTAGAAGCTCAGTACCGCGCCCTGGGTGTGGCCCAGCCCCAGGCGCAGGCGTTCCAGGTGGGCGTCGATGTTGGCGCGTTGCTCGTTGCGGTCGGTGAAGAGTGCGAGGGCGCGTGGCGGCGAGTCGGACATCGTGGGCCCCGGCAGCGAGAGAGCGGATGCCGGATGGTAGCGCATGCCTCCGACGTAGCGTGCGGCACGCCAAGAGGGTTGCCGCGGGTTTTGGGGGCGGGGGCTGGGTGGGCTGGGCGCGCCCATGCCCTGGCGTGCAAGGCCGCCGGGCCGCACAAGGAAAGGGCGATGAGGGCAGGGAGACTGACAGCTGACAAAAATGTTTTGTCCGAACGCAATCGGTTAAACTCGGCCGCCATGGAAACTGCTGCAGAACCTCCAAGTAGCAGGCCGGCGCCCGCCGGCCCTTGCTCCGAGTTCCACGCCTCGCGCTTCATCCCCGATCTCTTCGCGCCTGCGCGGCTTCTCCCGCCGCGCGCCGGGAATCCCCCGCATTTCTGCGTCCGCCCGCCCGGCATGGCTGAGTCCATCCCGGGCCGTCGGCGTTCGTCTGCTCCGTTTTTCCTCCACTGCCCACAACCATGATTGAACTGCTTACCGATCCGGCTGCCTGGATCGGCCTTGCGACCCTGGTCGTGCTCGAGATCGTCCTCGGCATCGACAACCTCATCTTCATCGCCATCCTCACCGAGAAGCTGCCACCGCATCAGCGCGACCGGGCGCGGGTGATCGGCCTCAGCCTGGCGCTGCTGATGCGCCTCGGCTTGCTGTCCGTCATCTCATGGCTGGTGACGCTGACCACGCCGCTATTCACCGTGCTCGGCTTCGGCCTCTCCGGCCGCGACCTTATCCTGCTGCTGGGCGGCCTGTTCCTGCTGTTCAAGGCCACCACCGAGCTGCACGAGCGGCTGGAAGGCGTGGAGCATTCGAAGACGCGCAGCAACGGCTACGCCAGCTTCAGCCTGGTGGTGGCGCAGATCGTGGTGCTGGACGCGGTGTTCTCGCTGGACGCGGTGATCACCGCGGTGGGCATGGTGGAGCACCTGCCGGTGATGATGGCGGCGGTGGTGATCTCCATCGGTGTGATGCTGCTCGCCTCCAGGCCGCTGACCCGCTTCGTCAACGCCCACCCGACGGTGGTGGTGCTGTGCCTCAGCTTCCTGCTCATGATCGGCCTCAGCCTGGTGGCGGAAGGCCTGGGCTTCCACCTGCCCAAGGGCTATCTGTACGCCGCCATCGGCTTCTCCATCCTGATCGAATTCTTCAACCAGCTCGCCCGTCGCAACATGGTGAGGCTGGAAGCGCGCCGGCCGCTGCGCGAGCGCACCGCCGAGTCGGTGCTGCGCCTGCTGGGCGGCCGCATGCAGCGGGAAGAACAGGCGCCGGCCGACGAGCAGGGCAGCGTGCCGGCGGAGTTGCCCGCTTTCGCAGTGGAAGAGCGTCACATGGTGAGCGGCGTGCTGTCGCTGGCCGAGCGCAAGCTGCGCTCTATCATGACGCCGCGAGCCGACGTCGCCTGGATAGACCTGGACGCGCCCGCCGACGAGGTGAAGCAGCAACTGCTGGAGGCCGCCCACGGCATGCTGCCGCTGTGTCGCGGCTCGCTGGACGAAGTGGTCGGCGTCGCCTGGGCCAAGGATCTGCTGGGTGTGCTCATGCGCGGCGGCAAGCTGGAGGAAGCCGCCAGCCTGCGCGCGCCGCTGTACGTGCCGGAGAGCACCACGGTGATCAAGCTCATCGACATCTTCCGCGACACCCGCGGCCAGCTCGCGCTGGTGAATGACGAGTACGGACTGCTCAAGGGCGTGGTGACACCGATGGATGTGCTGGAAGCCATCGCCGGCGAATTCCCGGACGAGGACGAAGAGTTGGAGATCCGAGAGAACGGCCCCGGCCAATGGATCGTCTCCGGCAGCGCCGACCTGCACCAGCTGGAACTGGCGCTGGAAACCGATGGCCTGTTGAGCGAGGACGAGAGCTACACGTCCCTCGCCGGCTTCCTGCTGGCGCGCTTCGACTACCTGCCCAAGGTCAGCGAGGTGATGCCCTTCCAGGGCTACGAGTTCCGGGTGATAGACGCCGACGAGCAGCGCATCAAGTCGGTGCTGGTAAAACGGCAGGCCGGGGAGAATCTGACGCCGGCGTGAGGGCAGGGCGGCGGTGGGGCTGTCGCCTGCGACCCCGCTCCCGCCGCCGCACTCCTTCTCCCATCGTGGGAGAGGGCAGGGCAGAGGGCGCCCGCAAGGGCGTCAGCGGTTGCCTGAGCGCCGTTCCCCCTCTTCCCTGGCCCCCGCTCTGCGCCTCGCCCCTGCGACTCACCCGGTAATACCGTTCCCGCTGCAAAAATCTCGGATGCGCTAGCATCGGCGCTTCGCTCCGCCGGGCTGCCCCCTCCCGCCCCCGCAGCGGCGGGGCTTCGGGAGCTACGCATGGATTGGAGCAACGAGTTGATCGACAGCCTCACCTGGCTGGCGATTTCCTTTCCCCTGTGTCTCGTCGGCCTGGCGGCGGTGCTCGCCGGGCTGGCGCGCTACACCGCCTGGGGCCGCCAGGTCCGCCGCCTGGCCTGGCCTTATTTCCGGCCAGGGCGCAGCTGGGTACCACTGGCCTGGCTGGCGCTCATCGTCTTGTTCACCCTGCTGTCGGTACGCATGAACGTGCTGTTCTCGTACTGGTACAACGGCTTCTACAGCGCGATGCAGGCGCTGGACGCCACCGCCTTCTGGTTCATGCTCGGCGTGTTCGGCGTGCTCGCCACCCTGCACGTGCTGCGGGCGCTGCTGGCCTTCTACCTGCGGCAGGCCTTCATGATCCGCTGGCGGGTCTGGCTCACCGAGGCGCTGATGGCGCGCTGGCTGGACAAGCAGGCCTACTACCGCACCCACCATGTCGCCCACGCCATAGACAACCCGGACCAACGGGTGCAGCAGGATGTGGACAGCTTCGTCACCAGCTCGCTGACGCTGTCCATGGGCCTGCTGGACGCGGTGGTGTCGCTGTTCTCCTTCACCCTGATCCTGTGGACGCTCTCTGGCGCGCTGGCGGTGTTCGGCGTGGAAGTGCCGCGGGCCATGGTGTTCCTGGTGTATATCTACGTCATCGTCGCCACCGTGTTCGCGGTGCGCATCGGCCGGCCGCTGGTGGGGCTGAGCTTCCTCAACGAGCGCTTCAACGCCAGCTTCCGTTACGCGCTGATCCGCCTGCGGGAGTACGGAGAGAGCATCGCCTTCTTCCGCGGCGAGGCGGTGGAGCGCAAGACCCTTGCCGGCCGCTTCGCGGATGTGATCGCCAACAGCTGGGCCATCGTTTTCCGTTCGCTCAAGTTCCAGGGCTTCAACCTCACGGTGAGCCAGATCGCGGTGGTGTTTCCCTTCATCGTCCAGGCGCCGCGGCTGCTGAGCAAGGAGATCACCCTGGGCGACGTGATACAGACCGCCCAGGCCTTCGGCCAGGTGGAGGAGGCGCTGTCCTTCTTGCGTACCTCCTACGACGAGTTCGCCAGCTACCGCGCGGTGCTGGACCGTCTCACCGGCTTCCTCGACGCGGTGGAAGAGGCCGGCCAGCTGCCGGTGCTGGCGCCGACGCCGACGCAGGGCAGGCTGAGCCTGCAAGGGCTGTCGGTGCGCAAGCCGACCGGTGAAGCGCTGATCAGCGATCTGGACCTGCAACTGCAGGCGGGCGACGCGCTGCTGATCCGCGGCCCTTCCGGCATCGGCAAGACCACGCTGCTGCGTGCGCTTGCCGGGCTGTGGCCCTATGTGGAAGGCAGCGTCGGCCGGCCGGTGGAGGGCGCCGCGCTGTTCCTGCCGCAGAAGCCCTACCTGCCGCTGGGCTCGCTGCGCACCGCGTTGTACTACCCGGAGCCGCCGGCGGAGGATGGCCGCGCCGAGGGTGTGCTGCGGCTGTGCCAGCTGGCCAACCTCATCGGCCGGCTGGACGAGCAGGCGGATTGGGGCCGCATCCTGTCGCTGGGCGAGCAGCAGCGCCTGGCCATCGCCCGCGCGCTGCTGGTACAGCCGGAGATCGTCTTCCTCGACGAGGCCAGCTCGGCGATGGACGAGGGCCTGGAACATGCCATGTACGGCCTGCTGCGCGACAGCCTGCCGAACACCATCATCGTCAGCGTCGGCCACCGCAGCAGCCTGGGCGCCTTCCATACGCGCACGCTGGAGCTGCTGGGCGAGGGGCGCTGGCGGCTGATGCCGGGCTGAACAGGCGCAGCCTCTCTCATGGCTGAAGCCGGCCGGCGGGGCAGCCTTGCCCGCCGGCCGCTTGCCTTTCCGGGCCCGGCGCGAGCTGCGACCTGCGGACAAAGCCTGCGGGATTCGGATAGCCGTCATGAGCGCTCGCCGTTAGCGTCCGGAAAAAGCTGCGCACACGCTGTGCGGCGACCTATTCCCGACGAGAGAGACCGCCATGAACAAGAACAGACCAGGCTGTACCCGGCCGGACCGCCGCGACGCGCTGAAAGCCGCCGCCGGTGCCGGCTTGCTCGCCTTTGCACCCGAAGCCGCGCTGGCCGCGGGCCAGCCGGCGCCCGCGCTGGATACACGCAGCGCCAGCCTGTGGTCGCTGTGGCTGGAGGCCCTGGTGCCCGGCGCCGCCCAGGCCGGGGCCGCCGATTACCTGCAAGCCCAGCTGGCGCTGCCCCGCGACCACAGCGCGCTCTTCCTGCGTTACATGGACTGGCCGGGCGACTACCGCGCCTTCTACCGCGACGGCATACGCGCGGTGGACGTGCTGGCGCAGGTGCGTCACGGCCAGGGTTTCGCCGAGCTGGATGCCGCCGCCCGCGGCGCACTGGTGGGCGAGATCGCCGCGGGCGCGCCCTCGCCCTGGGTGGGGCCGCCGGCCGGGCTGTTCTACTTCGTCTGCAAGGCGGATGGCGCCGACCTGGTGTTCGGCACCCACGCCGGCTTCAAGCAACTGGGGCTGGATTACCGCGCCCACGTCGAGCCGGCCGGCGTCTGGCCGCGCCGGGCATGAGGGCGCGGACGATGAGGATCGCAAAGGAAGTCGAGGTTGTTGTCGTCGGCGCCGGCCAGGTCGGCAGCCTGATGGCGGCCAGGCTGGCGGCGGCCGGGCGCTCGGTGACGGTGTTGGAGGCCGGCGCCGAGCGCGGCACCCAGAGCCTGGCGAGTTCGCAGATCTGGGCACGTCAGCTCAAGGGCACGCCGGGCGTGGCCGCCAGCGGCGGTGCCGACCCGCTGGGCGTGAACTTCAACACCGGCCAGGGCGCCGGCGGCTCGGCGGTGCATCACTACGCCTGCTGGTTCCGGCTGCATCCGGAGGATTTCGAGATGCACAGCCGCTACGGCGTGGCCGCCGACTGGCCGCTGGGCTACGAGGATCTGCGCGGCGCCTACGATGCGGTGCAGGAGGAGGTCGGCCTGGCCGGCGATGCCGCCGCCGAGCGCTGGCGACCGCCGGGCGCGGATTATCCGCTGCCGCCATTCCCGCGCTTCCGCCAGGGCGAAGTGCTGGCGCGCGGCTTCGCCCGCAAGGGCCTGCATGTGTCGCCGCTGCCGCTGGCCATCGCCACCGTGCCTTACAAGGGGCGGCAATCCTGCATCTACGACGGCTGGTGCGACGCCGGCTGCCCCACCGGCGCGCTGGCCAATCCGCTAGTCACTTACCTGAAGTGGGCGAAGGAGCAGGGCGCCGCCATCGAGTACCGCTCGCGGGTGGTGCGCGTGGTGACGGACGAGGCCGGCGGGCGTGTCACCGGCGTCATCGTCTCGCGCGATGGCGAGCGCTACTTCCAGCCGGCGGCGCTGGTCATCGTCGCCGGCTTCGCGCTGGAGACGCCGCGCCTGCTGCTGGCCTCGGCCACCGGGCGCCATCCGCAGGGGCTGGCGAACGGCTCCGGCACGCTAGGGCGCTACCTGCACAGCCATGTGGCCGGCGGCGTATTCGGCCTGTTCAATGAGGAAACGGATCCTCACCTGGGCGTGAACGGCGGCCAGCTGCTGTGCCAGGACGGCTACGCCAAGCCGGCGGGCGAGGGCAAGGATTTCGTCGGCGGCTACCAGTGGCTGATCGCCCACTCGGCCAAGCCCAATGACCTGCTCGGCATCGCCTGCAGCCGGCCGGACCTGCATGGCGCCGCCTTCAACGCCTTCATGGCGGATGCGGCGAAGCACTTTGCCTCCATGACGGCCGTGGGCGAGAGCCTGCCGCTGGCGGAGAACCGGGTGGCGCTGGCGCAGGAACTGGACGAGCACGGCATGCCGAAGATGCAGGTGACCCACCGCTGGGACGACAACGCCAAGCGTCTTTACGCCCACGCGATGAAGGAGGGCGTAGACATCTTCCGCAGTGCCGGTGCGCGCGAGGCCTGGCACGGGCCGATGGCCGGCATGCACCTGCTGGGCGGCGCCCGAATGGGCAAGGACGCCGCCAGCTCGGTGGCCGACGGCTACGGCCGCTGCCACGAGCTGGCCAACCTCTTCATCGCCGGCCCCAGCTTGTTCCCCAGCGGCGGCTCGGTGAATCCCACCTTCACCGCCTCGGCGCTGGCCCACCGCAGCGCGGCGCACATCGCGGCGGAGTGGCGGCGCTATACCGCCTGAGGGAAAGGAGAGGCCGTCGCACCTGGCGTCTGCGTGGCGGCCTCCATTCCGCCGGGCCCTGCTCAGGGCCTGGCATGCTGCCAGCGTTTGTACACCGCCTCTACGCTGCAGCCGTCCGGGTCCAGGATGTTGGCGGCCTCGTAGCGCGGATCGTAGTAGGTGCGCGCGCCGGCAGCCAGCGCTGCGCCGTGGAAGGCGCGTAGGGCGTCCTCGCTGTTGGCGACAAAGCCAAGGTGTACCGAACGGCTGTCGGCCGCGCCGGCGCGCAGCCAGAAGAACGCCCGGTTGTCGCGGCCGATGCCTTTCAGGTCGGGGTGGCCGGGCGGGCCGTCGACGCCGTCGGATGCCCAGCGGCGCCAGCGCGTGTTCGTAGAAGGCGAGGGAATGGCGCAGGTCGCTGGCGGAGAGGAAGACGTGGTCCCCATGGCAAGGGCTTCTGGAGTGGAATGAAGGTTGGGCGCGGCAGCTCGCGCCGCCCGCTGCGCGTCCGGGCGGCCGGACTCTGCCGCCCGGACGCTGAACGCTATTCGCGCGAGACCAGGAAGGGCAGGTTGGCGGTGGCGGCCTTGCCGCTGGCGTCGCGCACGGTGATGAACAGCCGATAGGCGCCCGGTTGGGCGGGGGCGATGAAGCGCACGCTGGCGGCATCGGCCTGCAGCACCTGTACCGGGATGCGGGCCGGTGCGGCCTCGATGTCGCCGCCCAGGCGCAGGTCGGTGGCTTCGGCCAGCACCTTCCAGTCCGTCTGCAGCGGGCCGCCGCCGGCCGCGGAAACCGCATCCACGCCGGCGGAGACTTCGCTGCCGGGCGCGAACACGTCGCGGCCTATGCCGATGCCGCGTATCTGCGGTGCCGGTGCGCCGGCCGGTTTGCCCCAGGCGGCGGACAGGGCGTCCGTCATCGCCGTCTGGCTGCCGTCGTTCAGCAGCAGGCCGTGCCAGGTTTCGGTTTGCTCCTGCTTGGCGCCCCACAGGAAGGGGAAGACGCCGGCGATCTGCGGCTGCTCGCGCAGGAAGGCCAGCGCCCTGGCGAAGAACTCCGCCTTCTGGCTGCTGGTGAGCTCCACCGGCGCGCCCCAGGGCTTGCGGCCGGCCTGCCACTGGCCCAGCGGGCCGAGTTCGGCGACCACCACCGGCTTGTCGATGCCGGCGGTGCGCAGCCGCTGCGGCAGGTCGAACACCGCGCCGGCGTAGATGTTGATGCCCAGCATGTCCACCTGCTTGCAGCAGCCGGCGAGCTGGCGCAGGCGCTCCATGCTGGTGTCGGCCACCACCATCAGCGTCGGGTGCGCCGGGTCCAGCGCCTTCACCAGGCCGGCGATGCGGTCCACCTCGTGCCAGGCCGGCATCGGGTCCGGCATGTCGGTCTCCACCTCGTTGCCCACGCCCCAGGCGAGCAGGGCGGGGTGGTTGCGGTAGCGGCGCACGAAGGCGGCCACCTGCTTTTCCTGGGCGTTGCGGGCGGCTTCGTCTTCCAGCCGGAAGCCGTGGCGGGGATGGCCCAGCCAGATGCCCATCACCACCTTCAGGCCCAGCTTGTGGGCCTCGTCCAGCACCCAGGCGTCGGATTCCCGATAGACGCGGATCACCTTGGCGCCAGCCGCCGCCAGCGCGGCCAGCGAGGCGCGGTCGCCTTCGAAGGCAGCGCCTTGCCATTGGGCTGCGTTCGGCATGGCATTGCCGGCCGTGGCCGTGGCCGTGGCCTGGGCGGGGGCGGCGCCAAGGGCGATGGTGGCGGCCAGTGCGATGCCGGCGCCGAGCCGGGCAAGGGAGGAGAGGGGCGGCTGGAGGGCAAGAAAGGGCATGGCGTCTTCCGGTTCCGAAGAGGGGGCGAGGGCGGCGGCGATTCTTGACCCGGGCCGCTGCCGGCTCAAGCCCGGGTTTGTAAGCAAAGCCGCTGCGGTGTTCCCTTGTTCGCAAAGGCGCGGCAAACCCGGAAGCGGTATCCTCGGCGCCTTTGCCAGCGCCGGGAATGTCCCCGCGCCAGCCAACATGGCCGCGCCCCGGGAGGCGGCGGCCACCCTGCAGGAAGCTGTCCGAATGAAAAGTGCTCTGTTCGTCGATTTCGACAACGTCTATTCCGGCCTGCGCAAGCTGGATCCGGCCATTGCCGACCGTTTCGCCCGCCAGCCCATGGCCTGGATGGACTGGGTGGTGAACACCCTGGCGGTGCCCGACCACATGCCCGCAGGCGCCCGCCGCCGGGTGCTGGTGCGCCGCTGCTACCTCAATCCGCAGGCCTACCAGCGCTTCCGCCCGTCCTTCAACCTGGCGGGTTTCGAGATCATCGACTGCCCGGCGCTGACCGGCGAGGGCAAGACCAGCACCGACATCCACATGGTGCTGGACATCATCGACCTGTTGCAGCACGAAGCGCACTACGACGAGTTCATCGTCTTCTCCGCCGATGCCGACTTCACCCCGGTGCTGCGCAAGCTGCGCCGCTGGGATCGCCGCACCACGGTGCTCGCCATCGGTTTCCCTTCCGCCGCCTACCGCGCCTCGGCCGACCTGCTGATCGACCAGGATGCCTTCGTGCGCGAGGCGCTCGGCGCCAGCGAGGAAGACCTGGGCCTGGGCATCAGCATGCCGGCCGAGGCGCCGGCGGAGAGCAATGGCGCCGAGATCCTCGCCGCCGCCACCCGCTTGATCCGGCAGACGGTGGACGAATCCGCCTACCCGGTGCCGGCCGCCAAGCTGGCGGCGCTGGTGCTGTCCCGCCTGGATGGCGTGGACGCCGCCAGCTGGGGCGGCCTGGGCAACTTCCGCGGCATGGTGGAGGTGATGAACCTCGCACCGCTGAAGGTGAGCTGGGAAGGCAGCGGCGTGATCTACGACCCTGCCCGCCATGAACCGCCGGCACCGCCGCGCGGCAAGGTGGATGCCGATCCGCAGGAGATGGCCGAACTCATCAAGATTACCGTCGCCCAGTCCGCCCAGCCGGTGCCTTGCGCCCGGCTGGCCTCCCTGCTCACCAGCCGCTACGACGGGCTGGCGGCGGACTGGAACGGCAAGGGCGTGTTCCGCAAGTTCGTTGAATCGCTGGACCTGTCGCCGGTGACCTTCAACTGGCGCGGCTCCGGCGGCTACGCCTACGACCCTGCCCGCCATGCCACCGAGGGCGGCGAGAACCGCCCCGGTACCACCGCCTGGCAGGGCGAAGAGGAGCTGTTCGGCATCGCCCGCCAGATCCACGAGGTGACCGGCGTGCCGCTGCTGCATCCGGCCGACTATCGCGCGCTGTTCGAGGCCATCGCCGCCGATCTCGCCGAGGAGTCCTTCGAGCTGAACGACACCGGCAAGCGGGTGCGCGACCGCTGCCGCGACGCCGGCCACCACGTCAGCCGGGCGGACGTCACCTTCGTGCTGCGCGGCCTGCTGTTCCGCGGCCATGTGTTCGGCCAGGGCGAGGACGACGTTGCCTCGCTGAGCCGCAAGCTGGCGGACAATGTGCGTTCCCTGTGCCTGCGCGAGCAGATGATGATCGACTGGGCCACCGACGGCGCCATCCGCAAGTGGATCGCCGGCCAGTGAGCTCCCGGGCGGGGGCGGCTGGGGAGGCCTGATTACGCGGGGCCCGGCTGGCCTCCTGGGGCGGAAAGAGGGGCGGAGAGGCGGCCTGCTGCAGCGATGTTGCAGGGCAAGAAAAAAGGTTCTTCGCGCAATCTGGGGGAAGTAGTGGTTGACGGTTCGGAGGTTGGTAGATTGGCAGTCGCCAAACAAACCGATCCCCTTCCTCTTCCCCGTCATGCGCGATGCTATGTTGGGCGTGGTCTTCTGGGAAGGCCACGTCGTCGATTCATCTCAGGAGCAA
>NZ_SNVV01000038.1 GCF_004361735.1 Azoarcus indigens | reverse complement strand
TGGTGGAGCAGAACGCCCGCGCGGCCCTCCAGGTGGCCGACTACGCCTATGTGCTGGAGACCGGCCAGATCGCGATGGAGGGGCCGGCGGCGCTGTTGAAGGATGATCCCAGGGTCATCGAGGCGTATCTGGGGCTGGGCGGCAAGCATCAGGCGATGCTGGCGGCTTGAGGGCTTTCTGGTTTAGACCAAAGGCGTAACTCCTGTCACGAGCTTGACCACCCTTCCCCTTGTTTTTACTGGGCTTCATCGGTATTCATCGCCGTTTGTCTGCGACGAACGGCGAGTCCTTTGGCAAGAGCTGCCGGGGTTTCCGCAACCGCCGTGCTGCATGCTGTTTGTCTGATCTCCGGATTAGCGAGCTATTGCTGGCACATGCCGGCATGATTTCCGCCGTTTTCGTCTTTTTCGCGTGGCGGATCTCCATTTCCTAAAGTGGGGTACGTAGGTATGCCGATGCCACTACCGGATGTTACGGAACGCCCCGAAGCCCGCGACAATGCTAGAATCCGCCGCGTAGAACCCATCTTCACTTCACTCTCATCAACTGAGGAAAAGCATGAACAAAGGTGAATTCGTCGAAGCCCTGGCCGATCGTCTGGACGTTTCCCGTGCGCAAGCCGATCGTGCTCTGTCCGCCGTGCTCGACATCGTTTCCGAGCAACTCGCGAAGGGCGAGAAGGTCGCCTTCACCGGCTTTGGCTCGTTCGAGGTTTCCAAGCGCGCCGCTCGTACTGGCCGCAACCCGCAGACCGGCGCCACCATCAAGATCGCCGAGTCCAGCGTGCCGAAGTTCACCGCTGGCGCGACCCTGAAGGGCGCTGTAAACGGCAAGTAAGCCGCGCTTTTGCGCTGTTTGCCAAACGGCCCGTGCACCTGATGGTGCCGGGCCGTTGCTTTTTTAACGCACGAAAGCATCAAAAACCTTTATACTGCTGTTAGTTGTGCAATGCAGCAGCAGGGCCAGACAGTTTCGCAGCCGGGCATTCCGCCCGCCGAACGGCCCCAGGGACTGTATCCACAGCCCCATCGCCCCCGACCTCCCGCCGAACCCCATTCGTTCTCTACGACTGGCATCGTGACAACCGGTTGGTGCCGATGCGCGGTCGATCCGGCTTGATGCCGTCGTCGACCGGCCCACGCCCATCGCGCGCTTGTCGCCTTTCGCGTACTGTTTCCGCCTATCCGCGGACGGTGCGGCGCGATGCCATTGGTTCGCAGCAGCGAACCCGAACCCGGTCCGGCCACAAGCCGGGCTGTCGTACAGGAAGCACCATGACGTTCCAGAATCTCGGCCTTGCCGAAGAACTGCTCCAAGCTATTGAAAGCACTGGCTATACCACCCCCACGCCGGTGCAGCAGCAGGCCATTCCCGCCGCCATCGGTGGCGGTGACCTGCTGGTCTCCTCCCATACCGGCAGCGGCAAGACCGCTGCCTTCACGCTGCCTTCGCTGCATCGCCTGATCGGCAACCGGCCGGCGCCGGGCAGCGGCCCGCGCGTGCTGGTGCTGACGCCCACCCGCGAACTCGCCCTGCAGGTGGAGCAGGCGGTGAAGACCTACGGCCGCAACCTGCGCTGGCTGAACACCGCCTGCCTGGTAGGGGGCGCGCCCTTCTTTGCCCAGGTGAAGCAACTGTCGCGTCCGGTGGACGTGATCGTCGCCACCCCCGGCCGCCTGATCGACCACTTGCAGCGCCGCAAGCTCAAGCTCTCCGACATCGAGGTGCTGGTGCTGGACGAGGCCGACCGCATGCTGGACATGGGCTTCGTCGAGGACATCGACGCCATCGTCGCCGCCACCCCGGCCAGCCGCCAGACCCTGCTGTTCTCGGCGACGCTGGAAGGCGTGGTCGGCAAGCTGGCCGAGCGCCTGACGCGCAACCCGCAGCGCATCGAGATCGCAGGTGGCGACGAGAGCCGCGGCAACATCGAGCAGCGCCTGATGTTCGCCGACGACCTCAGCCACAAGAACCGTCTGCTGGAAGCCCTGCTGGCCAGCGATGGCCTGCAGCAGGCGGTGGTGTTCACTGCCACCAAGAGGAGCGCCGACGAGCTGTCGCTGACGCTCCAGGAAAAGGGCTTCACCGCTGCCGCGCTGCATGGCGACATGCACCAGACGGTGCGCAACCGTACCCTGCAGCGCCTGCGCCAGGGCCGCATCGGTGTGCTGGTGGCGACCGACGTTGCCGCCCGCGGTATCGACGTCGCCGGCATCAGCCACGTCATCAACTTCGATCCGCCGCGCCAGGTGGAAGACTATGTACACCGCATCGGCCGTACCGGCCGCGCCGGTCGCGACGGTGTCGCCATCACCCTGTCCGGCCCGCGTGAGACCGGGTTGATCCGGGCGATCGAGCGTTACACCGGCAACCGCCTCGAAGTGCACACCATCCCCGGCATGGAGCCGGCGCCGCGGCGTCCGTCCGCGCCGCGTCCGGCCGGCGCGGGTCGTTCGCGCTTCGGCAGCGGCCGCCCGGGTGGCGGCCAGGGCGCGCGTGGCCATGGTGGCAACCATGGCGGCGGTCGTGGCGAGCAGCGCCGCGAGCGCGGTTCGCGCGGCTGATCGCTGCGCTGAGCGAGCCTTCCCTTTGCTGGGGAGGCAGGAAAAGGAAAAACCCGCCGATGGCGGGTTTTTTTTATGGGTGATGCCCAGGCGACCATAGAGGCCGCAGGTGCAGGGCGCTAGCTCTTGGCGTCGCGCGCCGCCTGCACTTCCACCGCACGCAGCTTGGCCGCCAGCTTGTCCAGCACGCCGTTGACGAAGCGGTGTCCGTCGGTGCCGCCGTAGCCCTTGGCCAGTTCGATGGCTTCGTTGATCACCACCCGGTAGGGCGTCTCGATGCTGTGCTTGAGTTCGTGAGTGGAAAGCAGCAGCACCGCGCGCTCCACCGGCGACAGTTCTTCCACGGTACGGTGGATGAAGGGCGCGAACTCCGCCTGCAGCCCTTCCACATCGTTCAGGGTGCCACGCAGCAGGCCGACGAAGAACTCGCGGTCTACCTTGTCGAAGCCTTCGGATTCCGCTTCGATGTGGGCTTCCACCATGGAAACCGAGTTGCCGGACAGCAGCCACTGGTACACGCCCTGCAGGGCGAGTTCCCGGGCGCGGCGGCGGGCCATCTTTCCGCTCATCACAGGGCCTTCAGCAGGTTGGCCATCTCGACCGCGGCACGGGCGCAGTCGCTGCCCTTCTCCTGCATGCGGGCGAGTGCCTGGTCGTCGTCCTCGGTGGTGAGCACGCCGTTGGCGATCGGCAGGCCGGTGTCCAGGCCGACGCGGGTGATGCCGGCGCCCATCTCGTTGGAGACCAGTTCGAAGTGGTAGGTCTCGCCGCGGATCACCGCGCCGAGGGCGACCAGTGCGTCGAACTTGCCGCTGAGCGCCATCTTCTGCAGCACCAGCGGGATTTCCAGCGCGCCGGGCACGGTGGCGATGCGGATGAGCTCGGCGGACACGCCCAGCGCCAGCAGTTCGTTGGTGCAGGCGGAGAGCAGGCCCTCACACACGTCCTGGTTGAAGCGGCTCATGACGATGCCGATGCGCAGGCCCTTGCCGGACAGCTCGGGTTCGAATTCGGCGATGTTTTCGTAGCGGGGCATGGTTGTTCGCTTGAAGTTGGGGTGTTCGTGATCCGCAGGCTCAGGCTTGATCCTGGAAGCCGGTGATCTCCAGGCCGAAGCCGGCCATGCTGGGGATCTTGCGGGGGTTGGAGAGCAGGCGCATGCGGCCCACTCCCAGGGATTTGAGGATCTGGGCGCCGACGCCGAACAGGCGCGGATCCCATTTCACCGGGCGGTCGGCGGTGCCGGTGAGGCTGGCGAGCAGCTCGCGGCCGGACTGCGGGCGGTAGAGCAGCACGATGACGCCGGATTCCGCCTGCGACACGGTGCGCAGCGCATCGTTCACCGGCACGCTGTGGCTGGCCGCGTGGGGGTCGAGGAAGTCCACCACCGAGATCGGCTCGTGCACCCGCACCAGGGTTTCGCGGCCGGCGTCGATGTTGCCGTGGGTGAGGGCGAAGTGCACATCGCCGGAGGTCTTGTCCTCGAAGGCGAACATGTGGAAGCGACCGTAGGCGGTTTCCACTTCCTTCTCGGCGACCTGTTCCACCAGGTGCTCGGTGGCGGCGCGGTATTCGATCAGGTCGCGGATGGCGCCGATCTTGATGCCGTGGGCGGCGCCGAACTCGATGAGGTCGGGCAGGCGCGCCATGGTGCCGTCTTCCTTCAGGATCTCGCAGATCACCGCCGCCGGCTCCAGGCCGGCGAGCTGGGCGAGGTCGCAGCCGGCCTCGGTGTGGCCGGCGCGGATCAGCACGCCGCCCTTCTGCGCGGTGAGCGGGAAGATGTGGCCGGGGGTGACGATGTCGTCCGGCTTGGCGTGGCGCGCTACCGCCACCTGCACGGTGCGGGCGCGGTCGTGGGCGGAGATGCCGGTGGTGACGCCGGTGGCGGCTTCGATGGAGGCGGTGAAGGCGGTACCGTGCGGGGTGCGGTTGTTGCGCACCATCTGCTCCAGGCCGAGCTGGCGGCAGCGCTCCTCGGTCAGCGTCAGGCAGACCAGGCCACGGCAGTGGGTGACCATGAAGTTGATCGCTTCCGGGGTCACGAACTCGGCGGCGAGGACGACGTCGCCCTCGTTCTCGCGGTCTTCCTCGTCCACCAGGATGACCATCTTGCCGGCACGGATGTCGGCGATGATTTCGGTGATGGGGGCCAGCGCGCTCATCGGGCTTCCTTCGCTTCTTCCTCTCGCCAGGCGAGCATGCGTTCGACGTAGCGGGCGATCAGGTCGATCTCCAGGTTCACCTTGCTGCCGGCCTTCAGATGCTTGAGGTTGGTGACCGTCACCGTGTGCGGGATCAGGTTGATGGAGAAGTCCGCGCCCTCCACCCGGTTCACCGTCAGGCTCACGCCGTTCACCGTGACCGAACCCTTGCGCGCGATGTAGCCGGCGATGCTGCCCGGCGCGCGGATCACCAGCTCGTGGCTCTCGCCCACCGGCTCGAATTTCCTTACTTCGCCGACGCCGTCCACATGGCCGGTGACGAGGTGGCCGCCGAGGCGGTCGGCCAGGGTCAAGGCCTTCTCCAGGTTCACCTCGCCGCCCTGCTGGTCCAGGCCGACGGTGCAGTTGAGGGTTTCGCGGGAGACGTCGAAATTGACGCGCTGGCCATCGCGGGCGATGACGGTGAGGCAGACGCCGCTATTGGCGATGCTGTCGCCGATCTGCACGTCGGCGAGGTCCAGCGTGCCGGTGTCCACGGTGAGCCGCAGACCATCGGCCAGCGGTTCGATGCGTTCGATACGGCCGCAGGCGGCCACGATGCCGGAGAACATGAAGGGACTGATGGAAAAGGGGAAAGGCGGCAATTGTAGGCGAAAACCGCCGCCTCAGGCCGGCTTGCCGACCGCCGCCGCCTCAGCGCAGGGCGCGGTCCAGGATCTCGGCGAAGGGCTGGGCGCGCATGAAGCCGACCACGCGCAGGCCCTGGCGCTCCTGGCCGGCGGCGTCGAAGAAGATGGTGCCGGGCGGGCCGAACAGGCCGAAGCGCTTGAGCAGCGCCTTGTGCTCCCCGGTGTTGGCGGTCACGTCCGCCTTCAGCAGCAGCATGCGGCTCATGCGTTCGGCCACCTGCGGATCGGTGAAGGTGTAGCGCTCCATCTCCTTGCAGGAGACGCACCAGTCCGCGTAGAAATCCAGCATCACCGGGCGGTCTGCGCCCGCCAGCCGGGCGTCCAGCTCGGCGATGGAGGACACCGCCTCGAAGCGCAGCGGGGTGGCGGCTGGCGTGGAAGCTTCGGCGCGCAGCACCGCCAGCGGCTGCAGCGGATCGCGCGAGCCGGCCAGGGCGCCGACCAGCATGGCCGCGCCGGCCAGCGTCAGCACCACGCCGGCCGCCTTCCAGAAACGCTGCCAGCCCCTGGCCTGCGGCGGCAGCGGGTCCAGCGCGTGCAGGAAGATGCCGGAGAACAGCAGCAGTGCCGCCCAGCCCAGCATGCCCGCCAGCGGCGGCAGCACCGGCATCAGCAGCCACAGGGCGACGCCCAGCAGGATCACGCCGAAGGCCTTTTTCACTCCTTCCATCCACGGTCCCGCCTTGGGCAGCACCGAGCGCGCGGCCAGGCCCACCGCCAGCAGCGGCGCACCCATGCCCAGCGCCATCGTGAACAGCGCCATGCCGCCCAGCGCGGCGTCGCCGGTCTGGGCGATGTAGAGCAGGGCGCCGGCCAGCGGCGCCGCCACGCAGGGGCCGACGATGAGCGCCGACAGCGCGCCCATGGCGGCGACGCTGCCGAGGTGGCCGCCCTTGCCCTGGCTGCCGGCCGCCAGCCGGCTTTGCAGTGCGGTGGGCAGCTGCAGCTCGTAGAAGCCGAACATGGACAGCGCCAGCAACACGAACAGCAGGGCGAAGGCGGATAGCACCCAGACGTTCTGCAGCGCCGCCACCAGCAGCGTGCCGCTGAGCCCGGCGGCGACGCCGGCGATGGCGTAGGTCACCGCCATGCCGAGCACGTAGGCCAGCGACAGCGCGAAGGCGCGGGCGTGGGATACCGCGTGGCCCTGGCCGACGATGATGCCGGACAGGATGGGGATCATCGGGAAGGTGCAGGGCGTGAAGGCGAGCAGCAGGCCGAAGCCGAAGAAGCTCGCCAGCACCAGCGGCAGGCTGGCGTCGCCCAGCAGCGCGGCGATGCGGCCGCTCTCGTCGGCGCTGGTGTCGGTGGCAGCCTTGTCCGCTGCGGCCGTGTCGTTGCCGCCGGCTTTCAGTGCCCGGTCCAGCAGGCCGCCACCGGGGGCGGCGCTGGCGGTAAGGTCGATCTCGGCGCTCTGCTCGGTCGGCGGGTAGCACACGCCACCATCCCAGCAGCCTTGGCTGAAGGCGATGAGACGGAAGGTCTTGACCTCGGCCGGTGCGCTCACCGGCAGCAGGATGCGCAACTCGCCGCGGTGGGTTTCCACCTCGCCGAAGAACTCATCGTGCTTCAGCTTGCCCTTGGGCCGCTGCGGCTCGCCCAGCACCACGGTTTCCGGCTCGGTCTCGAAGCGGAACTTGTCGGCGTAGAGGTAGTAGTCCTTGGCGACGCGGAACACCACCTCCACGCTGTCCGGCCCCAGCGCATGGGCGCTCATGGCGAAGGCCTGCTCGGGTTGCATCGGCTCGGCGGCGCGGGCGGGGAGGAGGGCGAACAACAGGCTGGCCAGAACGGCGAGCAGGAGCGGCAGGCGGTGCGTCACGAGGTGCTTCCGGGTTGCGGTGGGGTTGGGGGCTGAGGTGGCTGGAGAGCTTGAAAGTGACCGGTCAGGAAGGCGCCGGGCGGGGCTCAGTTGGGTGCGATCGGCGTGGTTTCGGTATCCACCCACTGCAGATACTCAGGCAGGCCGCGCTCGACAGGGACCGCGATCACCTCCGGAAGTTCGTAGGGATGGCGGGCGCGGATAGCCGTCTCCAGCGCCGGGTAACGCTCCACGGTGGTCTTGATCAGCAGCGGAATTTCGCTACCGGTCTGTATGGTGTCCTGCCAGCGGTACACCGAGGTGCACGGCGCCAGGATGTTCACGCAGGCGGCCAGGCGTTCCTCCACCAGGCTGGCGGCCAGCTTGGCGGCATGTTCGGTATCGGGCAGGTTGGTGAGGACCAGCAGGACGTCGGACATGGGTATCTCCCAGGCGGGCGAAGCCGCCATTGTTGCAGAGGGTGGGCCGGGGTGCAGCGGCTTTGGTCAACAAAGCAGGGATGGCGACGGCCCGATCGTGGCGCGGAGGGAGAGCGTCTCCCTTTCCCCTCGCGGGAGAAGGCGGGGAGAGGGGCGCCCCAAAGGGGCGACTGCCTTTGAAGCCGGCGGGCGCTCGCCTTCTCCGCTTGCCCCCGCTCCGCGTCCCGGTCTTGTGGCCTGCCGGCCCCCGGGCGCTTCGGCTTTTTCCGTATTCGTCCCGCAGGGGGAGAGAGGACGCAAACCATGTGCCTGAGCGAGCGGCAGCGGTTCCGGGGTGTCCCGGTCGTGGCCCTCCCTGCCGCCGCCGCGCTGGGCTAGAGTTGCGTTCCGCCGGTTCCGCTCCAGACGTTTTTTCCCCGTATCCGATGAATGATCTGCCCTACCTCGCTGGCTATCCCGCCGAACTGCTGGACCGGGTTCGCGGGCTGATTGCGCGGGGCGAGCTGGCGCAGTGGATCGCTGCGCGCTACCCGGAGCGGCACACGGTGCAGACCGACCGCGCGCTCTACGACTATGTGAACGCGCTGCGCCAGCGCTATCTGCGCAACACCTCGCCGCTGTCCAAGGTGTGCTACGACGCGGCGATGCATCCGGTGCGCGGGACGCTGGGCAGCAATGCCTTCGTCAGCCGGGTGCAGGGCGCCAGGCTGAAGCGGCGCAACGAGATCCGCATCGCCACCCTGTTCCGCGAGGCGCCGCCGGAGGGGCTGCGCATGGTGGTGGTGCATGAGCTGGCGCACCTGAAGGAGAAGGACCACGACAAGGCCTTCTACCAGCTGTGCTGCCACATGGAGCCGGCCTACCACCAGTTGGAGTTCGACATGCGGGTGTGGCTGACGGCGCGGGAGTTGTCGGTGGCTTGACGCTGTCGGGTGGCAGGCCGGCGGGCGATGCCGTTCGCCTTCGGCGCAGCCGAAGGGCGCTGCGCAGGAACAGCTTCGGCAAGCCCGCCCTGGTGGAGCCCGGGGACTTCGCCTGGAACGGCCGCCGGCAACCGGCCGAGGCGCTCAGGCCTTGCGCAGGTAGCAGGCCTTGAGCATGAAGTTGCCGCCGTCCATCTTGCAGTCGACCTCATGGTCGCCGTCCACCAGGCGGATGCTCTTCACCTTGGTACCCATCTTCAGGGTGATGGAGGAACCCTTCACCTTCAGGTCCTTGATCAGCACCACTGCGTCGCCGTCGGCCAGCGGATTGCCGTTGGCGTCGCGCACCACGGTGCTTTCCTCTTCGGCCGCGGCGGTCGGTGACCATTCATGGCCGCAGTCGGCGCAGATGTAGTTGTCGCCGTCAGGGTAGGTGTTTTCGAGCGAGCACAGGGGGCAGGGCGGAATGGCGGTCATGGCGTGGGTCTGTAGCGAGGAGCGGCGGAAAAAGAAAACCGGCGCCGCGGACGGCACCGGTGGGGACGGATTCTAGGCCAGCCGGGCGGGACGCTCTGTCTATGGCCGGCGCGGAACCCGCAGTCACACCGCCGGCAGGGTCATTCGGCACCGAAATCCACCCGGTACACCCGTGCCTCGTAGGGCGCCAGCAGGCAGGCGATGCCGGGCGGATGCGGCGCCACCTCGCGGTTGGCCAGCACCAGCGCCTCGTGGCGCAGCCGCAGGCCGCGGTGCTGGTAGGGGGCCGGCTGGCCGCTGAGGTTGCACAGCACCAGGAAACCGCTGCCGCCCTGGCGCCGGGTGTAGGCGTAGATCTGCGGGTTGCGTTCCAGCAGCGCGCCGTAGCGGCCGTGGCGCAGGGCCGGTTCGGCGGCGCGCAGGGCGATCAGGCGGCGGTAGTAGTTGAGCACCGAGGCGGGGTCCGCGCGCTCGCCGGCGACGTTGATCTCGCGGTAGTCCGGGTTGGGCCGCAGCCACGGCGTGCCGCTGCTGAAGCCGGCGTTGGCGCTGGCATCCCAGGGCATGGGCGTGCGTGCGTTGTCGCGCGAGGTGACCGCCAGCTCCCTGAGGATGGCGTCGTCGTCCTGGCCGGCTTCGCGCATGCGGCGGATGCGGTTGCGCGCATAGACGTCCACGAAGTCGTCCAGGGTGTCGAAGCGGGTGTTGGCCATGCCCAGCTCCTGGCCCTGGTAGATGAAGGGCGTGCCTTCCATCAGGAAGTACATGGTGGCCAGCGCGGTAGCGCTCGCGCGGCGATGGCGCTGGGGGTCGCCCCAGCGCGACAGCACCCGCGGCAGGTCGTGGTTCTCGATGAACAGCGCATTCCAGCCGCGGCCGTGCAGGGCGTGCTGCCAGCGCCCGAGGATGCGGCGCAGCGCCGGCAGGTCCAGCCCGGCGTGGGGCTGGCTGGACCACAGGTGAGAGTGCTCGAACTGCAGGATCATGGACAGTCGCTGGCCGCTCACCCAGGCCTCCGCCTGGTCGGCGGCCACGCCGTTGGCCTCGCCTATGGTGGCGGCGTCGTAGTCGCGGAAGGCGTCGGCGGCCAGTTCCTCGACGAAGTCCAGCACGCCGGGCACGTTGCGGTGATGCGGATAGGCCCAGGCGAAGGGCAGTCCGTCCGGGTTGGGCGCGTCCGGCAGGCCGGGCGTTTTCTTCAGGTGGGTGATGGCGTCGATGCGGAAGCCGTCTACGCCCTTGTCCAGCCACCACCGCGCGGTGGCCGCCATCGCCTTGCGCACCGCCGGGTTCTCCCAGTTGAGGTCGGGCTGGCGCGGCGAGAACAGGTGCAGGAAATACTGGCCGGTAGCGGCGTCGTACTGCCAGGCCGGGCCCTTGAAGATGCTCTCCCAGTTGTTCGGCGGGCCGCCGTCCGGACCGCCGTTGAGGCCCCGCCGCGGACTGCTGCCCGGTCCGCCGCGGCCGTCGCGCCAGATGTACCAGTCGCGCTTGGGGTCGTCGCGGGAACTGCGCGAGGCCTTGAACCAGGGATGCTCGTCGCTGGTGTGGTTGAGCACCAGGTCCAGGATCAGCCGCATGCCGCGGCGATGCACCTCGTCCAGCAGGCGGTCGAAGTCTTCCATGGTGCCGAACTCGGCCATGATCCCCTGGTAGTCGGAGATGTCGTAGCCGTTGTCGTCATTGGGCGAGGTGAAGATGGGGCACAGCCACAGCGCGTTCACGCCCAGCCACTGCAGGTAGTCCAGGCGGGCGAGGATGCCGGGCAGATCGCCGATGCCGTCGCCGTTGCTGTCCATGAAGCTGCGCGGGTAGATCTGGTAGATCACCGCGTCCTTCCACCAGGGTGCCGTCATCCTCTCCTCCCATGCCCGGAACGGGTACCCGCCGGATTCTAGACGCTGGAGCGGCCGCCTGCCGCCGCCGGCATGTGACGGAAGGCGTATGCTGTCAGCACATGGCCGATAAGGAGAACAACCATGGAAACCCATGTGAACAAGCTGCGCGGCGTGAATCTGGGAAGTTGGCTGCTGCTGGAAAAATGGATGGTGCCCAGCCTGTTCGAAGGCACCCAGGCCACCGACGAAACCACCTGGTGCGCCGAGCTGGGCGCCGCCGCGCCGGAGCGCCTGCGCCGGCACTGGAACAGCTTCGTCACCCGCGACGATTTCGCTTGGATCGCCGAGCGCGGCCTCAACGCGGTGCGCATTCCGGTGGGCCACTGGATCTTCGGCCCGGATTATCCCTACCACCCCAGCTATGGCACGGCGCGCCACCCCTTCGTCACCGGCGGCATCGAGGTGCTGGACCGGGCGATGGACTGGGCGGCGGAGTTCGGCCTGAAGGTGATGCTGGACCTGCACGCAGCGCCCGGCTGCCAGAACGGCTTCGACAACGGCGGCATCAAGGACGTGTGCGAATGGCACACCAAGGCCGAGTACCGGGAGCACTCGCTGGCCGTGCTGGAGCGCCTGGCCGGGCGCTACCGCGCGGCGCCGGCCCTGGCCGCCATCGAGGTGCTCAACGAGCCGCGCTGGGACATCCCCACCGACTACCTCAAGGCCTACAACCTCGCCGCCTATGAGCGCATTCGCCGCCACTGCCCAGCGGAAAAGGTGGCGGTGGTGTTCCACGACGGCTTCCGCTCCTACCGCGAATACCTTGGCTTCATGCAGGCGCCGGAATTCCGCAACGTGGTGTTCGACCTGCACCGCTACCAGTGCTTCGACCGCGCCGACATCGACAGCGACATCTACGCCCACCTGCACAAGGCCGCGGGCGACTGGCGCGGCGAGGCGGATGCGATCAACGCCGAACTGGGCCTGCCGGCGATCTGCGGCGAATGGAGCCTGGGGCTGGACCTGAAGGTGGTCTCGCTGTGGGCGGAAGGGCCGTACAACCATGCGCTGGAGCACATGGACGACTTCCAGCAGCACGTCGCCAACCGTGGCTACGCCGCCGCCCAGTTGCTGAGCTTCGAGAAGTACCTGGGCTGGTTCTTCTGGAGCTACAAGACCGAGACCACGCCGGCCTGGAGTTTCCGCGACTGCGTGGCGCGCGGCTGGCTGCCCTCAAGCTTCCGGTAGCGTGGCGGCGGAGCCGGGCGCGGCGGTGCTCGCCGCGCCCTCGTGCCGCGGATGGGCGCGGCGGTCGCCGTGGCGCTGGAGGTCCAGCCGGCGGTCGTAGAAATGCTCCAGGCCGTTGTGCAGGCAGATGTGCAGCAGCGTGGCGTCCGGCAGTTCGTGGTGCAGCATTTCCATGGTGGATTGCTCCTCCTTCAGTTCGAAGGCGTCGGTGGCCTCCTCGATGAAGATCCACGCCGGCTGCTGCAGGAACACCCGGGCGATGCCCAGGCGCTGCTGGGCGCGCAGCGGCAGGGCGTGGGACCAGTCGTCGCTGTCGTCCAGCCGTGGCGCCAGCCAGGCGATGCCGGCGCATTCCAGCGCCCGCAGCAGGCCGGCGTCGTCGTAGCGCGCCGCATCCTGCGGATAGGCGAGCAGCGCGCGCAGGCTGCCGGCGGGCAGGTAGGGGCGCTGCGGCACGAACATCATGTCCTGGTCGCGCGGCAGCACGATCTCGCCGCCGCCCCAGGGCCACAGCCCGGCCACCGCCTTGAACAGCGCGATGGTGACCGCCGGATCGCCGGTGATCAGCACCCGTTCGCCGCGCCGCACATGCAGGTCCAGCCCCTCCAGCAGCAGTTGCCCGGTGGGGGCGAGGAGGCGCAGCTGGCGGATGTCCAGGTCGGCATGCGCGGCGTGGTAGAGGCAGACCTCCTCGCTGCATTCCTCGCCGCGGTCGTGCCGCGCCATCGCCTGCATGTCCTCGTGCAGCGACACGATGCGGTCCACCGAGGCGCGGCAGCGCGCCAGCTCGCCCAGGTTGTCTATCGGCCAGGACAGCGCCGAGCTCAGGCGCTGGAAGGCCTGCGCCGCCTGCATCAGCAGGCCCAGCGTCATGGTGCCGGCAATGTACTGCGGCGCCGCGATCAGGATGGGCAACACCGGCAGCAGGGTGCCGTAGCCGGTGGAGAAGGAGACGATACCGAGGTAGGCCAGCGTTTGCCGGTTCCAGCCGCGGCCGACGTCGGCGAACAGGCGGGCGGCGTTCTCCCGCTCGTGCGCCTCGCCATGCATCAGCACCACCGATTCCGCATGCTCGCGGGCGCGGGCGAGGCCATAGCGCAGGTTGGCCTCCACGCTCTGCAGGCGGTTGGTGCTGTGCACCAGGGGCCGCCCCAGCACCAGCCCCAGCAGCGCGCCGGCGCCGGCATAGAGGAAGGCGGCCAGCACCATGTAGCTGGGAATGCTCACCCCGCTGCCCGGCAGCTGGAGGCTGCCGGAGACGGCCAGCAGGATGTCCACGAAGCTGCCGAGGATGAGCACCGAGTAGAGCAGGGAGTGGAACAGGCCCACGGCGGATTCGGTGGCGATGCGCACGTCCTCGGCGATGCGGGCGTCCGGGTTGTCGTGGTCGCCGGGGGCGAACTGCAGGCGGTAGTGGCGGGCGTGGTCCATCCACTGCCCCACCAGCAGTTCGGTGAGCCAGCGCCGCCAGTCCAGCTGCAGCCAGCGCTTCACCTCCAGGTGCAGCGCGGTGACCGCCACCGTGAGCAGGAAGATGAGGCCGAAGCTGCCCGCCAGCCGCCACAGCGCGCCGCCGCTGCGGTTCTCCAGCGCGTCGAACAGGTCCCGGTTCCAGTAGCTGATCCAGATCGCCAGCGCCACCTGCGCCAGCGTGAGCAGCACCAGCAGCAGGATGGCGCCGCGCACCGGCCAGCGCCGCGGGCCGTTCCAGTAGCCGGCGGTGAGACGCAGGAAGCGCCAGGGCGCGCGCGGCGGGCGGGGCGTTCCCCTGTCGCCGGCTTCAGCCATGGGCATCCCCGGCCAGGCATTCGGCGGCGAGCTGGGCCGCGCCGCGGGCGGCGCCGTAGAGGCCGAGCAGGTCATCCGTCACCACATGCAGTGGAATCTCCCCCAGCAGCGCCTGCATGGGCGGCTTGTCGCGGAAGGCCTGCAACACCGCTGGCGCCTGCAGGAAGGGCAGCAGGCGCGGGGCGATGCCGCCGCACAGATAGACGCCGCCGTGGGCCAGCGTGGTGAGCGCCAGGTTGCCGGCGGTGGCGGCGTAGATGCGGGCGAACAGCGCTGCCGCGGCGGCGGCGGCCGGCTCGCCCGCCAGCGCGGCGCTGCCGATGGCGGGGGCGTCCAGCGTCGCACGGCCGCCGGCGTAGCGGTGGAGCCGCGCCAGGCCGCGGCCGGAGAGCAGGGTTTCCAGGCTGCAGCCCTCGCCGCTGGCGCGCAGGTGTTGCAGCAGCGCGTCCTGCTCGGCGTCGGCGGGAGCGAAGCCGGCGTGGCCGCCTTCGCTCTGCAGCGCGCTGTCGCCCACCAGCTGGGCCACGCCCAGGCCGGTGCCGGCGCCGATCAGCAGGCGCGGCGCGTCCGCCTGCGGGCGGCCGGCCTGCAGCGTGCACAGGCTGCTCGCCGGCAGGTCGGGCAGGCCCAGCGCCTGGGCGGCGAAGTCGTTGATCAGGCGCAGCCGGCGCAGTTTGAAGCGGGCGGCGAGGTCGGCGGCGTCCACCGTCCACGGCAGGTTGGTCATCCGCAGCCGGCCGTTTTCCAGTGGGCCGGCGAGGGCGAGGCAGGCCGCCTGGGGCGCGTCGCCCGGCTGCAGGAAGGCGAGCAGCAGGCTGTCCAGGTCGGCGAAATCGCCGCTGGGGTAGATCGTTCGCCGCCGCTCGGTCCAGCGGCCGTCGCGGTAATCGCCGATCAGCAGCCGCGCACGCGAGCCGCCGATGTCCGCCGCCAGTATCTCCATCGCCTTCCCAAGCCTATGCATTCCGGCCGAGGTTACCGCAAAGCCGCGCGGCCGCCGTGCCCGCGGCGGTGGTTTGTTTCAGCGGCGAGGGCTTTCCATGAGCTGGATCAAGAGCTCGGCGATGCGGCGGCGCATTTCCTCGCGCTGCGGGCCGCCCGCGCCGGCCGCCAGCTCGGCTCGCAGCGCCGCCAGCTCACGGCGCAGGCCGACCTCGGTGGGGGTGAAGCCGGCGTTCTTCAGGATGCGGTTGAAAGTGCGGGTTTCGCCATCCACCAGCGGATCGTCGTCGAACACCAGCGGCTTGCCGGCGTCGGGCAGATTGTCGAGCTCGCCACGGCGCTGGGCGTCGGCGATGCGCTGCTCGGCCAGGATGTCGAAGATGGACATCGCCTACTTCAGCAGCCGCCGCCGCATCAGCGCCAGCGCCAGCCAGAAGGCCACCGCGCCGTAGGCCGCCAGCGCGCCCAGGTGCAGGCCCGCGTCCTGCGGAATCTGCCCCAGCAGCAGTGGCCGGCCGATCTGCACCGCGTGCGACAGCGGCAGCAGCCCGGTCACCGCGCGCAGCGCCTCCGGCAACTGCTCCGCCGGAAAGAACACGCCGGAGACCAGCATCATCGGCGTGATGAACAGCGTGAAGTAGTACATGAAGAAGTCGTAGCTTGGCGCCAGCGCCGTCACAACCAGCCCCAGCGCGCCGAACACCAGGCCGACGAGGAAGATCAGCGGCAGCACCCACAGCACGTAGCGCGGCTCGACGAAGCCGAACAGCGTCACCACCAGCAGGATGGCCGCGCCCGACAACAGCGCCTTGGACGCCGCCCACACCAGCTCGGCGAACACCACGTCGTCCAGCGCCACCGGCGCGTTCAGGATCGCATCCCAGGTGCGCTGCACATGCATGCGCGAGAAGCTGGAATACAACACCTCGAAAGTTGCCGCGTTCATCGTCGAGTAGCACACCATCCCCGCCGCCAGGAAGGTGATGTACGACACCCCGCCCACCTCCGGCACCAGCATGCCGATGCCGAAGCCCAGCCCGAACAGGTAGATCACCGGATCCGCCAGATTGCCCAGGATGGAAGGCAGCGCGAGCTTGCGCCAGACAAGGAAATTGCGCCGCCAGACGGGGAGGAAGCGCGGGGAGAGGGCGGGGAGGCGCCAGGGGGCGGGGGGCATCATCTTGGCCTGTCTTGTTACCGGGCAATTGTCGGCCGAGTGGTGGATTGAGGCAATGGATGGAATTGACCGCACTGGTGAATTGAGCGGTGACATGGACGGCGCTGAATGAAAAATGCGATTTCAGTAATTTGTTTTTCCCATTCGACATTTCCTAATACTTTGGAATTATCATCTGCGCTGGGAAATATCAGATGGCCCCGTGCTTTCTGAATCAAGAAATCAGTTGATAGGGTTGGTTTGACATGATTCGTAGAACCTGCAGAAAGTTGTTTCTGCCTGTCTGGATTTGCGCGCTTGGAATGTCCTTTCAGGCTGGCGCCCAGCAGCTCGAAAGCGTGGCTTCGGAGTCGAGAGACGCAGCGGTTGGCCTTATTGGCTCCATGCAGTTCACCGTTGGCCGGCTTGGAAGGGACTGCCTTTCCTTGCTTGGAAGGCAAGAAAGCGCGCAGGAGTTTGTCGGTAGCTGGCAGCAGCGTAACCGCAAGTATGTCGAAGCCGCTGCCGGGTATGTTCAGGCAAGGCTGCAAGAGGCGGGGAGAACGAGCTAGGACGCAAAGAAAGCGGTGATGCAGGGGTTGGCATTTGCGCGCGCGCAGGCGGAGGGCAGCGTCAATTCCCTATATGCCAATGGTGGCAAAGAAGAGGTGTGCCAGCGAATGATTTCCCTGATTGATGGAGGCGCTTATGACATCACGGCTAGTGCGCCAATGTTCGGCGAGCTTGAGGCCCTGGTGCTGTGGGCCGAAAAGCCGCGCTGACGTGTTTTATTCCACGGCCTTTCGTCCTGGTGGCTGGCGGTTTATCGATATCCGCGAATTCTTCAGGATGATGCTCTGCCTATTGATTCTGAGCCCCCTTCTATTGGCAAACTTTGCCTATGCGGACATATGCCCGAAGAAAGGTGAAACGATCGTTCCCACCCGCTATGAGCTTTCCAGAAATTGCATGGCCACGACGCTGATGCTCAAGGGAGAGCTCAATCCCGATATATACGAAGGTTGTCTTGGCGAGATGCCTTACGCAGGAGAACATGCTTATTACCTGGATCAGGATGGGGCATGGCAGGAGTTGCCTTCGGTTCCATCACTGTTGCCTGCTGGAGATGATTTCCGTATACGCGTATGGGCTGCGGGCAGAACAGAGAATATCGCCTGTGGCGGAGACGGTATCGTTTCGGTGACGTATTGGGCGGGGGGGAACTGCGCCGAATGCGAGCACGTAGTGAATTACCGTTTTGCCCCCGACGGAAAACTCCAGAGCGCCGAGCTCAAGTAAATCCTTTGGTTTTGGCCCCGCGAACCACGAGGCCTGAGCCTCGACTTCGAGGCTCAGGTTGAAGCAACTGTATTACTTCCCCGGAACCCCATCCTTCAAGTAAAACGGCGACCGCGGCCCGTACAGAATCCCGTTCGGCTGGCCCGCCATGAGCAATCGTCCGCTGGTGCGCCCTGCGATGAGGTGGCCTTGTTCGCTGACGGTCTCCATGATCTGCTTGACCGCTGCCATGACCAGCATGCCGATCAGGCCGCCGCCGGAGTTGTTGTTGCCCTCGGCGCTGGAGGCGGTGGCGGCGCCTTCCCATAGCGTTTTGCCGGAGCGCAGGTCGACCAGTTTGGCGACTGCGGTGACGCGGGTTTCGCTGGAGATGACGGCGTAAGTGGTGCCGTACTGCTTCACGTCGATGTAGAGCGCGGAATCGGCGCCGAAGATTTCCCGCAGCTTGGCCACTGAAACCTGCTGGATGTCGTGCGGCGAGGTAAGGCCGTTCTGCTTGAAGGTTTCCTCCACCAGGGTGACCGGGAAGACGTAATAGCCGGACTCGGCCAGCGGCAGCGTGGTGTGGGACATCATGCTGTAGGTGGCGTTGACGTCCGGCGAGCTGTTGACCGGCGGCAGCACCAGGATGGAGGCCGGCCGGGCTTCCCTGAAGTTGGCATAGTTGTAGGCCTTGGTGGCGCAGCCGGTGAGGGCGAGGGTGGCGCAGGCCAGGGCGGCGAGGCCGGCCAGGCGGAAGGGCTTGGTTGGCATGGTCTTGCTCATTGCGGGGTCTTCTTCTTCAGCAGGAAGTCCACATAGGGGCCACTCTCGGGGAATTGCTGGCGTTCCGCCTCGAGGTTGGCGACGAAGAGGTCGGCGCGGCCGGTGACGCCGTAGAGCATGCCCAAGTGGGCCTGCAGGCCGGGCGGCAGGGCCTGGCCGGCGGCCTTGGCCTGTTCGCGGATCTTCTCCAACTCCTGGATTTCCTCTTCCGGCCCCTTGTCGCCCTTGAGGTAGGCGTATTGCTGATCGGGGAAGTTGCCCCAGTGATAAAGCGAGCGCTGCGTGGCGCAGCCGGCGAGCAGGGCGGAAGTGGCGAGGAGGGCGAGCAGCGTGCGCTGCGCGGGGAGGCGTGGCATGGCGCGCATCCTCAGTTGGCCGGGCGCCAGGCGCCGCTCTCGATGCCTTTCACCAGCCCATCCACCGCCTCGCGGATGGCGAGGTCCAGCACCTTGCCGTTGAGGGTGGAATCATAGCTGGCGGTGCCGCCGAAGCCGATGATCTCGCGGTTGGAAAGCGCATATTCGCCGGCGCCGACCGCGGAGTAGATGACTTCAGAGGTCTGCACGTCCACCACGTTCAGCGCCACCTTGGCATAGGCCACCTGCTCCTTGCCGCGGCCGAGGATGCCGAACAGCTGGCGGTCGCCGACTTCCTTGCGGCCGAACTCGGTGACGTCGCCGGTGACCACATAGCGCGCGCCGCGCAGGGTCTGCTGCGTCCTGGCGATCTCGGCTTCCTGCTTGATCTCGCTCATGTTCTCGCGGTCGAGCACGTTGAAGCGGTTGGTCTGCTGCAGGTGGGTGAGCAGGATGGTCTTGGCCTGGCTGCCGAGGCGGTCCACACCATCGGTGAATACGCCGCGCATGAAGCTGGAGCGGTTGTCGAACTTGCCCACCGAGATCGGCTGGCGCGCGCCGTTGTACGGCCGGGCGGCGGAGACGGTCTGCTGCGGGGCGATGCTGCGGGAGCTTTCGGTCGCGCAGCCGGCGAGCACGGTGATGGAGGCGGCGAGGCAGGCGAGGGCGAGGTGGTGCTTGCGGGTCACGATGATCCTTTACAGGCGACTGGAATAAGGGGCGAAGTCAAAGCTAACGGCCAGGACGATGCGCGCGGCAGCGGATGCGGGGCGCGGGCCGTGCCGCGGTGAGCGTGGCGGCAAGGGAAAACCGTGGCTGGCGGGAAATGAAAGTGCTGTTCATCCTATCGGCATGGGCTGGCCGTCATAGTACGTTCGTGTAGTGCCATGCGGCTGACAATTTCTTCACGCCCTTGATGCAGGTGGATGGCCTTGTGTGGAATGCCCTTGCGGGTGAGCCTGCGCACAAGAATGGAAAGGCCGGTTTTCCTGGGCTTGCTGGTGCGTTCTCGAAATGCGTTTCCCGGCTCGGCAATGGCTTTGCCGTCAGCATGAAGCTGCCGGATCGCCGGTATTGCTCCCCTGTGCGGGGCGACAGGGAGGGCGGCAGTGGGGCGTGAGGGATGTCACGGCCGCAACAAGCCTGAAAGCATATGCTGAAGGATTGGAGGCGTGATGACGGATAAGAGACCAGGGGGGCGCTTCTACGCGCACTCGACCGCGACACCGGATCGTTCGGACTGGCAGCTGCTGGCGGAGCATCTGCGCAGTGTTGCCGACCTGGCGGCGGGCTTTGCCGCCGTCTTCGATGCATCCGGCCTGGCTGCGCCTGCAGGTTTGCTCCACGACCTGGGGAAGTACACCGACGATTTCCAGCGCCGGATAGCAGGCGAGGCGGTTCGGGTCGATCACGCCACCCGTGGTGCGATGCTGGCGGTGGAGCGGTATGGGCCGCTGGGGCACCTGATTGCCTATGCCATCGCCGGCCATCACGCCGGGCTGGCGAATGGCCTTGAAAGCGGCGAGCGCACCTCCTTGAAGGATCGGCTGCGCGGCGTGGGTTTGCCGCCGCTGCTGCCCCAGTGGCAGGAGGAAATCGCGCTGCCGCGCGATCTTGGCCCGCTGCCCTTCAAGCAAGGTGGCGCCGGCGGGCCGATGTTCCAGGCTGCTTTCCTCGCACGCATGCTGTTTTCCAGCCTGGTCGACGCCGATTACCTGGATACCGAAGCCTTCTACGATCGGGCCGCCGGTGAGGGCGAGCCGCGCGAGCGCGGAGCCCTGCGGGCGCTCGCCGCGCCCGCCCTGCCGGCCTTGCGGGACCGGCTGGACGACTATCTCTCCGCCTTCTCCGCGGACTCGGACATCAATCGAATCAGGGCGGACATCCTCGCACATGTGCGCGAACAAGCTGCCTGCGAGCCGGGAATGTTCTCGCTGACGGTGCCGACTGGCGGCGGCAAGACCCTGGCCTCGCTCGCCTTCGCGCTGGACCACGCCATCCGGCATGGCCTGCGGCGGGTGATCTTCGTCATCCCCTTCACCAGCATCGTCGAACAGAACGCCGCGGTGTTCCGTCGCGCGCTCGGCGATCTTGGGGAAAGCGCGGTGCTGGAGCACCACAGCGCCTTCGTGCAACCTCCGCCGACGCGTGACGACGCCGAGCGCTACCAGTCGCAGGAGAAGCTCAAGCTGGCGATGGAGAACTGGGACGCGCCCATCGTCGTCACCACCGCCGTCCAGTTCTTCGAGAGCCTGTTCGCAGCGCGGCCGTCCCAGTGCCGCAAGCTGCACAACATCGCCGGCAGCGTGGTGATCCTGGACGAAGCCCAGACCCTGCCGCTGAAGCTGCTGCGCCCGGCGGTGGCGGCCATCGACGAGTTGGCGCGCAACTACCGCAGCAGCGTGGTGCTGTGCACCGCCACCCAGCCGGCCTTGAAGGCGCCGGAGTTTGTCGGTGGGTTCGAGCGCGTGCGGGAACTTGCGCCAGAGCCGCCGCAGTTGTTCCGCAAGCTGGAGCGCGTGCGTGTGCGGCATGTGGGCGAACTGGACGATGAGGCGCTGGCCGGCCATATGCGCACGCAGGAACAAGTGCTGTGCATCGTGAACAACCGCCGCCATGCGCGCGCGGTGTTCCAGGACATGGCCGATCTTCCCGGCGCGCGGCACCTGACGACGCTGATGTGCGCCAGCCATCGCAGCAAGGTGCTGGCCGAGGCGCGGGAAGACCTGAAGTCGGGCCGGCCTTGCCGCCTCGTCTCGACCAGCCTGATCGAGGCCGGGGTGGATGTGGATTTCCCGCTGGTGCTGCGTGCCGAAGCCGGGCTGGACTCCATCGCCCAGGCCGCCGGCCGCTGCAACCGGGAAGGACGGCGGGACGCGGCCGTCAGCGAAGTCCTGGTTTTCTCCACCGCCAACGCCGATTGGGCGCCGCCGCCGGAGCTCAAGCAATTCGCCCAGGCGGCGGCCACCGTATTGCGCAGCCATGCGGCCGACCCGCTATGCCCGGCGGCCATCGAAACCTACTTCCGCGAGCTGTACTGGCAGAAGGGCGAGTCCGCGCTGGATGGGGGCGACCTGCTGGGCCTGTTGCGGCGCAGCCGCCTCGACAGCCTGCCGCTGGAAACCCTGGCGGCGAAATTCCGCATGATCGACTCGGTGCAGATGCCGGTGATCGTGCCTTACGACGACACCGCCCGCGACGCGCTGGAAGCCTTGCGCTACGTGGAGAAGAGCGGCGGCATCGCCCGCCGTTTGCAGCCCTACCTGGTGCAACTGCCGCGTCAGGGTTTTGAAGCCCTGCGCCAATCGGGCGCCATCCAGCCGGTGGCGCCAGAGCGTTGGGGGGAGCAATTCATGGCGCTGACGGTGATGGATCTTTACAGCAAGGATTCTGGTTTGAGTTGGGATGATCCCGCTTTCTTGAGGAGCGAATCTCTGCTGTGGTGATGTGTTCGCAAAGGCGCTTATAAGAAAAGAGCAAGCTAGGAACCTGCATAAATCTGGTCTGAACTCACTAAAAAGCTGTTCTATGCTTAGGTCACGATTAGGGCAGGAGCCAAGTCGTGAAACAGCCGAAAGAGCCGCGACCGGGATTGCTAATCAGGTTCGAGCTGAGAGTCATCCCGCGTCGACAGCCTGTCCTGCCTTGGTTGGTCATTGGCGTTGCGCTGCTCGGATTGATCGAGAGGCTGGTGCGGATGTGGATTGAAACTTAGTTAGTTCTATGTGTGTGCAAGTGGAGCAAGTCACCCCTCTCTGAGGGGTGACTCAAACCATAAAGGGGGTGGAATGGCTTTTGGGGTAAAGCTACTTGTCTGGGGCGAGCGAGCCTGCTTCACGCGACCAGAGATGAAGGTGGAACGCGTGAGTTACGACGTGATCACCCCGTCGGCCGCACGCGGCATCCTGGAAGCGATCCACTGGAAGCCGGCGATACGCTGGCACATCGACCGCATTCATGTGCTGAAGCCGATCCGCTTCGAGTCGATCCGGCGCAACGAGGTTGGCGGCAAGCTGTCGCCGGCCAGCGTGGCGAAGGCGATGAAGGCGGGCAGCACCGCCGGCCTGGCCACCTATGTGGATGAGGACCGACAGCAGCGCGCGGCCACCGTGCTGCGCGACGTGCATTACCTGATCGAAGCCCATTTCCAGCTCACCGGCCGTGCCGGGCCGGACGACTCGGTGGGCAAGCACCTGGACATCTTCAACCGCCGCGCGCGCAAGGGGCAGTGCTTCCATGCACCCTGCCTAGGCGTGCGTGAGTTTCCCGCCAGCTTCGAGCTGCTGGAGGAGGGCGCCTTGCCACCCGCGCCGGCAGCCGGCGTGGAGCTGGACAAAGACCTCGGCTGGATGCTGCACGACATCGACTTCGACGATGGCATGACGCCGCACTTCTTCCGCGCTTGCATGAAGAACGGCGTGATCGAAGTGCCGCCCTGGCAGGGCGCGGAGGTGAAGGCATGATCCTGCAGGCCTTGGTGCGCTACTACCAGCGCATGGCGGCGGGCGGCGCCGGCGGCATCGCCGCCTACGGCTACAGCCCGGAGAAGATCAGCTACGAGATCGTGCTGGCGGCGGACGGCGCGGTGCTGGCGGTGAATGACATCCGCGACACCACCGGCAAGAAGCCACAGCCCCGCGTGCTGGAGGTGCCTCAGCCGGAGAAACGCACGGTCGGCATCAAATCCAATTTCCTGTGGGACAAGACCAGCTACGTGCTGGGCGTCAGCGCCACCAGCAAGCGTGCCGACAAGGAGCATGAAGCCTTCAAGGCGCTGCATGAAACGGCCCTGGCAGGCGCGCAGGACGAAGGGCTGCAGGCCTTGCTGGCCTTTCTGCAGCACTGGTCGCCGGAGCAGTTCCAGGCGCCGCTGTTTCCCGAGGAAATGCGGGATGCCAACCTGGTGTTCCGCCTGGGGAACGAGCATCGCCACCTGCATGAACGCGAAGCGGCGAAGGCCTTGCGTGCCCGGCTGCTGGGCGATGAGGAGGGCGCAGAAGGAACCCCGCCCGCCGCGGCCGCGGGTGCGATGTGCCTGGTGAACGGTGAGGTCGCGCCCATCGCCCGCCTGCATCCGGCGATCAAGGGCGTGAACGGCGCGCAGAGCTCCGGCGCCTCGCTGGTGTCCTTCAACCTGGACGCCTTCACCTCGTATGGGAAGAACCAGGGCGACAACGCGCCGGTGTCCGAGCAAGCCGCCTTCGCCTACACCTCGGTGCTGAATCACCTGCTGCGGCGCGGTCCCGATAACCGCCAGCGCCTGCAGGTGGGCGATACCTCGGTGGTGTTCTGGGCGGAGGCCGCCGGCAGCGAGGCCGACGCCCAGGCGGCGGAGGATTTCCTCTCCAGCCTGCTCATGCCCCCGGATGACGACAGCGAGGCCGAGCGGCTGCGCACGGTGCTGGATGGCCTGGGCAAGGGCAGACCGCTGGCCGAGCTGGACCCCGGCCTTGCGCCCGGCACCCGCATGTACGTACTGGGGCTGGCGCCGAACGCCTCGCGGCTTTCGGTGCGCTACTGGCAGGTGGATACGCTGGAGGTATTCGCCAAGCGCCTGGCTGAGCATGCGCAGGACTTGCGCGTCGAACCGCTGCCCTGGCGCATCGAGCCCACGGTCTACCGCCTGTTGCTGGCAACGGTGCCCAACCGCGAGGGCGCAATGCCCAAGGCAGACGATGCCTTCGACAACCTCATCGGCGAAACCATGCGCGCCATCCTCAGCGGTGGCCTGTACCCACGCAGCCTGCTCGCCAACACCGTGATGCGCATCCGCAGCGACGGCAATCTTTCCGGCATGCGTGCCGCGATCTGCAAAGGCGTTCTGGCGCGCGAGTTCCGCCGGGGCATCCGTACTTCAGAGGAGGAGATTCCTGTGAGTCTAGACAAGCAATCCACCCAGCCCGGCTACCTGCTCGGGCGCCTGTTCGCCGTGCTGGAGTTCGTGCAGCGCTGCGCGCTGGGCGGCCAGGTCAACGCCACCATCCGCGACCGCTACTACGGCGCGGCCTCGGCGACACCGGCCGCCATCTTCCCGGTGCTGCTGCGCAACACCCAGAACCACATGAGCAAGCTGCGCAAGGAGCGCCCCGGCCAGGCGGTGAACCTGGAAAAGGAAATCCGCGACATCGTCGAAGGCCTGCCGGACCAGTTTCCGCGCAGCCTGAAGATCGAGGACCAGGGCCGCTTCGCCATCGGCTATTACCACCAGTCCCACATCCATTTCGCCAAGCGCGACGCCAGCGGCGATGCCGCTGAAGACACCGAAACCGATACCGATACCGAAGGAGCCATTTGATGACGGCCATCGCCCACCGCTACGAATTCGTCTACCTGTTCGACGTCACCAACGGCAATCCGAACGGCGACCCCGATGCCGGCAACCTGCCGCGGCTGGACCCGGAAACCAACCGCGGTCTGGTCACCGACGTCGCGCTCAAGCGCAAGATCCGCAACTTCGTCACGCTGGACAAGGACGGCGGCCCCGGCTACGCCATCTACATGCAGGAAAAGGCCGTGCTCAACTTCCAGCACGAGAAGGCCTGGAAGGCGCTGGATATTCCGGCCGACGCCAAGGACGGCTACAAGAAGCTGCCCAAGGACGAAGCCAAGGCGCGCGAGATCACCGGCTGGATGTGCGCCAACTTCTTCGACGTGCGCACCTTCGGCGCGGTGATGACCACCGGCGTCAATGCCGGCCAGGTGCGCGGCCCGGTGCAGCTCGGTTTCGCCACCTCGGTGGAGCCGGTGCTGCCGCTGGAAATCTCCATCACCCGCATGGCGGTCACCACTGCCGAAGAGGCTGAAAAGCAGAGCGGCGACAACCGCACCATGGGCCGCAAGCACATCCTGCCCTACGGCCTGTATCGCGCGCACGGCTTCGTTTCCGCCAAGCTGGCCGAGCGTACCGGCTTTTCGGACGATGACCTGCAGCTGCTGTGGCAGGCGCTCATCAACATGTTCGAGCACGACCGCTCCGCCGCGCGCGGCGAGATGGCCGCGCGCAAGCTCATCGTGTTCGAGCACGACAACGCCATGGGCAACGCGCCGGCGCATCGGCTGTTCGACACCGTGCAAGTGACGCGGGCCAAGCCGGAGGAGGATGGCCCGGCGCGCAGCTTTGCCGACTACACCGTCAAGGTGGACGCCGAAGCCCTGCCCCAGGGCGTGAGCGTGCGCGAGTACCTCTGAGGAAAGAGGGGGGATGACGATGGACGATGAGCTCATCCCCCTTTCCGCCCTCCAGCACCACCTCTACTGCCCGCGCCAATGCGCGCTCATCCACCTGGAGCAGCAGTGGGCCGAGAACCGGCAGACGGCGGAAGGGCGCCTGCTGCACGACAAGGCCGACACTCCGGCGGTGGAGCGCCGCCACGGCGTGCGCACCGTCACCGCCATGCCCTTGTCCAGCGCGGCGCTGGGCATCAACGGCGTGGCGGACGTGGTGGAGTTCCACGCCGAAGCGCCGGGCGAGCGCCCGTATCCGGTCGAGTACAAGCGCGGCCGCCCCAAGACCCACCGGGCGGACGAGGTGCAGCTGTGCGCCCAGGCCCTGTGCCTGGAAGCGATGTTCGGCGTGGCGGTGGCGGAGGGCGCCCTGTTCTACGGCCAGCCGCGGCGGCGCGAGGTGGTGGCCTTCGACGAGGCGCTGCGCACGCTGACGCAGGAAGCGATAAGCGCCACCCGCGCCATGTTCCATGCCGGCCGCACCCCGTTGGCAAGCTACGACGCCAAGCGCTGCGACAACTGTTCCCTGCTCGATCTTTGCCAGCCGCGCCTGCTGGCGAAAGCCGGCGGCGTGGAGGCCTGGCTGAAACGGCAATTGCAGAACGAGGACTGAGGCATGCGCCGCCAGCTCAACACCCTGTACGTCACCACCGAAGGCGCCTGGTTGAAGAAGGATGGCGCCAACATCGTCATGGAAGTGGAGGGTGCGGAGCGCGCCCGCCTGCCCGCCCACATGCTGGAGAGCATGGTGTGCATGGGCCGGGTGATGGTGTCGCCGCCGCTGCTCGGCTACTGCGCCGAGCAAGGCATCTGCGTCAGCTTCCTGTCGCCCAACGGCAAGTTCCTGGCGCGCATGGAGGGGCCGGTATCGGGCAACGTGCTGCTGCGGCGCGAGCAATACCGCCGTACCGATGCGCCGGCCGGCTGCGCGCTCATCGTCCGCAATGTGCTGATTGGCAAGGTCCATAACCAGCGTGCGGTGCTCGGCCGCGCGCTACGCGATCACGGTGAAGACATGCCGGAGGCCGATCAGACCGCCCTGGCACATGCCCGGGAGCGCCTGCGGCGCATCTCCGCGCGCCTGCTGCTGGAAGAAGAACTCGACGTGCTGCGCGGCCTGGAGGGCGAGGCGGCGCAGGCCTACTTCGGCGTGTTCGATCACCTCATCCGCGCACCGGAGCCGGCCATGCGCTTCGAGGGCCGCAGTCGGCGGCCGCCGCTGGACGCGGTGAATGCCTTGCTCTCCTTCCTCTACACCCTGCTGACGCACGACTGCCGCTCCGCGCTGGAGAGCGTGGGGCTGGACCCGGCGGTGGGCTTCCTGCACCGCGACCGCCCCGGCCGCCCCAGCCTCGCGCTCGACCTGCTGGAGGAATTCCGCCCGGTGATGGCCGACCGCTTGGCGCTGTCCCTGATCAATCGGCGCCAGCTTGGTGAGCGCGACTTCGTGCAATTGGATAACGGCGCAGTCTCCCTCAAGGAAGAATCCCGCAAGACGGTGCTCACCGCTTACCAGGAGCGCAAGCGGGAGGAAATGCGCCACGCCTTCCTCGAAGAGAAGTTCGCCGTCGGCCTGTTCCCCGCCGTCCAGGCCCAGTTGCTCGCCCGTCACCTGCGCGGCGACCTGGAAGCCTATCCACCCTTCCTGTGGAAGTGAGCCGCCACCATGATGGTCCTGGTGAGCTATGACGTAAGCACCCGCGAACCGGCCGGCGAGCGCCGCCTGCGCCGTGTCGCCAAGGCCTGCCGGGATTACGGCCAGCGCGTGCAGTTCTCGGTGTTCGAGATCGAGGTCGACCCCGCGCAATGGACGGTGCTCAAGCACCGGCTGATGGAACTGATAGACCCGGCGCAAGACAGCCTGCGCTTCTACTACCTCGGCAAGAACTGGAAAACCAAGGTCGAACACATCGGCGCCAAGGCCGCACTCGACCTGAACGGTCCACTGGTTTTCTGACCGCCTCCGCGAACCCCTAGCTGCCGGGAAAAGTCCGGGAGGTTCGCGTTTTTCTATCCAGCTGACGTAGAAGAGATTTTCTGGATCTTGCCAAGTTCATAGGCATCTTGCAGGGGTTGTCCGTGCAGGTTCGCGGAATCCGGGCATATTTCCCTTGCCTGGCAAGGTGTTACCTTGGTGGCGTCGCGCCCCTCGCGGGCGCGTGGATTGAAACAAAACGACCGGCACCGGCGCGATGGCGCTTAGCGGAGTCGCGCCCCTCGCGGGCGCGTGGATTGAAACTCGATTACCTGGATCTCCACAACCTGGCGCGTGCTCGTCGCGCCCCTCGCGGGCGCGTGGATTGAAACTGCCCTTCCTCTATCATCCCCTGCAGACCGGCCCGTCGCGCCCCTCGCGGGCGCGTGGATTGAAACTTTTTCGGCCGCAATCCGACGGTAGAGCGTGCTCGTCGCGCCCCTCGCGGGCGCGTGGATTGAAACCTCCATAGAGCGGCACAAAACCGTTCCGCGGTATGTCGCGCCCCTCGCGGGCGCGTGGATTGAAACAAGATCTATACCGGGGCTGAGGATCAAATGCCAGACGTCGCGCCCCTCGCGGGCGCGTGGATTGAAACGGTGGTGATGTCCTGCAGCCGCTCGACGTCCACCATCACGTCGCGCCCCTCGCGGGCGCGTGGATTGAAACCGCCACCAGGGCCGCCGCGCCGGCCAGGCGCTGGACGTCGCGCCCCTCGCGGGCGCGTGGATTGAAACGTGATGGGCGAAAGCTGCTGCCCTTCCGTGATCATGTCGCGCCCCTCGCGGGCGCGTGGATTGAAACCGCCTGCTGGGCGCAGGCCCAGCCCACCCAATCGCGTCGCGCCCCTCGCGGGCGCGTGGATTGAAACCTGAGCGAAGGCGAGCAGAGTCGCCCGGCTCGCCGTCGCGCCCCTCGCGGGCGCGTGGATTGAAACCGCCGCTCCGTCCAGCCTCCCGCCCGCCGTCCTCGTCGCGCCCCTCGCGGGCGCGTGGATTGAAACAGCCTGGAGAGCGCGGTCATAAATCCAGAGAGCAAGGTCGCGCCCCTCGCGGGCGCGTGGATTGAAACCTCCGCCAGTTGCACCCGTACCCTGGGCGCGAGGCCGTCGCGCCCCTCGCGGGCGCGTGGATTGAAACGGGAATATGATCCGTCAATGGCATACCGAATTAGGCAAGTCGCGCCCCTCGCGGGCGCGTGGATTGAAACGTCGGCCGTCATCACCACGGCAATTTCGGCGCTCGTCGCGCCCCTCGCGGGCGCGTGGATTGAAACCTGAGCAACGAGGAAATCCCCGTCGTCCTTGAAGAGTCGCGCCCCTCGCGGGCGCGTGGATTGAAACCGCCCAGGTCTGGCCGCCATCCACCGAGCGCAGGAGTCGCGCCCCTCGCGGGCGCGTGGATTGAAACGAAGGCGTAATTCCTGCGCCCGTGCTGGCAACGTACGTCGCGCCCCTCGCGGGCGCGTGGATTGAAACTTGTTTTCGGGCTAAGCCCTAACTCATCCCAAGGGGGTCGCGCCCCTCGCGGGCGCGTGGATTGAAACGCCGAGTTGGCGCTGCGCGAAATGCTGGTCAAGGCGCGTCGCGCCCCTCGCGGGCGCGTGGATTGAAACTATCTCGTACGATTCGCTTGTCTCGCCCACCGGGAGTCGCGCCCCTCGCGGGCGCGTGGATTGAAACCCCATATTGCCCTCAATGCGGAGGCAATCAGTGGGGTCGCGCCCCTCGCGGGCGCGTGGATTGAAACTTTACCCGTGCGCCGATAAGCTCATCCAGGTAACAAGTCGCGCCCCTCGCGGGCGCGTGGATTGAAACATCGCTGTACGGACTGCGGCCATCGCGGTGAAGCAGTCGCGCCCCTCGCGGGCGCGTGGATTGAAACACTTCGGCCCAGGCGGAAATCTCCCGCACGGAGCCGGTCGCGCCCCTCGCGGGCGCGTGGATTGAAACGGTTTGTGCGGCGTCCGGTTGCGCGGCCGCCTGCGGGTCGCGCCCCTCGCGGGCGCGTGGATTGAAACCCACACGAAGGGCGGCCGGTGAAGAACACCTTCAGGTCGCGCCCCTCGCGGGCGCGTGGATTGAAACTCGCCGTGCTTGGCGTAGCTGTCGAGCAGCTCCAGTCGCGCCCCTCGCGGGCGCGTGGATTGAAACACGTTGGAGCTCAAGCGCATCGACGAGAGCCGCAAGTCGCGCCCCTCGCGGGCGCGTGGATTGAAACGGCATCCAGGGCGCGCGCGTCGGCGCAGCGCTGTGGTCGCGCCCCTCGCGGGCGCGTGGATTGAAACGCGGTCAGTTTGGCGGATACCAAATCCACCGGCGTCGCGCCCCTCGCGGGCGCGTGGATTGAAACCAGATCGACAACTGACCCCCGGTTTGCGCCATGCCGTCGCGCCCCTCGCGGGCGCGTGGATTGAAACTTTCCTGGTGGCCCTCCGTACTGGGATGCGCGCCGTCGCGCCCCTCGCGGACGCGTGGATTGAAACATGAGCCTGGCGCCCGGCAGCCATCTGTCAGGCGACATCGTAAATTGACCCCCTAGCGACACGAGGAATTGCCCCCCTCGCTCGCAAGGAGGGCATCGTTGGAAACGAAGCACATTGAGG
>NZ_SNVV01000037.1 GCF_004361735.1 Azoarcus indigens | reverse complement strand
CCCCAGGTGCGCACCACCGTGGCCAGCAGCACCCGCCGGCCTTCGCTCAGCCAGCGCCGGGCGCGCTGCAGCACTTCCAGGTCCAGGCTATCCATCGTGCCGTTCCAGGCCGGCCAGCGCGTTGTGCAGCAAACCCGCCAGCGCGCGCCGGAACAGCGCCGCTGGAACCTGGGCGATGCCGCGGCCCAGCAGGCCAGCGCGGCCGGCGGCGTCCACCATGGCGATGGTGGCCAGCGCGGGTTGCGGGCCGGCGGCGATCAGCGCGGCATCCAGTACTGTCCAGCGCAGCTCGCCAGCGCCGTCGCCGCGTTCGCCGCGATGGGCGGACCGCGCCTGCAGCGGCGGCCGTTCGCACCAGCGTTCGGGCAGCCAGGGCGCGAGGGCGCTGCGCACTTCGTCGGCGCTGGCCAGGGCCTGGGCGCCGAAGCCGGCGGCGTCTATGCAGCCGCTGTCGCCCAGCAGCGGCGCGGCCTTGGCCTTCAGCGCGGGATTGAGGCGCGGGCCGGCGGGCGGCAGCGCGGCGGTGGTCCACCAGCGCGCGGGGTCGCCGGCGAGGCGGATGCCGCAGTCGCTGCCGTTGCCGGCCAGCGCCACCACCAGGGTGGAGGCCGGGTCGGCGCCGTCGGCGGCCACGCTGAGGGCGAGATGGCAGGCGGCCATCCACAGGGTGAGGAAGAACAGCGGCGTGCTTTCCAGCATGGCGTCCACCGCGGTCGCCACGGCCGAATCCTGGCCCGGCCAGGGTTGCAGCAGCGCGCGCAGTTCGGCGGTGGCGGCGGTGGTACGACCGTGCAGGTCATCGCCGCCGGCGAGGCCGGCCAGCGCCAGCGGCAGCAGCTCCACCGGCGCGGCGGCGAGCTGGCCGGCCAGGTGGGGCGCCAGCACCTCGTCGCGCCAGCGCAGGCGTTCGAGGATGGCGGCGTCACGGCTGCCGAAGCGGAGCTGCGGCCCGGCGCCGCTGCCCAGCAGCGACCAGGCGTGGCGGCCGCTGGCGGCGTCTTCCACCTCGACCAGCGCGGTGCGCGGCGAGATCACCGCCGCCAGCGGCGTCACCACGTCCAGGGATTGCGCCGGCAGTAGGCGCACCCGGCCGTCGGCGATCATGGCTTCGGCTTCGGCCTCGCTGCCGGCCCAGCCTTCGTAGAGGCAGCACAGCACCGCCGAGGACAGCACCGGCGCCGCCGGCTGGCGCGGGTCGGCATAGGGCGGGCCGGCGTGCAGCAGGGTGCGCTCGGCCAGGCCCAGGGCTTCGGCGGCGCTGCGCACCGCGACCCAGCGCGGCCGCACCGCGGCGAGGCGGGCGAGCGGCGCGCAGTTGGCGGTGGCGTGCCGCGGGCAGTGGGCCGCCGCGGCGGCCACGCCTTCGCCCTGCCCGGCCGGTGCGCCCTGGGCGACGTGGCTGGCGGGGGCCGGAACGGCCTTGGTTTCCAGATTCACCGCGCTCTCCTCACATGCCCATGTAGGCGCGCCGCACCCGCGGGTCGGCGGCCAGTTCGGCGGTGCTGCCGGACAGCGACACCTTGCCGGTCTCGATGACGTAGGCGCGGCTGGCGAGGTCGAAGGCGGTCAGCACGTCCTGCTCCACCAGCACGATGGTGAGGCCCTTGCGGTTGATCTCCAGCAGCGCCTCGCCCAGCAGTTCCACCGCCCGCGGCGCGAGGCCGAGGGAGAGCTCGTCCACCAGCAGCAGCTGCGGCCGCGACATGATGCCGCGACCGATGGCGCACATCTGCTGCTCGCCGCCGGACAGGGTGGTGGCGTCTTGCTTCTCGCGCTGCTTGAGGATGGGGAACATGCCGTAGACGAATTCCAGGTCGCGCTCGATGTCGGCGCGGCTGTCGTGGCGCATGTAGGCGCCCAGCAGCAGGTTGTCGCGGATGGACATGCCGCGGAACAACCGCCGGCCTTCGGGCACGTGGGCAATGCCGGCGCCCAGCATGCGGTCCGGCCCGGCGCCGGTCATGTCCTGGCCGGCGAAGCGGATGCTGCCGGCGCTGGCGCGCACCATGCCGGAGATGGTGCGCAGCAGGGTGGATTTGCCGGCGCCGTTGGAGCCGACGATGCAGGTGATCTCGCCGTTGGGGATTTCCAGGTCCACGCCCCACAGCACCTGCACGTCGCCGTAGCCGGCCTCCAGGCCCTGGATCTGCAGCAGCGGGCGCTTGGGCTGGACGGCGGCGGCCGGCGCGGCGCCCTGCGGCGAGACGATTGCGGACAGATCAGACATGTTCCACTCCGGTTTCCTGGGCCTGCGCGGCCAGCCGCGCGGCGAACTTGCTGCCGAGGTAGGCCTCGACCACCTTGGGGTCTTCCAGCACCGCCTGCGGCGCGCCCTGGCTGATCAGCTCGCCGTGGTGCAGCACCAGCACCCGGGTGGACAGCGAGGTGACCACCTTCATCAGGTGCTCGATCAGCAGGATGGTGATGCCGCGGGCGGCGATGGTGCGCATCAGCGCCAGCGCCTTGTCGATCTCGGCGGTGTTGAGGCCGGCGTTCACTTCGTCCAGCAGCAGCAATTTGGGTTTCATCGCCAGGCTCTTGGCCAGTTCCAGGCGCTTGCGCGAGGGCAGCGTCAGCGCGGTGGCCGGGCGCAGCGCCTGGTCGGCGAGGCCGACGAACTCCAGATGCTCCATCGCCTCGCGCTCGGCCTGGGCGCGGCTGCTGGCGGCGCCGGCGAACAGCGCGCCGGCGGCCACGTTCTCCAGCACCGTCATCTGCGGAAAGGGCTGCACGATCTGGAAGGTGCGCGCCAGGCCGCTGCGCGCCGCCTGCCAGGGGCGCTGGCGGCTGACGTCGCGGCCGCGGAAGACGATGCTGCCGGCGCTGGGGCTGAGCACGCCGGTGATGAGGTTCACCAGCGTGGTCTTGCCGGCGCCGTTGGGGCCGATGAGGCCGACGATCTCGCCTTCGTCCAGGGTGAAGCTCACATCCTTGGTGGCTTGCAGGCCGCCGAAGGATTTGCTCAGGTTGCGGACTTCGAGCAGGTGGCTCATGAGCGGCCCTCCCGGGCGAAGGTGGCCAGCGGCGCGGCGGCGGCCTTGTCCGCTTTCTCGCCCTTTTCGGCCTTCTCGCCGGTAACCGCGGCGGAAAGAGCAGAAGCGGCAGGCGCGGCCGGCCGGGCCGGCGGCGGCCGGCGCCACAGCCGGCGGTAGTCGATCTTGAGGAAGCCGCCCGGCAGGAACAGGATGAGCAGCACGATGACCACGCCGAGGATGGCCTGGTTGTAGTCGAGGAAGTGGGCCCAGATGGTCTCTTCCATCAGCACGAAGGCGGCGGCGCCGACGATGGGGCCGTACACCGTGCCCAGGCCGCCCAGCATCGCCATCGCCGGCACCTTCAGCGTGAGCAGCACCGAGAAGGCGTCCGACGGCGAGATGTAGGACACCCACGAGGCGTAGATGGCGCCCACCGTGCCGCAGAACAGCGCGGACAGGGTGAAGGCCACCGTCTTGTAGCGGTTCACCTGGATGCCGACCATGTCGGCCGCATCCTCGTTCTGGCTGATACAGCGCAGGCCGAAGCCAAGCTTGGAGCGGTCCACCCACAGCGTCACCGCCCACACCAGCAGCAGGGTGGCCAGCATGGCGTAGAGGAAGACGCGGCCGGCGAAGTCCGGCCCGCCGGCGAGGATGGGCACGTTCAGGCCCTCGCCGCCGCCGGTCACGCTGCTCCACAGCGAGGCCACCTGGTGCAGCACCTCGATGAGGGTGATGGAGCCGACGGCGAAGTAGTGCCCCTTCATGCGCAGGATGGCGGCGCCGATCAGCGCCGCGACCAGGCCGGTGAACAGCGTGGCGCACACCCAGGCCGCCACCATGGGCGCGCCGGCGTTCTGCAGTACCGCGCCGGTGTAGCTGCCGAGGCCGACGAAGGCGGCGGTGGCGAAGGACGGGTAGCCGGTGTAGCCGCCGATGAAGTTCCACGACAGCGCCAGCGCCGAGTACATGGCGACGAAGGTGGCCAGGCGGACGAAGTAGTTGTCGGCGAGGAAGGGCATGGCCGCCAGCAGCAGCGCCCAGGCCAGGAACACGAAGTGCGCCGGCCGCAGGCCGCGGCGGGCGGGGAGTTTGGCGGAGGTGCTCATTCGTAGCCTCGCTTGCCGATCAGGCCGGTGGGGCGGACCATCAGCAGGGTCAGCATCAGCAGCGAGCCGATCAGGATCGCGTACTGCGCGCCCAGCCAGGTGCCGGCGAAGCTCTCGATCAGCCCCAGCGCCAGCCCGCCGACCAGGGCGCCGGGCACGCTGCCCAAGCCGCCGATGACGCAGATGGTGAAGGCCTTGCCGAGCAGCAGGCCGGTGGTGTTGGTGGTGATGGGATAGACCACCGCCATCAGCGCGCCGCAGGCGCCGGCCATCATGGCCGAGATGCCGAAGGTGATGGCGTACACCTTGTTCACCCGGATGCCCATCAGCGCGGCGGCGTCGCGGTCCATGCGCACGGCGACGATGGCGCGGCCGATGCGGGAGCTGCGCAGCACCCAGTAGAGGATGCCGGTCATCGCCAGCGCCAGCAGCATCGCCAGCAGGCGGTCGTAGGGCAGCATCACCTCGCCTATGCCCAGGCTGCCGAGGTCCAGCGTGATGCGCCGCGGCGTGGCTTCAAACACCACGTTCATGAAGTTGTAGAGGATGAGGTCGAGGCCGAAGGTGAGCGTCAGCGTGAGCAGCACCGGCTTGCTGACGACGCGGTTGATGGCGCCGTACTGGATCAGGAAGCCGAGCAGGAACAGCACCGCGGCGACGACGAAGAGCATGACGAAGGGGCTGACGCCGAGCTGCGCCCAGGCGAAGAACGCCAGGTAGCCGCCGAGCACGATGAAGGAGCCGTGCAGCATGTTGATGACGTTGAGCACGCCCCACACCAGCGAGAAGCCGACCGCGATGCAGGCGTAGAGCGCGCCGAGCATCAGGCCGTTGGCGATGATCTGGATATAGGTTTCCATGGCGGACCGGTGGGTTGGAGTCTGTCGGATCCCGCGCCGGGGCGCGCGGCGGCCCGCTCTGGCGGAACCGCGCGCCCCGGCGCGGGCCGGGGTCAGTTGAAGGGCCTCGGTTGAAAGGGCTCAGTTGAAAGGCTTGAGATCGGCCTGCTTGATCGCTTCCGGGTAGAGCAGCACCACCTTGCCGCCCTGCACCTGGATCACCGGCAGCTCGCGGCCGGCGTTCATGCCGTTGGCGCCGAACTTGATCGGGCCGTAGAAGGTGGTGATGTCCAGCGCCGCCAGGGCGTCGCGCACCTTGGCCTTGTCCAGCGTGCCGGCCTTCTCGATGGCCTTCTGCAGCGCCACCAGGGCGGCGGCGGAAGAGGCGCCGACGTAGTCCGGCTCGGCCTTGGCGCGGCTCACGTACTCGTCGTGGAAGGCCTTGGTGGAGCCGAACACGTCGTCCGCGGTGTAGGGCGTGGCCTGGTGCCACCAGGTGACGCTGCTGACGTTGTCGGCCAGCTTGCCGAGGTTGTTGATGAACTCCGGGTAGGCCGGGCCGGTGACCATGGTGACGATGGGCGCGGTGACGCCGAGGTCGGCCATCTGCTTGCGGGCAAGGATGAGGTCCTTGTCGTAGCCGGTGACGTAGATCCAGTCCGGCTTGGCGGCCTTGATCTTGGACATGGAGGCGGAGAAGTCGAGGTTGCCCACCGGGTAGAGCTCGTCATGGACGATGGTGAGGCCGGCGGCCTTGGCCGCTTCCTGCATGCTCACCGCCATGGATTTGGGGAACACGTCCTCGCGGCCGAGGATGGCCACCGTCTTCACGTTGGGCATCTGCTGGATGAACAGCTTGGCCATGGTCTGCACCAGGCCGCCGTTGGGCGCCAGGGTGCCGAAGAGGTATTTGTAGCCCTGGTCGAACACCGACTCGGACGAGGCCGAGGGCGCCACCACCGGCACGCCGTAGCGCTCGGCCACGCCGGCCACCACCTTGGTATGGCCGGAGCCGAAGGGCGAGGTCATGAAGTCCACCTTGTCCTGGCTGATCATCTTTTCCGCCATCTGCTGGGCGCGCTGGGCGTTGGACTGGTAGTCGCTCTCCACCAGCTCCACCTTCATCTTGGTGCCGCCGACGTTGATGCCGCCGGCCGCGTTCACGCGGTCGCGCCACATGGCGTAGGCCACCTGCTGCTTCTTGGCCTCGTCGGCCAGGCTGCCGGTGAGCGCCAGCGGCGCGCCGATCTTGATCGTGTTCTGCGCATGGGCGGCGATGGCGAGCGTGCCCAGGGCCAGCGCGGACAGAAGATGCTTGAGTCTCATGATCACAAGGTCCTGATAGGTGATGCTTGGGGTTGGGGGGTTATCGTCGTTGTGCTGCTCGGGTACTGCGTATTCCTGAGTCCGGCCGGCGGCGGCGCTAGGGCGCCATGTCCGCCACCTGGCGCGTCTCGCCGTCCTTGTACTGACCCCAGGCGCCGCGCAGCTGGGCCATCGCGGCGGGGTCGAGGTCATAGGCCGGCAGCACGTCGGCATCCCAGTGGCCGTACGCGTCCACCCCGCGTACCAGGGTGGCGCGGTGGCGGCCCTTGAGCGGCTTCACATGGGTGGGAATGAAGAAGTAGGCAAAGCCGATGCGGCGGCCGTGGCTGCGGTTGGGCAGGGAGCAGTGGGCGGTGCGCTCGTGGTGCAGCGAGAACTCGCCGGCGGCCACCGGCATCTCCACCGCCAGACTGTCGTCTATGCCGGTCAGCGTCTGACCCTTGGCCAGCATGTTGTCGGCGGCGAAGGTTTCCACATGGCGGCGGTCCGGCCCGGTATGGGAGCCGGGCAGCACCCGCAGGCAGCCGTTCTCGGCGTCGGCGTGGGTGAAGCCCACCCAGGCGGTGACCTCCTCGTGCGGGGTGAGGCCGAAGTAGGCGGAGTCCTGGTGCCAGGAAACATAGCTGGGGTTGCGCGCGTTCTTGGCGAACAGCGAGGCGCCGAACAGCAGGATGTTGGGGCCGATGAGGTCTTCCACCGCATCCAGGATGCGCGGGTTGCGGCCCAGTTCCACCAGCGCCGGGTAGGCGAGGTGGCCCTTGATCTTGAGGCTGCGGTTGGCGTCCTCGCCGATGGTGGCTTCGTAGTTCTCGATCAGCTGGCGGTAGCGGTCGGCCTCGGCGGCATCCATCGCGCGCAGCGGAAAAACGTAGCCGTGCTCGCGGAAGTGGGCGACCTGGGCGTCGGTGAGGTGCTTGGGCATGGCGTCTCCCTCCCTTACTGGCCGATGGCCTGCAGCCGGCCCTGCGCCATGGCCGCCGGGTAGAGCACCACCGGCTTGCCCGACTGGACCTGGATGATGGGCAGCTCGCGGTTGTCGTTCATGCCATCGGCACGGAACTTGATGCGGCCGTAGAAGGTTTGCACGTCCATCTTCGCCAGCTGGGCGCGCACCGCGTCGCGGTCGGTGGAGCCGGCGGCTTCTATCGCCTTCTGCAGCACGATGAGGGCGGCGGCCGAGGAGGCGTGCACGTAGTCGGGATCGCCGCCGGTCCTGGCGCGTATGGCCTCGGTGAAGGCCGCGGTGGAGCCGAACACGTCGTCGCCGCTGTTGTTCTGCGACCAGTGCCACCAGGTGGCGCTGGTGACGCCCTCGGCCAGCGGCCCCAGGCCGTCGACGAACTCGCGGTAGGCCGGGCCGGTGATCATGGTGACCACCGGCGCGCCGATGCCGAGGTCGGCCATCTGCTTGCGCACCAGGATGAGGTCCTGGGTGTAGCCGGTGACGTAGATCCAGTCCGGCCTGGCCGCCTTCAGCGAGGTGAGCGCGGCGCTGTGGTCCATGCTGCCCACCGGGTAGAGGGCGCTGTAGACCACCTCCAGCCCGGCGGCCGGCGCCTGCTTCTCCAGCGTGGTGGCCATGATGCGGGGGAAGACGTCGTCGCGGCCGAGGATGGCCACCCGCTTCAGCGCCGGCAGGTGCTGCTTGAAGTGGCCGATCATCGCGTCCACCAGCCCCACTGAGGGCGCCAGCGTGCCGAACAGGTTGCGGTAGCCCTGGTTATGCACCGGCTCGCTGGAGGAGACGGCGACGATGGGCATGCCGTAGCGCTCGGCCACGCCGGCCACCACCTTGGCGTGGCCGGAGCCGAAAGGCGCCGTCATCAGGTCGACCTTGTCCTGGGTGATGAGCTTTTCCGCCAGTTGCTGGGCGCGGCGCTCGTCCGACTGGTAGTCGTAGCTCACCAGCTTCACCGGCAGCTTGCGCGCGCCCACCTGGATGCCGCCCTGCGCGTTCACCCGCTCCTGCCACAGGGCGAAGGCGGCCTGCTGCTTCTTGCCGGCGTCGGCCAGGCTGCCGGTGAGGGCCAGCGGCGCGCCGATGCGGACTTCATCCGCCGCGCCGGCGCCGCCGGCACAGGCCAGCCATACCAGCGGCAGCAGCCATGCCAGGTGCTTGTTCAGATTCATCGTCGTCCTCTCCGTGGGGGTTGGGAGTGCGCCCGCCTCATGGCGGGCAGCGTGTCGCGATGCTGCCGGCGGCCAGTGGCCGCCTTTTTCTTGCACTGCTCTCTGTCCTGCTCTGCTTCTTTTTTGCGCTTCTTTTTTTGTGCTGCTTGCTGCTGCGGCGGCGCTCTGCTGGCGCCGTGCCGCTCGCCCGCCGCCAGGGCGGACGCCTTCAGGCCTTGCTGCCCTTGCCGAGGCCGAACCAGCCCTTGATGCGGTCCAGCAACATCCGCCAGAAGAGGTTGCCGACATCCAGCGGCGCGGAGGCCGGGCGTGGGGCGGCGGGCGCGGGGACGGCAGTTGCGCTGCCGGCCGGCGCGCTGGAAGCGGCCGTCTCGATGGCAGTCGGGGCCGCAGTCGCTGGCGCCGGCGCCGGCAGGCTCGCATCCAGGCTGGCCGCCGCGCTTTCCAGCACCGGCGCCACCTCGGCGGCGAGGGCTTGGGAAGCGTCCTGCGGCGCCGCCACCGCCACGGCGGGCGGCAGCGCTTCCAGCCGGCCCTTGAGGTTGGCGGCGAAGGCCTCGGTGAGGCGGGTGGCAAGCTCCTTGACGATGCCGCCGCGGGAGAACTGGGCCAGGCTGCCGGCGATGCTGTAGTCCACCTTCACCTCCACCCGGGTGGCGGCCGCGCCTTCCTCGTGCAGGGCGAAGGCGGCCTCGCCCTTGACCCGCGAGCCGCTCTTGCGGTCGGCGCCGCTGCCGCTCACCGCGCCGGTGCAGCTGGCATCGTCCAGCTTCATCTCGCCGTCGCCGGCAAAGGCGGCGACGATGGGGCCCAGCTTCACCGTCATCGTCAGCTTGAGCTTGCTGTCCTGCGGAGGCTCGGCGAGGCCGGCGCCGGGCAGGCAGGCGACCACGCCCTCGATGTCCTGGAAGCAGGCCCACACCTGGGCGCGCGGAAAGGGCACGCTGAAGCTTTGTTCGATTTCCACGCTCAGGCCTCCACCAGATTGCGTTGGCGGCGCGCTTCCAGCACCCGGCCGATGGCGCGCACCAGGCCGACGTAGCCGGTGCAGCGGCACAGGTTGCCGGACAGCTCCAGGCGGATGCGCGCTTCGTCGGCCTGCGGCAGGCGGGTGACGATGTCGCGCGCGGTGGCGAGCATGCCGGGGGTGCAGTAGCCGCACTGCAGCGCGTGCTCGGCGGTGAAGGCGGCGCGCAGTTCGGCCATGGTTTCGTCCTCGTCGAAGCTCTCGATGGTGCGCACCTCGGCGCCCTGGCAGCTCACCGCCCAGGTGATGCAGGAGCGGGTGGGCACGCCGTCCACCAGCACGGTGCAGGCGCCGCACACACCCTGCTCGCAGCCGATGTTGGTGCCGGTGAGCAGCTGCTGCTCGCGCAGGAAGTCGGCGAGATGGGTGCGCGGCTCCACCACGGCGCTGACCTCGCGGCCATTCACCGTCAGCGCCAGCGGACTGGTCGGCTTGTCGTTCATGCGTTCCCCTTGAGCTGGGCGGCCGCGCGCTGCAGCGCGGCGCGGTGGATATGGTGCTCGTAGCTGCCGGGCGGCAGGCCGGCGGCGGCCAGTTCGGCATCGGCGGCGGCCGGGTCGCCGGCCTGCAGCGCGGCGAGCAGGCCGCGGGCGTCGGCGATGACCCGCGGCGGGCCGTCCAGCGCGCCGATGAGGCCGCGGCACAGGTCCAGCGCCGGATCGACGACGAAGGCGGCGATGGCCTCGGCGAACTCGCCGGTCTTGCGGTTGAACTTGTAGTAGCTCCAGCGCGCGGCGGCGCTCCACTGCGCAAGGCGCACGCCGAGCACGATCTCGTCTTCCGCCAGCGCCGGGGTGAAGGCGCCCTGCAGCCAGTCGGCGGCGGCCACCGTGCGGCGGCCGGCCGGGCCCTGCACCAGGATGTCGGCGCCGGCCACCGCCATCGCATTCACCCAGTCGGCGGCCGGATCGGCATGGGCCAGGCTGCCGCCGACGGTGCCGCGGTTGCGCACCGCACGGTAGGCGATGCCGGCCGCTACCCTGGGCAGGAAGCCGCGGCTGGGGTCGTCGAAGCGGCCGTCCTCGATGTCGGCATGGGTGGTACAGGCGCCGATCAGCACCGTTTCCACGCCGCCGGCAGTGTCGCGGCGGCAGCCGCGCAGTTCGGCGATGGCGCGCAGGTCCACCAGGGAATCCGGCTGCGCCAGGCGCAGGTTCATCATCGGCCCCAGCGACTGGCCGCCGCCCAGGGCCTTGGCCATGCCGGCGCCGGCGGCGAGCAGCGCCACCGCTTCGTCGCCGCTGGCGGGCCGGGCGTAGTCGAACGCAGCGGCCTTCATGCGTTTCTCCCTTGGGTGGCGGATGCGGCGGACGCCGCGGCCAGGGCCTCGACGATGGCGCGCGGGGTGATGGGCAGCTGGTTGATCTCCACGCCCAGCGGGCGCAGGGCGTCGTTCACCGCGTTGGCGATGGCGGCCGGCGAGCCGATGGCGCCGCTCTCGCCTATGCCCTTCTGGCCGAACTCGGTGTAGGGGGCGGGCGTTTCCATGTGCTCGATCCGGATGGCCGGCACCTCGGTGGCGCCAGGCAGGATGTAGTCGGCCAGCGTGGAGGCCAGCGGCTGGCCGTCTTCGCTGTAGCGCATTTCCTCGTACAGCGCGGTGCCTATGCCCTGGGCGGCGCCGCCATAGACCTGGCCATCCACCACCAGCGGGTTGATGAGCACGCCGCCGTCCTCGACGACGACGTAGTCCAGCAGTTCGACCTTGCCCAGCGCGGTATCCACCGCCACCACCACCGCGTGGCAGGCGTAGCTGAAGGTGCCGCTGTCGCGCCGCGCCTGGTAGGTGGTGCTCACCTCCAGGCCGCGCGGGTCCACATCGGCGGGCAGCAGCTGCGGCTGCAGGTACCACGTGCGGGCGATGTCGGCGATGCGCTTCCAGCCGTGGGGGCCAACCACCGCGCCGGCCTGCCAGGTGACCATGGCCGGTTCGTCCTTGAGCAGGTGGGCGCCGATCTTGATCAAGCGCGCCTTCAGCTCCTTGCATGCGACGCCGACCGCGCTGCCGGCCATGACGATGGAGCGCGAGCCCCAGGTGCCGGTGGAGTACGGGGTGATGCCGGTATCGCCCAGCAGCACCCGCACCTTGTCGATGGCGATGCCCAGTACCTCGTGGGCGATCTGCGCCAGCGTGGTTTCCATGCCCTGGCCGTGGGAATGCACGCCGGCGCGGATTTCCAGCACGCCGTCCGGCGTCAGCCGCAGGGTGACCGGCTCGCGGCCCGGCACCATGGGGATGCCCCAGCCGTGATAGACCGAGGTGCCGTGGGCGCCCTGCTCGCAGAAGATGGCGAGGCCGACGCCGATGCGGCGGCCGTCCGCCTCGCCGCGGCGCTGGCGTTCACGCACCGCCGGCAGGGCGATGGCCTCCACCGCGCGGCGCAGGCATTCCGGGTAGTCGCCGCTGTCGAAGTGTTTCCTGGTGATGTTGTCGTAGGGCATTTCCTGCGGCAGCACCAGGTTGCGCATGCGCACTTCCCAGGGCTCCAGCCCGGCCTGCACCGCGATGGCGTCCATCACCGTTTCGATGGCGTAGCACACGCCGGTACGGGCGACGCCGCGATACGGCAGGATGGGCGGCTTGTTGGTGGCCACCGACCAGGTGCGGCAGCGGTACTTCTCCATCTTGTACGGGCCGGGCAGGATGCTGCCGACCTGCGCCGCCTCCAGGCAGGCGGAGAAGGGGTAAGAGGAATAGGCGCCGGAATCCACCGTGGCTTCGCAATCCACCGCCAGCAGGCGGCCGTCGCCGTCGGCGTAGGCGGTGATGTCGTAGTCGTGCTCGCGGCAGTTGGCGTTGGCGGTGAGCTGCTCGCGGCGGTCTTCCAGCCAGCGCACCGGGCGGCCGAGCTTGATCGCCAGCCAGGCGACGCAGACCTCTTCCGGCAGCAGGATGCCCTTGTAGCCGAAACCGCCGCCCACGTCCGGCGCCACCACCCGCACCTGGCCTTCGTCCAGGCCCAGGCAGCCGGCGATGCCGGTGCGGTTGATGTGCGGCATCTGCGCCGAGGTGTAGACGATGAGCTGGCCGAGGCGGTGATCCCAGTGCGCGACCACGCCGCGGCCTTCCATCGGCGCCATGCTCTGGCGCGCGGTGCGCAGCTTGCGGCTGACCTTGATGGCGGCCTTGCTGCGGATGTCGTCCAGGTCGGCATCGATGAAGGTTTCGAGGAAGACGTTGTCGCCCCATTCCTCATGCACCAGCGCCGAACCGGCGCGGCGCGCCGCCAGCATGTCCACCACCGCCGGCAGCTCGTCGAAATCGACGAACACCTGGGCGGCGATGTCTTCCGCCGCGGCGCGGTTGTCGGCCACGCACATGGCGATCATCTCGCCCACCTGGCGCACCTTGTCGCCGGCCAGCACCGGCTGCGCCGAGCACTTGAAGCCGGCCAGGCCGGAGTTGGCGACGATGGGCTGCACGCCCTCCAGGTCGGCCAGGGTATAGACCGCGCCTTCGCAGCCTTCCGGCTTTTCGATGGCGCGGATGCGGCCGTGGGCCACCGGGCTGCGCACGAAGGCCACGTCCACCATGCCGACCATGCGGATGTTGCCGACGTAGCCGCCGCGGCCGCGCATGAAGCGGTCGTCCTCCTTGCGCGGCAGCGCGACGCCGATGCCCTGGGCGCGGGTCTCGGCCAGCGGGGCGTTCACCACCGGCCTCCTGCGGCCGGCCCGGCATAGCAGGCGCGGTCGCTCATGCCGCCACTCCTTCGACGGCCTCCGCCACCGGCAGGATGGGCGCATCTGCCTCGAAGCGCTTGCCGGCGCGCAGGCAGAAGGCGGGCTGCAGCCAGCGATCCGTCTCCACGCGGTTGCCTTCGTTGTCGCGCAGCACCCACTGGCCGGCGAGGTCGTCCAGCACCGAGACGTCCGCCACCCGGCCGACGGCCAGCGTGCCCAGCTCATGCTCCATGCCGCACATCTTCGCGGCGTTGCAGGTGGCCATCGCCACCACATGGTTCAGCGGCAAGCCGAGGGCGAGCATGCTGGTCATGGCCGACACCAGGCTGAAGCGGGTGCGGCCGGTGAAGAGGTGCTCCTCCTCGTCCGGATGGCTGTCCGGCGTGCCGGCCGGCGCCGGCACCGAGGTGTTGTAGCCGTGCATGTCGGCACCCAGGGTGTCGGGGATGACGCCGGCGTCCAGCACCAGGCGGGCGACGCGGAAGCTGAAGTGGGAGCCGTGGCCGACGTCCACCTTCAGCCCGCGCGCCAGCGCTTCCTTCACCAGCGGATGCAGCTTGCCGTTCACCTCGACGAAGCCGCCGGGGTTGCGGCTGAAGGGGTGGGCGAGGATGTCGCCCGGCTTCAGCATCTCCACCACCTGGTTGAAGATGGTGTCCGGGTCCACCGGCATGCCGCCATCGCCCGGCTTGGGCCACAGCTGGCCGAAGTGGATGTAGAGCGGCAGGCCGGCCTCGGCGGCGATGCGGGCGGAGTCGCGCATCACCTCGGTGCCCCAGCGGGCGAAGCCGCCGATCTCGGCGTGGGCCTTGAAGCCCTTCACCAGGTCCGGGTTGGCCTTGGCCGACTTCACCGTCGCCGCCACGTCCAGACAGCCCGGCTGGTACAACTCCGGGTAGTAGTGCCCCTCCAGGCCACCGACCAGGTAGGCGGAGAGGAAGGCCAGCATGCGGGTGTCGGAACGCTCGACCAGGAAGTGGCGATAGCCGGCCAGGGTGATGCAGCTGGGGCCGCCCTGGTCGATCAGGGTGGTGACACCGGAGCGCACGCCACAGAGATCCGGATTTAGGCCGAAGCGGCCGGTGACGTACTGGTAGTTGTGGCCGTGGGTGTCGATCAGGCCGGGCAGCACCAGCTTGCCGCGGCAGTCGGTGACCTGGGCGCCGGCGGTCTGGCTGGCAGGGAGGTCGGTGCCGACGGCGGCGATCAGGCCGTTGTCGATCAGCACGTCGAACTGGCCATCTCGGCCGGCGGCGGGGTCGATTACACGGCCCCCTTTGAGCAGGATCTTCATCGTTTCAGCGTCTTCGCGGTTGGCCTCGGATAGGTGGCATACCGCAAATATCGTGCGCGCTCGTTCCCGCTGGCCGATGTATTTTCAGGCGACCTTAAGATTCATTGACTTGGATCAATATTGAACGGCAAAAACTTAGGTGGCACACCCCATTAAACATGCACCGGGATGGCACATCCGGGGCCTCTCCGCGCACCGTGCCGGTGCCAGAAAGGAATGCCCGACGGTTTAGGTGGCATACCTCTTTAACCGGCAAGCGGACGGAATCGCCGCTGTGGGATAATCCGCGCCATCGGCGACGCCGCCGCCCCCCCAGCCGCCCAATACGGGCCGCGGCACCTGCGTCGCCCCCACCCTCGCCCACATCATGGAAAACAACAACGATCCGGTCTCGCTCGCCCGCGCCACCCTGGCCACGGCCCAGCACAAATCCCTGCTCTTCACCCGCCCCGGCTTCCTGATCCGGCGCCTGCACCAGATCCACTCGGCACTGTTCCTGGAGGAGACGCGGGAGTTCGGCGTCACCCCGGTGCAGTACAGCCTGCTCACCGCGCTGTCGCAGCACGGCGAGATGGAACAGGGCACGCTGGCACTCGAGATCGGCCTGGAGCGCACCAGCGTGGCCGAGGTCATCCCCCGGCTGCAAGAGCGCGGCCTGATCGAGCGCCGCCAGGCGCCGCAGGACAAGCGGGTGAAACGGGTGCGGCTGACGCGCAAGGGCCGCAACCTGGTGAACAAGATGGCACCGGCGGTGCAGCGCGCCCATGACCGCAGCCTGGACCCGCTGCCGCCGGAAGAGCGCGACCTCTTCATGCTCAAGCTCATCCAGCTGGTGGAAGCCAGCCACGCCCCCAGCGCCGTGCCGCTGCGGCTGCGTGCCCGCAAGGGCGGCGAGGAGAAGTGAGGCGGCAGCGCAGACAGCGCTGAGCAGTCTGGCTACGCCGCCAGCGGCCGGTCTGGCGTCGCCATCTCCTTCGCCAACGCCAGCCAGGCCCGCGCGGCGCGTGAAAGATAGGCGCCGCGGCGCCAGATGAAGGCCACGTCCCAGGTCATCTGCGGTTCGCGCAGGGTCAGGCGCACCAAGCCCGGGCGCTCCAGGCCGCGGGCGACGATGCGCGGCAGCAGCACCACGCCCTGGCCGGCGACGACCAGGGTGGCGAGGAAGTCCGCCTGGCCGCTGCGGCCGCCTTCCTGCGGGGTGAAGCCGGCCTGGCGGCAGGCGTGCTGCAGGCGGTCGTTGAGGGTGAAGCTCTGCTCGTAGAGGAGGAAGGGCGTGTCGGCCAACTCCACCAGGGCGACGCTGCCGGCGCCGGCGCGCGGATGGCCGGCGGGCATCAGCACGTCCAGCGGCTCGTTGCAGAAGGGCAGGTAGTCCAGCTCGGGGTTGGAGGGCGTCAGCGCCGCGCCCAGTTCCAGCGCGCCAATGTGCAGGGCCTGTTCGATGGACTTGCTGCCGCCTTCTTCCAGATGCACCCGCACGCCGGGGTAGCGCGCCAGGAACTCGATGATGAGGGCGGTGAACACCGCGTCCGCGCCGAACAGCGGCAGGCCCAGGCGCAGCTCGCCGGTGACGAGCCGATCCAGATCGTCCAGCTCCGCCAGCAGCTCGCGCCCCAACTGCTGCATGGCCTCCCCCCGCCGCAGCACCACTTCGCCGGCATCGGTCAGCCGCAGCCGGCCGGCGCCGCGCTCCAGCAGCGAGCGGCCCAGCCTTTCCTCCAGTTGGGCGATCTGCTTGCTCAGCGCCGACTGGGTGAGGTGCAGCGCCTCGGCGGCGCGGGTGAAGCTGCCCTGCCGCACCAGCTCGACGAAGCCGGCCAACTGGCGCAATTCGGGGACTCGGGCATCCATGCGCTCATTCCTTTCTGGAATCACGGGTATGAAAACAATTCTCTTGGGGAATCATACCCGCAGGCCTATGCTTGGATTCATCTACATTGCACTGCAACAATCCGTCCATGCATCGCGCCCTGCCCTCCCTGTTCCGCACCCTGCTCCAGGTCGGCGTGCTCATCCTGTTCTGGTGGGCGGGCGGCCGCGTGGCCGCGCTGCTGGGGCTGCCGGTGCCGGGCGGGGTGATCGGGCTGGGCATGCTGCTGGCGCTGTTCGCCGCCGGCGTACTGCGCCCTTCCTGGCTCAAGGCCGGCGCCGGCCTGCTGCTGGCGGAAATGCTGCTGTTCTTCATTCCGGCGGCGATGTCGCTGCTGGACTACGGCCCGCTGCTGCGCCACGAGGGCTGGCGCATCCTGCTGGTGATCATGTTCAGCACGCTGATGGTGATGGCCGCCACCGCGCTGGCGGTGGAATGGATGGGCCGCCGCCAGGCCGCCGCCGCGGACGCCGAACCGCCGCGCGCCGCCTCCTGAGCAGCGGCCGCCATGAACGCCCACCTCAGCCCCAGCCTCGCCGCCCTGTTCTGGCTGGCGGTGACGCTGCTCGGCTACGTCGTTACCCGCGCGCTGCACCGGCGCTACCGCCGCTTCTGGCTGTCACCCATCCTGCTGGTGCCGGTGCTGCTGTTCCTGCTCGCCATTCCCAGCGACACCAGCTACGCCGAATACGCCCGCGACACCGCCTGGCTGATCGGCCTGCTCGGCCCGGCGACGGTGGCCTTCGCGGTGCCCATCTGGGAGCAGCGCGCGCTGCTGGCCCGCCACTGGCCGGCCCTGGGCGCCGGCATGGTGGCCGGTACCGCGATGGCGCTGGCCAGTTCCTGGCTGCTGGCGCGCTCGCTGGCGCTGGATGGCGAGGTGGCGCGCTCGCTGCTGCCACGCTCCATCACCACGCCCTTCGCGATGGAGATGTCGCGCGACCTCGGCGGCGTGCCGGAGCTGACGGCCGCCTTCGTCATGATCACCGGCATCTTCGGCATGTTCGGCGGCACGCTGGTGCTGCGCCTGCTGCCGCTGAAGACGGAACTGGCGCGCGGCGCGCTGTTCGGCGTCGGCGCCCACGGCGCCGGCACCGCCAAGGCCTACGAGCTGGGCAGCCGCGAGGGCTCGGTGGCCGGCCTGCTGATGGTGCTGACCGGCCTGTTCAACCTGCTGGTGTCGCCGCTGGTCGCCCACCTGCTGTAAGCGGCGGGCGCCGGCGCAAACTCACAGCCCGCGCGCCCAGGCCGGCCGCAGCGGCGCCTGCTCCGGCGCGGCGATGGCCGCCCGCACCTGGGCGAGCAGCCGCTCCTTGTCCGCGCCCAGCGTGCCCTTGAGCACCAGCCAGTTGGAGGCGTGGTCCGAGCGGAACACGGTGTGGCGCAACTCCAGCTGCGACAGCAAGCGCTCCATCTCCAAGAACAGGCCCTGCTGCGACAACGGCTGCCAGTCCGGGAAGCCCGCCTTCAAGCGCGCATCGCCGCGCGGAAAGCTCACCACCAGCGTCGCGAGGTACTCCGGCTGGGTGGCGTTGATGAGCCGCGCCGAGTTGTCCGCATGCTGGCCGCTTAGCGCCTCGCCGCCCAGGCCGTTGAGCAGCATCACCGAGCGGGTGATGCCGGCCTCGCCCAGCTTCTCCAGCGCCTCGCGGGTGGAGTCGTGGGTCTCGCCCTTGTTCACCCGCGCCAGCACCTCGTCGTCGCCGGATTCCGCGCCCAGGTAGGCGAACTGCAGCCCGGCCTCGCGCAGCGCCACCAGCTCGGCCACCGTCTTGCGCTTGAGGTTGCGCGCCAGGCAGTAGCTGGAGATGCGGCGCACCGAGGGCATGTGGCTGCGTATCGCCTCCAGGATGGCGAGCAGCCGGCGGGTGGGCAGCACCAGCGCGTCGCCGTCGGCGAGGAAGACGCGCCGCAGCTGGTCGCCGAAGACCTCGCCGCTGCGGCGGATGCTGTCCATCACCTCGTCCTCGTCGCGGGCGCGGAAACGCTTCTGCGGCGCGGTGTACATCTCGCAGAAGGTGCACTTGTTCCAGGAACAGCCGTCGGTCACCGGCAGGATCAGCGATTCCGCCTCGCTGGGCGGGCGATACACCGGTTCGACGTAGCGGATGGGGAAGGCGGTGTTCATGGCAGGCAGCAAAACGGGCGAGAAAGAGCGCGATTCTATTCAACCCGCGGCCGGACGGCAGACACTCTGCGCCGCGCGGGAGAAAGACGGAAGGAGGCCGCCGGAGGCGTCGCCGGATCGCATCCGCCGTGCCGGCCCGCCGCCGCGAACGTGCGCTTCACCACGCCGGCGTCCCGGCGGCGGCTCGCCAGCCAGACGCATGGGCTACCATAGGAAGCCGCCCTCCCCTCCCCTGCGCCCATGGTGTCCCCGCTACTCACGCTGCAGCCCCACCCGACCACCGCCGCCGGCCCGGTGCGGCAACTCACCGCCGCCGTCGACGTCACCGCGGATGGCGGGCTGCGCCTGGTCTACCGCCTGCAGGCGGATTTCGATGCCTTGCGCCTGCCGCCCGCCACCTTGCCGGCCGCCGCCGACGGGCTGTGGCAGCACACCTGCTTCGAAGCCTTCGTCGCCCGTGCTGGTGAGGCCGCCTACCTGGAGTTCAACTTCGCGCCCTCAGGCCAGTGGGCCGCCTACCGCTTCTGCGCCAGCCGCGAGCGCGACCCGGACGCCCCGCCGCCACATCCGCCACGGCTGCAGAAGGTCCGCCGCGAGAGCGGCACGCTGATCGCCGAGATCCTGCTCGACCCCGCCGCGCTGCCCCCGCGCGCACCGGAAGCCCAGCTGCAGCTCGGCCTCAGCGCCGTCATCGAAAGTGCCGGCGGCAAGCTCGCCTACTGGGCGCTGCACCACCCCCGCCCCAAACCCGATTTCCACGACCGCCGCGCCTTCACCGCCACCCTGGCCTGGGCGCCGCTACCCACCCATCCCTGAATACGATGACCGCAATCCGCTTCGGCCTCGACCGCCTGTTGCAGGACGCCGGGCTGCGCCGCCCGCTGGCCGGCCGCCGCCTCGCCCTGCTCGCCCACCCCGCCTCGCTCACCCGCGGCCTGGACCACGCCCTGGACGCGCTGGCCGGGCTGCCCGACCTCCAGCTCAGCGCCGCCTTCGGCCCGCAGCACGGCCTGCGCGGCGACAAGCAGGACAACATGGTCGAGTCCGCCGACTACCTCGACCCGCTGCACCGCATCCCGGTGTTCAGCCTCTACGGCGAGGTGCGCCGCCCCACCGCGGCGATGATGGACAGCTTCGACGTGCTGCTGGTGGACCTGCAGGACCTCGGCTGCCGCATCTACACCTTCATCACCACCCTGCGCTACGTGCTGGAAGCCGCCGCCGCCCACCGCAAGGCGGTGTGGGTGCTGGACCGCCCCAACCCCGCCGGCCGGCCGGTGGAAGGCACGCTGCTGCGGCCGGGCTGGGAGAGCTTCGTCGGCGCCGGCCCGCTGCCGATGCGCCACGGCCTCACCATGGGCGAGCTGGCGCGCTGGTTCGTCGCCACGCTGAAGCTGGACGTGGAGCTGGAAGTGATCGCCATGCAGGGCTGGCAGCCGGACGCCGCCCCCGGCTATGGCTGGCCGCTGGGCGAGCGCAGCTGGATCAACCCCAGCCCGAACGCGCCCAACCTGTCGATGGCGCGCGCCTACGCCGGTACGGTGATGCTGGAAGGCACCACCCTGTCCGAAGGCCGCGGCACCACCCGGCCGCTGGAGCTGTTCGGCGCGCCGGACATCGACGCCCGCCGCCTGATCGCCGACATGCGCACCCTCGCGCCCCAGTGGCTGGCCGGCTGCGTGCTGCGCGAGTGCTGGTTCGAGCCCACCTTCCACAAGCACGCCGGCAAGCTGTGCAACGGCGTGCAGATCCATGTGGAAGACCCGACCCACTACGACCACGCCGGCTTCCGCCCCTGGCGCCTGCAGGCCCTGGCCTTCAAGGCGCTGCGCCTGCAGCAGCCGGACTACCCGCTGTGGCGCGACTTCGCCTACGAGTACGAGCACGACCGCCTCGCCATCGACCTCATCAACGGCAGCGAAGTGCTGCGGCAGTGGGTGGACGACCCAACCGCGCCGCCGACCGCGCTGGACGAGATCGCGCTGGCGGACGAGGCCGCCTGGGAAGCCGAGCGCGCGGCCAGCCTGTTGTACTGAGGAGCGGGCGCTGCCAGCCTGCCGCCCCGGCGCAGATAGGCGCCTCCGCCCGCCCTGTCGTCCCCGCTGTCGTCCTTCTGTCGTGGTGCCCCGCCCGCCCCTGGCTCACGCTGGAAGCGTCTATCGACAGCGGAGCCTCTAACATGAACGACATGAAACTCGACACCCGGAAACTGCGGCAGCTGCGGGAGGCGCGCGCCTGGTCGCAGGAGCGCCTCGCCGAAGCCGCCGGCCTCAGCAGCCGCACCGTGCAGCGGGTGGAGGCGGACGGCCGCGCCGCCGCCGAAACCACGCTCGCCCTGGCGGCGGCGCTGGACGTTCCGGTCGACATCCTGGCCGCGGCGGACGCGGCCACGCCTGCCGCAACGAGCGCAGACATCCCTCAGCCAGTTGCCCCGGCGGACATTCCGCGAGCCGCCGCCCTGCAGCGCCGGCCGTCACGACACCTGCTCATCTATCTGCTGGTCAGCGCCGCCCTGCTCTACCGCGATCTGCACCCAGACGGCCAACTGGACTGGGCGGCGTGGCCCATCGCCGGCTGGGGGCTGGCGCTGCTACTGCGGGCCCGGCGCCGGCACGCCCGCCCCCCCGGCCGACGGCCGCTCGCAAGCGGGCTGAACCCGGACGGCGGGTAGGTGGTGCGAGCGGCGCGCCCCACCCGCCCTCTCCAACTCCATCAAAAGCAAGCAACCCGCTACCCAGCGTGAGTTATTGCCGCGACGACCAGCGGCGGCGAATGCAGACTTTGTCGCAAAACCGATACAGTTCGGGCCCGCCGCATGGACGACAGCCGCTACGAATACCTGGTGCGCCGCTTCGAGCTGGACGCCCACCACAACCCGGCCACCTTCCGCAGCAAGGTGCTGCTCGTCAGCAGCCTTGCCTACGTGGCGCTGGCCCTGGTGCTGCTGCTCGTCATCGCCCTGGGCGTCGCCGCCTTCCACTGGCTGCGCGACAGCCGCAACGTCTGGGTGATGGTCCATCTCGGCCTGTTCGCCCTCTTCCTCACCGGCCTGCTCTACACCGTGCTGCGCGCCTTCCTGACGCGCCTCAGCCCACCCGAAGGCCGCGAGATCACCCGCGCCGATGCGCCCAAGCTGTTCGAGTTGATAGAGCGCATCCAGCGCAAGCAGAAGGGCCCCCCGCTGCACCGGGTGGTGGTGGACCGCTCCTTCAATGCCGCCATCGCCCAGGTGCCGCGCTTCGGCCTGTTCGGCGGCCACCGCAACCACCTCATCCTCGGCCTGCCCTACCTCTACGCCATGGCGCCACGTGAGATGGCGGCCACGCTGGCGCACGAGTACGGCCACCTGTCCGGTGCCCACGGCAAGCTGGGCGCCTGGGTGTACCGCCAGCGCCTCACCTTCGGCGCCCTGATGGACAAGGTTTCCAGCAGCGAGGGCAACTGGCTGGACAGCCTGCTGCACACCGGCCTGCGCCGCTTCGCCCCCTATTTCAACGCCTACACCTTCGTGCTTTCGCGCCAGGACGAATACCAGGCGGACGCCGCCGCCGGCCGCACCGTGGGCCACGCTGCTGCCGGCACCGGCCTGTGCCGCGGCGAACTGCTGGCGGACTGGATAGACGAAGCCTTCTGGCCGCGCCTCTACGCCCAGGCTGCGCATCATCCCAAGCCGCTGTTCCCGCCCTATTCCTCGATGCGCACCGCCTTCTCCGCCAGCCACTTGGACTGGTGCAACCAGGAACGGCTGAATGCCGCGCTGCTGCGCAAATCCAGCCTCAACGACACTCACCCCTGCCTGCGCGACCGCCTGGAGGCGCTGGAAGTGCCGGCCGCACTGCCAGCGCCGGTGGAGAAGTCCGCCGCAGAGGCCCTGCTCGGCAGCTTCGCCCACGCTCTGGCGAAGGAATTCGACCAGGCCTGGTGGGAAGAAGAGAAGAGCGCCTGGCTGACCCATCACCGCGAGCAGCGCGACAGCCGCCAGCGCATCGCCGAGTTGTCGCCGCGGCCGCTGGAGAGCCTCAGCCCCTTCGAACTGCAGGAATACGGCGGCGCGCTGGTCAACTGCGACCGTGCCGCCGAAGCGCTGCCGGTGTTCAAGCACCTGCTGCAACGGCCGGACGGCCCCTTTCCGCGGGCGCGCATGCACTACGGCCGCCTGCTGATGGAAGCGGGCGATGGCCGCGGGCTGGACGAACTGGCGCAGGCTGCCATCGAAGACCGCAGCCTGGCCGAGCGCTGCCTGCAGTGCGGCTATGTGTTCCTGTGCCGCGAGGAGGGCGAGGAGGAAGCCGGGCGCTGGGCGGAAGCACTCACCGCCCGCCTCGGCTGAATCGGCTCCGGCCTCAGCCGGGCTGCTGGCCGCCGGCCTCCTGGGCGGCGATGTCAGCGCGGATTTCGTCCATGTTCAGACCGCGCACGCCGCTCACCACCTGCTCCAGCGCACTCGCCGGCAGCGCGCCGGATTCGCGGAATACCATGATGTTGTCGCGGATGGCCGCCAGCGTGGGCACCGAACGGATCTGGAAGGTGGCCGCCAGCGCCTGCTGGGCATCGGTGTCTATCTTGCCGAAGACGATGTCCGGGTGAGTCTCGGAAGCGGCCTCGAAAATAGGGCCGAAACTGCGGCAGGGACCGCACCAGGTGGCCCAGAAGTCCAGGAAGACGATGGGATTGTTTTCTACGACCTCATTGAAATTTTCTTCGGTGATTTCGATACTGGGCATGACGGAACTCCGGTGGGGTGGGGTGTTTTCATCCTAATCCAGCCCATGTCGGGCGTCATCGTTTTCCTGGCGCGGCCGTTGCCGGTATGAAATACCCTATGGTCCCTCGGACGGCCCCAACCAGGCGACAGCCCGGCCTCCCACCTCCCCTCCCCACCGTCCCCAAGGAATGACGCGCATCCGCAAGCACTTCGACTGGCTGTCCCGGATCAACCGCAACAGCAGCAGCAACGCGGCGGCGGCGCTGGCCGCGCTCGGGCTCGCCTGTGCGGTCTACTGGGTGCTGCTACTGGAGACGCACCGCAACTGGGTGGAAGATACCGAGCATCAGGTGGAGCTCCGCGCACAGCAGATGGCCAGCGCGCTGGCGCTGCAGGTCTCCACCCTGATGGCCGGACTGGACGTCGTCAGCCGCAACCTCGCCGCCGAATACCTGCGCGGCGACACCGATGCCTTCCTGCACTCCACCCGGGTGGCGATAGAGACCTTTCCCGAAGGCAGCATCGCCCAGGTCTCGGTGGTGAACGCCCACGGAGACATCCTCTATTCCCGCCACGGCCTCCCCCGTGGCATGCCCCGGCCCACCACCGCCGACCTCGAACTGTTCCAGCACCTGCGCGACAGCGAGAACGACGGCCGGCTACACATCAGCCGGCCCTTCGTGAGCCGCGTCACCGGCAAATGGGTGGTGCAGTTCGGCCGCGCGCTGCACAACGAGCGGGGCTTCGCTGGCGTGCTGGTGCTGTCCATCTCCCCCGACTACCTGGCCGATGCCTTCCGCCGCGCCGTCACCGGTGCCGACGACATCGCCACCCTGCTGCGCGACGATGGCACCTACCTCGCCCGCACCCGCCTGCAGGACGAAGTGCTGGGCGGCGCCCTGCCGCCGGCGCTGAGCAGCCGGCTGGCGCGGGCCGGCGAGAGCGGCAACATCCGCCTGCAGCCCCGCCGGGATGGGCAAGACCGCTACTACGCCTGGCACCGCACCAGCGACTACCCGCTGGTGGTGGCGGTCGGCATCGCCCGCGGCCCCGCCATGGCGAAGATGCATGACACCGTGGCCGACAGCCTGCTGCGCAACATCGTCGGCACCGGCGTGCTGCTGCTGGCCGCCTTCGCCATCGCCCTGCTCTACCTGCGCGGCAGCAGCCAGAACGCGCTGCTGGCGGAGAGCGAGGAGCGCCTGCAGTTCGCCCTGGACGGCGGCGACCTCGGCCTGTGGGACTGGCGGCTGGACATCGACCGCCTCTCCTACAACACCCGCTGGGCGGCAATGCTGGGCTATCCGCCGGGCGAGCTGGGCACCACCCACGAGGACTTCATGGCACTGATCCACCCGGAAGACAGGGCGCGGGTGAAGCACAAGCTGAACGCCCACCTGTATGGCGAAAGCGCCTACTTCGAATCCGAACACCGCATGCGCACCCGCGACGGCCGCTACCGCTGGATACTCGCCCGCGGCCGCATCACCAGCCGGGACGCGGAGAAGCGGCCGCTGCGCATGGTCGGCACCCACATGGACATCACCGCGCACAAGCAGGCCGAAGCCGAGCGCGGGGCACTGGAAGCGCAACTGCACAAGCTGGTGGCCCAGGTGCCGGGCATGGTCTATCAATACCGCCTGCGGCCTGACGGCGGCAGCGCCTTCCCCTATCTCAGCCCCGCCCTGCAGGACATCTACCAGATGCCGCCCGCCGAAGTGGCTGAGGACGCCACCCGGCTGCTGGAGCGGACGCATCCGGACGATCGCCCCAGGGTGCAGGCCTCCATCCAGCGCTCGGCCGACCAGCTCAGCACCTGGGTGGAGGAGTACCGCATCCTGCGCGACGACGGCGACGTGCGCTGGCTGCGCGGCCATGCCAAGCCCGAGCGGGAGGAAGACGGCAGCGTGCTGTGGCACGGCTACATCCACGACGTCACCGAGGAGCGCGCCCGCGCCCAGGCCCTGCGCGACAGCGAAGAACGCCTGCGCCTCACGGTGGCCGCGGTGCGCGACGGCCTGTGGGACTGGGACCTCGCCGCCGGCAGCATCCACTGGGACAGCCGCTGCTTCGAGATGCTGGGCTACCGCGACCAGGCCTTCGCGGTGAACGAGGCGGTGTGGCAACGCCTCGCCCATCCAGACGACTACCCGCGGGTCGACACCCTGATGGCCGAACAGATAGCCAAGGGCGAGGGCTTCGACGCCGAGCTGCGGCTGCGCACCGCGACCGGCGGCTGGCTGTGGGTGGTATGCCGCGGCCGGGTCGTGGCCTGGGAGAACGGCCGGCCGCAGCGGGTGATGGGCACCCACACCGACATCAGCGCCCGGGTGGCGGACGTCAACCTGCGCCGCGCCCTGCTGGACAACAGCGCCGCCGCCATCTTCCTGGTCTCGCCGCAACGCATCATCCTGCAGGCCAATGCCCGCGCCATCGAAATCTTCTCCCCCAACCGGGAAGACATGGCCGGCAGCCGCTTCTCCGCCGCCCACGGCGGCGAAGGCCCGTTCGAACGCTTCGGCGCCGAGTACGAGAAGCTGCGCAGCCGCGGCAGCATCCGGCTGGAGTACCCGCTGCACGACAAGGACGGTCAGGCCCGCTGGTTCGACATCTCCGGCACCCTGCTGGACCCGACGCAGCCGGAAGGCGACGTCATCTGGACGCTGATAGACATCACCGAACGCCGCCGCATCGAGGCCGAGCTGGCCGGCGCTCGGGCCCGCCAGCAGGCGGTGATAGAACACTTCCCCGGCGGCCTGCTCGCCGAGGACGAAGCGCGCAACGTGCAGTTGGCCAACCGCGCCCTCTGCGAGCTGCTGGCCCTGCCCGCGCCGGACAGCCTCGGCGGCCGGCCGCTCGCGGAGCTCAGCGGCCGGCTGCCGCCGGAGGTGGCCGCCGTGCTCGGGCCGGACAGCGGCCCGGTGCATCGTGAAGCCACGCTGGACGATGGTCGCACGCTGGAGATAGAGCGCATTCCCATCCTGCAGCAAGGCCAGCCCTTCGGCCTGCTGTGGCTGATGCGCGACATCAGCGAGCGCAAGCGGCGCGAAACCGACCTGCAGACGCTGGCCTCCACCGATGCCCTCACCGGCCTGCCCAACCGCCGCGCCTTCCTCGCCCAGCTGGAGCAGACACTGGTCCGCCGCGCCCCCCACTCCATCCCCGACCCCGGCAAGGCGGGCTGCCTGCTGATGCTGGACGTGGACCACTTCAAGCGGGTGAACGACAGCCACGGCCACGCGGTGGGCGACCAGGTGCTGATCCATGTCGCCAACACCTTGCGCGGCGTGCTGCGCCGGGAAGACCTGCCCGGCCGCCTGGGCGGCGAGGAGTTCGCGGTGCTGCTGCCCGGCACCAGCGCGGAGGGCGGCTACCGCCTGGCCGAACGGCTGCGCGAGGCGCTGGCCTCGCGGCCCGCCCCGACCACCGCCGGCCCGCTGTGGATCACCGCCAGCATAGGCCTGTGCCTCTTGGCGGACGGCAGCGTCACCGACCTGCTGGAGCGCGCCGACCAGGCGCTGTACGAAGCCAAGCGTGGCGGCCGCAACCGGGTGGTGGCCTGGCGGCCCCCTGCGGACACGGCGGTCGCATCAGAACAGCGGCCATCATAGAATCGGCGCGGTCAGCCCCTACGCTCACCCCTTCTAGGAGCCTCCGATGTTCATCGCCATGAATCGCTTCAAGATCGCCCGCGGCCACGAGGAAACCTTCATCTCCCACTGGCGCCAGCGCGAGAGCTATCTCGACGAGGTGCCGGGCTTCGTCCGCTTCAACCTGATGCGCGGCCCGGAAACCGAGGAATACACCCTGTTCGCCTCCCACACCGAGTGGGCCTCGGAGGCCGCCTTCTCCGACTGGACCCGCTCGGAGGCTTTCATGAAAGCCCATGCCAACGCCGGCAAGAGCCCGCGCGAAATCTACGTCGGCCCGCCGCAGCTGGAGTTGTTCGAAGCGGTGCTGTGAGGGCCCTGGTTCGCGGCTGAGGCGGCGTCCCTCTCACGCCCGCGAGCAGGCGCATGAAAAAGCCGGCGACGCGCCCTGCGTCCGCCGGCTTTTTCACGCCCAGGCGCAGCCGGTGGCGCCTTCGCCTCACTCCGCCCGGCGGTCCAGCAGCCCCGCCATCGACGACAGGTTGAGGTCGCCCACCAGCACGCCGCTCAGCGCACCCGCCTCGTCGGTGATGGGCACCGCGATGGTCAGGCAGAAGTCCTCGGAGGCGGTGGAGAGATAGATGGACGACACGAAGGGCCGGCCGGTGTCGCACACCGCCTTGTAGTAGGGCTGCTGGGCGCGGCTGGCACCGGCGCCGCCGGCGCGGATGCGGCCGTACATATTGGGGTTGATCCAGTTCGGGTAGCGCTGCACGCCGTGGGCATCCAGCTCGAACAACATCTCGAAGAAGGGATAGGCCTTGAAGGCGGCGTCCATCGCATGCGGGTCGCGGCTGCGCGGCATGCCCAGCAGATGCTGCAGCGTCGCCAGCGCGTTCTCCTCCCAGTCGTCCAGGCCGCGGATGGAGGCGTGGCTGTGCACCGTCGGCGGGCTGCCCTCCACCACCACCACGCTGCCCCATTCCGCCTTGCCCAGCTTCTTCAGGTAGGCGGCGCGCTCGGCAGCGGCGACGCTGTCGCGCAGCGCGCCGGTGGAACCATTCACGCAGGCCACCGAGATGCTGGCGATGGGGTGGTGGGCGTCGTCCTCGGTGGCGAAGTAGCCGCGGTCCAGGTCGGCAGCGTCGTACAGGTGGGAGGCCAGGGCATGGAACTGGGCGGTGACGCGCTGCAGTTGCTCCAGCAGGTTGGGCTCCTCGCCGTCGAGGATGAGGACGAAGTCGTCGCCGCCGATGTGGCCGAGCAGGCGGTCCGGCCGGCCGATGAAGACATGGCGCAGGATCTCCGCCAGCGTGCGGATCATGGCGTCGCCGCGGATGAAGCCGTAGCGGTCGTTGAAGGCCTTGAAGTGGTCGAGGTCGATATAGACCAGGCCCAGCGCGCCGCGCCGCTCGCCCAGGCGGGCTTCGATGGCCTGGCGCAGGGCCGGCCCCGTGGGCAACTGCGACAGCGGATGCAGGTTGGCGCCGTACTCCTGCCGGGTGAGGATGTGGGCCACCAGCGTCATCGGCTCGATGATGCCGAGGTAGTGGCCGTCCGGGCCTATCACCGTCCACGGTTCACTGTCGCCGCGATCCACGTAGAGCGAGCGCGCCAGCCCGGCCAGCGTGGTGTTGTGCGGCAGCGTGCGGCGCAGGGGCTGGCAGGCGGCCGCCAGGCTGCGGGTGCCGCTGGTCATCGCCCGGCCGCGCTGCACGATGGCCACCGGGTTGGCGTCGTCCACCACCACCGCCCAGGGCAGGTGGGGAATCTGGCGGAACTGCTCGCGCACCACCTCTATCGGCGTGTTGAGCTCGAAGGTGATGCCGGGATCGACCACGTCGGTGAGGCGGAAGCGATCCTGCGGCTGGGTGCGCCAGGCGTCGTCGGTTTCCGGCAGCGACAGCCGGCCCAGGCGCGGCATCGGCTCCGGCATGGCGAACAGGAAGCCCTGCGCATAGCGGATGCCCAGGCCTTGGCAGAAGGCGAGATCCTCCGGCCGCTCCAGGCCCTCGGCGATCACGGTGACCCCCAGGCGCTCGGCCATGGAAACGATGGCCTCCAGCAGCACCGAGCGCACCCGGCTGCCCTGCGCCTCGTGCACCAGGCTGCGGTCTATCTTGATGAACTCCGCCCGCACCATCGCCAGCGTGGCGAGGCCGTTGAAGCCGGCGCCCATGTCATCCAGCGCGATGCGCAGGCCCTGGGCGCGCAGCGCGTCGCAGCGCTCGGCCAGTTGCACCGCGTCTATGCGCTCGCTCTCCACCACCTCGATCACCAGGTCGCGGCGGTCCACGCCCAACTCGCGCATCCAGTTCAGCAGCTGCGGCAGCCAGTCCTCGTACAGCAGGGTGGAAGGCATCACGTTGAGGAAGAGCGGCATGCCGGCGGGAATGCGCTCGGCCTTCAGCGCCAGCGCCTTGTACTGGGCGGCGAGGTCGAGGTCGTCCTGCCGTCCGAGCTTGGCCGCCAGGCTGAAGGCGTCACTGCCACTGAGGGTCTCGCCGCCGGGCGGCGACAGCCGGCACAGCGCCTCATGGGCATAGACCTGGCCCTGGCCGCCGATCTCGATGATGGGCTGGAAATGGATCTCCACCCGGCGGTCCAGCGGCTCCAGCGCCCAGGGGAAACGCTGGCGCGTGAGCAGGGTGCCGAAGGGCATGGCGGCGTCCAGCAGGTCCACCGAGCTGCTCGCCCGGCCATCGCCCAGGGGTACCGCCAGCGTCTCGGCCAGCGTCTTGCTGTCGGTCACCCGCTCCAGCTCGGCCAGCAGCATCGCCAGCCCCTGGTGCTCGACGCCGTCGAAACGCCACAGCTTGTTGCCGAGACGAACCGCCCCCAGCCGCTCCCAGGCAGTGGGGGGGTAATGGCCTTCGTACTTGAGCAGAAGTTCCATGGCTTTCGGTCGCCGCGTCATATCGTTGGAGTTTGTCCGGGCGAAGCAAGGAACACGCCCAGCAATAACCCGCAGGAAGCAGCAAATCCGAAAGCAAACGCCGGCGCGGCCTGGCCGACGATGTGCATGAGCCGGACAGCCGCGCACCAATCAGGTGCTCCCCGAAGGCCTAGTCCGAAAGCGATAAATCGCCGCGCGCAGGGCCAGTGGGAACACTGCGCGCGATCATGCGAAGGAAAAGGAGGCACGTCGCGGAACTGGAGCACGGAGCGCTGCATCGCGGGCGCTCGCCGGCGGCCGCAGGCCCACCCCAGTGCCTCGGAAAAGGACTAGGCGGGTTTCACTTCGATGAACCACTTGGGCTGCATCTCGGCAAAGTCGCGGCGGATGTTGGCGGGCAGATAAGCCGCGGAATCCAGTACCAGCGGCTCGCCCTCCCGCCGGGTGAACACCACCCAGTGCCAGAAATCCCGCCCGCCTTCGCGGTAGTGCTTGATCGAGAGCAGCGCCAGGTCCGGCAGGCCGTCCCAGGATTCGAACGGCGTCTCGCCGGCCGCCACCTCCACGCCCGCCGCCGCCAGCATGCGCCTCACATAGCCAGTGTCCGACCACAGCCTGCGGTCTCCCGCATGGATGCCCATCCCGTTGGCCATCGCCTTCGCCTCCGCGTAGGACTTGCCGAGAATGTTGGCCACCGCCGCGATTCCACAACCCGCTTCCTCTTCCTGCACCACCGCGTTCAACACCCGCTTCTCCTCCAGATTCGCCAAGGGCCCCCAGCCCGCCTGCTGCCCCGGCGTGCGGCAGAAAAACCAGTCGTCATCCCAGCCCTCCGGCCCCTGGTAGCGCTCGCCGATGAGCAGAGGCGCCCCTTTGGCGAAGGTGATGGGTTGGGGAACTCGCTGCGGTGAGCGCGGACGACGAGATAGTCCGTCCTGAACAATTCCATTCTCAGCCGCAGGCGGGTCGGTGGTCAGCAAGGGCAGCGAGCGGCGCGGCGATGAGCACCTGCATCGACAGCCCAAAGCGGACGCAATAAAGCCGCAGCGCCGCCAGGGTCAGACGCAGGTTGTGCCCCGCGCCGCACATCACCGCGTGCAGGGCATCGCCCAGCGCGCCCTTGAGCGGATTGCGGCCCAGTCGTCCGTCCATCTTCATGCCCGATGGCAGGCTCGATGGCGCTGCGCCCGCTTGATCATGGCCTTCAGCTTCCTGGTGATGCCGCGCCGCGGCCCCGAGCGCAGGATGCGCACGCCTTCGATCTCTACGCCCGGTAGCCCTTGTCCCCGATGGCCGTGGCGGGTGGTTTGTCCGTGCCGGTGAGGATGCCCACCTGCTCCAGCGTCTCGGCCAGCGTGTGGCCGTCCTAGGGAACCGCTGATTTATTCGTCCGCCACCAGCCCGGCTGGCGGAGTACCTTTGAGATAATGGCGGCTGCTGGGCCACGACGAGACCTCAACCGATGCAATCGAGCTTTTCCGACCTGGAGTACGCCGCCAAGAAGAAGCAGA
>NZ_SNVV01000036.1 GCF_004361735.1 Azoarcus indigens | reverse complement strand
CAGCGCCAGCGGGCTCAGCCGGCACCCGCCGGCCTTGCCCCGGCCCACGGCCGTTTCGGGGGCGGGGACGCAGCGCCCCTCACGGGCGTTCCAGACGAGTCGGTAGCGGTGGTTCATGGCGGTATCCTCAGGCGACGAAGCCCAACGGCAAGAAAGGAGGAAGGCGGACCGGCATCGGCGGTCCCGCCCGGAAACGAGGCGGAAGCGGAGCGCATGAGGCAGAGGCGGCGCGCGCCGCCTGCCCATGCCGCAGCGCCTCCGGGTCGGCCTGGCGCACCGGCCGCTCAGAAGGCCGCGACAGCGCTGACCCACGCCCGCGCCTGCGACGGCCGGCTACCGTCGTTGTTGCGGCCATCGGCGCTCTCGCCCGGGTTGTCGCCCAGCGGAGCAGCCACCGCGGCGCTCAGCCGCCAGCCCTTCAACCAGCGGCCGGGCGTGGCCTGCAGCCAGCTCAGGCCAAGGCCGGCACCGGCCAGGCGGTAGGCGTTGGGTTGGTCGCTGCCATCGCGCCAGCCCTCCCAGGTGCGCTTGTGCTGGCGGATGTAGCCGGCATCGTAGAAGAGCTGGGCCTGCCAGCCGCTGCCGAGCTCGCGCTGCAGCTCGAGCTTGAACAGGGCGCCCTCGTCGCCCACGCCTTCGTTGCCCGGATAGGCGCGCACGCCGTAGGCACCGCCCAGGGTGAACTGCTCAGCGCTGCTGAGGTTGCCGTCGGCCAGCTGGCCGGAGAGCGTGGCCTGCACCTGCCAGCCGGCCAGCGGCAGCCGCTGCAGACGCGAGACGTCCATCGCCACCTTGGTGTACCCGCCTGCGCTGCGCGGCCCGGCAGCATCGGCGGCCGGGTCGCCGCCGACGTCGGCCAGATGCAGGCGGCCGGTAGACAGCTGCAGATCGCCGCGGCTGAGGCCGCCGCCGCCCAGGCTGTCCACCGCATCGCCGCGCAGGCCCAGGCTGTACACCTCGATCTGGCGGCGGCGCAGCGTCTCGCCCAGGTTCTTGTCCTCGAAGCGGCGCTGCTCCGCCCCCAGGGTGAGCGCCAGATTGCTTTCGCTGCTGCGCACCAGCGCATAGCTGAGGGCGAGGCCGGCGGCGGTGGCGTGGCCTGTGGCGTCGAGGTCGAGGAAGTCGCCGCCCAGGCGGTAATCCAGCGCCGAGGCATGCACCGCCACGCTCCAGCCATCGCTGCCCAGCGGCGTTGCGTACTGCAGCAGCACGTTGTGCAGGCGTTCGGTGGCGAGCAGGCGCAGGGCGGCGCGATCGCCCCGGCCGGAAAGGTTGTTCAGCGTCACCCCGCCCACCACCTGGGCGAAGCCGGAGGACTTGATGCCGTGGTTGTTGGCGCCGATGTCGCCACTGATGAAGGGGGTGTCCTCCACCCTCAGCAGCAGCCGGGTGGTACCCGGCTCATCGCCCGCCTCCAGCACGCCGGTGGCGCGCACGCCGGCCAGGTCGTTGGCCAGCAGCAGGCCGCGCTCCAGCGCATTGGCCGGCAGCGGCAGGCCGGGCGCCAGGCCGGCGGTGACCATGCTCTCGACGAAAGCGCCATCCGCCCGGCTGCCGGCATCCTCGCGCCGCACGCCGCCGTAGCGGCCTTCCACCACCTGCAAGCGCAGCTGGCCGGCGGTCACGTCCTGCACCGGCAGGTAGACCCGCACATACCAGCCGCGCTGGCGGTAGTGCTGCGCCAGCCGCTGCGCCGCCTGCTCCAGCTCCGCCAGGGTGAGCGACTGCCCGCGCAGGTCGGCCAGCAGCGCCTGCAGCTCGGATTCGGCGATCAGCGTGGCGCCGTCGATGACAAATGACTGAACCGTCACCCGCGCCGCCTTGTCCGTCTCGACCATCGGCGGTGCCGGCTGCGGCACTGGCTGGGGCGAGGCCGGCAGCGCGCGTATCGCCTGCTCCGCCTCCCGCTGCAGGGTGCCGGCATCCGGCGCCGCCTGCGCATGCGCCTGGGAACAGACGAGCGACAGCGCGAGGGGGAAGGTGAGTAGCAGGGAAGAACGGGCTTGCCGCATGGCAGGCGGCAAGGACCGCGGCGCAGGGAAAAGGCTCATCGCTTTGGATAAATGAGGGAGATATGCGCGAAGGCTAAGCAGCGGGCGTTAGAACAGCGTAAGAGGCCATCGCAGCCCTGCCGCCGCGCTTGGCGGGAGAGGCCTTGCGCCCGGATAATGCACGCCGTCACGAGCGCGGGAAGGTCGCCGGGCCGCAGCGCGATAGATCGAAAGGAATAGCCCTGAAAACGCCTGACCGCCCGCCACACACCGCCGCCATGCAGCTCTCCCTGCTCGGGCGGCTCACGCTGCTGCGCGGCGGCGAGGATGCGAGCAAGCGCATCAAGTACCGCAAGGGCTACGCCCTGCTGGGCTACCTCGCCGTCCATGCCGGCCAGTGGCAGCCGCGCGAACGGCTGGCCCGCCTGCTGTGGCCCGACCTGGAGGCGGAGTCGGCGCGCAACAACCTGCGCCAGGTGCTGTACAACCTCTCCACCCTGTTCGACGCCGGCGCCGCCTCGCCGCTGCAGAAGGATGGCCGCGCCATCCGCCTGCAGCCCGGCGAGGGCCTGAGCCTGGACCTGCACTGGCTGGACGACGCCGCCCTCGACCGCCTCGGCAGCGGCGGCAAGGCCGACGCCGCCTGGCGGGAGCAGCTGGAAGCCGCCGCCCCCCATCTGCTGGGCGAATTCCTCCACGGCCTGCAGCTGGACGACTCCCCCGAGCTGGACGACTGGCTGCACACCAGCCGCCACCACTTCCACGCCCGCGCCGCCCTGCTGCTGCAGCGCCTGTGCGACATCCGCCAGCGGGAAGGGCGGCTGGACGCGGCGATCGCCCTCGCCCGCCAGTTGCAGCGGGCGGCGCCGGTGGACGAGAACCACGCCCTGCTGCTGATGAAGCTGCTGGCCGAAGGCGGCGAGCAGGCCGCCGCGCTGGCGGTGTTCGACGCCCTGCGCCAGCGCCTGGCGGTGGAACTGGGCGGCCGCCCCGGCCCGGCATTGCAGGCGCTGAAGGCCCAGCTCGCGCGCAACATCCGGCCGGACAGCCAGCCGGAGCAGCGCTGGCTCAGCGTGCTCTACTGCGCCCCCGGCAGCAGCAGCGCCGAAGACTGGGCGGAAGACGAGCAATTGCTGGCGGAGATGCAGCTGCGGGTGGAGCGCCGCGGCGGCCAGGTGCTGTCGGTATGCGGCCGCGGCATGCTGGCCCTGTTCGGCGCCACCGGCGAACGCTCCTCCGAGCGCGCCCTGCTCGCCGCCGCCGACATCCACAAAGGCGCCGCCGCCGCCGGCCTCGCCCCGCGCAGCGGCATCAGCGCCGGCAAGGCCCTGCTGCAGCCGGCAGCGCCCCGGCCGCGTCTGCTCGGCCCGCTGCCGGATCTGGCGATGCTGGCGGGCTGGAGCGCCGCACCCGGCGAAATCCTGGTCACCACCGCGGTCGCCGACGAAGCCGGCCAGGGCTTCCGCTTCGAGCATGCCGGCGCGCACCGCCTGCCCGGCTTCGACGCGCCGCAGACCTTCCACCGCTGCGGCCAGGCGCTGGCGCCGCTGCTGCCGGAAGGCAGCGACGCCCCCTTCGCCGGCCGCGACCAGGAACTGGAAATCCTGCAAGGCCTGTGGCGGGAGGCCCAGGCCGGCCAGCCCCGCGTCGCCCTGTTGCGCGGCCCCGCCGGCCTGGGCAAGACGCGGCTCGCCAGCGAACTGGCGCGCCGCGTGTGGCAGCAGGGCGGCCAGGTGCGCCGCCTGGCCTGCGGGCTGGAACTGCAGCACCGCCCGCTGGGGCCGCTGATCGCCAGCCTGGAAGCCTTCGCCCAGCTCGACGACAGCACGCCCGCCGGCCAGCGCCGCGGCCTGCTCGCCGCCGCCCTGCGCCGCGCCCACCCGGCGCTGGACGCGGAGGCGGTGGAGGCCATCGCCGCACTGGTCGAACAGGGCGACGGCAAGGACGCGCCGCCGCCCAAGGAAGACGCCTTCCACGCCCTGTCCCGGCTGCTCGTCGCCTTCGCCGACGGCCCGACCCTGCTCATCGTGGACGACCTGCACTGGAGCGACCGCGCCACGCTGGAACTGCTGCAGCTGCTGCTCCCCGAACTCGGGCGCCAGCCCCTGCTGCTGGTGCTCACCGCGCGGCCGGATACCGAACTCCCCACCGCCGCCCCCGCGCAGCACACCCTGGACCTCGCCCCGCTGCCGCCGGCAGCCGCCCTCGCCCTGATCGCCCGCCACGACCCGGCCGAGCACATTCCGCCCGCCGAGCGCCAGCGTATCGCCGATGCCTGCGGCGGCGTGCCGCTGTTCCTCGAACGCCTGGCCCTGACCTGGCACGAGGGCGGCCGGCACAGCCAGACGGTGGCCGAACTGCTGCAGAACGAGCTGGACCGCCTGGGCAAGGCCAAGCCGGTGCTGATGGCTGCCGCGGTGCTCGGCCAGCGCTTCGGCCGCCAGCAGCTCGGCGCCCTGCTGCCGGACACCGCCACCGTACCGGCGCTGGACGCCGCCCTCGACAGCCGGCTGATCGCCGAGGAAGACGCCGACACCTTCGTCTTCCGCCATGCCCTGATCCGCGACGCCGCCTACGGCAGCCTCGCCCCCGCCCGCCGCCGCCAGTTGCACCGGCAGGTCGCAGAGCTGCTGTGCCGGCACGACAAACCGGCGGCAGAGAACGTCGCCGGCCACTTCGCCGCCGCCGAATGCTGGCGCGAAGCCGAGCAATGGTGGAGCCGCGCCGGCGAGGCGGCGATGGCGCAGGAATTCGCCGCCGACGCCATGCGCTGCTTCGAGGAAGCCCTGGCCTGCCTCGCCCGCCTGGGCCGCGGCGAACAGGACGGCGAACGCGCCATGGAACTGCGCATGCGGCTGGGCTACGCCGCCCAGCAGGCCCAGGGCTTCGGCTCACCGCTGGCCCACCGCCTGTTCAGCGAGGTCGCCATCCGGCTGGAGGCCGAAAACAGCAGCGACCGCCGCCGCGGCCGCCTGTTCGCCGCCCTCAGCGGCCGCTACATGGGCGGCAGCTCCCAGGGCGAGGTCGAAGGGCTGGACATCGCCCGCCGCCTGGAAAAGCTGGCGCAGACCGACGCCGAACGGCTGATGGCCGCCTTCGCCCTCGGCAACTCCCTGTTCTGGCGCGGCCAGTTGGAGGAGGCGCGCAGCTGGCAAGAACGTGGCATCGAACTCGCCGGCCGCCTGGGCGCGCGCGACCGGGTGCGCTACTGCGTGGACGACCCCGCCGTCACCTGCCGCGCCTTCCTCGGCTGGAACCAGTGGTTCCTCGGCGACGACGCGGCCGCCTGCGCCACCGCCGCCGAGGCGGTCGCCCTCGCCCGCCAGGGCCGCCGTGCCCACGCGCTGTGCTTCGCCCTCACCTTCGCCGTCGCCCTGCACTGGTGCCGGCAGGACAGGGCGGAAGTGCTGCGGCTGGCGGCCGAAGCCCACGCCCTCGCCGCCCGTCACGGCTTCAACCTGTGGGAAGGGGTGAACAGCCTGTTCCTGCTGTGGGCCGACGCCGCCGGCGACACCCCCGCCGCCAGCGCCCTGCTGTTCGCCGCCGCCGAGCGCATGCGCCTCGCCTACCAGGCCGGCATCACCACCTCGCGCTGGATCGTCGCCCACGCTCTGCTCGCCCAGGCCGCAAGCGAAGAAGCCACCCAGCTGCTGGACCTCGCCATCCGTGAAGCAGACGTGAACGAAGATCAGTACTGCCTCGCCGACCTGCTGTGGCTGAAAGCCGACTGCACCCGCGGCGAAGCGGAAGCCACCGCCCTGCGCGAACAGGCGCTGGCGCTGGCCCGCAGCCAGGGCGCGGCCGGCCTGCTGCGGCGCTTCGCCGCCTGCCGGCAGCCAGCTTGAAACCGGTGCCGGCCAGCCCCCCCACTCCCGCCGCCGCGGCCTTTCCGCACCCCGCGGGAAATGGTTCAATGCCGCCATGAATCTGCTCTGGCTTCAATCCGGCGGTTGTGGCGGCTGCACCATGTCGCTGCTGTGCGCCGATACCCGCGACCTCTTCGGGCTCCTTGGCGACGCCGGCATCAAGGTGCTGTGGCATCCGGCGCTGTCGGAAGAAAGCGGCGCCGAGGCGCTGTCCACGCTGGAAGCCTGCTGCCGTGGCGAGATCCCGGTGGACCTGCTGTGCGTCGAAGGCTCCCTGCTGCGCGGTCCCAATGGCAGCGGCCGCTTCCATGTGCTGGCCGGCACCGGCAAGCCGATGATCCACTGGGTGAGCGAACTTGCCGCCCAGGCCCGCTACACGCTAGCCATCGGCAGCTGCGCTGCCTTCGGCGGCGTCACCGCCGGCGGCCCCAACCCCACCGATGCCTGCGGCCTGCAATACGAGAACGAGGCGCGCGGCGGCCTGCTGGGCGCCGGCTACCGCTCCGGCGCCGACCTGCCGGTGATCAACGTCGCCGGCTGTCCCACCCACCCCGGCTGGGTGGTGGATACTCTGCTGGCGCTGGCGATGGGCGAGTTCGGCGCGGCGGACCTCGACAGCCTGGGCCGGCCGCGCTTCTACGCCGACCAGCTGGTGCACCACGGCTGCAGCCGCAACGAGTTCTACGAGTTCAAGGCCAGCGCCGAGAAGGCCTCCGACCTCGGCTGCATGATGGAGCACATGGGCTGCAAGGGTACCCAGGCCCATGCCGACTGCAATGTGCGGCCGTGGAACGGCGCCGGCTCCTGCACCGCCGGCGGCTACGCCTGCATCTCCTGTACCGAGCCCGGCTTCGAGGAGCCTGGCCATCCCTTCTCGCAGACGCCCAAGGTGGCCGGCATCCCCATCGGCCTGCCGTCGGACATGCCCAAGGCCTGGTTCGTCGCCCTGGCGGCGCTGTCCAAGTCGGCCACGCCGCGGCGGGTGCGGGAGAACGCGGTAGCCGACCATCCGGTGGTGCAGCCGGCGATACGCCGCACCGGGCTGCGATGAGACGCGGTCCCAGGCAAGCACCGGCAGCCCGCGCTAGCGGCGGCCGGGCTTCTTCCGCCCCGGGGACGGGCCGGTGAACCGCCTCGTCGTCGGCCCCTTCAACCGCGTCGAGGGCGACCTCGAGGTCACGCTGGATCTGGACGCCGGCCGGGTGGCCTCGGCGCGGGTGAACTCGCCGCTGTTCCGCGGCTTCGAGCAGATCCTCGCCGGCAAGGACCCGCGCGACGCGCTGGTGTTCGTGCCGCGCATCTGCGGCATCTGCTCGGTATCCCAGTCGGCCGCCGCCGCCGCCGCGCTGCGCGGACTGATGGGGCTGACGGTGCCGGCCAACGGCGAGCGCGCCGCCAACCTGGTGCTGGCGGCGGAGAACCTGGCCGACCACTACACCCATTTCTACCTCTTCTTCATGCCGGACTTCGCCCGCGATGCCTACGCCGGCCGGCCCTGGTTCCCGGCGGCGCAGGCGCGCTTCAAGGCGGTGGAAGGCAGCGCCGCGGCCGAGGCCCTGCCGGCGCGCGCCGCCTTCCTGCAGCTGATGGGCCTGCTCGCCGGCAAGTGGCCGCATACGCTGTCACTGCAGCCGGGCGGCTCGGCGCGCGGCGTGTCGGCGGCGGAGAAGATCCGCCTGTTCGCGCTGCTGCGGGAGTTCCGCGGCTGGCTGGAGCGCCACCTGTTCGGCGACGCGCTGGAGAACATCGCCGCGCTGGCGTCCATCGAGGCACTGCATGCCTGGCGCGACGCCCGCGCACCCACCGCCTCCGACCTGCGCCTGTTCCTGGAGATCGCCGACGATCTGCAACTGCACACCCTGGGCCGCGCCAAGGACGTCTTCATCAGCTACGGTGCCTACCAGGCGGACGGCCGCCACCTTTTCCCGCGCGGCGTCTGGCGGCCGGACGGCAGCCTGGAATCGCTGGACCCGATGCGCATCACCGAGGATGGCAGCCACGCCTGGATGAGCGACGGCGCGCCGCTGCACCCCTGGCAGGGCCGCACCCTGCCGCTGGCGGAGAAGGACGGCGCCTACACCTGGTGCAAGGCGCCGCGGCTGGGCGGCGAGGTGGCCGAATGCGGCGCGCTGGCGCGCCAGCTGGTGGCCGGCCATCCGCTGGTCCGGGGCCTGGTGGCGGCGAATGGCGGCAATGTGCGCGCCCGCATCCTCGCCCGGCTGCTGGAGATCGCCCGGGTGATCCCGGAGATGGAGCGCTGGGTGCGCGCCATACAGCCAGGCGAGCCCTTCTGCGTGCAGGGCGAAATCCCGGACGAAGGCTGCGCGGTCGGCCTGGTGGAAGCCGCCCGCGGCGCGCTGGGCCACTGGCTGGTGGTGCGCCGTGGCCGCATCGCCAATTACCAGATCATCGCCCCCACCACCTGGAACTTCTCGCCGCGCGACGCGGCCGGCACGCCGTGCCCGCTGGAACAGGCGCTGGTGGGCCTGCCGGTGGGCGAGGGGGAGCGCGTGCCGCTGGCCGTACAGCATGTGGTAAGGTCTTTCGACCCCTGCATGGTGTGCACCGTGCATTGATCCGCCCCGTCCGCCATGACGATGCGTGCCTCCACCGACGAGGCGGCCGGCCAGGCCGCCTCCCCTTCGCCATCTCCCGCGGCCTCGCTGCGCCAGCGTGCGGTGCGCCTGCTGCGCACCGCCGAGCTGAGCTGGCTGGGCATCACCCTGGCGGTGGCGCTGGCGTGCAACGGTGCGCTGCTCTACCTGGCCACCAGCGAACGCCAGCAGGCGCTGGACAATACCGGCCAGACGCTGGCGCTGGCGGCGCAGATCATCCTGCGGCGTTCGGAATCGGTACTGGACCGCTACGACCGCACCCTGTCCGGCATCGGCGAGGTCATCGCCCAACGCCAGGGCCTGCGGCCGGGCTCCGACCTCGAACTGCACCGCCTGCTGGTACGCCGTCACGGCATCACCCCAGGCCTGCGCTGGATCTTCGTCGTCCGCCCGGACGGCAGCCTGGCGGAAGGCTCCATCACTTTCCCGGCCCTCAAGCTGAACCTGGCCGAGCGCGAGTACGTCACCGCCCACCTGCACAACTGGGACGAAGGGCTCTACATCGGCGCACCGGTGGTGCCGCTGCGGGGCGGCGCCGCCTTCATCCCGCTGAGCCGGCGCATCACCGACGATGGCTGGGGCATGCTGGGCGTGGCCGCCGCCGGCCTGGAGGTGGAAACCTTCCGCTACCTGCTGGACGACCAGGGCCTGCCCCACGGCTACGCCGTCACCCTGTTCCGCGCCGACGGCTCGGCCCTGGCCTGCCTGCCACTGGCGCAACCCTGCCGGAACATGGAGCCCTCCCGCTTCCGCCCCAGCCGGGATGCGGCGCCGGACCCGGGCGCGGTGGTGCAGCTGCACCACCGCCTGCTGGGCGACAACCGCGGGCTGGGCGCCTACAAGCAGTCGGCGACCTATCCCATCACGGTGGCGGTGGATGTACCCGAGTCGGTGGCGCTCTCCGCCTGGCACGCCCGCGTGCGCCTGTACGGCGTGATGATGGTCGGCGGCAATCTGCTGGTGCTCTTCCTCGCCTTCTCGCTGCTGCGTCAGAGCCAGCGCCGGCGGCGGGCGGTGGAGCAGCTGGCGCAGGCCAACCTGCGGCTGGAAGAGCGGGTCGCCATCCGGACCCGCGAGCTGCAGGTCAGCGAGGCGCGCATGCGCACCCTGTTCGATACCGCCAGCGACGGCATGGTGGTGATAGATGCCGGTGATTGCATCGTGGACCTCAACCCGGCGGCGGAGCGCATGTTCGGCCACAAGCTGGCGGACGCCCGCGGCCGCGACATCAGCCTGCTGATCCCGGACGAGGCGGCGCTGCGCCACGCCCGCTTCATCGCCGAGCGCGACGGAGGCGAGGTCGAAGGCCTGCTGCGGGAGCACACCGCCCGCCGCGCCGACGGCAGCGCCTTCCCGATCGAGGTCACCGTCGGCAGCGCCGAGGTGGATGACCTGCAGCTGCACTTCTGCATCGTCCGCGACATCACCGTGCGCAAGACGCTGGAGGCGGAGCTCAACCGCCTCGCCAACACCGACGCTCTCACCGGCATCCTCAACCGCCGCGCCTTCATCGCCCAGGGCGAGCGCCTGTCGGCGCTGGCGCGCCGGCACGGCCGCCAGATGGCGCTGATGGCGGTGGACGCCGACCGCTTCAAGTCCATCAACGACACCCACGGCCACCCCGCCGGCGACGCGGTGCTGCGCGCCCTGGCGCGGGCGGTGGAGAGCGCGCTGCGCGCCACCGACCTGTTCGGCCGCCTGGGCGGCGAGGAATTCGCCGTGCTGCTGCCGGAAACCTCGCCGGAGGGCGCGGCCGAGGTCGGCGAGCGCCTGCTGGAAGCGGTGCGCAAGTGCGGGGTGCCCTGGGAAGGCAGCGAACTGCGCTTCACTGTCAGCCTCGGCCTCACCATACTGGAAGCGGACGACCGCAATTTCGACAGCCTGCTGCAGCGCGCCGACCAGGCGCTGTACCGCGCCAAGCGCGACGGCCGCGACCGCCTGGTCCTCGCCTGACCCCCACCTCCCCGCTCCCATGTCCACTCCGCAAGACCCCTCTCCGCTGCAGCACACCGGCCATCCCGGCGAACTCGTCGGCGTCGGCGAAGAAGTGTGGATGGATGTCATCCACAAGATGGACGAGGTGTATTCCGACCTGCTGCAGTACGAAGTAGCGCTGGAGGAGAAGAACGCCAAGCTGGAGGAATCGCAGCAGTTCATCCTGTCGGTGCTCACCTCCATCTCCGACATCCTGGTGGTGTGCGACCGCAACGGCACCATAGAGGACGTGAACCGCTCCCTGGAAGACTTCACCGGCCGCTCCGCCGCCCAGCTGCGCGGCACCTCGGTGTTCGAGCTGTTCGCCGGCGACCAGGCCCGCGCCCAGGCGCGCCACCTGTTCTCCGCCTTCAGCGAACAGCCGCTGCACGACTGTGAACTGCCGCTGCGCGCCGGCGACGGCGGCGTGGTGCCGGTGTCGCTCAACTGCACGCCGCGCTTCAACGCCGTCGGCAAGTCGCTGGGCATGGTCGTCACCGGCCGGCCGGTGGGCGAGCTGCGCCGTGCCTACCAGGCGCTGCGCCAGGCGCATGAAGACCTCAAGCGCACCCAGCAGCAGCTGCTGCACTCGGAAAAGATGGCCTCGCTGGGCCGCCTGGTGGCCGGCGTCGCCCACGAGCTAAACAACCCGATCAGCTTCATCCTCGGCAATGTCCACGCCCTCAAGCGCTACGCCGACCGCCTGCAAGCCTACATCGCCGCCCTGCACGGCGGCGCCGGCGCCGACCGCCTCGCCCAGCTGCGCACCGAGCTGCGCATAGACCGCATCGTCGGCGACCTGCCGCCGCTGATCGAAGGCACCATGGAAGGCGCCGAGCGCACCCGCGACATCGTAGACGGCCTCAAGCGCTTCTCCGCCATAGACCGCGACGAACAGGAGCGCTTCGACCTCGCCGAAACGCTGGAGCGCGCGGTGCGCTGGGTGCACCGCGCCACCCGCGAGAGTTTCGAAGTGCGCATCGAGCTGCCGCCGCGGCTGCCTATGCTCGGCTCCCCCGGCCAGATGCAGCAGGTGATGATGAACCTGGTGCAGAACGCCTGGGACGCTACCGCCGAGCAGCCGGAACACTGGCTGGACATCCGCGGGGAGATCGCCGATGGCCGCATCCACCTCGCCTTTCACGACAACGGCCCGGGCATAGACGAGCAGCACCTGGCGCACATCTTCGACCCCTTCTTCTCCACCAAGCCGGTGGGCAAGGGCACCGGCCTCGGCCTGTCCATCAGCTACGGCATCGTCGATCGCCACGGCGGCCGCATCAGCGCCGCCAACCATCCGGCCGGCGGCGCGGTGTTCACGCTGGACCTGCCGCTGGCGGAGTGAAGGCGGCAGCCTTCGCCATCGACGAAAACCGCCTTGGCCAGCCGGCGATTTCCAAACGCGGGCGGCGGACGTATGGTTCCCGCTCCATCCACGACGGCGACCCTTCCCATGATCGACCACCTCGACCACCTGGTGCTGACCACCGCCGATGAAGCCGCCTGCATCGACTTCTACACCCGGGTGCTGGGCATGCGGCTGGAGAGCTTCGGCGCCGGTCGTAGCGCCTTCGTGTTCGGTGCGCAGAAGATCAACCTGCATGTGCGCGGCCGCGAGTTCGAGCCCAAGGCCCACCTGCCGGTGCCGGGCGCGCTGGACCTGTGCTTCATCGCCAGCGTGCCGCTGGAGGATTTCATCCGCCATGCGGAGGCCTGCGGCCAGCGCATCATCGAAGGGCCGGTGCTGCGGACCGGCGCCGCGTTCAGGATACGGTCGGTGTATCTGCGCGACCCTGACCTGAACCTGATCGAGGTCTCGGAACGGGCGGAGGCCTGAGCCCTCGCTCCCAGGCAGCAGGCAAGGCATGAACAAAAAAAGCGCCCCGGATCTCTCCGGGGCGCTTTTTTTCCAGCGGGCCGCAAGCTGCGGCCCGGCCTCAGTTGATCTGCTGCAGCTGGCCCCGCAGTTCCGCCGGCACATCCTGGATCAGCATCACCGCGATGCTGCCGTCGCTCGCCTTGTTGTTGTGTGCCGCCTTGGCGCCCAGGGTGGAGCTGATGTTCTCCGGCGACAGGTTGTACATCTTGCCGTTCATCGGATCGACGATGAACCAGCCGATCAGCCCGCCGAACAGGAAATTGCCGGCGATGTACCAGCCATTGGCGCTGGCCTTCACCGGAATGGTCTGTTCCTCGAAACCCGGCTTGCTGATCTTCACCGTGTAGGACTTGCCGCCCCAGTAGCTGCCATTGCTCTTTTCCAGCGGCACCGAGGTGGGCGTGCTGCCCTTGAAGACGGGCTTGCCGGTTTCGTCGTCGATGATGGTGATGGAGGCATCGCTAGGCGTGCTGCTGATGGGCATCACATGCACCGGATTGCCCATGATGGTGGCGCAACCCACCATGGTGGCAAGCAGCGGCGGCAGGACGATGTTTCTGAGTTTCATGGAGCTCCCTTGAAGCCCGGTTCGGAAGAGCGGCCTGGCGCCCGGGCACGCGCGGCCGTCGGGCCCCAGCGGCCCGGCTTCCTGGCGGTCCGTCCGCGGCCATCCGGCCGCATACCGATTCGATAATCCAATCGAATATCCGCGCAAAAAGCCGGCGCATCCTAGACAAGAACAACGGCATCACCCGTGGCGCTTTTCACGCTCCGGCGCGGTTTCCGGCGAAAACCCGGGCGCCAGCAGGAAATTCCACCGGAATCGTCGGTGGTGCGCATCCTCCGCGCCCCCGCAGCTTGCCTTGCCGGCTCCAGCGGGAGATCGGGCGGCAGCGCGGCAGGAGCGCCTCCCCGCAAGGCGCCGATGGCGTAGTATTCGCGCACTTCGAGCCGCCCCGGCCGGTACGCTCAGGCCCCACGCCTCCGTACCGGCACCGAGAGCCAGCGGCCGCTTTCCCCGACGACGCAGCAGGAGCCCCCTTTCCCATGAGCGATTTCGCCCGCCGCCTGTCCGCCTGGCAGCGCACCCACGGCCGTCACGGCCTGCCTTGGCAGGGCGGGCGCGATCCCTACCGCATCTGGCTGTCGGAAATCATGCTGCAGCAGACCCAGGTGGAAACGGTGATTCCCTACTACGCCCGCTTCCTGGCGCGCTTCCCCGACATCGCCAGCCTGGCGGCAGCGCCGGTGGAAGACGTGATGGCGCTGTGGAGCGGACTCGGCTACTACGCCCGCGCCCGCAACCTGCACCGTGCGGCGCAGCAGGTGGTGGAACGGCATGGCGGGCGCTTCCCCGCCAGCGCTGCGGAGATCGCCGAGCTGCCCGGCATCGGCCGCTCCACCGCGGCGGCCATCGCCGCCTTTTCCCGCGACGAGCGCGTCGCCATCCTGGACGGCAACGTCAAGCGGGTGCTGTGCCGCTACTTCGGCATCGAGGGCTTTCCCGGCGAGAAGGCAGTGGAGAACCGGCTATGGGCGCTGGCGGAATCGCTGCTGCCGGAGCAGGAGATAGGCGTCTACATCCAGGCCCAGATGGACCTGGGCGCCACCGTCTGTACCCGCGGCCGGCCGGGCTGCAACCGCTGCCCGCTGGCGGAGGACTGCAGCGCCCGTCAGCAGGGCCGGCAGACCGAACTGCCGGTGGCGCGGCCGAAGAAGGCCATTCCGCGACGCGAGGCCCGCTTCGCGGTGGCGATGCGCGGCGACGGCGCGGTGCTGGTGGAGCGCCGCCCGCCCAGCGGCATCTGGGGCGGCCTGCTGGCGCTGCCGGAGATCCCCGCCGGGCTGGCGGAGGGCGACATCGCGGCCTGGGCGGCGGACACCCTGGGCGTGCGCAGTGCCGCACCGCAGGCGCTGGCGCCGCTGTCCCACACCTTCACCCATTTCATCCTGGACATCCAGCCGCTGCGGCTGCCGGTGGAGGCGGAACTGGCGCGGGCGCGCGACGACGCGGCCCTGTCCTGGCTGCCGGCGGCGGCCACCGCCGGGGCCGCGCTGCCCACACCGGTGCGGCGCATCCTGGATGCGCTGAACGCGCCGGACCTGTTCGCCTCCTGAGCCGGGGCCCCGGCCCAGGCGCGAAACTCAGCCGCCCTTCGCGCCGAGCAGCCCGTGCTGGCGCAGGAACTGCTGCATGATCTCCAGCCGGCTGAGCACGTCGTCCAGTTCCAGCAGGCGTTGCTTGGCCGGCAGCGGCACCGGCAGCAGCTCGGCGTAGCGCGCGCCCACCCAGGCGGCGTCGTCGAAGTGGTGCGGCGGCGGCAGGCGATCACCCAGCTCGCCGATGATGGCCTGCAGCAGCGGCAGCAGCTCGGCCTGCGCCTCGGGCACCGGCTGCGGCGCCGGTTCGTCCAGCCAGCGCACGCTGGCGGTAAGCAGGCCATCGCGCTCCACCTCGTGATCCTCGATGCGGAAGCGGCGATGGCCGCGGACGACGATGGAGAGCATGCCCGGCTGCTCCACGTCCCACTGCTCGATGCGCGCCTCGGTGCCCACCGGCTGCGGCAGCGCCGCCTCGCCCACCTCCTTGCCGGCGGCGATCAGGCAGACGCCGAAGCCGCTGCCCTCGCGCAGGCAGCAGCCCACCATGTCCATGTAGCGCGCCTCGAACACCCGCAGCGGCAGGAGGCCGTCGGGGAAGAGCACGGTGTTGAGGGGAAACAGCGGCAGGCGGGCGGTGGCTGACATGGGCACGGGCAGTGGAGGGTGACGGGGTTCTGGCGCTTTGGCCGGGACGGAGACTCAGTCCGGCGTCGCGTCGGCCCCTTCCTCGCCCCAGCGCGCCATCAGTCGATGCGGCACGCCGAGTTGGTCGAGGATGCGGGCGACGATGAAATCCACCAGGTCCTGCACGCATTGCGGGTGGTGGTAGAAGCCGGGATTGGGCGGCAGGATGCAGACGCCCAGGCGGGCGAGCTTCAACATGTTCTCCAGGTGGATGGCGGAGAAGGGCGTTTCCCGCGGCACCAGCACCAGCTTGCGGCCTTCCTTGATGACGACGTCCGCGGCCCGCTCGATGAGATTCTGCGACAGGCCCATGGCCACCGCGGCCAGCGTCGCCATCGTGCAAGGGCAGACCACCATCGCGTCAGGCGGATTGGAGCCGGAGGCCGGCGGCGCGAACCATTCTTCGCGGCCGAACACCCGCAGCTGGCCGGGCGCGGCGGCGAAGCGGGCGCTGAGCTCGGCCTCCACCTCGGCCGGCCGGCCGGGCAGGTTCCAGTCCATTTCCTGGCGGGCGACGACCTGCGCTACCTGGGAATACAGCAGCCAGACGCGGCAGCCGGCGGCGAGCAGGCATTCCACCAGGCGCAGGCCGTAGGGCATGCCGGAGGCGCCGGTGAAGGCAACGGTAACGGTCAGCGGGGAAGACATGAGGCGGCCGGTCGGGCGGAAGGAGGCCCAAGGTTACTCCATCCGCCCGGCGGCATGGCGGCCCGGGCCGGCGGGCCCGGGCGCGGCGGCGATCAGCGGGACAGGATCACCTGGGTGATGATGCCGGTGGCGATGGCGACCAGCAGGAAGTCGCCGCCATCCACCCGCATCCAGTGGTAGCCCCGCGGAGGCGGGCGCAGGTGATGGTCATGCCAGTCGACCACCACGTAGCGCGGTTGCCGGTAGTCGCGCGGCAGGTAGTGGCCGCGCGCCCAGTGCGGCGGGCCACGGAAGTCCGGGCCGCGGCCAGGGCCGTCGTAGCGGGGTCCCGGCGGGCCGCCGCGGTAGTCGTCGCGATGGTAGTCGCCGCGACGGCCGTGGTCCCAGCGGTCGTCATGGCGATCGTAGCGAGGCCCCGGGCCGCGGTCGTAATCGGCGGATGCAAGCGGCGCCGCGGCGATCATGCTTACCGCCAGCAGGGCGGCAATCAACTTGCTGCTCTTCATGGTGTGCTCCTCGAAACATGCATCACGCCGGTCGCCCGTGGCCATTCATTCAAGCCGCGGGCCGGTGTGGCAGGCACACACTCCCACTACGACGAAAAGCAGACAAGCACGCTCTGTAATCCAACGTAGCAAGGCCGGAAACGGCAAACAATTGGAAGCACTTGCTTGCCAATGCCGCGTCCGCAGAAACAACTGCGGGCCGGCCGCTTACGACTTTTGCGGCATTGCTCCGCCGGTTTACTCCAGGTAGTCGGTCAACATCACCCAGCGGCCGTTGCGGATCTGCGCCAGCCGGCCCTGGCGGCTGCCGAGGTGGTCTTGCGGGCTAAAGCGGTAGCCGGGGCTGCCGAGGAAATCGCCGTCGGTATGCAGCCGCTCCATCGCCGCGGTGAAGCGGGCGGTGGTGAGTTCCGGGCCGGCCTGCTCGGCGCCGCGCACGAACAGATCGGCCAGCACGTAGCCCATCACGCTCCAGACGTTGGGATCGGCGCCGAAGCGCTTATGGTAGCGGCCTATCCAGGCCGCCAGCCGGGGCGGGGCACCGTCGGCGTAGGGCAGCGGCAGCACGCTGACGCCGAACAGGCCTTCGACCGCCGCGCCGCCCAGCTCATGCGTCTGCGAGGAGTAGCCGGAGGCGCTCACCAGCATGTCCACCGCCCAGCCGTTGCGCCGCGCCTCGGTCATCGCCGCCACGGTCTCGCGCACCACGGTGGCGAGCACCACCAGGTCGCAGCGGGCGCTGCGCAGGCGGGCGATCTGGCTGGAGAAGTCGGTGGCGCCGCGCTTGTAGGCGGTGCGCTCCACCAGGCGCTGACCCAGCTTGGCGAGGCCGCTTTCCACGCCCTTCATCACCTCCAGGCCGTAGTCGTCGTCCTGGTAGAGCAGGCAGGCCCGGCTGTAGCCGCGTGACTTAACCATGTGGCGGGTGGCCGCTTCCATGTAGTCCTGGTAGGGCGGGAACATCTGGAACTTGAGCGGATGCAGCGGGCTGTAGGTGGATTCGTGCGGCGAGAAGGGGAAGAGGTGCAGGCGGCCGGCATCGACGATGGCCGGCATGGTGGCCATCACCACCGGCGTGCCGAGGTTGGCGAGGAAGGCGAACACCTGGTCGCGCTGCAGCAGCTTGCGCGCCGCCAGCACGCCGCGCTTGGGATCGTAGCCGGCATCCTCCACCACCAGCCGCAGCTTGCGGCCATGCACGCCGCCGGCGGCATTGGCGTCCTCGAAGCGCAGCAGCATGCCGTCGCGCACCGGCGCGCCCAGCAGGGCGGCGGGGCCGGAGAGGTCGAGAATGCTGCCGACCACGATCTCGCGGTCGGAAACGCCAGGGGCGGCGACTTGGGCAACGGCCTGAGTGGCGGACAGCAGGCTGCCCAGCAGGAGACAGGCGAGGAAAAGGGCGCGAGCGGCAGACATTGGCGGCAAGGAAGACGATCACGGGGAAGGCGAATTATCCGGCATCGGCCCCCGCCTCCGCATGCGTACCTACCGTAGGCTGCCGCCGCGCCGCTTTTCACCTCGCAAGCGCCACAGCACCAGCGCGACGATGACCGCGCCGAACAATGCCGTCTCCAGCCCGGCGCTGCCCACACCCTCGCCCGGCAACGCATCCCGCGCCACCGCGATCAGCTGCGGCACAGCCACAATCACCAGCGCGCCCCACAGCGCGCCGGACAGGCGGCCGACGCCGCCGAGGAAGACCAGCATCAGCAGTTCGAAGGACAGCATCAGGCCAAACTGCTCCGGGCTGATGAAGCCTATCCAGTGGGCGTAGAAGGCGCCGCCGAAGGCGGACACGCCGCCGCCGAGGATGAAGGCCGCCGACTTCGTCCGCGCCAGGTCGATGCCACAGGCGGCCGCCGCCGCTTCGTCCTCCCGGATCGCCCGCCAGGCGCGGCCCAGCCGCGAGCGCAGCAAGCGGCGGCAGGCCATCCAGGCCAGCGCCAGCGCGACGAGGCTGACGAGGAACTGGGCGAGCGGTGTCTGCGCGCGCCAGCCACCCCCGCCGAAGGCCGGCACCAGCATGCCGGCGGCGCCCTGGGTCAGCCCGCTCCAGCGCGTCAGCACCTCTTCCACCACCAGCGCGAAAGCCAGCGTGCTCATGCCGAAGTAGAGCCCGCCCAGGCGTCGCGCCGGCAGGCTGGCGATGGCGCCGCCGCAGGCGCCCAGTGCCACCGCCACCGGCAGCGACAGCAACGGCGGCCAGCCGACCGCCGCCAGCAGGGCTTCCGCGTAGGCGCCCAGCGCCACCAGCGCGCCCTGGCCGAGCACGATCTGCCCCGCCTGGCCGACGATGAGCACCACGCCCAGCCCGGCGATGGCATAGGTCGCCACCAGCGTAGCCTGGCCCAGCGCGTAGTCGGTACCTAGCAGCAGGCAGGCGAGGGGGAGCGCAAGGGCGGCGAGGGCGGGGCCAGCCAGCGGACGGCAAAACGAGGCGCGAACGATTCCGGCCGCGGCGGGCGAATCATTCCGCGCGGCAATATCCGCAGCCTCGGCCCGGCCGGGTTTCACCGGAACGCCCATCCCTCAGGCCGTCCGCCGCGCGCCGAAGCCGGCGGGGAACAACAGCAGCGCCGCCAGCAGCAGCAGATAAGGCACCACGTCCTTGCTCCCTTCCGGCAGCACCAGCCCGGCCAGCGCCTCGACAACGCCGAGGAACACGCCGCCGGCCAGCGCCCCCGGCAGGCTGGTGAGGCCGCCCAGCACCGCCGCCGGAAAAGCCTTCAGAGCGATGAAACCCATGTTGAGATGGACGAAAGTGATGGGCGCCAGCAGCACCCCGGCCAGCGCCGCCAACGCCGCGCCCAGCGCCCAGGCCAGGGTGTGCATGCGCGCCACCGGCACGCCCATCAGCGCCGCGCTGCGGGCGTCCTCGGCGCAGGCGCGCAGCGCGAGGCCGCTGCGGCTGTAGCGGAAGAACAGGCTGAGCGCCGCCGCCACCAGCGCAGTGATGGCCATCACCAGCAGCTGGCCGCCGGGCAGGCTCAGCGGGCCGAGGCGGAACACCTCGTCCGCCCAGGGCAACGGCAGGACGAACATGCCGTGGCTGGCGGCCGGCACCGCGGTGACGCCCCCACGCAGCATCAGGCCGAGGCCGAAGGTGAGCAGCACCGCGCTGAGGTGGGAATGACCCAGCGTGTACCGCAGCGCCGTCCGCTCCAGCACCGCACCCAGCAAGGCCGCGCCGGCCACGCCGCCGGTTAGCGCCGCCGCCAGCGGCCAGCCCGCCGCCTGCAGCACGACGACGGCGAAGGCGCCCACCATCAGCAGTTCGCCCTGCATGAAGCTCACCGTGTCCGCCGCCTTGTAGACGAGCACGAAGGACAGCGCGACCAGCCCGTAGACGCAGCCGATCGCCAGCCCGCTCAGCAGCACCTGTATGAAAGTCAGCATGGCGCGCAGCATAGCGGATGCGCCCGCCGGCGCCGGGCGGGCCGCCGCGCCGCGATCCTGCGCGGGCGGAAGCTCAACGCCAGCTGTCGGCCAGCGCCGCGCTCGGTGGCAGCCGGCAGGCGAGCTGGTATTCCGCCTCCAGCCGCTGCACCAGTCCGGCCACCGTCGGCACATCGTGGATGGTGGCGACGCCGTGGCCGGCGCTCCACACGTCGCGCCAGGCCCTGGCTTCGTCGGAAATACCCTTCAGCTTGCCCTTGCCGACACCGGCGGCCAGGGTGCTCGGGTCCAGCCCGGCATTGCGCAGGCTCTCCGCCATGAAATTGGCGTTGGTGCCGGAGATCGCATCGGTATAGACGATGTCGCTCGGGCCACTGGCGAGCAGCATCTGCTTGTAGGCCTCCGGCGCCAGGGACTCGCGGCTGGCGATGAAGCGGGTGCCCATGTAGGCGAAGTCCGCCCCCAGCACCTCGGCCGCGCGTATCGCCGCGCCGTCGGAGATGCTGCCGGCCAGCACCAGCAGGCCATCCCAGAACTCGCGGATCTCCCGCACCAGGCTGAGCGCGCTCTGCGTGCCGGCATGGCCGCCCGCGCCCGAGGCCACCGCGATGATGCCGTCCACCCCGGCCGCGGCCGCCTTGCGCGCGTGGTAGGCATGTACCACGTCCGACAGCACCAGTCCGCCATAGCCATGCACCGCCTTTGCCACCTCGCCCGGATGACCCAGGCTGGTGATGACGAAGGGCACCTTGTGCCGCAGCACCGTGGCGAGATCCTCCTGCAGACGGTCGTTGGACGCGTGCAGGATGAGATTGACCCCGTGCGGCGCCGCCGGCTTGCCGGCCAGCGCGGCGGAGATCTGCCCCAGCCATTCGTCCAGCTGCGCCGCCGGCCGCGCGTTCAATGCCGGAAAAGTGCCGCCCACACCGGCCTTGCAGCACTCGATCACCAGCTCCGGCCCCGACACCAGGAACATGGGCGCGGCGATGGCGGGGACGCGGAAAGTGCCGCGGAAGGGAGCGGGAATCGTCATGGCAAGGCTCCTGCGCGAAGGGGTATGCGAGCGAAGCGCAAATCTAGCATGCTGGCAGCACAATTCAAACGGTCGTTTGATCCATCCATCGCAGCAAGCGTGAGGCATGAATGTAAGAGAATATGACCTAGATCAGGGTTGGAATCGGCATGGGAGAAGAAAATCCCGCGTCATTTTCAAGAACACCCTGTCTTCCCTATCCTCTCCCTTCCTCATACAGGACAAACATGAATTTCCGCACCGGCCTGCTTTTCGCCTTTTTTGCTCTAATGCTAGGAGGATGCGCCACCACGCCGCAGTCCCCGCTCGGTCTCGCCCAGGACTCTTTCTCCCAACGTGGCGGCAAGGTTGGGGTCGCCATGACTCCACTGCCCAAGATCGACACCCAGTTCCCCGGCGCCGGCTGCCTGCTTTGCCTCGCTGCAGCCTCAGTAGCCAACTCCTCTCTCACTGCGCATACCCAAACCCTCCCGAGCGAGGGGCTACCGGAACTGAAGGAGTCTCTCGCCCAGTTGATTCGGCAGAAAGGAGTTGAGGTATTTGTCATCGAGGACGACATTGAGCTCAACTCCTTGCCCGACTTCGGCGCCAAGGGCCTGAATCTGGCTTCAAAGGATTTCACTTCTCTGCGAGACAAGTACCGCATCGACAAACTGCTGCTGATCAACGTTTATGGCTTGGGCATGGTCCGAACTTACTCCGCCTACTTTCCTACCAGCGATCCCAAGGCAATGTTCTCCGCCCTCGGTTACCTCGTGGACCTCAGCAGCAATCGCTATGAGTGGTATCAGCCGGTCACGGTCCTTAAAGCTGCGGAGGGCGCCTGGGACGAACCGCCCAAGTACCCTGGGCTGACCAACGCTTACTTCCAGGCTCTTGAAAGCGGCAAAGACGATCTGCTCCGGCCATTCACAAATTGAGAATGGCCTCAATGAGAATTTCGAAGGCCTTGCTGGCACGCACATTCGGCTGCTCGCTGATGCTGCTTGTCAGCGCCGTAGCCTATAGCGGACCGGAAACCACCACCCAAGGCGCCCTCCAACTGTGGGCTCTCCGCATCCCAGCCGCGGAAAAATTGGTCTATCGGGGCCTCCTGAATCTGGACCATGCGGGCGTAGGCAACAGCGCCGGCATGGTCTATCCAGCCCCGAACGCCGCTGGCGCAATCGCGGCCCTGATAACCCACGGGCTGATCCTGGAGTCGGCAAAAAGCCAGCAGCGCAACGCACAGGAGGAGGCGGCCAATCAGGTGTTGCAACCCTATCGTGCCGTATTGGACGGCTACGGACCTGAGGAGTTGATGCAGCGTGGCAGGGAAAAAATGGCGACAGAAGGGGACAAATATCTTCTTCCTCCGCGCACAATCCCTGAGCCCTCGGCTTGGGTAGTGGAAAGCGCGCCTGTTTTCTTCCTTACCCAGGACCAGCGCGCCTTGGTACTCGACAACACTGTTTACATCCAAGCGCCGAACGCTCCGGCCGAATCGGCCCAACGCCAATCGGTGCGTGTTGTCTCCAATCCCACGCTGGCAGACGATGCTTCGGAATACTGGCTGAAAGAAGGCGGAGAAAGGCTGAAGGCGGAGAGCGCAGCACTGCTTGCCTCTTCCCTGGACATCGCACTGGCCGAGTTGAAGGAACCGGCGGCCTCGCCCGCATTACCGTACCGCACTGTCCGCTACCGCGAAGGGGGAAGCGAAAAAATGGAACGTGCTCAGATCGTGCGGGAATCCTGTGGGCGTAGCCTTATTCGCAACCTTCGAGGCTATCTGATGCAGGTACCCACAATTGCAAGCGCCGCCGGCAAGACTCTTTCCGCCACGCCCGGAGATTGCCTCGCATCGGCGATGGACTAGCGGCCCCGCCCCTCTCGCCGCTAACATCCTCCTCGCTTGGGCCCGACACGCCAAGAACACGCAAACAACATCGCCCCAGGAGGATCCCCCCAATGAGCTTCATCAGCGAATTCAAAGCCTTTGCCATGCGTGGCAACGTCATTGACCTGGCGGTCGGTGTGATCATCGGCGGCGCCTTCGGCAAGATCGTCGATTCGCTGGTCAAGGACGTGATGATGCCGGTGATCGGCCGGCTGATCGGCGGCATCGACTTCAGCCACTTCTACCTCAACCTCAGCAGCCAGACATACGACAGCCTGGAAGCGGCGGAGAAGGCGGGTGCGCCGCTGATCAAGTACGGCATCTTCCTCAACAACGCCATCAACTTCATCATCATCGCCTTCGCCATCTTCCTGCTGGTCAAGCTGGTCAACCGCCTGCATGCGGCGGAGAAGAAGGAAGAGCCGGCCGCGCCGCCGCCGGAGCCCGAAGACGTCAAGCTGCTGCGCGAGATCCGCGACGCGCTGAAGGAACGCGGCTGAGCGCCGGGCGCTGATCGCCGGGCGGACTCAGCGCCGCCCGGCCGGCTGTCAGGCGCGGTCGCCGACGTAGGGATTGCTTGCGCGCTCGCGGCCGAAGGTGGACGTGGGCCCGTGGCCGGGCAGGAAAGTGACGTCGTCGCCCAGCGGGAACAGCTTGTCGCGGATGGAGGCGATCAACGCGGCATGATCGCCGCGCGGGAAATCGGTGCGGCCGATGGAGCCGGCGAACAGCACGTCGCCGACGATGGCCAGCCGCGACTGCGGATGGAAGAACACTACGTGGCCGGGCGTGTGGCCGGGCGCGTGGATGACCTGCAGCGTTTCCTCGCCCACCGTCACCGTATCGCCGTCGTGCAGCCAGCGTGCCGGCTCGAACACCTCCACGTCGGGGAAGCCGAACATCTTGCTCTGCTGCGGCATGCCCTCGATCCAGAAGCGGTCCTCTTCCTGCGGCCCTTCCACCGGCACGCCGAGTTCACGCGCCAGCCGGGCAGTGCCGCCGGCGTGATCGATGTGGCCGTGGGTGATGAGGATCTTCTCCACCGTCACTCCCAGCTTTTCCACCGCGGCGCGGATGCGCTCCACGTCGCCGCCGGGGTCCACCACCGCCGCCCTGCGCGTCTTCTCGCACCAGACGATGCTGCAGTTCTGCTCGAAAGGGGTCACCGGAACGATGCTGATCTGAACCATGGGAAGGGCCACTCGGTCTTGAGGAACGAGCCTAGTTTAACCGAGCGTCGGCGCCTGGCCTGCCGATGACCACCGCCCGCCGATGACCGCACTGCCGCCGCCCTCCCCGTCCCGCGACCTGCGCCTGGATTTCTTCCGCGGCCTCGCGCTGTGGTGGATCTTCCTCAACCACATCCCGAACAACGACTTCAGCTGGCTGACCTCGCGCAACTTCGGCTTCTCCGACGCCACCGAGATCTTCGTCTTCATCTCCGGCTATTCCGCCGCGCTGGCCTACCGCCGGCCCATGCTGCAGCAGGGCTTCGGCTTCACCACCCTGCACGTATGGCGGCGCTGCTGGCAGCTCTACGTCGCCCATCTCATCCTCTTCCTGTTCTACACCGCCCAGATCGGCTATGTGGCGGAGCGCTTCGGCAACCCGATGTACATGGAGGAGATGAACGTCACCCGGCTGCTGGACGCGCCCCACCTGGCGTTGCTGGAGGCGCTGCTGCTGGAATTCCGCCCTGCCAACATGGACGTGCTGCCGATGTACATCGTGCTGCTCGGCGTGTTCCCGCCGCTGCTGTGGCTGCTGCTGCGCCAGCCGGGCTGGGCCTTCGGCCTGTCGGCGGCGCTGTTCGTGCTGGTGCGCCTCACCGGCATCAACCTGCCCGCCTACCCGCCGGGCAGCGGCTGGTTCTTCAATCCTTTCGCCTGGCAGTTCCTGTTCGTGCTCGGCGCGGTGTTCGCGCTGCGACCCGAGGTGCTGCAAGGCATGGCACGCTGGAAACGGCCGCTGGACGCGGCGGCGGTGCTCTACCTGCTGCTGGCCGGCGTGGTGGTCGCCAGCTGGCAGCTGCCGGCGCTGGAGCGCTGGATGCCGGAGGCGCTGGCGGAATGGATGTACCCGATAGACAAGACCAGCCTGGACGTACTGCGCCTGCTGCACTTCCTCGCCCTCGCCCACCTGGCGATGCGGCTGATTCCGCGCGATGCGGCCTTCCTGCGCAGCCGCTGGGCCTGGCCGGCGCTGATCTGTGGCTGCAAGGCGCTGGAGGTGTTCTGCCTCGGCATCTTCCTGTCCTTCGCCGCCTACCTGGTGCTGATCGAGTTCGGCGGTAGCCTGGGCCTGCAGTTTGCGGTCAGCGTCGCGGGCATTGGCGCCATGGTGGGGCTCGCGTATGTTCTGTGCTGGTACGCCGCCCGCGCCGCAAGGATGGCGGCCACGCCCAAGGAGGCCAAAGCCCGATGAATTTGCGCCCGCAGATCCTCCCCCTACGCTTGTGCCACTTTCGCTTGTGCCACCTCCGCCTGCGCGCCCGCGCCCTGGCGGGCAGCCTGCTGCTGATCGCCGGCCTTTCCTGCGCCCAGGCCGGCAGCAATGCCGCCGCCGCGGTGGTGGCGGAAGCGCCCTGCGGCGTGCCCACCGATCTGCTGCTGCACAACCCACCGTTGCCAAACGTGGCCAGGGCACTGAGCGAGAAGCGGCTGAAGGTGCTGGTGTGGGGCACCCGCTCCACCGCCGGCGCCGGCACCAGCGGCACCGACCAGGCCTATCCGGCCCATCTGCGCGCCCGCCTGGCGGAACGCTATCCCGGCGTGAAGCTGGAGGTGGAGGTGCTGTCCCAACCCGGCCAGGTCGCCACCCAGATGGTACGCGGCCTGCAGTCGGAGGTGATCGCGCGCAAGCCCGACCTGGTGGTGTGGCAGACCGGCTCGGCGGACGCGGTGCGCAACACCTCGCTGCAGGAGTTCGGCCGCGCCGTTTCCCGCGCGCTGAGAACCCTGCGCGGCCGCAACATCGACGTGATGCTGATGGACATGCAGTACGGCCCCTACTCTGATCTGCTGGCCAACTTCCGCCCCTACCGCGGCTACCTGTGGTGGGCCTCGCGGCAGGAGAACGTGGCGCTGCTGCCGCGCTACCAGATCATGGAGTTGTGGGAGGAGCAGGGCCGCTTCGACCTCGGCACCGAGGACCGCAAGCTGCAGCGGGTGAACGCGGACGCCATCCACGCCTGCCTGGGCGACCTGCTGGGCTGGATGGTGATAGACGCCGCCGAGCGGGCGGCGGAGCAGACGAACGACCCGCGCTGACGCCGTCGGCATTCCACCCTGCCGCGGCCCGCGCCCCCCAGCGGAAAGTACGCCCGCGGGATACAGGCGGGAACGAGCCCCTCAACCCAGCAGCGCCACCGTCTTGATCTGCGCCCACATGCGCCGGCCCACCCCCACCCGCAGCTGGTCCGCCGAGCGGCGGGTGATGCGCGCCAGCAGCGGCGTGCCCTCCGCATCCAGCCGCACCAGCACGTGCGCCGGCGTATCGGCATCGGCCACATCGGTCACCAGAACCGGCAGCAGGTTGGTGATGGTGCTGCCTTCCAGCCGGGCAACCGCCAGGCTGACGTCGCGCGCATGCACCCGGAAGCGCAACTTGCGCCCCAGCGCCTCCGGCCGGCGGGCCACCATCACGTTGCCGCCGGGGAAGTCCAGCCGGGTGAGGTGATAACCGTCGTCGTGCTCGGCCACCACCGATTCGATGACCACGCCGGCGTCCTCGGTGAAGGCGGTCGGCAGATCCAGCCGCGCCAGCGTATCCACCAGCGGCCCCCGGGCCACCACCTTGCCCTGGTCCAGCAGCACCACGTGGTCGGCCAGCCGCGCCACTTCGTCCGGCGAATGGCTGACGTAGAGCACCGGGATGTCCAGCTCGTCGTGCAGGCGTTCGAGGTAGGGCAGGATCTCGCTCTTGCGCTTGAGGTCCAGCGCCGCCAGCGGCTCGTCCATCAGCAGCAGGCGCGGCCGCGTCAGCAGCGCGCGGGCGATGCCGACGCGCTGGCGCTCGCCGCCGGAGAGGCGGTCCGGCATGCGCTCCAGCAGATGGCCTATGCCCAGCAGTTCCATCGCCTGCTCCCAGGCCTGCCGGTCTTCCAGCGCACCGGCGCGGCGCATGCCGTACTCCAGGTTGCGCCGTACCGACAGATGCGGGAACAGGCTGGCCTCCTGGAACACATAGCCCAGCGGCCGCTTGTGGGTGGGCAGGAAAACACCGGAGGCGGTGTCCTGCCACAGCTCGCCGTTGATCTCCAGCCGGCCGTGCTGCGCCCGCTCCAGGCCGGCCACGCAGCGCAGGCAAGTGGTCTTGCCGGAGCCGGAATGGCCGAACAGCGCGGTGACGCCATGGCCGGGCAGGGTGAGGTCGACATCCAGCGTGAAGCCGGCGTAATCGACCCGGAAGCGCGCGCGGATGGCGCGCTCGCCGCCAGCCTGCTGGGCGAGGGCGGGTTCCAGGGCTGCATCCATTGGGATTCTCCACCCGCTCATCCCAGCGCGGGCTTGAAGCGCCGGCTGGAGTAGAGAGCGAGCAGCACGAAGAAGGAGAACACCACCATGCCCCCGGCCAGCCAATGGGCCTGGGCGTATTCCATCGCCTCGACATGGTCGAAGATCTGGACGGACACGGTGCGGGTCTTGTCCGGAATGTTGCCGCCTATCATCAGCACCACGCCGAACTCGCCCACGGTATGGGCGAAGCCGAGGACGGTGGCGGTAATGAAGCCGGGGCGGGCCAGCGGCAGCACCACGGTGAAGAAACGGTCCCACGGGCTGGCGCGCAGCGTGGCGGCCACTTCCAGCGGACGGTCGCCTATGGCCTCGAAGGCGTTCTGCAGCGGCTGCACCACGAAGGGCATGGAATAGAACACCGAGCCGACGACCAGGCCGGCGAAGGTGAAGGGCAGCACGCCCAGCCCCAGCGACTGGGTGACGTGGCCGATGGGGCCGTTGGGCCCCATGGTCACCAAGAGGTAGAAGCCGATCACGGTGGGCGGCAGCACCAGCGGCAGCGCCACCACCGCGCCCACCGGCCCCTTCAGCCGCGAACGGGTACGCGCCAACCACCAGGAGATGGGCGTACCGATCAGCAGCAACAGCACGGTCGTCAGCGTAGCCAGTTCCAGCGTCAGCCAGATGGCGGAAAGATCGAGTCCGGTCAAAGGCATCGTCGACGCTCCCTGCTTGCAGCGGTATTACAGGTCGTAGCCGTAGGCCTTGATCACCGCGATGGCCTTCGGCCCCTTCAGGTAGTCGGCCAGCGCCTTGGCGGCAGGGTTGTCCTTGCCCTTGCTGAGGATGACGGCATCCTGCTTGATCGGCTCGTACAGCTCGGCCGGCACGATCCAGGCGGAACCGCCGGTGATCTTGCCGTCCTTGTACACCTGGGACAGGGCGACGAAGCCCAGCTCGGCATTGCCGGTGGCGACGAACTGGTAGGCCTGGGTGATGTTGCTGCCTTCGACCAGCTTGGGCTTGATCGCTTCGGCCAGGCCCAGCTTCTCCATGGCCTGGATGCCGGCCAGGCCATACGGCGCGGTCTTCGGATTGCCGATGGAGAGGTGCTTGAACTCGTTCTTCTTCAGCACTTCGCCCTTGTCATCCACATAGCCCGGCGTGGCAGACCACAGCACCAGCTTGCCCACGGCGTAGGTCCAGCGCGAGCCGGCCACCGTGTCGCCTTCCTTCTCCAGCTTTTCCGGCGTGGTGTCGTCCGCGGCGAAGAACACTTCGAAGGGCGCGCCGTTCTTGATCTGGGTGTAGAAGCCGCCGGTGGGGCCGAAGGAGGCGATGACCTTGTGGCCGGTGTCCTTCTCGAACTCGGCGGCGATCTCCTTGATGGGCGCGGTGAAGTTGGCGGCCACGGCGATCTGGACGTCGGCGGCATGGGCGGCACACGCCAGGAAACCAGCACCGAGGCCGGCGAGCAGACGGGACAGCGGCAGACGCATGTTGGAACTCCGAAAGACGTTGGAAGGGAAAGCGGAAGGAGTCAGTCGTAGGCGGCCAGGATCACGCTGGACGACTTGAAGAAGGCGCAGGCCTCGGTGCCCACCTCGATGCCCAGCGCGGTACAGCTGTCCTGGGTGACCACCGCGGTGACGTTGCGGCCGGACGGCAGCTGCAGGGTGACTTCGTTGTTCACCGGGCCCTCATGCACCGCCACCACCTCGCCCCACAGCTGGTTGCGGGCGGTGAGCTTCATGCCCTTGTCCACCGCCAGCATCACCGAGGAGGACTTCACCATCGCGAACACCTCCTTGCCGATCTGCAAGTTGAGGTTCTCCGCGCTGGCCTTGGTGATGACCGAGGTGATCTCGTGCCTGGGGTCCAGCCGCAGGCGCACTTCGTAATCCACCCCGCCGTCGCGCAGGCCGGTGACGATGCCGGCGAACTGGTTGCGGGCGCTGGTCTTCATGCTCATGCTGTGCATCAGCTTCTGGAAGGCCTGGATGTCGCCGCCGCCAACGTCGTTGAGGCGCTCGGAGAGGCGATCGAGCGCCGCCTGGTATTCGATCTCCAGCGCCCGGTACATGGCGACGATGCGGCGGCCGTACTCGGTGAGCTGGGTGCCGCCGCCCTGGCGGCCGCCGGTAACCCGGACCACCAGCGGCTCCGGCGCCAGGTTGTTCATGGTGTCGATGGCATCCCAGGCCGCCTTGTACGACAAGGGCACGGCCTTCGCCGCCTGGTTGATGGACCCCTTTCGGCCTATCTCTTCGAGCAGGCGGATGCGGGTATCGGAAAGGGCAGTGCCCACCTCGGTCTCGAGGGACATGCGGGCGAGGAAACGGGTAGCTGTCATGGGACGCGCAGGCATTATGGTATCTCCGACATATAAAGCCAGTTCCGTGCCAAAGCGGCTTTCTCTATGGTTGTGGGGCTACAAACGAAAGAACTATCTTCTCGTCGGCCGGAAGTGGCCGTACAGCCTGTCGCCCCGGCGACAAATCTATGTAGCAAACAATACAGCGTGTCTCAAATCCTGCAAAGTCTCGTAAGGAGCCATCCATGAAAGTCAGCGCCCGCAACGTCTTCAAAGGCAACATCAGCGCCCTGCGGCCCGGCACGGTCAATGCCGAGGTCGAGATCGCCCTCGGCGGCGGCGACGCCCTGGTCGCCATCGTCACCATGGAGAGCATGAAGACGCTGGAGCTGGCCGAGGGCAAGGAAGTGATGGCACTGGTGAAGGCACCGTGGGTGATGGTGATGACCGAAGCCGACGGCATCACCCTCTCCGCCCGCAACACGCTGCGCGGCACGGTGAAGTCGGTGGAAAACGGCGCGGTGAATTCGGAAGTGCTGATCAGCCTGCCCGGCGGCACCGAGGTGGCGGCGGTGGTCACCAAGGACGCGGTGGGCGAGCTTGGCCTCAGGCCCGGCGTGGCGGCCACCGCGGTGATCAAGGCCTCCAACGTGATCCTGGGCGTACCGGCCTGATCCACCCAAAGCACTTCCGGACGGATGAAGGGCGCCCAGGCGCCCTTTTTTCTTGCCTGGCGAACCGGCTCCCCGCGCCTCATTTTCAAACCTGATTTGAAGGTGCTTCTGGCGCCGCCGGGTTTTCCCGCCGGCGCCAAACCCCGAGAATGGCGGCCATCGGCCCTCTTGCGCATGTCGCGCAAGGCTGGCTTTCAAATCTTCAAACCACTGCCCCTGCAAGCAACTCAACTCCCTGGAGCCTCCAATGAACGTCCTCAGCTTTGCCAAGGCCCGCTACACCACCAAGGCTTTCGACCCCAGCCGCAAGATTCCGGCGGAACAGTTCGCCCAGCTGCGCGAGCTGCTGCGCCACAGCCCGTCCTCGGTCAATTCCCAGCCCTGGCACTTCGTCGTCGCCGCCAGCGACGAGGCCAAGGCGCGCGTCGCCAAGGGCACCCAGCCCGGCTACGCCTACAACGAGTCCAAGATCCTGAATGCCTCCCACGTCATCGTGCTGTGCGCCCGCACCGCCTTCGACGAAGCCCACCTCGCCGCGCTGCTGGAGCAGGAAGACAAGGATGGCCGCTTCGCCACCCCGGAAGCCAAGGCCGGCCAGCACAACGGCCGCAGCGGCTATGTGAACCTGCACCGCTACGACCACAAGGACACCCAGCACTGGATGGAGAAGCAGGTCTACCTCGCCCTCGGCACCCTGCTGCTGGGCGCGGCGGCGCTGGAAATCGACGCCTGCCCGATGGAAGGCTTCGATCCGCGCCTGCTGGACGCCGAGCTGGGCCTGCGCGCCCGCGGCCTCACCAGCGTCGTCGTGGTCGGCCTGGGCTACCGCACGGCGGAAGACTTCAACGCCAAGCTGCCGAAATCCCGCCTGTCGGCGGAAGCGGTGTTCACCGAGATCTGAAGCCGCGCTGCGCCCGCCTCACCCGGCGGGTGCAGATGAAAATGGCCGGCGCCATCAGCAGCCGGCCATTTTTTGGGTTCATCGCGCCTTTCCGGGGAAGGCGGCCTTGATCTTCAGGAAGAAATAGGCTGAGTCGCGGAATCCGTAGGCCATGCGCTTGATGACCTTGA
>NZ_SNVV01000035.1 GCF_004361735.1 Azoarcus indigens | reverse complement strand
CCTCAATGTGCTTCGTTTCCAACGATGCCCTCCTTGCGAGCGAGGGGGGCAATTCCTCGTGTCGCTAGGGGGTCAATTTACGATGTCGCCTGACAGCGCTGGGGGAAGTTGCCTGCGAAGTGGCGATGGCGACTGCGGAGGTGGTGTCAGGCGCTGTAGCCGCTGCTGAGGCAGCGTTTCCCGCTTGGCGTGCAACTCCCCCCTTGAAGCGGACACGTATCCTGTTCCGTTACAAGGCATTGCTGGAGGAGAACTCTGACCGACTGGTCGCCGCCATCGTCGGAGAGCATGGCAAGGTCTGGGAGGATGCCCAGGGAGAACTGGCCCGCGGAATAGAGGTGGTTGAGTACGCTTGTGGAGCGTCGGAGTTTCTGAAGGGAGAACACAGCCGGGATGTCGGACCTGAGATCGACTCCTGGTCCGAGTTTCCCCCACTGGGGGTTGTCGCCGGCATCACTCCGTTCAACTTTCCGGCGATGGTGCCCATGTGGATGTTCCCGATGGCGCTGGCTTGCGGTAACACCTTTGTGCTGAAACCTTCAGAGAAGGATCCTTCAACTGCCATGATTCTTGCGGAGCTCCTGACCGCAGCAGGAGCTCCCCCTGGCGTCTTCAATGTGGTGAATGGCGACAGGGAAGCGGTCGATGCGCTGCTCGGCGACCCCAGGGTGAAGGCTGTGAGCTTTGTGGGTTCGACCCCGATTGCTGAATACATCTACGCCAGGGGTACTGCTCAGGGCAAGCGGGTGCAAGCGCTCGGAGGGGCGAAGAACCACGCTGTGGTGATGCCCGATGCAGATCTGGAAGTGGCGGTCGATGCGCTCATGGGAGCAGCCTACGGCTCCTGCGGCGAACGTTGCATGGCGATCTCGGTCGTTGTCGCGGTGGGACAAGAGGTGGCGGATGACTTGGTGCGGCGCCTCGCGCCGAAGGTTGAGTCCCTGAGGATAGGCAACGGTGTTGCCAAAGGGTGGGATATGGGGCCTTTGGTCACGGCAGAGCACAAGCAGAAGGTGAGCGGATACATCCGACTAGGGGTGGAGGAGGGGGCTCTACTCGTGGTGGATGGACGCAACAATCCGGCGGCGGACGGGCCGGGCTATTTCCTGGGCGGAACGCTGTTTGATCACGTCACCCGGGAGATGCGTATTTACCGCGAGGAGATTTTTGGCCCGGTGTTGGCTGTGCTCCGGGTGAAAACACTGGCGGAAGCAATCGAGGCCGTGAATGCCCATGAGTTTGGCAATGGTGTCTGCGTGTTCACCCGCGACGGTGGGGTGGCCCGAGTGTTTTCCAATGCGGTGCAGGCCGGTATGGTTGGCGTCAACGTGCCTTTGCCGGTGCCGGTGGCTTGTCAGAGTTTTGGAGGCTGGAAGCGCTCGCTTTTCGGCGATTTGTACGCCTACGGACCGGATGCAGTGCGCTTCTATACGCGCCGTAAGACCATCACTCAGCGCTGGCAGGCCAGCGGCCTGGAGGGCATGCAGTTTGCCTTTCCGAGCAATGGCTGAGCGAATGAGCCAAATCCCTAGTAAGCATTACGGTCCTTGATGACCAGCAGGAAGGTTTTGACGATGATCCACAGATCAAGGCCGAGGGACCAATTGCGCAGGTATTCAAGGTCGTACTCGATGCGCTTCTCCATCTTGTCCACCGTCTCGGTTTCGCCTCGATAGCCGTTCACCTGCGCCCAGCCCGTGATGCCGGGTTTCACCTTGTGGCGGACCATGTAGCCCTTGATCAATTTGCGATACGTCTCGTTGTGAGCCACCGCGTGCGGGCGGGGGCCGACGATGCTCATCCTGCCCTGCAGGACATTGAAGAATTGGGGTAGTTCGTCCAGCGAGGTACGCCGGATGAAAGCGCCGAACGGGGTGATGCGCTGGTCGTTGCGAGTAGCCTGTTTGACCACTGCGCCGTCGTCACACACCGTCATTGAGCGGAACTTGTAGACCAGTATCTCCTTGCCATCCAGGCCATACCGACGCTGTTTGAAGATCGCCGGGCCGGGAGAGGACAGCTTGACCCCGGCGGCGAGTGCCAGAAGGATGGGCGTCAGCATCAGGAGGATGAAGCTGGAGAGCACGATATCGGACAGCCGCTTCACCACGTTGTTGAGGCCGGTGAAGGGCGTGTCGCAGACGGCGACCACTGCCATGCCGCCCACATTGTCAACCCTGCCTTGGATCAGGTCGGTGACAAAGATGTCGGGCACGAAGTAGATGGATGCGGTGGTGTCCTTCAGATCATCCAGTAAGGCCAAGATGCGAGGCTGGGTTGCCATCGGCAGTGCGAGATAGATGGCGTCGACCTGGTGGCGCTTCACGAATTCGGCAAGTTCTGAGAGACGACCAAGCGGCGTTGCCTCCTCCCCCGATGGCAGGCGCTTTGGGGACCGATCATCGAAGAAGCCCAGCACCTGAGTTCCCAGATAGGGGTTCTCTTGGAATTGCTGGGCCAGTTTGAGGCCGATCTCGTTTACACCAGCGACGACTGCCATCCGCTGTGCGCCCAGCGATATTACTTTCGGTACGGCCAGGCGAGCGAGCAGGTGGGCTCCCACTAGGGCAGCGGGGGTCAAGGCGGCCCAAGCAAGCAAAAGAGACTCCGAGAAGTACCGCAGATAGCCGCTTACATAGCCAAAGCCACCCACTATCGCCAGAAAAAGCAGCCAGTTCATCGCCACCTTCCGCACTATGCCTTTCGGGGATTCGTGAAGTCGAATATTGCCCGGAAATGTCAGGGAAAATGCGAAAACACTCAGAAGAATGAAAGGTGAGCCTAGACGTTCGTCATAATAAATGGCGCAACCCAATAAAACCCCGACAACAATGAGGGGATCAAGAAAGGCTTCCACTAATCCCGCAATTGTGAAGCTATTGCGAAGGAGGTTATTTCCTTGTCTATCCAGAGTCGCAAGCATAATGTCGGGCACTTTGTGGTTGTGCGTCGCAGCATGCTAATTACTATAGCAGCCCTACGCCGCCTTTCAATCCGGCTGATGCCGTCAGGGTGGGCGAGCATCTCATGGCAGGCCGCTTCGAGGAATGACGAGATGTAAGAAAATGATTGCGATGATCTTTTCTCATCCATAGTGCGATGTAACATAAATGCTAGCCATGATTTACTGCATTTATACCTATTTATGGTAAAAAATTCATTTTATATTCAAATGGTTATTGTTTTAAGTTCTTGATTTTTCGTTTTGCATTTAGCAACTGTCATTCCTGAGCTAAGGTAGTAGTGGGGTGCTGCATTGGGCCTTTGGGGATGGCGTAAGGCGCTTACAAGGACAAGGACGAGGTGCCCTGGCCCTCGGCTAGACTGATCTTCTACATGGACTTCGTTATCCGAATGAAACCTTCGTGGCCCATCTTGAGTGTCGTGCCGTTGGTTCTTGCTGTAGGGGTTGATGGTGCACTTGCGGACGAGGGAGATGCCTTGAATTTCTACGTGAGCCAGTCCTTCCGCTATGAGGACAACTTATATCGTTTGTCTGATGGCGCAGAGGCGCCGAGAGGAACGCGCCACGACACCATCAGTACAAGCGGCGTCGGATTGCGTTTCGACCAGGAGTACAGCAGGCAGCGCTTGCGTGCTGAGGTCGGGCTGACCAGTTCCCGCTACATGGAACACAGTGATCTTGACCACGATAGCCCGGATGTGCGTCTTTATTGGGACTGGCAGGTCGGAAACCGTTGGAGCGGGCTGGTCAGCCACATGTACCGTGAGAGCATGACCGGATTCGATGAGGTGCGGGGTTCGGAGCTGAACATCAACACCTATGTCCGATCAGCAGCGACGGCGGATTTCTGGTGGCATCCGCGCTGGGCAACCGGTGTGGGCTTCGCCCGTACCAAGAGTCGTTTTGACGAGGAGAACAGCCGGATTGGGGATTTCGACGCGAATACTGTCGATTTCAATTTGACCTATCGTCCGCCGACCGAGAACCGTGTTGTGCTGACGGTAAGGGAGACCACCGGGCGCTATCCCAATCGGGCTGCCGAAGCCGGCTCAATACGGGACTATGAACAGCAGGAGGTGAGATTGGGAAGCGAGTGGCAACTTACTGGGGCCACAAGGGTTTCTGGCTTCATCGGGCGGACACGGCTGGAATACAGATTTGCCCCCAACAGGGATTTCGTGGGTACGACTGGCCGCTTGGGTATTGATTGGAAAGCTACGGCGAAGACCTCCGTCTCCCTCAGTGTGCGTAGGGAGGTTGGCGCCCAGCAGGATGTGGCTGCGAACTATGCGATTACAGAGGCAGTGGTGTTGGCGCCGAAGTGGGCCCTTACCGACAAGATGATCCTGGGTGCCGGGTTGGAATGGCGTAGGCGCGATTACGGTGGAGATCCACAACTGCAGACCTCGAATATCGTGGCCTCACGAGATGCGGATAGCAGTCATCGCTATGGCTTGTCCCTTGAGTACAAGCCCCTCCGGGCATTGACTTTTTTACTGACGCTGCAAAAGCAGAAGAGGAATGCGTCGGAAGTACTAAATCGGTACGAAGCAAGCTCTGCAGCTCTGTCGATGCGTTTTCTATTTTAAGAATCTCCTTATATTTGCTTCGAGATGGGGCGCTTTGGCACTAACTCGGTGCGTTGCACAAAGTGCTCAAGGCGATCCTGTTATAGAAGCTGGGAGCCGCTTTGGCAGGCGTGCTGGGAGCAAAGAACATAATTGAAACGGTGTTTGTGAAGCGTTGACGCTACCCGTATTGATTGCTATGTTGCATAGCAATATTTAACGCTTCAGGCGTTGGAGTTTTCCGAAAGTCGCGGGCACGCACGATGCTTGCAGACGTTCTGAGGCCATTGATGGCTTCAGCCCCCATATTGCTTTAAGAGAGGTGGCGGTGATGTCCTCCATCAGGAAGAAGCTGATTCTTGTTGCGGCTGGCGTGATATGGATCATTCCGGGGGTCAGCGCCAGAGCGCTTGAACTGCAAGGGGTCGTAGCCCCTGTAAGTTACGACGAAACGCCGAGGAGTGCATATTCGGCCCCGTCTTTGCTGGCGGGCGAAGTGGCTTTTCATTCGGCGAAGAACCTGGGTTCTACAACAACAATCAGGGAGGCGGCTGCTCTCCCTCCCGTCGTGATGGTTAATTCCTTGGTTATGGACCCTTCGCAGGGGGGCGGTGGAGTTCTTTCCATATCGCGCTCCCTGGAGGGCGAAGCCTCCACCTTCGCTGATCGCGTCGCGCTTCGTTTTTCCCTGGCAGACGGGGAAGAAGCGGAGACGGGAATTTCTCCGTTGCTATTGAGTGCGCTTGGCCTGTTTGCGCTGATCGCCCGACGTCGTCTTATTGCTCGCTGAGGTTTGCGCGCCGCACCGGCAGGGGCTCGTGCGGTTGTGCAGGTTCTCGAGTCTTTTCTGCGGATTATTCGATGCTTCGACTTGGACGTTTGGCTTTGCCATCCGTGTTGTTGGTTTCGCTCACGCTGGTTGCATGCAGCAAAGGCGAGGCCGATGGTCGGGCGACCTTTGATGTGGTCGCCAAGGTGAACGACCGGGAGATTCAATCAAACGAACTGAAGACCGTGCTGGAGCACGGCAGCGCAGCGTCGGGTGCGATCGAGGGGCGCCCGGCCGAGAAAGTGCTGGAGCGCTTGATCGATCAGGAGTTGATGGTCCAGCAGGCGAGGGACAGGAGATTGGACAAGGATCCGCGCGTCCTCTACTCGATCGAAGCTGCTCGGCGGGAAATCCTGGCTCGCGCGTATCTGGAGCAGGTGACCAGCGAGAGCGTTCCTCCCTCCGAAGCTGAGATTGCAGCTTTTTACCGGGACAATCCTGCGCTGTTTGCCGAACGCCGCATCTACAGTTTGCAGGAGTTGCAACTCCCGTCTCTGGGCGAACGTTTCGACGAATTGCGGCTGCAGGTGGAACAGGCTGTGGGCCTACAGCAAGTGACTGAATGGCTGGAGGCGGAGCGCATCGCATATCACCTTGTAAGTGCGGTGAAACCGGCGGAAGAGTTACCACTGGAGAGTCTCCCCGCGTTCGCACGCATGAAAGATGGCCAACTGATGATCAGCCAGAGTGATAAAGGGGTGTCCCTGATCCATCTCGCCGCTTCGCATCTGAAGCCTATTGGCGAGAAGGAGGCGCGACCGTTGATCGAGCGCTACATCAGCAATTCGCGCAAGGTGGAGTTGGCCCGCAGTGAGTTGAAGAGGCTGCGCGCAGGGGCGGAAATCGAATACGCCCAGGGAGGAGAGCCGGAGGTGGATGCCGCCCGGCTTGCACTGGAGCATCACCAGAGCGCTGCCGAGTAAGCCGGTTTCGCGCGCTGCTGACAACATAATTTCAACGACAAAGGCATGGCTCGAATGCTGTCTTCCACATCGCTCCGTACGTTCTCGCTTCTTCTGTTCTTATTTCTGCAATGTTTTTCCCCGGCAAGCCGAGCGGCCGATGGTTCGCGTGAATACGTTCTGGGTGCGGGCGATATTGTGCGCATCTCGGTTTTCCAGAACCCGGATCTGACCACTGAAGGGCGAGTCTCCGAGACCGGCATGCTCACCTTTCCGCTGATCGGGGCGGTTGCCGTGGGTGGCAAGGCGGTCTCTGCAGCCGAGGCGCTGATTGCGGATCGCCTGAAACGCGGTGGTTTCGTCCTGCAGCCCCAGGTGACGGTGCTGCCGGTGCAGATCCGCGGCAACCAGGTCGCTGTGCTTGGCCATGTAAACAAGCCCGGGCGCTACCCTTTGGAGACCTTCAATCTGCGGGTAACCGATTTGTTGGCGACCGGCGGCGGGATCGCCAATGGCGGCGCCGACGTGGTGGTGTTGGTCGGAACGCGTGATGGCAAGCGCTTCCGGCGCGAGATCGACGTTGCCGCGCTGTTCCAGCCAGGCAATGAGGACGACGACGTGTTGCTGTCCGGCGGAGACGTGATCTACGCCGCGAAGGAAAGCGTGTTTTACATCTACGGCGAGGTGCAGCGTGCAGGGGCTTATCGCCTCGAGCGCAGCATGAGCGTGATGCAGGGGCTCGCCACTGGGGGCGGGACGACACTGCGTGGAACGGTGCGCGGGCTGCGCATCCACCGCCGTGATGCCGACGGCACCGTGAAGGTGATCGAGCCCAGTCTGGACGATCTGCTGCAGCCGAATGACGTTATCTACGTCAAGGAAAGCCTGTTCTGAAGCGGGGTGACGTATGACCTTACAGCAATTCCTACTCATTCTTCGCGCCCGCTTCCGTGTCATCTGCGGTGTGCTTGCCATCGTTGTGGTGGCGGCCGCCGCGGTGAGCCTGATCCTGCCGAAGAAATACACCGCGCAGGCTGCGCTGGTCGTGGATGCGAAGTCCGCCGATCCCATTCTCGGCAACATGATTCCTTCGCAGATGATGGCGAGCTATATCGCCACCCAGGTGGACATCATCGCCTCGGATCGGGTCGCCCAGCGGGTGATAGACATCACCGGGCTGGATAAGCAGCCCCAGTTCCAGGAGATGTGGCAGGAGGCGACCGAGGGCAGGGGGGACATCAAGGTATGGCTCGCCTCGGCACTGAAGTCGCGACTGGACGTGAAGCCGGCGCGCGAGAGCAATGTCATCACTTTGTCCTACACCGGCAGCAATCCCGAATTCGTGGCGATGGTGGTCAACGCCTTTGCTCAGGCCTACATCGACACTGCGCTCGAACTGAAGGTGGAGCCGGCCCGCCAGTACGCGAGCTGGTTCGATGAGCGGACGAAGGGGCTGCGCGACGATCTGGAAGCGGCGCAGAAGCGTCTGTCCGACTACGAGCAGCAGCATCAGATCATCGCTTCCGACGGGCGCTTGGACGTGGAAACCGCCAGATTGGCCGAACTCTCCACCCAGCTGGTCGCGGTCCAGGGGCTGCGGGCGGACAGCCGCTCCCGCCAGAGCCAGTCCGGCGCTGCGGAACTGCTGCCAGAGGTCACCCAGAATCCGCTGATCTCGAATCTCAAATCCGAGCTTGCCCGCAAGGAAGCCGAGCGCGACCAGTTGCGTGGCCGCCTCGGCCCGAATCACCCTGAGGTTGGCAAGGTGGCGGCGGAGATCGGTTCGTTGCGCCAGCGTATTGGCTCGGAGACACAGCGTATCGCCGCCTCGCTCGGAACCACTAGCCGGATCAGTGCGGCGCGCGAGGAGGAAATCGCTGCGGCGGTCGAGGCGCAGAAGGCCCGGGTGCTGGAACTGAAGGCCCATCGCGACAGCATCGCGGTGCTCCAGCGCGACGTCGAGGCGGCCCAGCGTGCTTACGACTTGGTCACTCAGCGGCTGGCGACCACCAACCTGGAAAGCCAGACGCAGCAGACCAACGTCGCAGTGCTGACGCCCGCGACCGAACCCCTGTGGCCGTCGGGCCCGCGCCTGCTGGTCAATCTGTTGCTGGCGATCATCGTGGGCGGCGTACTGGGCGTCGGCAGTGCATTGCTGATCGAACTGGCGGATAGGCGAGTACGTGGCGAGGACGATCTTTCCAGCCTTCCCGATGTTCCCATCCTGGGTGTGATTCCTTCTGCCGGCGAAGCGCTGGCTGGCGGTTTCCTTGCCCGCTTGTTCCGTCGTCCCGCAGAAGGATATTGATGCCATGAACGCACCGGCCACTACGCCTTTTCGTCCGCCCGCGGAACGCTCCATCGGGTCCATCCTGATCGATGCCGGGCGGCTCAATGCCGACCAGACCGAACGCATCCTCCGCCTGCAGCGGGAAAAGGGGCTGAGGTTCGGCGAGGCCGCCGTCGTCCTCGGCCTGGCGAACAACAACGATATCCACTATGCACTGGCGCGCCAGTTCGACTATCCCTATCTGCAGCGCGGCGAGAGCAAGGTTTCCCCGCAGGTCGTTGCTGCCTACGATCCTTTCTCGCCCCAGGTGGAGTCCCTGCGGGCGCTGCGCAGCCAGTTGATGCTGCGCTGGTTCGATCCGGTGGAAGGGCGTCGCGCGCTCGCCGTGGTCAGTCCGGGAAGCGGGGAGGGGCGCTCCTGGCTGGCGGCGAATCTGGCGGTGCTGTTCTCCCAGTTGGGCGAGCGGACGCTGCTGATCGATGCCGATCTGCGCAAGCCCGCTCTCCACACGCTGTTCGGCCTCCAGGAACGCAGTGGCCTGTCCACGCTCCTGGCAGGGCGGCCGGCGCCGGAGGCGGTGCAGCGGGTGCCCGACCTGCTCTCGCTTTCCATCCTGCAGGCCGGCGTAGTGCCGCCGAATCCCCAGGAGTTGCTGGCGCGGCCCGTGCTGGGGCAGTTGCTGCAGCAGTACTCGAGCAGTTTCGATGTGGTCATCGTCGATACGCCGGCGGGTAACCGCTATGCGGACGGCGCGATGGTCGCAGTGCGCACGCATGGCGCCCTGATGGTGGCCCGTCGGGACAGGAGCCGCATGGGCGAGGTGAAGCGCTATGCAGAGCGGCTCAGCCAGTCCGGCGCAGTAGTGGTCGGCTCTGTCATGAACGGGAACTGAGTGATGGACATGCTGGTACAGGAAGAAGTGACGAACGCCGTCGTCGCACCGGACGCTGCCGCCGCGCAGCTGGACACACCGCGGGTCAGTGTCGTCATCCCCTCCTACAACCGTGGGCACACCATCGTCGCTTGCCTGCAGAGCGTGCTGACGCAGACCTTCCAGGACTTCGAGATCATCGTTGTGGACGATGCCTCGGCGGACGACACCAAGGCCCGCGTTGCCTCGGTGGAGGATCCCCGTATCCAGTACATCGCCCATGCCCAGAACTGGGGCGGAGCGGCTGCGCGGAATACCGGCATCAGGGCTGCGCGCGGTGAGTTCATTGCTTTCCTGGACAGCGACGATACCTGGGCGCCGGAGAAGCTGGCGCAGCAACTGGCTTGCATTGAAAGCCGGGGGCCGGACTATGGCGTCGTCTACACCTGGTTCATCGGCCGGGACAACGAGGGCCAGGAGGTTTCCCGCTCCAATTACACCCTGGACGGCTGGGCCTTCGAGTCCCTGCTGGTCGCCAATTATGTCGGCACCTTCTCCAGCATCCTGGTGCGCCGCTCGGTGATCGAGGGCGTGGGCGGGCTGGACGAAAGCCTGCGCAGCTGCCAGGACTGGGATCTGTCCATCCGCCTGAGCCGGGTGACCAAGATCTGCTGCGTGGAGGACTATCTCGTCTCCTACTTACATAACGGCAAGGACAAACACCGCATCTCCTCCAACCCGAAGTCGCTGATCCAGGGGCACAGGCGGGTACTGGAGAAGTTCGAGGACGACTATTCGCGATTGCCCCGTGAAAAGGCGGTGCAGGCGTTGAATGGCTTCCTCATGGTGTTCTCGTCGGCGGGTTCCTTTCCGGACGTTTTCCGCCTCGGCCGTCGGATCGTCGCCGCTGCGCCGGACGTGCGGGGCCTGGGTTTGTGCTTCAGCGCACTCGCGCGCACCGCAAAGCGGCGGATGACGCGCCGTTTCGGCTACTGATGTACATGCTTGCCTGGCGCTTCTTTCCGCAGCCCCGGTGCGAGACGCACCTCCCCGCCGGGACGGGGGGAGGGCGCATGTGCGCAGGGATGAAGGGATGAACGGCGAGTTGCTGTCGCGCCACCCCTCCTTGCTGAGCGGGGTGGCGTTTGCCGTCGCTCTGCTCGTGGGGCTGGCGATACCGGTCTACGCAGACCTGATGGCGGGCAATTACGTCCGCTTGATGGTGTTGCCCGCGCTGATTGCGCTGGGTTTCATCTTCTGCCTCGACCGCCTGTTCCTGCTTGGCATGGTGCTGCTTTTCCGGGCGGCGGGTGACTTGGTGTTCGACAGTACCAAGTTCTCTCTCGGGCCGATTTCCCTGGGATTTGGCGGTCTGGTGAATGCCTTCGTGATCCTTATCGCGGTGCTGCTGGTCGCTGGCCGGCCGGCGCGTTTCCCGCGGGCGGTCGCCCAGCCGTGGATTGTGTTTCTGCTGGTGGCGCTGGTCTGTGTCTTCATCGCCCCTGAAAAGGGCGAGGCGATACGAAGCTATCTCGGCTTCCTCTCCTATTTCGCGGTGTTCCTTTCGGCCTTCTATTTCGTCCGTACCGAGGCGGACTTCAAGGTCTGTGTGAAGCTGGTGTTGCTCTCCTCGTTGCTGCCCTCCGGCTACGCCTTGGCGGACCTGCTGATGAGCGGGCTGCCAGCGGGCTTCCAAGGCTATCGCCTGAAGAGCACCTTCACCCACCCGAACATCTTCGCCTTCTATCTCACCCTGGTGTTGTGCCTGGCGCTGTATGCGCTGAAGAGTCCCAGGATCCAGTTGGGTGCGCTGAGGCGCAGCGCCCTGACGCTGTACGTGCCCTATCTGCTCGTTCTCCTGCTGCTGACGCAGACCCGCAGTGCCTGGATGGCCTGCTTCGCCGTCTTCGGCATCTATGCCCTAATGTTCGAGCGCCGCTACCTCGTTTACCTGGCGGCAGCGCCGGCGCTGGCGATGCTGGTGCCCAGCGTGCGCGACCGGGTGCTCGACCTCGGTAGCGGCAACGAGGTGGTGCAGTACGCGAAGTTGAATTCTTTTGCCTGGCGCTTGCAGATCTGGGAATACGGCCTGCGCTGGATCAGGCCGGAAAACCTGCTGCTCGGCTATGGCTTCGGCTCGTTCAAGTTCTATTCGCCGACCTTCTTCCCTTTCTCCGGCGGCGTGAACTTCGGGGCGCACAACATCTACGTGCAGACTCTCTTCGAGTTCGGACTGGCAGGGCTGGCGGCGCTTTCCTGGCTGTTTGCGCGGCTGCTGCGGACGCTGAAGCGCATGGCGCGGATAGACAAGCTTGGCGCCTTCGTCGCCATCGCCCTGGTGGTGGAGTACATGATCATCTCTGCCTCCGACAATGTTTTTTCCTACCTCGCCTTCAACTGGTACTTCTGGTTCGTCGTCGGCGCCGGTTGCGCTGTCGTGCTACGACACATGGAAGAGGAAGGCGAGGAGCCGGTGGCCGTCCGCCAACCCGTGATCCGCGCAGCCTGACGCGGCACGGCATTTGCGGGCGACGGTCGTCAAAAACATGAACATTTCTTTTCAGGGAGCACACCGATGCTCGGGGCGGAACGGTTTCTACCCCGGCGAACATGGAAGGAGTCACGCCATGTACACGCTGCAACTCGCTCATGGAACGGATGGAAACAGGCGGTGGATGATGGCCGCCCTGGTGCTCTCCACCTTGGCCCTCACTCAGGCTGACCACGCGAAGGCGCAGGCTGAGCCGAATGTCAGATGGGGTACCTACGAGAACCTCTTTTCCGCCCGTTCTCCCTGGAACAGTCGCCCGGTTTCTCCCGTGTTTGGTGAATACGTGATCCCGAAGTCCAGCTATTCCCCGTCGGTTGCCGAGGGTGCGTGGTCGACCGGCGTCTTTCTCGCTGGCGAAAACGACCCCCCGGTTACCGTGAGCGGTCTCCCGGGTACGGCCGGGGTGTGGGACCCGGACGCGGAGGTGAGGCGGCAGATCACCATTCCCCGCTGGCCGGCAGGCGTGATCCCCGCCAGCGCGGCAGATGGTCATGCGGACATCGTCGACCCGGCGGCGGGCATCGTCCATTCCTTCTACAAGCTGCGGCAGATCGACGGTAACTGGGTGGCGTCCCAGTACGCCTGGACACCCTTGAACGGCAGGGGATGGGGCAATCCGGCGCACTACTTCCAAGGAGCGCGGGCGGCGGCGGTACCGACGTCCGGCGGCCTGATCCGCAAGCACGAGATCGACGACGGCCGATCCCATTACCCGCACGCCCTGACCATGTCGCTGACCTACAACGGCCTGTCGGCGAACCCCACCTACATTTTTCCCGCCACCTCGGCGGACAAGGATGCGGCGACGACCAATACCGGCGCGATCCCGCAAGGAGCGCTGGTGATGCTGCCGCCCGGCTTCAATCTGCAGAGCATCACCACGCCGGCGCTGCGCAAGGTGGCCGAAACCTTGCAGATCTATGGCGCTTATGTGACTGACCGGAATACCGGCACCCCCTTCGTGATCTATGTCGAGAACGGGTCAGGCTTCAACCTCCACCGGGGCGGCTGGAACAACGCGGCCGCAAACGATCTCGAGCGAATCCGGCAGGGGCTGCGCCAAGTGACGGGCGTCGGCGGCTGGATTGACGGTAACGGCGAACCCTACACGCCGGAGACCAATTTCAACCTGCTTTCCATGCGCGGCCCCTGGCGGCTGCAGAGCGGGATGACCTCCGGCACCTACGAGACCTGGCGCCAGGCAGTGGTCTTTCCGCCTACGCCGGTACCGAGCAGCGTGGTGAACACCAGCTATCGGGGCATGCAACCGCTGTCCTGGGCGTTGCCGGTGGCCGGGCAGTCTTACCAGCTGACGGCGCGGACCACCGGAGGCGGACTGCTTCGCTTTCAGCTGCGCGACAAGACCAGCAACGCCATCGTCTATGACAGCAACAACCTTGCCGACGGGGAGACTGCCCGCTTCACCTGGCCTGCCGGCAACGTCGGCCCGGTGGTGACGGCGACCAGTGGCGTGGGGGTCGAATCCACCGTCGCCGGCGATCTGCGGCGGGAGGGGCCGTAATGAATCTGATGAAAACAAGAGGCTGATCTATGAGTCGTGACCCCGATTGGGCGGCGGACCTGCAGCGCTACGGCGAGCGCCGCCCTTTCCTGAAGGAGCAGTCCATCTGGGCGATCGCGCTCTATCGGTTCGGCCGCCGGCTGGAGCGGCGGCCGGCTGGCGTGTTGAAGCGCCTGCTTACTCTGCTCTACTGGCTGGCCTTCCGCATGGTGGAGACGGCGGTCGGCATCAGCCTGCCCAAGGCCGCGGCCATAGGGGGAGGCCTGCGGATCTGGCATTTCGGGGGCATCTTCATCCATCCGCAGGTAGTCATCGGCCGCAACTGCACGCTGAGACAGGGCGTCACCATCGGCAACCGCCACGAGGACGGCCCGGTGCCGGTGGTGGGCGACGACGTGGAGTTCGGCGCCTATGCCCAGGTGCTGGGCGGGGTGCGTATCGGCAACGGTTGCAAGATCGGGGCCCTGTCGGTGGTGCTGTGCGACGTGCCGGATGGGGCGACCGCGGTCGGCAGCCCGGCGCGCGTCATCCTGCCCGCTAGCCGCGGTGCCATGCCGGAGCAGGAGAAGCTGGTCGTGGTTGCGGGGGGCGGACGGTGAAGATCGCCTATCTCGTCAACCAGTATCCCAAGGTCAGCCACAGCTTCATCCGCCGCGAAATCCTGGCGCTGGAGAAACAAGGCTTCGAAGTCCTGCGTCTTGCCGTTCGTGGTTGGGATGCGGATGTGGTGGACGCCGAAGACAGGCGCGAACAGGCGCTGACCACCTACCTGCTGAAGGACGGCGCCGGTGGCCTGCTGCGGTCGGTGTTCGATGCCTTCAAGGACTCGCCCAGCCGCTTTTTCTCGGCACTGAAACTGGCGCTGCGCATGGGCTGGCGGGCGGACCGGCCGTGGCCGGTGCACCTGATCTACTTTGCCGAAGCCTGCAGGGCACTGCCGGCGCTGAGAGGTTTCGGCGCCCGCCATCTGCATGCACATTTCGGCACCAATCCGGCCGAGGTGGCGATGCTGATCGAGGCCTTGATCGGCCTGCCGTACAGCTTCACCGTTCACGGCCCGGAGGAGTTCGACAAGCCCCAGTTCATCGGTACCGGCGAGAAACTGCGCCGCTCGGCCTTCGTCGTCGCCATCAGTTCCTTCGGCCGCAGCCAACTGTTCCGCTGGGTGGATCACTGCCACTGGCCGCGGGTGAAGGTGGTGCATTGCGGCCTGGAGCCGGCTTTCCACGAAGTGGCGCCGGTGCCCACACCGGAGAAGCCGCGGTTGGTGTGCGTGGGCCGGCTGTGCGAGCAGAAGGGCCAACTGCTGCTGGTCGAAGCCCTGGGCGGTCTGGCGAAGAAGGGCGTGGATTTCGAAATGGTGCTGGCCGGCGACGGCGAGTTGCGCGGCGAGGTGGAGACGCTCATCGCCCGCCACGGGCTGCAGGGCAAAGTGCGGATCACAGGCTGGATCAGCAGCGACCAGGTGCGCGAGGAGATCCTCGCCGCTCGCGCGCTGGTGCTGCCCAGTTTCGCCGAGGGGCTGCCGGTGGTGATCATGGAGGCGCTGGCGCTTCGCCGGCCGGTGGCAACGACCTATGTGGCCGGTATTCCCGAGTTGGTGCAGCCGGAGGAAAACGGCTGGCTGTTCCCGGCCGGCTCGGTGGAAGCGCTGACGGCCGCGCTGGAACGTGTGCTGAGTACGCCGCCCGAGGTGCTGGAGCGCATGGGCGAGGCGGGCCGGACCCGTGTGCTGCAGCGGCATGACGTGGATACCGAGGCGGCGAAGCTGGGCAACCTGTTCCGCGAGGCGCACGCATGAGCATCCTCTCCGGGCTGTTGATCCTTGTCGCGCTGGTCCTGCTGGTTCCAGTGCTGCTCTTTACCTTCCAGATGCTGGTGTCTTTCCCTGGCCGCAAACCGGCAGCCTTGCCGGCGGGCCGCAGGCCGCGGATCGCGGTGCTCGTGCCGGCGCATGACGAGGCGCTTGGCATCACCGCCACCGTGCGCAACATCTGTGAGCAATTGCAGGCGGGAGACCGGCTGCTGGTGGTGGCGGACAACTGCAGCGATGACACCGCCGCGCTGGCGACGGCAGCCGGCGCGGAGGTCATCGTGCGGCATGACACCAGCCGCCGCGGCAAGGGCTATGCGCTGGACTTCGGCGTGCGCCATCTGGCGTCCGAGGCGCCCGAGGCGGTCGTCATCGTCGATGCGGACTGCCGGCTGGAAGCTGGAGCGCTGGCTTACCTGAGCCGTGTCGGCCTGGAAAGCGGGCGGCCGGTGCAGGCGCTGTACCTGATGCATGCGCCGCCGCACGCCGGGCTCAAGACCCGTATCGCCGCTTTCGCCTGGATGGTGAAGAACCTGCTGCGGCCTCTGGCCTATCGACGCCTGGGCCTGCCCTGCCAGCTGATGGGAACCGGCATGTACTTCCCCTGGGCGATGATCAGCCAGGCCCAACTCGCCAGCGGCCACATCGTCGAGGACATGAAGCTGGGTGTGGACCTCGCCCGCGCTGGCACACCGCCGCTGTTCTGCCCGGAGGCGGTCGTCAGCAGCGTGTTCCCGAGCACCGGCGAGGGCGTACAGTCCCAGCGTACGCGCTGGGAGCATGGTCACCTGGGGATGATTCTTGCCGACACGCCGAAAATGCTGGCCTCCGCGTTGCTGCGCGCCGATCTGCGTCTGGCGGCGATGGCGCTGGACCTGTGCGTGCCGCCGCTGGCCTTGCTGCTGTTGTCGGTGCTGGGGCTGACGGTGGTGACCGCGTTGTTCGCCTTGATGGGCGCCAGCGGCCTCGCCTTCGGCATCGCGTTCGGCAGCGCCGCACTGTTGGGGGGCGCGGTGCTGCTGGCATGGCTGCGTTGCGGCAGGGACATCGTGTCCTTCCCCGATCTTGTCCGTGCACCCTTGTATGCGCTGTCCAAGATTCCGCTGTATCTGCGTTTTCTCGTCAGCCGCCAGGTCGACTGGGTGCGTTCGCGGAGGGACGGTTCTTGAGCCGCCCGGCCGGGGGACGGGGGCAACGCAAGAGATTGCGGCCCTTGGGTATAGGTGCAGTGGATTGTCTGGACATGTCGTGTCCGGATGGCTTTCAGTCTTGATCTAGGGGCGATCATGCTGACCGTACTGTTCAGGATTCTGCGGCTGCCACCGGGGGGGCGGGTTGAGATTTCCGCCGAAGGCGCCGCATCAAAACAACAAATCGCACCCCGGAAAGGCGGTGCTGCCCGGCGTATCAGCCTCGTCCTGCTGTCGGCGGTAGTGCTGTTCATTGCGCTGGAGCTTGCGCTCCAGGTTCGTTCGCAACTGCGTTTCGGCCAGAGCGTATTCAACCTGGCCAAGGGGCAGACGCGCTACGTACAGGATCCGGTGACCGGCCTGAAGCTGTTGCGGCCGGCCAGTGTGCTGCCGGGCAGCGAGGTGGAGATACGCACCAATAGCCTGGGGCTGCGCAGCCCGGAGGTGACGCCGGCGCGCTTGCCCGGCAGCCTGCGAATTGCCGTGGTGGGCGCTTCCACCGTGATGGGCGAGATGGCGCGCTCTAACGAGGCTACTTTCTCCGCCTTGCTGCGCGAGCGGCTGCAGAAGCACTACCCCGACCGTAAGGTGGAGGTGATCAACGCCGGGATTGCCGGTTATCGGTTGGCGGATCAGTTGGGCATGCTGCAGCGCATCGTGTTGCCGCTGAAGCCCGACCTGGTGGTCGTGTACCCCGGCTTCAACGACTTTGCCGATTACTGCAAGGCCGGCAGGACGCCGACGGCATCCCCGCGCGAGGGCCTGCCGCTGGTCAGCCTGCCAGACTGGCTGCTGTCGGTGGATGCGGTGCGCAAGAAGACGGTGGCGCTGCGCTCCGCGCCGCCCATGCCCGGCAAGCGGCTGGACCCGGCGTCCATCGATCTGCTGCCTTACCGGCAGCGGCTGGAAGGGCTAGTGACCGCTGCGCGTGGTGCCGGCGTCGACCTGGTGCTGGCAACCAACGCCCGTGCCTACCGGGCGGAGCAGCCGCTGGAGGTGCAGATGCGGCTGTCGGAGCAGGCCCGCTACTTCAATCCCTGCTTCGACCTGCCGGGGCTCAACACCCTCTACGACCGCCACAACAGCGAGATCGTGCAGACCGCAAGACGGATGGACGTGCCCGTGCTCCGGCTGGACCAGCGGATTCCCGGCGGCCAGCGCTACTTCGTCGATGCCAGCCATTTCACGCTGGCCGGCGAGGAACTCGCCGCCGACGAGATCTACGGCTTCCTGCTCGACCAACACCTCGCCGGTTCCTGAGTCCGCCAAATGTCCTTCCAGTCGCTGCATTTCTTCCTGTTCCTGGCCGTCGTCTTCGGCCTCAACCGGCTGCTGCTGCGCCATGCGGATGCGCGCAAGAACATGCTGCTGGCTGCCAGCTATTACTTCTACATGTGCTGGGATTGGCGCTATGCCGCGCTGCTGCTGTTCATGAGCGGGGTGAACTTTGTTGCCGGCCGCGCCATCGAGGCCAGCTCCTCGGCCACCGTGCGCAAGCGTTGGCTGGCGGCGGCGCTGCTGGCCTCGCTGGGAGTGCTGGCCTACTTCAAGTATGTCAATTTCTTCATCGAGAGCGCCGGCCAGCTGCTGAACACCGTGGGCTTCGAGGCCAACCTGCCGCTGCTGCAGGTGCTGCTGCCCATCGGTATTTCCTTCTTCACCTTCCAGAGCCTGTCCTACACGCTGGACATCTACCGCGGCAAGGAGAAGGCCACCGACAGCTTCCGGGACTTCGCACTCTTCGTCGCCTTCTTCCCGACGGTGCTGTCCGGCCCCATTACCCGCGCGCGCCAGTTCATGCCGCAGTTGGAGCATCTGCCGAAGGACGACGAGAAGCGCATGGAGGAAGGGTTGGTTCTGATCCTGCGCGGCTTCATCAAGAAGATGGCTTTTGCCGACGTCCTGGCCGTACAGCTGGTGAATCCGGCCTTTGCCGCGCCCTCGGAGTATTCGCCGCTGTTCCTGCTGGTGGCGGTGTATGCCTTCAGCTTCCAACTCTACATGGACCTCTCCGGCTATACCGACATCGCCCGCGGCGTCGCCAAGTTGCTGGGCTTTGACCTGATGGAGAACTTCGACCGGCCCTACCAGGCCACCAGCGTGTCCAACTTCTGGCAGCGCTGGCACATCTCCATGTCCAGCTTCTTCCGCGACTACCTGTATTTCGGCATCGGCGGCTCCAAGCACGGCAACGTCTATATCAACCTCTACATCACCTTCGTCGCCATCGGCATCTGGCATGGTGCGGGGTGGAATTTCGTGCTCTACGGTGTGATCCACGGCAGCTTCGTCTGCTTCGAGCGCTGGCGCCGGGGGTGCAGGGAGGCGAGGGGGTTGTCGCCAGAGCCGACCTCAGCCGGTGCCCGGCTGCTCGCCATCTTCCTCGCCTTCCAGGTCGTGGCCCTGTCCCGCATCCTGTTCCGTGCGCCGGATCTCGACAGCGCCGCGGCCTATGTCTCCGCGATGCTGCAGCCGGTGTCGAACAATGCGCCCTTCACGCTGATGGGCCTGGGCGTGCTGCTGCTGGCCGTGCTGTTGCACTACCTGCCAAAGGGATGGTTCACCCGGGCTGCGGTGGCCTATTGCAGGGCGCCGGTGGTGCTGCAGGGCGGTGCGATCGTCGGCCTGGCGCTGTCCCTGGCGGCGCTCTCGCCCGGCGGCGCCTCGTTCATTTACTTCCAGTTCTAAGCCTGAAGCCAGGGCAATCGGAGATGTTGAAGATGGCTGTCAGCAAGGCTGTCGCGACCGGGCAACAACCGCAGATCAGGGTGCTGCAATCCCTGTTCCGGCAAACCGAGAACGACAATCCCTATGTCAAGCAAGTGGTAGCGGCGGTATCGCCGCATGCCGAGGTGGCGTTCTTCTCCTGGCGTACCGCGCTGTTCGGCCGCTACGACGTGTTCCACGTCCATTGGCCGGAATTCCTGCTGCGGGCGGAAGGGCGCAGCCGGGCGGTGCGCTATGCGCTGTTCCTGGCGCTGCTGGCGCGTACCACGGTGCTGCGCCGACCGGTGGTGCGCACGCTGCACAACCTTGCGCCGCACGAGAGCGCGGGAGCAGCCGAGCGTTTCCTGCTGCGCCTGCTGGACAGCCGTACGCAGATGTGGATACGCATCAACGCCGTCACCGAGCCGCGGGCGCCGCAGACGGTCACCATTCTGCACGGCCACTACCGCGACTGGTTCGCCGACAAGGCGGTGCCGGCCAGCGTGCCCGGCCGGCTGCTGTATTTCGGCCTGATCCGGCCCTACAAGGGGGTGGAGACGCTGCTGGAGTGCTTCCGCGGCTTGCCGGCCGGGGATAAGGACTTCAGCTTGCGCCTGGTGGGCAATCCCTCCACCGCCGAACTGCGCGGGGAGATCGAGGCGGCCGGCGCGTTAGACCCGCGCGTTACGTCCCTGCTGGCCTATGTAGACGACGTCACTCTGGCTAAGGAGATCGGCGAGGCGGAGCTCGTCGTGCTGCCCTTCCGCCAGATGCACAACTCCGGTTCGCTGCTGCTGGCGCTGTCGCTGAACCGGCCGGTGCTGGTGCCGCGCAACGAAGCCAACGAGGCACTGGCCGCCGAGGTGGGGCCGGGATGGGTCTATATGTATGACGGCGAGCTGGAGCCGGCCAAGCTGGAGGCGGCGCTGACGCAGCTCCGCAGCGATGTTCGTGCACCGATGCCTGATTTCTCCCGCCGCGAATGGGCGGATGCCGGCGATCAGCATTACCGCGCCTACCTCTCTGCCATCCTCGGCCGCCCGCTGGAGGCCCAATGACGGCCGAGAGCGTTTCCGCCGCGCCGCCCCCGGGGCCGGTCGCCGACAAGCGCCTGGGCAGCACCGCCGCCCGCGGTGCGCTGGTGACCATGGGCGGGCAGGGTTGCAAGATCCTGCTCCAGTTCGGCGGCATCATCGTGCTCGCGCGCCTGCTGTCCCCGGGCGACTACGGCCTGCTGGCGATGGTGATGGCCATCGTCGGCGTCGGCGAGGTACTGCGGGATTTCGGCCTGTCGTCCGCTGCGGTGCAGGCGCGCCAGCTGACCGCCCAGCAGCGCAGCAACCTGTTCTGGATCAACTCGCTGATCGGTCTGCTGCTGGCCGGCGTGGTGTATGCCTGCGCGCCCTTGATCGCCGCCTTCTACCGCGAGCCACTGTTGCAGCCCATCGCCCAGGCGTTGGCGCTGACCTTCCTGTTCAATGGCCTTGCCACCCAGTACCGCGCCCAGTTGAACCGGGAGATGCGCTTCGGCCGCCTGGCCGGCGTCGAGGTGATCGGGCAGGCGGTGGGGCTGTCCATAGGCGTGGTGCTGGCGCTGCGTGGCTACGGCTACTGGGCGCTGGTGGCGCAGCAGGTGGGCCAGATCGGCCTCACCCTGCTGCTGCTGGTGGCGGCCACCGGCTGGCGCCCCGGCCTGCCGCGGCGAAATGCCGACATGCAGGGTCTGCTGCGCTTCGGCTGGAACTTGATGAATACCCAGCTCATCACCTACTTCAGCCGCAACGTCGATGCCTTGATCATCGGCCACCGCTTTGGCGCCGAGGTGCTGGGCCTGTACAACCGGGCTTACCAGCTGCTGATGCTGCCGCTGAACCAGATCAATGCGCCGGCCACGACCATCGCGCTGCCGGTGTTGTCGCGGCTGAACCAGGATGAGGCGCGCTACAGCCGTTTCCTGCTGCACGGGCAGTCGGTGCTGTTGCACCTCATCGTCGCCGCCTTCGCTTTTGGCTGCGCCCAGGCGGAGCCGCTGATCGTGCTGGTGCTGGGCCAGCAGTGGGCACCGGCGGTACCGGTGTTCCAGATCCTGGCCTTTGCCGGCGTGTTCCAGACCGCGGCCTATGCCAGCTATTGGGTCTTTGTCTCCAAGGGGCTGACCGGTTCCCATTTCCGCTTCACCCTGAGTTCGCGGCTGGTGCTGATCGCGCTGGTGGTCACCGGGTCGTTCTGGGGCGTGCACGGCGTCGCCACTGCCTTTGCCTGCGGCATGGCACTGTCCTGGATGTGGGGGCTGCTATGGCTGCGCGGTTCCGGCGCGCCAGTGAAGGGCATGTTCGGCAATGGACTGCGCGTCATCGTCGGCTATGGCCTATGCGGTGCGGCTTCAGCGCTGGCGTCCTGGCACTGGGGCGAGGGGTTGCCGATGCGGCTTGCCATCGGCGTCGCGGCAATGCTGCTCGCCTTCCTGCTGATCAATGCGGCATGGCCGGCTTTCCGTCGCAATGTATTTGCCATCCTGCAAAGCCGGGCGCTGCTGCGTTCGGCCTGAGTTCGTTTTCCAGAGAGAGACTGCGGTCAGAGAGAGCATGCTGAAACGGAAGATTAGAGCGCTGTTCAATGACGAATCTGCGGTGGCCCCGGTCCACGCACCTTTGCCTTACAACCATGTTTCCGTTTATTGCTGGCGACCGGCCGATGGCCGGGTGAATTTCGGCGATCACCTCGGCCGTATCGTCGTTTCCCAGTTGCTGGCTTCCCGCGGCTTGACGCTGGAAGACGAAGTGACAAGTGCGGCGCGCATGCTGGCCATCGGCTCGGTCCTGCATTTCGCTGCCAATGGCGATGTGATCTGGGGTTCCGGCGTGAATGGCAAGGTGCCGGAGTCCGCCTTCATCGCAACGGCGCTCGACATTCGTGCGGTGCGGGGGCCGCTGACCCAAGAGTTCCTGCGCAAGCGCGGTTTCGAGGTGCCCTCGGTGTTCGGCGATCCGGCGCTGCTGGTGCCGCATCTGTTCCGCGAGCGCTTCGAATGCACCGGCGAGCTGCCCCATGTTTTCGTGCCCAATCTGCATGACCTGGCATTGGTGGCCGGACAGTCACATGTCGTTTCACCCTTGCTGGGCTGGAACAAGGTGATTGCGGAGATACTGCGGGCCCGCCTGGTTCTGGCCAGTTCCCTGCATGGCCTCATCATTGCCGAGGCCTTCGGCATACCTGCACGGTATGTCCGGCTTTCCGAGACGGAAAACCTGTTCAAGTACCAGGACTACTACTACGGCACCGGGCGGGAGAACTTCGAGTACGCCGCGTCCATTGCCGAGGCGATCGAGATGGGCGGCATGCCGGCCTTCACTTTCGATCCGCAGCCGTTGCTGGCGGCATTCCCCTGGGATCTGTGGAAGTGAGCTTTGAATTTGCACCGGGCTGCTGGCCTGGTGTGCCTGAAATCAACTGAACGTAAGGGGAGTAAAAATGAAACTGACCGTGATCGGTACCGGCTATGTCGGCCTGGTCTCCGGTGCGTGCCTGGCGGATGTCGGCAACGATGTGCTCTGCCTGGACGTGGATGCGGCCAAGATCCGCATCCTGGAAGAGGGCGGCATCCCCATCCACGAGCCGGGCCTGCTGGAGATGGTGAGGCGCAACGTGGAAGCCGGGCGGCTGTCCTTCACCACCGACGTGGAGAAGGCCGCGCGCTTCGGCGAAATCCAGTTCATCGCGGTAGGCACGCCGCCGGACGAGGATGGCTCGGCCGACCTGCAGTATGTGTTGGCGGCGGCGCGCAACATCGGTCGCTATATGGACGGCTACCGGGTCGTCGTCGACAAATCCACCGTGCCGGTGGGCACGGGCGACAAGGTGAAGGCAGCGATTGCCGACGAGCTGTCCAAGCGCAACGTCGACCTGCCGTTTTCGGTGGTCTCCAACCCGGAGTTCCTGAAGGAAGGCGCTGCGGTGGACGACTTCATGCGGCCGGACCGCATCGTCGTCGGTGCCGACGATGAGCGCGCTCTTGGCCTGATGCGACAGCTCTATGCCCCCTTCCAGCGCAAGCACGACAAACTGGTGTTCATGGACGTGCGCTCGGCCGAGCTCACCAAGTACGCCGCCAACGCCATGCTGGCGACGCGCATCAGCTTCATGAACGAGCTGGCCAACCTGGCCGAGACGCTGGGTGCGGACATCGAACTGGTGCGCCAGGGCATAGGTTCCGATCCCCGCATCGGCTGGCATTTCCTCTATGCCGGCTGCGGCTACGGCGGCTCCTGCTTCCCCAAGGACGTGAAGGCACTGATCCGCACCGCCGGCGAGCACGGCCGCGACCTCAAGGTGCTGACCGCGGTGGAAGATGCCAACGGCGCCCAGAAGCATGTGCTGATCGACAAGATCGTCGCCCGCTTCGGCGAGGACCTCTCCGGCCGCCGCTTCGCCCTGTGGGGCCTGGCCTTCAAGCCGGATACCGACGACATGCGCGAGGCGCCCAGCCGGGTGATCATCGAGGAGCTGTTCAAGCGCGGCGCCACCGTCACCGCCTACGACCCGGTGGCGATGCTGGAGGCGGAGCGCATCTTCGGCGACGAGTCCCGCCTGACCTACGCCGGCCGGCCGAAGAGCGCGCTGGAAGGCGCGGACGCGCTGGTCATCGTCACCGAATGGAAGGAGTTCCGCAGCCCGGATTTCGAGGCCATCCGCAGCCGTCTGCGCCAGCCGGTGGTGTTCGACGGACGCAATATGTACGACCCCGAACTGGTGCGGGAAAAGGGCATCGAGTATTTCGGCATCGGCCGCCGTTGAAGCAATGAAGGAGTGATACCAGCATGGCGATCAAGAGCGTGATTCTCTCTGGCGGCGCGGGCACCCGCCTGTGGCCGGCTTCCCGCGAGGCCTATCCCAAGCAGCTGCTGCCGCTTACCGGCGAACTCTCCATGCTGCAGCAGACCGCGCTGCGGCTGTCCGGCTTCTCGCCGGACGAGGTGGATGCGGAGCCGCTGGTGGTGAGCAACGAGGACTACCGCTTCGTCATTGCCGAGCAACTGCGCCACATCGGCGTCACCGGCGGCCGCATCGTGCTCGAACCGGCGGGGCGCAACACCGCGCCGGCGCTGACCCTGGCTGCGCTGGCCGCACGTGCCGCCGGCGCCGACCCGGTGCTGCTGGTGATGCCGGCGGATCATGTGATCAACGATCTGGAGGCCTTCCAGGCGGCGGTGTCCGAAGGCGCGCTGCAGGCGGAGGCCGGCGGCATGGTCACCTTCGGCATCGTGCCGGAGCGGGCGGAAACCGGCTACGGCTACATCCGCGTCGGCGCCCAACTGGATGGCGCGGCCACCGCGCGGCGCTGCGTCGGCTTCGTCGAAAAACCGGATGCGGAAACCGCCGAGCGCTATCTGGCCGGCGGCGAACACCTGTGGAACAGCGGCATCTTCATGATGAAGGCCTCGGTGTGGCTGGCGGCAATGCAGAAGTACGCCCCGGACATCGCCGAAGCCTGCACGCATGCCTTCGACGGCTGCAAGGCGGACGCCGATTTCCTGCGGGTGGACAAAGCCGCCTTCGAGGCCTGCCGCTCCGACTCCATCGACTACGCCGTCATGGAGCCGCTATCCACCGACACCGCGGCCGAGAATGGCGTGGTGGTCGTACCGATGGCGGCCGGCTGGTCAGACGTCGGCGCCTGGGACGCGCTGTGGGAAGTGTCCGCCAAGGACGACGAAGGCAACTGCTCCCGCGGCGATGTGCTGATCGAGGGCAGCCGCAACACCCTCGTGCATGCCGGCAGCCGGCTGGTGGCGGCGCTGGGCTGCGAGGACATGGTGGTGGTGGAGACGGCGGACGCGGTCATGGTCGCCCACCGCAGCCGCACCCAGGAAGTGAAGAAGGTGGTCGCCCGCCTGCGCGAGCAGGGCCGCGAACTGGCACAGACCCACCGCAAGGTGCACCGGCCCTGGGGCTGGTACGACTCCATCGACTCCGGCGAGCGCTTCCAGGTCAAGCGCATCGTGGTGGCGCCGGGGGCGCGGCTCAGCCTGCAGATGCACCACCACCGCGCGGAGCACTGGATCGTGGTACGCGGCACCGCCGAGGTGACCTGCGGCGAGCGCACCTTCCTGCTCGCGGAGAACGAGTCCACTTTCATCCCGCTGGGGCATACCCATCGGCTCGCCAACCCGGGCAAGGTGCCGCTGGAGATCATCGAGGTGCAGTCCGGCAGCTACCTTGGCGAGGACGACATCATCCGTTTCGAGGATACCTATGGCCGCGCGCCTGCCTGAGGCGGGTGCAGCGGAGAACGTCTTTTCATTCACCAGAGAGGTATCGACTTGGCAAAAGGAATGATCCTGGCCGCGGGCCAAGGAACGCGGGTGCGCCCGCTGACGAAGAACGTGCCCAAGCCCATGGTGCCGATACTCGGCAAACCGGTGCTGGAGTACCTGATCGAACACCTCGCCCGCTTCGGCATCCGCGAGATCATGATCAACGTGGCCTTCAACCACTACAAGATCGAGAACTACTTCGGCGACGGCCACCGCTGGGGCGTCGAGATCGGCTACTCCTACGAGGGCGGCCGCGAGTACGGCGACATTGTGCCCAAGGCGCTGGGCTCCGCTGGCGGCATGCGCAAGATCCAGGACTTCGGCGGCTTCTTCGACGACACCACGCTGGTGATCTGCGGCGACGCCATCATCGACCTGGACATCCGCGCCGCGCTCGACGAGCACCGCCACAAGGGCGCGCTGGCCAGTGTGGTGACCCTGGACGTGCCGCGCGACCAAGTTCAGAACTACGGCGTGGTGGTAACCGACGAAGAGAGCCGTGTGCAGTCCTTCCAGGAAAAACCCCGGCCGGACGAAGCGAAATCCACCCTGGCCAGCACGGGCATCTACATCTTCGAACCGGAAGTGCTGGATCTCGTCCCGCCCAAGCAGGAGTTCGATATCGGTAGCCAGCTGTTCCCCTTGCTGGTGGAGCAGGGCAAGCCCTTCTTCGCCCAGAAGCGCTTCTTCAACTGGATAGACATCGGCCGCCTGACCGACTACTGGTCGGTGCTACAGCGGGTACTGCGCGGGGAAGTGGCGCAGATGGACATGCCCGGCAACGAAGTGCGCCAGGGCGTCTGGGTAGGCCTGAACACCTCCATCGCGTGGGACAGTGTGCAGATCGTCGGCCCGGTGTACATCGGCTCCAACGTGCGTATCGAACCGGGCGCCTCCATCATCGGCCCGACCTGGATAGGCCACGGCAGCCACATCCGCGCCGGCGCCCGTGTGGAACGCAGCATCTTGTTCGAATACACCCGGGTGGGCGAGGGCATGCGCTTCTCCGAGAAAATCCTGTCGCCGCAGTACTGCGTGGATCGCTCAGGTGAGACCCTCTATGTCGGCGACGAGCACACGCCACTGCGTTGGGGTGATGCGCGGGGCTGAGTCGCTGTAGCCTGCCCAAAACAGATCGGCCGCTCGAGGTATTCCGGGCGGCCGATTTGTTTTTGGGGCGCAGCTTATCTGAGGTTTCTAGCAGGCAGCGATGACGCCGTCGTCACTAAGGAAGCTCTGATCTATTCCGAGCCCGTAAAATACTGAAGACATAATCTGCGCTGGCCCCATGAAACAAGCGACGTTCGCCTCGTTGGCCTTCGACAGGAAGAAGAAGCCGACCCGCCGGGAGCGCTTCCTGGCCAAGATGGAGACGGTGGTGCCATGGGCAGCGCTGCTCGCGGTGATCGAACCGCACTCTCCGAAGCCTGGCCGGCGCGGTCGTCCGCCGATGCCGCTGGCAACGATGCTGCGGATCTACTTCATGCAGCAGTGGTACGCGCTGTCGGATCCGGCGATGGAAGACGCGCTCTACGAGATCGAGTCGATGCGCCGCTTTGCGGGTCTCGAACTGGCCAACGACGCGATGCCCGACGAGACGGCCCTCCTCAAGTTCCGACATCTGCTGGAGAAGCACGGACTGAGCGCGCAGATGATGAACATCATCAACGACGCGCTTGAGGCGCGTGGACTGCTGCTCAAGGGCGGCACGATGGTCGATGCGACGATCATCCACGCGCCCCCGTCGACGAAGAACCTGGACAACAGACGCGATCCCGAAATGCACCAGACGAAGAAGGGCAAGCAGTGGTTCTTCGGCATGAAGATCCACGTGGGCGCCGACGTCAATTCGGGACTCGTGCATACGGTATCGGTGATGCCGGCCAACGCCTCGGATATCAGCCAATTGCCGTATCTGCTGCGCGAGGACGACAGGGCGGTGTTCGGCGACAAGGGGTACGTCAACAACAAGCTCAAGCGCTTGGCCCGCAAGGCCGGCGTGTTCTGGGGCGTGTCGCTCAAGGCCAGCAAGCCGCATCCGCTGACCGGGGCGAACAAGCGCTTCAACCACAAGATGTCTTCGATCCGCGCGGGGGTTGAGCACGTGTTTCGCGTGATCAAGCGCCAGTTCGGTTACACGAAGGTGCGCTACAAGGGGGGCGCGAAGAATGCCGCTCAGGTGTTCTCGCTGATCGGATTGACCAATCTTTACCTGGCGGGGCGAGCACTGATGCGTTGATGGGTGAAATCCGCCCGCTGCGCTCGAAGATGAGCGCTCGGGGCCGAAACGGCCTCGAAAAGCAGCAGAGTAGGGGTGGAAAAATCGATCATCGGAGTCGGCTGGAAATAGCTGGCTTGGGTGCGGTTGCTCGGTACATCAATTGATCAGGGGCTTCTAGCGAAAAGTGTGGCCATCCCAGACATAACTGTAAGAACTCGTCGTTTCATCATGGTTGTCAGTGGCCAGATTTGCTATTAATACGGTATCTTCTGCTGATCTAATTTCTAGATCAGTATTATACAAGACAAGATGTAGTTTGGTTTTTCTGCTGTCAAAAGTTAGTATTCCGGTGTATCTGTTTTTTACGTTAAAATTAGGCTCTGCAAAACACAAAATAAAAGGCGGTGACAATATTTTTTTTATATTAAATTCTATTTTTTTTTCGAATTCGTTCTTTTTGCATGAGCTATATCCGCAAATGAATTTTTTATATTCTTTATTCGAGTAGAGTTGTTTTATTGCGCTTTTTCTTGATTTCGTTGTTTCGCATGAGATTGCATTTGATGAAAATGTAAGTGCCAGGAGAAATATGGAAATTAGGGTCTTTGCCATGACAGATAAACTCCGATTTTGTGCTCTATAGGGATAAAGCTAGTTTGAGGTTCTCCTTGGGTGTTCAGAATCGGCTGGCCAGCGGTATCTAAGGTTAGCTCCTTGTCTCTATTTTTTCGCCAGATAAAGGATAGTTCCTCTTCTGCCTTTGTTGGGAAAGGTATGTCTAGAAGAACATATTTTAGGAAAACTCCCGACTGCAGGCGGATGTCGAGACCGTTTATTTTCTCGATAGATACGTTTCCGTTTACAAGTTTGGATGAATTTGTGATGTGATTCGGTGTGAATCCTCTATCGGATACGTCTAGACCCACTAGGCCATTGGCTGTTATTTCTGCGTTAATCCAATAGAATCCTGCGCTGTCCGCGCAGTTTTCTGCGTTATATGCAGTATCGCTTTGTGATATTAGTTCGTCTGGGTTCCATCCCAGCTCTGAGAATTTTTCTAGTGTTGTCGGATTCGTTTTATTAAAAATTCTGTAATTTCCGTATTTAATATAATTATTTGCGCGAGTTATTTGTATAAGCCCACGTCCATGATAGGGGGCGTAGGTTTTCTTCTCCCCGCCTCTCTCTTTGGTTGAGGTTAAGTAGCCTGACTCCTCCATTAGCTGCGAAAAAAAATGAAGGATTCTTTGTGTGGTTGATGATATTAGATATTTCCGCATCGTTTTGTTGAGTGGTAATGCCCATTTGCCTGCTCTAAAGAGGGCCTCAGGCCATGTCGCTACCAGCTGATCGGCGAAGGTGGTCCCTGTAAGGTGTCTGTTCTTACGAGGGATACACTGAGCAAATTCTTTGGTGTCGAGCCAGTTGCATTTTCTGAACGTTTGGATGAACCGTATCGGATGAAAGTGATAATGCACCTTATCCAATGCAAGACCAGCCGCGGTGGCCTCTTCCCAAAAGGCCAGGGCCTGATGGTGCTGCTTGAGCCGTTCATAGGCATCTGAGGAAAGATGCTCCTCAAACAGGACATGGGCGGGTAGCGTGCCTGGCGTGTCTTTGGCCCAGCGCCAGCGGTTGTCGAAGTCCTCCCGGGACCATTCCGTGGGCTGCTTGACGACGCAATAGCTCAGGCGCTCCCGCATGGCTCCGGACTGAAGCTTGAGATAGGCGCGCAGGAGGCGGTCTTTGTGCTGGGTGCTGGTATTTACTGAGACAACGTTTTCCCCCGGCGCCTCGAGCATGGCGACTTGGATAGGCGCGGGAGTTGGGGGCTCGATCAGGTCTACGAGTTGGGCTGAATCGCAGCGGCTGTTGCCATCCGTGTCATCGTCGATGAAGGTCCAGCCGAGCCAGTGGGGGAAGTCGGCATCGCTGAACACTTGACCCCCCGCGACATTGAGATTCACGAAAACAGGCGTTGTGCCGGGGACAGCGATCTTGCGGAAGTGGGGCAGGCGGCCGTCCAGTAGGTCGGACTCGGCGGGCGCGTCCGGGCCGATGACCCGGCCGAAGCGCAGCATTTCATAGCCGGCACTGGGGCAGCCAGGGTAGCCCTTTACGGCGGTCTTGTAGAGGTCGTAGCCGCCATTTTTCTCGGTGCATGAGCCGGTGATGGTGCCGTTGCCTTGACGGGTGGTGAGGGTGATTGTTCCGAGCGCTTCACTCAGGCTGACGATCAGGGGGCTGGAGGTGTATCCGACGACGGTGGCCTGCCAGTTGCGCCATTCTTCGGCGCTGATTCCCTCTGGTGGTGTGGCCGCGGCCGCGCCATGGATGGCGGGGACCCGGATGGTTCGCTTGGCAACGGTCGGTTCGGGTTTGTTCTGCGCCTTCTGTGCGGCGCCAGTCAGCGTGGCCCACCAGTTGGCGGCCCGGGCGGGAGAGCCGTTGAGTTGGCGGATGCGCTTGGGTGTGGTGTTGAAGCGCTGTGCGACCGATTCCAGGGTGTCATTGCCTGCGCCCAGGGCGGAATTGAAGAGCCGGACCGTATAGGGCTTTGTTTCGGTGCGTGGATCCTGCTGATAGAGCGGGGTGCCCGTGGGCAGGACAATATGCATGTCGCCCCAGACGCTATTGCGCCGCCCTTCCGTTGCGACAAGAGGGCCGTGGCTGCGGCCCATCAGCTTTTCCACGTTCTCTTCATCCGTGACGATCTCGAAGTGGATGCAGTGCGCCCGGCCGTATATGACACCGGCTTTGCCGATGGGCTCTTTGCGATAGACCTTGTCGCCGGCTTTCAGCTTTGTCTGGGTGCCCGCTTTGTTCTCCAGCGTGTGCAGATGCTGATAGATCGAATAGAAGGTGACGGTGAGGTCTTCCCCGATCTCGGTGGTGTGTTTGAGAACCATGACGCCATTGCTGGTCCAGCCGGTGTAGTACAGCAGTGGATGGGTGGGAGCGGCGGCGAGCGGGATGGGGTCACTGTCGCGGGCGAACACGACTTCGCCGTCGGCAATGGCGCGGACGGGTTCCGGGCTGCCTGGCGCGCCCGGTGCTGTCAGATGGACGCCGCCATGCCAGCCGAAGCGATGGCTGACGGGGAAGGCGCCCTTGCCGGTCTTTTCACCCAGTGCCATGACGTCGCCGCTGGTCGTGTCTATCTCTTGAGGCGCGGTGGCTTGAAGGAAAGGGGGGCTGATGAGCATCGATGTAGGTTCCGATGGGGCGCTATTCGGAGAGCGGCAGATCGGCGGGGTCGAGGGGAATGCGCGGCATTTTTTCGAAGAGGTCGAGAGACCCGGCATTCAGTTCGGGGCTGCGATAGGCCGGACCGGTAAAGCGGTGCTTTCCGGCCTTCACAATGAGGCTGCCCGGCATGCCCAGTTCGATGTTCCCGCCGGCGATCCTGATGTAAGCCCCACCGCACAAGAGCGTGATGTGCTCCTTTGCCGAGATCTGCACATGCTGCTGGCTGGCACTGATCTCCACACTCTGGTCGGCCTCCACCCGGAGGCTGTTGTGCTGGGCCTGCAGCAGCATCTCCCCCTGATGCGCGATATGGCGCATGTCGCCCGCCTGGGCGAAGGTGCCCAGGCCGTTGCCGGCGTTGAGCACCATGCGCTCGCCCGCGGTGAGCTGCAGCTGCTGCTGGGCGGCGGCATCCAGGAACTCGTCCGCCCCCAGGGCGATGCTGCGCCCGCTGCCCAGGGCGATGCCGGCCGGCGCCGAGAGCGCGATCACCGGC
>NZ_SNVV01000034.1 GCF_004361735.1 Azoarcus indigens | reverse complement strand
CCACCGTTTCCCCTACCCGGCATTCCGTCAGAAACACCGCTCGCCGCTTCTCCGCCTGCAGGCTCTGCACCGTCACCCGCGTTACCACCGTCGAGCCGATCTTCACAGGAGCCTTGAATTTCAGGTTCTGGGACAGATAGATGCAGCCCGGGCCGGGCAGTTTGGTTCCAAAAACCGCGGAGATGAACGCGGCTGACAACATGCCATGAGCAATCCGCTCCTTGAACATGCTCGCGGCTGCAAATTCTGAGTCGAGATGGACGGGGTTGGTGTCGCCAGATACGCCGGAGAAGAGAAGTAGGTCGGCGTCGGTCACGGTACGTGAGGATACGGCGGTCTGCCCGATGGAGAGCTCTTCAAACTGGAAACCATAGAGCTCGGTGAAGTCGCGGGTACTCTGCGGCATGGGAGGCGTCCTCATGAATTGTGAATGGGGGCATGCGAAAAGGCATGCGGCACCGCGGCTCATCATACTGGTTTTGTTCTCACTCATTTTGCGGCGTATCAAGCTTTGCAAGAACGGAGGGAAGGTGAGAGATTGTCGGGTAGAGGGGCAATGCAGCTGTGCTATCATTGCCGCCTTTCATGTCTCGCCAAGACTCTAACTCCATAAAAATCAATCAGTTATTCTCTGGTTCGTCTGTCGTGTAATGGCGTCGTGATCACCGTGACCGGTTTAACGTAACTGTTGCTTTTATTCCAGTAAGGTGTGGGTCTCTGGGCTAAGAATGGCTTGTGCATGCAGATATCTGTAGTCGATATCTGCGTTGTGCGCCGCCGCAAAACGAGGAAAACCATGCTGAAAGTCTTCAGCCACTACTTCCCCTCCCACACGCTTCAGCAGATCCTCTTCGATGCCTTCTTGCTGTTCGTTGCTGTCCTGGTAGCTGTGGTCATGCAGCTGAACACGGAGATGGTGCAGTGGTACACGGTTGTGCCGTCAGCACTGTCGTTCGCTCTGCTCATGGTGATCCTCAATTCCGCGATGGGTTTATACCGCCCGTTGGCGAGCGAATCGCACAAGAACGCGTTGACCAGGGTATTGCTGTCCATCGTTGTAAGCATCCCGGTTGCCTACGGTATTTTCGGTCTGCTCCCATGGGAGGGGGTTGCTTCCGAGGCGATGCAGGTCTCCGTGTTGCTGTTGTTAGGCTTTGTGCTTTCAATGCGGGGACTGGTAAACCGCCGTCGGGCTTCTTCACTCTTTGCGCCTAGAGTGCTGATCATCGGGACCGGGACGGATGCAGTTGCCGTGCAGCGGGCGCTCACGCACCCGGTCCAGAGCGGCATGGAGATCGTGGGTTTTTTCTCTCCCAGCGGTGAGGACGCGATCGAGGTCGACGCCCGCAAGGTTCTAGGGCGGGGAGAGCGTCTTCTAGATGTTGTGCGCAAGAACAGGGTCAACGAGATCATTGTGGCGCTGAGGGAGCGGAGAGGAGGCGTCCTGCCTTTGCACGAGCTTCTGGACTGCAAGCTCTCTGGGGTGCAGGTAATCGATCTCTCTTCCTTCTTCGAGCGCGTACAAGGGCAGGTTCGGGTCGACTCCTTGCGAGCAAGTTGGCTGATCTATGGAGATGGTTTCAGGCAGGGGGTAGGGCGAACCATCGTGAAGCGCTGTTTTGATCTGGCTGCGGCGACCCTGCTTCTCGTACTGACCTTTCCGATCATGCTGGTGACGGCCTTGTTTATTCTGATCGAGGATGGAGCTCCTATTTTCTATCGCCAGGAGCGGGTGGGATTCGGGGGCCGTGTTTTTCGTGTGATCAAGTTCAGGAGCATGCGTACCGACGCCGAGAAGGATGGCAAGCCGCGCTGGGCATCTTCCAACGATGATCGGGCGACGCGCGTAGGGCGAGTCATCCGCAAGTTGCGAATCGATGAACTGCCCCAACTGTTCAACGTGTTCGTCGGCGATATGAGCCTGGTCGGGCCGCGGCCTGAGCGGCCTTACTTCGTCGATCAGTTGGCCAAGGAAATTCCGTTCTACGCGGTCCGCCATTGCGTCAAGCCGGGCGTCACCGGATGGGCGCAGGTGCGTTACCAGTATGGATCTTCGGTAGATGATGCAATCCAGAAGTTGCAGTACGACCTCTACTATGTGAAGAATCACACTCTCGTACTGGACACCCTGGTGTTGTTTGAAACGGTGCGGGTTGTGCTGACGGGTGAAGGGGCGCATTAAGCGTCTGTCGAGAATAAGGTGCTGGCACGGTGAGCGTACCGATGCCTTAGATGTAACAAGATAGGGTTGCCGGAGGGGAAAGTGGCGGAGGTAGCAATCTGGGGCTACGGGCTCTCCGCTTTCACTTATCTATGCTTCGGTCTCTACCTGTTTTTCGCATGGCGGGGGGGAAGGCCGGGCGGTCTGCTGATATTGGCAGTGGTGGTGTCCTGCATCTGGGCCGCTGCCAGCGGCTTCGTTGCCCATACATCGGCGGCATGGTTATTCGAACTGGTGCGATTGCTGGATATCGCGAGGGGCGCCGCCTGGTTCGCCTTCATACTGGTTCTTCTGCGCCCCCTTGGCGCAGGCCGGACAAAGTGGCCGTTCCTGGCTGCTGCGGGGGTGATCTCTGCCCAGCTGCTAGTGATCGCGGCTGGTATGGTGGACCTGCTGCCTGCGGAGAGCGTGGTCGGCCTCTCCATCGCGACTTTTCTCATGCAGGCCATTCTTGGTCTGGTGCTTGTCGAGCAGTTGTTCAGGGCGCTGCCGTCGGAGTCCCGCTGGGGATTCAAGCCACTGTGCCTCGCGCTTGGCGCGGGCTTCATGTTCGATCTCTACCTCTTCGCGGACGGTTTCCTCTTCAGCCGCCTGGATCCTGATGTCTGGGCCGTACGAGGGGTTGCCCACGCGCTACTGATTCCCCTGGTTGCCCTGTCGGCGACGCGCAATCCGGCCTGGACCTTACGGATGTCGATGTCGAGGGAGATGGTCTTCCACTCGACCGCTCTGGTCGGCACGGGCGTCTATCTCCTGGTCATCGCGGCGGCGGGCTACTACGTTCGCTACTTTGGGGGGGACTGGGGGCGGGCGCTGCAGTTGACCTTGCTGTTTGCCGGTCTGGTGTTGCTAGGCGTCTTCGTCTTCTCTGGTGCGCAGCGCGCCCGGTTGCGAGTGTTCCTTAACAAGCACCTCTTCCCCTACCGCTACGACTACCGGAACGAATGGCTGAGATTTACACAGGCCATATCTTCGGCCGGTGATGGGCTGGACCTGGGACAGACGGTGATCAAGGCGCTCTCAGACCTGGTGGAGAGCCCGGGCGGTGGGCTGTGGTTGAGGGACGGAAACGGGCGTTACCTGATGCATTCCCGGCTCAACCTGGCGGTGTCGGCGGCGATAGAGTCGGCGGACTCGCCTCTCTGCCGCTTTCTGGATGAGCGGACCTGGGTGATCGACCTGGAGGAGTATCGAAGCAGACGCATGCAGTACCAAGGGCTGGTCTTGCCCGATTGGCTCTCTTCGATCGCGGATGCCTGGTTGGTGATCCCGCTGAAGAGCACCAGTGGCTTGGTCGGATTCGTGGTTCTGAACGCTCCGCGGGCGCGGTTCGAAATTGACTGGGAGGTTCTCGATCTGCTGAAGACCGCCCAGCGCCAGGCAGCCAGTTACCTGGAGCGGATGCAGGCTGCGGAAGCCTTGCTGGAGGCAAGGAAGTTCGAGTCCTTCAACCGCATGTCGGCCTTCGTCGTGCATGACCTGAAGAATCTGGTCGCGCAGCTTTCACTGATGCTGAAGAATGCGGAGCGCCACAAGCACAATCCGGCCTTCCAGGAGGACATGCTGGAGACGGTTGCCCATGTTGAGTCTCGCATGCGCACCTTGATGACACAGCTGCAGGAAAAGCGCTCCATCGACCCTGCAAAGGTGGTGGATCTCGCCACCATGGCGGAGCATGTCAAGCAGGTTAAGCGGGCCTTGCTGCCGCCAGTTGAGGTGCATAGGGAAGGGGCGGGCTCGGCCGAGGTGATTGCCCATCCTGAGCGGCTGGAGCGGGTGGTAGGGCACTTGGTACAAAATGCCCTGGACGCTACGCCGGAGGATGGTAAGGTGTCGATCCGGCTGAATACCGGTCATGCGGACCGGGTGCGCGTGGTCGTAGAGGACAGCGGTTGTGGCATGTCGGCCGCCTTCCTGCGGGAGCGGCTGGCGAGGCCGTTTCAGACGACCAAGGCAAGCGGGATGGGGATCGGCGTCTACGAAACCCAGCAATACATCACCGAACTGGGCGGGGCCATCCACTTCGACAGCGAAGAAGGGCGCGGCACGCGGGTGACCATCGATTTGCCGGCCGCGCGCCACGCTGGGGCCGGGAAGGACGGAGCGGAGAAACATGTCGGATAAGCCTCGCACGCTGTTGATCATCGAGGATGACCCGGCGCTGCAGAAGCAGATGAGGTGGGCCTTCGATGCGTTCGAGACGGTCGTCGCCGACGATCGCGAGAGCGCGCTGGCCCAACTGCGCAGGCATGAGCCGGCTGTCGTCACCATGGACCTCGGGTTGCCGCCGGCGCCCGACGACGTTACCGAGGGCTTCCGCCTGCTTGGCGAGATCCTCGCGCTGGCACCGGATACCCGCGTCATCGTGCTTACCGGGCAGCACGACCGCGAGAACGCGGTGCGTGCGGTGGGCATGGGAGCCTACGATTTCTTTGCCAAGCCCTTCGAGCCAGAACTGCTGACGCTGACGATAGAGCGCGCTTTCCGGCTCTACGACCTGCAGCAGGAGAATGTGCGGTTGAAGGCCCACCAGGGAAGCGCGCTCGCTGGCCTGCTGACGCGCGATCCGATGATGCTCAAGGTGTGCCGCACGGTGGAGAAGGTGGCCTCGGCCTCCGTTACCGTGGCCCTGCTCGGCGAAAGCGGTACCGGCAAGGAAGTGCTGGCTCGTGGGCTGCATGCGCTTTCTCCGCGGGCCAAGGAGCGTTTCGTCGCCATCAACTGCGCGGCCATTCCTGAGACGCTGCTTGAAAGCGAACTGTTCGGCTACGAGAAAGGCGCCTTCACCGGTGCAGTGAAGCAAACCCCTGGGAAGATCGAAACCGCCAACAAGGGCACGCTGTTCCTCGATGAAATTGGTGATCTGCCGATGCCGCTGCAGGCCAAACTGCTGCGCTTCCTGCAGGAGCGGGTGGTGGAGCGCATCGGCGGACGGGAGGAAATTCCGGTGAATGTCCGGGTGGTGTGCGCCACCCACCGCGATCTCAAGGCCCAGATACAGGCCGGTGCTTTCCGTGAAGACCTCTATTACCGCCTGGCGGAGATCGTCATCGACATTCCGCCCCTGCGGGAGCGCGAGGGCGACGCAATGCTGCTGGCGCACGCCTTCGTCCAGCGCTTCGCCAAGGAGAACGGCCGCGGCACGCTGCACCTGGCCGAAGATGCGCTCGCGGCCATAGAGGCGCATCCCTGGCCGGGCAATGTGCGTGAGCTCGAGAATTGCCTGAAGCGGGCGGTCATCATGGCCGACGAGAATCGCGTCACCGCGGATGACCTCGGCCTGGCTTCTGCTGAAGAGGACCTGGAGCATCTGAATCTGCGTCACGTCCGCGACGAGGCGGAGCGGCGCGCGGTGGTGCGTGCGCTGGCGCGGACCAATGGCAACATCGTCAAGGCGGCCGAGGTGCTGGGCATCAGCCGGCCGTCGCTTTATGACCTCATGAATCGCTTCGGTTTGAAGAAGGAGAGTTGAGCATGCGTTCGCAACGTTCCGGGCGTGCCCTGCGCAGGCATCCCTCGCTCGGCGGTGCCGTCGCCGCGGCTTGCCTCTCGGTGGCCTTGCTGGCGGGGTGCGGGGACGACCCGCAGGCCATGGTTGCTTCGGCCAAGACTTACCTTGAGAAGAAGGACTACAACGCGGCGGGCATCCAGCTGAAGAATGCGCTGCTGGAGGACGCAGATCTGGCAGAAGCCCGCTATCTGCTCGGCAAGGTCTATCTGGAGCAGGGCGATGCTTTCGCTGCAGTGAAAGAGTTGAAGCGCGCCGAGGAACTGGGCTACTCCTCCGATGCGGTGGCGCCGGAGCTGGCAAGAGCCTTGTTGCGCAGCGGTGATTTCGACGGCGTGCTGAAGAGCTACGGCGAGCGCAAGCTGCCCGAGGCCGGCGCTCAGGCCCGCCTGCTTGCCGCCGTCGGCGATGCCCGCATGGCCAAGGGCGATATCGCCGCGGCCAGGAACGCATATGAAGCCGCTCTGGCGGCGGATGCCTCGGTCTATCCGGCGCGCATTGGCCTCGGGCGGACGCGGCTGGCCGGTGGCGACATCGTCGGCGCCAGGGCTGAGGCCGAAACCGTTGCCAAGCAGGAGCCCGGCGCCCCGGAGGCGCATGCTTTGCTGGCCGAGACCTGGCTCGCGGAGCGACGCCCGGATGAGGCGGTGGCGGCTCTGGATGCCGCAGTTGCAGCCCGGCCCAGCGCGCTTTCCTATCACTTCAGACTGGTTTCGCTGTTGCTCAGCATGAACAAGCTGGACGAGGCCAAGGAAAGGCTGGCGGCGATGAAGAAGGCCGCACCGGCCCACCCGTCCACCCGCTACCTGCAGGCCTTCGTCGATTTCCGTGAAGGCCGTTTCCAAGAGGCGAGAAACGGCGTCCAGCTGGTTCTCAAGGGCACGCCGGATTACCTGCCGGCCCACCTGCTCGCCGGCAGCGTCCTGGTCCGGTTGAACGACTATATTGCCGCCCGTCCGCACCTCAACAAGGTGCTGGAGCGGGCGCCTCAGCAGCCGCTGGCGCGCCGGCTGCTGGTGGCTTCTTACCTCGGTTCCGGCGAGTCCGCGCGGGCGCTGGAGGCCCTGCAGCCCTTGCTGCAGCAGGCGCAGCAGAGCGAGGACGCCAGCCTGATGGCGCTGGCCGGGCAGGTCTATCTCGCCAATGGCGATTTCGACGCCGCCGAGTCCTACCTCAGCCGGGCAGTTTCCAAATCGCCGAACGACGCGACCAACCGGGCCCGCCTGGGGGTTGCGAAGATGGCGGGTGGCGATACCGACGGCGCCTTCGCGGATCTGGAGGCGGCTTCCAGCCTCGATCAGAGCACCGCCCAGGCGGACCTGGCGCTGGTGTTCGCCCACATGCGGCGTGGCGAGTACGACAAGGCGCTGGTGGCGCAGAAGGAACTGGAGCGCAAGGAGCCGAACAACCCGCAGACCTACAACCTGAAGGGCGGCGTCTTCCTGGCCAAGAAGGACTTTGCCGAGGCCCGGCAGGCTTTCGAGAAGGCGGTGTCCATACAACCCAGCTACCTGCCGGCGATCACCAACCTCGTCCGGCTCGACCTGCTGGACAAGAAGCCGGCGGAAGCGAAGGCGCGCTACGAGAAGCTTATCGCCCAGGAGCCGCGTAACAGCGACGCTTTGGTCGCGCTCGCGGAGGTGCAGCGCTCTACCGGCTCGCCGGCGGCAGAAGTGCTCGCCACGCTGGAAAAGGCCGCCGCGGTGGCGCCGGCCGCGACCGGGCCGAAGATCGCCCTGATCCAGCAGCATTTGCGGATGCAGCAGCCGAACAAGGCGCTGGGCATTGCCCAGACCGCGGTCACGGCCAACCCGGCCGATGTCCCCGCGTTGGAGGTCCTGGCGCACACCCAACTGGCCGCGGGCGACCGGCAGCAGGCCATCTCCTCTTTCACCAAGCTGGTTTCGCTGCAGCAGCAGGCCCCCGGTCCCTTGGTGGACCTGGCCGAGGCCCAGCGCCTGGCAGGCGATCTGACAGGGGCGGAACAAAGCCTGCAACGTGCGCTCGCGATCCAGCGCGATCACGTGCTCGCTTCCCAGCGCCTGGTTACCCTGCGCCTGCAGAGCGGTAACCAGGAAGGCGCCTTGGCGCAGACCAAGCGCATGCAGCAACAGCATGCCGACAACCCGCTGGGTTACTTGCTGGAAGGCGACGTGCGCATGAGCGCAAACCAGTGGACCGAGGCTGCGGCCGCGTATCGCCGTGCTTTCGATCAGGGCCAGAGTGCGGAAGTGGTGAACAAGCTGCATTCCGCGCTGAGCCGCGCAGGCCGGAAGGCGGAGGCGGACAAGGTCACCTCCGCCTGGCTTGCCACTCACCCGCGCGACCTCACCGTGCTGGGCTACCTGGGTGAAACCGCCTTGTCCGAGCGCCGTTATGCCGAAGCAGCGAGGCACTTCAAGAGCATGCTGGAAGTGGCGCCGGACAACGTCCTGATTCTGAACAACCTCGCTTGGGTGGCTAACGAGATCAAGGACCCGGCCGCGCTGGCTTATGCGGAGCGGGCCCTGGCCGCCGAGCCGAACAACCCGGTGGTGCTGGACACGGTCGGCAACATCGAGATCAATGTCGGCAAGCAGGATGCCGGCATCGCCAAGCTGGCCAAGGCGGTTTCCTTGGCGCCGGATCTGGCTCAGCTGCGGCTGAACCTGGCGAAGGCCTATGCGAAGGTTGGTCGCAAGGACGAGGCGAAGAAAGAAATCGATACCTTGCTGGCCACTGCCAAGGACGGCTCGCCCCTGCAGGCCGAAGCGCGGGAGCTGGCCAAGACGCTCTGATCGCAGATCAACGAATAACGCCTATTGCTTTGAAAGGATTGTTGTCATGACCACCATTGCCGTCATCGGTCTGGGTTACGTCGGCCTGCCGCTCGCCGTGGAGTTCGGTAAGAAGTTCAAGACGCTGGGGTTCGACCTCTCGGTGGAGAAGGTTGCCGCCTACCGGGATTTCGTCGATCCCACCGGCGAAGTCAGCAGTGAGGACCTGAAGGCGGCCACCCAACTCTCCTGCCACACCGATCCGACCGTGCTCCGCGATGCGGACTTCCTCATCGTGGCGGTGCCGACGCCGGTGGACGAAGCGCACCAGCCCGATTTCACGCCGCTGGTGAAGTCCTCCGAAACGGTGGGACGCAACCTGAAGAAAGGCGCCATCGTCGTCTTCGAGTCCACCGTTTATCCGGGCGCGACCGAGGAGGTCTGCATCCCCATCATCGAGCGGGAGTCGGGGCTGACCTGGAAGAAGGACTTCTTCGTCGGCTACTCGCCGGAGCGGATCAATCCTGGTGACAAGGAGCGCACTGTCACCCGCATCGTCAAGGTGGTTTCCGGCGATACGCCGGAGACTCTGGCGAAGGTGCAGGAGACCTACGGCGCGGTCATCACCGCCGGCGTCTATCCGGCGAGCTCGATCAAGGTCGCCGAGGCCGCCAAGGTCATCGAGAACACCCAGCGCGACCTCAACATCGCGCTGATGAACGAGCTGTCGGTGATCTTCCACCGCATCGGCATCGACACCCTTGAAGTGCTGAAGGCCGCCGGCACCAAGTGGAACTTCCTGCCCTTCCGCCCCGGCCTCGTCGGTGGCCACTGCATAGGCGTCGATCCTTACTACCTGACCCACAAGGCGGAAATGCTGGGCTATCACCCCCAGGTGATTCTCGCCGGCCGCCGCATCAACGACGGCATGGGCAAGTTCGTGGCGGAGCAGACGGTGAAGCAGATGATCGCCGCCGGCTCCAGCATCAAGGGCGCCAATGTCATCGTGCTGGGGCTGACCTTCAAGGAGAACTGCCCCGACCTGCGCAACAGCAAGGTCATCGACGTGATCCATGAACTGGAAAGCTACGGCTGCAAGGTTCACGTGCACGACGCGGTCGCCGAGGCTCCGGAGGCGGTGCACGAGTATGGCGTGAACCTGGTCGAGTGGGATGCGCTGCCGGTGGCGGATGCGATCGTGGCAGCGGTTTCGCATCAGGCCTACCTGGAGATGCCCGTGAAGGAGCTGTTGGCGAAGCTGAAGCCCGGCGGCGTGTTCACCGACGTGAAGTCCTCCTACGATCCCGCAGTGCTCGCGGCCGAAGGTGCCGTGGTCTGGCGGCTCTGATCCGGTCTGTCGCGCGCGTCCAGGCTCATGGGCTGGAACTGCATGGATAGACGCAAGTGGCGGCTTGCCTTTGGCGGTGCCGCCCTCGCGCTCTGGCTGCAATCCGGCTGTGCGGCAGACGACGAAGCCATCGCCAAGGCCTTTGCCCTGCACGCGCGTTATCTCGCCGACCTTGCCGTCCGTTACGAGCATGGCGAAGGCATGCCCCGCGATGCTTCGCGTGCCGCTGCGCTGTATTGCGAGGCGGCCCGGCTGGGCGATGCGGAGGCAATGCATGCACTGGGCTGGATGTACGCCAACGGGCGCGGGCTGGAGCGGAACGACGAGTACGCCGGCACGCTGTTCGCCATGGCGGCCTTCCTGGGCAATACCCAGTCCGAGCGCCTGATGCGCTTCACCGGGCCGTACACCGGCGCGACACCAGACTGCTTGCTGACGCCGCCGGAGCTGCTGCTGGCCGAATCACGTGTCGATGACGTCATCGACGCTTTGCCGCTGGAGCGGCAGCGGATTGCCCGCTTGCTAGTGCAGCATGCTGGCGAATACGGGATACAGCCGCGCTTCGCACTGGCGATCGCGCTCACCGAGTCCAACCTGAATCCCGCCGCGCTGTCGCCCAAGAGCGCGATGGGCGTCATGCAGCTCATCCCGGAGACGGCGGAGCGCTTCAATGTGAAGCGGCCGTACGACGCGGAGGAGAACATCAAGGGAGGGTTGGCCTACCTGCGCTGGTTGCTGGCCTACTTTCGCGGCGACATCGCCTTGGTCGCGGCCGGCTACAACGCAGGGGAGGGTGCGGTGGACAAGTACCGGGGCGTGCCACCCTATCCGGAAACGAAAATGTACGTGCAACGCATCCTGAGTTTCGTCCGTCACCAACGCCATCCCTACGACGCCAGGGTCGTCGCACCTAGTGCCGCCTTTCCTGCCGTCCTGGTTGCCGGGGATACGCTTTGATCAACAGTGTTCGGCGACGGGCCCTGCTTCTCGGGGCCGGGGTGCTGCTGTCAGGCTTCTTGACGCAGCCGGTGCGCGCGGATCTGGTGGATGCGATTCCGCGTATCAAGGCCTCGGTCGTCGGGGTGGGCACCTATCAACGCACGCGCAGCCCGGCCTTCCGCTTTCTCGGCACTGGCTTTGCCGTGGGCAATGGCCGCCTGATTGCCACCAACGAGCATGTGCTGCCGGAGAAGCTGGCCACCGAACAGATGGAAATGCTGGTCGTCGTGCTGCCGGGGGATGAGCAGGTGAGCCATATGCGGCCGGCGTCCCGCGTGGCGGTGGACCGCAATGCCGACCTTGCGCTGCTGCGCATGGATGGCGAGGCGCTGCCCGCCTTGCCACTCGCGCCTGAGCATTCGGTGCGCGAAGGGCAGGAGATCGCCTTCACCGGCTTTCCCATCGGCAATGTGCTGGGCATGACGCCGGTGACCCACCGCGGCATCGTCTCGGCCATCACCCCTATCGGCATTCCGCAGGCCAATTCCCGGGCGCTGAATCCGGCATTGATCCGCCGCCTCTCCGGTGACGTTTTCCGCGTCTATCAACTGGATGCCACCGCCTATCCCGGAAACAGCGGCAGCCCACTGTTCGACCCGGAGTCGGGCGCGGTAGTCGGCGTAGTGAACATGGTGTTCGTCAAATCCACCAAAGAAAGCGTGTTGAGCGACCCGTCTGGCATCACCTATGCGATACCGGTGGAACATCTGAGAGCGCTGCTGGATAGCGCGAAGTAGATCGCCGGGGGGCCCTGGTGCAGCCTCCGTGCCGGGTGGAGTGGCTTTCCCTTGCCGCCTCGCTCCGCGGCAGCCCCGTTTTCGTGCAGTTCTTGCCACCTTCCGGTAAGTCTTGGAGCCGCAGGGGCGGAGGATGACTCGGGGACGGAAGGGCATGCTGATGGATATCGCCACCGAAGAGCTGTCCCAGTTCGAGGCCATCGGTAGCGTCGTGGTCATGCCCAACAAACGGGCCAAGGGCAAGTTTGTGGAGGTGACCGAGGAGGAGGGCGAGCTCTATCGCTCCATCATGGCCGGCGACAACGGCCATGTGACCCAGGTGCTGTAGGGCGCCGGGGCGTCCTGATGAATTCCGCCGGCGTACCCTGGACTGCGACTTGCACCGATCCCTGGGCGATCCCGCCTGTGACCTGCGTTCGAACATCGCTGCCGAGGCCCAGGCCAAGATCATCTACGAACGCCTGATCAACCTCACCGAAGGTCGGTTCTGCCGTTCCCGCGGGCCAGCGCCGCAGCGCGGCCTTGCTGACGGGCCATGCGCTTCCCTGGAGGACAGGGCTGCTTCCTTGTGCAGGGGCTCTAGCTGCGAAGGAATGCGAGAGGCGGGAGTCGCCGGAACGATGTAGTGGCTGCCGAGCGGCTGCTGGCGAGTCGAATCCTGCATTTCCCCCGAAAGTGGGGTGCCCCTAGGGCGATGTCGGCTGGCGCCTTCAGAAGTTGCACCGTTGCTGGCGCCTTGTCTTGGTCCCCCCGCCGGGAATCGAACCCAGATCTAGCGCTTAGGAGGCGCTCGTTCTATCCATTGAACTACGGAGAGGCGGGCGGCATTCTAGCCTTTTGGCGGCTGCGGTCCAAGCGGGTCGGCGGTGGTGCTTTCCGTGGGCTCGCTCGGTTTGGCTCGGCTCCGCGGGGGCAGCAGGAAGTCCTGCGGGCGGGTGAGCACGCGCTTGAGCAGCAGGCGGCCCAGGGTGCGGCGCTGGGCGAAGGTGATGTGGCGGGCGCGCATCGCCACATTCAGGGTCAGGGCGAAGCTCACCGTCAGGTTGACCACCCCGATCAGCAATACGCCCAGCAGGGCGATGCCCACTGTCTGCAATGGCAGCGTGAATTCGCTGCCGGCAGCCGCGTAGCCCACGTAGGCCGAGGAGAAGGCGATGTGGCGGATGTCCAGCGGCAGGCCGAACAGCATGCCCAGCGCGGTGGCGCCGCCGAGCAGGAAGCCGAAGAAGAAGTTGCCAGCCAACGCGCCGAGGTTGTTCTCCACGTAACGCGCGATGCGCTCCATGCGGGCTTCGCCCAACAGGCGGCGCGGTCTGCGCAACTGCCGCAGGCGTTCTGGGATGCGGTTGTAGGCGGAGAGGTTGTCGTAATAGCCGGCAATCAGGCCGGAGAGGAAGAGGCATACGCCGGCCACGGCGGCGAAGAACAGCGCGCCGCTGCGTGGGTCGGCGTCATGCAGCAGGTGGCTGGCTTTCTCCGTATCGACGAAAGGCTCGCCGGTCATGGCCTGGATGAGCAGGCCGAGGCAGATCGCCAGCGGAATGGCAATGCCGACGTTGCCGAGGATGGCGGCGATCTGGCTGCGCACCGTGCGGGCGATGAGGTCGGCGAGATTCTCCAGGTCGCGGCTCTTGCCGCGGGCTTCGCCGATGGAGGCGGCGATGGCGTTGGCGGTCATCGCCGGCTGCTTGGTGGCAACGGTGCCGCCCACCATGTGGATGAGCACGAAACCCAGGCCGTAGTTGAGGCAGAAGGCCAGCGCCTCGTTCAGTGGCGCCATGCCCTGGCGGCTGAACACGATCTTGAGCGCGGCCATGCAGGCGATGATGACACCGCCCAGCGCAGCCGAACCCATCATGCCGAAGTACTCGCCGCGGGTGGCGGTGATGTAGCGCTCGCCGGTCTTGCTGGCGCTTTCGGTCATCCGTAGCGATAGCAACTCCACGTTCTGGCCCCAGTAGTCCGACAGCCGGTTGCGCCGGCACTCGGCGCGGACCAGCGCCTTGAACAGTGGAATGATGCGCGGCAGGGCGCCGCGGATGTCCTCTTGCTCGCGCAGGGTGTCCAGCAGGCGCAGCAATTCGGCGATGCGCTCCAGATGTTGGCGCAGGCGCTCCAGCTTGAAGGTGAGGGTGAGGCTGGTGCCCAGCTTGGTCGCCCGGCGGCGTACCCGCTGTAGGACTTCGTCGCACTGGTCGAGCATGACGCGCAGGTGCTTGCCGTCGGCCGGCTCGGTGGTGATGCGGCGCCAATGGTCACGGTACTGGTCGAGGTAGGCCAGCAGCTCCGCGTTCTGGGCGAGGAAGGGGGATTCGTACTCCTCCAGGTCGGGTTCCACCCGTACCAACTCCGGGTCCAGCCCGATGGCGGAGACGTGGAAGGACAGCACCCGTAACGCTTCGATGAGTTCGTCCATGACCGGCGGCAGTTCCCGTTCTCCGGACGCAGGGGACGGCGACTTGGGCGCGGTCAGCAGCGTCTGCAGGAAGTCCAGCCACAGCTCGTCGCTGAGGGCATTGACCCACAACTCGTCGTCGCTGCGGTGAAAGACCGCCGCCAGCACGTCTTTCATGTAGGCGGTATCGATCACATTGGGCAGCACCCGGTCGGCAATCCGTCTGGCGGTCTCGGAGAAGAAGCCGGTGGAGGGCAGCAGGCCGGATGACACGTAAAGCGAAACCTGTTTGCGCTCACGGAACAGCCGCAGCAGCGCTTCGCACATCGGTTCCGCCAGGTCAGGCCGGCGGGACAGCAGGTGGGTGAGGGCGCGCAGCTTCTCCGCCGCTTCGTCCGGCCGGCTGGCACGGCGCGGCCGCAGGTGGTCCACCAGGCGGACCCAGGGGGCAATCTGGTCCCCCTCGGCCACCTTGAATTCCGACAACAGTTCTTCCATTCGTATCCTCTACATAGCCGCGTCCGCGTTGCGCCGCTGGGCCTTGCTGCCCGGTGTGGCGACCCTTCCGCGCAGCGGCGGAGGCGTGCCCCCATGGTAGCAGCCCGCTAGAATCCAGCTTTTCACCCTTTCCGATCCCCGCCGAGCCCACCGATGCCCCTGCTGTCCGTTGAAAACGCCTGCCTTGCCTTTGGCCATGTCGACCTGCTGGACCGGGCGGATTTCCAGCTCGATGCCGGCGAGCGGGTGGCGCTCATCGGCCGCAACGGCTCGGGTAAATCCAGCCTGCTGCGCGCACTCGCCGGCCAGGCCGCGCTGGACGATGGCCAGGTCTGGCGCCAACCCGGGCTGGTGACCACCTACGTGCCGCAGGAGGCGGATTTCCCGCTGGACCGCGATGTGTTCGCTACCGTGGCCGACGGCTTGGGCGATGCCGCCCGCCTGCTGGTCGAATACCATGAGGCGATGCACGCGGTAGCGGAGCAGGGCGACGTCGAGGCACTGGCACGGCTGGAGCGGCTGCAGGCCGCGGTGGAGGCCGCTGACGGCTGGCAGCTCAACCGGCGGGTGGAGCACATGCTCGCCCGTCTCGGACTGTCGGCCGATGCAAAGGTTGCCAGCCTCTCCGGCGGCGGGGTGAAGCGGGTGGCGCTGGCGCGGGCGCTGGTGGCGGAGCCGGAACTGCTGCTGCTGGACGAGCCGACCAACCATCTGGATATCGATGGCATCCTCTGGCTGGAAGGGCTGATCCGCGACTTCCGCGGCGCGGTGGTGGTAATCACCCACGACCGCGTCTTCCTCGACAACGTTGCCACCCGCATCATCGAATTGGACCGCGGCCGGCTCGCCAGCTACCCCGGCCGCTACAGCGACTACCAGCGGCGCAAGGCAGAGGAACTCGAGTCGGAGGACAAGGCCAACGCCCGCTTCGACAAGCTGCTTGCGCAGGAAGAGGTATGGATACGCAAGGGCGTGGAAGCCCGGCGCACCCGCAACGAAGGCCGGGTGCGGCGCCTGGAGGCGCTGCGGCGCGAGCGCTCGGCGCGGCGCGATCGCCTGGGCAATGTCAGTCTGGCGGTGGATCGCGGCGAGCAGAGCGGCCAGATGGTGGCCGAGCTGCATGGCGTCACCAAGCGCTATGGCGAGCGCGCAGTGGTGAAGGACTTCTCCACCCGCATCCTGCGCGGCGACCGCATCGGCCTGCTCGGTCCCAATGGCGCCGGCAAGACCACGCTGCTGAAGCTCATCCTCGGCGAGATCGAGCCCGACGAAGGCACCGTGCGCCGCGGCACCAGGCAGACGGTGGCCTACTTCGACCAACTGCGCGCCCAGTTGGACCCTGAGTTGCCGCTGACCGAGGTGATCAGTCCGGGATCGGAATACGTCGAGATCGCCGGCGAGCGCAAGCACGTCATCGGCTACCTGGGCGATTTCCTGTTCGCGCCGCAGCGCGCGCGTTCGCCGGTGAAGTCGCTGTCGGGCGGCGAGCGCAACCGTCTGCTGCTGGCGCGGCTGTTCGCCCGCCCGGCCAACATCATGGTGCTGGACGAGCCGACGAACGACCTCGACATCGAAACCCTGGACTTGCTGGAGGAACTGCTGGCCGCCTACGACGGCACCTTGTTCCTGGTCAGCCACGACCGCGCCTTTCTCGACAACGTGGTCACCCAGGTGATCGCAGCCGAGGGCGGTGGCCAGTGGGGGGAGTATGCCGGTGGCTACGGCGACTGGCTGCGAGTGCAAACGGCGCGCGAGGCGCAGAAGCAGGAAACTCAGCGCCAGCAGCCGGCGCCCAAGGCGACCCCTGCCGCCGCGCCTGCCAAGCCGGCGGCGCAGAAGACGGCCAAGCTTTCCTACAACGAGCGGCGCGAACTGGAGAGCCTGCCGGACAAGATCGCCACGCTGGAGGCGGAGCAGGCCAGCCTGCATGCACGGTTGGCGGATCCGGCGCTGTACCAGGAGGCGCCGCACGAGGTCGCCCGCTGCAAGGACAGACTGGACGCGCTGGACGGCGAAATCGAAGCCGCCATGCTGCGTTGGGAGGCGCTGGAGACGCGGGCGGCTGAAGCCGGCGGTTGAGGCTGGGCTGAGATCGCCGGAGGGGCGCGGGCTTTCAGCCCTGCCTCAAGCCTGGGAAAGCCAGGCCACGGCCGCTGCGCTGCCGAGGAAGATGCTGAGGTGCAATGCGGACCACCAGCGGTAACGGCGGGCGATGCGCGCCGGATCCAGGTCGGAGATGAGGTACAGCCGGCCATCACCTGGTTTCCGCACTACATGCGCCTCCGGCGCGGCGAGCACCTCCTGGCGTTGCTTTGCCACCTCGCGCTTGGCCTGGGCACGGGCCAGCTCCCACTCCTTCAGGCTGATCTGACCATCGCCATCGAGGTCGAAGCGGGCAAGCAGACGCTGGTGGTCCTGTTTCCATTCGGCGAGGAGATCGCGCACCTGGGCGGCGGTGTCCAGCTCCGGCGTGATGCTGCCCAGCGTGTGGAAATCGCCCAGCACATAGATGGGGTCGTGACGCAGCAGGCACCACTGGACCTGCCGGATGTCGCCACGCTCCACCGTGTCCTGCCGCCGCACCAGCATTTCCGCCCCCTCGGGATCGACCGCGCAGACGCCGCTCGCATCCCGCAGCAGGAAGGACGCATCGCTCTCGTCCGTGTGGGCATGAACCCACTTGCGATCGTTGTTGCGGTGGTAGGTGGCGAGGCGGTACCAGATTACCGGCAGGCCGGTGAGCGGGGACAGCACCGGTGTGCCGGCCAGTGGCTCGCCGTGGCCACGCAGTTCCACGTAGCCCTGGGCGGCGGAGCCCACCCGGGAGGTGGGGGTGTCGAGGATGAGCCGGGCATGCTGCAGCGTGCGCAGCCAGCCATAGAGGCCGCAGGCCAGCAGCAGGGCGATGGCGAACAGGCTGGCCTGGCTGCGGGGGCCGACATGCAGGATAAAGGCGACCAGGCCGAACTGGATTGAGGGCAGCGCGACGTTCAGGCCGTCGCGCCGCAGGCGCACGAGCATGGGAGGCGGGTCAGGTGCCGAGCAGCGCCTTCACGTCCACGTCCGCCTTCTCCACGCTGGCGAACTCCAGCAGCGGCTGCGGCGGGAACTGGAACAGGCGGGCGAGCAGCAGGTCGGGAAACTGCTCGATGCGCACGTTGTGCAGATTGACAGATTCGTTGTACCACTCGCGCCGGTCGGCGATGCCGTTCTCCAGCGCGGTGATGCGGCTCTGCAACTGCATGAAATGCTCGTTGGCCTTCAGTTCCGGATAAGCCTCGGCAACGGCGAAGATCTGGCCCAGGCCGCCGCGCAGCAGGCCTTCGGCCGCACCCAGCGCGGGCAGGTCATGCTGCTCGCGGGCGGCGGCGACGCGGGCGCGTGCCTCGGTGACGCGGGCCAGGGTTTCGCTCTCGAACTGGCGGTACTGCTTGCACACCTCGATCAGCTTGGGCAACTCGTCGTGACGCTGCTTCAGCAGCACGTCGATGTTGGCCCAAGCCTTGGCCACGTTGTGCTTCAGCCGGACCAGGCCGTTGTAGATGACGACGCCGTAGGCCAGGGCGACCACAACGATGCCGAGCAGCAGGGCGGAGGAAACGCTCATGGGGACTCCATGTTCAACCCGAGGATCATATACGCAAGCGCCCTCCGATAGAGCGCTTCCGGCTCACTCCGGCTGCGGCGCCTCGGGCAGGAAGCGGGCCATGGCTTCCTCCGGCACGTTCAAGCGGTGCAGCAGTTGCTCCCGGCCCAGGGGCAGCAAGCGTTCGATGGCGTCGATGTCGTCCGGCAACGCGGGGTCGTCCCAGCCGTGGGCGACATGGCGGGCGAAGTCGGCAGCGAGCTTGATGGTGCGCACCCGCGGGTGCTCGCCCTGGGTCTCGTCCAGCAATTGCACCAGCAGCTGCGGCAGCGTCCAGGCGTGGATCAGGGCCAGCTGAATTTCCCGCGCGGTGGCGCCGAACACGGCGCGCTGGGCGGTGGCGCTACGTAGCTGGCGGTCGGCGAGCTGCAGGCTGTAGACACGGCGTGTCAGCTCCGGCGCGAACACCCAGCAGACGATTTCGGTGGCCTCCCGCAGCAGTGCGGCCACGGTGATCTCGTCCACATCCAGGTCGTGACGCACGATGGCCCAGTCACGGGCGTAATGGGCGGCGCGCCGAGCGCGGCCGATGACTTTCAGCACGCCGATGAGCGCCTGCGGATGTGCCGCCAGCCCGTCCTCCACCGTCGGCATGCGGGTGAAGGTGTCGAAAAAGGGACCCAGCCCCATCATCATCACCGCCCGGTCTATGGTGGTGATGTCATGGTTCTGCGAACTGCGGCGGTGGCTTTCGAGATGAGTCAGCAGCTTCATCGTCATCAGCGGATCCGCCAGTACCACGGCAGCGATGCGCTTGCCGCTCACGGTGTCCATCTCGGCGCGCAGCGCTTCGAGATCCTTGACCGTGCGCCGCAGCACCGGTAGCGGCTGGCGGGAGAAGTGCTCGACGTAGGCATCGACTGTTTCCAGGGGCTGCGTGAGCAGGGGCATGGCGGCGAACCCAAGATGATCTTGTCGAATTATCGGTTGCGCAGGGACGGATTTGAAGTGCGGGCCGGGCCGCCGGGCCGACTATGGCTTTTCGTTATAATCTGGCGCATCCTCGTCATCCGTCCGCGGCTCCGTCCGGATCGGCCATAGCCCCACAGGAAAGCCTGCTCCCGCCATGAGTGCCGAAGAAACTCCGCAGTTGCCGAAAGTGCTGGTCGTCGATGACTCGCGCATGGTGCGGGCCTCCATCATCAAGCATGTGCGTGGGCGTTTCGCGGTGCGCGAGGAGGCCGACGGCGAGGCCGGCTGGCAGGCGCTGCTGGTGGACCCGGAGATACAGGTCGTCCTCACTGACATCGGCATGCCGCAGCTGGACGGGTACGGCCTGCTGGAGCGCATCCGCAGCTCCAAACTGCAGCGGGTGCACGAGATGCCGGTGGTGATCATCTCCGGCGACGAGGACGACGAGGCTCGCGCCAAGGCGATGCAGCTGGGCGCCAACGATTTCATCACCAAGGGCATAGGCAGCGTCGAGCTGGTCGCCCGCCTGGATTCCCTGACGCACCTCGCCCAGACGCGCCGGGAGCTGGCGGAGAGCCGGGCGGCCCTGGCTTCCCAGAGCCCGGTTGATCCCAGCTCCGGCCTGCTCAGCGAGTCCTACCTCAATTGGCATGGCGAGCAGGAAATCGCGCTGGCCAAGCGCCAGCGTTCCGAGATCTCGGCGATGGTCATCGAGATCGACCACTACGAGCAGCTGGTGGAATGGCATGGCGCCCATGTGGCCCAGCTCATCACCCGCAAGCTCTCCAAGATCCTCTCCACCCGTGTCCGCAAGGAAGACACGGTGGCCCAACTCGCGCCCTCCCAGTTCGCCGTCCTCACGCCCAGTACCGACGTCGCTGGCTGCTGTGCCTTCGCCCTGCGTCTGCAGAAGGCGATGGAAAAGCTGGTGATGACCTACCGCGAAGAGCGCATCCGCATCAGCATTACCATCGGCATTTCCGGCTCGGCGGTGGATGGGTTGCACAGCGTCAGCGAGCTCATCGACGTTGCGGTGAAGCGGGTGCGCGAAGGCGCCGCCGCTGGCGGCAACCGGGTGGTGGCCGAGCGCGGCGAGGTGGACCACTCGATGGTGGAGCGCCAGCTCAAACAAGCAGTAAGCATCGATCACGCCCTCCTGCAGATTCGCGCCGGCGGTGAAGCCGAAGTCGCCGAACGCTTGCCGGATGTCATCACAACCCTGCTGCCGCTGCTGGAATTGGTAGAATCCCGACTTCACATCGGGCTACCGATCATGCAGCTCAAGAAGTACGACAAAGAGCGGGGCACCGGTGATGACGCGGAGGGTAGCCAGACCTCCATTTGAGAGCAGCAGGACCACGGCGGCTGAGGGGCCGCCGTACGCCATTCGCAAATGAGGAAGGGAGAGGTGCTTATGACGACCTACCAGGCGTTCCATCGCCGGTCGATAGACCAGCGTGACGAATTCTGGGCCGAGCAGGCGCGTTTGATTCACTGGAACAAGCCGGCCGAACAGATCTGCGATTTCTCGCGACCGCCTTTCGTAAAGTGGTTCAAGGGCGGAGAAACCAATCTTTGCTACAACGCGGTGGACAGGCACGCGGCCAAGCGGCCGGACGCACGTGCGCTGATCTACATCTCCACCGAAACCGGCGAGGAGACGATCTACTCCTACGCCGAGCTGCAGCGCGAAGTCGAGCGCATGGCGGCGATCTACCAGGATCTGGGCGTGGGCAAGGGCGACCGCGTCCTGATCTACATGCCGATGATCCCGCAGGCCTGCTTCGCCATCCTGGCCTGCGCCCGCATCGGCGCCATCCACTCGGTGGTGTTCGGTGGCTTCGCCGCAGGCTCGCTGGCGACCCGCATCGACGACGCCCGGCCCAAGCTGATGGTCAGCGCAGACGCTGGCATGCGCAATGGCAAGCCAGTGCCCTACAAGCATCTGGTGGACGAGGCCTGCAAGCTGGCCGAATTCCCGCCGCAGAAGGTGCTCATCGTCGATCGCGGGCTGGACAAGGGCTTCCCGCGGGTGGCCGGCCGCGACGTCGATTACGCCGAACAGCGCGTGAAGCACCTGGACGCAAAGGTGCCGGTGACCTGGGTGGAAAGCTCGGAGCCGAGCTATATCCTCTACACCTCCGGCACCACCGGTAAGCCCAAGGGCGTGCAGCGTGACACGGGCGGCTACTGCGTGGCGCTGGCGGCGTCCATGCAACACATCTACACCGGCGGCGAAGGCGAGACGATGTTCACCACCTCGGACATCGGCTGGGTGGTGGGCCACAGCTACATCATCTACGCGCCATTGATCGCCGGCATGGCGACCATCATGTACGAGGGCACGCCGCTGCGGCCGGACGCAGGCATCTGGTGGAGCATCGTCGAGAAGTACAAGGTCAGCGTGATGTTCTCGGCGCCGACCGCGGTGCGGGTGCTAAAGAAGCAGGATCCGGCCTTCCTCAAGAAGTACGACCTCTCCTCGCTCAAGCACCTCTTCCTCGCTGGCGAGCCGCTGGACCAGCCGACCCATGAATGGATCATGGGCGAACTCGGCATCCCGGTGATCGACAACTACTGGCAGACCGAGACCGGCTGGCCGATGCTGGCGGCGGTACGCGGCGTGGAGAAGACGCCGATCAAGTTCGGCAGCCCCAGCTTCCCCGTTTATGGCTACGACCTGCGCATCTTCCGCGAGGATGGTAGTGAGTGCGGGGCGGGCGAGAAGGGCATCGTCGGCGTGGTGCCGCCGCTGCCGCCGGGTTGCCTGTCCACCGTCTGGGGTCAGGACGAGCGCTTCGTTTCCACCTACTTCAGCCTGTTCACCAACCCGGTGGTGTATTCCTCGTCGGACTGGGGCATCAAGGACGAACAGGGTTACCACACCATTCTGGGTCGCATGGACGACGTCATCAACGTCGCCGGACATCGCCTGGGAACACGCGAGATCGAGGAGGCGGTGCAGGGGCATAACGCCATCGCCGAGGTGGCGGTGGTCGGCGTGCATGACGAGTTGAAGGGGCAGATGCCGATGGCCTTCGCGGTGGTGAAGGATGCCGGCCGCATCGACAGCGCGGAGAAGCGGGCCGCGCTGGAGAAGGAGGTGATGAAGACGGTGGATGACAGCCTGGGCGCTATCGCGCGGCCGGCGCGGATCCATTTCATCAGCGGCTTGCCGAAAACGCGTTCCGGCAAGATGCTGCGCCGCTCCATCCAGGCGCTGGCCGAAGGGCGGGATCCGGGTGACCTGACGACGATAGACGATCCGAGCACGCTGGACCAGATTCGCGCCGCATTGGCCGGCTGAGCGCCGGGCAAGCTGGAAGTGAAAAAGCCCGCGCATGCGGGCTTTTTCTTTCATCGGTCAGGGAAGGAAGGTCAGTTGCTCTTCAGCTTGCCGCTATGCGCTTCCTGCTCATAGCCGCGCTCGATTTCCTCGTGGATCACTTTCCAGATGGGTTTCACGATGAAGCGCATGCTCTTGATGATGCTCTGTACGTCCATGACGGAAGGCACGCGTGTGCCGCGGTGTTCCACCGGTCCCCCGATCTGGCGAATGTCGACACCCAGCTTGCCAAAATGCGCGGCAAGCCGAGGCTCGGTGAGCACGAACAGCGTCTCGATGCCGCTACGGGCCGCCAGTGCGACCGCCCCCAGGTAAAGGCCGATGGGGATGTAGGGGAAGCGCGGCCGCTCGCTGTTGCCGTAGTCTTCTTCACTGATGGCGATGGCGCTGTGGTCCTCGCCCTTGCGTCGGCGATACAGGCCGCGGACGGCGAGGCGGGAAACCTCGGCAATGCTTCCGCGAGGCAACCGGGCGGGATCGATGATGGAGCGGTCCAGCGTCGCCGCACAGGTGCGCTCGAACGGTAGCGGTTCGTCGGGATCGGCCGGATTGACGAGGACCAGGCGGGTGCAGCCGACCAACTGCGTGGGCTGGTTGGAGGTGCGGATCAGGCAGTGCAGGCTGTGGGAGTCATACTGATCGCTCTCGCGACGGTCCGGACGTTCGGGCTCGAAATGCAACTCCTCGCAGTAGACCTCGTGGCGTATGCGGAACACGTCGTTCCGCAGAGCCTCGTTGGTGGCTGGAGCAATCTCGAAGTATTTCCTGAAGCCGTGGCCCAGGTTGAAGCGTTCGAAGAGCAACAACGTCATCTCCCTGAATAGCGTTGGCAGCCCTTTATTCTCGGGCCCGAAGAGCATCTATGATGCTCAGTCTCGTGGTTCGCCAGGCGGGATAGATCGCAGCAATCAAGGTTGCGCATGTACCGATGAGCGCACTTTCAAGTACGTCGCTTGTTTCAATTCTGATATAGGCATCATAGCCGAGGTTGGCATTGGGTGGAGGGGGCATTGGTATGCCGATGCCCGAAATGACTGCCGCCAGCAGCAGGCCGAATAGCGTGCCGATGAGCGCGCCGGCGAGGCCGAGCACCAGGGATTCCGTCAGGATGAGTCCGATGACGGTCCGGTTGCGGTTGCCCAGGGCGCGCATGGTGCCGAATTCCCAGCTGCGTTCGGCCAGACTCATGTTCACGGTGTTGATGACGCTGAGGCAGACCATCAGCAGGATGGTGGCCTTCAGGAAGCCGAACTGCTGCTGGTAGAGCTCGACCGCCTTGCCGTAGAAGTCGTTCAGTTCCTCCCAGTCGCGGACGACGACATCACCGGCCGGCAGGTTGGCGCGGACGCGCTGGACCAGCGCGGCGGTCTGATCCGTCCGATGCAGTTCCAGAACGTATTTGCCAATGCCATCGGTGGCCAGAAGGGACTGCGCATCCGGCAGGGCAATGCGCATCGCCCGGGCGTCGAAGTCTTTGGAGAAACTCTGGAACACGCCAACGATCTCGACATCCAGGGTGTTCATTGCGCCATCTATGGTGTTCACCAGCAGGGTGGCCTGATCGCCAGCCTTCAGGCGCAGTGCATTGGCCACCCCTTCACCTATGACCGCGCCGTACTGGTCCTTGTCGGTGAGCATGCGCCCGGACACCAGATGGAGGAAGGTGCCGAGCTCGTTCTCGCGGTCGGCCTCGATGCCGTCGACGATCACCGGGTAGTCGGTCTTGCCGTTGTTGAGCAAGCCGGAAAAGGTGATCCGCGCCATGACATTCTTCACTTCCGGCTGCTCTGCGAGATAGCTGCGCAAGGCTTCAGGTTTTTCCAGCAGGTAGCGCTCCGGCGAGCGGGAGCCGAAGCTGAACAGCGCTTCACGGCCGATCTGGGCGTGGCCGCTCTGGGAATGGATCAGCGCTTCGCCGAGTTGAACGAAGATGTCGCGGATGAAGCCGCCGGAGAGGATCAGGCCGCAGACTCCGAAGGTGACCACCGCCAGGGTGATCGCGGTCCGTACCCTGTTGCGGAGCAGGTTGCGGAAGCCGAGCCGGGTCAGATCTCGCATGCGCCTTCCCTCTCAAATGCGCGCACGCAGCGCATTGACGATCTCCTGGCGGGAGGCCTTCCAGGCCGGATAGGCGCTGGCCAGAACGGTGGTGAGCAGGGCGACGCCGGCGGCTGTCAGTATGTTGTCCGCCGTCAGCAGGATGCCGGCCTCATAGGGCCAGCTCATGATGGGGCCGGGCGGCATGGGAATGCCGATGGCGCTGATGAGCAGCGCCAGCAGAACGCCGGCAACGATGCCGATCAGTGCCCCCAGCCCCCCCAGTATGGTGCCTTCGAGCAGGAACATGATGCGGATGTCCCGTTGCCGGGTGCCCAGCGCCATCATGGTGCCGATCTCGCTGATCCGCTCCATCACCATCATGGTCATGGTGTTTGTGATGGCGAGCACGATGATTATCGAGATGACGAGGTAGATGAATCCGACCTGCTTGGAAAACAGCGCTTCTGTCTTGTTGTAGAAGTCTGCCAGTTGCCACCAGGGGACCACCTCGTAGCGGTCTGATGGAAGGGCTGCGCGCAATTGGCGGTCGGCCACAGGTACGTTCTCGGTTTTATCCAGCAGTACCAGGCGGAGATGTTCGCCTTCGGTTCGCATCAGCTCCCGCGCGAGGTCGATCGGGATGCGCAGGGCGGCGTCGTCATAGGCCTTGGTGATGGATTCGAACAGGCCGACGACCTCGGCTTCGACGGCGCTGATGCCGCCGTTGCCGGTGTTGGAGATCAACACCAGCGTGTCGCCAACCCTGACGCCCAGATTCAGCGCCAGCCCCTGGCCGACGATGGCGGCCTTGTGGTCGCCCGTTTGCAGATTGCGCCCTTGTGGAAAGCGCAAGGCTGCCGAAAGAGATGACTCCGCGGCGGGATCCACCCCCTCGCCGATGAAGGAAAGGGTGGTGTCGCCGGAGCTTGCCAGCCCGGAGATCAGGAGGCGCGGTGCGGAGACGCGATAGCCGGGCAGCCCTTCCAGCGCCGCCTTTTCCGCAGGTTTCATCTCAGGAAGAAGATAGCCGTACGGATCAGCGCGCCCGTACTCGGTGAAGCCGGGACGCATGACCTGCAGATGCCCGAGCTGGGACAGGATGGTGTTGTCCCGGCCGAATCTGAGGTTCCAGTCGATGAAACCGGCGGCCAGGATCATGGCCACCACTCCGAAGGCGATTGCGATCAAGGCCGCGCGGCTGCGGCTGACCTGTCGCACGACGTTGCGCCAGGCGGTGCGGAAGTGATTAAGGGCAACGGCGGGCTTGAGCATGCTTTGTATAGGAATAGTTGTTGAAGGCTCTGGCACTGCCTGAAGAGGCGGAGAATCGCATATTGGCACAGCCTCCTCAGGGATTTTCGATGGCGGGCCCGCCGGTGGCAAGATGGGGTGTCGGTTTTTTTTACAGTCCAGCCTGAGGCAGAACAGAAAAAATGTGGTTTTTTGTTTATCTATATGATTTTTAATGAATTTAAAAATCTGGCATTGGCTTTGCTTATTGCTTGGCGCGGCGATGTGGCGGAAAGTGTTTGACCCCAAGACAGAGCCAAACGCTGACGATTTCGCCAACACTTTGGGAGATGGCAAATGAGCAAGAAAGTACTATTCGCGATGGCTACCGCCGGCCTGTTGATGGGTGCCTCGGCTGCCAACGCTGCCCCGTTCTATCTGGATGTCGGCACCAACTACGACGGCGTCCCGGCGCCCCAGCGCGACAAGGTTACCGACACCGGCACCTCGCTGAAGGATGAGTTCCTCTTCACCTACCAGTCCCGGACCTTCATCCAGGACACCAACGGTGACGGCGTGATCAGCGCCGGCGACAACCTGACGACCAGCGGTGGTCTTGCTGTTGGCAACCTGACCAACAACCAGATCACTGGCTTCACTCCGAACCAGGTATTCGGTACTCACAGCAATAACGGTTACGGCACCAACTGGCTGCTGAGCTTCTCCGTGGATAACCTCAACGGCGTGGTGACCGGCGTGAATGGCGGCGTGCCGACCTTCTCGTACAGCCCGGGTCTGATCGAGATGTACATCTCGTTCGACGGCGTCAACATGATTAACTTCATGAACATCGCCGTGAGCGGTGGTGGCGCGACTGGCGTAAGCACCGTGCTGACCGGTACGGCCGATTTCACCGGTATCGCGGATCTGACCTACGCGAACCTGTTCCACTCGGCTGACTTCGAGTGCAACGGCTCCAGCGGCTTCTACGACATCTGGTTGAATTGCGGTGATTCCGGTGCCGACGCCTTGGCGATCGAGTTCCTGGCCAGCTTCGACACCAACATCTTCGTGAGCGACTTCACGGCGGTGCCTGGTGGTTTCGACCTGACCTCCAACCACGACGGTAGCGGTACCTTCACCGTGGTTGCGAACAATGTGCCGGAACCTGCTTCGCTGATGCTGCTGGGCTCTGGTCTGCTGGGTCTGGGTCTGACCCGTCGTCGCAAGAGCAAGGCTGCTGCCTGATTGAATGCCCGGCCCTGGGCCGGGTTGCTCAAGGGCTAAAACCCCCGCGCGGAAGCGTGGGGGTTTTTATTTGTGCCTGTCGTTGCCGGGCGGTGCGAACGAAACGCCGTGCTATTTCGACAGCAGGCGCTTGATGTACCAGAACATGAAGCGCTGCATCGGGTTGCGATTCCCGAAGGGGCGCCAGGTGCGGATCATGGTGTTGCGGTAGGCGTCGAAGTGCAGCCCGCGTGGCGCCACGATGACATCGCCGCGCTTGAGGATCAGTTTGATCGCATTGCTGCAGGCCACGCCGGCGGCCAGTTCGATGCCGATCGCGGTGGACGGTACTTTCTTCTTGAACAGGTTCACTGAGCCGCGCTCCAGCAAGTAATGGCGCTGCTGCATGGATGGGGAAACGCCGACGATGAACTTCAGGATCTGGTCCTCGAAGGCGAAGCCATCCAGGGCGAAGTAATCCTCGAAGCTCATGCCCTGGGGGTGGAAAGCGAGCATGGCCGTGCCCATGCCCATCGGGGCGGCGGTGACGGCGGGAATACCGCGCTCGCGGCAGCGCGCGAACACCTTGCGCCGGATATCCAGGGCGAAAATGTCCAGGCTGTCCATGTAGAGGTCGACGCCGTCCAGGAAGTCGTCGATGTTGTCCAGGCTGAGGCCGTTGGGCATCAGCTTGAGATCGGCTTCGGGATTGATGTCGAGTACCTGGCGCGCCATGACATCCAGCTTGGGCAGGCCCATGGTGGAGCAGCTGGCGCCGGCCTGACGGTTCAGGTTCGGCCAGTCGAAGGTGTCCAGGTCCGTAATGGTGAATTTGCCGATGCCCAAGCGGGCGAGGGTGATCAAGTGGCTGCCGCCCACGCCGCCCAGGCCGCCTACGGCGACGCGGCACTGGCGCAGGTAGGCTTGTTCCTTCTCGGTGAACCAGCCGATGTTGCGCGAGAAGGCGACGTTGTAATCGAACTGGTTCTGCTCGGGCATCGTTGTCTCCGTTTGTGCTTTAGGTTCTTGAGACGCTGTGTGGTCGCGCGGCGCTGGAATGGCAGGGGCTGCCTTCGCTGCGCCGGTCGTCATATTGCTACCCGGCGGAGCGGGTGTGAAGCGCTATGCGCTTTGGTTCAACTGCTCACCATGTTGTCGCGGTGGATCAACTCGGCCTCGCCGATGTAGCCCAGCAGGGACTCGATGGCGCTGGTCGGTTTGCGCGCGATGCGACGGCATTCCGAAGCACTATAGTTCACCAGCCCGCGGGCGATCTCCTGGCCGGACAGGCTGCGGCAGCACACGGCTGCACCGCGGGAGAAATCGCCGCTGACGTCCACAACCCCGATAGGCAGGAGGCTGCGGCCGCTCCTCAGGGCTTCCACTGCGCCGTCGTCGATGACCAGGTCGCCCGCGAGTTGCAGGTGGTCGGCCAGCCATTGCTTCTTGGCCTGAAGCGGGCTGCTGGTGGCATAGAGCAGGGTGCCAATGTCTTCGCCGGCGGCCAGGCGCAGCAGCGGATCAGTCTCGCGGCCACTGGCGATGCAGGTGTGGGCGCCGCTGCGGGCGGCACGCTGGGCGGCGCGGATCTTGGTGATCATGCCGCCCTTGCTGATGCCGCTGCCGGCTCCGCCGGCCATCGCTTCGTACTGGCGGTCTTCCGCCTGGCCCTCGCTGATGAGGGTAGCGGTCGGGTCCTTGCGCGGATCAGCGGTATAGAGGCCAGTCTGATCGGTCAGGATGATGAGCGCTTCGGCCTCGATCAGATTGGCGACCAGGGCGCCCAGGGTGTCGTTGTCGCCGAACTTGATCTCATCGGTCACCACCGTGTCGTTCTCGTTGATGATGGGAACGACGCCGAGATCGAGCAGGGTGGTCAGCGTGGAGCGCGCGTTGAGGTAACGGGTGCGGTCCGAAAGATCTTCGTGGGTGAGCAGGATCTGCGCCGTCTGCAGTCCCTGGCGGGAGAAGGCGTCCTCGTAGGCTTCCACCAGGCCCATCTGGCCGACGGCGGCGGCGGCTTGCAGCTTATGCATTTCCTGCGGGCGGCGGGTCCAACCCAGGCGCTGCATGCCAGCGGCGATGGCGCCGGAGGAGACCAGGGTGATCTGGCGGCCCTCGGCGCGCAGGGCGGCGATCTGTCTTGCCCAGTCATCCAGGGCTGGCTTGTCCAGTCCCGCGCCGTTGTTGGTCACCAGGGCGCTGCCGACCTTCACGACCAGCCGGCGGGCGTGCTTGATCTTCTCTCTCATGATGCCTTCGGGATGAATTGGGCTTAGTGCCGGCCGTCCGTGTCCTCGGCCTCGTCATCCTCGGCCGGCTCGTCCCCTGCCTCCGCTTCCGCCTGGAAAGCGGCATCGCGCTCGGCAGCGCGGGCTTCCACGGCGGCGAGGCGGGCGCGCTCCTCGGTCGCCTGGGCTTCGAGTTCGGCGTTGATGCGGGCGCGCTCGCTATCGAGGAAGTCCTGGATGGCGAAGACCAGCCCCTTGCAGCCTTCGCCCTTGAGGGCGGAGATTTCGAAGTGGCGCTCCACCGGGCCGTAGGCCTGGAGGAAGGCGGCAATGCGCGTGTCACGCTCTTCTTCGGGGAGCAGGTCCAGCTTGTTCAGGGCCAGCCAGCGCGGCTTCTGGTAGAGCGCCTCGTCGTACCTGCGCAGTTCCTCGACGATGGCCAGCGCCTCCTTCACCGGATCGACTTCCGGGTCGTAAGGCGCCAGATCTACCAGATGAAGCAGCACATGGGTGCGCTGCAGGTGGCGCAGGAACTGGTGGCCGAGGCCGGCGCCTTCGGCGGCGCCTTCGATCAGGCCGGGAATGTCGGCGATCACGAAGCTGCGTTTTTCGTCGGTGCGGACTACGCCGAGATTGGGGGCCAGCGTGGTGAAGGGATAGTCCGCCACCTTGGGCTTGGCTGCCGACACCGCACGGATGAAGGTGGATTTGCCGGCGTTCGGCATGCCCAGCAGGCCGACGTCCGCCAGTACCTTCAGTTCCAGGTGCAGGTTGAAGCGCTCGCCTTCCTGGCCCAGGGTGCGCTTGCGCGGGGCGCGGTTCACGCTGGACTTGAAGTGGAGGTTGCCAAGGCCGCCGCGGCCACCGCGGGCGAGCAGCACCTGCTTGCCGTCCTCGTTGAGGTCGGCGATGGGCTCGCCAGTATCCAGGTTGCTGATCACGGTGCCGACCGGGAAACGCAGCACGATGTCCTCGCCGCCCTTGCCGTAGCAATCCTTGCTGCCGCCGTTCTCGCCACGCTGGGCGCGGAAGCTGCGGGTGTAGCGATAGTCGATCAGGGTGTTGAGGTTGCGGTCGGCCTGGGCGTAGATGCTGCCGCCGCGGCCGCCGTCGCCGCCGTCCGGGCCGCCGCGCGGAATGTATTTCTCGCGGCGGAAGGTGGCGGCACCGTTGCCGCCGTCGCCGGCGATGACCTCGATACGGGCTTCGTCGAAGAACTTCATGCTGTTCTGCCTGCTGGCATAAATAAAAAAGCCCTACCGCAAGGATAGGGCTTTTCGGACCGGAGTCGCGACTTAAGCCGCTTCGGCCTCGATGATCACGGTGCGACGCTTGGCGGCGCCCTTGACCACGAACTTCACGGTGCCGTCCTTGAGCGCGAACAGGGTGTGATCCTTGCCGATGCCCACGTTCTCGCCCGGATGGTATTCAGTGCCGCGCTGGCGAACGATGATGTTGCCGGCAACGACGAACTGGCCGCCGTAGCGCTTCACGCCAAGTCGTTTTGATTCTGAGTCGCGGCCGTTGCGGGAACTACCGCCAGCTTTTTTGTGTGCCATTTGGTCTTACCTCCTGCAATCAGGCCGAGATCGCTTCGATGCGAAGCTCGGTGTAGTTCTGGCGATGGCCTTGATGCTTCTGGTAGTGCTTACGACGACGCATCTTGAAAATCTTGACCTTGTCGTGACGGCCGTGGGAAACCACGGTGGCCTTCACTGCGGCGCCGGAAACCACGGGCGTGCCGATCTTGACGGACTCGCCTTCGCCGACCATGAGAACCTGGTCGATGGTGATTTCGGAGCCCACGTCAGCCGGTATCTGTTCTACCTTGATCTTTTCGCCAGCGGCAACGCGATACTGCTTGCCACCGGTTTTTATCACCGCGTACATGGTGCTGCTCCAGTTGATGGTTTTGCAAAGAATCGCGCACTGTACTGAGGCGAAAAAGAAAAGTCAATATTAATCAGTGAGGTGCGCCTCCAGGCCGAGCAGCGCCTGCTGCTCGCTGCGGTAGCCGGCGTGCGGGGTCAGGCGGGGCCACAGGCCGGCGCGCTCCATCGCATCTATCACCTGTTTCTTCAGGCCGCAGAAGGCCAGGATCTGGCGTTGGGCGGCGAAGCGTTCCATCAGCCCGGCGAGGGTGTGCAGGCCAGTGGCGTCGATGTCGTTGATGCCGGCGCCGGACACGATCACCGCCCTCACCGCGGGTTGGGCGCGGGCGGCCTTCAGCAGCGCATCCTCGAACTGGCTGACGGTGACGAAGGTGAGCGGGCTGTCGAAACGCAGGATCACCGTGTCCGGCCGCGGGTGGGGCAGGTTGAAGCGCTCCAGGTCGCGATAGGTGCCATCCGCATGCAGCCCCAACATGGCGACGCGCGGGCTCATGCCGCGATACACCATCAGCGCCAGCGACAGCAGCAGGCCGGTGAGGATGCCGTTCTGGATGTTGGGCGCGAAGCCCAGCGTGGTGGCGAAGGCGACCAGGCCGGCGATGCCGTCGTCGCGGTTGCTGCGCCAGGCGTGGGCGAGGGCGCCGAAGTCCAGCAGGTTGGCGACGGCCAGCAGGATGATGGCCGCCAGCACTGGCTTGGGCAGATGCCACAGCAACTCGGTGAAATAAAGCAGGGTGAGCAGCACCAGCGCGGCGGTGACCAGCGTGGAGAAGCCGGTGCGGGCGCCGGCGCCGAAGTTGAGCGCCGAGCGGGAGAAGGAGGAGCTCACCGGCAGCGTGCCGCTGAAGGCGGCAGCCAGCTTTGCCAGGCCCTGGCCGACCAACTCCTGGTTCTGGTCCCAGGCCTGGCGGGTCTTGCCTGAGATCAGCTTGGCACTGGAGGCGGCCTCCATGAAGCTCACCAGTGCGATGACGAAGGCGGTGGGCAACAGGCTGGCGAGGGTGCCGAGTTCGACGGCGGGCAGCGAAAAGCCGGGCAGGCCGGACGGCAGGTTGCCCACCACCGTGCCGCCGCCTGCGGCAAAGCCAGTGGCGGCCGACAGCACGATGGCCGCGGCAACCACCACCAGCACGGCCGGCAGCCGCGGTGCGAGCCGGCGCAGCAGCAGCATCGCAGCCAATGCGCCGATGCCGAAAGCGGCCGAAGCCAGGTGCAGCCTGTCGAGGTGGGCGAAGGCGGCGCCGAAGTCGGCGATGAAGCTGCCGCGTTGGGCCAGCGGCAGGCCGATCAGCGGCGGAATCTGCGACAGGCAGATGACCAGCGCCGCCGCGTTGATGAAGCCCATCAGCACCGGATAGGAGAGCAGGTTGAGCAGCCAGCCCAGGCGCAGGGTGCCCAGCGCGAGCTGGATGAGGCCGGAGAGCAGCGCCAGCGCCACCGCCAGAGCGACGAACTCCGGGCTGTCCGGCCGCGCCAGCGGGAGCAGGCTGGCGCCGGTGAGCAGCGAGGTGAGTGCCACTGGCCCGGTGGAAAGCTGGCCGCAGGAGCCGAACAGTGCGCCTGTCACCGCCGGCAACAGCGCCGCGTAAAGGCCGAGGTGGGGCGGCAACTGGCCCAGCTGGGCGTAGGCAAGCGCCTGCGGAACCGCAACCAGCGCAACGGTCACGCCAGCCACCACGTCGCCACGTAATCCGCCATTCGTCCACTGCCGGCGCCAGCCGAGGAAGGGGAAAAAACGTTCGGCGGCGTGGAGGCGCATGGAGGAAAGGGCGGCTGGGATGCCGCGATGTTAGCAAACCTGGCCCGGGCCCCGTTTCATCGGGGTATGTCCTGATCTGGACAGGGATCATGTACATACCCTACGCTTGAAACTTGTCTGACAAGCTGACGACTATCGAATGATGAGCGGCAAGTTGGCCCGGCCGCCGCGCCTGAGCGATGCGGTTTCGCGCCAGATCGAGAGCTGGATACGGGAGATGGGCCTGGCGCCAGGCACCCAGCTGCCGACCGAGAAGACGCTGTGCGAGCGCTTCGGCGTCAGCCGTGCGGTGGTGCGCGAGGCGATTTCCCGGCTGCGGGCGGATGGCTGCGTGGAGACGCGGCAGGGCGCTGGCGTGTTCGTCGCCCAGCCTTCCGTGGCCGCGGCGTTCCGGCTGCTGGGCGACGAAGCGCGCTCCAACGGCGAGATTGCGGACATCTTCGAATTGCGCTGCCTGGTGGAGGCCGGGGCGGCCGAACTGGCGGCGCGGCGGCGCGACGATGAGGACCTCGCCCGCCTCTCCGCCGCGCTGGAGGCGATGGACGAGGCGCTGCTCGGCGCCGACGGCGGCAGCGAGAACGGCGCGCAGGCGGACGACGCCTTCCATGTGGCCGTTGCCGCGGCAACCGGCAATGCCCAACTGGAGCATTTCCTTGTTTTCATGGGGCGGCAGTTTTCCGCCTCCCGCGTGCCCACCTGGAGCGCGGCCGGCCTGCAGGCTGGTCGCGCGGCGGCGGCGCAGGCGGAGCACAGACGCATTTTCGACGCCATCCTGGCGCGGGACGCCGAAGGCGCGCGCGAGGCGGCCATTGCCCACCTATCCGCGGCGGCGGAGCGGCTGGGCCTGGACCGGCGGCGGCCCTGAGGGCCGACCGCCAGCACGCAGGAGAGAGAACGATGATGGAGACAACCGAGGACCTGCCGGCCTTCGCCCTGACCGAGGTGGATTATTCCGGCCTCGACCGCGCGAGGGTGGTGCAGGCACTGGCGAAGGTGTTGCCTGTGGGCGCGCTGCTGTTCGACAGCGAGGATGTACGCCCCTACGAGTGCGACGGCCTCGCCTCCTACCGCGCGGTGCCGCTGGCGGTGGCGCTGCCGAGCACCGAAGAGGAGGTCGTCGCGATCCTGCGCACCTGTTCCGAGCTGGGCGTGCCGGTGGTGGCGCGCGGCGCCGGCACCGGCCTGTCTGGCGGCGCCCAGCCGCATCCGCACGGGCTGCTGCTGTCGATGGCGCGCTTCAACCGCATCCTGCATCTGGACGCCCACGCCCGCACCGCGGTGGTCCAGCCCGGTGTGCGCAATCTGTCGATCTCCGAGGCGGCCGCGCCGCACAACCTGTACTACGCGCCGGACCCGTCCTCCCAGCTCGCCTGCACCATAGGCGGCAACGTCGCCGAGAATGCCGGCGGCGTGCATTGCCTCAAGTACGGGCTCACGGTGCACAACCTGCTGCGGGTGCGGGCGGTGACCATGGAAGGCGAGATCATCGAGCTCGGCGGCCATGCGCTGGACGCGCCCGGCTACGACCTGCTGGCTTTGTTCACCGGCTCCGAGGGCATGCTGGGCGTAGTGACCGAAGTCACGGTGAAACTCACGCCCAAGCCGCAGATCGCGCGTTGCGTGCTGGCTACCTTCGATGACGTCACCAAGGCGGGTGAGGCGGTGGCGGCGGTGATTGCCGCCGGCATCATCCCGGCGGGGCTGGAGATGATGGACCAGCCGGCCACCGCGGCGGTGGAAGAGTTCGTGCGCGCCGGCTATCCGCTGGACGCCAAGGCCATCCTGCTGTCCGAGGCCGATGGCACGCCGGAAGAAGTCGCGGAGGAAATCGCCCGCGTCAGCGAGGTGCTGCAGGCCAGCGGCGCCGGCGAGATCCGCGTTTCCCGCGACGAAGCCGAGCGGCTGCGCTTCTGGGCCGGACGCAAGGCTGCTTTCCCGGCTGCCGGCCGTATCTCGCCGGACTATTACTGCATGGACGGCACCATCCCGCGCAAGCGCCTGGGCGAAATGCTTGAAGCCATCCAGGGCATGGAAGGCCGCTATGGCCTGCGCTGCCTCAATGTCTTCCACGCCGGCGACGGCAACCTGCATCCGCTGATCCTGTTCGATGCCAACCAGCCGGGTGAGCTGGAGCGGGCGGAGGCGTTCGGCACCGAGATCCTGGAACTGTCGGTGGCCTTCGGCGGCACCATCACTGGCGAGCATGGCGTCGGCATCGAGAAGGTCGGCCAGATGTGCGTGCAGTTCGGCGAGCGGGAGCGCAAGCAGTTCTTCCGCGTCAAGTCGGCTTTCGATCCGGACGGGCTGCTCAACCCCGGCAAGGCCATTCCGACGCTGAATCGCTGCGCCGAATACGGCCGCATGCATGTGCAGGGCGGCGCGCTGCCGCACCCGGAACTGCCGCGCTTTTGAGCCGTGGCGAACAAAGGATGGCTGCAGTTCCTGCTGGTGGCGGTGCCGGTGCTGTCGCTGATCGGCGCCTGGCTGGCGTTGCGCACGCTGGATGCCCAGCAACGCAGGGCAGGGACGAGAACCGCCCAGGCTAAGGGCGTGGATAGGGGAGTGGAGAAGGAATGAACGAGATCGTCGCATCCTGGGCCGAACGCATCCGCGCGGCGGCGGCGGATGGCCGGGCGCTGAACCTGCAAGGCGGGGGCAGCAAGGATTTCCACGGCCGCCGCGCCGTGGGCGAAGACTTCGCGCTGGCGGAGCACGCCGGCGTGGTGGATTACGAGCCGACCGAGTTGGTCGTCACCGTACGCGGCGGCACGCCGCTGGCCGAGCTGGAAGCGCTGCTGGCGGCGCAGGGGCAGTTCCTGGCCTTCGAGCCGCCGCATTTCGGCGCCGGCGCCACCGTTGCCGGCTGTGTCGCCGCCGGCCTGTCCGGCCCACGCCGGGCCAGCGTCGGTGCGGTGCGCGACTTCGTGCTCGGGGTGAAGCTGCTGGACGGTCGCGGCGAGGTGCTGTCCTTCGGCGGGCAGGTGATGAAGAACGTCGCCGGCTATGACGTCTCCCGCCTCGTCGCCGGCAGCCTGGGCACGCTGGGCGTCATCCTGGAGCTGTCGCTGAAGGTGCTGCCGCGCCCGCCGCGGGAGGCCACGCTGCGCTTCGAGCTGGCCGAGGGCGAAGCCATAGACCGCCTGAACGACTGGGGCGGCCAGCCGCTGCCGATCTCCGCCTCGGCCTGGAGCGCCGGCGTGCTGACGCTGCGCCTGTCGGGCGCCGAAGCGGCGGTGGCCGCCGCCATCACCCGGCTGGGCGGCGAGCAACTGGCCGACGACCAGGCTTCCGCCTTCTGGGACGACGTCAAGGAACAGCGCAGCCCGCTCTACACCCTGGCCGGGCATGAGCAGCTCTGGCGCCTGTCCCTGCCCAGCTCCGCCGCGCCGCTGCGGCTGAGCGGCAGGCAAGTGATCGAATGGGGCGGCGCCCAGCGCTGGCTGGCCGGCGACCTGCCGGCGGCGCAGGTCCGCGGCCGGGCCGCCGAGCTTGGCGGCCACGCCACCCTGTTCCGCGGCGGCGATCGCGCCAGCGAGGTGTTCTCCCCTCTGCCTGCGCCGCTGTTCGCCCTCCACCGCCGTCTCAAGGCGACCTTCGACCCGGCAGGCATCTTCAACCCCGGCCGGCTCTACCAAGGACTCTGAGCATGCAGACCCAGCTTGCCGACTTCATCCGCGACACGCCGGAGGGCCGCGAGGCCGACGAGATCCTGCGCAAATGCGTGCACTGCGGCTTCTGCACTGCCACCTGCCCCACTTACCAGCTGCTGGGCGACGAGCTGGACGGGCCGCGTGGCCGCATCTACCTGATCAAGCAGCTGCTGGAAGGCCAGCCGGTCACGGCCAAGACCCAGCTGCACCTGGACCGCTGCCTCACCTGCCGCTCCTGCGAAACCACCTGCCCCTCCGGCGTGCATTACAGCCGGCTGGCCGACATCGGCCGCGAGCTGGTCGAGCGCCAGGTGCCACGCACGGCCGGCAACAAGGTGGCGCGCTGGCTGCTGCGCGAGCTGGTGCCGCGCACCGGCGTATTCACCGTGGCGATGAAGGCCGGGCGCCTGGCTCGGGGCCTCCTGCCGGAGGCACTGAAGGACAAGGTGCCGGCGGCGCGCCCGGCCGGCCCCTGGCCGCGCCCGCGCCATGCTCGTCGCATGCTGGCCCTGGCCGGCTGCGTGCAACCGGCGATGGCGCCTACCATCAACGCCGCCGCCGCGCGGGTGCTGGACGTGCTCGGCATCTCCCTGGTCGAAGCCGACGGCGCCGGCTGCTGCGGCGCGGTGCGCTTCCACCTCAACGACGCCGTTGGCGCCCGCGACAACGCCCGCCGCAACATCGACGCCTGGTGGCCACTGGTGGAACGCGGCGAGGTCGAGGCCATCGCCATGACCGCGTCCGGCTGCGGCGTGCAGGTGAAGGACTATGGCCACCTGCTGCAGCACGACACCCTTTACGCCGAGAAGGCGCGCCGCATCGCCGAACTGACCCGCGACATCAGCGAGATCGTCGCCGCCGAGGCCGAGCGCCTCACGCCCATGCTGCGCGCCAAGCCAGGCACGCCGCCGCCGGTGGCCTGGCATGCGCCCTGTACGCTTCAGCACGGCCTCAAGCTGCGCGGCGGGGTGGAGCAGTTGTTGACCGCGGCCGGCTTCCACCTCACCCCGGTGCGGGACGGCCATCTCTGCTGCGGGTCTGCCGGCACCTACTCGCTGCTGCATCCGCAGCTGGCGGGCGAGCTGCGGGAGAACAAGCTGGCGGCGCTGACGGCCGGCGAGCCCGAGCTGATCGCCTCGGCCAACATCGGCTGCATCACCCATCTGCAGGCCGGCACCGCGCTGAAGGTGAGGCACTGGGTAGAACTGCTGGATGCGCGGTTGAACGGTTTCCCGCTCTGAGGGGCGGCCGGCGGCGACGGCGAAATTTGCGGGGGCGTGACGGATATCACGCGCTCCCCAAAGCGGTGCATCGAGGCGCCCGGCCGCCGCCGTCAGGAGGCCGGCCGGGCGCTATGATGGGTGGCCCTATCTACCCGAATGCCCCGTTGTCATGGCCCTGAGTGTCGAAACCTGCGTAGCCCGTCATACCGGAGACCGGAGGGAACAGCAGGACCGGGTCGCCCTCTTCGGCCATCCGACGCGGCCTGGCCTGATGATGGCGGTGCTGGCGGACGGCATGGGCGGACACTCGGGCGGCGCGATGGCCGCCGAGCAGGTGCTGATCAAGGCCAGGCAGAACTTCGAAGCCTATGCACCGCAGTCGGAGACGCCGGAGCATCTGCTCGAGGGCATCATCAACGAGGCCCACCTCGTCATCAAACTCACCCGCTTCACCAGCGAGCAGGATCCGCACAGCACCGCGGTGGTCTTCATGCTGCAGCCCGGCGGCGCGGTGTGGGCGCACTGCGGCGATTCCCGCTTCTACCACTTCCGCGGCGCCCAGACCCTGAGCCGCAGCGGCGACCACTCGCTGGTCGGCGAACTGCTGCGCAAGGGCCGCATCGACGAGCAGGGCGCGCTCACCCATCCGCAGCGCAACGTGCTGTTGTCCTGCCTGGGCAGCGAGCGCGAACCGCGCATCGACCGTTCCGGCACCGCGCCGTTGACGGTGGGCGACAGCTTCCTGCTGTGCTCCGACGGCCTGTGGGGCTACTTCAGCGACGCGGAGCTGGGTGAAGTCATCCATCATCTGCCTGCGCGGGAAGCCGCCCAGCGCCTCATCGCCGAAGCCCGCAAGCGTTCAGGCGGATACGGCGACAACATCTCGCTCGCCATCGTCAAGCTGGTCGAAGCGCCCGCCACGGCTGCGCCGGCTCGATCCTGAGCGGCGGCGTAGGCAAGCCTTTCCGGCAGGCAAGCTGCCGGAGACCCTTATTGCAGGAATGCACCCCGTCGCTAACTATCCTCCAGCGTCGGCCGCGCACCATTCTGGTGTGAGGCAGGGAGAAGCGACCTAATAACAATAGCGGCGTCGACGCGTCTTTTTTACCAACCCCGTTGGAGGACCCTCGATGCCATTGTTGCTAGGAGTCGCGTCGGAGACGCTCGCAGGCGAACGCCGCCTGCCGGTGGTGCCGGACGTGCTGAAGAAATACCAGAGC
>NZ_SNVV01000033.1:41283-43339 GCF_004361735.1 Azoarcus indigens | reverse complement strand
GTGCGTCCTGATGGGGCACCAAGGAGCGAAAGCGGGGGCAACGGCCCGTGGCCGACCCGGTCGGAAGCGAAAAATGCCTTCGAACTCGAAAGGTCCTCACTGATACGCGCTCGAAATCGGTCCGCGGGCGCTTGATCATGATTTGTTCAGCACTTCCTTAACGTCAATAGGCGTTGCGAGCACATTACTCTCTATTGTCAATAAGAGCGAGATCATCACGCTCGCTGGCAACTTGGCAGGGGGAGCCAATATCGCATATGAGGTGACGAAATTAAGCTCCGCTATAAATAGCGGCGACAGCGCCTCTGCCATTCAAGCGGCACTTGGAATTATTGGGGGAATAGGGGTAATCGTTTCCGCCTCTCCGTTCGGCTTCACACCTCAAGGCAGAGCCCTAGGCATTGCTCTCCAGGTTGGAGCTGCTGCTGCAAAAGAGCTAATCGCTAATGGCGATGCAATTTCCGAGGCTCTTCAGTCCATATCAGATAGCCCAGCTCTGAATGTGAGCTTCTCCACCATAGACTCCCAAGTCATTCGTAATCGCACTAAAGACCATTTCAACCAAGCCCAAACCACCACCTCCCCCCTGATCCTCGACCTCGACGGCGACGGCGTCGAAACCACCTCGCTGGCCAACGGCGTCTTCTTCGACCATGACGGCAACGGCTTCGCCGAGCAGTCCGGCTGGGTCGGCAAGGACGATGGATTGCTGGTCCTCGACCGCAATGGCAATGGCACCATCGATGAGGGTTCCGAGCTCTTCGGCAACAACACCACCCTCGCCAACGGCAATAAAGCCGCCAACGGCTTTGCCGCTTTACGCGAGCTCGATTCCAATCTGGACGGCGTCATCGACGCCAACGACGCCGCCTATGCCAGCCTGCGCGTCTGGAAGGATGCCGACGGTGACGGCATTACCGATGAAGGCGAACTTCTCACCCTCGAAGAGGCCAGCGTCGCCCGCATCGCGCTGAATTACACCAACACCACCACCACCGACGCCAACGGCAATCAGCATCTGCAGACCGGCAGCTTCACCCGTGCGGATGGCACCACCGCCACCGTGACCGATGTCTGGTTCCAGAGCGATCTGGCCAATACCCTGGACACCCACCTCGTCGCCATCAGCGACAAGATCGCCGCCCTCCCCGACGTTGCCGCCTTTGGCAATGTCCACGACCTGCGCCAGGCCATGGCGCGGGACGAGTCCGGGCAATTGCAGGCGCTGGTCGAACAGTTCGCGCAGGAAACCGATGTCGTCGCCCGCCATGCTTTGCTGGATCAGATCCTCTTCGCCTGGACCGGCTCAGACCAATACAGCACAAACAGCCGCGGCGCCTACCTGGCCGATGGCCGCAAGCTCTATGTGCTGGAAGCCTTTCTCGGAGAAACCTTCACTCAGGGCAGTGGAACGAATGCCGGCACGTCCAACCCTGGCCCGAATGCAGCCGCGGAACTCATGGAAGCTTATGCGTCCTTGGCTGACTATGTTTATGGCCAACTCATGCTGCAGAGCCACTTCGCACCGCTGATCGATTTGCTAGGCATCAAGATCAATGGGAATGACATTGGATGGGATGTCACCGCGCTGGTGGCAGCCCTGCGGGAGTCGTACGAAAACGACCATATCCCCGGCCTAGCTAAGCTAACTGAATTCATAGACATTCTAAATAAGAGCGATACCGAAGCGACCACGGCCATTCTTTTAGCTATGGAGGCGAAGGGGTCGGTTCATGGCGACGCATTCGACATACACCTCATTGCGGGAAGTCAAGCAATCGCTCTTGGGACTATAGGAGACGATCAGATCAAAAGTGCCTTGATCAACTCCACCATCATCGCCGGCCTAGATGGCAATGACACCATCGATGGCTCCACCGGTGATGACACCCTCTTCGGAAACCTCGGCGATGACATTCTCTCCGGCGGCGCCGGTAGCGACGCACTCTACGGCGGCGAAGGCAACGACAAGCTCTATGGCGGCACCGGCAGTGACGCCCTCTATGGTGGCGAAGGCGATGATTCCCTCTATGGTGGCGACCACGGAGATGTTCTG
>NZ_SNVV01000033.1:0-41187 GCF_004361735.1 Azoarcus indigens | reverse complement strand
CTCGGCAACGACAAGCTCTATGGCGGCACCGGCAGTGACGCCCTCTATGGTGGCGAAGGCGATGATTCCCTCTATGGTGGCGACCACGGAGATGTTCTGGACGGGGGCGCCGGTAACGACCTCCTCAGCGGCGACGCCGGCAGCGACACCTACCTCCTGCGCCTAGGCTCCGGCAACGACACCATCTACAACTACGACACTGCCGCCGCAACCACCAACACCGACACCATCCGGTTCGAAGACCTCGCCTCCACAAGCCCCATCCGCTTGCTCCGCTCCGGCAACGACCTCGTCATCGCCTACAGCGACACCGACTCCGTCTCCATCCAGAACCACTTCCTCAGCCCCTATTACTACATCGACCGTGTCCAATTCTCCGATGGCGTCACCCTCAGCCTCGAGCAACTGCTCGCCGCCTATCCCATCACCCTATCGGCCGGTGCCGACAGTGTCAGCTTCGGCTCCACCAATGACATCGTCCAGGGCCTGGAAGGCAACGACACCATCGATGGTGGTGCCGGCAGCGACGTCCTCTTCGGCAACCTCGGCAACGACAAGCTCTATGGCGGCACCGGCAGTGACGCCCTCTATGGTGGCGAAGGCGATGATTCCCTCTATGGTGGCGACCACGGAGATGTTCTGGACGGGGGCGCCGGTAACGACCTCCTCAGCGGCGACGCCGGCAGCGACACCTACCTCCTGCGCCTAGGCTCCGGCAACGACACCATCTACAACTACGACACTGCCGCCGCAACCACCAACACCGACACCATCCGGTTCGAAGACCTCGCCTCCACAAGCCCCATCCGCTTGCTCCGCTCCGGCAACGACCTCGTCATCGCCTACAGCGACACCGACTCCGTCTCCATCCAGAACCACTTCCTCAGCCCCTATTACTACATCGACCGTGTCCAATTCTCCGATGGCGTCACCCTCAGCCTCGAGCAACTGCTCGCCGCCTATCCCATCACCCTATCGGCCGGTGCCGACAGTGTCAGCTTCGGCTCCACCAATGACATCGTCCAGGGCCTGGAAGGCAACGACACCATCGATGGTGGTGCCGGCAACGACGTACTTTACGGCGGCGAAGGCAACGACAAGCTCTATGGCGGCAACGGCAACGATCTACTCAACGGGGGCTTAGGCGACGACTATCTCGCGGGAGGCACCGGCAACGACACCTACCTCTTCGCCCGCTCCGGCGGTCAGGACACCCTCTACGACTACGACACCACCACCGGCAACACCGACGTCCTCGCCTTCGGTGCCGACATCGCCGCCGATCAGCTCTGGTTCCAGCGCAGTGGCGACAACCTGGACATCAGCCTCATCGGCACGACGGACAAAGTCACCATCAGCGGTTGGTACCTGGGTAACGCCTACCACATCGAACAGCTCAAGACCGCTGATGGACTGACCTTGCTCGATAGCCAGGTCAACGCCCTGGTGTCGGCGATGGCTGCCTTCGCGCCGCCCAGCTCCGGTCAGACCACTCTGCCACAGGGCTACCAGGATGCCCTGTCGTCGGTCATCGCCGCCAACTGGCAGTAGCAAGGAAGAAGGCCGGCCTCTCGAAGGAGAGGCTGGCCTTCCCCTATACAGACGGAGCCGCAGAGAACACCGCCTGGCCGCACGCCTGCCGGCCAAGCCCAATCAGCGCATCTCCCCCGCGATCCACACGCCCTTCACCTGCATGTATTCCTCCAGCTGCTGCGTGCCGGATTCGTGGCCGAAGCCGCTCATCTTGTAGCCGCCGAAGGGCAGCGCGGGGTCGAGGACGTTGTAGCAGTTGATCCACACCGAGCCGGATTGCAGGCGACGGGCGAAGGCGTGGGCGCGGCCGACGTCGCGCGTCCATACGCCGGCGCCCAGGCCGTAGGGCGAGGCGTTGGCGCGGGCGAGGACTTCTTCGGCGCTGTCGAAGGGCATGGCGGCGAGCACCGGGCCAAAGATTTCCTCGCGGGCGATCCGCATGTGGTCGGCGACTTCGCCGAACACGGTGGGGGCAAGGTAGCTGCCGGCGGCCAGCGCGGCGCCGGTGGGGCGGTCGCCGCCGGCGAGCAGGCGGGCGCCTTCTTCCTCGCCGGCGGCGACGTAGCCGCGCACCCGCTCCAGCTGGCGGGGCGACACCAGCGGGCCGATCTCGGTGGCGGGGTCCAGGCCGGAGCCGACCTTGAGGCCGGCGGCGTAGCGGGCGACGGCGGCGACGAAGTCGTCATGCACCGCGCGCTCGACGAACAGCCGGGTGCCGGCGCTGCAGACCTGGCCGGCGTTGGCGAAGGCGGCCCAGGCGGCGGCCGGCACCGCGGCTTCCAGGTCGGCATCGGCGAAGACGATGTTGGGCGACTTGCCGCCCAGCTCCAGCGACAGCCGCTTCAGGTTGCCGGCGGCGGCCCGCATGATGGCCTGGGCGGTGGGCACAGAGCCGGTGAAGGCGATCTTGTCCACGCCGGGGTGGGCGGCCAGCGCGGCGCCGGCATCGTGGCCGTAGCCGGGCACGACGTTGAGCACGCCCGGCGGCAGGCCGGCCTGCAGCGCCAGTTCGGCGAAGCGCAGCGGCGACAGCGGTGCCTCCTCCGAGGGCTTGAGCACCAGGGTGCAGCCGGTGGCGAGCACCGGGCCGGCTTTCCAGATGGAGGCGATGAGCGGGCCGTTCCAGGGCACGATGGCGCCGACCACGCCCACCGGCTCGCGCACGGTGCAGGCGAAGATGTCGCTGGTGGTGGAGGGGGTCACCGTCTGGCCGTAGAGCGCGGTGGCCATGCCGGCGTAGTAGCGCAGCAGGCCGAGCAGCCAGTCCTTGGCGCCGCGGGTGTGGCGGATGGGCGCGCCCATGTCCAGGGTGTCGAGGATGCACAGCTCCTCGAAGTGCGCTTCGACCAGGTCGGCGAGCCTGAGCAGGATGCGCTGGCGTTCGGCCGGCCGCATGCGGCCCCAGGGGCCGTCGAAGGCGGCGCGGGCGGCGGCGACTGCGCGGTCGATGTCTTCGCTGCCGGCGCGGGCGACGCTCGCCAGCCGCTCGCCGGTGGCGGGGTCGTGGCTGTCGAAGGTCTGGCCGGCGGCGGCCTGGGTCCAGTCGCCGCCGATCAGCATGGGCTGCGGGCCGGCGGCGAGGCGGGTCTTGATGGCGGCGATCAGGCCGGGATCGGGTGCGTGCATGAGTGGATTCCTGTGGGCCCGTTCAGGCTGCCGCGGCGAGGCGGGCGAAGCCTTTTTCCAGGTCGCGGATGAGGTCGTCCGGGTCTTCCAGGCCGGCGTGCAAGCGCAGCGCCGGGCCGGGGTCTTTCCACTCGGTGGCGGTGCGCAGCGTGGCCGGCCAGGTGGGCACCACCAGGCTTTCGTAGCCGCCCCAGGAATAGCCCATGCGGAAGAGCTCCATGTGGTCCAGCATGGCGGCGAGCTGCGCCGGCGAGCAGGGCTGCAGCACCGCGCCGAAGAGGCCGGAGGCGCCGTGGAAGTCGCGCTTCCACAGTGCATGGCCGGGGTCGTCGGACAGCGCCGGGTACATCACCCGCGCCACTTCCGGCCGCTGCTGCAGCCAGCGCGCCACATGGGTGGCCGTTTCCTGGTGGCGCTTCATGCGGATGGGCAGGGTGCGCAGGCCGCGCAGCGCCATGTAGACGTCGTCCGGGCCGCCGCAGTAACCGGAACCGGAGGCGGTTTTCTTCACCGGGATGAAGGCTGGCTCGGTGCACACCGCGATGCCCAGCATCAGGTCGGAGTGGCCGGAGATGTACTTGGTGGCGGCATGCAGCGAGACGTCCACGCCATGGTCCAGCGGGCGGAAGCACAGCGGCGAGGCCCAGGTGTTGTCCATGATGGTGGTGATGCCGCGCTCCCGGCAGGCGGCGGCGATGGCCGGCACGTCCACCACCTCGAAGGTGAGCGAGCAGGGCGATTCCAGGTAGACCACCTTGGTGTTCGGCTGGAACAGTTCGCGGATGCCGGCGCCGATCAGCGGGTCGAAGTAGGTCACTTCCACGCCGAAGCGGATGAGGAATTCGTCGCAGAAGGCGCGCGCCGGGCCATACACGCTGTCGATGATGAGCAGGTGGTCGCCCGCCGACAGGAAGGCGGTGAGCGAGGCGGCGATGGCGCCCAGCCCGCAGGAGGTGACCACCGCGCGGTAGCCGCCCTCCAGCGTACTCACCGCGTCTTCCAGCGCGCGGGTGGTGGGCGTGCCTTCGCGGCCATAGGTGAATTGCTCGAAGGCGCCGCCGGCACGTTCGTGGCGGGTGTCGATGAGCTGCTCCACCGTTTCGAAGATGAAGGTGGAGGCGTGATAGACGGGCGGATTGACCACGCCGTGGAAGCGCTCAGGGTGGCGGCCTGCGTGCAGGGCGACGGTGTCTATGCCGTAGCCGGCAAGTGCGGGATCGGCGCCGGGCGGCAGCGCTGCGGCGGAAGGGGCTGGGGTATCGCTCATGTTCTCTCTGTATTTGGTTCGTTCTGGTTCGGGGCTGTGGCTTGCGGATACGCGCTACCTTCGGGCCGGGTTGCTTGCGCCGCAGCGCCGCTACACCACCGTGCCCGCATCCACCACGATGTCCTGCCCGGTGCACATGCGACCGGCGTCCGAGGCCAGGTGCAGCACCGCGCGGGCGATGTCTTCGCCTTCCACCAGGCGGCCGAGCGCGCTGCCGGCGGTGAAGCGCTCCAGCACCGCCTCATAGCTCATGCCTTCGCGGGCGGCGGATTGCTGGAACAGCCTGGTGAGCCGCGGGCCGGCGACGCCGCCGGGCGAGACCAGGTTGGCGGTGATGTCGTGTTCGCCGACTTCGCGCGCCACCGATTTCACCAGCCCGCGCAGGGCCCACTTCGATGCGGCGTACAGTGCCGAGCCGGCCACGCCCTTGTGGCCGTAGGTGCCGCCTATCACCACCACCCTGCCCTGCTTGCGCGCCACCATGGCCGGCAGCACTGCGCGCAGCGCCAGCATCACGCCGAGCACGTTGATGTCGAAGCAGGCGTGGTAGTCGGCGGCATCGCATTCCCACACCGGCTTGCGCGGACTGCCGACGCCAGCCACGCACAGCAGCAGGTCCACCTTGCCGAAGCAGGCCAGCGCGGCCCGCGCAGCCAACTCCATGTCGTCGCCGGCGGTCACGTCGGCGGCCAGCGCCAGCGCCTCGCGGCCCAGCTGGCGGATCTCTGCCGCCACCGCATCGCCCGCCTCGCGGTCGCGGCCGACCAGCGCCACATCGGCGCCGGCCCGGGCCAGCATCAGCGCCAGCTCGCGGCCCAGGCCGCGGGTGGCGCCGGTGATGAAGGCGACCTTGCCGTGCATCACGCCGGTCTCTGCCAGTGGTTTTTCGCTTGCGGCCATTCCGGTTGTTTCCATGTCAGTTGCTCCGCCGCACCCAGCGCGCGCCACACAGGCCGCCTGCGCCGCAGATGGCGAGGGCAATGGGCCCGAGAACACGCTCATCGCGCTCACTGCCCCCACTCGATCACCGCCACCTCGAAGGCGATGGTGAGGGTGAAGAACACGTAGGCGGCGCTGGTGCTGGCCAGCACTGCCGCCCACATCAGCGCGAAGTCCTGCCGGGCGTAGGCATCCAGCATCAGCGAGCCGAGGCCGGGCGCGCCGGACAGCCACTCGGCGAACATCGCGCACAGGATGGCGGTGCCGGCGGCGATGCGCAGGCCGGTGAAGAGGTAGGGCAGCGCGCACGGCAGGCGCACCTTGAACAGCGTCTGCCAGAAGCCGGCGCCGCAGGTGTGCATCAGCTCCATCAGGTTGCGGCCCGGCGCCTGGAAGCCCTTCTTCGCCGCCAGCATGATCTGGAAGAAGGTGAGCAGCACCACCATGCCGACGGTGTTGCCCTGCTCGCGGCCGAACACCAGCACCAGGATGGGAGCCACCGCGATCATCGGCACGGTGCGCATCAGCAGGATCAGCGGCATCACCACCCGGTCCAGCAGCGGGCAGGCGATGAAGCCCACCGCCAGCAGCGTCGCCAGCACCAGGCTGATCGCCATGCCCAGCAGGGTGGCGAACACCGTCCAGCCCACAGCGCCAGCCAACAAGGCCCCCTCGCGCGCCATCGCGGCAAAGCACTGCGCCGGGCTGGGCATGAGGTAGGCCGGCACCTGGAACACACTCACCAGCGCATGCCACAGCAACAGCGCCAGGCCCAGGCAGGCGAGGTAATTGACCAGCCGCGCCAGCGTCACCCGCAAAGGCGCCGGCAGACCGCGGCCCAGGGTGGCGCGACGGATGGCGCCCAGTGCGGGGCTGCCGCGCTTGCTCAAGGTCACCGCGCTCATCGCACCGCCCTCCCCGGCCGGCCGGCAGCCGGCGCCGCCCGCCGCGCGCATGGGTGGAAAAGCCGCTTCATACCGCCTCCCCTTCGCGCAGGTCGGCCGGCAGTGCCAGCCGCTCCAGCAGGCAAACGTAGGCGTAGGCGGCGGTGGACACCACGCAGGCCAGCAGCACCGTCGCCCACAGGCGATCCACCTGCAGGCCGAACATCGCGTTCAGCATTACCACGCCCAGGCCGGACTCCGCCCCGGTCCATTCGCCCACCAGCGCGCCTAGCAGCGCGAAGGGCGCAGTGATCTTCATGCCCATGAAGAGGTAGGGCAGCGCCCCCGGCAGCGCCAGCAGGCGGAAGCGCTGCAGCGGCGTGGCCGCCAGCACGGTAAACAGCTCGGCGGCCGTGGCGCGGCGGGTGTTGAGCCCCTGCACGAAGGCGATCAGCAGCGGGAAGAAGCACACCACCGCGGTGATCGCCACCCGGGTGGACAAGGACAGCCCCAGCCAGATGATGAGCACCGGCGCGATGGCGATGATGGGGATGCTGTTGAACACCGCGCCTACCGTCAGCACCGTGCCCTCCAGCGACTTGTACAGGTAGGCCAGCGAGCCCAGCGCCAGTGCTACCGCCAGGGCCAGCAGATAGCCCCAGGCGGCAGCGAACAGCGTCGGCGCCAGTTCGGCCAGCAGGCCGGCGTACTCCGCCGCCAACAGCCGCAGCACCGCGCTGGGCCGCGCCACCGTCAGCGGCAGCCAGCCCAGCCGCGCCGCCGCCTCCCAGCCGGCGAGCGCCGCCAGCAAGACCAGCGCCGGCGGCAGCCAGCGAATGAGGGCGCGGCCGGCGCCACGGCCCGGTCTGCGCATCTCAAGCATCCTGCAGCATCTCCACCATGTCGCCGAACAGGCTCTTGCGCGCCCGCTCCACGAGGGCGACGAAGTCCGGCTCGCCGATCTGCGACAGCCGGCGCGGGCGCGGCAGGTCCACCTTGATCTCATCGACGATGCGGCCCGGTCGCGCCGCCATCACGAAGATGCGGTCGGCCATCAGCACCGCCTCCTCGATGGAGTGGGTCACCATCAGCGCGGTGGTGCGCGACTCCGCCCAGATGCGCAACAGCTCCAGGTTCATGCGGAAGCGCATGATCTCGTCCAGCGCGCCGAAGGGCTCGTCCAGCAACAGCATCTGCGGCGAAGTCACCAGCGCGCGGGCGATGGCGCAGCGCTGCTGCATGCCGCCGGAAAGCTGGGAGGGCCGCGCATGCTCGAAACCGGCCAGCCCCACCAACTCCACCAGCGCCTGGATGGCCGCCGGGTCCACCGCGCGACGCCCGCCCACCACCTCCAGCGGCAGGCGGATGTTCTCGCTCACCGTGCGCCAGGGCAGCAGCGTGGCATCCTGGAAGACGAAGCCGATGTGGTGCGCCAGCCGCGCCTTGCGTGGCGCCTCGCCGGCCACCGAGATGTGCCCGCTGGTGGGCGACACGATGTCCGCGACCATGCGCAGCAGCGTGGACTTGCCACAGCCGGAGGGGCCGATCAGGGCGCCGAACTCGCCGGGGGCGAGGTCCAGGCTCACCGAATCGAGCGCGGTCACGCTGCGGCCGTCGATGTCGAAGGTCTTGCTGATGTTGTCTATTGCCAGGGCGGCCATCGTCGCGTCCGTGAAATCGTGGAAGGACGCGCCGGGCGCGCCTCGTCGGAATCAAGACTAACCAATGGCCAGCGGCTGGGGAGATGCCATTTCCGCGCCGCGGCGGGGCCGGTTTGGCTACGCCCGCCGGCACGCTTCCCGACTCGCCCGCCGCCGGGGCGAAGGCGGACATTGACCGCCGCCGCCCTTGCCTAGAGAATGAGAACCATTATTGATTAAGTTTTACCCGCGCCGCCGGCAAGCCTGCCGCAGCGGCGGCTTCCCCTGGAGCCTGCAGTGACCGACGCCTGCGCCCCGTCCGACGAAATCGCCGACCTGTACCGCGGCCACTACGGCTGGCTGCACACCATGCTCAGGCGCAAGCTGGGCTGCCGCCACCATGCGGCGGACGTCGCCCACGACACCTTCCTGCGCCTGCTCGGCCAGCGGCGGCTGGACCTCGGCCAGCCGCGGGCGCTGCTCACCCACATCGCCCGCGGCATCATGGTGGACCACTGGCGCCGGCAGGAAGTGGAGCGCGCCTACCTGGAGACCATCGCCCACCTGCCGGAACCGGAAGCGCCCTCGCCGGAGAGCCGCCTGCTCATCCTCGAAGCCCTGTACCGCGTCGAGGCCATGCTGCGCAGCATGCCGGCGCGCACCCGCGACATCTTCCTGCTCTCCCAGCTCGACGGCCTGGGCTATGCCGAGATCGCCAGCCGCATGGACGTCTCCCTGGCCACGGTGAAACGCCACATGCGCAGCGGCTTCATCGCCTGCCTGAAAGCCCTGTGAGCGCCCGCGCCACCGTGGCCAGCGAGATCAGCGACGCCCTGCTGGAAGAAGCCGCCGACTGGCTGGTTCGCCTGCACGCCGGCGAAGACAGCCCGGCGCTGCGCCGCGAACTCGAACGCTGGCGCGGCCAGAGCCCGGCGCACGCCGCCGCCTGGCAGCAGGCGGAAATCGTGCTGGGCAGCTTCCGCCAGGTGCCGGGGCAGATCGGCCGCCGCACCCTGGACGGCCTGCCGCGCCACGGCCGCCGCGGCGCCCTGCGCGGCCTCGGCCTGCTCGCCCTGGCCGCGCCCGCCGGCTGGCTGCTGTGGCGCCATCAGCCGTGGAGCGCCTGGCAAGCGGACTTGCGCACCGCCACCGGCGAACAGCGCAGCCTGCAGCTGGCCGACGGCACCCTACTCACCCTGGCCAGCGCCAGCGCGGTGGACATCCGCTACACCGAACATGAACGCCAGCTGCGTCTCATCGAAGGCGAGGTGATGATCACCACCGCGCCGGACAAGCAGCCCCGGCCCCGCCCCTTCGTCGTCCTCACCGCCCAGGGCCGCCTGCTGCCGCTGGGCACCCGCTTCTCGGTACGCCAGTTCGACGGCGCCACCGAGCTGGCGGTGTATGAAGGCGCGGTGCGCATCCACACCCGCGCCGGTGCCGAGCGCACCGTGCCCGCCGGCGAGCGCGCCCGCTTCGATGGCGGCGCCATCGCCGCCAGCCGCCCGGCCGCCGCCGGCGACGCCCTGTGGGCAGACGGCATGCTGGTCGCCCGCGACATGCGGCTGGCCGACTGGGTGGCCGAGATCGGCCGCTACCGCCCCGGCGTGCTGCGCTGCGACCCGGCGGTGGCCGAGCTGCGCGTCTCCGGCGCCTTCCCGCTGCAGGACACCGAGGCCAGCCTCGATCTGCTGCTCAAGACCCGCCCGCTGGCCGCCCGCCGCATCACCCGCTACTGGATCAGCCTGGAAGCGCCGCCGGAAGGCGTGTGACAGCCGCCGACCGGGCCGGGGCCGGCATTCGTGCCGCGGGGAATCACGCCGGCATCCCCCGCCCCTGTCCCGCACTCCCGGCGGCAAGCCGCTGACACTTTTTTTCCGCTCATGCGGTGTACCGGATGAAAGCGCCAGAACAAGGCGCATGCCCACTCATCCGGCTCACCCTTCTGAAAGGAAAGCACCGCATGTCGCACCGCCCCGCCTCCAGCCCGCGCCCGCTCGCCCTCCGGCCCCTCGCCCTCTCCCTCCGGCTGATGCTGGGCGGACTCGCCGCCGCCGCGCTGGCGCCGCAAGCCCTGGCCGCCGAACCGGCCGCCGCCGCCCGCAGCTACCAGATCGCCGCCGGCCCGCTGGGCGACGTGCTCGCCCAGTTCGCCGCGCAGACCGGCGTGCGCCTGTCCTTCGACCCGGCCCTGGTCGCCGGCTTGCGCAGCCCCGGCCTGCAGGGCAGCTACGGCGTGGGAGAAGGCTTCGCCCGCATCCTCGCCGGCAGCGGCTACGAGCTGGCCGACCTCGGCGGCGGCGCCTACACCCTGCGCAAGGCGCCGCCGCCCCCGGGCCGCGAGACCACGCTGGCGCCGGTCACCGTCACCGCGTCCGCCGGCGCGGGCGCGGAAACCGCCCTCGGCCCGGTCAAGGGCTACATCGCCACCCGCAGCATCACCGCCAGCAAGTCGGACATTCCGCTGATCGAGACGCCGCAGTCGGTCTCCATCGTCACCGCCGAGCAGATCGAGGTGCAGAACGCGGAATCCCTCGCCCAGGCGCTGCGCTACACCTCGGGCGTGCATCCGCTGGGCGGCGACAACACCACCAGCGACGGCATGGTGATCCGCGGCTTCAACGTCACCGGCTCGGCGCCGATGTACCTCAACGGCACCAAGCTCTCGCGCAACACCTTCTCCGGCGTGTCCGAGCCCTACGCCATGGAGCGCATCGAACTGCTGAAGGGGCCGGCCTCGGTGCTGTACGGCAACGCCGCGCCCGGCGGCATCATCAACATGGTGAGCAAGCTGCCGCAGGCCGAAACCCAGCGCGAGGTGAGGCTGCAGCTGGGCGACTACGACCGCCAGCAGATCGCCGGCGACTTCACCGGCGCGCTGAACGAAGACGGCAGCCTCACCTACCGCCTCACCGGCCTGGTCCGCCGCAGCGACACCTCGGTGGACCACGTCCCCGACGACCGCAACTTCGGCGCCGCCGCGCTGCGCTGGCAGCCCGGCGCCGACACCTCCTTCACCCTGTTCGCCAACTACCAGGAGAACGACACCGTCTACAACTACGGCCTGCCGGCCTCCGGCACCGTCAGTCACAACGTCAACGGCCGCATCCCGCGCGACCGCTTCGTCGGCGAGCCCGGCTTCAACAAGTTCGAGACCGAGAACAGCACCGTCGGCTACCTCTTCAGCCACCGCTTCAACGAGCAGCTGAGCTTCCGCCAGAACCTGCTCTACTTCACCGCCAGAAGCGACTACCGCGACATCTGGCTCGACTCCTTCGCCGCCACCGACAGCAGCATTTTCCGCGGCGCCTACACCCGCAACGACAAGAACCGCTCGTGGACGGTGGACAACCAGCTAGAAGGCCGCTTCCAGACCGGCGCGGTGGCGCACACGGTGCTCGTCGGCATCGACTACTCCGAGTCGGAATTCAAGCGCCTGCAGTACGGCGGCAGCGCCGCGCCGCTCGATCTCTACAACCCGGTCTACGGCAGCCCGGTCATCCTGAATGCCACGCCCCAGAGCCACTTCCGCGAGAACACCCGCCAGCTCGGCATCTATGCGCAGGATCACATGAAGATCGCCGAGCGCTGGGTGGTGATGCTGGGCGGACGGCATGACAAGGTCTATGGCCGCTCCAAGGACTACCTCAGCGGCAGCTCGGCCACCGACTACGACGACGACGCCACCACCGGCCGCGCCGGCCTGGTGTACCTGTTCGACAACGGCTTCGCCCCCTACCTCAGCTACGCCGAGTCCTTCGAGCCCACCACCGGCCGTGATGCGGGCGGCCGTGCCTTCAAGCCCACCGAAGGCAAACAGTACGAAGTCGGCCTGCGCTACCAGCCGGCCGGCCAGGCCCTGTCGGTCACCGCCTCCGCCTACCAGCTCACCCAGACCAACGTCACCACCAACGACCTCAACAACCCGGGCGAGTACATCCAGGAAGGCGAGGTGGAATCCCAGGGCTTCGAGGTCGAACTGCGCGCCCATTTCACCGAACGACTCAGCGTGATCGCGGCCTACGGCTACGTCGACAACAAGGTGACCAAGAGCGACTCCGGCACCAAGGGCAACCGCAGCGCCAGCGTCCCCATGCATACCGCCTCGGTGTGGGCCGACTACCAGCTCACCCCGGCGCTGAAGCTGGGCGGCGGCCTGCGCTATTACGGCGAAAGCTACGACGGCGCCAACACCGCCAAGGCCCCCGACTTCACCGTCGCCGACGCCATGCTCAGCTACCAGTTCACGCCGCAGTGGCAGCTGTCGCTGAACATCAACAACCTGTTCGACGAGCGCTACGCGACCTGCTCCTACGCCTGCTTCTACGGCGCCTCGCGCTCGGCGGTGGCGACGGCCACTTACCGCTGGTAAATCTCCGCCCGCCGCCGGGGACGCCTGGCCGGGCGCTTCCGGCGGCTCGCGAAACAAACCTCCGTGCACCGCGCCGCGGCCTCCTGCCCCGGGCGCATGCCCCCGCAGCGTAACGGCCTCGCGCGGGTACTCCCGCGGGGACGCCCCTTGCCCGCCCGCGCGAGCTCCTGCAGCACAGGCCCATCCGGCTGCTGGCCTCTGAGCCCAGCGGCAGCCGCAGAAAGCCCGCCCTCACCCGGCATCGCGACGAGCGCGTATGCTGGCCTTCATCCCCCTCCTCCGTTCGCAGCAGCGCACTCCGTACCGCGCAAACCGGAGACCACGCATGTCCTTACCCACCCCGCCCACCGCCCCATGAACACCGGCCGGCGAAATCGCGGCAGCACCTCCACCCTGCCCGCGCGTCTGCTCGACAGGGTCACGCCGGCCTTCGCCCGCTTCCTGCGCATCGAGGCGGCCGGCGGCACGGTGCTGCTGGCTTTCACGCTGGCAGCGGTAGCGCTGTCCAACTCGGCGTGGGCGACGGCCTTCTCGCAGCTGTGGGAGATACCGCTGGGACTTCACTTCGGCGAGGTGGATTTCAGCCGCAGCCTGCACGCGTGGATCAACGATGGGCTGATGACCCTCTTCTTCTTCCTCGTCGCCCTGGAGCTCAAGCGCGAGCTGGTGCTGGGCGAGATGGGCTCGCCGCGGATGGCGGCGCTGTCCATCGCCGCCGCGCTCGGCGGCATGGCGGTGCCGGCCGCGCTCTACTCCTTGCTGCAGTGGAACGCGCCCGGGCAGAGCGGCTGGGGCATCGTCATGGCAACCGACACCGCCTTCGTGATTGCCTGCCTGGCGCTGCTCGGCCCCCGCGTGCCGCACAGCCTGCGGGCATTCATGCTGTTCCTGGCCATCGCCGACGACATCGGCGCCATCCTCGTCGTCGCCATCGGCTACAGCCACCAGATGGACTGGCGCATGCTCGCGCTCGCCGCCTGCTTCCTGCTCTTGCTGCGCATGGCCGCGGCCGCCGGCGTGCGCAGCATCCCGGTCTATTGCCTCATCGGCGCGGCAGTCTGGCTTGCCATCGACGCCTCCGGCATACACGCCACCCTCACCGGCGTCGCCCTGGGGCTGATGACGCCTGCCCGGCGCTGGGTGGACGACGTCCGCCTTTACGCCATCCTCGACCGCGTCGTCGCCTATCCGTCCGGGAACGAGGGCAGCGGCGACACCCGCGACCGCGCCACGCTGAGGCTGGCCGAACGGGCGGCGAGGGAATCCCTCTCCCCGGTCGAGCGCCTGCTGATGGCCTTGCACCCCTGGGTCACCTTCGGCGTCATGCCCCTGTTCGCCTTCGCCAATGCCGGCGTGAAACTGGCCTGGACGGGAATAGACAGCGCCCTCGCCACCGCGGTCTTCCTCGGCTTCGCCGTCGGCAAGCCGGCCGGCGTGCTGCTGTTCTGCTGGCTGGCGCTGCGCATCGGCATCGCCACCCGCCCCCCCGGCCTGGACTGGCGCCTGCTTGCCGGCGGCAGCCTGCTCGCCGGCATCGGCTTCACCATGGCCCTGTTCATCGCCCACCTGGCCATCGCCCCGGCCTTGATGGACAGCGCCAAGATGGGCATCTTCCTCGCCTCCCTGTTCTCCGCCGCGGCCGGCCTGGCGCTGCTGGCCCTGCGCCGCCCGCCGGCGGCACGCAGCGGCCGGGCGGGCGGCTGAAGCACCGGCGCCGCCCCCGCCCTGCCGAAACTAATCGGACGCCCCCCGGGAAAGCGAGTAGGATGGGTCGCGTGGACATGTGCAAGACCGTCACTCCCTAGGTTTTTCCTCGCCTCCCCGCCGGCCTGAAGGCGGATGCCGTCGACTCTCCCACCGATGATTTTCTTCGCATCTCTGCGCCGGATGCATCTTCGCTGCCGGCCAATATTGCAAGGAATCGACATGACGACAAAAACCGGAACCGTGAAATGGTTCAACGAAGGCCGGGGCTTCGGCTTCATCGCCCCCGACGGCGGCGGCAAGGACCTGTTCGCTCACTTCCGCGACATCCAGACCGGCGGCTTCAAGACCCTGGTGGAAAACCAGCGTGTCCAGTTCGAAGTCACCGAAGGCGCCAAGGGGCCCCAGGCCTCCAACATCCGCGCAACGGAGTAAGTCCGGCGGGCCCGTCCGGGCCCGGCCCGCACCCGGAGAAACGCGGCTCGTCCGCGTTTTTCCTTTTCAAGGAGGCGCATGCGATGAAGAACCTGCAGGATGTCACCGAACGCGTCTGTGAACTCAAGGGCAGCCTGGTTGCCATCGATGCCCTGCTGCCCGCGCTCCTCGACGCACAGCCGACCGCAGGGCGCAGCGCCCTGGCCGCCGCTTTCGATGGCAACGCCGAAACCGCCCGCACCGTATTGCTGCATGCGCCGGTCTCGGACCATGTGCTCAACGCCTTCGAGCGCCAGGTCTCCCACCTCCACAAGCTGCTAGCAGAACCCGTGCACGCTCCACCGCGCAACGCCGGCGATCCGGTGCTGTTCACCACGACACGCATCCGCACCCTTGGCGGCGGCAACCCGCTGACCGGTGCCAGCGGCTTTTTCTTCCGCCGCGGCGAGCGCTTGTTCCTGATAACCAGCCGCCATGTGCTCTTCGATGAGCCCAGCCACCATTTTCCCGACCGCATCGAGATCGACCTGCACACTCACCCCAGCGACCTCACCTGCAGCACCGGCTACGCCATCCCGCTCTATTCCGGTGGCCTGAGCCTCTGGCGACAGGCGGACGACAGCGCCGGCACGGTGGATGTGGCCGCCATCGAGATCGACATGGCCCGCCTGCCCGGGGGCACCATCCTCCATGCCTTCGAACCCCGGCATCTCGCACCCGACGGCGCCGTGGAGGTCGGCGATGCCCTGGCCATCGTCGGCTTCCCGCTGGGCTTCCACGATACCGTGCATCACCTGCCGGTGGTCCGCAACGCCTCCATCGCCTCGGCCTATGGCGTGCGCTTCCAGGGCCACGGCTACTTCCTCACCGACGCCCGCACCCACCGCGGCAGCAGCGGCGCGCCGGTACTGCGGCGCAGCGGCGTCAGCAACAGCGGCGACCCCTTGCCCTGGCAATTGCTCGGCATCCATTCCACCCGCATGGACATGGGCGCCCGCGATCTCGCGCAGGACGAATCGCTGGGGCTCAACTGCGCCTGGTACGCCGACGTGCTGATGGCGCTGACGGCCTGATCCGGACTGGCACCGAAACCCGGCAGCAGCCTGCGCTGCTACGGCGAAAGCTACGACGGCGCCAACACCGTCAAGGCCTCCGATTTCATCGTGGCAACGCCCTGCTCAGCTACCAGTTCACCCCGCAATGGCAGCTGTCGCTGAACATCAACAATCTGAGACCTGCTCCTCGACCTGCTTCTACGGCGCTGCGCGCTCGGCGGTGGCGACGGCGACTTATCGCTGGTAAGTACTCGGTTCACCGCAGGCCGCGCTTCAAGACATCCGGCCAGCCCGCGAACCCTTCAGCCCTGTAGCTCCATGCAAGAAAAGCCCGGCTGTCTCTGCATTGTCAGAGACAGCCGGGCTTTCTCGCTCAGACAACAGGCCTTGCAGACGACGCTGTCGCCTGTGGTGGTCATGAATACGCTCGCACCTCATCGCCAAACAGTGCCCACACTGGCCCCTGTCTCACCCATTTGAGGCTTGATGGCAGCATCCACCCATGCCATAGCTGGCTCCTTCCAGCCCAAATAGCCCAGCTCAAATAGAGACGCCTCTACTCCTGGTGGCAGACAAGACCCCAAGGAAGCCTTCGTCTATCAAGCTCAAACCTCAAGCGCATGAGGGTTCGCCATGAGAAGCCTTCGCAACACCTCAATCCCACTTTTCGTTCTTCTCGTCGCGACCTATGTACTGGAAGTACTACCAGGCGGCCCCTATTGGCGACCGCATGACGTCGTGGAGACGACATATGAGGCAGCTAAAGACGCCCTGGAGTTCATGAAAGACTGGGCCATCTGGATGGCGGGCATACAAGTGGCGACCCTGGGCGCGGTGGCCGCCCTTGCGAAAGACGGAGCGCTGACGGAGAGACAAAAATCTGCAGCCATTCCCGCGACCATATTGAATACCGTCGGATTGCTCTTCACGGCATGGACGCTCAGCTCAATCCCCTCGCTTCTCCTCCGTATGTCCGGGCCATGCAAAGAACTATCGACCAAGGTTGCCGGATCATGCGATTTCTACGAGCTGCCATTCATGGATGTTGATATCGCACCGCGCTTCGCGTTCTTCTCAATATGGCAACACTGGCTATGGGCAGCGGGCTTATGTGCCTTTTTGTGGCTTGCATACACCTCGATCAGCACCCCCGCTAGAAAGCCCTAGATGCAAAACCATCAATCGAGAGCATCAAATGATGCTTGCGGAAGCAGGCCCATCCCCCTATCCCATCTCAGCGGATTCAACCCGCCCTGCTCACGGGCTTGATCTGCCCGGCTGCGTAGCTGGCCGCCGAAGCGCTATCCGCACATCCTGTTCTATGTCGAACATGGCGAACCTATCGACATCTGGCGGGTGCTGCATGCGGCGCCTCCCCGCATGGCTGCGGGGAGACGACGGCACAGCGGATTGAGCCGCTCAGCACCGCTCCATCACGATCTCCTGCGCTCCTTCCCACAGGCACTTCAGCCCCAGCGCGCGCAGGTTCTCCTTGCCTTCGACGATGGTCAGGAAGTGGTTGCCCGCCAGCTGCCCGAGCTTGCTGGAGAAGGAGCAGGCGCCGTAGGCCAGGATGATCTCGGTTTCGCTGTAGCCGCCGGGGTACCACAGGATGTCGCCCACCGAAGGGTGGCTGGTGTGGTTCTCGAAGCCGACGCCGAGCTGGAAGTCGCCCAGCGGCACCCAGCAGCCTTCGCCGCTCCAGCGTACGTGGATGAGCTTCTGGCGGTAGGGCAGCAGCTTTTCGAAGGCGGCGACGGTGAGGGGGGCGTCCGGGTGGGTTTCGGCGGCGAAGTCGAAACCGCCGGCGTGGATGGCGATGCGGCTCATGCGCTTGCTCCTGCGGTTGCGGCGGGCGGGGCGAACCACTTTTCCACCACCGGCGGCGTCCATGCTGCCATGGTGGTGATCAGCGCGTCCGGGTCGGCGTCCAGCAGCACCATGTCGCAGTGTTCCTGGCGCAGGAACTGGGCCTGGGCCATGTGCTGCAGCAGGGCGCGCAGCGGGTCGAAGAAGCCGCTGACGTTGAGACCGGCGCAGGGCTTGGCCTGGTCGCCGAGCTGGGTCAGGGTGGCGGCTTCGAACAGTTCTTCCAGCGTGCCCAGGCCGCCCGGCAGGGCGATGAAGCCATCGGCCAGTTCGGCCATGCGCGCCTTGCGCACGCGCATGTCGGCCACCACCTCGTGGGCGCTCAGCTGCTGGTGCAGATGGCCCTTGGCGGCGAGGCGTTCGGTGATGACGCCGTAGGCTTCGCCACCGGCGGCGAGCACCGCGTCGGCGAGCACGCCCATCAGGCCCTTGTGGGTGCCGCCGTAGACCAGGCGGATGCCGCGCGCCGCCAGGCAGCGGCCGAGTGCGGCGGCGGCTTCGGCATAGGCCGGCGAGTTGCCGAAGTTAGAGCCGCAGAACACGGCGATGCTGTTCAACCCCATCCTTCCTCCTTCTGCTGCGCGTAGAGCGCGACGACCTCCGCCGGGGTGGCGTCCGCCGGGATGCCCGGCGGGGTGGCGAGTATCGCGCTTGTGGCCTTGTCGGTGTTGCGCGGCTGCGGCGCCGGCATCTGCTGCACCGGCTTGATGGAGCGGCCCCAGCCGGCGGCGTCTTCCACCAGCTTGCCTTCGCGCATGACGAAGCGGCCGCGCACCAGGGTATGCACGGGCATGCCCTGCACCGGCCGGCCGTTCCACGGCGACAGCTTGGCGACGGTGTGCAGTTGGCGGTTGGAGAGCACGCCGCAGCGGCCGAGGTCGACCAGGGCGATATCCGCATCCGCGCCGACCTCGATGGTGCCCTTGCGCCCGTACAGGCCCCAGGCCTTGGCCGGCGCCACCGCGCTCCAGCGCACGTAGTCCATGATGCTGGCGCGGCCCTTGTTCACTTCGGAGAGCATCAGCGTCATCTGCGTTTCCACGCCGGGGAAGCCGCAGTCGCAGCTCCAGATGTCGGCGCCGGTTTTCTCTTCCGGCGCGTGCGGGGCGTGGTCGGTGGCGATCATGTCCACCGTGCCGTCCAGCAGCGCCTCCCACAGCGGCTGGTTGTGGCGCGGCTCGCGGATGGGCGGGTTCAGCCGCAGCACGCCGCCCAGGCGCAGCATGTCGTCGGTGTTGAGCAGCAGGTATTGCGGACAGGTTTCCACCGTGATGTCCACGCCGCGGCGCTTGGCCTCGCGCACCAGCCACAGGGCGTCGGCCGAGCTCTTGTGGGCGATGTGCACCCGCGCGCCGGTCCATTCGGCGAAGTGGATGATGCGGCTCACCGCCTCGATCTCGCACACCTCCGGCCGCGCCGCCAAGTGGGCGAGCGCGTCGTGGCGGCCGGCCTCCTGCATGCGCTGGCCGCGGCGGGCCATGATGGAGGAGTTCTCCGCATGCACCACGGTGCGGTAGCCCAGCGGCGCGAGGATTTCGAAGGCTTCCAGCAGGGCGCCGTCGGTGGGCGCCGGCAGGTTGCCGAAGGTGTTGCCGACGAAGGCCTTGAAGCTGGTGGCGCCGTGCTCGATAAGTTCTTCCAGCCGCTGCACGGTGTCGTCGCCCAGCAGCGCATGGATGCCGAAATCCACGTAGGAGGCTTCCGCCGCCTTCAGCTTCATCCGCAGCGCTTCCACGGTGCCGGTGGCCGGCTTGGTGTTGGGCATGTCGAACACCGTGGTGACGCCACCGCAGGCCGCCGCGGCCGAGCCGGTCTTCCAGGTTTCCTTGTGCGGATAGCCGGGGTCGCGGAAATGGACGTGGCTGTCGATGGCGCCGGGCAGCAGGTGCAGGCCGTCGGCGCGGAATTCCTCGCGCCCGGCGGGCATCAGGTCGTCATGGCCGACGGCGACGATCTGGCCGCCGTCTATCGCCACCGAGGCCGCCACCACGCGCTCCGGCGACACCACCAGGCCGCCGCGGATGACCAGATCTACCGTTGCCATGCGCGCGCCTCCCTCACATTCACGGCCGCCGTCATACGATCACCCCGCCATCGACCACCAGCTCCTGGCCGGTGATGTTGCGGCCGCCGTCGCCGGCGAGGAAGCGCACCATCTCCACCACGTCCGCGGTTTCGCTGGGGCGGCGCAGCACCGCGCCCATCTCGGTGATGTAGCGGTCTATCGAGGTCTGCACATCCACGCCTTCGTCCTCGGCGCGCTTTTCCCAGCCGGCGCGCATGCGGTCCACCGCGATCGGGCCGGGGGCGATGTAGTTCACGGTGACGCCGTAGCGCCCCACTTCCAGCGCGGCGCTGCGGGTGAGGCCGCGCAGCGCCCACTTGGAGGCGGAGTAGCTGGAGCGGCCGGCGCGGCCGCGCATGCCGTGGTTGCCGCCGATGTTGATGACGCGGCCGCGGCCCAGCTTGCACATCACCGGCAGCAGGTGGCTCATGGTGAGGAAGGGGCCGCGCAGATTGGTCGCCATCACCGCGTCGAAGTCGGTCACCGCCAGCTCGCCCACCGGCACGCCGACCGGGCCGGGAATGCCGGCGACATTGACCAGCAGGTCGATGCGGTCGCCGGACCACTTCAGGAAGGTCTTCATGCTGGCGGCCACCGCTTCCTCGTCCTGCAGGTCGCACACCAGGGTGCAGGCGGCGCTGCCGAGCTGCTTCACCCGCTCGGCCACCTCCTTCAGCGCCTCGGCGCGGCGGCCCAGCAGGGCGACGTGGTAGCCATCCACCGCCAGCGCCAGCGCCAGGTCGGCGCCGGTGCCGCTGCTGGCGCCGGTCACCAGGGCGATCTGGCCGCCGCCGTTCATGCCGCCGAATACGATGTCATCCATTTCAGGCCACCTTTTCGAAGTAACGGGAACTGACCTGCGCCTGGCTCTTGTAGATCGAGATGCCGGCCTCGGCCGGGAAGGGCAGCTTGATGGGGTTGGGCTCGCAGCGCGCGGCGCTGGTCTCCGGCCCGGCGACGATGCGGCTGTTGTATTCCGCCCAATCCACTTGATAGAACAGCGGGAAGGCATCCGAGGCGGCGTATTCCAGGAACAGGATGCGGCGCGGCTTGCCGGAGCGGTTGGCGCCGGAGCCGTGGAGGGTCATCGGGTGGTGGAAGGAGACCGTGCCCGCCGGGCCGGTGAGGGCCTGCGCCTGCGACAGGTCCAGGCCGTCGCGCACCACGTCCACCGCGCCGACGAAGTTGTTGCGCTCGTTGTGGTGCTCCAGCAACGGGCCGAGGTGGCTGCCCGGCAGCACCTGCATGGCGCCGTTCTCCAGGCTCACGTCGTCCAGCAGCACCGAGGCCACGCAGGTCGACATATTGGTGTGCGGGGCGAAGGCCCAGTCCTGGTGCCACTCCAGCGGCGAGCCGACGCGCGCCGCCTTCATGTTCATCTTGGAGTGGGACAGGCGCACGCCCTGCCCGCACACCGCCTGGATGAAGCCGAGGATGCCGGGGTGGCGGGCGAGGTCGAAGAAGTAGGGATGCACACGGTGCGGCTTCTTGATGCGCTGGATCTGCGGCGCTTCCGGCGTGGAGCCGTCTTCGAAGTCGAACACGCTGTCGTCCTCGCTCTTGCCGATGGCGCTGGCGCTCACCTCGTCGGTGATGGCGCGCAGGGTCTGCAGCTCCCCGGCGCTCAGCAGGTTGGGCACGACCACATAGCCGTCCCTCTGGTATTGCTGCAGCAGACTGTTCATGTCCATGGGATTACTCCTGTTGCCCGCCGGGGCGCGGCGCCGTGGCTGGCGCGGCCGCCGGTGTGTCGGTGTTGTGTGCGGAGGTGTGGATGAAAGAGCTTGAAGGCGGCTCTTGCGCATGGCCCGGCCCCCAGCCCGCCGGCGCGCCGACGACGTCGGCGATGGGCAGGTCGGTGACCAGCATGTGAGCCTTGTAATGGGTGATGCACAGCGGCAGCGCCGCCCGCAGCGCGGCGAGCTGGGCGGTTGCGCCGCAGGGCCAGAACACCGGCAGCTCGTCCGCCCGCAGCGAGGTGAGGCCGTGGCCGCCGTAGGGCCGGGCGAGGTCATCGATGCCGATGGCCTGCGGCATGCCGAGGTGGATGGGCGCGCCGTGGAACTGCGGGTGGCGCGCCGAAACGATGGTGGCGCGGATGGCGTCGGCGGCGGTGAGCGCCCGCATGGACACCACCAGCGGACCGCCGAAGCGGCCGGCCGGCACGGTCTCGATGTCGGTCACATACATCGCCGACACGTTGCCCTCGTCCAGGTGCCGCAGGCGCACGCCCTCCACCTGCAGCACCCGTTCGAAGGAGAAGGAGCAGCCGATGGCGAAGGCGACGAAGTCCTCGCGCCACAGCTCGCGGATGTCGGCCGGCGTGGCCACCAGCTTGCCCTCGCGGAACACCATGTAGCCGCCGACATCGCGGCGCAGGTCGAGGTCGGCCGCCAGCTGCGGCATGCCGACCTCGCCCGGCCGGCTGCGCGCCAGCAGCGGCAGCGCGGCGGCGTTGCGCCGGCAGTAGGCCTCGAAGGCGTCCGCATGTTCGGCCGGCAGGATCATCAGGTTGGCCTGCACATGGTTGCGCGCCACCAGGTTGGTGAAGCCGCGGAACTCGCCCTTGCGGATGGCGCGGCGCAGTGCCGCCGGGTCGTCCATGCCGGCGGCGGGCGGCAGCGGCCCGCGCATGAAGGAATCGCCGGGGATCATGGCAGCACGAACTCCACGGTGACGGTGAATTCATGCTTACCCTCGCCCGCCCACAGCTCCGCCGGCATCGCCGGGTAGCTGCCGCCGCGCACGATGGCGAGCGCCTGCTTGTCCAGGATGCGGGAGTTGGAGCCCTTTTCCACCTCGGCGTCGACCAGCTTGCCGGCGCGGTCCAGGGTGAAGCGCACCACCACCGCGCCTTCCGGCCGCTGCCGGCGGGCTTCCCCGGAGGTCGGGTACTCGGTGATGCCGCGGATGTAGCCGCGCAGGCGGGCAACGTAGCCGGCCTCCAGGCTGGCGGTGCTGGGCCGGGGCGGCTGCGGCGCGGCCTGCGGCTGGGGCGGCGGCTGCACCGGCTGCGGTGGCGGAGGCGGCGGTGCCGGCTGCGGCGGCACCGGAATCGCCGGCTCCGGCAGCGCAACGGGCGGCGGCGGCGCCTTGGGCGGCGGCGGTTTCGGGGTCGGCTTGGGCGGCAGCGGTTTCGGCTCCGGGGGCTTGGGCGGTGGGGGCGGCGGCGGCTCGGGTGCCGGCGGCGGTTCTTCCAGCGCCACCGTGATGCTGGCCTCCTCCGGCGGCGGCGGTGTCACCGCGCGCGTTACCGGCGGCAACGCCAGCAGCGCCGCGGTGGCGCCAGCGGTGAGCAGCAGCGCCGCGCCGTTGAAGTAGCGTTCCATCGGGTCGCGCGCCATGCTCACTTGGCCTTGGCGATGATGGATGCCGCCGGAATGCCGGCTTCCTTGAGCAGGTCGAGCGCATCCACCAGCTTCTGCAGGTTGGCGCCGCCGTCGCCGGCGATGATCACCGCCGGCTTGTCGTCGCTGGCCGCCATGCCGCGCAGCCTGCCCACCAGCGCGCCGGCCTCGATGGCCTCGCCTTCCAGGTAGTAGTGGCCCTCGGCGTCGATGGTGAGGGTGAGGCGCTTGGGTTCCTTGATGCGCTCGGTCTGCGCCGACTGCGGCAGGTCGACCTTGAGGCCAAGCGCCGGCAGCACATTGGTGCTGATGAGGACGAAGAAGGCGAGCAGGAACATCATCACGTCTATCATCGGGATGATCTCGATGCGCGCCTGACGCTGCTTGCGTTGGGGAAAGACTCTCATGCTGGTGTCCCGTTCCGTATTGCGCGGAACGCGCCCGGCGGCGTCGGCTGCCCGCCGCCGGTCACGCGCTCGTCATGCCGTGGTTTCGAGCAGGAAGCCCTTGAAGTCCTCGGTGATGCATTCGCCGATGCGGTGCAGGATGTTGTGGCCGATGAGGCCATACACCGCGGTGCCGATGCCGATGGCGGTGGCGAACAGCGCCGAGCCGATGCCGCGGCTGACCGCGCCCGGATCGGACACCCCGCCGGCGGCGAGGGCGTTGAAGGTGTCCATGATGCCGAGGATGGTGCCGAGCAGGCCCAGCAGCGGCGCGGCGGTGACGATGGTGTCCAGGATCCACAGCCCACGGTTGATGCCGCCATCCACGCGCAGGAAGAGCGCCGCCGACAGATCCTCGATACGGCTGCGCGGCACCTCGCCGCCGCGCTGGGCGGCGACGTATTCCTCCATCGAGCGCGTCAGCACGTCCTTGCCGGCGGGCAGCTCCGGCAGCGGGCGGGAGGCATCCTTCGCCACCGCCGCCTCGATGGCGCGGGCGATCCTGCGCCGGCTGCTGCCGAGGTAGCCGTAGTAGAACAGGCGCTCGATGATGACGAAGGTGAGGATGGCCACGCACACATAGAGCAAGTCTATGGTGATGGCGTGCAGCAGATCCTGGTCGATTGCGAAACTCATCTCAGAACCCCGTGGCGAAGGTGAGGACGGCGGTGAAGCTGTTGCCCACCAGGTAGCTGGGCGCGGTGCCGCCCACGGTGGCGCCGCCGACGCTGGTGGTGGCATTGGCGTTGAAGGTGGGGCTATACACGCCGGAGAGGTAGCGCTTGTCGAACAGGTTGAGCAGGTTCAGGCGCACTTCCGGCCGCTTCAGGAAGCCGGCGCTGTGGAAGCGGTAGCCCAGGGTGGCATCCACCGTGGTGTAGCTGGGAATCTTCTGGTCGTTCATGAAGGTGGCGTACTGGGAGCCGACGTACTTCACCGCCAGGTTGGCGAACTCCACGCCGGTGTCGTAATCCACCGCCGCCGCCGCTTGCCATTTCGGGCTGCGCACCGCGTTCTTGCCCTTGGTCGGCAGCACGTTCCCGCCGGTCTCCAGGTCGCTGAGGATCTCGGTGTCCATGTACTCGGCGGAGAAGTAGGGCCGCAGGTTGTTCCACGGCTTCAGGCCCATCTCGAAGTCGATGCCGGTGGCGCGCTGCTTGCCGCCGTTAATGGGCTGCGACAGGCAGGCCGGATCGCACACCGAGGCGGAGATCTGGCGGTTCTTGAACTGGTAGTTGAACAGCGAGGTGGAGAGGTTGAGCAGCGAGCCGTGGTAGCGGTAGCCGACCTCGAAGGCGGTGGATTCCTCGGAGGGCTGGTCCGGGTTGGCGCGGGTGGCCAGCGCACCGGAGCTGGCGTTGTAACGCGGATACAAGGCCCCTGCGGCGAGCACGCGGTAGCCCTTGCCGGCGCTGGCATAGACCTGGTGGCCGGCGCCGAACTGGTAACGCACCGCCAGCGTGGGCAGGGTGGCATCCCGGTTGGCTTCGGTGTCGCCGACGTCGTTCGGCACCTTGTTCACGCCCTCGCGGGTCACCAGCAGGCGCTTCACGCCGACGTCCAGCTTGAGGGCGTCGTCTAGGAAGCTGATGGTGTCGCCGACGAACAGCGCCTTGAAGCGGTCGCGGGTGTCCTGGTACCACTGGTAGATCTTGTGGCCGTCGGCGGTGCGCACGTAGTGGGATTCGCCCTTGTAGTCGCTGGGCGTGCCGTCGGCGTCCATGGTGCTGTAGGGGCGGTACAGCTCGTCGCGGGAGTACTGGTACCAGATGCCGGCGACCAGTTGGTGGTTGTTCCAGGTGTAGTCGCCCTTCACGGTGATGCCGTAGCGCTTGTTGTCCTCGAAGATGGGCGCATACACCAGCACGCCGGTGTCGGTGGTGGTGCCGTTGCCGTTGAGATCCACCGCCTGGCTCTGGTTGCCGTAGGCCACCGAGCTTTCGCTGGCGAACACCGTCGCCCCGCCGGAAGCGCCGTAGCCGTAGAAGAAGTAGGGGGTGACGCTGAGGCGGAAGTCATCCGACAGCACGAACTCGCTGGGCGCGGAGATCAGCAGGTTCTCCCACGGATTGCGCATCTGCTTGTAGTAGCTGGTGCGGGTGCCGGTGGTGCTGGTGTCGTAGTGGTCCAGGTAGTTGGTCTGGTCGCCTTGCAGGCCATCGGCCTTCCACTGCGCCAGCGTCGGGTTCTTGTACACGTCGCGCAGCATCTTGGTGTAGGTCATGGCCAGCTTGGTCTTGCTGCCGCCGCCCCAGTCCTTCACCAGCGCGGCGGCGAAGTGGTCCTTCTGGTCGCGGCCGGGGCCGCGGAAGTGGTCGGCCTCGGCGTGGGAGTAGGAGAAGAAGGCGCGCATGCCGCTGTCGCCCATTTCGCCGGTCTCATAGCGGAAGAAGCCGCGCTTGAAGTTGTTGGTGCCGACCGAGAAATCCACCAGGCCGCCGCGCTCCTTCTCCGGGTTGTGCAGGAAGAGATCGACCACGCCGCCGGTGGCGGTGACGTTGGGCGAGGCGAGGTCGGCGGTGCCCTGGTTCAGCGTCACCACATCGGTGTTCTCGGTGTCTATCCACTGGCCGGGGAACACCGACCAGTTGGAGGCGACGTTGAGCGGCATGCCTTCGAAGTTGAAGCCCATCTGGCCGCCTTCCAGGCCGCGCACCGAGATCAGGCCCTGGTTGAGGCCGTAGGCGTCGCCGGCGGCGGCGTTGGCGCCGGGCGAAAGCTTCATGATCTGGAACACGTCGGCCGAGGGTTGCTGCTTCTGGATGAAGTCGCGGGTGACCGAACTCTTGGCCTTGGGCACGTCTTCTTCCACCATCAGGCCGCCGGCCACTTCCTTGCGGGTGACGCCGGTAGCGGTGGGGGCGTCGAGCTCGTCGGCGGTGCCGCCGCTGGCGCCTCCGGTGGCACCGACGCGGCCGATGTCGGTGGTCTGCGCCAGGGCGGCGGTGGGCAATACCGCGCCGGCAAGCAGACAGCTGATTAGCACTCGATTCTTCATCCTGGACTCCATGAGCAAGATGGCAATGGGCGGGGGTCGGGGGTGCGGGACCGGCTTCGGGGAAAGGGCTGGCCGGTCGTCCGTCGAAGGGCAGATTAGCGGCGATGGGGGCAGCGCACGGGTGCTCTTTTTGCGCTGCGGTATGACCGAAAGGTCTACGCAAAAAACGCTTTGCAAACAATAACTAGCGGCGGCATTCCGGCCCAGGAGAAGGCGAGCGGCTGCAGCCCGCGCTTCCCTTGCGGAAGGCGGGCGGCGATGCGTTCTGCATCGGCGGGGAAGGCCCTCGCCGGCGTTCGCCGCCGGCGGAGCGTCGGGCGCGGCCCGGCCTCAGTCAGGGGCCATGGCAGCCCGCCCGGTAGTAGTCCTCCACGCCGGCCCGCAGGCGGCCGATGCGGCTCTCGTCCGGCGGTGCCAGCGCGCGTGCGGCGCGCGCCAGCGCGGTGAGTTCGGCCTCCAGGGCCGGCAGGTCCACCCCGCAGGCGCGGCCGCCGACTGCCACCGCGCGGCCGCCGATGTAGAGGGCGGCGATGTCTTCGGCGCGCATGCGCGTCAGCATCAGCGCCAGCCACTGGTCGCGGCCGGGGGCAAGGCAGTCGCGGCTGAAGCGGCGGCTGTCCAGCAGCAGCAGGTCGGCCGGCGCGCCGACCGCGATGCGGCCGCCGCCATCGTCACCGAGCACGCTGCGGCGGCCATCCACGCAGGCGGCGGTGAACAGCGCGCCGGCGTCGAAATCCGGCTCGCCGGCAGTGCCGCGGTTGAGCTGGCGCAGCAGGCGCATTTCGCGCAGCAGGTCGTCGTCGTCGTCCAGGCTCATGCCGTCCATGCCGATGCCGAAGCGCAGGCCGCTGGCGCGGAAGGCGCGCACCGGGGCGATGCCGGAGCGCAGCCGCAGGTTGGAAGAGGCGTTGGCGGCGACGATGACGCCGCGCTCGGCCAGCAGCTCGCACTCGGCCGGCGTCAGCCACACCGCGTGGGCGACGGTGAGGCGCGGGCTGAGCAGGCCGATGGCGTCCAGGTGGGCGATCAGCCCGTCCGCGTAATGGGCGTCCGCCCACTCGCGCTGGTAGCGCGTCTCCAGCAGGTGCATGTGCACCCGGCGGCCGCTGTCGGCGGAGCCGCGGGCGATGGCGGCCAGGGTGGCGTTATCCACCCACTGCGGCCCCACCGGGCAGTATTGCAGCTGGAAGCCCGCGTGCTCGAAGGCGGCGGCCTGCTCCATCAGCGCCAGGTTCTCCGCCAGGCTGCGGCCGCCGGCGCGCATCGCGCGCAGGGCGTCGTGATCGCCCGGCGGCACACGCTGCAGCAGGCGGTCCAGCTCGCCATACACGACCGCGTTGCGGCCGGCGAAAGGCAGGGCGAAGGCGATGCGCAGGCCGACGTCGGCGGCGGCCTTGGCCACGCCCTGCGCCTCCTGCAGCAGGCGGTCGCCGCGCTGGGTGTTGTGGCAGTGGTTGGCGATGCCGGCGCCGCCTTCCACCATGCGGCCGAAGGCCACCGCGGCGCGCAGCCAAGGATCGACCAGCGGTTCGCGGGCGAGGCCGGCCAGCCAGGTTTCCAGCGCCTCGTCATGGGCGCCGAAGGCGGCGCTGCGCAGGCCGCGGCCGTGGTCGTGGGCATTGGCCGGCGCCGGCAGGGCGATCAGCGGCTGCACTTCGGATGCGTCCTCGGGCAAGCCATTGCCCAAGGGCGTCAGCGCGGCGATGCGGCCGTGCTCCAGCCGGATCTCGGCCGGGCCGTCGAGGCGGCCGGCGGCCGGATCGGCCAGCACCGCCGCCACCCGCAATACGGTAGCCGGCGCGCTGCCGGCCGCGGCGCGGGCGTTGATGCTCACAGCATGGCCCAGCCGCCATCCACCGGCAGGTCAACACCGGTGATCTGGCGCGACACGTCGGAGGCGAGGAAGAGGCAGGCGGCGGCCACGTCCTCGTCGTCGCTGATGCGGCGCAGGGCGTAGTCGGCGGCGTGGCGGGCCACCGCCTGTTCTTCGCTGAGGCCCTCGCGCTTCATCATCTCGGGGATGACCTTGGTGCGGAAGCGCTCGCCGTCCACCATGCCGGGCGCCACCATGTTCACATTCACATTGAAGGGGCCGGCCTCCAGCGCCGCCGACTTGGTGGCGCCGCGCAGTCCCCACTTCGAGGTGGAATAGGCCATGCGGCCGGCGCGCCCACGCATGCCGAAGGTGCCGCCGACATTCACGATCTTGCCGTAGCGCTGCTCCACCATGCCGGGCAGCACCGCATGCATGGTGTTGAAGCAGCCGGTGAGGTTGAGCTCGACGATCTGGTCGAACTCCGCGCGGCTGGTGGTCCAGGCGGTGCGCCCCAGCGGACCGGTGCCGCCGGCCACGTTCACCAGGATGTCGATACGGCCGTAGGCCTCGATGGCGGCGGCCGCCAGCGCCTCGGTCTCGCTGCTGCGGGTGACGTCACACTGCACCTGCAGCACCTGGGCGCCGAGGGCGCGCGCCTGCGCCGCCACCTCTGCCACCGCTGCCATGTCGCGGCCCGCTAGCACCAGGCGGCAGCCCTCGCGGGCGAAGGCCAGGGTGATGGCCGCGCCCATGCCCTTGGCCGGGCCGGTGATCACCGCGACCCTGTTGCCGAGTTTCAAATCCATCCGCTGCGCTCCGTGGGGTGCCGGCGCGCTGTCGCCCGCCGGTCGTTCTCCGAATGGCACCAAAGTTGCAGTGCACCGTCCAGGCCGGCAAGGCGGCGTTCCCCCCCAAGGACCCGCGCGCTTCAAGACCGACCGCCACAAAACGATACGTGACTGGCTTGCGCGGGGATGTGCCAAAACCGCATCCCCTCGTTGCCCTTTTAGAAACTGCGCGCTTCCCGCCCGGGCGACGCGCGGTTTCCCAGCCCCAGGAGAATGAATTGGCCTTCAGGAACATGCGCGTCTGGCGCTATCTAGAGGAAGTGGTCAAGGCGGGATCGGTGCGGCACGCGGCGGAGCGCCTGTATGTCACCCCGTCCGCACTGTTGCGGCGCATCCAGGACATCGAGTTCGACCTCGGCACACCGCTGTTCGAGCGCAATGCCTCCGGCGTGCAGCTCACCGCCGCCGGCGAGCTTTTCATCGGCTGGGTGCGCACCCAGAACGCCGAGCTGCAGCGGGTGTGCTCGCAGATCGAGGAGCTGTCCGGCCTGCGCCGCGGCGAGATCCGCATCCACGTCAGCCAGGCCGCCGCGCGCAGCCTGCTGCTGGAGGAAATCAACCGCTTCCGCGCCCAGCACCCGCTGGTGAAGTTCAAGGTCACCGTCTCCGACCATGACACCGCGATGCGGGCGATGACCCAGTACGAGACCGACCTCATCCTCGTCTTCCGCCCGGTGCACGCCGCCGAACTGCAGCCGCTGATGTCCATCGGCCAGGGCATGGTGGCGGTGATGGCGCACGACCATCCGCTGGCGGAAAAGGCAGTGCTGCGGCTGCGCGAATGCCTGCAGTACGACATCGCCCTGCCGGACACCAGCTTCTCCGGCCGCCAGGTGATAGACGAAGTGCTGTCGCGCGGCACCGCGCGGGTGAACCCGGTGATGGAGGCCAACTCCTTCGAGCTGCTGTCCGACTTCGTGCGCCACAGCAACGCGCTGACCTTCCAGATCGACATCGGCGCCCGCCTGTGGCGCGACGACCCCACGCTGGCGGTGCGCCCGCTGGACAACGTCGATTCCGCCCACGGCCCGCTGGTGCTCGGCCAGCTGCGCGGCCGCAACCTGCCGGTGGCCGCGGCCAAGTTCGCCGAACAACTGGCCCGCCGCCTGGACGACATGCGCAGCCTGCCGCTGGCCGGCGGCGATGGCGAAGCCCCCGGCGGCAAGCCCGATGCCGGGGACGACGACGCCGGCGACGCCCCCGTCCCGCTGCTGCGTACCGCCTGAGCGCCCCATGCACATAGGTGGCACACCACTCTGGTGCGGGGATATCGCAAACGCACCCCGACGGGGCGAAAAACGGCCGGCAGCCGGCATGCCACCTGACTGAAACCGCCAACAGGCCAGCGAAACGCATCGCTTTTTTCGCACGCCGGTGTAGCCCAAAAGGCCACACCCGCCACGCGGGCGCTCCTCTAGCATCCTCGCCGGAAATACGCCGCAGCCGGAGGTCCCCCCGCCTCCAGGCCTGCGGTGACTGCGGTGACTGCGGCGACTGCGGTGACTGCGGTGACTGCGGTGACTGCGGTGACTGCGGTGACTGCGGTGACTGCGGTGACTGCGGGCAGCAGGGTTTCTGACCCGGCGGAGCCCAAGCCGCCCCACTGCGCGGTCCCTCCCCTCCCGGATCGGAGATCGTCAGCGCAAGCTGGATGAAAGGCCCGCCGGGCACGCGCCACACTCCCAAACACCCCGCCAAAGACGTACCAGGAGATGAGATGCCCGCCTGACACGCGCGGTCTTTCCCCCTCCCCCTTGCGGGGGAGGGCCGGGGAGAGGGGGTCGCCCCGCAGAGGCGGCTGCCTGTCAGCGCCGCGAGCACCGCCTCCTCTCCCCCGGCCCCTCTCCCGCAAGGGGCGAGAAGAGAAAACCAACCGACCCGCCGAGACATGCAGGGATACCCCCTATGCCCACAGCGCCCCACCCCGCCGATGACGCACCTGAAGACCCCGCCCGCCGCCAGTTGCTGAAAGCCGGCGGCAGCCTGCCGCTGCTCGCGCTCTCACCCACGCTGACCGCCTGCGGCGCGCTGGCACTGCGCGACGCGCCGCCGCCCGCCATCGCTGCCGCCGCCCCCGCGGCGGAGACCGCAAGCCTGCCTCCCTTCCGCCCGCCGCCGCTCACCGGCAGCCTCCCGGTCACCCTCACCGAAGGCACCAACCTCGCCTTCGCCCTGTCGCCGGACGGCCGCAGCCTGGCGCTGGACCTGCAGGGCCTGCTATGGACGCTGCCGCTGGAGGGCGGCGAAGCCCGGCGGCTGGGCGGCGACCTGGACGACATCGCCCGCCCGGCCTGGTCGCCGGACGGCCAGCGGGTCGCCTTCCAGTCCTACCGCAGCGGCGGTTTCCAGCTGTGGAGCGTGCGCGCCGACGGCAGCGACCTGCGCCAGCACACCGACGGCGAACACGACTGCCGCGAGCCCTGCTACTCGCCGGACGGCCGCGAACTCGCCTTCGCCTCCGACCGCGGCGGCCGCTACGCCATCTACGCGCTGGCACTGGAGAGCGGCGCCATCCGGCTGGTGGCCGACAGCGACGGCGAAGACGGGGAACCGGCCTGGAGCCCGGACGGTCGCCACCTCGCCTTCTCCAGCAGCGGCCGCATCCTGGTAGCGGAGGCGCATCCGCCGGCCGGGCAGGCGCCCGCGCCGCACGTCGCCGTTGCCGGCCCCGGCGCCAGCGCGCCGGCATGGACGCCGGACGGCGGCGCCCTGGTCTATCGGCTGCTCGAAGGCAGCGGCCGCGACCTGCGCGCCAGCCGCCTGTGCCGCAGCCGCATCGACTGGCAGCAGCCGGATGACGGCAGCGCGGCGCGCGCCGGCTGGCCCTACCGCGTCGCCCTGAGCGAGGCCGGCGAAGACGTCTTTCCCTGCGCGGCGGCCTGGCTGGGCGCGCAGGAAGTGCTTTACGCCGCCGACGGCCGCCTGCGCCGCCGGCAGCTGGCCGCCCCCGCCGGCGGAGGCGGCAGTTCAACCGCCAGCACCGACATCCCCTTCTCCGCGCGCCTCGCCGTCACCCCGGCCGGCAGCTACCCCCGCCGCTACCGCGACTTCGACGACAACCAGCCGCGGCCGGTGAAAGGCATTGCCTTCCCGCAAAGCTCGCCGGACGGCAGCCGCATCGTCTTCGGCGCCCTCAACCAGCTCTGGCTGCTGCAGGTCGGCACCGCCACGCCACGCCGCCTCACCCACGACGGCTACGGCAAGACCTACCCCGCGTGGGCGCCGGACGGCAGGCGCATCGCCTACGCCTGCGACCGCGACGGCAACTACGACCTCTGGCTGCTCGATGCCGACAGCGGCGCCGAACGCCGCCTCACCCGCAGCCCTGTGCCGCTGAAGCAGGCCGCCTGGGCGCCGGACGGCCAGCACATCGCCTGCGCCGGCGAGGACGGCCGCATCTACCTGGTAGACGCCGACAGCGGCGCCATGCGCCCGCTGCTGCGGCAGACGGTGTGGTCCGGCCGCCCCAGCTGGTCGCCGGACGGCCGCTTCCTCGCCTACGCCGCCGTGCGCCCCTACGGCGCCCGCTACCGCGAAGGCCTCAACGCCATCCTGGTGCACGAACTCGCCAGTGGCCGGGCGCACTACCACCTGCCGCGCGCCGGCAGCGGAGTGGACGTGCGCAACGCCGCCGGCCCCTGCTGGTCCCCGGACGGCCGCCACCTCGCCCTCATCATGGCGCGGGTGATCTGGCGCCTGCCGGTGGCCGCCGACGGCAGCCCCGCCGGCGAGGCCGAAGCGCTCAACGCCGAAGACAGCGACGCCCTGTGCTGGACACTGCACGGCCGCGCGCTGGACTACCTGCACCACGGCCGCCTGCGCCGCCTGCACCTCGCCTCGTCTTCCCCCACGGGCGGCGGCGCCGGCCAACACCGCATCGAGGACATCCCCCTCGACCTCCGCTGGCAGCCCGCCTGGCCCACCGGCACCACCGTGATCCACGCCGGCCGCCTGTGGGACGGCCGCGCCGACCACTACCTGCGGGACGTGGACCTCGTCATCCACGGCCAGCGCATCGCCGCCATCGAGCCCCACCGCGCCGAACGCAGCGGCGTGCGCTGGGTGGACGCCAGCCGCCACTGCGTCATGCCCGGCCTCATCGACATGCACACCCACCGCGAGATGGGCAACCAGCTGGGCGACCGCGAGCCGCGCATCTTCCTCGCCTTCGGCATCACCACCACCCGCGGCCTCAGCGACAACGCCTACCTCTTCTTGCAGAACCGCGAAGCGGTGGAAGCCGGCGCCCGCATCGGCCCGCGCCACTTCGGCACCGGCGAAGCGCTGGACGGCCGCCGGGTGTTCTACGACAACATGCACCCGGTGAGCGACGAAGCCGCGGTGGCGCGGGAACTGGAGCGCGCCCGCGCGCTGGACTACGACCTCATCAAGACCTACGTGCGCCTGCCGCCCGCCCTGCACCGCCGCGCCACCGCCGGCGCCCATGCGCTCGGCATTCCCATCACCTCCCACTATCTCTTCCCCGCCGCCGCCTTCGGTGCCGACGGCTACGAGCACATGGGCGGCACCAGCCGCTTCGGCTACTCCCGCACCGGCAGCCAGACCGGCGTGATGTACCAGGACGTGCTCGCCCTCAGCGCCGCCGCCGGCCTGTGCCGCACCCCCACGGTGTTCGGTCTCGAAGGCCTGCTCGGCGACACCCCGGAACTGGTGCTGGACGACCCGCGGGTGCAGACCCTGTTCCCGCCCGCCGAACGCGCTGCGCTGGAAAAAGCCGCCCGCGGCGGCCCCTACCGCCCGCTGCCGGCGGTGGTGCGCCAGATCGACGCCATCCGCCGCATGCTGGCGGCCGGCGTGCGCATCGTCAGCGGCAGCGACTTCCCCATCGCCGCCGGCGGCATCTCGCTGCACCTCAACCTGCGCGCCATGGTCCGCCACGGCATCGCCCCCGCCGACGCCCTGCGCAGCGCCACCAGCGTGCCCGGCGCCGAACTCCACCCCGATCTCGGCACGCTGGCCGCCGGCAAGCTCGCCGACCTCGCCATCGTGGACGGCGACCCGCTGGCGCATATCGAACACGCCGCTGCCATCCGCGCAGTCATGGTCGGCGGCCGCCTGCACACCGTGGAGGAGCTGATCGCCCCCTACGCCGGCAAGAACGATCTGCCGCCCGCCCCCGCAGCCAGCCCTTCCGCCCATGACCGCCACTACGCCAGCGCCGAGGGCTACTGGTGGCACGATCCGCAATGGGTGGCAGAGGTGAGGCGGGCCTGCTGCGACCTGGGCTGAGGTGGGGCAGGAACGCCGGGGAGCAGGGTGTCAGACCGGTCCTGGAGCCGGTCCCGGGCCCGGGCACTGAGCGCCAGGCCATGGGCGCAGGGAATGGGGCGCTACGTCGGGCACGGGGCCGGATTGCAGCGCGCGGGTTCTGGCGTCCGGGAGCCGGAGAAGGCAGCCGCTCCGTTCAGCCCCTCCCCCTGGCGGGCGCCCCCTCTCCCCGGCCCTCCCCCGCCAGGGAGGAGGGAGAACCCTCCGCTCAGCGCGCTCCCCCCGACGCCTCATACCCCAGCGCCGCGAATATCCCCCGCCACTCCGCCTGCTGCCGCTCCAGCACCGGCTGCTGCCAGCGCTCCGGCCGCATGAAACCGTAGGGCGCGATCTGCTTCAGCAGCGCCATCCCGTCCTCCACGATGCGCGCCCGCTCCAGCTGCTTCTGCGCGATGAACACCACCTGCAGCTGGCGCAACTCCGACTGCATCGCCTCGTACTCCTCGTCCACCGGCCGCCGGAAGTCCAGCGTCTGCTCCGCGATGGCCCGCGTGAAATAGCCATCGAACAGCTCCGCCGCATGCTTCACCTTCTCCCGTGTCGCCCGCTCCTCCGCCCCCGGCCCGGACAGCGCCGAAGCGATCTCCCCGCCCAGCCCCGCCAGCCTGCGCGCGGAGTCGCTGAAGGTAGCGATGCCGCCCAGGACGATGCCGAGGATGATCAGGCTGGAGACGAAGCGGTTGCTGCGCGCCCACAGGAGGAAGCGATCCACCCGGGTCAGGGAAGGAGAAGACGGCTCGCGGACCATAAGCGCACCTGGAACAAGACGGATATGACCAGCATAGACGCTGCACCACACCGGCAAAGCCCCGCGATCAACCAGCCTCAACCCCTGCGGACCGAGGCAATCGGTGCTCCACGGAAACGCGCATTGCCTTCCATCGAACAGGTGGAAACAGCCCTGCGCCTCGCAGCCGCACTCCCGAATCCGCAAAGGTGGCGACTAGCCCAGCTCGCGAACGCCGGTCATTACCACGCTGCGCCGGCGCAGTCCGGCCAGTTGAGGCGGCTCCCGCAGCGTCAGAGCAGCCGGGGCGGCACGCCGCACAGGCGGGCAAGCACCCGATGTCAGCCGCCTGGAGGAAGCGCCATCTGCCGCAAGCCCTAGCGCCCCAGCCACGCATATCCCCCCAGCAACACCCCCACCACATAGGGCGCCGCCAGCGCCCAGCGCAGGAAGCTCAACCAGGCGGCGTTGTCGCGGTGGGCGAGCGGTCCGATGAGATGGCCCTTGGAGTCCTTCGGGTTGCCCAGCATCTCGCCCACCGCGGCCCACAGCTTCTTGAGGTTTTTCGACAGGCCGATCTCGAACACCAGGAAGAGCAGCGACAGGAAGATGCCGGTGCAGATCAGCAGCATCTCCGGCACCGGGTTGCCGCTCTTGTAGTACTGCCCGGCCAGCGCGCCGACGATGGACAGGTAGATGGGCAGCAGGATGTAGCGCACGCCGCCGTAGTAGCGCAGCGTGGCCATGGTCTCCTGGTAGGCGGTGGCCGGCGGTACCGCGGCCTGCGAGGTTTCGCTGCGTGGCAGGCGGTACTCGAGGCTGACGACGCGGCCGGCCTGCCCCGCTTGTGGCCCGCCCGCCAGCGCGCCCAGCAGGCGCTGCTCCTGGTGCAACTGGAATTCCGCCAGCTCGTCGGCGCTTGCCGCGCGGGCGTCGATCACGAATCGGATCGGCATCGCTCTCTCCCCGGGCCGCCCCGCGGCCATCCTGGGAGCATAGGCGATCGGGGCACGCAGTACAGCACCGAACGCAATCCTCGATGCCGGGATTGCCGCCCTGGCGCTCCGGCCCGCGGTGGCGCTGGCCTCATAAGCACATGGAATGGCTAGGGATTCCCAGGCCGGGGAGTACCACTTTCGCCTCAGCGGCCAGGCCTCCCCGCGGCGGCATTGCTGGTGTAGCATCCACCGCTCTTTGCCGGCCGCCGGGCGGGCCGGGGCAACGGAACGACGACACGCGACAGATGGGCATGAACCGCCGAACACGGGTACGGAGCAGCTGGATGGCGCTGGTCGCCTTCCTCTTCGTCCTGTTCGCGCCCAGCGCCGCGCCCGCCTTCCTGCAGCGCGCGGACAGTCCGCCCTGGATGCAGATCTGCACCATGGACGGCCTGGTGTCCATGCCCATGGAGATGGACATGGGCGATGGCGCCGGCAAGGCCGACGGCCAGCCTGCCGCCTCGCCCACCGGCCACTGCCTGCTGTGCTTCCAGCCGGCCACGCCGCCGGCCAATGAAACGCTGACGGTTGCCAGCCTGCCGGTGCTCGGTGGCGATCCGCCGCCACTGTTCTACCGCGCACCCTATCCGCTGTTCGTCTGGGCGACTGCCCAGCCCAGGGCCCCGCCGCTGGCGGCCTGATCCTCTCCACGCCCGCCGTCCGCCGCCGCATTCATCGCTGGCGCGAACGGGTCCGCGGCCACTTTCATCCTCCGGGACATGGCAGTTCGCCGGCCTTGCGGCCGCAGCGCGAGCGGCTGTCCGCATCAGGCCACCCGCACGCCTGCGGCAAGCACCGCCGGCGTCGCCAGCCTGACCGGCACCCGCTAGCCCCACGCTGCGCCGGCGCGCTGCGCGCCGACCACGCCTGCGTACAGAACGCGCCGGCGCGCCGCCGGCCGGCCGCCCTGCCCGGACAACACCATGAGCAGCAAGGATCATGTCCGACACCATCAGCTTCAGCCGCTTCACCCGCTTCAGCCACAGCATCTGCCCTTCCACCCGCCCGGCCCGCGCCGGCCTCGGCCTGAACGCCGCCCTGCTGCTCCTGCTCGCCCCCGCCGCCGCGCTGGCGCAGGACAGCGAGCGGACGCTGGCCGATGTCGTCGTCAGCGCCAGCGAAGGCGGCGCCGGCCTGTCGCTCAAGGCACCCGCCGCCACCGGCTCCACGCTGGGCCTCACGCCGATGGAAACGCCGGCCAGCCTGGACGTCATCAGCCGCGAGCAGCTGGAACAGCGCGGCGACCGCAGCCTCAACGACGCCATCACCCGCGCCGCCGGCATCAGCGCCATGGGCCACCCCGGCAATGGCGGCAGCGCGCTCTCCACCCGCGGCTTCACCGACGGCACCTCGGTGATGCGGCTGTACGACGGCCTGCGCCAGTACGGCGGCATCGGCGTCACCTTCCCCTTCGACACCTGGTCGGTGGAACGCATCGAGGTGCTGCGCGGGCCAGCCTCGGTGATCTACGGCGATGGCGCCATCGGCGGCGTGGTCAACGTCATCCCGAAGAAGCCGACGCGCGGCCCGATAGAAAACGAGGTGGAAGCCACCGTGGGCACCCTGGGCACCGCCCGCCTGGGCCTGGGCAGCGGCGGTGCCATCGACGAGCGCTGGTCCTACCGGGTGGACCTCAGCGGCAGCCGCAGCGACGGCTGGGTGGACCGCGGCGACAACCGCGACGCCACCTTCTCCGGCGCGCTGCAGTTCGATCCCTCGGCCGAACTCAGCCTGCGCCTCAGCCACGCCCACGGCTACCAGGAGCCGATGCGCTACTTCGGCACGCCGCTGGTGAACGGCCGCCAGCTGAGCGCCCTGCGCGACAAGAACTACAACGTGGCCGACGCCGAGATCCGCTACCGGGACGACTGGACCGCGCTGGACGCCACCTGGACGCCCAACGCCGCGACCACCGTGCGCGCCCGCCTCTACCACATCGAAAGCCAGCGCAACTGGCGCAACGCCGAGCGCTATGTCTACAACGCCGGCACCGGGCTGATAGACCGCTCCGACAACACCGACATCCAGCACGACCAGCGCCAGACCGGATTCACCGCCAACGCCGCCTTCGAGGGCCAGCTGTTCGGGCTGGACAACACCGTGTCCGTCGGCTTCGATGTAAACCGCAGCCGCTTCCGCCACAGCAACAACACCTATGTCGGCAGCTCCGGTCCGGTCGATCCCTACGACCCGGTGCCGGGCGCGTTCCAGAGCAGCATCCCGACCATTCCGCGCTACCGCAACACCGCCGAACAGCATGCCGTCTTCATCGAGGACAAGCTGGCGCTGAACGCGCAATGGACGTTGATCGCCGGCCTGCGCCGCGACCATGCCGACATCAGCCGCAAGGATCTGCTCACCGGCAGCCGCGCCTTCGAGCAGACCTACGACGACACCGGCTGGCGCCTGGGCACGGTGTTCCAGCTCAACCCCGACCTCGCCCTCTACGCCCAGTACGCCGAAGCCGCCGACCCGGTGAGCGCGCTGCTGATGCTGAGCACCGCCAACAGCGCCTTCGACCTTGCCCGGGGCCGCCAGAGCGAGATCGGCCTCAAGCAGCGCTTCTGGCAGGGCAAGGGCGAATGGACGCTGGCCGCCTACGAGATCGTCAAGACCGACATGCTGACCCGTGACGCCGCCAACCCTGCGCTGCGGGTGCAGGTGGGCCAGCAATCCAGCCGCGGCCTCGAAACCAGCGTGGCCGCCGACTTCGCCGCCGGCTGGCGGGTGGAAGCCAACGCCGCGCTGCTGCGGGCGCGCTACGACGACTTCACCGAGTCCGTCGGCGGCGTTGCCACCTCCCGCGACGGCAAGACACCGCCCAATGTGCCGGAGCGCCTCGCCAACCTGTGGCTGAGCTGGCACTTCCTGCCGCAATGGACCGCCAACGCCGGCCTGCGCCACGTCGGCAAGCGCTACGCCGACAACGCCAACACCCTGAAGCTGCCCGCCTACACCACCACCGACCTCTCCCTGCGCTGGGACATGGCGCGCAGCACCAGCCTGACCCTGAGTGGCTACAACGTGTTCGACAAGGAATACTTCACCACCGCCTACTACACCGCCACCCAGTGGCTGTACGGACCGGGCCGGCGGGTGGAACTCACGCTGAACCACCGCTTCTGAGCGCCAGCGCATGAAACCCGCCGCCCGCGCCAGGCGCCTCACCTACCTGCTGCACCGCTGGACCGGCATCGCCGGCTGCCTGCTGATGGCGCTGTGGTTCCTCAGCGGCGTGGTCATGCTCTTCGTCGGCTACCCCAAGCTCACGCCCTGGGAAAGGCTGGGCGCGCTGCCGCCGCTGGCGGCCGGGGGGCTGCTGTCGCCGGAGGCGGCGCTGGCGGCGGACATCGGCGGGGCGGCGGGCCTGGCGGGCGGATCGGCACAAGCTTCCGCCGCCGATCCGCCAGCCCAGCCGGGCCCCCGGCTCGCCACCGCCCGCAGCCTGGTACTCACCACCATCGCCGGCCAGCCGCGCTACCTGCTGCGCGAGACCGACGGACAGTTCCGCGTGCTGGAAGCAAACGGCAACACGGCACGCCCTGGCTCTCCAGTGAGCGCCGAAGCCGCCCTCGCCGAAGCGCGCAGCTACCTCCCCGGCGCCATCGCCCACTATGCAGGCCAAGTGGCGGAAGATCGCTGGACCCACTCCCGCGGCCTGGACGCCCACCGCCCGCTGCATAAAGTGGAAATGGAAAGCGGCGGCCAGGACCCGGCAGGCGGCGGCGAGCTCGGCGCCGTCACCCTCTACATCTCCGGCACCACCGGCCAGCTCGTGCTCGACGCTCCCCTCGCCCAGCAGCGCTGGAACTACCTCGGCGCCTGGCTGCACTGGCTCTATCTGTTCCGCGACCGCCCGGTCGACCCGGTATGGAGCTGGACGGTGATCCTGCTCTCCGCCCTGTGCACCCTCACCGCCCTCAGCGGCACCGTCGTCGGCCTGTGGCGCTGGCGCTTCGGCAGCCGCTATGCCTCCGGCTCCCGTTCGCCCTACCGCGCCGGCTGGATGCGCTGGCACCACCTCATCGGCCTGCTCTTCGCCGCCTTCGTCTGCACCTGGATCTTCAGCGGCCTGATGTCGATGAACCCGCTGCGCATCTTCGACCCCGCCGGCCCCGGCCCCAGGCTCGCCGCCTACCAGGGCGGCCCCCTGCCGCAGCCGCCGGCGCAAGCCGCCAGCGCCCAGCCGGGCCCGCCGGGCGGCGCCGGCCCGAACGCGCTTTACCCCGCCGCCCTCGCCATCCATCAGCTCCGCGCCGCCGGCTTCGAGCCAGTGGAACTCGCCTGGCGCAGCCTCGCCGGCCAGCCCTACCTTTACGCGCTGGACGCGCGGGGCAACAGCCGCCTGCTGGATGGCCCGCCCGAGGCCCCGCGCATCCGCGACACCTGGAGCGAAGCCGAAATCCGCCAGGCCGCCGCCCGCCTGTTCGACGCCCCCATCGCCCACCACCTGCGCCTCGACGCCCACGACGCCTACTACTACGCCCGCCACGCCGAAGCCATGAACGGCGCCCAGCCCCGCCGCCTGCCCGCCCTGCGCCTGGACTTCGCCGACGCCAACCGCACCCGCCTCTACATCGACCTCCACAGCGGCGACGTCGAACAAGCCCTCGCCCGCAGCCAGCGCGTCGGCCGCTGGCTGTTCTACTTCCTCCACAGCTGGGACCTCCCCGCCCTGCTGGCACTGGGCAGCCTGCGCGACGCCACGCTGATCCTGCTGAGCCTCGGCGGACTGGCGCTGGCGGCAAGCGGCACGGTGATCGGGTGGCGGCGGCTGCGGCGCGGGAAGGGCGAACACGCCTCGCCGCAGGCGCGGCGAGGCGTACAAAGGCAGTCCAGCTGAATGCCGGGGCGGCAGGCCACCCCCCTCGGCATCAAAGCGCCTTGGCCGCCTTGCCAAACTCGCGGTCCAGGATTTCCCGCCGCCGTTGCTGCCAGTCCTGCTCAGGAATTCAACTCGGCTTCGACGTCCGCGGTATCGAGCAAGGCGTGCCGCATCAACGCTCCTTGGCGAACTTGAGCACCTTCTTGCGCAGGGCCGCCCCGTCCTCGCGGGTGAAGTAGTGGTTGCGGGCGTCGATGTACTTCACCACCGTCCTGCCCTTGTTGGTGATCTGGAACTCGATCCATTCCGCCACGTCCTCCTCGCTGCAGTGGGCTTTCACCGTCAGCCAGAGCCGGCATCTCCCCCTTCGCCCTGGCACGGCGCGGCGCCTATCCGCCCCAAAAGAAAAGGTTCATCGCGCCTTTCCGGGGAAGGCGGCCTTGATCTTCAGGAAGAAATAGGCTGAGTCGCGGAATCCGTAGGCCATGCGCTTGATGACCTTGA
>NZ_SNVV01000032.1 GCF_004361735.1 Azoarcus indigens | reverse complement strand
CCCCAGGTGCGCACCACCGTGGCCAGCAGCACCCGCCGGCCTTCGCTCAGCCAGCGCCGGGCGCGCTGCAGCACTTCCAGGTCCAGGCTATCCATGTCGTGTTTTCTCCGTGGGGTACTTCTGTCCGGCCTGTCGCCTCTTTCATGGGGCGGCGGCCGGATCGGTTGTTGCCGGCGGACTCGGAGTCGGGTCCGGTCGATTGCTTGGGACGCTAGCAGGAAGCATTCCCTGGGGATGGCGGTGATGCGTTGGTGGGGATGAGGGGCACAGGCGGGAAAAGCGAAGCCCAGCTTCGCCCGCCGGAGCGCCCTGTGGCATCCACAGCGCTGGGGCGCGGTGCGGGGGTTGGGGGAGAGGGGGGAGCGGCGCTGGGACTGACACTGCCGCCCCTGCGGGGCGCCCCCTCTCCCCTCTCCCACGAGGGGAGAGGGCAGAGGCGCGCGCCTTCGGGACGCACTGCGATGGCAGGCAACCGCCGCGTGGCGCGACGCACGCCCCACTCTCCCCGCCCCTTCCTCCTCAAGCCTTCAACTGCTCCCCGATGGGCAGGGCCCGGATGCGCTTGCCGGTCGCCGCATACAGCGCATTCACCAGCGCCGGCGCCAGCGGCGGCACGCCCGGCTCGCCGACGCCGGTGGGCTTCTCCGCCGAGGGCAGGATGTGCACCTCCACCTTGGGCATCTCGTTGATGCGCAGCACCGGGTAGTCGTGGAAGTTGGATTGCTGCACCTGGCCATCCTTCAGCGTGATGGCGCCGGTGAGGGCGGCGGCCAGGCCGAAGCCGATGCAACCTTCCATCTGCGCGCGGATCACGTCCGGATTCACCGCGATGCCGCAGTCGACCGCGCACACCACCCGATCCACCTTGAAGCTGCCGTCGGCCGCCACCGTCACCTCCACCACCTGGGCGACGTAGCTGTTGAAGGATTCATGCACCGCCACGCCGCGACCGCGCTTGCCGTCCTTGGCCGCCGGCAGCGGCTTGGCCCAGCCGGCCTTGTCCGCCGCCAGCTTGAGCACGCCGACGTGGCGCGGGTGGGCGGCGAGCAGGTCCATGCGGTAGGCCACCGGGTCGGCCTTGGCCGCCACCGCCAGCTCGTCCATGAAGACTTCGGTGGCGAAGCCGGTGTGGGTGGAGCCGACCGAGCGCCACCACTGCACCGGCACCTTCAGCTCGGCGCCGGGGGTGTGCAGGTCCACCAGCAGGTTGGGAATGGCGTAGGGCAGGTTGGCGGCGCCCTCCACCGAGGTGGCGTCCACGCCGTCCTTGATCATCATCGGCTCGAAGGGCGAGCCCTTGATGATGGACTGGCCGACGATGCGCTGCTCCCAGGCCAGCGGCTTGCCCTGGCCGTCCAGCGCGGCGCGCAGGCGATGCAGGTAGAGCGGGCGGTAGAAGCCGCCGCGCATGTCGTCTTCCCGCGACCACACCAGCTTCACCGGCGCGCGGCCGTCGATGGCCTTGACGATGTGGGCGGTCTCCAGCAGGTAGTCGGACAGCGGGTTGGCGCGCCGCCCGAAGCTGCCGCCGGCATACAGCATGTGCAGCGTGACCTGCTCCGGCTTGAGGCCGAACAGCTGGGCGAGGTTGGCCTGGTCCACGGTCTGGAACTGCTCGCCGTTCCACACCTCGCAGCCCTCGGCGCTGAGCCGCATCACGCAGTTGAGCGGCTCCATGGCGGCATGGGCGAGGTAGGGGAAGTCGTACTCCGCCTCCAGCACCTTGGCGGCCTTGCCGAGTTCGCCGGGGGCATCGCCATCGCGGCGGGCGACCGCGCCGGGGGTGGTGGCGAGCCTGCGGTAGTCGGCAAAGAGCTGCTCGCTGCTGCCGCGCCAGGCCTGGGAGTCGTCCCACTCCACCTGCAGCGCATCGCGCCCCTTCTTGGCCGTCCAGTAGCTGTCGGCCAGCACCGCGACGCCGCTGGGAATGCGCACCACGTCCGCCACGCCGGGTACGGCGCGCGCCGCCTTGTCATCCACGCTGCGCACCGTGCTGCCAAAGCGCGGCGGATGGGCCACCACCGCCACCAGCATGCCGGGCAGCATCACGTCCTGGGTGAATTGCGCCTGGCCGGTGGTCTTGGCCACGCTGTCCTTGCGCGGCGCGCTGCGGCCGATGAGCTTGAAGTCCTTGGGGTCCTTCAGCGCGACCTTTTCCGGCACCGGCAGCCGGCCGGCGGCCTCCGCCAGTTCGCCGAAGCCGGCCTTGCGCCCGCTCCCGGGGTGGCTGACGACGCCGTTGGCCACCTGGATCTCGGCCGCCGGCACCTTCCAGCGCTCGGCGGCGGCCTGCACCAGCATGGCGCGGGCAGCGGCGCCGGCCTGGCGCAGCTGCTCGAAGGAGTTGGCGATGGCGGTGCTGCCGCCGGTGCCCTGCGCCGGGCCCCAGAACAGGTTGTTGTAGCGGCCGGCGTCCGCCGGCGCGCCTTCGACCACCACCTTCTTCCAGTCGGCGTCGAGCTCTTCGGCGACCAGGGTGGCGAGGCCGGTGTAGGTGCCCTGCCCCATTTCCAGGTGCTTGGAGAGCACGGTGACGGTGCCGTCGCCGCCGATGCGGACGAAGGCGTTGGGCGAGAAGCCGCCGGCTGCCTGCGGGCCGCTGCCGGCGATGCCGGGGCCGGCCACGCCGGGCTGCGCGGCCTGCGCCGCCGGCAGCACCAGCGCCAGCGTGAGGCCGGCGCCGCTCTTGAGGAAGTCGCGGCGGGAAACGTTATGGATGCGGGAATTCATGATGGTGCGCTCCTTACGCCAGGGCCTTGGCGGCTTCGTGGATGGCGGCGCGGATGCGCACGTAGGTCGCGCATCGACAGATGTTGCCGCTCATGGCGGCGTCGATGTCGGCATCGGAGGGCTTGGGGTTGCTGGCCAGCAGCGCGGTGGCGGACATGATCTGGCCGGACTGGCAGTAGCCGCACTGCACCACGTCCAGCTTCTGCCAGGCCGCCTGCACCGCCTTGCCGGCGCGTTCCGTGCCCACGCCCTCGATGGTGGTGATGCGGGCGCCGGCGGCGGCCGACAGCGGGGTGGAGCAGGAACGGATGGGCGCGCCGTTCATATGCACCGTACAGGCGCCGCACAGGCCCATGCCGCAGCCGAACTTGGTGCCGGTGAGCTTGAGGTCGTCGCGCAGGGCCCACAGCAGGGGCGTATCGTCCGGCAGCTCGGAGCTGACCTGCTTGCCGTTGAGCGTGAAACGGGTCATCGGGCGTCTCCTTGGGAAGGGGGCAGAGGGGGAAAAGCGAACGCGGCGAATGGGGCGAATGGGGCGAATGGGGCGCCCGCGGCAAACGGGCGCCGTCTTGTTCTTGCATGCCGTGCTGCAGCCTAGACGCTTTGTCTTTTAAGATCGACGTGCCAATGATGGAAGAGCCATGAAGCCAGCCTTAAGAATCGAGCCCGCCCTGCTGCCCGCCCTCGCCGCCTTCGAGTGCGTCGCCCGTCACGCCAGCTTCAGCCGCGCGGCGGCGGAGATGGGCCTCTCGGCCTCCGCGCTGTCCCAGTCCATGCGCACGCTGGAGCAGCGCCTGGGCGTGCGGCTGCTGGCGCGCACCACCCGCCGCGTCGGCCTCACCGAGGAGGGCGCGCGGGTGCTGGACGGCGTGCGCCGCGGCCTGGCCGAACTGGGCGGGGCGATAGAAACCCTGGACGAGGTGCGCGACCAGCCCAGCGGCACGGTGCGCATCACCCTGTCGCGGCTGGCCTATGTCCGGCTGTTCGCGCCACACGTCGCCAGCTTCGCCGAGCGCTATCCGGCAGTGGGCCTGGAGTTCGCGCTGGACGACGGCCTCACCGACATCGTCGCCGAGGGCTTCGACGCCGGCGTGCGCCTGGGCGGCAACATCGAGGCGGACATGGTGGCGGTGCCCATCAGCACGCCGGAGCGGCTGGCGACCGTGGCCGCGCCCGCCTACTTTGCCCGCCGCCCGCCGCCGCAGACGCTGGAAGACCTCGCCGCCCACGACTGCAGCCGCTTCCGCTACATCACCAGCGGCCGGGTGGCGCGCTGGTTCTACCAGCGCGAGGGCCGGCCGGTGGAACTGGAGGTGAACGGCCGCTTCGTGGTGAACGACCTGGACGCGGAGCTGGACCTGGCGCGGCGCGGGCTGGTGCTGGCGCAGGTGATCGAATCGATGGCCGCCGAGGACATCCGCAGCGGCCGGCTGGTGACGGTGCTGGAGAGCTACGCGCCCTCGCTGAGCCGCGCCTATCTCTACTTTCCCCGCAGCACCCAGATGCCGCCGCGGCTGAGGGTGTTCATCGACCATTTCCTGGTAGCGAACGAGGAAGGGCGGGAAAGGGGGAAGGCTGGGGCGGACGAGCCTAAGGCGGTGAGCGTTTGAAGCGCTGGGCGGAGCAGGCGCCGGCTTGCTCCCCCTCGCGGGCAGAGGCGGAAAAAGCGAAGCGCGGCCTCGCCCGCCGGAGCGCCCTGCGGCATGGAGGTCGCTAGGCCGGGGCGCCGAGCGGCGTCTGGGGGAAATCTAGGGGGACTGGCGGTGCCGCCCCTGGCGGGTCGCCCCCTCTCCCCGGCCTTCCCCCACGAGGGAAGAGGGAGAAAAGCAGGGGCTTGCGGCACGAGAGCTTCATCTGCGCCGCCGGAAACGCAGCGGGCCGCAGCATCTGCGGCCCGCTGACCTGGCGCGGCCTGTCAGCCCCGCCACCGATGCAAACCACCTCAGACCGAGACAGCCGACTCCCGCGTCACCCCGGCCAGCGACTCCCGCGTGATCTCGGCAATCGTCTTGGCGCCGGTCAGCGTCATCGCCACCTTCATTTCCTTCTCGAACAGGGTCAGCAGGTTCTCCACGCCGGCCTCGCCAGCGGCGGCCAGGGCGTAGACGAAGGCGCGGCCCAGCATCACCGCGTCGGCGCCGAGGGCGATCATGCGCACCACGTCCAGGCCGTTGCGGATGCCGGAGTCGGCGAGGATCTTGAGCTCGCCCTTCACCGCGTCGGCGATGGCCGGCATCGCGCGGGCGCTGGAGAGCACGCCGTCGAGCTGGCGGCCGCCGTGGTTGGAGACGACGATGCCGTCGGCACCGAAACGCACCGCGTCGCGGGCATCTTCCGGGTCGAGGATGCCCTTGATCACCATCGGCCCTTCCCAGAATTCGCGTATCCACTCCAGGTCCTTCCACGAGATGGAGGGATCGAAGTTGGCCGCCAGCCAGCCGATGTAGTCGGCCAGGCCGGTGGGGTGGCCGCGGTAGGCGGAGATGTTGCCGAGGTCGTGCGGCTTGCCCAGCAGGCCGACGTCCCAGGCCCAGGCGGGGTGGGTCACCGCCTGCAGCATGCGGCGCAGGGGCGCGTTGGGGCCGCTCATGCCGGAGTGGGCATCGCGGTAGCGGGCGCCGGGGGTGGGCATGTCCACCGTGAACACCAGGGTGGTGACGCCGGCGGCCTTGGCCCGCTCCAGGGCGTTCTTCATGAAGCCGCGGTCCTTCAGCACGTAGAGCTGGAACCACATCGGCCGGTCGATGGCCGGCACCACTTCCTCGATGGGGCAGACCGACACGGTGGACAGGGTGAAGGGCACGCCCTTCTTCGCCGCCGCCCGCGCCGCCTGCACTTCGCCACGGCGGGCGTACATGCCGGTGAGGCCGACCGGTGCCAGCGCCACCGGCATCGCCAGCTTCTCGCCGAACAGCTCGGTTTCCAGGCTGAGCTCGGACATGTTGCGCAGGATGCGCTGGCGCAGGGCGATGTCCGCCAGGTCGGAGACGTTGCGCCGCAGCGTGTGCTCGGCGTAGGCGCCGCCATCGATGTAGTGGAACAGGAAGGGCGGCAGCCGGCTTTCGGCGGCGGCGCGGTAGTCGGTGGAAGCGGAAATGATCATGTTCGCTCGCGTTCGGCAGGTGGAAGGCGGGAGGCACGGGCCCGGCGGGCTTCGTCCTCGTCCAGTGTGCGCAGGGAGTCGTGCACGAAAACAAGGTGGGCGTGCGCCGCGGCGCTGGCGCGTTCCGGGTCGCCGGCCAGGATGGCGTCCATCATTTCCCGGTGCTGCGCGGACAGCGGGTTGAAGGTGCGCGGCGACACGTAGAGCTTCTCCCGGCTCTGGGAGATGTTGGTCTGCAGCAGGTCGAACAGGCCGCGCATCACCTGCAGCAGCACCAGGTTGTGCGAGGCCTCGGCGATGGAGAGGTGAAAGGCGGCGTCGGCCACCGCCTCGCCGGCCGGGTCGTTCTTGCCGTGGGCGGCCATCATGGTGTCGAAGGCCTCGCGGATGCGCGCGCGGTCCTCGTCGGTGGCGCGCAGGGCGGCGTGCCAGGCGGTGGCGCCTTCCAGCGCGTAGCGCGTTTCCAGCACGTCGAAGCGGTACTCCGGATCGCCTTGGAACAGCGGCAGGAAGGGCTCCAGCGGCCCGACCACCCGCTGGGTGGGCGTGCGCGCCTCCTGCACGAAGGTGCCGCCGCCCACCCGGGCGGCGAGCAGGCCCTGCGCGCTCAGCTGGGCGATGGCCTCGCGCAGCGCGGTGCGCGAGACGCCCAGCTCCAACGCCAGCGCACGCTCGGCGGGCAGGCGGTCGCCGGCCTGTAGGCCACGCTGGGAGATGAGTTGCCGCAGTTCTGCGGCAACCCGGTCGGACAGACGTTCGGAAGTGCGGGTCGTTTTCATCCCGCTATTTTCCGGCAGCCGCCGCGCGAGCGGCTGCTCCTCGTGCCCGAAACAGCATGGAAGCGCAACGCTGGCCCATGGCCTCAGGGAATCATCCAGGGGAAGACGTAGGCCTGCAGCGTGGTGATGATGCCCACCAGGGTGCAGAACACCAGGCTGTGGCGCACGGTGAAGCGGAACAGGTCCGACTCCTTCCCGGCCAGGCCGACCGCCGCGCAAGCGATGGCAATGGACTGCGGCGAGATCATCTTGCCGGTGACGCCGCCGGTGGTGTTGGCCGCCACCAGCAGGATGTCGGAAACGCCGATCTGGTGTGCGGTGTTGGCCTGCAGCGCAGCGAACAGGGCGTTGGCCGAGGTATCCGAACCGGTCAGGAACACGCCCAGCCAGCCGAGGAAGGGCGAGAAGAAGGTGAAGGCGTGTCCGGTGTGTGCCAGCGCCAGCGCCAGCGTGGCGGAGAGGCCGGAGTAGTTGGCGATGAAGGCGAAGGCCAGCACCATGCCGATGGAGTAGATGGGCATGCGCAGCCCGTACACCGTTTCGCCGAAGGTCTTCACCGCTTCCGCCGGACGCATGCGCAGCAGCACGATGGAGATCAGCGCGGCGAACAGGATGGCGGTGCCGGTGGCGGAGAACCAGTCGAACTTGTACACCGCCTCGTACAGCGTCGGCTTGGCGACGATGGGCGGCATCTTCTGCACCAGCGCGTCCAGCGAGGGCACCGGGAACTTGATGATCCAGCTCTCCAGCACGCCGCCCTTGGCGAACAGGGCCTTGAACGGCTTCACGCTCCAGATGGTGACCATGGCGGTCAGGATCAGGAAGGGCGACCAGGCCTTGATGATCCGGCCGGCGCTGTAATGGCTGTGGGCTTCCTGCTGCACCTTGGCATCCAGGTGGGCGTCGGCATCCTCGAAACGGAAGATGCGCTTCGGCTGCCAGCGCTTCAGGAACAGCGTCAGGCACACCAGCGAGGCCAGCGAGGAGGTGATGTCCGGCAGTTCGGGGCCGATGAAGTTGGAGGTGAGGTACTGGACGATGGCGAAGGAGCCGCCGGCCACGATCACCGCCGGCCAGGTTTCCTTCACGCCGCGCCAGCCATCCATGATGGCCATGATCCAGAACAGCACGATGATGGTCAGGAAGGGCAGCTGGCGGCCCGCCATCTGGCCGATATGGAAGGCATCCAGCCCGGTCACCTGGCCGGCGACGATGATGGGGATGCCCATGGCGCCGAAGGCCACCGGCGCGGTATTCACGATCAGGCACAGGCCGGCGGCGTACAGCGGCTTGAAGCCCAGACCGACCAGCAGCGCGGCGGTGATGGCCACCGGCGCGCCGAAGCCCGCCGCGCCTTCCAGGAAGGCACCGAAGGAGAAGCCCACCATCAGCATCTGCAGGCGCTGGTCTTCGGTCACCGACAGGATGGAGGCGCGGATGATGTCGAACTGGCCGGTCTTCACCGACACCTTGTAGAGGAAGACCGCGCCGATGATGATCCAGGCGATCGGCCACAGCCCGTAGAAGAAGCCGTACACACCGGAAGCCAGCGCCCGCTCCAGCGGCATCCGGTAGAAGAACAGCGCCACCAGCAGCGCGATGATCACGGTGATGGTGCCGGCCATCCAGCCCTTCATCCGCAGCACCGCGAGGGCGACGAAGAAGAAGGCGATCGGCAGCAGCGCGATCAGGCTGGACAACCAGAGGTTGCCAGCCGGGTCATATAGTTGTTCCCAGGCCTGCATTGTTTTCTCACTCCCGTTCATCCTCGGCGGGTACGCCGCCGGGTGTGGACGTCGTCCACCTGATTTATTGTTTGATTGGTATTACCACTTACCGAATCGGTATAACCAAACGGTGCGGATTAAAACGGGGTTTTCATGGAAACGTCAATTGGTGCAGGCAGATAGGTGCTAAATTTTCTTTTTATTGGTCAGACCAATATTGTCTTGGAATTATCAGAAATGCCACCAAACAACCTTATTTGCGGTGCACCAATCCGCCTGTCTGCTGGCTTCCCGGTGCTGTGTTGCAATCCATACAACTCGCTTGACATATATAAGACCTAATACAGAGGAAAGATGTAACAAGCCGGGCCCCGGCGCCCCCGCCGGCGTGAGCTGCAGGCTTGCCCACTTCCCGGAACGCCGCCCTCCCCCTTGCCCGTCAGGCGGCCTCCGCCCCGGCCGCCAGCGCCCGAAAAGGGCAGCCGCCGCGTATATCCGAGGGGTGCCGGGGCTGGCGGGCGGCCGGAGGCGGCGGTAGCATCCCTGCCCTTTACGCCCCGGGCCTTCGCATGACTTCCGCACCCGCCCGCGCCTGCGGCATCGACTTCGGCACCTCCAATTCCACCGCCGGCTGGCTACGCCCCGGCCTGCCCACGCTGCTGCCGCTGGAAGACGGCAAGCCCACCCTGCCCTCGGCGGTGTTCTTCAACGCCGACGAGGACAGCACCCACTACGGCCGCGACGCCCTGGCCGAGTACCTGGAAGGCTACGAAGGCCGGCTGATGCGGGCACTGAAGAGCCTGCTCGGCAGCAGTCTCATCGACGGCCACACCGAGGTGCTGGGCCGCGCCCTCTCCTTCCGCGAACTGCTCGCCAGCTTCATCGGCGAACTCAAGCGCCGCGCTGAAACCGCCGCCGGCCGCGGCTTCGACCAGGCGGTGTTCGGCCGCCCGGTGCACTTCGTGGACGAGGACGCCGCCGCCGACCGCAAGGCGCAGGACACGTTGGAAGACATCGCCCGCCGCGTCGGCTTCCGCGAAGTCAGCTTCCAGTTCGAGCCCATAGGCGCTGCGCTGCACTACGAAGCCTCGCTGACGCGCGAAGAGTTGGTGCTGATCGCCGACATCGGCGGCGGCACCGCCGACTTCTCGCTGGTGCGCCTATCGCCGGAGCGCGCCCGCCGCGCCGACCGCGGCGACGACCTGCTGGGCAACGCCGGCGTGCACATCGGCGGCACCGACTTCGACCGCGCCCTCAGCCTGGACTGCGTGATGCCGCTGCTGGGCTACCGCGGCCGCATGAAGAACGGCGCCGCCATCCCCTCCAGCATCTACTTCCAGCTCGCCACCTGGCACACCATCAACAGCGCCTACACCCGCCAGACCTGGGCAGACCTGCAGAACATCTACCGCGATGCCGAGGCGCGCGAAGAGCTGGACCGCCTCTCCCGCTTGATCAACAACCGCGAAGGCCACTGGCTGGCGCTGCAGGTGGAACAGGCCAAGATCGACCTCTCCGCCGCGCCCAGCGCCACGCTGGAGCTGGGCCGCCTGCAGGCCGGCTTCACCCACGCCATCGACAGCGCCGCCTTCACCGCCGCCACCACCTCGCTGGTGGACCGGGTGGCCGAAACGGTGGCCGGCCTACTGGCCCAGGCCGGCGTCGCCCGCGACCGGGTGGACACCCTCTACTTCACCGGCGGCGCCAGCGGCGTCGCCCAGCTGCGCGCCCGCATCGCCGCCGAACTGCCGCAGGCACGCAGCGTGGAAGGCGACCTCTACGGCAGCATAGGCGCCGGCCTGGCGGTGGAAGCGGCGCGGCGTTACGGTTGAATCGGCGGGCTGGCACTGCCATCGGCGACGAAGCCGTGCGCACCTTGCCGCTTACGCTTCCGGAACACCAACCGGACAGCGGCGCTGCCTTGGCAAACGCAGATCAGCCTGAGCCGGAAAGCGCGGTCGCCAGCCCGCGGGCAAAGGGATAGTCTCGACGCTGCCGGGCCGGGCTTCATCGAGCAGCCCGGGAGAGCCGGCCAGCCGGACACCGGCATCGCCAGCCCTGGCCCCTGAACCAGAACAAACAGCAAAGCCTCCGACATGAGCTCAACCCCGCTCCCCGCCGCGCAAGCCCCCTTCGTGCTGCTGCCCGGCTTCATGGCCGACGAAACCCTGTGGCGCGAGATCGAGCCGGCGCTCGCCGCCCGCGCGCCAGTCATTCACGGCAGCCTGCGCGAGGGCGACAGCATCGCCGCCATGGCCCGGCACGTCATCGCCAGCCTGCCGGAGCGCTGCGTGCTGGTCGGCTTCTCCATGGGCGGCTACGTGGCGCGCGAGATCGTGCGCCAGGCCCCGGAGCGCATCGCCGCGCTGGTGCTGATCGCCACCTCCGGCCGCGCGGACTCGCCGCTGCAGGCCCAGCGCAAGACGGCGGCGGTGAAGACGGCCCAGGCCGGCGTGTTCCGCGGCCTCAGCCCCTCCTCCATCCGCGCCTCGGTGCATGTGGCGCGGGAGAACGACGCCGGGCTGATAGACGCCATCCGCCAGATGGGCGCGCGCCTCGGCGGCGAAGTCTTCTTCCGCCAGTCCCACCTGGTGCGCGACAGCGATCTGCCCGCCCTGGCCGCCTTCCGCTGCCCCACGCTGGTGGTCGCCGCCGACCAGGACCGCCTGCGCAGCCTGGACGAAGCCCGCGAACTGCAGGCGGCCATTCCCGGCGCCCGGCTGGAGGTCATCGCCGACAGCGGCCACATGATCCCGCTGGAACAGCCCGCCGCCCTGCTGCAGGCGCTGACCCGCTGGCTGGACAGCCTCCCCGGCTAAGGCCCGCACAATCCCCCCGACCATGCCTGACTTCACCCTCACCATGGCCGCCCTGGGCTTCGGCTTCGCCGCCTACATGCTGCTCAGCCTGCTGCGCCACCTGCGCCGCAGCCGCGCCTGGCGGCGGGAAGCGGAAGAGACGGGCCAGCGCTGGCGCACGCCACCGGAGCAACGGGTGATGAGCATGGTGTTCGGTTTGCTGGCCTTGCTCGGGCTGTATGCGGGCATCAGCGCACTCGGCCGCGCGCTGGGGCTGAGCCTGGGCTGAACGGCAAGGCCCGGCTAGCCTCCCGCGCCAGCGCCGGCCGCCATCTCATCCCCCAGCGCTCGCAGATAAGCCCAGGGGTAGATCCCCCGCTCGTGCCCATCGGCGAAGACCAGGTTCAGCCCCTGTATCGCCAGCGCCCGGATCTCGCTCAACGCAGCCGGCGCAGGCGGCGGCAGGCCGCTGCGGCGCGCCTGCTCGCAGGCCGCGCAGCGGCAATGCTGGCGCAGCAGACCGTGGGGCAGCAGGCTGCGCGCGCCGTCTTCCCACTCGATCACCAGTTCGCCGGACAGACGCCGGTCGGTGACGGCCCGGGGCAGCGCCGCGCGCGGGTCGGCTGAGGCAGCCAGCGCAAATGTGGGCACAGCGCTCATAAAGCCTCTCCCACGCCACCCTTGCCCAGGTGCCAGTCGCCGCCCAGGCCGCCGTCGCGCAGTTCGCCGCCCATGGCCGCCAGGCTTTCCTCGCGGATCAAGGCGCGCAGCCGCTGCAGGATGGCGATGAACTCCGGCGAGTTGCTCATCTCCGCCGTGCGCGGACGCGGCAGCGGGATCGGGATCTCCGCCTTCACCCGGCCGGGGCGGGCGGTCATCACATAGACCTTGTCGGACAGGAAGATGGACTCCTCGATGTCGTGGGTAATGAACAGCACCGACAGCTTCAGCTGCTGCCACATATTGGTGAGGATTTCCTGCATCACCACCCGCGTCTGCGCGTCCAGCGCGCCGAAGGGTTCGTCCATCAGCAGCACCTGCGGGCCGGTGGCGAGCGCGCGCACGATGCCCACCCGCTGCTTCATGCCGCCGGAGAGCTGCTCCGGGTAGTGGTTCTCGAAGGCGAGCAGGCCGGCGAGGCCGAGCAGGGTGCGCGCCCGGGCGCAGCGCGCGGCCGGCGCCATGCCCTGCATGCGCAGGCCGAACTCCACGTTCTCCCGCACCTTCAGCCAGGGGAACAGCGAGTACTGCTGGAACACCACGCCGCGGTCGGCGCCGGGGCCGCGTATCGGCGCGCCGTCCACCGTGGCGCGGCCGGCGCTGGGCTTGAGGAAGCCGGCGACGATGTTGAGCAGGGTGGATTTGCCGCAGCCGGAGGGGCCGACCACCGACACGAACTCGCCCGGCTTCACGTCGATGGAAATGCCGCGCACCGCGTCCAGCGCGGCGCCGTTCTGAGTGAAGCGCACGGTGACGTCGTCGATCTCGATATGGCCGCGGCCGGGCGCGGTATCCGCCACGCCGGGGGGAAGGCTGGCTGCCAGCGTGCTCATGGCGCGCCCTCCTTGCCGCCCAGGCTCTGCCAGGGCATGGCGATGCGCGACAGCAGGCGGATGGCACCGCTGCAGGCGAGGCCGAGCACGCCGATCACCAGCATGCCGATGACGATGTGCGGATACTCGATCAGCGAATAGGCCTCCCAGGTGAAGTAGCCGACGCCGAACTGGCCGGAGATCATCTCCGCCGCGATCAGCGACACCCAGGCCACGCCCATGCCCACCGCCAGCCCGGTGAAGATGTGCGGCAGCGCCGCCGGCAGGATCACCCGGGCGAGCAGCGAGGCCTCGCCGGCGCCCAGGCAGCGCGCCGCCCGCAGCAGCACCGCATCCACCGCGGCGACGCCGTGCAGGGTGTTGAGCAGGATGGGGAAGAAGGCGCCGAGGAAGGTGATGAAGACGATGCTGGACTCGGTGCTGGGCCACAGCATGATGGAGATGGGCACCCAGGCGATGGCGGGTATCGGCCGCAGCACCTCCAGCGCCGGGAACAGCAGCCGGCGCAGCATCAGGTAGCGCCCGCACAGCAGGCCGAAGACCACGCCCAGCACGGTGGCGAAGGCGAAGCCGAGCAGGATGCGCTGCAGGCTGATGCCGATGTTGGTGAGGAACTTGCCGTCGCCCGCCAGCGCCAGCAGCCCGGAGAAGACCTCGCCCGGCGTCGGCACGTTGGTGAAGCGGATGTAGAAATTCCAGCGATAGGCGGTGGCGAGGTACCAGAAGCCGATCAGCAGGCCGATGGAGACCAGGCCCAGCAGCAGGCCGGGCAGCTGGCGGCGCAGCGCGCCCGCCAGCCGGCCCGGGGCGGGCGGCACGGCGGCGGCCGCGTGGCCACCGGCGGCCCGTGCCGGCGCCGCCTGCAGCGTGGTGGAGAGCAGCTCGGCAGCGGCGGTGCCCGCCGCGGCGAAGGCCGCCGTGGAAGCCACCGCCGCGTCTGCCGGCTGCGCCTGGGCGGCAGTGGCCGATCCGTGGCCCGCCGGCCCGGCGGCCGGCGCGACCGCCGCCGGCAGCGGCGAGGCGACTGCAGCCAGCGCCGCCTCGCCATCGCGTCTGTCCTCGGCCAGGGACTCGGCCGCGCGGCCCTCGCCGCGCAATACCCGCAGGGAAATCGCGCCCGCCATGCTCACCTCCCCGCCAGCGCCACGGCATCGCCGTAGCCGCCGACCTTGCCGCCGTTGGCCGCGACATAGGCCTCGGCATCCTTCTTCAGCAGGAAGGGCACGATCTCCTTGCCGCTCTTGCCGCCCAGCGCGTAGTAGGCCTTGTCGGCGAACAGCTTGATCTTGCTGCTGTGGTCGAAGACGAAGGCCACGCCTATCTTCTTGCCCTCGGCCACCGCCTTGCCGGCCGCCGCCAGGGTGCAGGCGGCGGACTTGTAGGCGGTGATGCCGCCGCCGTCCAGCCACACCTCGCCGGCCTCGCGCGGGTTGGTGATGGCGCCGCCGCACAGCGGGTCGGTGCCGCTGATCTCGTAGTTGGCGAGGCTGGCCTTCTGCTTGTCGTAGTCCAGCCCCAGCTCCTTGTAGGCAGTGCGGATGTAGCTCTCGTCCGCCCAGGCGTCGGCGTCGAAGTCCTTCACCCGGCCCATGCGCTGCAGCACGCCGTGGTCGTATTTCACCGTCTCTATCCACTTGGGCTTGATCGTCGGGTCCAGCGTATGAACACCGCTGGGGCCGAGGAACATGTAGGCCACTTCCTTCTCGACGCGGGTCCATTGCTCGATCTTGGCCGCCGCTTCCACCGGGTTCTTGCGCACCCAGTCATTGGCCTCCATCAGCGCCTTCAGGTAGGCGACGACGAACTCCGGGTACTTCTTGGCGAAGTCTTCCCGCACCACCACGCCGTGGAAGGTGGGCACCTTGGTTTCGACGCCGTCGAAGATCTTGCGGGCGAAGCCGCGGTAGGGCAGCAGCTCGGCGAAGGGCACGAAGTCGGCATGGCCGTCTATGCGCATCTCCTGCAGGCTGGAGGTGCCCACCTCCGGGCTCTGGCTGGAGAGCTCGAAGTAATCGCTCTTCCAGCCGCGGTCTTCCATCGCCTTCAGCAGCATGCCGTGGGCGGCGGAACCGAAGGGCACGGAGACCTTCTTGCCCTTGAGGTCGGCCAGCTCGTAGTAGGGCGAATCCTTGTGCACCACCAGGCCGTTGCCGGCGCCCTCAGCGTTGTAGGCGATCAGCGCGATGAGCCGGCTCTTGGTTTCCGGCATGGCCTGGAAAGTGGCGCCGTTCACCAGCAGCGGGTAGTCGCCCATCATGCCGATCTGCAGGGTGTTGGCGACCATGCCGTTGGTGACCGGCGGGCCGGAGGTGAAGTTCTGCCACTCGACCTTGAAGGTGATGTCCTTGTACTTGCCGGTCTTCGGCAAGTTCTTTTCGAGCAGGCCCAGTTCCTTGATGACGATGCCGCCGGTCACCGTGTTGGTGGTGGTGTTCTGGGTGCCGATGCCGACGGTGACGACTTCGGCGGCGGCGCCCAGCGGTAGCGCACAGCAGGCGGCGAGCGCCAGCGTGGCCAGGGTGTGGCGGGCAATGTTGTGATTGTTGTGATGCCGATCTCGATGCGTGCTTCTGGAACGTGCGTTCATTGGGGCGTCCTTCCAGTGGGGTTGGCGGTGCGTTCGAGTTCCTGCGTATCTCTCTCTGTTTTCCCGCTTTCGCGGGGCGCAGCGGATGTGGCGGATGTTCCTCCGGGGCGGCTGGTCCGGCGGGGGGCCGGCGGGTTGAAGGGCGGGTTCTGAAGGGTCTCAGGCCGGAGGTGCGGCGCCGGCGGTGTCGAGGAAGGCGCGCTTGTCCGCCACCTCCGCCCACCGCTCGGCGTCCGCCAGCGGTTCGCGGGCCTCGGCGATGGGCGGCCAGACCGCGGCCAGCTCGGCGTTGAGGGCGATGAAGGCTTCCTGCCCGGCGGGCAGCTCGTCTTCGGCGTAGATGGCGCCCACCGGGCATTCCGGCACGCAGACGCCGCAGTCGATGCAGCCTTCCGGGTTGATGACGAGGAAGTTGGGCCCCTCGTGGAAGCACTCCACCGGGCAGACGGCGACGCAGTCGGTGTATTTGCAGCGCACGCAGGCTTCGGTGACGACGTAGGTCATGGCGGGCTCCTTCAGGCCTGGGCGAGGCCGATGGCGGTGAGGGCGAGGCGGGCGAGCTTGCGCACGTCCGGGTCGGGGTCCTGCAGGGCCTTTTCCAGCGCCGGGATGGCGCGGGCGTCGCCAACCTCGCCGAGGGCGATGGCGGCTTCCTTGCGCAGGTTGCCCATCGGGTGGGACAGCGCCTCCACCAGTGCCGGCAGGCCGGCGGCGGCCTTGAGCAGGCCGAGGCTGCGCGCCGCCTTCACCCGCACCTGCCAGTAGTCGTCGGCCATGGCCTTCACCAGGTCGGGAATGGCCGGGCCCAGGCGCAGCTTGCCCACCGTCTGCGCCGCTTCCTCGCGCACCATCCAGGCGGTATCGCCCAGCGCGCGGGTGAGGGCCGGCAGCACGCTGACACCGCTGGCGTAGCCCAGCGCGCCGATGGCGATGCGGCGCACTTCGGCGTCCGGGTCGTGGGCGGCGACTTCGGCCAGCTCGCCGATGGCCTCGGTTTTCTTCAGGTAGCCGAGCACGCCGACGGCCTCGCGGCGCACGCCGGGGTCGGCGTCGCGCAGCGCCGCCATGGCGGGGGCGAAGGCGGCCTCCACCCGCAGCGCACGCACCGCGCGGAAGGCCAGCATGCGCACTTCGGCGGCCTGCCCTTCCAGCAGCGGCAGCAGCGGCGCGGCGGAGGCGGGCTGCTTGAGTTCGGCCAGCACCTGGCCGGCGGCTTCGCGCACGCCGGCGTCGCCGTCCAGCAGCATGGTGGCCAGCGCGGCCACCACCGGGGTGTCCTCGTAGCCTTCGAGGGCGCGCACCGCTTCGGTCCGTACCGCGGCGTCGCTGTCGAGCAGGCGCGGCAGCAGCAGCGGCACGATGTCGTCCTCGTCGCCGTAGGGCAGATCGATGACGGCCAGGCGGCGCACTTCGGCGTCGGCGCTTTCCAGGCGTTCGGCAAGGGAGAGCATCTGCATGGCGGCCCTCCTCAGCGCAGCAGGTAGGGGATGCTGACCTGCACCGCGCCGGTGGGGCAGTCGGTTTCGCAGGGCAGGCAGTACCAGCACTCGTCGAACTGCATGAAGGCTTTTTTCTTCACCAGGTCAATGGCGAGCACGTCCAGCGGGCAGACATCCACGCAGACGGTACAGCCCTTCTCGGCGATGCACTTGTCCTCGTCGACGGCGACGGGGGCCTGGGTGGGGGTGATGGCGATGGTCATGGTCGTTTCCTCTCGCGTCGGGTTCGGGGGTGCCTGGGCTCAGGCGGCAGCGGCGCTGGGGGCGACGCGCAGGCGCTGGTAGGCGGTGCGCTCCTGTTCGTCGATGGCGACGATGTAGGGCTCCACCGCCTTCTTGCGCAGGCTCATGGCGCCGTCGGCGCCCTTACTCAGCAGCGAGTGGCAGAACCAGTCGGCATCATTGCGCTCGGGGAAGTCGACGTAGTGGTGGTACAGGCCCCAGCGGCTCTCGGTGCGGAACAGCGAGGCGCGGGCGGCCATCTCGGCGCAGTCGAGGATGGAGTGGGCTTCTATCGCCCGCATCAGCTCGTGCGGGTTGGCGGCGGTCATCTGCAGCGCGTCCTCGCGGATCTCGTCGAAGCGGCGCAGGGCGATCTCGTACTTGCGGGTGATCTTGGGCGGCTGCAGGTAGTCGTTCACCAGCCGGCGCGTCTTGTACTCGATCTGGAAGGGGGTGAGGCCGTCGCCCCGGCCCAGCGGCGCGGCGATGCGGGCGCGCTCGGCTTCCACCGCGTCCTCGTCCACCGCCAGCGGGTTGCGGCCGTCGCAGTACTCGGCGGCGTTCTCGCCGCACAGGCGGCCATAGACGAAGGCGCCCAGCATGTAGTTGTGCGGCACGCTGGCGCAGTCGCCAGCGGCGTAGAGGCCCTTCACCGAAGTTTCGCCGCGGGCGTTGATGTGGATGCCGGAGGCGCTGTGGCCGCTGCAGAAGCCGATCTCGGAGATGTGCATCTCCACCATCTCGCTGCGGTAGTCGTTGCCGCGCTTCTCGTGGAAGCGGCCTCGGCTGGGGCGCTCGTTGGTGTGCAGGATGTGCTCGATCTCGCCTATGGTTTCCTCCGCCAGGTGGTCCAGCTTGAGGAACACCGGGCCGTTGCCGCTCTGCAGCTCGCGGTGGAATTCCAGCATCATCTGGCCGCTCCAGTAGTCGCACTCGATGAAGCGCTCGCCCTTGGAGTTGGCGGTGAAGCCGCCGAAGGGGCCGGTGACGTAGGCACAGGCCGGGCCGTTGTAGTCCTTGATCAGCGGGTTGATCTGGAAGCACTCGAGGTTGGCCAGGTCGGCGCCGGCGTGATAGGCCATGGCGTGGCCGTCGCCGCAGTTGGTCGGGTTCTCGTAGGTGCCCATCAGGTAGCCGGAGGCCGGCAGGCCGATGCGGCCGGCAGCGCCGGTGCTGATGACCGCCGCCTTGCAGCGGATGACGTAGAAGTCCGCGGTGCGGCAGTCGAAGCCCAGCACCGCGTTCACCGCGCCGTCGGCGCCGGTGAGCACGCGGGTGACCACCACCCGGTTGGTCACCTCCACCCGGCCGCGCTTCAGCTGGCGGTAGAGGATCTTCTTCATGTGGTGGCCTTCGGGCATCGGCAGCACGTAGCTGCCGAGATGGTGCACCTTGCGCACCGCGTAGTCGCCGGTTTCGTCCTTCTCGAACTTGACGCCCCAGCGGTCCAGCTCCTGGATCATGTCGAAGCTGCCGGCGGCGTAGGCCATCACCGCCTCCTGGTCGACGATGCCGTCGTTGGCGACGGTGATCTCCTTCACGTACTGCTCCGGCGTGGCATGGCCGGGGATGACGGCGTTGTTGAGGCCGTCCATGCCCATCGAGATGGCACCGCTGCGCTTCACGTTGGCCTTGTCGACCAGCAGCACCTTGAGTTGAGGATTCCTTTCCTTCGCTTTCACCGCGGCCATCGGTCCGCCGGTACCCCCGCCGATGACGACGAGGTCGTACTGCAGGTCTATGCGCTTCATGGTCTCTCCTGGGGTTGGGGCAGTGCGCCCGGGCAAGGTCCTGCCGGTACTCAGCTGCGCTCTATGCGCAGGCGGTACTGGAAGGCGTCGCCTCGGTAGTAAAGGAACTCGAAGTCCAGCGGCTGCTCGCCGGCGTAAGTCATGCGCTCCATGCGCAGCAGCGGCGCGCCCTCGTCGGTGCCGAGGTGGCGCGCCAGCGATTCGTCGGCGGAAATGGCCTCGATCTGCAGGTCGGCATGGGTGAGGTCGTGGCCGAAGTCGTTCTCGAGGATGACGAAGATGTCGCGGGTGGCGAGGTCTTCCTGCACCAGCCGTTCGCCGATGGCGGGCGGAAAGTAGCTGACGTCCACCGAGATGGGCTCGCGGTTGAGGTAGCGCAGGCGCTGGATCTCGAACACCGCGTCGCCCGGCCGGATACCGAAGCGCGCCGCCACCACCTGGCTGGCCTCCACCTGGCGGGCGGACAGCAGCATCGAATAGGTTTCGTAGCCGGAGGGCGCCATCGCCTCGCCGAAGCCCTGCAGCCGCGACAGGCTCTGGAAGGCCTTGGGCTTGGCGACGAAGCTGCCCTTGCCCATCACCTTGAAGATCAGCCCCTCCTTCTGCAGGTCGCCCAGCGCCTGGCGGATGGTGATGCGGCTGACGCCGAAGGCTTCCATCATCTGGCTCTCGGAGGGCATCTGCGAGTGCGGCGCATAGCTGCCATCCAGGATGCGGCGGCGCAGCACCTCGCGTATCTGGGTGTGCAGCGGCACCGGCGAAACCGCGTCTATCGCGTCGCCCGAAGTCTTGGAAACCACTGCGATCTGCTTACGGCTGGACATGGAAAACCTCGCGCCTGGCACAACTTGTTATGACGAGTTCTGTTAAGCAAACACGGTGCCAATTCCATCGCATTGCAATACCTCTCTTCAACGGCATGATTACATTGAATTAAAAGGATTTTTCATGAAATTTCATGCAATGCTACGCATGAAATCCCGCACTGCAGGAGTGCGTAACCCGCCCACTTCGGTGCGGCCTCCGCCGCCTTAGGCCAGGCCGCCACCGCCCCGGCCAGCAGCAGCAGCGCCAGCACGAAAGGACGGAAGTGGACGCGGCCGATCAGCGCGTACAGACGCCCGCCGGCCACGCCGCCGAGCAGGAACAGCGGCGCCAGCGCCAGCCAGGCCAGCGCCTCCGCCCAGCTCAGCATGCCCAGCGCCAGGATGGCCGCCAGCGCCACCGGATACAGCCAGGCGAAAAAGACGATGAAGTTGGCGCGGGCGCGGTGGTTGTCCGCCTCCACGCCCAGCAGATAAAGAATGGCCGGCGGCCCGCCGACGCCGCCCAGCCCTGTGAGCACGCCGCTCAGCGCCCCCACGCCCAGCGACAGCGGCCGCGAACGCCCGCCGGGCAGGCTGCGGCCAGCCATCAGCGCGCAGGCGCTGAGCATCACCGCGCCGCCTATCACCATGCCGAAGAGCCGCGCCGGCAGCACATGCACCAGCGCGATGCCGCAGGGCACGCCGGCGAAGGCGGCCAGCGTCATTGGCAGCATCACCTCCCGGTCTACCAGCCGGCTGGCGGCGGCGGTGGCGGCGCGGCCCATGGGCAGCGCGTTCAGCAGGGTGACCAGGCACAGCGTTTCCCGCGCCGGCAGCACCAGGGACAGCAGCGGCGCCATCAGCAGCGCCGAACCGAAACCGGTGAGCCCGCGCAGCGCGCCGCCGGCGGCGATGGCGAAGGCGACCAGCGCCCAGGTGGCGGCGTCGTGTGCGGCAAAAACGGTGCTGATCTGCTCCAAGCGGGGCTCCTGGTCGAACGGGGAAGAAGGGCGGCGACATGCCGGACGGCCAGCGCCGAACAGCGGCTGAGGCCATAGACATCCTAACCTGTTATAACAGGCTGGAGCGAGGAAAAAAGCCCGTAGCCCGCACACCTCGGCGCCCCGCTGGAATGCCAGGGCAAGGCCGGCTTCAGCCAGTCCGTCCCGGCCCGATTCCCATCCCTTGAAAGCGTCCGCGCTCATGCCAGCCACCCGGCGATCACCACCATGAACAGCCCCGCCGCCAGCAACCACGCCCACAGCAGCGCCGCCAGCAGCCATACCCGGCCGCCGGCCTGGCGGATGTCGGCCAGCCGCGTCGCCGCACCCAGGCCAGCCAGCCCCACCGCCAGCAGCAGCTGGGCGAGCACACCGCCCCAGTTCATCACCGCCTGCGGCAGTGCGCCGCTCACCGCCAGCACGATGGCGGCGATGAAGGCCCACAGGAACAGCGGCAACCCCGGCCGGCGCGCGGCCTTCGCCGCAGCCGTGGCCTGCTCCGCCTGCGGCCGGCCGCAGCGCAGCGCCAGCCACACCATGGCCGGCGCTAGCAGCATCACCCGCATCATCTTCTCGATCAGCGCACTGGCCTCGGCGCCCGGCCCGACCGCCGCGGCGGCGGCCACCACATGGCCCAGTTCATGCACAGTCAGCCCCAGCCACAGGCCGAAGGCGGCATCGCCCAGGCCGAGCAGGCCGGCCAGCAGCGGATGCAGCAGCGGCAGCAGGTACATGCCCAGCGTGCCGAACACCACCACCGCCGCCACCGCCGCCGACACCGCCCGCGCCCGGGCGCCGAGCACGCCATCGGCCGCGGCCACCGCCGCGGCGCCGCAGATGGCACTGCCGCAGCCGACCAGCAGCGCGCTGTCCCGGTCCAGGCCGAGGCGGCGGCCCAGCACCTGGGCCAGCCCCAGCGTGGAAGCCACCATCAGCGCCGCCATCGCCACCCCGCTCCAGCCCACCAGCGCCAGATCGTCCGCGCCGATGCGCAGGCCGTAGAGGGCAATGCCGGCGCGCATCAGCGGGCCGCGCGCCAGTGCGATGCCGGCGGCGCCGCCGGCGGGCAGCCGCGGCCACAGGTTGCCGGCGACCATGCCCAAGGCCACCGCCAGCGGCAGCCAGCCCAGGCCATGGCGGGCGAAGGCCGGCACCGCCGCCAGGGCGGCGGCCGCCAGCGTGATCAGCAGGCAGCCGGCGAGGCCGAATCGCAGACCGACACCCGGCCCTGGCGCGCTTATCTCCATTTCTTCTATCGATATACGAAATTGAGAAAAAGCTTAGAGCGCGCCCTATCATTCGTACAGTTCATGGAAGTTACAGCTTCATTACCTGAGGTTATGAATGAATCTGCACCTGTTGCGCATCTACGTCGCGGTGGTCGAGGCCGGCAGTTTTTCGCGGGCGGCGGAGGCCTTGGGCATCAGCCAGCCGGCGGCCTCCAAGGCGGTGCGGGAGTTGGAATCCCAGCTCGACAACGTGCTGCTGGACCGCCAGGGCCGCGGCTTCCGCCCCAGCGAGGCCGGCCAGGCGCTGTACGGCTATGGCCGCAGCATCTTCGCGCTGGAGCGGGAGGCGGACGAGGCGGTGCGCGCCTATGCCGGGCTGGCGCGCGGCCGGCTGGTGATAGGCGCCAGCACCACCATCGCCAGCTACTGGCTGCCACCCTACCTGGTCGCCTTCGGCGATCGCCACCCCGGGGTATCGCTGCAGGTGCGCGCCGCCAATACGCAGCAGGTGGTGGAACTGCTGCTGGACTGCGCGGTGGACGTGGCGCTGGTGGAGGGCGAGCCGGGCGAGGCGCCGGTGGAATGCCGGCCGTGGCGGCAGGAGGAGATGATCGTGGTCGGCCCGCGCGAGGCGCCGGGCGAGGCCGCGCCGCCGCTGGCCGCCAGGCGCTGGATCGTGCGCGAGCCGGGCTCCGGCAGCCGGGCGGCCACCGAGCGCCTGCTGGCGGAGATCGGCCTGGATTCGCCGGCGCTGCTGGAGGTGGGCAGCAACGAGGCGGTGGTGCAGGCGGTGGCAGCCGGCGCCGGCGTCGGCCTGGTGCCGCGCATCTGCGCGCGGGACCAGCTGGCGCTGGGTCGGGTGCGGCGGCTGGCGCTGGAGAACGGGGCCGCGCAGCGGGCGCCCATCCGCCGGCAGCTCTATCGCCTGCGCCTGCCGCAGCGGCCGGTGAGCACCGCGGCGCTGGCCTTCGAGGCGCTGCTGGGCGAAGGCGCCAGCATCCAGTAGCTCAGTAGAACATCCGCGCCAGATCCACCGAGGAGCGCCTGCCGATCAGCGAGAAGTGCGCCGCCAGCCAGGCCTTGGCCCGCTCCCGCCCCTGGTCGCGCAGCATTTCGAGGAAGGAGAGCTTGGCGGTGAGGCGGCTTTCGGCGCTCAGGCTGCTGAGCAATTCCTCCGCTTCGACGAGGTGAAAGCGCGTCTGCTGCAGCCGGCGCTCGAAGCGGCCGGTGGGCAGCAGCGAGCGGCCGACGAATTCGGTGGCATGGGCGAACATGCGCATCTCGCGCAGGAAGGTGGAATTGAAGGCGAGGTCCAGCGAGCGGGCGCGGATTTCCTCGGCACTGCGCGGCGTTTCGCCATGCACCAGCGGGCTCAACAGCACCAGCAGGATGTCGCGCGCCTCGCAGTCGTAGAACAGCGGGAACACCGCCGGATTGGCGGAATAGGCGCCGTCCCAGTAGGGCTCGCCGTCAATCTCCACCGCCTTGTGCAGCATCGGCAGGCAGGCGGAGGCGAGCAGCGCATGCACGCTCAGCTCCGGCGCCTGGAACAGCCGCAGCTTGCCGGTGTTGGCGTGGGTGGCGGCGATGAAGAGCTTCACCGGGCTGGCGGCGCGCAGGCGCTCGAAATCCACCTGCCCGGCGACGATGTCGCGCAGCGGGTCGACGTCGAAGGGGTTCATCTGCGCCGGCGAGAAGTGGCGCGCCCACTGCAGCATCATGCGCATGCCCAGGGCGGAGTTTTCCGGCGGCGTGGGGAGGGACTCGAAAGGGAGTTCGAAGGGCAGTTCCACCGGCATGCGGAAGGAGGTGGCGCTACCCACCGCCCGCCAGAAGCGCGCCAGCGCCTCGCGCGCGCCGTCGCGCCCGCCCTGCAGCAGGCCGTGGGCCATCACCACCGCGTTCATGGCGCCGGCGCTGGTGCCGCTGATGCCGTCGAACTGCAGCCGGCCGTCTTCCAGCAGCGCGTCCAGCACGCCCCAGGTGAAGGCGCCGTGCGCGCCGCCGCCCTGCAGGGCGAGGCTCACCAGATGGGACGGACGGGGGCGGAACAGCATGGTCGGACTCCTGGGCGGGGCACTGGGCGCAAGCATGCGGCTTTCACCGCGGCAGGTCACGCGGCGGCTGGCCGCTCAGAGATCGTCCGCCAGCCGGAAGCCCTGGAACTGCCAGCGATCCTGCGGGTAGAAGAAGTTGCGGTAGCTGGGGCGGATGTGGTCCGCCGGTGTCACGCAGGAGCCGCCGCGCAGCACCATCTGGTTGCACATGAACTTGCCGTTGTACTCGCCCAGCGCGCCCTCGGCGGCGCGGTAGCCGGGGTAAGGCAGGTAGGCGGAGCCGGTGTGCTCCCAGACGTCGCCGTAGAGCTGCAGCAGGCCTTCGCCGGCCGGCGCGACGATGGGCTGCAGGTAGCCGGTCTCGCGCAGGTTGCCCTCCTGGGTGCAGTCCTCCGCCGCCACCTCCCATTCCGCCTCGGTCGGCAGCCGGCAGCCGGCCCAGGCGGCGTAGGCGGCGGCCTCGTAGTGGCTTACATGGCACACCGGCTCGTCCGGATTCAGCGGCGCCATGCCGCCCAGCGTGAAGAGCCACCACTCGCCGTCCTGCCGCTCCCAGTACAGCGGCGCGTTCCAGCCCTCGCGCTGGAGGTGGGCCCAGCCATCGGACAGCCACAGCGCCGGATTGCGGTAGCCGCCGGACTCGATGAAGGCGAGGAATTCACCATTGGTCACCGGCCGCGAGGCAAGGCGGAAGGGCTGCAGGTAGACGTTGTGGCGCGGACTCTCGTTGTCGTAGGCGAAGCCCTCGCCGACATGGCCGATGCGCCGTACGCCGCCCTCGAACTCCTGCCACTGGGTGGCCGGCCGGCGGCGCACCGGCGGCAGCGGCAGATCGTCCCGGTACACCGGCCGCAGCGGGTTGGCGTAGAAGTTGCGCTTGATGTCGGTGAGCAGCAGTTCCTGGTGCTGCTGCTCGTGGTTGAGGCCGATTTCCAGCCGCTGCAGGATCTCCGGCCACGGCAGCTCGGCGCGCTCCTCCAGCAGTGCCAGCAGGTATTCATCCACATGGCCGCGGTAGCGGTACACCTCCTCCACCGTGGGCCGCGACAGGGTGCCGCGGGCACCGCGGGAGAAAGGCTCGCCCACCTGCTCGTAGTAGGAATTGAACAGGCTGCGGAAGGCCGGGTTGAAGACCGCGTAGCCCGGCATGTACTCGCACAGGATGAAGGTCTCGAAGAACCAGCTGACGTGGGCCAGGTGCCACTTCGCCGGGCTGGCCTCCACCGCCGCCTGGATCACGTAATCCTCCGCCGCCAGCGGCGCGCAGATCACCCCGCTGGCCGCGCGCACCCGGCGGTAGCGCTCCGCCCACTCCTCGCGCGACAGTTCCTCTTCTTCACCCAGGGTCTGTTGAGTCAGCCGCTTCATGACAGGTCCTCGCCGAGCAGATGGCTTAGCAGAACAAACAACCGGTGCCGCCGTCAATCGGCGCCGGCCGCGTCCCGCCCCGAGGCGGTGACGGGCGCGCGCCGCGCCTTGACGCCCCCGCCGCCACATAAAATAATGAGAACGATTCGCAATATATTCTCGTTGGCCGCGCCCTCCGCCGCCCGGCCTTCAAGCCTGTCCCCGGAGCAAATCTTGAGCCTTACCGTCCAGCCCGACCCGGTCGCCGAGCTCTACCGCAGCCATCACGGCTGGCTGCATGGCTGGCTGAGGCGCAAGCTGGGTTGCTCCGACAAGGCCGCCGACCTTGCCCACGACACCTTCCTGCGGGTACTGGCACGGCGGCCGGCGAACGCGCTGGAACAGCCGCGCGCCTACCTCGGCACCATCGCCCGCGGCCTGCTGATCGACCACTGGCGGCGGCGCGAGCTGGAGCAGGCCTGGCTGGACACCCTGGCCACGCTGCCGGAGCCGCAACTGCCTTCGCTGGAAGAACGCGCCATCCTGCTGGAAACCCTGCACGCCATAGACCGCATGCTGGACGGCCTCAAGCCGGCGGTGCGGCAAGCTTTCCTGTGGGCGCAGCTGGAAGGCCTGAGTTGCCCGCGCATCGCCGAGCGCCTGGGCGTTTCCCTCGCCACCGCCGAGCGCTACGTCGCCCAGGCGCTGCGCCACTGCTACGCGCTGCATTTCCCGGCGTGAATCCGCCCAAGGCCGGAAGGGCGGAGGCCACCACCGCCGAAGCGCTGCCGGACGAGGTGGTGGACGCCGCCATCGCCTGGGCGGTGAAGCTGGACTACGGCACGCCGACGCCGGCGCAGCAGGCCGGGCTGGAACACTGGCTGGCCGCCGACCAGCGCCATGCGCTGGCATGGCAACGGCTGCGCAGCCTGCGCAAGGATTTCAGCGGCCTGCCGCAGCAGCTCGCGCTGGACACCCTGAACGCCGCCGACAGCCGCACGCGCAGCCACCGGCGCAGCTCGCTGAAGCTGCTCTCCCTCGGCGGCGCCGGCCTGTTCACCGCCTGGATGGTGCGCCAGCACACGCCCTGGCAGCGGCTGGTGGCCGACGCCAGCACCGGCCTCGGCGAGCGCCGCCGGCTGGAACTGGCCGACGGCACGGTGCTGGACCTCAACACCGACACCGCGGTGAGCACCGCGCTGACCGACGACAGCCGCCTGATCCAGTTGCATCGCGGCGAAATCCGTATCGCCACCGGCGCGGACACTCAAGCGCTGACCCCCCGCGGCGCCAAGCGGCCCTTCCTGGTGCGCACGCCTCACGGCACGCTGGAAGCGCTGGGCACCCGCTTCGTCGTCCGCCTGGAGGCGGAGCGTGGATGGGTCAGCGTGCAGGAAGGCGCGGTATCGGTACAGCCGGAAGCGGCGTCCGCCGCGCTGCTGCGGCCGGGCGAGAGCCGCTGGTTCCTGCGTGGCGCCAGCCTGCCGGCAGTGGCGAATGGCATGGAGGCCGGCGCCTGGGCCGACGGCGTGATCGCCGGCCACGACATCCGCCTGGCCGACCTGCTCGCCGAACTGGGCCGCTACCGCCCCGGCTTCCTGGTCTGCGATCCGCGGGTCGCCGACCTGCGCCTGTCCGGCATCTACCAGCTGAACGACACCGACGCCACCCTCGCCTTCCTCACCCGCACCCAGCCGCTGCAGCTCAAGTACCGCAGCCGCTTCTGGGTCCGGGTGGAGCCGCTCGGCCAGCCCTGAACGGCGCCCGCCCCGCGGGCCGGCGCAGGCGGCCGGCAGCAGCAGCCAAAGCCACTGCCAGCACCGCCTCCAGCACTCGCCCGCCTATCCACCGCCTCACCCGCGACAAAAAAGTTGCCGCCCTGATGAGGGGATTCCGCATCTCGTCCGGCTTGACCGGAGAAGGCTCTCCGCGAGCCTCATTCCTGACCCAGATTCGAGGACGCCATGCACATCTCCCGCCCGGCCAGCCGCCCTGGCCCTTCCCGCCACTGCGGCAAACTCCCCCGCCGCAGCGCACTCGCCAGCGCCCTGGCCGGCGCCACCCTGTGCCTGGGCCTGGGCGCCCTGCCGGCCGCCACCCTGGCGCAAGGTGTCGAAGTACGCAGCGCCCGCACGCTGGACTTCGCCATCGCCGCCGGCCCGCTGGCTGCCGCGCTGGACCGCTACGCCCGCAGCGCCGGCATCAACCTCTCCTATGACGCTGCGCTGGTTGCCGGCCTCTCCAGCCCCGGCCTGCAGGGCGGCTACACCGTCGCCGACGGCCTCGCCACGCTGCTCGCCGGCACCGGCCTGGAAGCGGTCGCCCAAGCCGGCGGCTACAGCCTGCGCCGTGCGCCAGCTGCAGCGAACGCGGCCAGGCCGGCGACCACGCTGGCCGAAGTACGGGTGAAAGCCCGCCGTGCCGGCGACGGCACCACCGAGGACAGCGGCTCCTACACCAGCCGCGTCACCAGCATCGCGTCCAAGACAGACATGGCTTTCCGCGAGATTCCGCAATCGGTCTCCGTCATCACCCGCGAGCAGATCAACGACCAGAAGCTGGTGGACATCAACGATGCGCTCAAGCTGATGCCCGGCATCACCGCCAACCGCGTGAACGACAACACCTACAACTTCTATTCCCGCGGCTTCCAGATCACCTCCATGCAGGTGGACGGTGGCGCGCCGCTGGCGCTGGGCGCCTACACCTACGGCCCACTGCAGGACATGGCCTTCTACGACCGGGTGGAAGTCATGCGCGGCGCCTCCGGCCTGCTCGGCGGCATGGGCGACCCCGGCGGCATCATCAACCTGGCGCGCAAGAAACCGCTGGCCGAGCGCCAGGCCATCGTCGAACTCTCCGCCGGCAGCTGGGACAACTACCGCGCCATGGCCGACCTCAGCGGCCCGCTCAACGAGGCCGCAAGCCTCCGCGGCCGCGCGGTGGTGCTGTACGAGAACCGCGACGACCACCTCGACCACCGCAACACCGAGAAGCCCGCCCTCTACGGCGTTCTCGAGGCCGACCTCGGCGAACGCACCCTGCTCACCCTGGGCGGCAGCTACACGCGCCGCAACGAAACCGGCGGCGGTTCCGGCCTGCCGCTGTACGCCGACGGCAGCTCGCCCCGCTACAAGCGCAGCGACAGCCTGACCCAGTCCTGGGCCTACAAGGACAGCGATGAAACCGAGCTCTTCGCCCAGCTCGCCCACACCTTCTCCAGCGGCTGGGCGCTCAAGTTCAACCTTACCCACAGCGAAACCGAGACCGAAGCCGACACCGCCTTCGTCGGCGGCCCGGTGGATCCCGTCACCCACCAGGGCGTCTGGGCCGGCGGCCACTACGAATACGAGAACCGCCAGGACCTGGCCGACATCAACCTCAGCGGCAGCTTCGACCTCTTCGGCCGCAGCCACGAACTGCTGGTCGGGGCCGACTGGCAACGGGTGAAGAGCCGCTGGGTGTCCGCCACCTTCCCGGGCCACTGGAGCGATCCGGCGGAGGTGCTGGACGGCGGCGGCGAATGGAATCCAGACCGCGACGTCTCCCAGCGCAGCCACACCCGCTTTGGCCCCTGGGGCCAGGAGCAGGTAGGCGGCTACGCGGTGCTGCGCCTGCATCCCACCGACCGCCTGCACCTGATCGCCGGCGCCCGCGCCAGCCGCTACGAGTTCGACCAGCGCATCTCCTCCAAGGCCAATGCGGCGGCGCCGTGGGTCGTCAGCTCCGACCTGCCCTTCAGCCTGAAGACCAAGATCACCCCTTACGGTGGCGTGATCTACGACTTCACCGACAACTGGTCCGCCTACCTGAGCTACGCCAGCATCTACAAGCCGCAATCGCTGATGCTCTACGGCCCTCCGCCCGGCAGCCGCTCACTGGACCCGATCGAAGGCAAGAGCTACGAAGCCGGGGTCAAGGGCGAACTCTACGGCGGCCGCCTCAACGCGACCTTCAGCGTGTTCAAGGTCGAACGCAGCGGCACCGCCCTGCAGGACAGCCGCTACCCCTCCAACTACGACGCCTGGGCCGGCAACTGCTGCTACCTGCCGCAAGGCAAGGTCACCAGCCGCGGCGTGGACGTGGAGATCGGCGGCGAACTGATGCCCGGCTGGCAGGCTGCGGTGGGCTACACCTACAACATCTCGCGCGACGAGAAAGCCAGCACCAACTACAGCAGCATCACCCCTCGCCACCTGCTGAAGCTGTCCACCGCCTACACCCTGCCGGGCGAGCTGTGGCGCTGGAAGGTGGGCGGCAGCGCCCACATCCAGAGCGACACCTCGGTCAGCGACACCATCACCCTCAACGGCAACACCCAGCCCTACGATTTCAAGCAGGGCGGCTACGCGGTGGTGAACGCCATGGTCCAGTACCGCCTGGACCCGAAGTGGACGCTGGCGCTGAACCTCAACAACCTGTTCGACCGGGTGTATTACGAACGCATCGGCACTGTCTCCGACGGCAACTGGTACGGCACTCCCTTCAACGCCATGCTGACGCTGCGCTACCAGCACTGAGCGGCCATTCCTCCGGACTGCGGCCCGCGCCAGACCAGCGCGGGCCGCCCGCCACGGCCGGCTGAATACCAGCGCCGCGGGATACGACATCCAGCGAGCGTATTCCTCACGGTGATGCCGGAGAACATGCTCAAGCTGTTCGGCAAAAAGAAGTACCCGGGCGCGCTGCACACCGCCGTCTGCAGCGGCGACTGAGGCGCCCCGCGCAACGGCAGTCCGGGGCCGGGCTACACCCTCCGAGTTCCACCGCGGCCGGCGCGGCTCAAGACTGCGCCGGCTCCCGCAGCGCCACCACCGCATCCCGTTCCGCGGCCGGCATCGCGCTCACCGGGAAGGCAAGGCGCCGGCGCAACTCCACCTGTGCCCGCAAGGCCTTGCCGGCGAAGTTGGAGAGGCTCTCTCCTTCCTCCAGCACGCCTTCCATGGCGCTACGTAGCGAGGGCTCCACATGGAGCGGCGGAAAGGTGGTGGATTTCATCGCGGCCTCCCTGCTGACAACCGGGGTATCCCGGTGGGACGCATACACTGCGCCGGCCCCCGGCCTGCTGCAAGCAGGCCTTCCCCCCAAGCTACCCATTGACGGGAAAAACCCCTGCCGTGAAAATAAGAACAATTCCTATTTGACTCAGCCAGCCCACCCCTCCGGCCCAGCCAGAGTCGCCCGCTTCCCTTCTGCCCGGAGCCGCTCGTGGACCAGCCCGCCAACGCCGTCGCCGATCTCTACCGTGAGCACCACGGCTGGCTGCAAGGCTGGCTGCGGCGCAAGCTGGGTTGCAAGCACCAGGCGGCGGACTTCGCCCACGACACCTTCCTCAAGGTGCTCACCCGGCTGGAACGGCCGACCTTGCGCGAGCCGCGCGCCTACCTGGTCACCATCGCCAACGGCCTGGTCGTCAACCACTGGCGGCGCCAGGAAGTGGAGCGCGCCTACCTGGAAACCCTGGCCCTGCAGCCGGAAGCGCTGGCGCCCTCCGAGGAGGAACGCGCGCTGCTGCTGGAAGCCCTGTGCGAACTGGATGCCCTGCTCCACCGCCTCAACCCCAAGGCCCGCCGCGCCTTCCTGCTCGCCCAGCTGGACGGCCTCGGCTACCGCGAGATCGCCGCGCAGCTGGAAGTCTCCGAACGCATGGTGAAGAAGTACATGGCGCAGGCCATGCTGCACTGCCTGCAGGCGGAGATCGCCCGGCCATGAGCGCCACCGCCCGCCCTCCCGCCAGCGGCGCGGACAAACAGATCGAGCTGCAGGTGCTGCAGCAGGCCGCCGAATGGTTCGCGGTACTGCGCTCGCCCGGCGTCGCCGACGCCGACTGGCGCGACTGGCAGCACTGGCGCGATGCCGACAGCCGCCACCAGGCCGCCTGGGCGCGGGTGGAAGCCATCAGCGGCGCCTTCGAACGCCTGCCCATCCGCGACAAGCCGGCCGCCCGCCGCACGCTGGACCGCGCCGCCGAACGCCAGGCGCGCCGCCGCAGCGCCCTGAAGATGCTGGGCTTGCTGTGCGGCGCCGGCATCGCCGGCTGGAGCGCCAGCCGCAGCGCGCCGTGGCAGGAGTGGAACGCCGACTACCGCACCGCCACCGGCGAGGTCCGCCAGATCGAGCTGGCCGACGGCGGCCAGGTGTGGCTCAACACCGCCAGCGCGCTGGACGTGCGCTACACGCCCACGCTGCGGGCGCTGCGCCTGCATCGCGGCGAGATCCTGGTGCAGACCGCGAAGACGCCGCCGGACCGGGTGGACCGCCCCTTCGTCGTGGATACCGCCGCCGGCCGCCTGCGTGCGCTGGGCACCCGCTTCAGCGTGCGCATGGTGGGCGAGGCTGCGCAGGTCTCGGTATTCCAGGGCGCGGTGGAAATGTCCCCCGCCGGCGGCGGCCCCGCCACCGTGCTGCAGAGCGGCGAGCAGCGCACGCTCCACGCTGCCGGCAGCGGCCCGGCGACGCCGGCCAGCACCGCCCGCCAGGCCTGGTCCAACGGCCTGCTGCTGGCGGAGAACATGCGGCTGGGCGACTTCATCGCCGAACTCGCCAACTACCGCCGCGGCTACCTGGACTGCGCGCCGGAGGTGGCCGACCTGCGGCTGGTGGGCGTCTATGAAGTCGCCGACACCGACCGCACCCTCGCCGCCCTGGCCGCCACGCTGCCGGTACGCATCCAGGCGCCGCTGTCGTGGTGGGTCAGGGTGGTGCCGAGCTGAAAAACCGCGGGGCGGGCGGGACGGAGCCGCCCGGTCCACCGCCATTGTCGAACTGGATCAGCGCCAGCAAGCCGCAGCCTCCACCAGATTTTTCCACCCCGCAGGTTCCCTTTTCCCTGGTCTCGATTGGCTTACCGGATGAAAGCGGCTTCATCCGCCCACCTCCTCAACCAATCGACCGACCCGAAGGCCCGCCATGCACGCTGCGACCGCCCCGTCCGCGCCCAGACACCACCGCGTCTCCACCTTGAAGCCCAGGCTCATCGCCCGCGCCGTCTGCGCTGCCCTGCTCGGCCTGCCGCTGCTGATCGGCGCCGGCGGCAGCCTGGCGCAATCCGCCGCCGTCGAAACCAGCCGCAGCTATGCCGTGCCCGCCGGGCCGCTGGCCGGTGCGCTGGTGAGCCTGGCCGCCCAGGCCGGCATCCAGCTGTCGGTGGATGCCGGCCTTACCGCCAACCTGCACAGCCCGGGCGTGCAGGGCATCCATACCGTGGATGCCGCGCTCGCCTCCGCCCTCGCGGGCACCGGGCTGGAGGCCATCCGCCGCGGCGGCAACGAATACACCCTGCGCAAGCTGCCGCCGCGCGCCGCCGGCGAAACCACGCTGGCGACGGTCACCGTGGCCGCTACCGCCACCAACCCGGCGGTCACCGAGGACAGCGCCTCCTACACCACGCCGCAGATGGCCACCGCCACCAAGCTGGCGCTCTCCATGCGCGAGACGCCGCAATCGGTCACCGTGGTCACCCGCCAGCGCATGGACGACGCCGCCGCGCTCACCCTCAGCGACGTGCTGCGCAACACCCCCGGCCTCAACGTCAGCAACGCCGACGGCCCGGGGCGCACCTCCTTCAGCGCACGCGGCTTCGACATCGACAACGTGATGTACGACGGCCTGCCCTCGCGCTACCAGGGCTGGGTGGTGGGCACCGTGCCCAACATGGCGATGTACGACCGGGTGGAGGTGGTGCGTGGCGCCACCGGCCTGATCACCGGCAGCGGCAACCCCTCGGCGGCGGTCAACGTGGTGCGCAAGCGCCCCACCGCCGACACCCGCCTCAGCTTCACCGCCCGCGCCGGCAGCTGGGACAACTACCAGGGCGAGGTGGACGCCTCCGGCCCGCTCAACGCCGCCGGCACCCTGCGCGGCCGGGTGGTCGGCAGCTTCCAGGAGGCGAGCACCTTCCGCGACGACGAGAAGTACCGCCACGGCCTGTTCTACGGCGTGCTGGAGGCCGACCTCGGTGAACGCACCACCCTCACCCTCGGCGCCTCCTACCAGGACGACTACACCAACCACTTCTGGGGCGGCCTGCCGCTGACGGCCGACGGCCGCCACATGAACCTGCCGCGCTCGACCAACCCGAGCAACGACTGGGAGCGCAAGAACCAGTACCTGAGCACCCTGTTCGGCGACCTGGTGCATCGCCTGGACAATGGCTGGACGCTGCGCCTGGCGGCCAGCCAGTCGTGGCAGGACGCGGTCTTCCTCGGCACCTACATCTACCGCAATGCCGCCACCGACGTGCTCGGCCACAGCGCCTGGCGCGGCGACTACGACGAGGACCAGGCCACCTACGACGCATTCGCCAGCGGCCCCTTCCAGCTCTTCGGCCGCGAGCACGAGCTCGCCTTCGGCACCAGCCGCCGGCAGGTGGACATGCGCACCCAGAACTACAGCGGCGGCGGCATCATCAGCGCCGGCATCGACCTGTGGAACTGGGACAACGGCAGCGTCGCCGAACCCGACTTCGTGCCCACCACCACCTCGCGCAACGTCACCACCCAGGACGGCCTCTACCTCACCACCCGGCTCAACCTCGCCGACCCGCTCAAACTCATCCTCGGCGCCCGGCTGGACTGGTACGACTACGACAATCGCAACGGCAGCGGCGATTACAGCGTCACCCGCAACCTCACCCGCTACGGCGGCATCGTCTACGACCTCGACCACCAGCACTCGCTGTACGCCAGCTACACCGACATCTTCCAGCCGCAAACCAACAAGGACATAGACGGCAAGATCCTCGAACCCATCCAGGGCGAGAACTACGAACTGGGCATCAAGGGCGAGTATTTCGGCGGCAGCCTCAATGCCAGCGCCGCGGTGTTCCAGATCGAGCAAACCAACCGCGCCAAGCTGCTCACCGACCAGGGCCCCTGCCCCACCTACCCCGGCACCTCCTGCTACGAAGCCGCCGGCCTGGTACGCAGCAAGGGCGTGGAACTGGAGCTCCAGGGCGCCCTCTCGCCCAACTGGCAGATCGCCGCCGGCTACACCTACGTCAGCGCCAAATACGTGCGCGACGCCGACGAGAGCAACGAGGGCAAGAACTTCACCACCGACAGCCCCCACAGCGTGTTCAAGCTCTCCACCCTCTACCGCCTCGGCGGCGCGCTGCAGGCCTGGCGCGTGGGCGGCAGCCTGTACCGGCAGAGCCGCATCTACAACGACGGCACCCTGCCCGACGGCACCGCCTTCCGCGTCGAGCAGAAGGGCTACACGCTGGCCGACCTGGTGGTGGGCTACCGGGTGGACAAACAGCTGGACCTGCAGCTCAACGTGAACAACCTGTTCGACCGCAAGTACTACAAGGCAGTGGGCTACGACACCCGCTGGGGTTCCACCGACACCTACGGCGACCCGCGCAGCTTCATGCTGACGGCACGGTACAGCTTCTTCTGATGCCGGCCTGAGCCCCACCCCTTCCGGCACGCCGCCCCGGCGGCCAGCGCGGCAGCGCCCGGCCGCCGCTTCATGGCAGACTCGCGCCTTCTCCTTCCGCGCGCCTTCAACCATGTTCCGCTACTGGTCCCTGCTCGCCGGCCTGCTCGGCGCCATCGGCGTCGCCGTCGCCGCCTGGAGTTCCCACGGCCTGCCCCACCTCGTTCCCGCCGACCAGCTCGCCGTCGCCCTGGAACGCGCCCGCGCCGCCACCCTGCACCACATGCTGCACACCCTGGCGCTGCTGGGCGTCGCGCTGTGGGCGCGGCAGGGCGGCAACGCCCTGCTGCACCTCGCCGGCGCCCTCTTCGTCGCCGGCATCGCCGGCTTCTCCGGCGGCATCTACCTGCGCCTGGCTACCGGCATCGACAGCGGCCCGCTGGTGTACGTGGTGCCGGTGGGCGGCAGCTGCCTCATCCTCGGCTGGCTGGCGCTGGGGGTGGCCGGCTGGCTGCAGAAGCCGTCGCGCTGAAACCGCCGGCTCCCCGGCACACAGGAAGGTCCGGCGCAGCCCGCCGGACCTTTTCATTTCCGCGGCCAGCAAGGTATGGGCCGCGTGATTGCGGGGAAGAGCAGCCAGACCCGCCCCTCCCGCAATTGACGACACGGCCTGCATCACAGAAAAGAACTATTCTCGATATCAAGCCAGCACAGCGGGATAGCCAGCCAAGGGTTCAACCTTACCGAGCCCCCCCGTGTCCGCCCCTCCAGCCCATCCCGTCGCCGAGCTCTACGCCGATCACCACCGCTGGCTGCACGCCTGGCTGCGCCGCAAGCTGGGCCGCACCCACTACGCCGCCGACGTGGCGCACGGCACCTTCCTGCGCCTGCTCAGCCGCGAGGACATGCCCGCCTTCCAGGAGCCCCGCGCCTACCTGACGCGCATTGCCCGCAACCTGATGGCTGACCACTGGCGCCGGCAGGAACTGGAGCGTGCCTACCTCGACGCCCTCGCCCTGCTGCCGGAGCCGGAATACCCCTCGCCGGAAAGCCGGTTGCTGATCGTCGACACCCTGCTGCGCATCGACCGCTGTCTTCACGGCTTGCCGGCGCTCACCCGGCGCATCTTCCTGCGCTTCCAGCGGGACGGCCTCACCTACGCCGGCATCGCCACCGGGCTCGGCGTGTCGCTGCCCACCGTCAAACGCCACATGAGCAAGGCCTTCCTCGCCTGCCTGAGCGTGGAATGATGTTCCGCAAGCGCTCCGCCACCATAGACCCGGCCATCCTCAAGGAGGCGGCCGACTGGTTGACGCACCTGCACGCCGGCACCGCCGGCCCGGCGGAGTGGCAGGCGGCGGAAGCCTGGCGCGCCCGCAGCCCCGCCCACGGCCTGGCCTGGCAGCGCGCCGAAGCCCTGCTGGGCGAACTGCGGCACCTGCTGGCCGGGCCCGCCCGCAGCGCCCTCGAACACCCAGCCCCCGCCGCCGGCAACTGCTGCGGCTGGCCTGGATACCTGCGCTGCCGGCCGGCTGGCTGGCCTGGCGGCAGGTTTCAGTGGATGGCAATCGCTGGCAGAGCGCCACCGGCGAGCAGCGCCCGCTGACGCTGGCCGATGGCAGCCGCCTGCTACTCAACACCGCGACCGAGGTAGTCGTACGCTTCGACGCGCAAATGCGCCTGATCCGCCTGCTCACCGGCGAGATCCTCGCCACGAGCGCGCCGGATCCGCAAGCGCGCCCGCTGATCGTCGCCACCGCCGACGGCTTCGCCCGCACCCTCGGCACCCGCTTCTCGGTGCGCCGCGGCAGCGGGGAAGACAGCAGCCGGATCACCGTGTTCGAAGGTGCGGTCGAGGTCGAAGCCGGCGGCCAGATCGCCCGCGGCGGCCGGGTGGGCATGCTGGCCAACCAGGATGTCTTCGACACTCCGTTCGCGATGACCAGCTACACCGCCGAACTGATCGAGAACCAGCAGGCCCGCACCGTGGCCGACGTCGTCGTCAACAACGCCTCCACCCGGCTGATGAACCCCAACCAGGGCACAGGGTCGTCGAGGCGACGACGAGTTCCACCGAGAGCGGCCGGCTCAACGCCAACATTGCCGGCTATTCCGTCACCTCCAATCTGTACGCCCCGGTGCGCACCGCCCGCCCGAGCTACGTTCCCATCGCGAAAAACCCGCCCAAGACGGCCGAATCGACCAACCAGTCGCTGGCCATCGCCACGCTGTCGCTCTATGGCAACTACATCGAATCGCTCGAGGCCGGCCCCACCGCACCCGGCAGCGCGGCCAATGCGGGAGAAGTGTTTGCGCCGTCGAAAACCAAACAGGTCGAACTCGGCGCCAAGCTGGACTTCGGCCGTTTCGAGCTGACCACCGGGATCTTCGAGATCGAGCACCCGAGTGGCCTCACCGACGCCTCCAACTACTACAGCATGGATGGCCGCCAGCGTAATCGCGGGCTCGAACTGAGCCTGTTCGGCAAAGCCCAGCCCGAACTGCGCCTGCCGGGCGGCCTCACCTACATCGACAGCGAGATGTTGAAGACCCAGAACGGCCAGTACGACGGCAAGACCGCCGCCGGCGTCCCGCGGCTGAGCGCAGTGCAGGGCTTCGAATGGGACCTGCCCTTCGTGGCCAAGCTCACCCTGACCGGCCGTGCCAACCCCACCGGCCGCCAGTACATCGCCAACGACAACAGCCGGACGATTCCGGCCTACACGCTGTACGGCATGGGCGCGCGCTACAAGACCACCGTCCGCGGGCAGACGCTGATCCTCAGGGCGAACATCGACAACCTCTTCGACAAGGACTACTGGACCTCTGAACCTGACGCGGCCCCCAAGGGGCGGCGTCCCCGCCGGGCCGCACAGCCGGGGCCCGCGACGCCCCGGCGACGATCCTCGTTTCCTCCTTCTGCGGCGTGCCAGCCTCAAGGGCGCGCTCCATCCCGAGGGTTCCCGCCTGCGCAAGATTGACGCTAGTCGCCGGAATTACAATAATGAGAACCAATCTCACTAAGAACCACCCATCCTTCCCGTAGCCAGCCAGCCCGTTCCGGAGCCAGCCAGCGCCACAAACGCCAGGATTGTCCGTGAACGCCGCCGCCTCCGACCCGCTCGCCCAGCTCTACCTCCACCACCACGGCTGGCTGCGTGGCTGGCTGCAGCGCACGCTGGGCAATCCAGGGGATGCCGCCGACCTGGCGCAGGACACTTTCATCCGCCTGCTGTGCGCGCCGGAACATCTGGCCGAACGGCAGGGCGGCTGGCAGCTGCGCGAACCGCGCGCCTACCTCACCGTGATCGCCAGGCGCCTGATGGTGAACCTGCACCGCCGCCGCGCGCTGGAGACCGCCTACCTGGAAGCGCTGGCGCTGCTGCCGGAAGCGCAGGCGCCCTCGGCCGAGCGCCAGGCCATCCTCCTCGAAACCCTGCAGCAGCTGGATGCGGTGCTGGACGGGCTGGACGCCAAGGTGCGCGCCGCCTTCCTGATGGCCCAGCTGGAAGGCCTGGGCTACGCCGAGATCGCCCGCCGCCTCGCCATCTGCGAACGCACGGTGAAGCGCTACATGGTGCAGGCCATGGCGCGCTGCATCCTGCTGGCGGACGGGCTATGAGCACCGCCGCCCCGCTGCTGGACGAACAGACCGCGCTGGCCGCGGCCGAGTGGTTCTTCCTGCTCGGCTCCGGCGAAGCTTCCGAAGCCGAACAGCGCGCCTGCCAGACCTGGCGGGAGAGCGATCCCCGCCATGAACTGGCCTGGCAGCGCGCCCAGCAAATCGGCCGCCACTTCGCCAGCCTGCCGCCGGAACTGGCGCTGCCCAGCCTCAACCGCGACCGCCGCAGCGCCCGCCGCGCCGCGGTGAAGGCGCTGGTGCTGCTGCTCACCGCCGCCCCCGCCGGCTGGCTGGCCTGGCGCAGCGCGCCGGCGCGGGAATGGCTGGCCGAGCACCGCACCGCCACCGGCGAACAGCGCCGGCTGACGCTGGCCGACGGCACCCGCCTGCACCTGAACACCGCCACCGCGCTGGATGTGGAGTACGACGGCCAGCACCGCCTGATCCGCCTGCATGCCGGCGAGCTGCTGGTGGAGACCGCGCCGGACGGCAACACCCATCGCCCCTTCTTCGTCACCACCGTCGATGGCTCGGCGCGAGCGCTGGGCACCCGCTTCCTCGTCCGCCGCCAGGCGGAAGACAGCCAGGTGGCGGTGCTGCAGGGCGCGGTGGAAATCCGTCCGGCCGGCGCGCCGGAACAAACGCTGGTGCTGCAGGCCGGCCAGCAGGCCCGCTTCGACCGCTACCTCGCCGGCAGTACCGAAGCAGCCGACGCCCATGCGGACGACTGGTCGCGCGGCATCCTCTTCGTGCGCAACATGCGGCTGGCCGACTTCCTCGCCGAACTGGACCGCTACCGCCCCGGCGTGCTGCGTTGCGACCCGGCGGTGGCCGGGCTGATGCTCTCCGGCGCCTTCCAGCTGGGCGACATCGAACAGGTGCTGGCCAGCCTGCCCGAGAGCCTGCCGGTAACGCTGCGCTACCGCAGCCGCTACTGGGTGACGGTCGAGCCGGCATAAGGGCGCCAGCCTCGCCATGCGCTGCGTGCGGGCCGCGCTCCCCGCTCCCGCCTGAACCCTCCCCATCCATCTCCCCGCCCCCGGCGATCTGCGCCAGAGGCACCGCGCAGCCCGCCACAGCCCGTGCCGCAGAAAGTTTTTTCGCCGGCCCTGTCCCTTTTTCCGCTTTCGCGTGTGAAGGCGATGACACCTCCTCACACACCCCTTACATGCGAAGGAAAACCACGATGTCGTCCCGCCCCGCCGGCACCCGCCTTCCCGCCTCCCTGCGCCTGCGCCCCACCCGCCTCGCCCGCCAGCTCCGCCTCGCCCTCGTCGGCCTGAGCCTGGCCGCCGGCCCGGCGCTCGCCCAGAACACGCCCGCGTCCATCGACGTCACCCGGGCCCAGGACACCAAGCGCCACTACCGCATCGCCGCCGGCCCGGTGGACGAGGCGCTGGCCAGCTTCGCCGGCAGCGCCGGCATCAGCATCGCCATGCCGCCGGCGCTGATAGCCGACCGCCGCAGCAACGGGCTGGAAGGCAGCTACAGCGTGGCCGAGGGCCTTGCCCGCCTGCTCGCCGGCACCGGCCTGGAGGCGGTGCCGGGCAACAGCGGCGCCTACCTGCTGCGCGCCGCCCCGGCCAGCGGCGAAACCCGCGTGCTGGCGCCGGTCACCGTCACCTCGCAGGCGGAAGCGGACGGCACCACCGAGCACAGCGAGTCCTACACCACCGCCAGCATGCGCACCGCCACCAAGCTGCCGCTATCGCTGCGGGAAACGCCGCAGTCGGTCACCGTCATCACCCGCCAGCGCATGGACGACCAGGCGATGACCAGCATCAACGACGCGGTGCAGGCCACGCCCGGCCTCTTCCTCAGCAATGCCGGCGGCGTCGCCCGCCCCAGCTACAACGCCCGCGGCTTCGAGGTGGATACGGTGATGCACGACGGCTTCCCCAGCGCGGTGATGGGCTACATCCCCAGCGCCCAGGCCAACCTCTCCATGTACGACCGGGTGGAAGTGGTGCGCGGCGCCGCCGGCCTGGCGCAGGGCGCCGGCAACCCCTCCGCCGCGCTCAACCTGGTGCGCAAGCGCCCCACCCGCGACTTCCAGGCCTCGGTGTCCGCCACCGTCGGCAGCTGGGACGAATACGGCGTCAGCGCCGATGTCGGCGGCGCGCTGAACGAAAGCGGCACCCTGCGCGGCCGCTTCGTCGCCAGCAAGCAGGACGCCCGCAGCTTCCGCGACGCCCAGCAGGAAAACCACGACAACTTCTACGCGGTGGCCGAGGCCGACCTCGGCGCCGCCACCACGCTGACGCTGGGCGCCTTCAGCCAGTACGACTACTCCAACTTCATGTGGGGCGGCCTGCCCGCCAACAGCGACGGCAGCCACCTGGACGTCTCCCGCTCCACCTTCATCGGCGCCGACTGGGAATACAACAAATCGCGCAGCAACGGCACCTTCGCCACGCTGGAACACCACTTCGACAATGAATGGGTGCTGCGCCTGGGCGCGAGCTACGCCCTCACCAAGGTCGACGTGCTGGCCACCTCGGTGTGGGCCGGCAGGCGCTTCCTGTGGGCGCAGAAGATGGACCAGGAGGAGAGCGCGCTGGACCTCTACGCCAGCGGCCCCTTCCACTTCCTCGGCCGCCGCCACGAACTGGTCGCCGGCCTAAGCCGCCGCCGGCTGGACTACAACACCTACGACTACTACGGCGCTTACCTGCCCGGCACCGTCGATCCCTACACCTGGAACCCGCGCAGCTTCCCCAAGCCGGCCTATGACGCCAGCGGCGAAGGCGCCCACGACATCACCACCCAGAAGAGCGTCTACCTCAGCGCCCGCTTCAGCCTGGCCGATCCGCTCAAGCTCATCGTCGGCGCCCGCGAGGACTGGTATGACTACGACAACCGCCGCGGCGACGACGGCTACCGCATCACCCGCAACCTCACCCAGTACGCCGGCCTGATCTACGACCTCGACGCGCAGCACTCGGTGTATGTCAGCTACACCGACATCTTCAAGCCGCAAAGCGCGCGCGGCATCGACGGCAAGGTCCTGGAACCCGTCGTCGGCGAGAACTACGAACTGGGCATCAAGGGCGAATACTTCGGCGGCGCGCTCAACGCCAGCGCCGCCCTTTTCCAGATCAACCAGACCAATCGCGCCCGCGTGCTGGACGATCAGAGCAGCTGCCCCAGCTATCCCGCTACCGCCTGCTCCGAAGCCTCCGGCCTGGTGCGCAGCGAAGGCGTGGACCTGGAGCTGCAAGGCGCGCTCACCCCCAACTGGCAGATCGGCGCCGGCTACAGCTACGCCCGCGCCCGCTACCTGCGCGACGCCGACGCCAGCAACGAGGGCCGGACCTTCAACACCCAGGTACCGGTGCAGCAGTTCAAGCTCACCACGCTGTACCGCCTGCCGGGCGAACTGCAGCGCTGGCGTGTGGGCGGCAACCTGCACCAGCAAAGCCGCATCCGCTCCGACAGCAGCGGCTGGCATTCCGAGCAGAAGGCCTATGCCGTCGTCGGCCTCATCGCCGGCTACCAGGCCAGCCGCCAGCTCGACCTCCAACTCAATGTGGACAACCTGTTCGACCGCAAGTACTACCGCAGCATCGCCGTGGGCGCGTACTACCCTTACGACATCTTCGGCGACCCGCGCCGCGTCCGCCTCACCGCGCGCTACACCTTCTGATGCCCTTCCCGGCATGCGGCGGCCCGCGGGCTGCCGCATGCCCCGCATTGACGCACCGCATTTCAGGATAGAAAATGAGAATTGTTCTTAACAATTAGCGGCCAGCCACACCGCCCCGCGGTCAGCCAGCCCTGGCAGTCACAGGAACGCCTACCGTGAGCTCCGCCGCATCCGCCGACGCCATCGGCACCCTCTACCGTGATCACCACGGCTGGCTGCAAAGCTGGCTGCGCCGCAAGCTCGGCTGCTCCCACCAGGCCGCCGACCTCGCCCAGGACACCTTCCTGCGCCTAATCACCGCCCGCCGCCAGGAAGCCTTCCGCACCCCGCGCGCCTACCTGCGCACCGTGGCCCACGGCCTGATGGTGGACCACTTCCGCCGCCGCGAGCTGGAACAGGCCTACCTGGACGCGCTGGCCGCCATGCCGGAGCCGCTGGCACCCTCGCCGGAGGAACGGCTGGCCATCTTCGAAACCCTGCTGCACATCGACGGCCTGCTGGATGCCCTGCCGGAGACCACCCGCCGCGTCTTCCTGCTGTCCCAGCTCGACGGCCTGACCTACGCCGCCATCGGCGAGCAGCTCAGCCTGTCCCTGCGCACGGTGAAGCGCCACATGCATGCCGGATTCGCCCAATGCCTGGCCGCGCTGCTCTGAGCCCGGCCGACACCGGCGTGGTGAACCAGGCCGCGCACTGGCTGGTGAAGCTGCACGCCGGCGAGCTGGACGACGCCGGCCGCCGCGCCCTGCAGCGCTGGCGCGAGCAGGACCCGCGCCATGAGCGCGCCTGGCAGGCGGCGGAATCCCTGGCGCAGCGCTTCGGCAGCCTGCCGGCGGAGTTGGGCCACGCCACGCTGGGCCGCCCACGGCAGCGCAGCCGCCGCGCCCTCGTCAAGAGCCTCGTGCTCGCCCTCACCCTGCCCGCCAGCGGCGCGCTGGCCTGGCGCCGCTGGGGCGGCGAGCTGAGCGCCGACTACCGCACCGCCACCGGCGAAACCCGCAGCATCCCGCTCGCCGACGGCGGTCAGCTCTTCCTCTCCAGCGCCAGCGCGGCCGACGTGCTGTTCGATGCCGCCCAGCGGCGGATCGTGCTGCATGCCGGCGAACTGCTGGTGCAGACCGCGCCGGACAGCGCCCGGCCGCCGCGCCCCTTCTTCGTCCACACCGCCGAAGGCCGCATCCGCGCGCTCGGCACCCGCTTCAGCGTGCGCCACGACGGCGCCGGCCACAGCCGCGTCACCGTGCTGGAGCATGCGGTTGAGATACAGCCCGCCGACGGTGGCACGCCGCTGCGGCTGGAAGCCGGCCAGCAGGCCCGCTTCAGCGCCAGCGCCGTCTCCCCGCCCACGCCCGCCCCCGCCGGCGCCGACGCCTGGGTGCGCGGCCACCTGGTCGCCGACGGCCAGCCGTTGGGCGACTTCATCGCCGAACTCGCCCGCTTCCGCCCCGGCCTCCTGCGCTGCGACCCGGAAGTCGCCGGCCTGCGCGTCTCCGGCGTGTTCCAGACCACCGATACCGACCGCGCCCTCGCCACCCTGGCGGACAGCCTGCCGGTGGCGCTGCGCTACCGCAGCCGCTACTGGGTCAGCGTGGAGGCGCTGCCGGCGGCAGGCGGCTGAAGCCAGGTCAGGCAAGGGCGCAGCCAGCGGCCTGAAACCGTGCCCCGCTGCTCCAGGCCGCTGGCCTCGCTGGCGGAATGCCTTCCTCCCACACGCCACTCCCGGGCTGATCCGCTGAGCCTGCTTTTTTCCCAACCCCAAGCGGCACGCAAGCCCGCAGCAAGCCGAGGCCGCTCCCGCCCGGTAGCTGGCGGCGGGCGGGAGGGTCTTCCACAACTGGAGGGTCAGTCCGCAGGCTGCAAGGTATTGCTTCAGGAGCGTCAGAACGCTTGATGCGCATGGGTGTTTCCATCTCCGTGAGCCCCCTGGGGGGAACATCACGGCGCTTTCACCAGGAACCAGGTGACCTCTCGTCCCTGCACGGGCGGCAGAGGCATGCCGTGCTGGAAAGTGTGAGGGCCTGCCGGGGTGTCCTCGCAGTGCCAGAGGCCTGGATAGGGGCAGGGCTGTCCGGTGACGGCCCGCATGCCTGGCGGAGGCTGTTCGGACCACGTCCAGGTGATGGTTTGCCCATCCAATGCAGGCAAAGGCTGCCCTTCCACCATCCGGCAGCGGATTTCCGGGTGGCCTGCCTGCAGCCAGAGGCCCGCACGCGGTGCAGGCTCGCCGCTGCCGGCTAAGCGCCCTGCTTCCGTGGCGGGCGTCTCACTTACTTGAAATTATCTTCATCCGAGGCGATGCCTGGCGCACTGGAAATGAAGCTATCCAGGATGTGCCGTTCCGCGGCGATGAGGTCTGGGGCACGATGAAACGGTGAATCGGGCTTGCCCAGAGTCTGGTACTCCTTTTCCAATCTCGCCAGTCGGGATTGGAGTTCCGGCGAAGGCTCATCGCTTACCGTGGAGTGTTGTGGCCGCAGGGAAACGCCAAAGGGGTCATCGGCTGGTGTTTTGCCGGGGTTTGGTGAGCTAACGCCGATGAAGCTTGCGTTGTTGGCCTGGCGTAGCGGCACCACCAGGCTGCTGTCCGCGTTCAGGTAACTGGCCATGGTGGCCAAGGCGATGCCGACGAAGGGAGAGGCCGCGCCGATATCGCCGACTCGCAGGCTGAGGTCGTAGCTTTGCTGGGCATCAAGGATGTCGATGGGCTGTTGCGCGAGATGTAGGGCAGGGGCCAGCTGGGCTGTGCCGCCGGAGAGTCTGCCGGTGTCGAAAAATACCCGCGCTGGCGCAGAAGGCAGCCCAGCTGCTGCCTGGTCCCAGCCCATGGCAAGCGCTTTGTCGCGGGTGCTGCCCTTCAGTGCTGCCTTGCCCTGCGCAAGCGATACAGTCACGGGCCGGTGCAGCCGGGCGAGCACCTTGAGCCTGTCCCATTGGGCAAGGCCACGCTGAGTGACGGGTTCCGGGAAGAAAGGGGTGGGCTGGAAGCGGCGGGGTGGAGTACGTGCCCAGCCTTTGAAGGCGGGGTCGATGGAGCCTGGCTCGGCTTTTGTGTAGCGGGCGAATTCACGCAGCCAGGACAGACGCTCGGGGCGGGCCACGACAAGGGCCACGACTGCGTCGGTAGGCGTATCGGGCAGACGTGCTCCAGGGGGGCTGATGGAGTCGAGGCTGACATTTTTGCTGGACAGCGCTGCACGCATATTGAAACTGTCGAGAGCGTAGACCATCAAGGCGGGTAGATCCGGATGCTGCTCGAACAACTGGAAGAGGGTTTCTACCAGTGCCTCCGGGTCGGTCTTGCAGATGACGCCGTGTTCCAGTTGGCGAATTCGATGCCAGTGCAAGCCCGCTTCTCCGAGACCTCGACTGACCATCTTGACCAAGGACTTTTCCATATCCTCCGGTGGCACCCGGGGACGGTCCATCCGCGGGTCGTAATCCCGGACCACGGTTACGGTCGGCAGGGGCCAGCGCTCTGGAAAGCCCTGCAGGGCCAACTCTAGAGCATTAAATTTTCGCTGTCGCCAGGCCATGTCCATCCGCGTCCCATCGGTGGGGTAATCACGCGGGTCCAGGGGGAGAGCGGTGCCTAGCCGCAAAGCATCGGGTTGATCGGTGTCCTGTTTGCGCAACCGTGCCCAGGCCTGCCCTTGCCGGTAAACATCCAGACTCAGCCCGAGCCCGACGATGTCCAGGGTTTGCAGGCGTGGGGAGGAAGGTGGGGGCTGCGTCATGGTGGCTCCTTGGGAGGGGGCTGAGGGCAAAGAGCATGCCACTGCCGCCAGCGGTGTCGAGGATAGGGGTGCAGGGGCTTGGGCGGTGGCCGTTGCCGGCCCGCACAGGAGCACCGCGATAAGGCAAGAGAGCCGCTTCACTTGCGCCTCCGCGGGCCGGCCTGGGGCGGTCGGCCGTTTTCTCGGTCGTCCAGGGTCTGCCAGACGACCAGGCTGGGATAGTCGGCCTCTAGGGTCATCCGGGGCAGGAAGCCCCCGCCCTGGGTGGGCTGGCTGGCAGGGGGCACGGTGTTGCTGCGATAGAGGCTGGTGGCATCGATCAACTTCCGGTTTTCAGCCGACTCAGCTTGATAGCGTTCCAGTACGGCATCGTCCGGGACATCGGTCGGAGTGGTTTGAGAACCACTCCAGTCTTCGTCCTTAGTGGTCTCCCAATCCAAACGCCAATCGGCGACGCGGCACAGATAGGCATAGAAGGTCTCATCATCGATGCTGCATGCCTGCCCGATGGCCAGGTCGTAGGCCAGCGCTCTACGGCTGTGTATGGCGCTGGCCGGAATGGCGGAGTGAAAGGAGATAGGCTTCAGTTCCCCGGGCTTGGCCGCCATGAGGCGCTGACGAGCTTGGTTAGGCGTTTCTTGATAGGTTACGAGGAAGTTGCGCCCACCCTTGTGGAGTACTGAGCTGATGCGATGCCAGTCTGCAGCCCAGGCGCTGTTGGTGGGGGCGGTATAGGGGTTGCGCGTGGGGTCGTTCAGACCAGTTAAATGTGCCTCCAGCTTCGGCGCCAGCGACATCGCCCGAGCGGGATTGTTGTAGTAGGCACCAGAGAAGCGGCCTTCACTTTCGGGCAGGGTGACCAGACGTTGCCCAGCCGTCTCGATGCCGCCATTGGTGATGGCAATCGCGGCGTCGATCGGGTCGGCTGGTGAATAGACGGGCGCAATGCCGGAAGAGGCGGCCTTTGCATCACGTACGCCAGTGCCGGTGAAGTCCGCCCGGAAGGGTAGGGGTAAAGCCGGTGCGTTGATACGGACCTTTTGTCCTGGTTCGAAATTTTCTTTGGAGGCCAGGATCTCGGTCAAGGGGATACCCGAGCCTTCCCAAGTACTTTCATAGATGTAGCGCAGGCAATAATCGTAGCTCGGGGGCTTGCCGATAAGTTCAGGCACATTCTGGCGCAGGCTGTCAAGCGACACGAGGATTTAACCCCCTGACGACATCTGGAATTGACCCCCTGGGTTAATCAACTCTCCGCGGTGATCGGGGTGGGGGCCGCGG
>NZ_SNVV01000031.1 GCF_004361735.1 Azoarcus indigens | reverse complement strand
CCGAAACCGCGAAATCTGGAGAAAGGGGGGCGTCTACGGCCCGTCCCTCTACAGATCAAGTTCATTAAAAATCGGCTGGAGAGAAACATACAAGGGGCCGGGGGAGAGGGGGCCGCCCCGCGGGACCACAACGTAGCCGCCCCTTGCAGGAGAAGCCGTGCTTCGCTTTTTCCGCCTACGCCCCGCGAGGGGAGAAGCAGTCCGCCTCGCCGCTGGTCCGCGGTTCAATTCAGCTGCGCCCAGGCACCTCGAAGGCCTCCCCGGTGACAAAGAAATGCCCCCCGGCCACATGGTGGATGGTGCGCTGCGCCGGGCTGGGAAATTGCCAGTGGCTGTCGGGGAAGACCTCCGCTTCGGCCCAGGCGGCGATCACTTCGCCGAGGAAGAGGTCGTAACGCTGCTGGATGTGCGGTTCGGGAATGAGCCTGCATTCCAGCCAGGCGACGCAGCCGGCCACCAGCGGCGCGGCCACCTTGGCGGCCGGGTAGCTCTCCAGCCCGAGTTCGGCGAACTTGTCGCCGTCGTGGCCGGTGGTGGAGCCTACCTTCACCACGGTGGCGGCCATCGCCCGCGACGGCAGGCCGATGACGAATTCGCCGGAGGCTTCCAGCAACTCGCGGGTGTAGGTGCTGCGGTCTATCACCACCGCGATCTTGGGCGGCTCGAAGTCCAGGGTCATGTTCCAGGCCGCCGCCATGACGTTGCGGCGGCCGCCGTGGGCGCTGGAGACCAGCACCGTGGGGCCGTGGTTGAGCAGGCGATGGGCCTTGGGCAGGGGAACCGGAACGATGTTGGAGGGAAGCGACATGGGCGTGGCCTCGGACGGGGGTGACGAGAGCGGATTATCAGCGGAAAGCGTGCCCGGCGCGGCGCTCGCGGGGGGCTGCCCATGAGGCGCAAGCGCGGGCGCTGGATAGGCGCCTGGTTCGATCTCGCCCGCAGCGGCGCACGCGCCGCCGAGCAGCTGAGCCGCGTTGGCGGGCGGGCCAGCGCCAGCCGGGGAAAGGCCTTGCGCAAGGCGGCCACGCAACTCGCCAGCGGGGTGGTGACGCCGGCCGCGCCGGCGCCCGCCACCGCCAAGGTGCGCGGCGGCGGCCGCTGGGTGGAGGGCCGCTGGGGCCTGGGGCCGCTGGCGATGCGCCATTACCGCCTCTACCTGCCGCCCGGCGCCAGCCTGCGCCGGCCGCTGCCCCTGCTGATGCTGCTGCACGGCTGCGGCCAGGATGCCGCCAGCTTCGCCATCGCCACCGGCGTGGCGGCGGTGGCGCGCGCCGCCGGTTTCGCCGCGCTGCTGCCGGAGCAGGCGCGGGAGGCGAATCCGCAGCGCTGCTGGAACTGGTTCCGCGGCGAGGCGGTGCTGCGCACCGAGGAGGCGACGCTGATGGCCATCGTCGACCACGTCTGCAACTTGCATCCGCTGCGGCGCGACCGCCTGTTCGTGCTCGGCCTCTCCGCCGGTGGCGCGATGGCGGCCAGCCTGGCGCTGGCCTACCCCGGGCGCATCGTCGCCGCCGGCAGCCATTCCGGCGCGGTGCCCTGCGCCGCCAGCAATTCCACTGAAGGCCTGCAGGCGATGCGCGGCCGCCGCGCGCCGGACCTCGCCCGCGCCCGCCGCCAGCTCGCCGGCAAGCTGCCGCCGCCGCTGATCCTGATCCACGGCGAGTCCGACCACAGCGTGGCGCCCGCCAGTGCCGAGGCCACCGCCCAGCTGTGGCGGGAGCTGGCAGCGGCGCAACGGCTGAAGGTGAGCGCGCCGCGCATCGCCCGCAGCGGCCGCCGCCACCCTGCCACCGTGGCCGACTGGGGCTGTGCCGGCCGGCCCTACCTGCGGCTGGTGCGCATCGCCGGCCTGGGCCATGCCTGGAGCGGCGGCCACCGCCGGCAGGCATTTTCCGATCCGCAGGGGCCGGATGCGCTGAAGCTGGCCTGGCGGTTCTTCCTGCGCTGCGTGGACTGAGGCGCTGGGCCGGGCGGCCTGATCTGCCGCCGGTTTGCATCGTCGGCGGGTGACGTCTGGCGCTGTGCGAGCCAATTGCCCGCGGGCGATCACCAGCGGCAGGTGGCTGCCGGGACATCCCCGGCTCCCCGCGGGTGGAGGGCGCGGCCGGCCTGCCAACCCGCATGAGGCACAGCCCGCCGCTCGGGGCGCTGGCAGGGCGCAGGCGCATGGGCCGCGATGCCATCCGGATGGCCGCGGCTGCGCTGCGCTTTCCCGGCGGGCGGCAGGCATTGTTCCCGCCGGACCCGGCGCGTAGAGTTGCGCCCTTTGTCGCAGCGGCGGGCGGTAGCGGTCATGGCGGAGTTCTTCGGCGTCCTGGGTTTTTCCTTCACCGTCACCGGGCCCATCTTCGTGCTGCTGGGGCTGGGCGTGCTGCTGATGCGCACTGGCATGCTCACCGATGCCTTCGTCGCCGTCGGCTCGCGGCTGGTGTTCACCATCGCCCTGCCGACGCTGATGTTCCTCGCCATCGCCCGTACCCGCATCGAGGATTCCGCCAACCCGGCGCTGATCGCCTTCGGCCTGGGAATGACGCTGGCGGTTTATCTGTTCATGGAGTGGGTGGCCAGGGTGTTCGTGCAGCCGGCGCGCGACCGCGGCGTGGTGGTGCAGGGCGCCTTCCGCTCCAACATGGGCATCATCGGCCTGGCCTACTGCGTGAATGCCTATGGCGAGGCCGGGCTGGCGGCGGCCTCGCTGTACATGGGCATGGTTACCATCCTGTTCAACGTGCTGGCGGTGGTCACCCTCAGCCGCTCGCTGCACAAGAGCCAGGGGGCGGGGCGCATGCTCAAGGGCATCGTCACCAATCCGCTGATCATCGGCATCGTGCTGGCGCTGCCGGTGTCCTGGCTGCAACTGCCGCTGCCGAAGGTGATGATGCAGGCCGGCAAATACGTGGGCGACCTCTCGCTGCCGCTGGCGCTGCTGTGCACCGGCGCCTCGCTGGACTTCAAGAGCCTGCGCGCCGAGATGGGCAATACGTTGATCTCCACCCTGGGCAAGTTGGTGCTGGTGCCGCTGCTGTTCACCCTGGGCGCGATGGCGCTGGGTTTCCGCGGCATCGAGCTGGGCATCGTCATGTTGATGGCCTCGGCGCCCACCGCCGCCGCCAGCTATGTGATGGTGCGCGCCATGGGCGGCAATGCCACGCTGGCGGCCAACACCATCGCCCTCACCACGCTGGGTTCGCTGCTGTGTACCAGCGTGGGGGTGATGGTGCTGCGCGGGCTGGGGATGATGTGAAGGCGGCGCGCTAGAGCGGAAACAGCCACGGCAGCACCAGGATGCTCACCGCCATCACCAGCGCGGTGAAGGGCACGCCCACCTTCACGTAGTCCATGAAGTGGTACTTGCCTGGCCCCAGCACCAGGGTGTTCACCGGCGAGGACACCGGCGTCATGAAGGCGGCGGAGGCGGCGATGGCGACCGTCATCGCGAAGGGCAGCGGCGAGGCGCCGACCTGGGTGGCGGTGGCAACCGCGATGGGCGCCATGAGCACCGCGGTGGCGGTGTTGGAGATGAACAGGCCGACCACTGCGGTGAGCAGAAACAGCGCCGTCAGCAGCATGCGCGGCGAGCCGTCGCCGGCGACCTCCAGCAGGCCGCCGACGATGAGGTCTATGCCGCCCGTCTTCTGCAGCGCGGTGGCGAAGGGCAGCATGCCGACGATGAGGATGAGGCTCTGCCAGTTGATGGCGCGGTAGGCGCTGTCCAGGTCGATGCAGCGGAAGGCGCCCATCAGCAGGCAGCCGAGGAAGGCGGCGATGACGTTGGGCACCGCGCCGCTGATCATCAGCGCCACGGTGAAGGCCAGCGTGGCCAGGGCGAAGGGCGCGCGGCGGGTGGCGGGGGCGGCCTCGTCGATTTCCGCCGGCAGGCTGAGCACCAGGAAGTCGTGGCCCTGCGCCTGCAGCAGGCGGATGGCCTTCCAGGTGCCGGCCACCAGCAGGGTGTCGCCGATGCGCAGTTTCTTGTTGAGGAAATCCGCCACCGCGCCGCGGCGCCGGCGCAGGCCGACGACGTTGAGGCCGTGCTGGGAGCGGAAGCCCAGCTCCAGCACCGTCTTGCCGATGAGGCTGGAGTCCGGCGGCACCGAGACTTCGGCCAGGCCGAGGTCGCGGGACTGGTCGGTGAAATAGTCACCCTTGAAGGCGCGCGGCTGCAGATGCATGGACTCGCAGAAGTGGCTGAGGTCGGTGTCGGCCTGCAGGAAGTCCACCAGGATGACGTCGCCGGCCAGGATCTCGCGGCTGGCGCCGGGGTTGAGCAGGATGGGGCGGAAGTGGCGCTGACGCTCCACGCCGACCACGTTGGCGCCGAAGCGGCTGCGCAGGTGCAGCTCGCCCAGCGTGTGGCCGACCAGCGGCGAGCCGTGGCCCACGTGCAGCCGGCGGGCGCGGCCGGCGAGGCCGTAGTCGCGCACCAGGTCGCGCAGGCGGCGGCGCGGGCGGGCGGCGGCGCCTGCGCCGTGGCGGCTGCCGTCCAGCCAGCGCCGCGCCACCAGCATGTAGCCCACGCCCATCGCCAGCACCAGCAGGCCCATCGGGGTGAAGGAGAAGAAGCCGAAGCCGCTGTGGCCGGTGCGCGCCAGCTCGCTGTTCACCACCAGGTTGGGCGGCGTGGCGACCAGGGTGAGCATGCCGCTGATGAGGCCGGCGAAGGAGAGCGGCATCATCAGCCGGCCGGGGGAGATGTCCAGCCGGGCGGCGACGCTGAGCGCCACCGGGATGAAGATGGCGACCACGCCGGTGGAGCTCATGATCGAACCCAGCCCGGCCACCGCCAGCATCAGCAGCACCAGCAGCCGGGTTTCGTCGCTGCCGGCGCGCGCCACCAGCCAGTCGCCCACCCGGTAGGCGATGCCGGTGCGCACCAGCCCTTCGCCGATGACGAAGAAGGCAGCGATCAGCAGCACGCTGGGCTCGCTGAAGCCGGCCAGCGCTTCCGGCACGGTCAGGATGCCGCCCAGCACCAGCGCCACCAGCGCGATCATCGCCACCACGTCCATGCGCGGCCGGTTGACGATGAAGGCGAGCACGCAGGCCGCCAGCAGGCCGAAAACGAGCAGGATGTCGGTGCTCATGCGGCTCTCCGCCACCGCGCGCGCGGCGCCGGCAGGGGGGTGGATGCCCGATTGCCGAGGTGGTGCGCGGCCCGCCTTCCACCCACGCTGGGCAGACAGGCGGGGATGTGGCCGGCGCGGCGGGCGCCGGCAGGGGAGCGGGGCGAAAGCAGGGCGCGGTGCAGCGTCATCGGGAGCGGTATCGGTGGCAGAAGGGGCAAGGCTGGCGAGGCGGGACGCCGCATATTGCCGGCCCGCCGGGCGCCCAGGCAATGCCTGGCGCATCCACTGCCGGTGGCGCGGCGGCCGGCTGCGCTCCAATGCGAGCATGGCGGCAATCGGTTACGGTAGGAATCTTTTCCGCCCCGCGGGCTCTGACTCCTTACATTTTTTCAACGCAGCGCTGACGCTGCCGCAAGGAATCTCATGTATTCACAGCACAGAAACGCTTTCTACGAACGCCTCTCCCGCCCCCAGGGCGGCCCGCCCAGCCTGCTGCAGAAGATCGTCGCGGTGCTGAGCACGCTGGCCTTGTTCGCGGTGTCGCTGATGTTCTCGGTGGTCTTCTTCGCCATCGTCCTCACCCTGGGCGCTGTCGCCTGGGGCTACCTGTGGTGGAAGACCCGCGCGGTGCGCCGCCAGATGCGCGAACGCGCCGCGGCGGGTGCAGGTGCCGGCGGCACCCAGCGCGGCCGTGGCCCGGCGGGCGGTGCCGGTGGCGGCATGGTGATCGAGGGCGAGGTGATCCGGGAGGTGAGGGAGGATGAGCGGCGCTGAGGCGGGCGCCGGCTTCGCATCCTGTCCTGACGCACCCCGCTGAGCGCCGCGCCCGCGGCGCTTGTCTTTTTCCCGAACGAAGCTTCTCTGCCCCTCCGGCTTTGCCGGTGCGCTGCTTCTTCCGCCGGCTGCGTATACGGAACAGCCGGACGCGGTGAAACCGGCGACGGCGCCTCCCGCTCGCCGCGCTATTGCTGAGCAGTTCTTCCACAGCCGCCGCGCCGCTACGCGGTATAGTCCGCCCCTCGCCGCGCCGGCCCGGGCTCGCACGGCGCCTTTTTCTCCCGCCTTTTCCTCATCTTCCCGCTTCGCCATGCCGCTGCCCCAGATAGACCCCGCGAACTACGCCGCCCAACTCGCCGACAAGGTGTCCCGCTACAAGCAGGATTTCGCCGCCTGCGGGCTGCCGGAGCCGGAGGTGTTCGCCTCCGCGCCGCTGCACTACCGGCTGCGGGCGGAGTTCCGCATCTGGCATCACGATGGCCGCATCGACTACGCGATGTTCGACCCCGCCGCGCCCAAGACGCCGGTGCTGCTGGCGGACTTCCCGCCCGCGGCGGCGCCGATCGCGCGCGCCATGCCCCTGCTGCGCGACGCGGTGCAGGGCGTGGAAGCGCTCAAGCGCAAGCTGTTCCAGGTGGAGTTCCTGGCGACGCTGAGCGGCGAGCTGCTGGTGAGCCTGGTCTATCACCGGCCGCTGGACGAGGCCTGGGAAGCGGCGGCGCGGGCGCTGGCGGCGCAGCTGGGCGTGCTCATCATCGGCCGCAGCCGCAAGCAGAAGATCGTGCTGGAGCGGGATTGGCTGCTGGAGTCCTTCGAGCTGGATGGCCGCCAGCTGCGCTACCAGCAGTTCGAAGGCAGTTTCACCCAGCCCAACGGCGAGGTGAACCGCCACATGCTGCGCTGGGCGCGCGCGCAGGCGGCGAACCTGGGCGGTGATCTGCTGGAGCTGTACTGCGGCAACGGCAACTTCACCGTGGCGCTGGCGCCGCTGTTCGGCCGCGTGCTGGCGACCGAGATGAGCAAGACCTCGGTGGCGGCGGCGCGCTACAACCTGGAAGCCAACGGCGTGGACAACGTCACCCTGGTGCGGATGGCGAGCGAGGAGCTGAGCGACGCCTTCGCCGGCGGCCGCGAGTACCGCCGCATGCAGGGCGTGGAGCTGGCCGGCTACCGCTTCTCCACGCTGTTCGTCGATCCGCCGCGCAGCGGGCTGGACGCGGCCACGCTGGCGCTGGCGGCCGGCTTCGACCGCATCCTCTACATTTCCTGCAATCCGCAGACGCTGCGCGACAACGTCGCCGCGCTGCAGGCCAGCCACCGCATCGCCGCCGCCGCCGCCTTCGACCAGTTCCCCTACACCCACCACCTGGAGTGCGGCGTGCTGCTGGCGCGGCGCTGAGCCGGGCTTTTTCTCCGCCAACGGGCGCCGGCTTCTCCCTGTTTTTCCGCCCCGGCACGGGCCGGTACGCCTCTTGCGATGACCGGCTGGCAGACGCAGCCGGTCGAACGCCGACGCGCGCAGGCACTGGCCCTGCCTGGCTTTGCAGCCGGCGGCGGGGCGCCCGCGCATGTGCGGCACGCGACAAAGCCGCCGGCGTGGTCGCATCCGCAACCCTGCGTCCTGCACCCGACCACTCAAGGGACGCCCATGACCATGGACAAGATCGGCATCTTCTTCGGCACCGAAACCGGCACCACCCGCCTCATCGCCAAGAAAATCCACAAGAAGCTGGGCGACGAGATCGCCGCCAAGCCGCTCAACGTGACCCGCATCGAACCGGCCGAGATGCTGCAGTACGACGCCCTCATCCTCGGCACGCCCAGCTACGGCAACGAGCAGATTCCCGGCCTCGCCGCCGGCTGCCTGGAGCCGAACTGGCAGGAGTTCCTGGTGAAGCTGGACAAGAACACCGACTTCTCCGGCAAGCGCATCGCCCTCTTCGGCCTGGGCGCGCAGGAGCGCTACTCGGAGCGCTTCTGCAGCTCGCTGATGCGGCTGTACGAGGTGTTCAAGGGCTACGGCGCCGAGATCATCGCCGATGACTGGCCCACCGAGGGCTACACCTTCCAGCAGTCGGCCGCGGTGAAGGACGGCCGCTTCGTCGGCCTGGTGATCGACGAGCGCACCCAGGGCATGTACACCAACGACCGCATCGACACCTGGGTGGCGAAGGTGAAGCCGCTGCTGCTGGAGAAGGTGGCGGCCTGAGCGCGGCCTGAGCCTGCCGCCGTGGCGGGCCCGGCGTCGCCCAGGCTCAAGCGCTTCCCCCCTGTTCCCGCGGCGGCCTTGCAGCTGCCGCCGAGTTGTCGTCTCAGAACGGCGCCGGGCTGCCGAACTGCATCGGCGTGCGTTTTTCCGGGTGGATGAAGCTGATCGCCGCCGCATGCAGGCACATCCGCCCGGCTTGCGCTGCGAGCTCGGGCGGGGCGTAGAGCGGGTCGCCGACGATGGGGTGGCCGAGGGCCTGCAGATGCACCCGCAGCTGGTGGGAGCGGCCGGTGAGGGGCTTCAGCGTGAGGCGGGTGGTGGCGGTTTCGCCCGCGCCTTCGCGGCTGTCCACCGTGTAGCGGGTGAGGGCGGAGCGGCCGGCGGCGTGGTCCACCCGCTGGCGGGGGCGATTGTCCGGGTCGGGCCCCAGCGGCAGGGCGATATCGCCGCTGTCCGTGGCGACATGGCCGTAGACGCGGGCGATGTAAGTCTTGCCTATTACCCGTTGTTCGAAAGCGAGGCTGAGCCGGCGCAGCATCTCCATCCCGCGCGCCAGTAGCACCAGGCCGGAGGTGGCGGCGTCCAGGCGGTGGACGATGAGCGCGTCCGGGTACAACGCTTGCACCAGTGTCACCAGGCTGTCGCGTTGGGCGGCAGCGCCGCCGGCCGGCACCGACAGCAGCCCGGCGGGCTTGTCGGCGACGATCAGGGCATCGTCGACGTGGAGGAGGGTGAGGTGGGGCATGGGCGGGAAGAGGGAACGTGGCGGCGGATTCTATGCCGCGCCGACGGCGGTGGGCGTCGCGGCTGGCCTCTCCGCGGTTCGCAGGCTGGAAAGGGAAAGTGCTTTCCGGATGAGGGGCCGCAGGCGCGTGGCGTTCGAACCGGGAGTCCCGCTCCGCTTATTCGTCCGCCTGCGGAAATGCAATTCGCCAGCTCCGGATCGGGTTCGGGTTTCATTCGGTTTTTCATTTCCGGCTTATATGGATCTTTGGCGCGGCGGATTTGCCTGAATCGGCCTGCTCCGCGTCGGATTGGATTGAAGAATCCGTTTTTTTCCTTGCGGCACATGACTTTGCCCGGGATGGGCTGAATCGCGGAGGAATTGCCGGTAAATGCCGGATTAACCCTATATCCGCAAGCGTTTAATGGTTTTCCGCACTCCATTGCGGGAAACCGCATTCGGAAAATACGAGTCCCAATTCCCGGCGCCGGGGCGGAGAATTGCCGCCCCAACCCCAATCCAATCAAAAGTTCGCCACAAGCGACCAAGCGTTATTCGTTGAATAACGACGGAGAGAGTTATGTCCAAGAACGCTCCAGCCATTGGCATGGGAGCGCGTTTGTTCACCGGCTATTCGATTCTGATCGGCCTGGTGGGCGCCGCGCTCGCATACCAAGGCGGACAACTGGCCGCCGTTGGCGGCTCCTGGTATTACCTGCTGGCGGGCTTTGCCCTGCTGCTGGCCGGCGTGCTGATGGCCGTGGGCCGGCGTGCCGGCTTCTGGCTGTTCGGGGCCACCCTGGCCGCGACCATCGTATGGGCGCTGGCGGAAGTCGGCCTGAACGGCTGGGCGCTGATTCCGCGCCTGGCGTGGATCTCGGTGCTCGGGCTGGTGCTGCTGCCGCTGTGGAAGGGGGCGCGGCAACGCCTGGCGCCGATGTCCCGCCGGGGCTATGCGCTGGTGGCCGGCGTGCTGCCGGTGCTGGGCGCGGCGCTGATCCTGGGGCCGCTGCTGTTCCCCACCAATGTGGAGTTGGCGCAAGCCGGCACGGCGGCGGACATGCAGCCCTTCAGCCGCACGACGGTGCCCAGCCCCGACGGCAACGTCGGCGCCAGCCACGACGCCAGCAACTGGACGGCCTACGCCGGCTCCAACCTGTCCAACCACTACACCGCGGGCGACCAGATCACGCCGGAGAACGTGAAGGGCCTGAAGGTGGCCTGGGAGTTCCACACCGGCGACCTGAAGCCGGCCGACTCCAAGCTGGGCTACGCCTTCCAGAACACGCCGCTGAAGGTGGGCGAGCTGCTCTATGTGTGCACGCCGACGCAGAAGGTGATCGCGGTGGATGCCGCCACCGGGCAGGAGCGCTGGCGCTTCGACCCCAGGACCAACGAGAAGGCGATGGCCGGCGTGGCCGCCACGACCTGCCGCGGCGTGTCCTACTACCAGGCGCCGCAGGCCACGGGCGAGTGCGCCAGCCGCATCTTCTGGCCAATGGTCGATGGCCGCCTGGGCGCGCTCGACGCGCAGACCGGCAAGCTGTGCGAAGGCTTCGGCGACCACGGCTATGTGGACCTGAACAAGGGCACCGGCAACACCAAGCCCGGCTTCGTCGGCCCGACCTCGCCGCCGGTGGTGATGCGCGGCGTGGTGATCCAGCCCACCGGCCAGGTCCGCGATGGCCAGGAACGCGACGCGCCTTCCGGCGTGGTGCGCGCCTACGACGCCATCACCGGCGAGCTGCGCTGGGCCTGGGACCTGGGCAATCCGGCGATCACCGCTGAGCCGCCCGAAGGCCAGACCTACACCCGCTCCACGCCCAACGTCTGGTCGCTGATGGCCGCCGACGACGAGCTGGGCCTGGTCTATCTGCCCACCGGCAACGCCGCCGGCGACTTCTTCGGCAAGGAACGCACCGCCGCCGAGGAGGAATACACCGCCGCGCTGGTCGCGGTGGACGCGGTGACCGGCAAGGAGCGCTGGCACTTCCGCACGGTGAATCACGACTTGTGGGACTACGACATCGGCCCACAGCCCAACCTGGTCGACTGGCCGATGCCGGATGGCAGCCGCCGCCCGGCGGTGATCCAGGCCACCAAGTCCGGCCAGGTGTTCGTGCTCGACCGCGCGACCGGCGAGCCCATCATGCCGGTGCAGCAGATCGCGGTGCCGCAGGGTACCGACCACGGCGACTGGACGGCCGCGACCCAGCCGGTGTCGCCCGGCATGCCCAACACCGTGGGCCCGCCGAGCAAGGACTACGAAACGCTGAAGGAGTCCGACGCCTGGGGCATCACCCCCTTCGACCAGCTGGCTTGCCGCATCCAGTTCAAGCAGCTGCGCTACGAAGGCATGTTCACCCCGCCCAGCCTGCAAGGTTCGCTCTCCTACGCCGGCAACCATGGCGGCATCAACTGGGGCGGCGTGGCGGTGGACCTGCAGCGCGGCATCATGGTGATGAACAGCAACCGTCTGCCCTACACCGAGCATGTGTATCCGCGCGAAGTGATGAACGAGATGGGCGTGGTGTCGGTGTTCAACGGCAAGAGCAAGGTCAAGGGCTACATGGCGCAGGAAGGCCTGGCCTACGGCGCGCGCAAGGAGCCGTGGATGTCGCCGCTCAACACGCCGTGCATCGCGCCGCCGTGGGGCTACATCTCCGGCGTCGACCTGCGCACCCAGGAAGTGATCTGGCGCCGTCCGCTGGGCACCGGCTACGACCAGGGCCCGATGGGCATCCCGTCCAGGATGAAGTTCGAGCTGGGCACGCCGAACAACAGCGGCTCGCTGGTGACCGCCGGCGGCCTCACCTTCATCGGCGCCTCGCTGGACAACTTCCTGCGCGGTTTCGACACCCGCACCGGCAAGCTCGTCTGGGAAACCCGCGTGCCCGCCGGCCCGCAGGCCGCGCCCATGAGCTATACGGTGGATGGCAAGCAGTACATCGTCGCCGCCATCGGCGGCCACGACCGCATGGACACCAAGGCCGGCGACAGCGTCATCGCCTGGACCCTGGACGACGGCGCGGCGGCCAGGCACTAAGCTGCAGCTGCAACATTGGGGATGGAGAAACGGCCACCGCGAGGTGGCCGTTTTTGCTTTGGAAGGCGGCGGGTCAGCCCCCGGCCCGGAGCCCGGTGCCTGGCCCTCGCGGCTGCCGCGGCCGCGCAGGTGGGCCGCCGCCTTTGCTCCCCGTCGCCATCCCGTCGCACAATGCCGGCCCCGCCCGCGCAATACCGGCGGCTTCCACTCCACACGCACACAAGGCGCGCCATGCATATCTGGGTCGATGCCGACGCCTGCCCCGGCGTCATCAAGGACATCCTGTTCCGCTCCGCCGAGCGCACCGGCTACCCGCTGACGCTGGTCGCCAACCAGTTCCTGCGCGTGCCCTCCTTTCCCCACGTCCGCATGATCCAGGTGCCCGGCGGCTTCGACGAAGCGGACAAATACATCGTCGCCAACGTGCAGGCCGGCGAGCTGGTGATCACCGCCGACATCCCGCTGGCTGCCGACGTCGTCGCCAGGGATGCCCACGCCCTCTCCCCGCGCGGCGAGCTCTACGGCAAGGAGAACATCCGCGAGCTGCTGGACATGCGCAACTTCATGGACACCCTGCGCAGCAGCGGCATGGAAACCGGCGGCCCGCCCAAGTTCTCCACCGCCGACCGCCAGGCCTTCGCCAACCGCCTGGACGGCCTGCTGCGCAAGACCGCCCGGCGCTGAGCCGCTGCCCCGGCTGCCATTCGCCAGAAAGCCATGTTCATCCGCAAGGCCACGCCCGCCGACATCCCCGCGCTGTTCGAGATCCGTACCGGCGTGAGGGAAAACCACCTGTCCCTGGCCGAGCTCGCCGCCCTCGGCATCACGCCCGCCACGCTGGCGGACATGCTGGACGGCGACGGCCGCGGCTGGGTGGCGGAAGCGTCCGGCCAAGTCCTCGCCTTCGCCATGGCCAACGCCGCCGAAGCCACCGTATTCGCCCTCTTCGTCCGCCCCGACCACGAAGGCCGCGGCCTGGGCCGCCGGTTGATGGAAGAGGCGGAGCGCTGGCTGTTCGCGCGCGGCTGCGCGGAAATCTGGCTGGTGACCGACAGCAACCGGGAGGTGCGCGCGAACGGCTTCTATCGGCGGCTGGGCTGGCTGGAGGGCGGGGTGGAGGAGGATGGGCAGGTGAGGTTTATCAAGCGTCGGCCGGCGATGGGTTTATGTGCGGGCTGGTGAGCTCGCGCGGGCCTTGAGCGATTCATAGAGTTGTGCTGGCCCGAGCAGGATGTCTTTCAGCCCCTCGCGTATGCGTTCCGAGCCCAGTGCCTGAGTGCTCATCGTGGTGTGCGCGTCCAATGCGTCCATGATGGCGTGCAGCAGCGCATCCTTCAGGTCCGGGGAGTTGGCGAACTGTTCCTTGCTGTTGCTTGTTGCCTGTTTCACCAGCGTCTCGTTTTCCAGCAACTTGCCCTTGATGACGCCATTTACGTAGACGAGCTGGTCGTCATCGGTGAGCTCACCTTCGAACAGTCCATTCACCTTCTCGATGATGTCGAACAGGTAGGCCTCTTCCTTCTCCTGTACCGAACCACTGCCCATTGCATCCATTGCCTGCAGTTTGTAGCTGCCGTCTGTGTTCAGGCTCATTGCCTGCTTGCCGCGGTTCTTCAGGGCGTGGTGGGTCAGCACGACCTTGCTGAGGTCTACCGTGTCGCGCTCGCGGCCGAACTCCAGCAATGGAATGAGGCGCTTGTAGAACAGGGAGCGCTTCTCGATGACGGTATTGCCGTAGTCGAATATCTGGCCCAGGAAGGCGTACAGGCGCACGTAGGCGCCCATGTCGTTCTTGAACAGGATGAGCGCTTCCTGTGTGTCCTTGGCGGACTTCGCGACTTTCTCGTCGCCGTGCGCTTCGGCGGCGGCCTTGTCCTGCTGCGCGGCCTTGTAGCGCTTGAGCAGGCGATCGGCGACTGGCGCGATAGCAGCATCGAGCTGTTTCTGGGTGCCGTTCGGGTCGAGGTCGACCTTGGCCACGCAATCCACTTCGAACTCGTCGTAATAGCCGGTGGCGTCGAGCTTGGCGCGCAGGTCGTAGACCGCGTGCGGGTCCGTCGTCGCCTGAAGCTCTGCGGTCTCGTAGTAGGTCTTGAAGGCCTTGAGCACTTCCGCCGGCTCGTTCACGAAGTCGAGGATGTAGGTCGTGTCCTTGCCCGGGTGCGCACGGTTCAGGCGCGAGAGCGTCTGCACCGCCTGGATGCCGCCCAGCATCTTGTCGACGTACATGCCGCACAGCAGCGGCGCATCGAAGCCGATCTGGAACTTGTTCGCCACCAGCAGCAGGTGGAAGTCCGGCTCCTTGAACACCTCGCGGATGTCGCGCCCCTTGAGGCCGGGGTTGAGCTGGGCGTCCGTTTCGGTCACCGGTTCCGGGAAGCTTTCGGCGTCATTCACCTCGCCGGAGAAGGCCACCAGCACGCCCAGCGGATAGTTCTGCCTGGCGATGTAGGCGCGGATGGCCTTCTGCCAGCGCACCGCTTCGCGGCGTGAGCCGACCACCACCATGGCCTTGGCCCGGCCCTGCAGCAGCGGCTGCACGTTCTCGCGGTAGTGCTCGACCACCACCTGCACCTTCTGCGCGATGTTGTAGGGGTGCAGGCGGACCCACTGCATGATGCCCTTCATCGCGGCGCTGCGTTCCACCTCTTTCTCGTCGTATTCCTGGCCATCGTGGGCGAGCTTGAAGGCCAGCTTGTAGCTGGTGTAGTTCTTCAGCACATCGAGGATGAAACCCTCCTCGATGGCCTGGCGCATGGAATAGACGTGGAAGGGGCGGGGCAGTGCGTCCTCACCCTTGCGGCCGAACAATTCCAACGTCTTGCCCTTGGGCGTGGCGGTGAAGGCGATGTAGGTGAGCCCCTTGGTTGCGCCGGCCTTCGCTTCCATCTGCGCTGCGAGCAAGGCTTCGGTATCCACCTCGCCGCCATCCTGCAGCTCGGCCCATTCCTCGGCGGACAGGAGTTGCTTGAGCTTGGCGGCGGCTTCGCCGGTCTGCGAGCTGTGGGCCTCGTCGGCAATCACCGCGAAGCGCTTGCCCTCGGTCGCGGCCAGCTCCTGTACCGCCTGCAGCGCGAAGGGGAAGGTCTGGATGGTGCAGACGATGATCTTCTTGCCGTCTTTGAGCGCCTGGCCGAGCTGGGCGCTCTTGCTGCCGTGCTCGTTGGTGATGGTGGCCACCACGCCGGTGGTGCGCTCGAAGTCGAAGATGGCCTCCTGCAGCTGTGCATCGAGCACGTTGCGGTCGCTCACCACCAGCACGCTGTCGAAGAGCTTGGTGTGCTGGGCGTCGTGCAGGTCGGCGAGGAAGTGCGCGGTCCAGGCGATCGAGTTGGTCTTGCCCGAACCGGCCGAATGCTGAATCAGATAGCGCTCGCCGGCACCGTTCCGCAGCACGTCGGCGACCAGCTTCCGCGTGGCATCGAGCTGGTGATAGCGCGGGAAGATGAGGCTCTTCAACTGCTTCTTGTCGTCGCGCTTGCCGATGACGTAGCGATGCAGGATGTCCAGCCAGCTCTCGCGCGCCCACACCTCTTCCCACAGGTAGGCGGTGGCGAAGCCCTGCGGGTTCGGCGCATTGCCCGCCCCGCCGGCGTTGCCACGGTTGAAGGGCAGGAAGAAGCTGTCCTTGCCGGCGAGCCGGGTGCTCATCATCACCTCGGACTGGCTCACCGCGAAATGCACCAGCGCCCCGCCGGGGAAGCCCAGCAGCGGTTCCGGCACGCCGCCTTTGGGCTGGGGATGGCGGTCGTAGCGGTACTGGTCGACCGCATCCTGCACGCTCTGGGTGAAATTGCTCTTCAGTTCGGCCGTGGCCACCGCGATGCCGTTGAGGAAGAGCACCAGGTCCAACTCTTCCTTTGGATTGTTCGGCGAGTGGCACACCTGGCGCACCACGCGCAGGCGGTTGGCGGCGTATTTCGCCTGGGTGGCCGGGTTGATGGCCAGTGCGGGCTTGAACTGCGCCAGCATCAGCGGCTCCTTGAGCCCCAGCATCTCCACGCCGCGGCGCAGCACATCCAGCGTGCCGCGCTCCGGCAGGTTCAGGCTCTTGCGCACGCGCTCGGCCAGCACCTGCGGCAGGGCCGCGCCGTGGGTCTTGGTGAGGCGCTGGAAGCTCTCGGGCTGCGTCTCTTCCACCCAGGCCAGAAGGTCGGGCAGGAAGAGGCCGATGGCGCGGTCGAAGAGCGCCGCATCGCCTTCGGCGTACAGCCAACCGTTGGCCGCGAGGTGGGCGCAGATTTCGGCTTCGAAGTGGTGTTCCTGGTGCAGACTCATCAACACATCTCCCTCAAGCGTGCCGACACTACGTCGGCACGCTCCGGCTCTGCAATCAGGCCGGGCAAGACATTCGTAAAGTTGGGCTGGCCCAGCAGGCCCGCAAAAGTGCGTGCAACGAATACCCTCAGTGCCTCCGGTGCGCCGGCCATTTCCTCGGCCAGCTGCTCACGGCCATCCACCACGTTCAGCACATCCTCCAGAGCGCGACTGGCCCTAAAGTCGCCATTGCCCCCACTGGCGAAGGCCTCCAGCTTGGTGCCCACGAAGGCGACGGCGCTCAGCACGCGAATGGACACACCCTCGGCAATCTCGAGCGATTCAGCGGTCTGGACGGCGTAGGCGTACCAGGGGTTGGTAAAGCCCAGCACTGCGTCATCCACCGGCATGAGGTCGAACAGCAGGCCGGATTCGCGATGCACCCAGCGGCAAATCACCTCGCTCGTCATGTCGCGCATGAAACCTCGGTCGGACAACTCACTTTCCAGTTGATGGAAAGCAGCGCGACCGGCCTCGACGATGGCATCCACGTCCGTGGTCGCCCGCACGCCCTCGGCCAAGGGGTCGGTCAGCAGCAAACCCGCCACCGAACCACCGACGAACACAAGCTGCTCCCGCAACTCGCCCAGTGCGCCGGCGATGCACCGCAGTTGCGGCAGGTTAGGATCCTTGGGATTCATCCGCCTCGCCTCCCAGCGCCGTCGTCAGCAGGTCTGTGGCCAGGGCCCGTTCGCGCGCGCGTCCCATGCGCAGGGCATCGAGCAGGGCCAGCAGGCGATGCAGGGCCGGGTCGGCGAGCGCCGCCTCGGGGGCCGTGCGATACAGCGGGGAAAGCGTGGGCCCCTTGGCGCTGCCCTTGGCATGCGCCCACACCGGCGCCTCGCCGGGCGCGGCGTTCAGCAGGCTGGCCAGCGGCTCCGTGCCGAAGGCGGTCGGCACGCCGCGCTTGGCGGGGCCGCTGATGGCCGGCCACACATAGCGCGCGCCGTGCAGCACGAACTCCAGCAAAGCCGGGCGCACCGGCTGCCAGCCTTCACGCCCCTGCGATACCGCCAGCCCGGCGGCGATCGCGCGCTTCACGCAGGCGTGGGTTTCCGAAGCGCTCATGGTCAGCGCTTCGCCCAGCGTGGCGTAGGTCCAGCGCTGCGGCGGGTGTGCTGCCACCTTCAACAGCACCAGCAAATCCTGCGGTTTGAGTTCCATCGCCTCGCCTCATTCGCTATTCGCGAATTGCGAATATGCCTGCGGGGAAGGGTTTGGCAATTCATGCCGTTCGGGTGAAGCGCAGCAATCCGGCCTGCTTCTTCCCTTAACTCCCAACTTATCCAAGTTAAGGAAAAGTCGTTTCCCTTAACTTACAAACAGTCTGAGGTAACGATGAAACACAAAAACCCGGCCTTTCTGCCGTCCGGTGCTCTCGCGCAGAATGCCCAGACGCTCGAAATCCTTGATCAGGGCATTGGCAGTCGGCGTGCTGATCGCCAAGCCTGTTGCCAGATCGCCGGCACTGACCACCGGATTCCGGTAGAGCAGGTTAAGGCCTTGGCGCGCGGTTGGTGCTCGCTTGCCCAGAGAGAGGATTTGCTGCTCTGCTTCGGTACGCAAATGCAGAATCTGGCCGAACACATCGCGGCCCTTGCTCGCCGTCTCGGCCACGCCTTTCAGGAAGAAGCGCACCCAGTGAATCATGTCGTTACCGACACGCACCCGCATCAGGGCGTCGTAATAGCTGGCGCGGTTACGCTCGAAGAAATCCGACAGATACAAGGCCGGTTTGCTCAGCGCACCGCAGCTCACCAGATACAGCGGGATCATCAGCCGACCGATGCGACCATTCCCGTCCAGGAAGGGGTGAATAGTCTCGAACTGATAATGCGCGATGGCAATGCGCACCAGGTTGGGCACGGCAATCTGGTCGTTATGCAGAAACTTTTCCAGATCGCTCATCAAGGCCGCCACGCCATCCTGATGCGGCGGCACAAACGCCGCATCCTGCAGGCTGGAGCCACCGATCCAGTTCTGGCTGATGCGGAACTCGCCCGGCTGCTTGTGCTCGCCGCGCACACCCTGCAACAGGGTCGCGTGGGTCTGCCGCAGCAGGCGGTTCGACAGTGGCAGCGTGGCCAGCGCCTCGATGGCCTCGTTCACGGCATCGATGTAGTTGCGCACTTCGCGCCAGTCGTCGCGCTTCTCCGGCAGCACCTGCTCCTCGGGCAGCAAGGCCTCGTCGATCTCGGTCTGGGTACCCTCGATCCGGCTGGAGGTTTGCGCCTCCTTCACCACGTGCATCTGGATGAACAGATCGATATCCGGCACGATCAGCGAAAACGCATTCAGCTCGCCCAGCGCCCGGTTGCTCAACACCTGGGTGCGCGTGACCGGGCAGTACGAATCGACAGCGGACGGCCGCCCGCGCCTGCTTCAGGTCGACTCCGTGCGCGACGAGCCCGTCCCGAGGAATGGCGAACTCTTCCCTTCCGATGACCTCTGACCGGAAGCAGGACACGATATCCAGCCGGATATCATTGCTATACTTCGCGGCCACTACGAGAGACCGACTTGACGATGAACATCACGCCCCTGCACGACACGCACGCAATCGAGAGCGTTTCGTTCGGCGTCGAATGGCAGCAGCCGCTGCCGCCCGCCGTTATGGGCGCGCTCGAGTCGGTGTATGAGGCCGCCCTCAAAAACGAGCTTCCGAGCAAGAAGCCGGTTCAGCAAATCGCGTTCGAATTCAATCTCGAAAGCGGCGGTAAGTCCATACAGCCCGCCCACGCGGTGGGCTGGACGTTCGAACGGTTTGCACCGGACGGGCGCATTGAACGCAATCTGATGCTCACGCCCAACACGCTGGCCGTGACGCTTCACACCTACACCCGCTGGGAAGAGGTGTACGCCACTGCGGCGGACCTGATGCACCCCCTTTTGCCGCTCATTGCCGTCAGTTCGGGGGGCTTCACCGTTTTCGGCCTGCAGTACCAGGATATCTTCAGAATCACCGGAGACGATGTCGCTCAATTCCGCGCGAACATGCTGCTGCGGCAGAACTCGGCCATGCTCCCGGCGTCAGTTTTCCAGCAAAAGAGTCTTTGGCACGCGCACCATGGGTACTTTACCGAGATGCCCGACGAGCCCGAGCGCCGGAAGCTGACGGTGGTTAACACGGACCTGATCGACGAGAACGGAAACCGCCAAGTGCGCATTCTGAGCGTGCACAAGACCCTCTTCAACGCACCGCTCTCCGACACCGAGCAGCTTTACGCGGGGGACAATCCTCCGTTGCACGCCGCGATGCACGGCATGCACAGCGAGAACAAGGCTGTGCTGCGCGAGCTTCTCAACGATGACATGCTCGCACGCATCCATTTGAACGCAGAGGAAGGGACCGACTCATGACCGCCGCCACCTTCGAATTCGTCAGCTATCTGCCCCAGCCCGCACCGACCCGATCCGTCGGTGCTGCCCGGACCGACCGCACCGCCACCCCTGCGCGCGGATGGTTTTCGCAAGATAACGTATTGCGCAAGATGTCCACTGCGCTCGTTCCGCTGCTCGGACTCGCTGGAGCCCCCGCCAATGCGGCGCCGGTTCCGAGCGCTAACGAACTGGTCATAACCGCCGCGCAGAACGGGCGGGCGGAGCAGATGATGGCGCTGCTGCGCACTCTGATCGACTACCAGTTTTTGCCCCACGACTGGGACGGCTACGACGGCCAGCCGGCGAAGGCGGCCGCGCTGCTCGACGCATTGGAATTCCTGGGGCAGCTGCCGCGCACGCTTCCTGTCCCGTCCCCGATGCTGTCCGGATCGGGGACCATAGGCTTGTACTGGGATCGCGGCACACACTATGCAAGCTTGGAGTTCGAAGGCGATGGCACCTACACGTCGCTGACCGACGGCCCGGACGGTTACGGCGGCGCCGAGGGGGTCGCAGCGCGCACGTTGCCGGCTGCGCTGCGGCACTTCCTCGCGAGCCTGCCCATCGCCGGATGAGCTGCGAGGAACTGTTCGCCAGCGTCGCGAAAGACCCCAAGAAGGCCGAGAAGATCGACGCGCAGTCACCGGACTGCGCGTGCGAGGCGCATTCGGTGTCGCCGCACTCCCCCGGCCCGGTGATGGACGACGAGACCCTGTGGCGCCTGATCCTTTCCCCGGTGCATTACGACGTCGCGACTGGGAAAGTGACGGAAGCCGCTTTCGGCGATGCGTCGAACAAGGGTATGTCGGTACAGCGGTTGGTCATCACCGGCAGTGAAGGCGACATTCGCCAACTCGGCCACGCCCGCGCCGCCGCCAAGCCCGGTCGAACGTTCGAATGCGCCGTCGGCGCCACCGCCGCCGGCATTCGCGCCCTGCGCGGCCCGGAGGACGGCGGCCGCTTCTGCATCTACGACACCGCCGACGCCGCCGATCCCGGCCACGCCGACGTGTGCCAGACGCGACAGGGCAGCAGGCACACGCGCGCGCAGCTGCGGCGCGAACTCCAGAAGCAGTTCTCGCTGCTGATCCACCCCGCTTGATCCCCTTCGACGCCCCTGACCAGGCTAGCAAACAACACGTTTGGGGCTAACCGATTTGCAAATCGGTGTTTGTGCTCGACTCAAATATCTCCTAGGGGAGTTGTACCTGTATGAGAGTTTTCTTATCTCGTCGAATCGCAATCGCGCTACACAGTCGATGGCGGAGGCGGAATATGGGTGCTCGGGCAGGCTCGTTTTTCCGGGGGCAGGGATTGGTTTGGCTCGGCAGCTTCTCCAAAATGAAAGCCTCCGTTCAGGTCCGAGGCGCGCCCAGCAGCTACATTTGAGTAGATTGCAGCCGGTCGGTCAGCGGTACCTCACCGACCGACCCTCACCGACCGTTCCGGCCCAAGAAAGACCAGCTGATGAGAGTGCCAGGCCGCGGTTGAAATGGAATGAGTGGGCAGCACAGTTCGATATGGGACGGTGCAGAAACGACAAAAGCTCCCTAGGGAGCTTTTCGTCATTATCTGTGTCAGCGATTTCGCACTAACTTGGCAGGAAATTCACTTTCCTTGTCATCCGACACCTCACACATCGATGTTCTGCGCATACAGCGCATTGCTCTCGATGAACGCCCGGCGCGGTTCCACGTTGTCGCCCATCAGCGTGGTGAAGATTTCGTCGGCGGCGATGGCGTCGTCGATCTGCACGCGCAGCAGGCGGCGCACGGCGGGGTCCATGGTGGTTTCCCACAGCTGCTCGGGGTTCATTTCGCCCAGGCCTTTGTAGCGCTGCTTGCTGAGGCCGCGTTCGACTTCGTTGAGCAGCCAGCCGATGGCGTCGGCGAAGCGGGTGACGGGCTGGCGCTTTTCGCCGCGGCGGATTTCGGCGCCGCCGCCGATGAGGCCGGCGATGGAGGCGCTGGCGGTGCGGATGCTGCGGTAGTCGCCGGAGACGAGGAAGGCTTGTTCGACCCAGCCGAACTTGAGGTTGCCGTGGTGCAGGCGCTCGACGGTGAGGCGCCAGCCTTCGGTTTCCTCGTGGTACTCGGCGTAGATGCGCAGGCCTTCCGGCAGGTGTGGCTGGATGCGCCCGGCGGAGGCGCGGGCGGCGGCTTCGTCGTCCAGGCTGATCTCGATGTCGTGGGCGAGCATGGCCTGCAGCACTTCGGGGTCGATGTAGCTGGCGAGGCGGCGGATGACGGCTTCGGCGAGCAGGTAGCTGCGGGCGAGGCCGCCCAGAGCTTCGTCGACGATGGGGGCGGCGCCTTCGCGCGGGGTGAGGGCGGCGCCGTCCAGGGCGAGCTTGAGCAGGTGGCTGTTGAGCTCGTGGTCGTCCTTGATGTAGATCTCGGTCTTGCCGTGCTTGATCTTGTACAGCGGCGGCTGGGCGATGTAGATGTGGCCGCGCTCCACCAGCTCGGGCATCTGGCGGTAGAAGAAGGTGAGCAGCAGGGTGCGGATGTGGGCGCCGTCGACGTCGGCGTCGGTCATCAGGATGATGCGGTGGTAGCGCAGCTTCTCGGGCTTGTAGTCGTCCTTGCCGATGCTGGTGCCGAGCGCGGTGATGAGGGTGGCGATTTCCTGGCTCTGCAGCAGCTTGTCGAAGCGGGCCTTCTCGACGTTGAGGATCTTGCCCTTGAGCGGCAGGATGGCCTGGAACTTGCGGTCGCGGCCCTGCTTGGCGGAGCCGCCGGCGGAGTCACCCTCGACCAGGTAGAGCTCGCACAGGGAGGGGTCCTTCTCCTGGCAGTCGGCGAGCTTGCCGGGCAGGCCGACGCCGTCGAGCACGCCCTTGCGGCGGGTCATTTCGCGGGCCTTGCGGGCGGCGTCGCGGGCGCGGGCGGCTTCGACGATCTTGTTGCAGATGGTCTTGGCGTCGATGGGGTTTTCGAGCAGGAAGTCGGAGAGCTTGTTGGCGACGACTTCTTCGACCGCCGGCCGGGCTTCGGAAGAGACCAGCTTCATCTTGGTCTGGCTGGCGAACTTGGGGTCCGGCATCTTCACCGACAGCACGCAGGCCAGGCCCTCGCGCATGTCGTCGCCGGTGATGTCCACCTTGGCCTTCTTGGCGATCTCGTTTTCTTCGATGTACTTGTTGATGACGCGGGTCATCGCGGCGCGCAGGCCGGTGAGGTGGGTGCCGCCGTCGGCCTGCGGGATGTTGTTGGTGTAGCAAAGCACCTGTTCGGCGTAGGAGTCGTTCCACTGCATGGCGACTTCGACCGAGAGTTCGGCTTCGCCGGCGCCGGTGGGGATGCGGGTGTTGCCGGCCGCATAGAAGACGTTGGGATGCAGGACGGTCTTGGTGCGGTTGATGTACTCGACGAAGCCTCTCACGCCGCCGGCGAAGGCGAAGTCTTCTTCCTTGCCGGTGCGCTGGTCGACCAGGCGGATCTTGACGCCGTTGTTGAGGAAGGAGAGTTCGCGCAGGCGCTTGGCGAGGATTTCGTAATGGTATTCGACGGTGCCGAAGATCTCCTCGTCGGCGAGGTAATGCACTTCAGTGCCGCGCTTGCTGGTTTCGCCGAGCACCTTGAGCGGGCTGACTTCGACGCCGTCCACCACGTCGATGACGCGGTCCTGCGGCGCGCCGCGGTTGAACTCCATGAAGTGCTTCTTGCCGTCGCGGCGGATGGTGAGGCGCAGCCACTTGGAGAGCGCGTTCACGCAGGAGACACCGACGCCGTGCAGGCCGCCGGAAACCTTGTAGCTGTTCTGGTTGAACTTGCCGCCGGCGTGCAGCACGCACATGACGATTTCGGCGGCGGAGCGCTTGGGCTCGTGCTTGTCGTCCATCTTGACGCCGACCGGGATGCCGCGGCCGTTGTCGGTGACGGAGATGGAGTTGTCGGCGTGGATGGTGATGACGATGTCGTCGCAGTGGCCGGCCAGGGCTTCGTCGATGGCGTTGTCCACCACTTCGAACACCATGTGGTGCAGGCCGGTACCGTCGGAGGTGTCGCCGATGTACATGCCGGGGCGTTTCCGCACCGCTTCCAGGCCTTCGAGCTGCTGAATGCTGGATTCGTCGTAGTCGTTGCCGGCGGGGGCGGGCGTGTTTTGCGGTTCGGACATGGTCATCTCGGGTAATTCAAAAAGAACGCTTGCTGCTGGGACAACAAACTTGCGGCGGGAAGGGGCGCAGAAACCGTGGCGAGCCCGCCCTGGCCGGCCGGCGCAGCCCAGCCGTGCTGTCGTACGGCGGGCAATGCAGGGACGGGCGGGCGCAGGTTTATGCGCGTCTTCCTCAGATGCGCATCGGCATCACGACGTACTTGAACTGCTCGTTGCCGGGCAGGGTGATGAGCGCGCTGGAGTTGCCGTCGTTGAAGCGCCATTCCACCGTTTCGGAGGAAAGGTTGTTCAGCACGTCGAGCAGGTAGGTGACGTTGAAGCCGATGTCCAGCGTGTCGCCGTGGTAGTCGATCTCCAGCTCGTCCTGTGCTTCTTCCTGCTCGGAGTTGGAGCTGATGACCTTGAGCGCGCCTTCGCCCAGCACCAGGCGCACGCCGCGGAATTTCTCGTTGGTGAGGATGGCGGCGCGCTGCAGCGAGGCCAGCAGCGGCAGGCGCTCGAAGGTGACGAGCTTGGGATGGTTCTGCGGGATCACGCGCTCGTAGTCGGGGAACTTGCCGTCGATGAGCTTGGTGACGAGTTCGATGGGGCCGAAGCGGAACACCGCCTGGTTGCCGGCGAGGATGATTTCCAGCGGGTCGTCGCTGTCGGCGAGCTGGCGGGCCAGCTCCAGCACGGTCTTGCGCGGCAGGATGGCTTCGGTGCGCTGGCCTTCGGGCGCCGGCACGGCGAGGTCGCTGGCGGCGTAGGCGAGGCGGTGGCCGTCGGTGGCGACCATGCGCAGCTCGCTGCCATCGGCGATCAGCAGCAGGCCGTTCAGGTAGTAGCGGATGTCCTGCTGCGCCATGGAGTAGGACACTTGGGCGAGCTGGCGCTTGAAGGTGCGCTGCGGCACGGTGAGGCGCACGGCGTCGCCGTCGGGCAGGTTCATGCGCGGATAGTCGGCCGCCGGCAGGGTCTGCAGCTGGAAGCGGCTCTTGCCGGCCTTCACCGTGAGGCGCTTGTCGTCCAGGGTGAGGTTGATGTCGGTGTCCGGCAGAGCGCGCAGGATGTCCTGCAGCTTGCGCGCGCCGACGGTGATGGCGATGTCTTCGCCGCCGATGTGGCCGCCGGTGGTGGTGCGGATCTGGATTTCGATGTCGGTGGCCAGCAGGGTGAGCTGGTCGCCGTGCTTCTCGATCAGCACGTTGGACAGGATGGGCAGGGTGTGGCGCTTTTCGACGATGCCGGCAACCGACTGCAGCGGAGCGAGGAGCGCATCGCGGGTAGTGTTGAGCAGGAGCATGGCGTCAGGTGGAAAAGTGGTTGATCGGGAAGTCGTGAGGCTCAGCCGCGCAGCACCTGGGTGAGCACGTGTACATCGTGGTTCAGCTGGTGGTCGGCCAGGCGCAGATCGGTAATGGTGCGGCAGGCGTGCAGCACGGTGGTGTGATCGCGGCCGCCGAAGGCTTCGCCGATGGCGGGTAGCGACATCGGCGTGAGCTCCTTGGCCAGCCACATGGCTACCTGACGCGGCCGCGCGATGACGCGGGTGCGCTTCTTGGAGTGCATGTCGGCGACCTTGATCTTGTAGTAGTCGGCCACCGTCTTCTGGATGTGCTCGATGGAGAGCTGGCGGTTGTGGGCGTTGAGCAGATCCTTCAGCGCGTCCTTGGCCACTTCCAGCGAGATGCCGCGGCCGTGGAAGCGGGCGTAGGCCACCACCTTGTTCAGCGCGCCTTCCAGCTCGCGCACGTTGGAGCGCAGGTTCTTGGCGATGAGGAAGGCGACGTCGTCGTCCACTTCCACTCGCAGCGCTTCAGCCTTTTTCTTCAGGATGGCCACCCGCATTTCCAGCTCGGGCGGCTCGATCTGCACGGTGAGGCCCCAGTCGAAGCGGGAGATCAGGCGGTCTTCCAGGCCCTGGATGTCCTTGGGGTAGGTGTCGCAGGTGATGACGATCTGCTTGCGCGCCTCGGTGAGGGCGTTGAAGGCGTGGAAGAACTCTTCCTGGGTCCGGTTCTTGTTGTTGAAGAACTGGATGTCGTCGATCAGCAGCAGGTCCAGCGAGCGGTAGTAGCGCTTGAAGGCGTCGAAGCTCTTCTGCTGGTAGGCGCGCACCACGTCGGCGTAGTAGTCCTCGACGTGTACATAGCGGATCACCGCGCGCGGGTTCTGCCGGTACACCGCGTTGCCGATGGCGTGGATCAGGTGGGTCTTGCCGAGGCCGACGCCGCCATAGACGAACAGCGGGTTGTAGGAGGTGCCGGGGTTTTGCGCCACTTGCATGGCCGCCGCGCGGGCGAGGTCGTTGGCGCGGCCGGTGACCAGGGTGTCGAAGGTGAAGTCGGCGTTGAGGCGGGTCTTGTCGTAGGCGAGGTCGGCCGCGGAGGCGGGTTCCGGCTCGCTGGGACGGATCACGACCGCCGGTGCGGCGGGGGGCGGCATTCCGGTGGCGGCGCTGCGGCTTTCCCGCTGCGGAGCTTCAGTGCCGGCCGCGGCTGTGCCGGCGGGGGCATGGATACCATTGCTTCCGCCGCCGTTCATCGGCGCGGCGGTGGCCGGCTTCACCGTGCGCGCGGCACCCGGCGCCGGCAGCTGCAGATCCAGCTGCAGCGGCACGGCGTGGAATTCCTCGCCCAGTTCGCTGATGCGGCGCAGGTAGCGCTCGCGCACCCATTGCAGGACGAAACGGTTCGGCGCGGTGAGGGTGAGGGCGGGGCCGTCGTCGCACTGGCCCTCGCTGGCATGCAGCGTCTTGATCCAGGTGTTGAACTGCTGTTGCGGCAGTTCCTGTTCAAGGCGCGACAGGCAGAAGGACCAGAAATCTTGATTCACGGAGCGGACGGTTTGTGTTTGCGACACGATACTCGAAAAACACGCCCGCCCCGCGCCGATGGGGCGCTGGACAGGCGGGCTGGCAGCCGGGTGGCCTGTTGTCGGATGTGCTCGCCGGGCGGCGGTGTGGGCTCGTGGCCCGATCGCCCCTCCTTGCATCGGCGAAGCGCGCAAGAAGGGGATTCTACCTCCGGGGGGCGGACTTATCCACAGCCCCGGGGAAAAATTGTTCTTGACAAACATGGGATTATCAAATTAAATCCCGCGTTTGACCTCACACCGGTAGCCGATCATGAAACGCACTTACCAACCCTCCGTCGTCCGTCGCAAGCGCACTCACGGTTTCCTGGTCCGCATGAAGACCCGTGGCGGTCGTGCGGTGATCCGTGCCCGTCGTGCCAAGGGCCGTCATCGCCTCGCCGTCTGAGGTGACGGAACCGGCGGGCGCCGACGAGCGATTCCGCAGCGCGTACAGATTGCACAAAACGGATGAGTTCTCATCCGTTTTTGCTTTTCGGCGGGCCCTGCGCGGCAAGTACTACATGCTGCACTACCGGCCCAACGATCTCGGCACCGCCCGCCTGGCGGTGGTGGTTGCCAAGAAGCTGGCCAAGCGCGCCAATGTGCGCAATCTGGTGAAACGCATCGCGCGCGAGATCTTCCGCCGCGAACGCGTCAACCTGCCGGCCGCCGACCTCATCGCCCGCCTGCATGCGCCGGTGGCGCTGGCGACGCGGGCCGACCTCAACCGCGATCTGCGGCAATTGCTGGAGCGGCTGCCACGGCCATGAAGACTGTGCTGCTCGGTTTCCTGCGCTTCTATCGCTACGCCATCAGCCCGATGCTGGGGCGCAACTGCCGTTTCCATCCGAGCTGCTCCGAATACGCCATCGAAGCCGTACAGCGCCACGGCGCGCTGCGCGGCGGCTGGCTGGCCGCGCGCCGGGTGGGGCGATGCCATCCTTTCCACCCAGGCGGGTATGATCCCGTTCCCTGACCAACGTCCGCACGAACACGACCCCGATGGATCAACGTCGCCTCATCCTCTTCCTCGTCTTTGCCTTCTCCATCGTGATGCTGTGGGAAGGCTGGATCAAGCATAACCAGCCTGCACCCGTCGCCCAAACCCCGGCAGCGTCCACGGCAGGAGACATCGGCGCGGTGCCGACGCCCAGCGCCGGCCTGGGTGCGACGCCCACGCCAGCCGTGCCGGGCGAGCAGGCCGCGCCCTCCGGCGCGCCGCGCATGCTGGTCGTCACCGACATGCTGCGTGCCGAGATCTCCGCCAACGGCGGCGACATCGTCCGCCTAGAGCTGGAGCACCACAAGGCGAGCGACGACAAGACGCGCAACTTCGTGCTGCTGGACGACGGCGGCCGCCACCTCTACAACGCCCAGACCGGCCTGATCGGCGACGGCCTGCCCAACCACAAGACGGTGTTCGCGCTGCCTGCCGCCGAACTGGCGCTGAAAGACGGCGAGGACAGCCTGGTGGTGCGCCTGCAGGCGCCGGAGCAGAACGGCGTCAAGGTTACGAAGGTGATGACCTTCCGCCGTGGCAGCTACCTGGTGGACGTGGCCTACGAGATCGACAACGGCAGCGCCCAGGCGCTGGCGCCGCATGCCTACTTCCAGCTCACCCGCGACGGCCAGCCGGCCGAGCAGGTGCAGGCCTTCGGCGTGCATACCTTCACCGGCCCGGCCTTCTATACCGAGGCGGAGAAGTTCCACAAGGTCCAGTTCGAGGACATCGAGAAGAACAAGGCCAAGTTTCCCAAGAACGCCAGCGATGGCTGGGTGGCCATGGTGCAGCACTACTTCGTCGGCGCCTGGCTGCCGGCGGTTGGCGTGGAGCGCGAGTTCTTCGCCCGCAAGGTGGGTACCGACCTCTACTCCGCCGGCGTGATCCTGCCGGTGGCCGAGATCGCTCCGGGCGCCAGCGGCAAGGTGGATGCCCATCTTTATATCGGTCCGCAGGAGCAGGACAAGCTGCAGGACATCGCGCCCGGCCTGGAGCGGGTGGTGGACTATGGCCTGCTGACCGTGATCGCCGCGCCGCTGTTCTGGGTGCTGTCCTGGTTCCACCAGCTGACCGGCAACTGGGGCTGGGCCATCATCCTGGTCACCGTCACCATCAAGCTGCTGTTCTTCCCGCTGTCGGCCGCGAGCTACAAGTCCATGGCCAAGATGCGGGTGCTGGCGCCGCGCCTGCAGCGCATGAAGGAGCTGTACGGCAACGACAAGGCCAAGATGCAGCAGGAGATGATGAGTCTCTACCGCAACGAGAAGATCAACCCGCTCGGCGGCTGTCTGCCCATCCTGGTCCAGATCCCGGTGTTCATCGCCCTGTACTGGGTGCTGCTGGGCAGCGTCGAGATGCGCCACGCACCGTGGCTGGGCTGGATTCAGGATTTGGCCGCGAAGGACCCCTACTTCATCCTGCCTATCATCATGGGCGTCTCCATGCTGGTGCAGATGAAGCTCAACCCGACGCCGCCCGATCCCATCCAGGCCAAGGTGATGATGGCCATGCCCATCGTCTTCACCTTCATGTTCCTGTGGTTCCCGTCCGGCCTCGTGCTGTACTGGGTGGTGAACAACTGCCTGTCCATTGCCCAGCAATGGCAGATCACGCGGATGATCGAGGGTGGCAAGTCCGGCACCGGCAAGCCCGCCTGACACCATCGCCGCCATCGCGACGGCACCGGGCCGGGGAGGCATCGGCGTCGTTCGCGTTTCGGGCACCGGCCTGGCCGGTTTCGCCCGCGCGCTCACCGGGCGCGAACCCCGGCCGCGCATCGCCGCCTTCGCCCGCTTCCTGGATGGCGAAGGCGAAGCGATGGACGAAGGCCTGCTGCTCTACTTCCCGGGGCCCGCCTCCTTCACCGGCGAGGACGTCATCGAACTCCAGGGCCACGGTGGCCCGGTGGTCATGCAGATGCTGCTGGAGCGCTGCCTCGCCCTTGGCGCCCGCCTCGCCCAGCCGGGCGAATTCACCCGCCGCGCCTTCCTCAACGGCAAGCTGGACCTCGCCCAGGCTGAAGGCGTTGCCGACCTGATCGAGGCCTCCACCGCCGCCGCCGCGCGTTCCGCGCTGCGTTCCCTGACCGGCCGTTTCTCGGAAGAGGTGCACCGCATCCGCGACGGCCTGATAGACCTGCGCATGCTGGTCGAGGCGACGCTGGATTTTCCGGAAGAGGAAATCGACTTCCTCGAGAAGGCGAGGGCGCTGCCCCGCCTGGCCGCCATCCGCGCCGACCTCGAAGGCGTGCTAGACCGCGCCCGCCAGGGCGCGCTGCTGCGCAGCGGCCTCAACGTGGTGCTGGTGGGCGAGCCCAACGTCGGCAAATCCAGCCTGCTCAACCAGCTCGCCGGCGAGGAGCGCGCCATCGTCACCGACGTTGCCGGTACGACCCGCGACGCGCTGCGTGAAACCATCCAGATCGAAGGCATTCCGCTGCACATCATCGACACCGCCGGCCTGCGCGATACCAGCGACGTGGTGGAGCAGATCGGCATCGCCCGCACCTGGCAGGAGATCGGCCGGGCCGACGTGATCCTGCGGCTTGTGGAGGCGGACGGTGCGCTGGGCGGCGAGGATATCGATGCCCGCCTGCCGGCCGGCGTGGAACGCATCGTCGTCGAGAACAAGATAGACCTGCATGGCCGCCAGCCCGGCCGGCGGGAGCAGGATGGCCGGGTGTGGCTGTCGCTTTCGGCCAAGCGCGGCGAAGGCGTGGAACTGCTGCGCCGCGAGTTGCTGCGGGTGGCTGGCTGGCATGCCCACGGCGAGGACGTGATCCTCGCCCGGGAGCGTCATCTCGGCGCCCTGCGCAGTGCGCTGGCCCATGTGGAGACCGCGCAGGGCCAGGTGATGGCGCTGGAGCTGTTTGCAGAGGAACTGCGGCTGGCCCACGACGCGTTGTCCGAGATCACCGGCGAGTTCACCGCCGACGATCTGCTGGGCGTGATCTTCTCCCGCTTCTGCATCGGCAAGTGAGCGCCTGGGTGGCGGTGCCGGCCATCCCTTCCGCCTACAGCATCTCCGGCTTGAACAGTCCCCTGCGGCTGATGATCTTGCCGGCGACCATGAACACGCCGTCGCCGGTGTAGTGCAGCGTTTCGGGATGGGCCGGGGTTTCGGCGACGTGGGCCCGTACCACTTCGAAGATGAAGAAGTTGTACTTCTCCACCAGTACATCGTCATGAATCCGGCATTCGAAGCAGGCGTGGCATTCCTGGATCAGTGGCGCGCCGACCTTCTCCGCCGGCGCGGGAGTGAGGCCGAACTGGGCGAACTTGTCGATCTGCGCGCCCGAGCTGTTGCCTATCTTCACCACGACGTCGGTGAGTGCGGTGGTGGGCAGGTTGATCACGCATTCGCCGCTGTCGCGGATCATCCGGTGGCTATGGTTGCCGGCGGAGATCATGCAGCCGACCAGGGAAGGGGAGAACTCCAGCACCGTATGCCAGCCCAGGGTCATGACATTGGTCTGGTCACCGAGGCGGGAGGAGAGCAGCACGATGGGGCCGGGTTCGAGGTAGCGTCGGACTTCGCTGACCGGAAAATCCTTCTTGCGCGGGTAAGGGCTCATGGACGTTCTCCTGGCAGGGCGGCGGCTGTGGTGGCGCCGGCAAAGGGGGGCTGGCGGGCCTCCAGGCGGCCTTGCTGCCGCCCCAGCGTCCAGCCCACGCCGGCCCACAGCAAGGCCAGCACGGCGCCCATGGACATGGCCAGCGAAGGGTGCTCGGCAAGCAGGTCCAGCCCGCGCTTCAGCCAGCCGCTGAGGGCGTCTCCGCCGCGATAGACCACGGTGTCGATGAAGCTCTTGCCCTTGTACTTCTCCTCGGGCGTGGTCACGGTGTAGAGCATTTCCCGCCCCGGCCGCACCAGTGCATATTCGCCGGCGCGGCGTACCACCATCACCACCACGAAGGCGGCAAATACGGGCGCGGCCGCCAGCCACAGGAAGCCGGCGGCGATGACCAGCGGCACTGCGGTGAGCAGCATGCCTATGCCCAGCCTGCGGGCGATGCGGCCGGTAAGGAAGAGCTGGGTGAGGATGGCCAGCGTCTGCACCGTCGCGTCGATCAGGCCGAAGACCTGGGTCTGGCGGTTGCGGTCGGGGAAGGCCTCCGCGACGAGTCGCGCCTGCTCGAAGTAAAGGAAGGTGCTGACGCTGGAGAGCAGCAGCACGAATACCGAGATGCCGAGCAGATAGGGCGAGCGCAGCACCTCGGTCGCGCCGGCGAAGGGATTGCCGCCGAGTGGGCGGTCGCGGGCCGGGTCCGCGCCTGCCTGGCTCCCGGCCTGCTCGCCGGAGTGGAAGGGGTGGTGGTCGCGCCAGCGATGCAGCCAACCAGCGGCGCCGGCCGAAGCTGCAAGCAGGAGGGCGGAGAGCAGCAGCAGGCCGGCGTGGTCGAGGTGGGGGACTAGCAGGGTGCCGAGCAGCGGCCCGGTGAGTCCGCCCAGGCTGGCGCCGCCGGCGATGAGGGCGAACAGGCGTTTGGCCTGGTGGCTGCTGAAGACGTCCGCCATCACGCTCCAGGCCAGCGACACCGCCATCAGGTTGAACACGGACAGCCAGATGTAGAAGCCGCGGGCCAGCCACAGCGAGTCCGGCCAGCGGGCGAGGCCGGCGGCAAAGGCCAGCAGGTTGAGCACGAAGAAGCCGTAGGTCCAGCGTGCGATCCGGCGGCGGGAAACGCGGGAGGCGAGCCAGCCGAACAGCGGCAGGGCGGCGAGGGTGGCGAGGAAGGTGCCGGTGAAGAGCCACTGCAGGTTATCCACGCCGCCGGCCACTCCCATGGTTTCGCGCACCGGCCGCAACATGAAGTAGGCGGTGAAGAGCAGGAAGAACAGCAGCAGCCCGGCGAGCACTGCCGGCGTTTCGGCGGGCTCCAGGTTGAAGAGGCGGGCGAGCGCGGGGACGCGCTGGGCGGGCGGGGGCATTGGTGGACCTCGGCGGTTCTCTGGCTGACCGGCTGCTGCGGCAGCGGTTCCGCGGCAGGAATGGCCTGATGAGCGCCAGGCTTACGAAGCCGCCCGCCGCGCCGGGGGTCATGGCCGTGGCCAATCGCCTGCGGCGAGAGTTGCCTTGTCGCGGGCCGGCCTAGTCCTGGCGCGCCTGCGCTTCCCGCGTCAGCAAGGCCTGCTTGCGTTCCACGCCCCAGCGATAGCCGGAGAGCTGGCCATCATGGCGGACCACGCGGTGGCAGGGAATGGCGACCGCCAGCATGTTGCTGGCACAGGCGCGTGCCACTGCGCGCACCGCCTTGGGGGCGCCGATGCGGGCGGCGATCTCCGCATAACTGGCGGTACTGCCGGGTGGGATCTGCTGCAGCGCCTGCCACACCCGGTGCTGGAAGGCGGTGCCTTGTATATCCAGGGGCAGGCGCAGGCCCAGCGCCGGCTGTTCGACGAAGCCGACGACTTCGGCCACCAGGCGCTCGAACTCGCCATCGCCGCCAATCAGCCTGGCTTTGGGGAAGCGATCCTGCAACTGGTGCGCGAGCAGCTCCGGGTCGTCACCCAGCAGGATGGCGCACAGCCCGCGCTGGCTTTGCGCAACCAGAATGGCGCCCAGGCTGCACTGGCCGATGGCGAAGCGGATCTCCGCCTGGCGGCCGCCTTCGCGGTAGTCCAGCGGGCGCATGCCGAGGAGGGCCTCGGCCTGATCGTAGAAGCGGCTGCTGGAGTTGAAGCCGGCGGCGTAAAGGGCCTGGGTGATGCTGGCGCCGGCCGGGCTGGCGAGTCCGGCGCGCAACTTGCGGGCCCGGGCGGCTTGGGCATAGGCGCGCGGGGTGAGGCCAGTCTCCGCCTTGAACTGGCGGTGGAAATGGAAAGGGCTGAGGCCGGCGCGGGCGGCGAGGGCGTCCAGCCGGGGCGGCGTCTCGGCGGCATCCATCAGCCGGCAGGCTTCGGCGATCAGCGCGGAGCGGCGAGCCTCCGCCATGCTGCGGTCCGCGCTGGGGCGGCGGCTGGGGCGGTAGCCGGCCGCTTCGGCCTCCGCTGCGCTGGTGAAGAAGACGACGTTCTCCCGGCGCGGCAGGCGGGCGGAGGCGCTGGGGCGGGCATAGACGCCGGTGGTCTTCACCGCATAAACGAAGTGGCCGTCCGCCGCCGCGTCGCGTGCCTGTACCGCGGCCCAGCGGCTGTCTTCGCTGGCGTAGCGCGGGGCGGGAGGGAGTGAGGGAAGGGGCTTCATCGCGGGCACCTGGCGTTTGTGTCCATGGGCTTATCCTGCCGGCCCGGGCGGCGGCGTGCCACCGGCTTCTTGCTGTTGAATTCCGACGGTTTTGGGGACGCGCCACAGATACCAGGCAGCGGTGCTGCGGTGCGGATGCCAGGCCAGGCCGATGTCGCGTAGCTGGCGGGGCGTAGGCGCCTTCTCCAGGCCTTTTAGCCGGCGATAGCCTTCGCGCACGCCGTAGTCGTCCACCGGCAGCACATCCGGCCGTTCCAGGGTGAAGATCAGCATCATCTCCACCGTCCACCGGCCCACGCCCCGCAGGGGGACCAACTGCTGGATCAAGGCCTCGTCCGATAGCTGGCGTGCGCTGGCAAGGTCCGGGACGCGCCCTTCCAGCGCGGCCTGGGCAATGCCGCGTATGGTGGCCAGCTTGCTGGCGGAAAGGCCGCAGCGGCGCTGCAACTCGGGGTCGGTGGCGAGCAGGGCGGCGGGGCTGGGGAATGCCCCGTCCGGGTAGAGGGCGATGAGCCGGCCGAGTATGGCTTCCGCCGCGCGGGCGTGGAGTTGCTGGTAGGCGATGGCGCGCACCAGCGCTTCGTAAGGCTCGCGGGTGGCGGTGGCCTGCAGCTCGCAGGGGCCCACGGTCGCTATCAGGCCGGCCCAGTCGGCATCCAATGCCGCGAGGTAGTTGCTGGCTTCGAGGTAGGCGGGCTTGGGCGACATGATGAATTGGCCGTTTCAGCCGGCTTTGCGGAAAGTAAGGTTGTAGCGCAGGCTGCCGGTGGCCGGGTGAGGCTGGTCCTTCAGCGGCAGGATGCCGTGGTAGCGCAGGCGGTCTTCCCCGCCCCAGACGGCGACGTCGCCGTGCAGCAGGGAGACGCGCGTGGTTCTGTCGCTGCGTGCGTGGCCGCCGAAAAGGAAAATGGCCCCCATGCCGAGGGAGACGGAGACGATGGGCGCGGAGAAGTCCCGCTCGTTGCGATCTTGATGCAGGGACAGACGGCTGCCCGGCAGGTAGCGATTGAGCAGGCAGGCATCCGGCATGAACTCGGGGAAGCCGGCAGCTTCGGCCGCCTCCGCGGCCAAGGACAGCAGGGGGGCGGGCATGGAAGGCCAGGGCAGATCGGTGAGCGGGTCCCGCGGGGTGTAGCGATAGCCGTGGCTATCCGAGGTCCAGCCCAGCGCCCCGCAGTTGCTCAGCCCGACCGACATGGTGAGGCCGCCGGGTGTGGACATCTGGCGGAAGGGGGATTGCGCGGTAATGCGGGCGATGGCGGTGAGGAGCACATCCGCCCGCGATAGTGCAAAGCCGCGCAACAGCCAGGCGTGCGTGCCCAGCTGCTCGCGGCTGGCCTGGGGGGCGTCGTCGAAGAGCGGGAGGGTCTGGCCGGAGCTCATGGGGCTTGGCGCTCCCGTTCCAGCAGCATCGCCTTGCGCGCCGGCCCCCAGCGATAGCCGCTGATGCTGCTGTCGCTGCGCAGCACCCGGTGGCACGGCACCACCACTGCCAGCCGGTTCGCGGCGCAAGCGTTCGCGACCGCCCGTACCGCATTTCCCATCCCGAGGCTCTCGGCAAGCTGGGCGTAGCTGCGAGTCTGGCCCGCGGGGATGGCGCTCAAGGCTTGCCAGACGCGATGCTGTAGCGGCGTGCCGGCAGCTTCCAGCCGCAGCTTCAGCGGTGTCCACGGTTGCGCCAGATGTGCCGCAAGCTGCGGGAGTGTGTCGACGAAGTCGACGGGCCTCGCCTCTGGCAGCGCCTGGGGAAAGTAGGTTCGCAGTTCGACGAGCAGGGCCGCCTCGTCTTCTCCAAGCAGCAGTGCGCACAACCCGTTCTTTCCCTGCGCGGCAAGAAAGCGCCCGAGCGCGCTCTGCCCGCAGGCGTAGGGCAGGGGGCCGGCGTGGCGGGCCGAGGGTGGGAGCAGGTGCAGCCAGGATGTGGACATATGGGTGTTGGCGAAACGGAGCTTCTTGAAGTCTAGCGCGTGGGCGCGCCATGGGAACGCCATTGCTTGCGGTCAAATTCGGGTGATCAGCATGGAAGGTGGAGTAGGTCGGCGTCCGCGACATTCGCCTGTCGGCCATCCCGTCTGATGCCGCTTGCTATAGTTCGGGAAAGCCCTGTTCTTGGGCGTGCCCTGTTAGGGAGGAGGATTTTTCATGGCATGGGATCCGGAGCGCTACCTGCAGTTCGACAACCTGCGCCTGCGCCCGGCCCTGGATCTGATTGCGCGTATTCCGGCCGTCCAACCGCTGCAAGTGGTGGATCTTGGCTGCGGACCGGGTAATGTGACCATGCTGTTGAAGGAGCGCTGGCCGGCGGCGAATGTGCTGGGTATAGACAACTCCACCGAAATGCTGGCCCGGGCTGGCGCGGAGCATGCCGGTGTGCGCTGGGAGCAGGCGGATGCGCGCTTGTGGCAGGCAGACAGCGAAGTGGATGTTCTCTTCTCCAACGCGGCGCTGCACTGGCTGGACGACCATGCGACGCTGTTCGCCCACCTTGCCTCCCAACTAGGCATGCGGGGCATTCTGGCAGTGCAGATGCCGGCCAATTTCGACGCGCCGTCGCACCAGGCGATCCGGAATCTGGCGGGCTCCCGTGCCTGGCGGGAGCGGTTGGCGGACAGTCGCATGGGCGCGGTGGAGGGGGCCGGTTTCTACTACTCGCTGCTCGGCGCCCGTTTCCATATCGTCGACGTGTGGGAAACGGTTTATTGGCAGCGGCTGACGGGCGATAATCCCATCTTGAGCTGGTTGAGCGGCACGACGCTCGTGCCTTATTTTTCCCGGCTCGGCGAGGACGATCGGCGGGCTTTCAGCGCCGAGCTCGGCGAGATGCTGAAAGCTGCCTACCCTATGAGCCCGGATGGCAGCGTGCTTTTCCCCTTCCGCCGCCTGTTCATGGTGGCGCGCAATCCGCAGCGCTGAGTCGCTGTTTCACGTGGAACAAGGATGGACCCGGATTTTCTTTTGTTTGCGCTGGGGCTGGCCGCCTTCTGCGCTGGTTTTGTCGATGCCGTCGTTGGGGGCGGTGGCCTGATCCAGATACCTGCGCTGTTCGCCGCCTTCCCTAACGCCTCGCCGGCAACGCTATTCGGCACCAACAAGCTCGCCAGCATCGTCGGTACAAGTAGCGCGGCGGTTCAGTACGCCCGGCGGGTGAGCATTCCCTGGCGGGTAGCGGTGCCCGGCGCGCTCGCCGCACTGCTCGGCTCCTGGTATGGCGCCAAGGCGGTCGCCTACCTGCCGCCCACCGTACTGCGCCCGTTGATCTTGGTGCTACTGGTGTTGGTGGCCATCTACACCTTCATGCGCAAGGACCTGGGTACGGTTTCGACGGAACCGGCGCACGGCGGGCGCTCCGCAGCGATCGCCCTCGGCATCGGTGGCGTGATCGGTTTCTATGACGGCTTTTTCGGGCCGGGTACAGGAAGCTTCCTCATCTTCCTCTTCATCCGCCTGTTGGGAATGGATTTCCTGCGGGCGTCGGTTACCGCCAAGATCCTCAACGTCGCAACCAACCTGGCGGCCATTGCTTACTTCGTCAATAACGTAAGCCTGCTATGGAAGGTGGCTACTGTAATGGCGGTGTGCAATCTCAGCGGGGCTGTGACGGGCTCGCGGGCTGCGCTCAAGCACGGCTCAGGCTTCGTGCGGAGGATGTTCCTGTGTGTGGTCAGCGTGCTGATCGCCAAGCTGGCTTACGATACCTTCAGGTGAATCCCTTTGGCCGTTCCACGTGGAACAAGGGGTGACGATATATTCGGGCAAATGTGAGGGCGATGCTAGAATCGACGGCTTTCCGTGACCGTACCGAACCTGGCAATGAATGGACTTCATCTGATTGCCGATCTCTACCGTTGCGGCGGCGAAGCAGTCGCACTCAGCGAGCGAGAGGCGCTTGAAACCCTATGCGTGAAGGAATGCCGCGACGCCGGCCTGACGCCACTGGGAGCTTACTTCTACCAGTTCCTGGATGATGAAGGTGAGCCGGCGGGTGTGACCGGCACGGTGGTGCTCGCGGAGTCCCACCTGGCGATCCACACCTGGCCGGAGACCGGCGACGTCACGCTGGACGTCTACGTCTGCAACTATTCCCGCGACAATAGCGATCGCGCCCGTAGCGTCTATCGCCGGGTAATAGAGGCGATGCAGCCGGAGGACATCGCCGAGCACGCGGTGAATCGTGGCCGCGAGCCGGTGGAGATCGAGGCGTGAGCGCGCTCCTGCCCCACATAGACGGCGTACTGGCCGAGTACCTGGCGGACGACGCCGGCTACTTCATCGCCGGTGGCCGCTTGCTGGAGCACGGCCGCTCCGAGTTCCAGGACTACGAAGTGTGGGACACCCCTCGCTTCGGCAAGCTGTTCAGGCTGGACGGCTGCTTCATGACCTCGGAGCGAGACGAGTTCTACTACCACGAGAACCTGATCCAGGTACCGGCCCTGGCCCATCCCGGACCGCGCAGCGCGCTCATCATTGGCGGCGGCGACGGTGGCTCGGCCGAGGAGTTGTTCAAGCACCCAGGCATGGAACGGGTGCTGATGGTGGAGCTGGACGGCAAGGTGGTGGACATCGCCCGCCGCTATCTCGGCGAGGTGCATCATGGCGCGCTGGACGATCCCCGGCTGGAGATCCGAATCGGCGATGGCCTCGCCTACGTGGAGCGTGAAGGGCCGGCGAGCGGCGAGCGCTTCGACCTCGTCGTGCTGGACCTCACCGACCCGGTCGGGCCGGCGGAAGCGCTCTACAGCGAAGCCTTCTTCCATGGTTGCCGCAACCTGCTGGCGCCCGGTGGCGCCCTGACCCTGCACATCGGCGCCCCGGTCTTCCAGCCGGAGCGGGTAGCCGGACTGGTGCGCGGCCTGCGGCAGGTCTTCGCCCATGTGAGCCCGTATTTCCTCTACATCCCGCTCTACGGCAGCCTGTGGGGCATGGCTTGCGCCTCGGACGCGGTGCAGCCGGCGGCATTGAGCGCCGCGCAGGTCGATGCGGGTATCGCCCAACGGCAGCTGGGCCGTCTTCAGCACTACAATGGCGCCGTCCACTGCGCCCAGTTCGCGCTTCCCAATCACTTGCGTACGCTGCTCGCCGAATGAAGCGGGGAGGGCGGATGCAGCCAGCTTTCCCAGTCTCCATCGTGCCTTCTTCCTCCGCTCCACGCGGCAGCGCCCAGCGTGGCAGCCGCAATTCCCCGCCCCGGCGGCAAGCGCCCGCGCTGCCGCCGCAGGACAGTCTGGCCTACGCCATGCTGCAGGCTGCCCAACTGGTCGCCGGCGTGCTCGAAGGCGCCAACCTCACCGATGCCTATGAAAAGCTGCTGAAGGCCCAGCCCGGGTGGAGCGACGCCACTCGCGGTGCGGTGCGCGATCTTGCCTGGAGCACCCTGCGGGATTACGGCCGTGGCGACGCGGTGCTCAGCCAGCTGGTGCCCAGGCTGCCGCCGCCCTTCATCCATGGCCTGTTGCTGGTGGCGCTGTGCCGGCTGGCGCAACGGCCGGAGCAGGCGCATACCGTGGTCGATCAGGCGGTGAGCGCCGCGGCGGCGCTGATGCCCGGTCTGAAGGGCATGGTCAATGGCGTGCTGCGCAATGTGCTGCGCCAGACGGACGCCGTGCGCGGCTGGCAGGCGGAGGACGAGGAGTCCCGCTACGCCCATCCGCGCTGGTGGATCGCCGAAGTCCGCGCTGCCCATCCCCAGAACTGGGAGGCGGTGCTGGCCGCTGGCTGCAGCCACCCGCCTATGTCTCTGCGCATCAACCGCCGTCGCGCCGAGGCGCAGGCGGAAGCGGCTCGGCTTGCCGCTGCCGGGCTGCCCGGCCGTCTGCTGGCGCATGGCGCGCTGCTGCTGGAACGGCCGGTGGCGGTGGGCCGCCTGCCGGGCTATGCCGAGGGCCGACTGTCGGTTCAGGATGCCGGCGCCCAGTGGGCTGCCCGCCTGCTGGCGCCGCGCGCCGGCGAGCGGGTGCTGGATGCCTGCGCCGCACCCGGCGGCAAGACGGCGCACCTTCTGGAAAGCGCCGACATCGACCTGCTGGCGCTGGAACTGGACCCGCAGCGCGCCGCCCGCATCCAGAGCAACCTGGAGCGCCTCGGCCTGCGGGCCAGGGTGAAGACCGCCGATTGCCGCGACGTGGACGGCTGGTGGGACGGCCGCCCTTTCGACCGCATCCTGGCCGACGTACCCTGCTCCGCCTCCGGCGTGGTGCGTCGGCACCCTGACATCAAGTGGCTGCGGCGCAAGGAAGACATCGCCACCTTCGCCGAGCAGCAGGCGGCCATCCTGGATGCGCTTTGGCGCACGTTGGCCCCCGGTGGCACAATGCTCTACGTCACCTGCTCGGTCTTCGACGCCGAAAACGGCGCCCAGGTCGAGCGTTTCCTTGCCCGCCACATGGATGCCGAACGCCTGCCCATAGACGGGCGCCCAGCATTCCAGCTGCTACCGAACGCCGAACATGACGGCTTCTATTACGCCTTGCTGCGCAAGTCGGCCTGATCGTCTGCGCGGTCGCCTGCGGGCGGCCCTCGCTGCGCTGCTGCTCGTCGTCCTCGCCCTCGCCAGCCCGCTCGCCGCGGCGGATGACGCCACCATCACCGGCGCCGAGATCGTCGCCGACGATGGCAGCTACGTGCTCAACGCCGACATCGACTTCGAACTCAACCCCCGGCTGGCGGACGCGGTGACGCGCGGCGTGTCGCTCTACTTCGTCGCCGAAGTGCAGATCGAGCGGCCGCGCTGGTACTGGTTCAATGCCACCGTGGTGGATCGCCAGCTCAATTACCGCCTCTACTACCACGCCATCACCCGCAGCTACCGCCTCTCCATCGGCCGCTTCCACCAGAACTTCGATTCGCTGGAAGCCGCGGTGCGCACCATGCAGCGCATCCGCAACTGGCAGGTGGCCAACGGCGACGAACTGCAGGCCGGCGTTTCCCACCAGGTTTCGCTGCGCTTCCGCCTGGACACCAGCCAGCTGCCCAAGCCCTTCCAGGTGACCGCGCTGGGCAGCCGTGACTGGACCTTGGCCTCAGACTGGGTGCGTTGGACCTTCCTGCCCGGAATCCCCGCCTTCCGATGAAACGCATCGCGCTCGTCATCATCGCCGCGCTGGCCGGGATCTCGCTGTTCCTGCTCACCACCGCGAGCGCGAACACCGAGCTCTTCGCCAGCGGCTACCCCTATCTGCTCGCCCTCAATGGCGTGCTCACGGTGGCGCTCGCCGGCCTGGTGGCGGTGCAACTGCGTTCGCTGTGGCGCGAGTACCGCAGCCGCCAGTTCGGCTCCCGTCTCAAGTACCGGCTGATGCTGATGTTCGCGCTGATGGCGCTGGTGCCGGGCGTGCTGGTGTATGCGGTATCGCTGCAGTTCGTGGTGCGCAGCATCGAATCCTGGTTCGACGTGCGGGTGGACTCCGCGCTGGAGGGCGGCATCGCCCTCGGCCAGAACGCGCTGGACTACCTCGTCAGCCAGGTGGACGCCAAGGCTGCCGACATGGCGCTGGACCTGGAAGACGCCGAGATGGTCGCGCCCACCCGGCTCAACCGCCTGCGCGAGTTCGCCCAGGTCGGCAGCGCCACCGTGATCTCGGCCACCGGCCAGATCATCGCCACCGCCTCGGATGGCGCCGCCGTCGACGGCGTGCCCCAGCTGGTGCCGGATCTCCCCACCTCCGCGCAGCTGCGCCAGGCGCGCCAGAGCCGCTCCTTCCATGCGGTGGATACCCGCGCCGACGGCCGCCTGGTGATCCGGGTGCTGGTGCCGATTCCCACCCGCTCGCTGGCCGGCGAGCCGCACCTGCTGCAGCTCACCCAACCGGTGCCGGAAACTTTCGCCCGCCACGCCGAAGCGGTGCAGGACGCCTACCGCGACTATCAGCAACTCACCCTCAGCCGCACTGGCCTCAAGCGCATCTACACGCTGACGCTGACGCTCACCCTGCTGCTGGCGTTGCTCACCGCCGTCGCCGTCGCCTTCATCCTCGCCCGCCGGCTGGCGGCACCGCTGCTCATCCTCGCCGAGGGCACCCAGGCGGTGGCGCAGGGCGACTACAGCCCGCGCCAGGCGCTGCCGGCACGCGACGAACTGGGTGTGCTCACCCAGTCCTTCAACCAGATGACGCGCCAGCTGGAAGACGCCCGCGCGGTGGCCGACCGCAACCGTGCGGCGGTGGAAGCGGCACGCGCCTACCTGGAGAGCGTGCTCGCCAACCTCTCCACCGGTGTGCTCGCCTTCGCCGCCGATGGCTCGCTGCGCGCCGCCAACCGGGGCGCGATGGAAATCCTCGCCGACGACCTCGCCGGCTTCGAAGACATTCCGCTGGCCGAATGGCCGCGCCACGCCGCCTTCCGCGATGCGCTGCTGGCGGGCTTCGCTGGCCACGATAGCGACTGGCACGAGCAGATCGAAGTCTCGGTCAAGGACTGCCAGCCGCTCACCCTGTTGATCCACGGCTCCCGCCTGCCGGCCAATGGCGGCCTCGTCGTGGTGTTCGACGACATCTCCCGCCTCGTCGCCGCCCAGCGCACCGCTGCCTGGGGGGAAGTGGCGCGGCGGCTGGCGCACGAGATCAAGAACCCGCTCACGCCCATCCAGCTCTCCGCCGAGCGCCTGGCCTTCAAACTGGCCGACCGGCTGGACCCGGAAGGGCGGGAGATGCTGGAGCGTTCCACCCAGACCATCGTCAACCAGGTGGAGTCGATGAAAAACCTGGTGAACGCCTTCCGCGACTACGCCCGCCTGCCGGTGCCCATGCTGGGCGAGCTGGACCTGAACGCCCTGCTGCGCGAAGTGCTGGGCCTGTACGAGAGCGCCGCCATCCGCCTGCGGCTGGAGCTGGCGGTGGACCTGCCGCGTGTGCAGGGCGACGCCGCCCAGATGCGGCAGGTGATCCACAATATGCTGCAGAATGCCCAGGACGCGCTCGCCGGCCAGGAAGGCGAGAAGGCGGAGGTGATGGTCATCACCCGGCGCGACGGCCCGCAGCAGGTCCAACTCATCTTCCGCGACAACGGCCCCGGCTTCCCTGAAGAGGTCCTGGCCCGCGCCTTCGAACCCTACTTCACCACCAAGTCCCGCGGCACCGGCCTCGGGCTCGCCATGGTGAAGAAGATCGTGGACGAGCATGGCGGCGACGTCCGGCTCGCCAATCGCGACAGCGGCGGCGCCGAAGTGCGCATCCGCCTGCGCGTTGCAGCAACCCGTGGTGACAATTGAACAATGGCAAAGATACTCATCGTTGACGACGAAATCGGCATCCGCGAACTCCTGTCGGAGATCCTGCGCGACGAGGGCCACGACATCCAGCTCGCCGAGAACGCCGCCGCCGCCCGCGCTGCGCGCCACGCCAGCCGGCCGGACATGGTGCTGCTCGACATCTGGATGCCGGACACCGACGGCATCACCTTGCTGAAGGAATGGTCCGCCGCCGGCCAGCTCACCATGCCGGTGGTGATGATGTCCGGCCACGGCACCATAGACACTGCGGTGGAGGCAACCCGCATCGGCGCCATCGACTACCTGGAAAAGCCGATCGCGCTGCAGAAGCTGCTGGCGGCGGTGAAGCGCGGCCTGCAGCGGCCGACCACCGCCGGCAGCGCCGCGCCGCTGACGCTGGCCGCCTTCGCCCGCTCGCTGCCGCTGCGCGAACTCAAGCGCCGGGTGGACCAGATCGCCGACAGCTCGCGGGTGCTGCTGCTGCGGGTGGCCGCCGGCAGCCTCGCCGAACTCATCGCTCGCAGCGTGCAGCCGGCCGGCTCGGCCTGGCTGGACCTGGCGGCGGTTACCGCGCCGCTGGACATCTCCCAGCTGCAGGGTTGCGGCGGCGGCGTGCTCTACGTCGGCGAGCTGGGCCGGCTCTCCCGCGCCCAGCAGAAGAATCTCGCCTTCGCTGTCGAACGCCTGGAGCGCTACGACCTGCGGCTGGTGGCCGCCACCGACCGCAGCGCCGAGGCCCTGCTGGCGGAAGGCTGGGACGAGGCGCTGCTCGCCCGCCTGTTCGAAGTCAGCCTGGCGCCGCCCTCGCTGGCTGATGTGCGCGACGACCTGCCGGAGCTGGCATCGCAGATCCTGGTGCATCTGGCCGAAGGCGGCGAGGTGCCATTGCGCCGCTTCTCCAGCGCCGCGCTGAACCATTTGCGCACCCTGCCGTGGCCAGGCGGTTACCTGGAGCTGCGCGCGGCGGTGAAGTCGCTGGCGCTGGGCACGCTGGAAGAGGAGATCGGGCCGGCGGAGGTGCGTCGCCTGCTGGCGCCGATGCCGGACAGCAGTGCCGCCGGCATCCAGTTCGACCAGCCCCTGCGCGAGGCCCGCGAGGCCTTCGAACGCATGTACTTCGAACACCACCTGCGGCTGGAGGGCGGCAACATGACCCGCCTGGCCGAGAAGACCGGGCTGGAGCGTACCCACCTCTACCGCAAGCTGAAGCAGCTCGGCCTGCAGGCCGGGCGACGGCACGAAGAGGTTTGAAGGCGGCCTGAACACCGCGGGGCTGGAGACCGCCCCGCGCTCATTTCAGCGTGAGGCGACCGCTTTGCGCGCGCTGTACGGCAGCTCCGTCACCGGCTTGCCGCCCTCGGTGCGCAGCACGGCTTCCTCCACCGCGGGCGCGGCAAAGCCGGCGGCCTGCAAGGCGCGGCTGACATAGCCGGGGGCGTGGGTGTAGCGGCCGCTGGGCTCCAGCCGGTAGCCGGGCGCATCCGCCGCAGCCGCCATCTTTTCCACGGTGAAGACGAGGTGGCCGCCCATGCCAGCGCCGCCGCCGCCGCGGCGCAGACCGTTTCCAGCGCGCCGAAGCAGCACAGCGTATCCGCGACACCACCAGGTCGTAGCTGCCCAGCGTGGCATCCTGCAGGCAGCGGGTGAGCTCGGCCTTCACCAGACGGTCGTAGGCGCCGGGGCCCTGGGCCTGGGTCAGCATCGGACCGGAGAGGTCGATGCCGGTGAGTTCGCGCGCATAAGGCGCGCAGCGGCCCGCACAAGCCGGTGCCGCAGCCGGCGTCCAGCACCGCAAGCCCGCGCCTACCCTCGCCGCAGGCGGCCGCCACCTCCTTCGCCACCAACTCGGGCCCCTTGTAGGTCTGCGCCGCAAGCTTGGCGTCTAAGCCGTCGGCGAAGTTGTCGAACACCGGCAAGCGCCAGCGCCATGCCGGTACGCTGCCACCCGCTCATGGCCTGCTGGAGGGAGTTGGCGAGGTATTTCTTCTGCTCGCGCTGGAAGATCTCGTCGTCCGCCCGCAGCAGGGCACGCGCGGCGATCCTGGTATGCACCCGGGGGCGTTGAAGTCGTCGCTTGGCCACTGCAGAAAGGTATTCGGCAAGGACAGCAGCCAGGTCTTGCGGCTGCCGGAGCGTTCAGCAGAGAGACATGGCGCAGCAGCTTGAGTGCAGCCAGGCGCATCTCGGTCTGCGCATCCATAGGATGGCCGCCATTGTCGGTCCAGGCGCCAACGGCGCCCAGCATGCCCTTGTCTTCGGATACCGCATCATGCCCGATCAGCTTGCCCTTGCCGCCGCCCTGCTTGCGCAACTCGTCCAGGCTGGCGTGGCCCGGGTCGCAGCCTTCGTCGGACATCCGATTGCGCGGCCGCGCTTCGCCAGCGGTTGCCATTCATCCTGATAAGCCTCCAGGCTGTTCAGTCAGCGCTTGGCGTAGTCGTTTGAATTTCTGGTTCCAGCCGGTCATGTCGCTGTGGTGTTTCCCTTGACGCTGAGCGGTGGTGGCGAATCACCCGCCAAAATAGGCCAGGCGGTCCCTGATGCTTTGCAGAAGGCCCTTCTCCGCTGGAGTGATGGGGCGAGCGGGTTGGAGGGGTGCAGTCCCCGACTGCGGTGGATGAGCCCTTCATCCTGCTATTCCTTTTGCATGGAACTTCGGCGGCCGTCGTGCTGCTTGCCCTTGCTTGAGGGTCTCGGCTCGCGGGTGGCGAGGTCCAGCGTGTAGCGGCGCCCCAGCTCATCCACGATCTCCAGCGTCTTGCCCCCGGGCCCGGCTCTCAAGCGGCGGATGAAGACATCCTGGACGTCCTCTTCCAGCGCCGGGTCGTAGCGCGTCTCGTAGATGCGCTGCAGCCACAGCTCCTGACCGCTTCCGGCGTCGATCGCGGCAACATAGCCCCCTTCCTGGGGGAGGGAACGGGCGCGGGTGCCGAGCGCCGCTTCGTAGCGGATTCCGGCGATGGTGACCGGCCGTACCGGCGCCGGGGCGACGCGCTTGGCTGCTGGTGCGCCAGCGTTGTCGGCCGCTGGCATTCCGGCCAGGGCGGCCTGGCCGCCAGCCAGCATGGCGAGCAGGCCGAGGAGCATGAGTGGAGGACGAGGGGTGCGCATCGTGGCCCTCAACGGCTGGCCACGCTGCGTGTGGCCACGCTGCGGGTGGCCGGGGCGAGCATCAAGCGTCGGCCGTTTTCGTCGGTCACCGTCAGCTTGCCCTTGGGGCCGGCTTTGAGTTCTTCGATGAAGACATCCTGCACATCCTCGTCCAGTTCGTCCTGGTAGCTGATCCGGTACACCTGCAACAGCCACAGGGCGCGGCCGCTGCCGGCGTCGAAGGCTTCGATGTAGCCGCCGTTCTGGCCCAGGCCGCGTTCGCGTCCCCAATGCACCGCCTCCAAACGCAGGCCGTCCAGCGTCACCGCGTCCACCTCGAGTGGGCCGGTGCGCTTGGGAGCGGGCGGGGCGAAATCGTCGTCTGTCATGGTGGGTTCGTCCTTGGGCGGCGGCTAGTAGAGCACCTTCGTGCGGTGGCCCGCCGACAGGTAGCCGGCGAGGTCGAGGGCGAAATAGCCCCAGCTGTCGGCGTTCTCGATGGCTTTCGCGTAGGCCAGGGTGGCCGTGGCGGCTTGCGGCTGCGGTTCGAGGTAAGGGCCGATGCGGCCGAGGACCCCGGCCGGGCCGGCGGCGCCCGCCGGCAGTAGCAGCACGCTGTCGCCCACTTCCAGCGGTTTGCCTTCCAGGCACAGGCAGCGGCAGGGCGCGCGCGCCTGCATATAGGCCTTGCACCACTTGGACGTGTAGAGGTTCCATGCCCAGGCCGAGCCATTGACGTACTGGCGGAAGCGGCTGGACAGTCCGTCGAGTCGGGCGACGAGGTCGGCTGGTGGCGGATAACCCTTTTCAGCCCATTTCTGGCGGGTCTTGAGACATTTCGGGCAGGGGCTGCTGAGTTTCTCTCGCGCCCTGTACTGCCTCGCCAGATTGGCTGCGACCGCGTCGAGCTTCAGCTGGACCTCCCGGCTGTAATCGGCATGATGGTCGTGGAACTGCCCAGGTGCGAGCAGCATGGCTTGTTCGACGTACCGCCACTTTGGCGTGCTTGCGGTGATGCTGCCGGGCTCGCTGGTGAGATAGGCGGAAGTATCCGCATCCGCCGAGTTCTCGGGCAGATCCTCGTCTTCCTCATCCGCTTCGTCAGCGGTGCTCCAGACACGCAAGCCGCCCCGGCCGCCACCGACGGCGTACGAGCCGGGCGGATGGACGCCGTTTTCGCTGCCCTGTCGGACGACTTGCCGATGTTGGGGTAGGGAATGGGGATGGGGCCGCCCGGCGAGGGGGTATTGCAGACGTCGGGGAAGACCATGCTCATCCCGCCACTGCTCTTGTGCGCGAAACCCTGGATGTTATGGATGCATGGCATGAGGAACTCCGGGGGTCAGCCTGCGGGAGTATTGAGCAGGAGTGCGGCACGGTCGCCAAGGTCTGAAGAAGCATAGACCAGGCAGGGGCTGGGCCGATAGCCGCCGGCCAGGGCGTGGGCGGCAAGGGCCGCGAGGAAGGGGCCGAGATCGAGCGCGTCATTGTTGCCTATCGTGACGCTGCGATCCTGCCCGACCGTGACCGTCTCGTTCCCGCCGACAGACTCGCTGCGGTTGGCGCCGATGGAGATCGTTTCGTTCTTCTCCACCGACTCATTGCGGTTGGTACCGATATTGATCGTTTCGTTGTTGCCCACCGATTCGGTGCGGTCGTTGCCGACCGTCACGCTCTCGTTGTGGTCGATGTTCTTGCTGTCCTGGTTCTTCTCGGCGTGGATGAAGAGCTGTTCCGAGCCCTTCTTGTCCTCGAAGCGGATCTCGTTGAAGTTCTCGGTGCCGCCGTCCTTGGTGGAGCGCGTCTTGATGCCGGTCTGGGTCATGTTGGCCGGCAGTTCGTAGGGCGGCGACGTGGCCGGTGAAGTAGCGCTTGCCGCCATCCGGCTGCAGCACGCGCAGGCTGATGGGCTTGCCGAGCAGGGCGTATACCGGCCGTGTTCCGCGGCGCAGGGCGCACGCGTAGAATCCGCCTTCCTGAATGCGTCTGGGGCATCGCCCGGTGAAAATCATCATCCTCGGCGCCGGGCAGGTCGGCGCCTCGGTGGCCGAAAACCTGGTGTCGGAAGAGAACGACATCACGCTGGTGGACACCAATCCGGACCAGCTTGCGAACCTGCGGGAACGGCTGGAGGTGCGCACCGTGTTCGGCAACGCGGCTTCGCCCTCGGTGCTGCGCGAGGCGGGCGCCGATGATGCCGATCTGCTGATCGCGGTGACGCAGTCCGACCAGACCAATCTGTGCGCCTGCCGCATCGCCCGCACGCTGTTCAACCTGCCCACGCGCATCGCCCGGCTGCGCTCCACCGACTACGTGGATCACCCGGAACTGCTGAACGACGAAAACTTCGCCGTCGACTTCTCGATCTGCCCGGAGCAGATCGTCACCGACTACATCAAACGCCTCATCGCTTTCCCGGAGGCGCTGCAGGTGCTGGACTTCGCCGACGGCGTGGTGAGCCTGATCGGCGTGCGCGCCTTCGAGGGCGGGCCGCTGGTGGGGCATCCGCTGAAGGCGCTGCGCTTCCACCTGCCCAACGTGGAGGTGCGCATTGCCGCCATCTACCGCAACGGCGAGCCCATCCTGCCGGAGGGCGACACGGTGATCGTGCCGGGCGACGAGGTGTTCTGCCTCGCCGCCACGGTGCACATCCGCCAAGTGATGCGCGAGCTGCGCCGCACCGACCGGCCGATGCGCCGGGTGCTGATCGCCGGCGGCGGCAACATCGGCTGCCGCCTCGCCCGCTCCATTGAGCAGGACTACATCGTCAAGATCCTCGAGGTGGACGCCCGCCGCGCCGAGTCGCTCGCCTCCCAGCTGCCGAAGACGCTGGTGTTGCGCGGCGACACCACCGACGAGAAGCTGCTGGAGAACGAGGGCATCGACGAGATGGACCTCTTCGTTGCGCTGACCAACGACGACGAAGACAACATCATGTCCGCCTCGCTGGCCAAGCGCATGGGCGCGCGCCGCACGCTGGCGCTGATCAACCGCAAGAGCTACGTGGACCTGGTGCAGGGCGGGCCGATCGACATCGCCATCTCGCCGGCCCACACCTCCATCGGCTCGCTGCTCGCCCATGTGCGCCGTGGCGACGTGGTGGCGGTGCACAGCCTGCGCCGCGGCGCGGCCGAGGCGCTGGAGATCATCGCCCACGGCAATTCCCGGGATTCCAAGGTGGTCGGCCGCCGCATCGAGGAGATACCGCTGCCCAAGGGCGCCAGCATCGGCGCCCTGGTCCGCGACGAGAAGCGCGGCGACGGCAAGGTGATACGCCGCGCGGTCATCATTCCGCACCACGACACCTTGGTCGAGCAGGGCGACCACGTCATCATCTTCTGTACCCACAAGCAGCTGGTACGCAAGGTGGAGAAGCTGTTCCAGGTCGGCTTCACCTTCCTCTGACGCCACGCCCGATGCCGTATTCGCCCCTGCGCCCCTACGCTCCCGCGCTCAACGCTCTCGGCATGATCGTGATGATCTTCGGCCTGCTGATGCTGTTCCCGCTGGCGGTGTCCGCCTGGCTGGACGATGGCGCCGCGCTGGCCTACGACCAGGCCATCCTGGTCACCTTCGTCAGCGGCCTGTTGCTGTGGTCCTTCACCCGCAGCCCGCGGCGCGACCTGCGGGTGCACGACGGCTTCCTGCTGGTGGCCGCCGCCTGGGTGGTGCTGCCGGTGTTCGGCGCGCTGCCGCTGCTCGCCTACCTGCCTGAGCTGAGCTTCACCGAAGCCTATTTCGAGGCCACCTCCGGCCTCACCGCCACTGGCGGCACCGTGCTCACCGGGCTGGATGCGCTGCCCACCTCCATCAACCTGTGGCGCACCTTCATGCACTGGATAGGCGGCATGGGCGTGCTGGTGCTGGTGGTGGCCATCCTGCCGCTGCTGGGCATCGGCGGCCGCCAGTTGTTCAAGGCGGAAGTGCCGACGCCGATGAAGGAGACCAGCCTCACCCCGCGCATCACCGAAACCGCCAAGGGGTTGTGGCTCACCTATAGCCTGCTCACCCTGGGCTGCGGCTTCAGCCTATGGCTCGCTGGCCTATCGCCGTGGGACGCGGTAATCCACGCCTTCTCCATCACCGGCCTGGGCGGCTTCTCCAACAAGGACGAATCCCTGGGCTACTTCCACAACTTCAACGTGGAGATGGTGGCCATCGTCTTCGCCCTCGCCTCGGCGCTGAACTTCGCCACCCACTACATGGCCCTGTCGCGGCGCAGCCTGAAGCCCTACCTGTACGACCCGGAGATTCCCTTCTTCTTCGGCGTGCTCGCTTTCAGCATCGCCATGCTCACGCTCTACCTGTACAACTACGGTGCCCACACCGACCTCGCCACCACGCTGCGCTACGTTGCTTTCCACGTGGTCTCCATCTCCACCTCGCTCGGCCTGGCGACCTATGACTACACCCAGTGGCCGATGTTCGCCCAGCTGTGGATCCTCTTCCTCGGTAGCTTCATCGCCTGCTCCGGCTCCGCTGGCGGCGGCATCAAGATGATGCGCGCCATCATCCTGTACAAGCAGGTGCTGCGCGAGATCGTGCGCTCCCTGCACCCCAACGCGGTGCGGCCGGTGCGGCTGGGCCGGCAGCCGGTGTCGGAGAGCGTGCTGCACGCGGTGCTCGGCTTCAGCTTCATGTACATGGTCAGCATCGTCACCCTGACGCTGATCCTGTCCGCCACCGGGCTGGAGCTCATCACCGCCTTCTCGGCGGTGGTCGCCTGCCTCAACAACACCGGCCCCGGCCTGGATGCGGTCGGCCCAGCCTTCAATTACCAGTCCATGACCGCTTTCCAGACCTGGCTGCTGTCCTTCACCATGATCCTCGGCCGGCTGGAGATCTTCACCCTGCTGGTGGTGATGACGCCGACCTTCTGGCGGCGCTGAGGCGGGCGGCCGGCCCCGCTTTTGCGCTTGTCCTCGCCCGGGCGGCCGGGGCAGGCGATAATCCCCCTTTTCCGGTACGGCCTAAAAGGACTCGACGTGAGCCGCCTTCAGAACGACACCTTCCTGCGCGCCCTGCTGCGCCAGCCCACCGACTACACCCCCGTCTGGCTGATGCGCCAGGCCGGCCGCTACCTGCCGGAGTACTGCGAAACCCGCAAGCGCGCCGGAAGCTTCCTGCAGCTGTGCAAGAGCCCGGCGATGGCCTGCGAAGTCACCCTGCAGCCGCTGGCCCGCTACGATCTGGATGCCGCCATCCTGTTCTCCGACATCCTCACCGTGCCGGACGCCATGGGCCTGGGCCTGTACTTCGCCGAAGGCGAAGGCCCGCGCTTCGAGCGCCCGCTGCGCGACGAATGGGAGATCCGCAATCTGGCCGTGCCGGATCCGCATGCCGAGCTGCAGTATGTGATGGACGCCGTCGCCGAAATCCGCAGCGCCCTTGACGGCAGCGTGCCGCTGATCGGCTTTTCCGGCAGCCCGTGGACGCTGGCCTGCTACATGGTGGAAGGCGGCTCTTCCGACGACTACCGCAAGGTCAAGACCCTGGCCTACAGCCGGCCGGACCTGATGCACCACATCCTCGGCGTGACCGCCGACGCGGTGGTCGCCTACCTCAACGCCCAGATCGAAGCCGGCGCCCAGGCCGTCATGGTGTTCGACTCCTGGGGCGGCGTACTGTCCGAGGCCGCCTATCGCGAGTTCTCGCTGCGCTACCTGGAGCGGGTGAATGCAGGCTTGATCCGCGAGCGCGAAGGCCGCCGCGTGCCCAGCATCGTGTTCACCAAGGGTGGCGGCCTGTGGCTGGAGCGCATCGCCGCCATCGGCTACGACGCCGTCGGCCTGGACTGGACCATGGACATCGGCCGCGCCCGCCAGCTGGTGGGCGACCGCGTGGCGCTGCAGGGCAACCTGGACCCCAACATCCTGTTCGCGCCGCCGGACGTCGTCGCCGACGAAGCCCGCCGCGTGCTGGATTCCTATGGTCCGCACGCCGGCCACGTCTTCAACCTCGGCCACGGCATCTCCCAGTTCACCCCGCCGGACCATGTGGAAGTGCTGGTGGATACGGTGCATCAGCACAGCCGCTTGATCCGTCAGGGCGCTTGAGCGCATCTCGGAAAAGGGGCGGCCTCGCCGCCTCTGTCAAGCAAAAAATAATACCGATCGGGCTTGACTTATACACATCCAGGCGTTCTTGGCGGGTCTGACGCACGAAGCTGGTGCGTTATGCACATGATTTTGTAGATATTTGATTTTTAAAGATAAAAACTTTGCGCAATGTTAAGGCAAAGTGACAGAAACGCTTATGCCACACCGGGTTGGCGGCGATTCACCCAGCTTTCCCACAAAGTTATCCACAGCTTTTGTGGACAAGCCTGGCGCCGTTTTTCCCGGCAAGTGCTTACCGCCCTTTCGTGCAGCTTAATCTCACAAAAGAGCGGTAACTGACTGATAAATATAAGAACAAGCAAACATCTCCTTGCTCCTCATGCCCATCGTCCGCGTCGCCCTGCCAGTCCCGCTTCCGCAACTCTTTGATTACACGGCTGAAGATGCGGATGGCAGCGATGTCGGCCGGTGCGTGCGAGTACCCTTTGGCCGCGGGGACAAAAGCGGCGTGATTGTCGCCCTGCCCGGCGATGCCGAGGTAGCGAGCGCCAGACTGAAGCCGGTGCACCACATCCAGCGCGACGTGCCGCCGCTGCCGGCCGATTGGCTGGAACTGGTCGGCTTCGTCGCCCGCTATTACCACGCCCGCCTTGGTGAGGTGGTCGCGCTGGCGCTGCCGCCGGGGCTGCGCCGCGCGGATGGCGTCAGTGGCGAGGATGTGGACCCGCCACTGGACCTGACCGCCGCCGGGCAGGCTGCGCTGGCCGAGGCCCGCCGCGAAAGCCGCGCCCTGGCATTGCTGAGCGAGGCGGTCGCTGCCGGCCTTCCCGCCCGGCGCAGCGTGGTCCGGGCCCTGCCCGCTGGCGCCGCAGTGGGCGATGCACTCAAGCGCGGGTGGCTAGCCATCTCTGCCCAAAGCCAGCCTCGCCACCTTGCTGTCGGCCTGCCCACGCTCACCGAGGACCAGGCCGCCGCAGTGGCCGCCTTCGACGCGGCGGAGGACGGCTTCCGCTGCTGGCTGCTTCACGGCGTGACCGGCAGCGGCAAGACCGAGGTCTATCTGCGCCTGGCCGAACGCGCGCTGGCCGCTGGCGGGCAGGTATTGATGCTGGTGCCGGAGATCGCCCTCACGCCCCAGCTGGAAGGCCGCGTCGCCAGCCGTTTCCCGGCCGCCAACGTGGTGGCCTTGCACTCCGGCTTGGCGGAAGGCGCGCGCTCGCGCGGCTTCGTGCAAGCCCTGACCGGCCAGGCGGACATCGTGCTCGGCACCCGGCTGTCGGTATTCGCGCCGCTGCCGCGGCTGGGCTTGATCCTGGTGGACGAGGAGCACGACGCCTCCTACAAGCAGCAGGAGGGGGTGCGCTATTCCGCCCGCGACGTCGCCGTATGGCGGGCGCGCCAGCGCAAGGTGCCGGTGGTGCTAGGTTCGGCCACGCCTTCGCTGGAGAGCTGGCTGCACGCCCGCAACGGGCGCTATGCCACGCTGAACCTCAGCCGCCGGGCGGTGGCATCCTCCTTGCCCAAGGTGCGCTGCATAGACACCAGCCGGTTGCGCCTGGACGAGGGGTTGAGCCCGGCGCTGCACAAGGCGTTGGAGGAAAGGCTGGCGCGCGGCGAGCAGAGCCTGGTCTTCCTCAATCGCCGTGGTTACGCGCCGGTGCTGTCCTGCCCCTCCTGCGGCTGGATCAGCACTTGCCCCAACTGCTCCGCCAACTTGGTGGTCCATCTCGCCGACCGCCGTCTGCGCTGCCACCATTGCGGCTGCGACGGCCCGGTGCCGGCGGCCTGCCCCAGCTGCGGCAACCAGGACATCCAGCCCTTCGGCCGCGGCACCCAGCGGGTGGAGGCGCGCCTGGCCGAGCTCTTCCCCGCAGCCAGGGTGCTGCGGGTAGACCGCGATGCCGCCCGCACCCGTAGCCAGTGGGAAGCGCTGCTCGCCACCATCGCCAATGGCGGGGCGGACATCCTGGTCGGCACCCAGATGATGGCCAAGGGGCATGACTTCCCGCGGCTGACGCTGGTCGGTGTCATCGGCGCCGACTCCTCGCTGCACGCCGCAGACTTCCGTGCGCCGGAACGCCTGTTCCAGCAACTGATGCAGGTCGGTGGCCGCGCCGGCCGCGGCACCCTGCCCGGCGAAGTACTGATCCAGACCGAGTACCCCGCCCACCCGCTATACCAGCATCTCTCCCGCCAGGATTTCGACGCCTTCGCCCGCATGGCACTGGACGAGCGCCGCCAGGCCGGTTTCCCGCCCTACACCCACCAAGCCATGCTGCGGGCGGATGCGCCGCTGCTGCACGACGCGGTGGCCTTTCTCAAGGAGGCCAGGGCATTGGGCGAGGAGCTTGCCGGGGATGCGGTGCGTCTGTTCGACCCGGTGCCGATGCGCCTCACCCGGCTGGCGCGCCGTGAGCGGGCGCAGCTGCTGGTGGAGGCGGACCAGCGTGGTCCCCTGCAGGCCTTCCTGCTGGCGTGGATGGAGGCTCTGTACCGCCAGCGTGCGCCGCGCGATCTGCGCTGGCAGGTGGATGTGGATCCGCTGGACGTCTGAACCCGGCGAGAGGGCAGGCGGGAGATTGCGGCGCGCAAGGGTGAAGCGGCGCACCAAAGAAAAAGGTTCTTCGCGCAATCTGGGGGAAGTAGTGGTTGACGGTTCGGAGGTTGGTAGATTGGCAGTCGCCAGACAAACCGATCCCCTTCCTCTTCCCCGTCATGCGCGATGCTATGTTGGGCGTGGTCTTCTGGGAAGGCCACGTCGTCGATTCATCTCAGGAGCAA
>NZ_SNVV01000030.1 GCF_004361735.1 Azoarcus indigens | reverse complement strand
CGGCGAAGCCGCGCCCGACCTCGCCGGCGCGGGCCGCCTCGATGGAGGCGTTCAGCGCAAGAAGATTGGTGCGCGCGGCGATCTCGCCGACCTCGTCCGCCATGGTCTGAAGCTCGCCGGCTAGGCTGGAAAGCTGGCCGATATCGTCCATCAGGCTTTGCCGTGCCTGCAACGAGGCGCGCAGATCGGTAATCACCGCCTTCAGATCGCCGCGACAGCGCACCAGCACCGCGGATACCGACTCGGCGGCTTCGCCCCCGGAAGCCTGCAACGCCTGGCTCATCTGCGCGGAGAGCGAGGAGAAGGTGGTGGACAGCGCGGTGAGCGCCTCTTCCATCTGCACGCGTCCGGCATCGATGTGCCGCTGCCATAGGGGCAGCAGGCGCCCGCACAGCAGTTCCAGCCCGTCCACCTCCGGCTGCAGGCTAGGCGCCCGCACAGGGGCGTCTTCCAGCGACATGGTCTGGGCGCACCCGCTGCCCGCCGCATGCCACAACCATGCGGCGCAGCAGAGGCCGCTGAGGGCAAGCAGGATGACGGTATAGGGAGAGCTACCACTCAGCTGGAGCGCCGCGGCAGCAAGCAAGCCCAGCAATAAGGGCAGCACAAAACAATACAGGCGAAGTCGAGGCGTCTTCGGTTGGCTCAAATGATTTCTCGTGCTTTAGGGGGACGCCGTGAATCAGAATTTGTGAGAAAACGTAAATCAGGACTTGCCCTGATTATGGGAATTCCCAAGTCATCCGGTATATAGGAGTTCTCTGTTTATGCGCGAAGAATTTTCTTTATTGAGCGTGGGAAATTTCCTAAAGAGAGTAATCTGGATAGGCCAAAGGAGATACATGGCCGCAATAGAGGGCGTATCCTAGATAGCATCTAAAGTGACGCTAGCGAAGCTGCAAGGGGGTGGGTATCAGGCGACGAGCTTATGGCGGAAGGCGTAGCGAACCAGATCCGCAGTGGTGCTAAGGCCGGTCTTCTGCAGGACCCGCGTCTTGTGCGTGCTGACGGTCTTGACGCTGAGGTTCAGAAGGCCTGCAATCCGGGTCGGAGAGTGCCCTTCGGCAAACAGTTTCAGGACTTGGTATTCACGTCGGGAGAGGAGTTGTTCCGGGTCGTGCGCTTCGCCTTTCTCGTCGAAGCGTAGGGTGTCGAGCAGGGCGGGGTCGATATAGCGACGGCCTGTCGCCGCTTTGCGTATCGCGGTGAACAGCACTTGGGGATCGGCCTCCTTGCTCACATAGCCGTAGGCGCCGGCCTTGAGCGCACGCATCACGGTTCCGGGTTCGCAGTTCTGGCAAAGCACCACGCAGGGCAACCCGGGGCAGTGGCGCCCGAGCTGGTGCAGCAGGTCGGCGCTCGGGGTGTCGGGGAGCGAAGTGGCGAGAAGCATCACTTCCGCAGCAGTGGAGCGCGCGTGCTTCAGGGCTTCGCTGCCGTTGCCGGCCTCGCCCACGATCGCCATGTCTGGTGTGGTATCGAACAGCGCGCGCAAGGCAGCGCGAAAGATCGTGTGACTGTCTGCGGTGAGAACGCGGATGAAAGAGGGCGCCGCTTCGATCTGGGTGCCATGCCTCGGCAACCGGGGCGCTTGGGGCGGAGATGCCGGGAGCATGGTGCTGTCGCGCGATGTCTGGTTTTTCATGACCGCTTGGGGAAGACGGCTATAGCACGATCGCTGGGCGCGATCTTGCGGGGGTAGGCCGCCTGTCTGCTCGAGCAGTGGGCGGTCTGCGGGAAAGTGCCGGGCTTCCGCTTAAGGCTGGATGGCCGCTGTTACTTCCAGCAGAGTGCCGATTCAGCCCGCTCGGGGGCCGCAAACGCATTCACATGTTCCGACTGCTCGAAAATGCTCTTCTCTTGTCGAAACAGAATAAAAAAAAGACATCCAGGTATCCCCGGAGATAGCGCTTCATGCGTGGATTTAAGACGAAAGTATAAACCTAAAGAGTGGACTGTCAACTTTTTAGAGAGCGCCTCTGGGATCAGGTGCCCGGATCTCGGTTATGTCCTGTGGTTAATTGATGATAATTGCGAATGACTAGTAAGAAGGCGGGAGAGGTTGTTGCCAAGGCGGAAGGTGCTGAGGACACGATTCGGGCTTTCGGGGAGCGCTTGCTCAAAACCATAGGCGATGAAAGCAAGCGCTCCTTCGCTCGTCGTTGCGGTTTTTCCGATGGTCTTCTCAGTGCGTATCTGAAGGGGGAGAAGGCGCCGGGTATGCGCCATCTGGTCATGATTGCGAAGGCAGCCGGGGTGAGCCTCGACTGGCTGGCGACGGGCTGTGATGGTCGGGCGGCCGAGGTGGAGACAAAGCTGCCGGGGCTGGCGCTGAATGGGATGGGCCTGGAAGCGGTGCTCCTCCCCGCGATAGAGCGTTTTCTGGATTGTCTCGGCAAGGAGCGCGAATTCGTGATCGAACTCGTGGCCGGGGGCTCTTCTCCAGTCTGGATGCTGGCCCGCGAAAGGCGGCCGCTGGACGAGAAGGGGGGGTATTGCTTTGCCGCAAGCGGCTGCAATGAGGTGGAGGCGCTATTGCGCCTCAGACGCAAGATCCAGAAGGGAATTTCACGCCGCTATCTGGCGCTTGCGCCGGACGCCTCCCTGCATATGCTCACCGACACCTTGGTGGGTTACGTCGGCGAAGGGGTGCTGGTGATAGATGGTCGCGCCCTCTCTCCGGAGATACTGGTCGAACTGCTGGAGAGGCGGCGCGGGGAGCACTTCGTGTTCCAGTTCCCTCCCTGGGAGGATTAGCGCAGGGGACTTGTCGCCGCCTCAGACCTGCAGCCGCTCCAGCAGGTCGCGCTCTATGCGTACCACCTGCGCATCCTGGGAAAGGCCGGCGCCGGACATGAGGAAGGTATCCTCCACTCGTTCGCCCAGGGTCGCGATCTTGGCTGTCTGCAGGCTGATGCCGTAGTTGGCTAGCACCTCAGCGACGTCGAACAGCAGACCGGGGCGGTCCGCGGCCATCAGGGACAGGATGTAGTGCTTGCCGGCGTCGTCCGGGCGGATGCTGACCGTGGGTGTAATCGGGAAGTGCTTGACCTGCCGTGACAGCCGGCCGGAGGAAGGGCGCTCCGGTGCGAGCGGCTTGCGCAGACGCTCGGTGAGGTCGTGCTCGATCAGCGACACGATGTCGCGGTAGGGCGCGGCCTGGCCAGGGTCCTGCAGGATGAAGCTATCCAGGGCGTAGCCGTGCCGGGTGGTATGCACCTTGGCGTCCAGGATGGTGAAGCCCATGCGGCCGAAGAAGCCGGTGAGACGGACGAAGAGATCTTTCTGGTCGCGGGTGAACACCATCACCTGCACGCCGTGCTCTTCGTCGGAGACCCTCGCCTTTACCACCGGATCGTCAGCTTCCGGGCGGAAGTAGAGCAGCCGGGTGTGCCAGGCGATTTCCTCGGCCGAGTGACGCATGAAGTACACCGCGTCCAACTGCGCCCACAGCGCTTCCTCCACGCCGGAGCGCAAGCCGTGGTAGCGCAGCAGGCGGCGCGCGTCCTCCTGGCGGTCGTCCAGGCCGAGGGCCTGTTGCGGCGTGGCGCCACGCAGCAGCCGCTGGGTGGAGAAGAACAGATCCTCCAGCAGCTTGCCCTTCCAGCCGTTCCACACTTTGGGGCTGGTGCCGCGGATGTCGGCGTGAGTGAGCAGGTAGAGCGCGGTGAGGCGGCGTTCATTGGCGACGATGTCGGCGAAGCGGCGGATGACTTCCGGGTCGGAAGTGTCTTCCTTTTGCGCATACTGGGACATGGTGAGGTGGTGCTCGACCAGCCACACCACCAGTTCGGTGTCTTCCGTGGACAAGCCATGGTCTTCGCAGAATTCGCGGGCGTCCTCCATGCCGAGCTTGGAGTGATCGCCACCGCGGCCCTTGGCGATGTCGTGGAAGAGGGCGGCGACGTAGAGCAGCCAGTTGCGTTCGAAGCCGAGGATGAGGCGCGTCATCAGCGGGTATTCGTGCGCATGCTCGCTCATGGTGAAGCGGCGCACATTGCGCAGCACCATCAGGATGTGCTGGTCGACGGTGTAGACGTGGAACAGATCGTGCTGCATCTGGCACAGAATCTTGCGCCAGGGTGGCAGGTAGCGCGACAGGATGCCGTATTGATTCATCCGCCGGAATTCATGAACGATGCCGCGCTTCTGTTGAAGTATCTGAAGGAAGAGGGCGCGATTCGCAGGGTCGGCGCGGAAGGCGGCGTTGATGCGGTTACGGTTGAGCCAGACGGCGCGCAGGGTGCGAGCGGTCATGCCCTTCAGTTCGCTATGCCGTTGCAGCAGCAGGAAGCACTCGAGCAGGGCGGAGGGGTGGCGCTCGAAAATCTGTTCGCTGCGGATGTCCAGCAGTTCGCGCACTGCCTGGAAGCGGGCGTTGATGGTGATGGCCGGGCCCCCGCGGTCCGGGAAGATCTCGGTGCCGTAGTTCTGCAGCAGGATGGTGTTGATCTGGGTGACTTTCTTCGCCGTCAGGTAATAGCGCTGCATGAAGACTTCGGACGCGCGCTTGGCGGCGGTGGCCTCTATCCCCATGATGCGGGCGAGCTTTTCCTGGTGGTCGAAAAGCAGGCGGTCTTCGGAGCGGCCGGTGAGGTAATGCAGGCGGATGCGCACGTGCTGGAGGAAGCGCTCCACACTGCGCAGATCCGAGGCTTCCTCGCCAGTGAGGAGGCGGCGGCGGGCGAGCTCCCGCCAGTTGCGCCCCAGGCCGGCGGCACGGGAGATCCAGCCCAGCATCTGCAGGTCGCGCAGGCCGCCCGGGCTTTCCTTGCAGTTGGGCTCCAGCGAGTAGGGCGTGTCGTTGTAGCGGGTGTAGCGTTGCTCTTGCTCCAGTTGCTTGGCCTTGAAAAAGGTGCGCACGTCCAGCATCTCGCGGTAGTGGCGCGCGAAGTCGTCGAACAGTCCGGCATTGCCGGTCAGCAGGCGGGCCTCCAGCAGGTTGGTCTGCACGGTGATGTCGCTGGCGGAGGCGTCCAGGCATTCTTCCACCGTACGCACGCTGTGGCCGATTTCCAGGCCAACGTCCCACAGGGCACCGACCAGGGTGGAGAGTCGGGACTGCAGGCTGCCATCGGGCTGGTCCGCCAGCAGGATGAGGATGTCTACATCGGAGCAGGGGTAGAGCTCGCCCCGGCCATAGCCGCCGACGGCGACGAGTGCCGCCTCCGGCGGCATGCCACAGGCGTTCCACAGGCGCTGAATGACGCCATCCACAAGCCGGGCACGGCCCTTTAGCACGCCGGAAGTCAGCGGGTGCGCCTCATAGGCCTGGCGCAGGGCGAGCGAGCCTTCGTTGAGGCGCTTGCGCTCCTCGCCGATCGCGTCCTGCAGGGCATCGGTGGAAATCGGGGAGGAGGTCATGGTGCGCTCCCTCAGGCGAAGCTTGCGGCGACTAGGGCCGGCGGTGGCGGGCATTTCGCGGAGACGGTCAGAACTTCCGCGCCACTGTCCGTGACGAGCACTGCATGCTCCCACTGGGCCGAGAGGCTGCGGTCTTTGGTCACGATGGTCCAGCCGTCCGGCAGTTCGGAGATGGCGGCCTTGCCGGCGTTGATCATCGGCTCGATGGTGAAGATCATGCCGGGCAGCAGTTCGACACCAGTGCCTGCCTTGCCGCAGTGCAGCACTTGCGGCTCTTCGTGGAACTTGCGGCCGAGGCCGTGGCCGCAGAACTCGCGCACTACCGAGAAGCCATTGCCTTCCGCATGTTTCTGGATGGCAGCGCCGATGTCGCCCAGTCGGCCGCCAGGGCGGACTGCCGCGATTCCCAGCCACATGCATTCATATGTGACCTGGCATAGGCGCTTCGCCAGGATGCTGGCTTCGCCGCCGACGATGAACATGCGGCTGGTGTCGCCGTGGAAGCCGTCCGGCGTGATCACGGTGATGTCCAGATTGACGATGTCGCCCTTCTTAAGCGCCTTGTCCCCCGGAACGCCATGACAGACCTGGTGATTGACCGAGCTGCAGATGGCCTTGGGGTAGGGCGTGTAGCCCGGCGGCGCGTAATTGAGCGGCGCCGGCACGGTACCTTGCACCTGCACCATATATTCATGGCAGAGCCGGTCGAGCTCGCCTGTCGTCACGCCCGGTTTCACGAAGGGCTCGATATAGTCCAGCACCTCGGCGGCGAGGCGGCAGGCCACGCGCATTTTCTCGATTTCTTCCGGGGTCTTGATGACGATGCTCATGGGCGGGATCGGGGTTCGAAAAAGGCATCAAGGCTAGCGCATGCGCCCCGGCCGGGCAAACCTGGTAACGGTTTCGGCCTTGAGAAGCGTCATGTGGCGGTGATATCATCGCGGGCTTGTCTGCATTGGCGGACAAAATCCACACGCCTCCTGGCTGCTGCTTCATCGCAAGCGGCGGGAAGGTCCGGGAAAGAGTCGGGCTCCGGGGTTCCGGTGCCCCTTTCCCGGTGAGTGGTGCCAGTCGGTGGAGAGCTTTCCTCTCAATGGAAGTTCCTTTCGGTGGTGCCCCGGGGGCGGAGGCTCAACCTTCAATTCGGAGTAATACAATGACTGTCACGATGCGTCAGATGCTCGAAGCGGGCGTCCATTTCGGCCACCAGACCCGTTTCTGGAATCCGCGCATGGCCCCGTACATCTTCGGCCAGCGCAACAAGATCCACATCGTCAACCTTGAAAAGACGATGGTGAAGTACAACGAAGCGATGAGCTTCGTGCGCAAGCTCGCTTCCAATCGCGGCACCATCCTGTTTGTTAGCACCAAGCGCCAGGCTCGCGAGATCATCGCCGAAGAAGCCCGCCGCGCCGGCATGCCCTTCGTGGATGAGCGCTGGCTGGGCGGCATGCTGACCAACTTCAAGACGGTCAAGCAGTCCATCAAGCGCCTGAAGGAAATCGAGGCGATGATCGAAGACGGCTCCATCGAGCGCCTGTCCAAGCGCGAAGCGCTGACCGTGACCCGCGAGCTCGAGAAGCTGCAGAAGAGCATCGGCGGCATCAAGGATATGGGCGGCCTGCCGGACGCGCTGTTCATCATCGACGTCGGCTACCACAAGATCGCCGTCACCGAAGCCCAGAAGCTGGGCATCCCGGTCGTGGCCGTGGTGGATACCAACCACTCCCCCGAAGGCATCGATTATGTGATCCCGGGTAACGACGACTCCTCCCGCGCCATCCGCCTGTATGCCCGTGGCGTGGCCGATGCCGTTCTGGAAGGCCGCAGCCAGGTGCTGCAGGAGATCGTGGCCGCCGGCACCGACGAATTCGTCGAAGTCGAAGAAGACGGCACCCAGGAACAGCAAGCCTGATTCCGGAAGGTTTTCCTTCCCGATAGAAAACCGAATACCGGCGGCCAGGAGCCGCCGGATTTGACTGAGATCCCAGGAGTTAGCATGGCGGAAATCACCGCAAGCATGGTCAAGGAACTGCGCGAGAAGACCGACGCGCCGATGATGGAATGCAAGAAGGCCCTTGCCGAAGCTGCCGGCGACATGGCCAAGGCCGAAGAGATCCTGCGCGTCAAGCTGGGCAACAAGGCTTCCAAGGCGGCGGCCCGCGTTGCCGCTGAAGGCATCGTGGCTGTCAGCGTGTCCGCCGATGGCAAGCAAGGCGCCATCATCGAAGTCAACTGCGAAACCGACTTCGTGGCCAAGAACGACGACTTCCTCGCGCTGGTCAAGGGCGCTGCCGACCTGGTCGTCAGCCAGAGCCCGGCCGATGTGGCTGCGCTGTCCGCGCTGCCCTTCGGTGAAGGCACCATCGAATCGACCCGCGCCGCGCTGGTCGGCAAGATCGGCGAGAACATGTCCCTGCGCCGCTTTGCCCGCATCGAGGCCAAGGGTCAGCTGTACAGCTACATCCACGGTGGCGCCAAGGTTGGCGTGCTGCTGGACCTGGTCGGCGGTGACGAGCAACTGGGCAAGGACATCGCGATGCACATCGCCGCGTCCAAGCCGAAGGCGCTGGATGCCTCCGGTGTGTCGCAGGATCTGATCGACACCGAGCGCCGCGTGGCGATCGAGAAGGCTCGCGCCGACAACAAGCCCGAAGCCATGCTGGAGAAGATCGCCGACGGCACCGTGCAGAAGTTCCTGAAGGAAGTCACCCTGCTGGCCCAGGTGTTCGTGAAGGCCGAGGACGGCAAGCAGACCATCGAGCAACTGCTGAAGGCGCGCAACGCTTCGGTCGGTAGCTTCGTGCTTTATCTGGTGGGCGAGGGGATCGAGAAGAAGGTCACCGACTTCGCCGCCGAAGTGGCCGCCCAGGCCGCCGCTGCCCAGAAGTAAGGAGCAGCTACATGTCCGCCGCCGCATACAAGCGCATCCTGCTCAAGCTCTCCGGTGAAGCGCTGATGGGCGACGACGCCTACGGCATCAACGAGGAGGTCGTCAGCCGCATCGTTGCCGAGATCACCGAGGTGAATCGCCTCGGTGTGCAGGTGGGTGTGGTTATCGGCGGCGGCAACATTTTCCGTGGCATGAAGGGTGCAGCCTCCGGTATGGACCGCGCCACGGCCGACTACATGGGTATGTTGGCGACGGTGATGAATGCGATGGCGCTGGCCGATGCGATGCGCCGTAACGATCTGGAAGCCCGCGTGCAGTCGGCGCTGCGTATCGACCAGGTGGTTGAGCCCTACATCCGGGGGCGGGCGATCCGTCACCTCGAAGAAGGCCGGGTGGTGATCTTCGCCGCCGGCACCGGCAACCCGTTCTTCACCACCGATACCGCTGCCGCGCTGCGCGGTTCCGAGATCGGCGCCCAGATCGTGCTGAAGGCGACCAAGGTGGATGGCGTCTATACCGCGGACCCGAAGAAGGATCCGCAGGCCCAGCGCTATCACCGCATCAGCTTCGATGAGGCCATCGGCCGCAATCTCGCGGTGCTGGATGCCACTGCATTCGCCCTCTGCCGCGACCAGAAACTGCCGATCAACGTGTTTTCCATCTTCAAGCCCGGCGCGTTGACACGCGTGGTGATGGGCGAAGACGAAGGCACTTTGGTTCACTCCTGAGGAAGCGAGCATGACTCCCGAGCTGAAGAAGACGACCGAACAGAAGATGCAGAAGTCGGTCGAGGCGCTCAAGACCGACCTCGCCAAGATCCGCACCGGCCGTGCGCACACCGGCCTGCTCGACCACGTCATGGTCGAGTATTACGGAAGCCTGGTTCCGGTGAACCAGGTGGCGAACGTGACCCTGATCGATGCCCGTACCATCGGCGTTCAGCCCTGGGAAAAGAACATGGTGGGCAAGGTCGAGAAGGCGATCCGCGATAGCGATCTTGGCCTTAACCCAGCTACGATGGGCGAGTTGATCCGGGTGCCGATGCCGGCGCTGACCGAGGAGCGTCGCCGTGACCTGACCAAGGTCGTCCGCCAGGAAGGCGAGGGTGCCAAGGTCGCCGTGCGCAATCTGCGTCGCGATGCAAATCAACAGCTGAAGGATGCAGTCAAGGACAAGACCATCTCCGAGGATGACGAGCGTCGTGCCGAGGAAGACATCCAGAAGCTGACTGACCGTTATGTCGCTGAGATCGACAAGCTGCTGGCGCAGAAAGAACAGGAACTGATGCAGATCTGAGCCCTTCGGCCGGTCTTGCAACAACCGGGCGAATCACAGGAGGCGGATCTTGGCCGACGCGCGTTTTAGCAGTTCCACTCGGGACATCCCCGAGGTAACAACGGTGCCGCGTCACATCGCCATCATCATGGATGGCAATGGCCGCTGGGCCCGGAAGCGCTTCATGCCCCGCGTCGCTGGTCACAGCCGGGGCGTGGAGACGGTGCGGACGGTGATCCGCGCCTGCATGGAACGCGGAGTGGAATACCTCACGCTGTTTGCCTTCAGTTCCGAGAACTGGCGTAGGCCGGTGGACGAGGTTTCCTTTTTGATGCAGCTCTTCATGAAGTCGCTGCGCAAGGAAGTGACCCGTTTGCACCAGAACGGCATCCGCTTCCGCGTCGTCGGTGACCTTTCGCGCTTCGATCCCAAACTTGTGGAGATCATTCGTTCTGCCGAGGAGCTCACCGCGGCAAATGAACGCTTCACGCTGACGGTCGCCGCCAATTACGGCGGCCGTTGGGACATCATGCAGGCGGTCAACAAATTGACCGCCCGCGCTCCCGAGCGGGTCGGCGAGTTCACCGAACAGGAGCTGGCTGCGGAACTGTCCATGAGCTACGCCCCCGAGCCGGATCTTTTCATCCGTACCGGCGGCGAGCAGCGCATCAGCAACTTCCTCCTCTGGCAGCTTGCCTATACCGAGCTGTTCTTCACCGATACCCTCTGGCCCGACTTCGACGTCGGTACGCTGGATCAGGCCATCGCGTCCTATGGTGGCCGTGAACGCCGCTTCGGCAGGACCAGCGAACAGTTGCGCGAACCCGTTGCCGCAGTCGAAACAGCGGTACCGGATCCGGGGCATCATGCTTAGAACGCGGGTCATCACCGCGCTGGTTCTCCTGTTCGGCCTGTTGGCCGTCCTCTTCCTGCTTCCTCCCGCTGCGTGGCTGGGTTTTTGTGCGCTAGTGTGTTTTGCTGGCGCATGGGAGTGGGGGGCGCTCGCCGGTTTTCGCACCCCTTTGAGGTTGGCTTTCAGCGTAGGAGCGGCCGTCCTTTGTTTCGTCATTGGGCATTTCGCTGGCCTGACCGGGCAGGGCACTGATCCGGCTCTGCTCCTTCCAGCCTATAGCTTGAGCGTGCTGTTCTGGCTGCTGCTGGTCCCCATCTGGCTTAAGAGCAAGTGGCGCCTTTCCTCCCCGATCCTGGCCATGTTGGTCGGGGTGCTGGTACTGGTCCCCCCGGCCCTGGCATTGGCGCACCTCAGGCAGTTTGGCCCTTGGCTGTTGCTTGCGGCCATGGCGGTCGTGTGGGTTGCAGACATTGCAGCCTATTTTTCTGGCCGCGCCTTCGGCCGGCACAAGCTGGCGCCCGCGATCAGCCCCGGCAAGACCTGGGAGGGGGCGTACGGCGCCGCGGCAGGTGTCCTGCTGTTTGGGTACATCGTGGCGTTCTCCGTCGGAGGCGCAGCACAACCGGCTGGAAATCTGCTTCTGCTGGCGCCTATCCTCGTGCTCGTAACCGCGGTCAGCATCATCGGAGACCTTTTCGAGTCCCTGCTCAAACGTCAAGCAGGCATGAAGGATAGCGGCACCTTGCTCCCCGGCCACGGCGGCGTGCTGGATCGCATCGACAGCCTGACCTCCACCTTGCCGCTGATCGGGCTCGGGACCCTGTTGTTGATTGCCTAACCGGTAACCGTTTCCCATTTCCCGATGTCCTCAACCCGTCCGCAGCAACTCACCGTTCTTGGTGCCACCGGCTCGATTGGTGTCAGCACGCTGGATGTCGTTTCCCGCCATCCGCACCGTTTCACTGCCTTCGCGCTGACCGCCAGCCGGCAATGGGAGAAACTCCATGCCCAGTGCCTGCGTTTTGCGCCGCGCTACGCAGTGATGGGGGACGAAGCCTCCGCCGGTTTGTTGCGGCAGGCCCTGAAGGACGCAGGCAGCAGGACCGAGGTGCTGTGCGGTGAACAGGCGCTGGTGGATGTCGCCAGCCACGCTGACGTCGATGCCGTGATGGCCGCTATCGTCGGTGCAGCCGGGCTTGCGCCAACGCTGGCTGCGGCCCGCACGGGCAAGAAGGTTCTGCTAGCGAACAAGGAGGCTCTGGTCCTGTCGGGTCAGCTGTTCATCGATGCAGTGGAGAAGGCGGGCGCCACGCTTCTGCCCATCGATAGCGAGCACAACGCGGTGTTCCAGTCGCTGCCAGGGGATTTCCGCCGCAACCCGGGTTCCCATGGTGTTCGCCGTGTGCTGCTGACTGCCTCTGGTGGCCCCTTCAGGGAGACGCCGCTGTCACAGTTGGAGCAAGTGACGCCTGAGCAGGCTTGCGCTCATCCCAACTGGGTTATGGGGCGGAAGATCTCGGTGGACTCGGCGACGATGATGAACAAGGGGCTGGAGGTGATCGAAGCCCATTGGCTGTTCGGGGTGCCGGCCGAGCGCATCGAGGTGGTGGTTCACCCGCAGAGCGTCATTCACTCGATGGTGGATTACGAGGATGGCTCGGTGCTGGCGCAGCTGGGCAATCCAGACATGCGCACGCCGATTGCGCATGCGCTGGCCTGGCCTGACCGGATCGACTCTGGCGTCAAAGCGCTGGACCTCTTCGAGGTCGCCAGGATGACTTTCGAGCGTCCCGATTTCTCCCGCTTCCCTTGCCTTGCGCTGGCCTATGAGGCCTTGCGCGCCGGCGGTGCCGCCGCCGCTGTCCTGAATGCCGCCAATGAAGAGGCAGTCGGGGCCTTTCTGGAGCGTCGCATCGGTTTCCTGCGGATTCCGGAAGTGATCGCTGCTTGTATGGAACGTGCCGGAGGGCTTGCGGTCGATTCGCTCGAGTCGGTGCTTGCCGCCGATGCTTGCGCGCGGGAGTACGCGCGCAAGGAAATCCGACTACGCCAGGCTGCTTGATGTCCCTGTTGAACTATCTGATTCCTTTCGCGGTTGCCCTTGGTGTCCTGATTCTGGTTCACGAGTTGGGGCATTACCTCGTTGCCCGTTGGTGCGGTGTGAAGGTGCTGCGCTTCTCCATCGGTTTCGGCCGCCCATTGTTGGTCCGCAAGGCGGGACGGGATGGCACGGAGTGGGCTCTTTCCGCGTTTCCGCTGGGCGGGTACGTGAAGATGCTGGACGAGCGGGAAGGCGAGGTTGCGCCAGCAGAGTTGCACCGTGCGTTCAACCGCAAGAGTGTGTGGCGGCGCTTCGCCATCGTCGCAGCAGGGCCGCTGGCCAACTTCCTGTTGGCGATCGCTGTGTATTGGGGCGTTTTCGTTGCGGGAACCGAGGAGTTGCGCCCACGGCTGGCGATAGCCAGCGAGAACTCCCCTGCGGTTGCCGCCGGCGTTGTCGAAGGCGATCTGGTGGGGGCGGTCGACGGCGAGGAGGTCCGCAGTTGGCAGGAGTTGCGTTGGGCACTGCTGCGCCACGTGCTGGAGAGCCGACAGGTGGAACTCCGAGTGACGACGCTTGATGAGCGTCCCGCGGTGCGGGTGCTTGATCTCGCTGGTTTGCCGATAGACGATGGTGGAGAAGACCTGATCACCCGTATGGGTCTCAAGCCCTGGCGGCCGGCGATTCCGCCAGTCATCGGCAAGCTGGTGGAAGGCGCTGCGGCTGATCGTGCCGGCCTGCGCGTCGGGGATGAGGTGCTGGGGATAGACGGCGCAGCAATCGATTCCTGGACCGAACTGGTCGGCAGGATCCGCGAGGCCGGCGGGAGGAGCGTGAATCTTGAAGTGCTGCGTGGCGGTGCGCGCATACAGCTTTCCGTCGTGCCGGAGGTCAGCAGCGAGAATGGCCAACAGATCGGCCGCATCGGTGTGGCGGTTGCCGAGCCCGTGCATGGCGGCCTGTCGATGTTTACCGTAGTGAGCTATGGGCCGGTGCAGGGCTTGGTCAAGGCGGTATCCCAGACCTGGGAAACCAGTGTCCTCAGCCTGAAGATGATGGGTCGGATGCTGACCGGGGAGGTGTCGTGGAAAAATCTCTCCGGCCCCGTCACCATCGCCGACTACGCAGGCCAGACAGCTCAACTCGGACTCAGCCACTATCTCAAGTTCGTGGCCCTCATCAGCATCAGTTTGGGCGTGCTGAACCTGCTCCCCATCCCGGTGCTGGATGGTGGGCATTTACTGTATTATGTGGTGGAGATCATCAAGGGCGGTCCGATTCCGGAACGCGTCATGGAGATCGGTCAACAAATCGGTCTCGTTCTCCTCGCAATGCTTATGGCATTCGCCTTCTACAACGACATCAATCGTCTTATTTCCGGCTGAACAACTGAAGAATGAACCGTAAGCTTCTGTCCGGGCTGATCACGGCCCTTTTTGCCGCTTCGCCGGCGTTTGCTTTCGAACCGTTCACCGTTAAAGACATCCGTGTCGAAGGAATTCAACGAACCGAGGCGGGTACGGTGTTCAATTACCTGCCGGTCAAGGTTGGCGAGCGTTTTGATGAAGGTCAGGCCGCGGAAGCAATCCGCGGCCTGTTCGCTACCGGTTTCTTCCGTGACGTGCGCATCGAAGTCGAGAACGACGTGCTCGTCGTGCTGGTGGATGAGCGCCCCGCGATCGCGCAGATTGATTTCGTTGGCGTGAAGGAATTCGACAAGGATCAGCTGAAGAAGGGCCTGCGTGAAGTCGGCCTCGCCGAATCCCGTATTTTCGACCGCGCGCTGCTGGACCGAGCAGAGCAGGAATTGAAGCGGCAGTACCTCAGCCGCGGCAAATACGCGGCGACCGTCACCACCACCGTGACCCCGCTAGAGCGCAACCGCGTTTCCATCAACTTCACGGTGGACGAGGGCGAGGTCGCCAAGATCAAGCAGATCAGCATCATCGGTGCCAAGGCGTTCGACGAGGACGATTTGCTCGATCTCTTCCAATTGACCACGCCGGGCTGGCTGACCTGGTATACCAAGAACGACCAGTATTCACGCCAGAAACTGTCTGCTGACCTGGAAAACCTGCGTTCGTATTATCTCAACCGGGGCTACCTGGACTTCAACATCGATTCCACCCAGGTTTCGATTACTCCGGACAAGAAAGACATCTACATCACCCTAAGCATCACCGAGGGCGAGGTCTATACCGTTACCGGCGTCCGCTTCACCGGCGATCTGATCCTCCCCGAATCCGACTATCTGGCGCTCAGTACCATCAAGCCAGGCGAGATCTTCTCGCGTGAAAAGCTTACCGAGACCACTAAGGCAGTTACCGACAAGCTGGGCAACGAAGGTTATGCCTTCGCCAACGTGAATGCGGCACCCGAAGTGGACAAGGAGAAGCGGGAAGTCGCCTTCACCGTGTTCGTGGATCCGGGCCGTCGGGTGTATGTGCGCCGCATCAATGTCGGCGGCAACACCAAGACGCGCGACGAAGTGGTGCGTCGCGAGATGCGGCAGATGGAGGGGGCCTGGTATGACGCCTCGGCGATCAATCGCTCCCGCACCCGGGTGGACCGCCTGGGCTTCTTCGATGAAGTCACCGTCGAGACCCCGGCGGTGCCGGGTACGACCGACCAGGTCGACGCCAACTTCAATGTCAAGGAGCGGGCGACCGGCAACCTGATGCTGGGCGCCGGCTTCTCCAGCTCCGAGAAGGTCGTCCTGTCGGCCTCTATTTCCCAGCAGAACCTTTTCGGTAGCGGCAATGCGCTGACTCTGGGCCTGAACACCAGCGCATCCAACCGGACATATGCCCTGTCCTTCACCAACCCGTATTACACCGTTGACGGTGTCAGCCTGGGCTGGGATGTCTACCACCGTACCTACGATCCGTCCGAGTCCTATTCTGTCGCGCCGTACAAGACGGTTTCCAGCGGTGTCGGCCTACGTCTCGGTTACCCGATTGCCGAGGATGACAGCATCAGCTTTGGTCTGACCCTGGACCGGACCCGGATCACCACCTATTCCGACAGCCCCTCGCAGTACATCAAGTTCTGCGATAGCTACGATTGCGGCGGCTTGATGAGCTTGATCGCGAGCGCTGGCTGGGCCCGCGATAGCCGTGACAGCGTCCTCTACCCGCGCAAGGGTATCTATCAACGCATCTACGGCGAAGTCGCGGTTCCCGGCGGCGACATCCGATACGGCAAGCTGAACTACCAGTACCAGTACTGGCTGCCGATCGGGCGGGACTATGCGCTGATGCTCAATAGCGACTTCGGTTGGGCCAAGGGCTACGGTGGCAAGCCCATGCCTTTCTACAAGAATTTCTACGCAGGCGGTATTGGCTCGGTGCGCGGCTACGAGCAGAGCTCGCTGGGTACCGACCGTAACACCGATGGCGACTCCCTGGGTGGTACCCGCAAGGTCGTTGGCAACGCGGAGTTCTATTTCCCGATGCCGGGCGCCGGCATGGACCGTTCCTTCCGTATTTCCGCCTTCTTCGATGCCGGTCAGGTGTGGGGGGAGGACCAGAAGCTCAAGTTCGGCGACTTGCGCTACAGTAGCGGACTGGCGTTTGCGTGGAGTTCGCCTATCGGTCCGCTGAAGTTCAGCGTTGGTTTCCCGCTGAATGCCAAGTCCGAGGATGAGGTCCAGCGGTTCCAGTTCCAGATGGGCTCGGTGTTCTGATAAACCCGCCGCCCTTATCGTTTTCGTTGGAGGCTTAAGTGAAAGTCAGCACCCTTTCCATTCTCGCAGCAGCAGTGCTCGGAATCGCCGCCCAGAGCGCCGCGGCGGCCGAGACCAAGATTGGGTTCGTCAATTCCGACCGGGTGATGCGTGAGGCGGTGCCCGCCGTGCGCGCCCAGCAGCGCCTGGAGAAGGAGTTCGAGAAGCGCGATCAGGAAATGCAGCGCATGGCCAAGGACCTGCAATCCATGCAGGAAGACCTTGAGCGCAACGGCATGACCATGGCTGAGGCCGATCGCCGTAACAAGGAACGCGCCTTCAACGACCTGAACCGCGATTTCCAGCGCAAGCAGCGCGAATTCCGCGAAGATCTGAACCAGCGCCGCAACGAGGAACTGGCGTCGGTACTGGACAAGGCGAACCGCACGGTGAAGCAGATCGCTGAAGCCGAGAAGTTCGACATCATCTTCCAGGAAGCGGTCTACGCCAGTCCGCGGATCGACATCACGGACAAGGTGATCAAGTCCCTGTCCGAGGGCAAGTAAGATCCCAGCCTACGGCGCATGTACAGTCTTGAAGAGCTGGTCAACCGCCTTGGTGGAGAACTGGTCGGCGATGGCAAGGTCGTCGTCCGGCGGGTAGCCACGCTTGATCAGGCGGGAGAGGGCGATCTCTCCTTCCTCGCCAATCCACGCTACGTTTCCAAGCTGAAGTCCAGCCAGGCGGCGGCAGTCATCGTCGGCCCTGGCGCACGGGACCTCCTGACCGACCGTCCGCGCATTGTGGCGCCGGACCCCTACCTGCATTTCGCGCGCGTCGCCCAGTTTTTCAACCCGCCTGAGCCTGCGGTTCCCGGCATCCATCCGACAGCGGCGGTTTCGGTAGCGATTCCTGCGTCGGTGTCGGTCGCCGCCGGGGTAGTCATAGAAGCCGGTGCGAGGATCGGCGAAGACGTCGTAATCGGCGCCGGCAGCTACATTGGCAGGAATTGTGCGGTAGGGCGGGGCACTCGCATTTCTCCCCGGGTCTCTATCTATGCCGACTGCGTGATAGGGCAGGATTGCCTGATCCATTCCGGCGCCGTCATTGGCTCGGACGGTTTTGGCTTTGCCCGTGAGAAGAGCGGCGCCTGGGTGAAGATTCCCCAGGTTGGCCGGGTCGTCATTGGTGATGAGGTGGAGATCGGCGCAAACACCACGATAGACCGCGGTGCGCTTGACGATACCTGGATCGGCAAGGGTGTGAAGATAGACAACCAGATCCAGATCGGCCACAACGTCCGCATCGGCGATTACACCGCCATTGCTGGCTGCGTGGGGATCGCCGGCAGCACCGTCATCGGTGCGCGCTGCATGGTGGGCGGTCAGGCTGGCATCATCGGGCACCTGCATATCGCCGACGACGTGGTGATTTCCGCCGGCACGCTGGTGACCAAATCGATCAACAAGGCGGGGGTCTATACCGCCAATCTGCCCGTCCAGGGCCACGCGGACTGGGTGAAAAACTTCGCCCATCTTCGCCATCTGGACGCCCTGGTGGATAGAATACGCGCCCTCGAACAACGCCTCGAAGAAAAGAGCTCGAACTGAACGACATGGACATCAACGAAATCCTCAAGTACCTGCCCCATCGTTACCCCTTCCTGCTGGTGGACCGGGTGCTGGAACTGGAGGAGGGCAAGCGCATCCTGGCGCTGAAGAACGTCACCATGAACGAGCCCTTTTTCCCCGGTCATTTTCCCCACCACCCGGTGATGCCGGGCGTGCTGATCATTGAGGCCATGGCCCAGGCGGCGGCCTTGCTGTCGTTCAAGACCATGGGGATGCAGCCCGACGAGAATTCGGTGGTGCTGTTCGCCGGCATCGACGGCGTTCGCTTCAAGCGTCCGGTGGTGCCGGGCGACCAGTTGTTGTTCGACGTCTCCATTACCCAGAACAAGCGCAATATCTACAAGTACAAGGGTGTCGCCCGTGTCGGTGACGAGATCGCCACCGAAGCCGAACTGATGTGTGCGCTCAAGACCCTGTGATGATCCACCCGACCGCGATCGTTCATCCTGGGGCCAAGCTGGGCGCCAACGTGGAGGTCGGCGCCTACTCCATCATCGGCGAGCATGTCGAGATCGGCGACGGCAGCCGCATCGGGCCGCACGTCGTCGTCGAGGGCCATACCCGCATCGGGCGCGACAACGAGATTTTCCAGTTCTGTTCCATCGGCGCGGTGCCGCAGGACAAGAAGTACGACGATGAGCCGACCCGGCTGGAAATCGGCGATCGCAACACCATCCGCGAGTACTGCTCCTTCAATGTCGGTACCAGCCAGGATGCGCACGTCACCCGCATCGGTAGCGACAACTGGATCATGGCCTATGTGCACGTGGCCCATGACTGCCAGGTGGGCGATCACACCATCTTCGCCAACAACGCCACCTTGGCCGGCCATGTCCACGTCGGCGACTGGGCAATCCTTGGCGGGTTCACCGGGGTGCACCAGTTCTGCCGCGTCGGGGCGCACAGCTTCTGCGGCGTCGGCACCGTGTTGCTGCAGGATCTGCCGCCTTTCGTCACTGTGGCCGGTAATCCGGCGGCGCCGCATGGCATCAACAGCGAAGGGCTGAAGCGGCGCGGCTATTCCAGCGAAGGCATCGCCGCCATCAAGCGTGCCTACCGTGTGCTGTATCGCTCCGGCCTCAAGCTGGACGAGGCGCGGGAGCAGGTCGCGGAGATCGCCGCCGAATTCCCTGAAGTGGCCCTGTTCTCCGAATTTATCGCCGCCTCCGGTCGCGGTATCGTTCGGTGAAGCCATGGCCCCGCGTATCGCCATGGTTGCCGGAGAAGCGTCCGGCGACTTGCTCGCCAGCCACCTGATCCGCGCCATCAAGCGCCACTGCCCGGACGCGCAGTTCTATGGCATTGGCGGCCCCAAGATGCAGGCCGAGGGTTTTGATGCGCGCTGGCCTTCGGAACTGCTGGCGGTGCACGGCTATGTGGATGCGCTCAAGCGCTACCGCGAGCTCTCGGGTATCCGCAAGGCGTTGTTGAAGGACATCCTGCGCAACCGCCCGTCGGCGTTCATCGGTGTGGACGCACCCGATTTCAATCTGTGGTTGGAAGGCAAGGTGAAGTCCGCCGGGCTGCCGGCGGTGCACTTCGTCAGCCCCTCGATCTGGGCCTGGCGCGGCGGCAGGATAAAACGCATCGCGCGTTCGGTCACCCGCATGCTGTGCCTTTTCCCTTTCGAGCCCGAGATCTACGATAGAGCCGGTGTGCCGGTGAGCTATGTCGGTCATCCGCTGGCCGACGTCTTTCCGCTGGAGCCCAGCCGGGCCGCCGCGCGGGAACGGCTGGGCCTCTCCGCCAAGCTCAGGGTGGTCGCGATGCTGCCTGGCAGTCGCCAGTCCGAGGTCCGCAACCTCGGTGAGACCTTCATCGCCACCGCCCGCCTGATGGCGGAGCGCAATCCGGACGCTGTCTTCCTGGTACCACTGGCTACGCGGGAGACGCGTGAGCTGTTCCAGGAGGCGATGCACAGGCAGGAGGCCGGCGAGTTGCCCATCCGCCTCCTGTTTGGTCATGCGGTGGATGCGATGACAGCGGCGGACGTGGTGCTGGTCGCCAGTGGCACCGCCACGCTGGAAGCCGCGCTGCTGAAACGTCCCATGGTGATCACTTACCGCATGGGCAAGTGGCAGTATCGCTTGATGAAGCGCATGGCCTACCTGCCCTGGGTGGGCCTGCCGAACGTACTGTGTGGCGAATCGGTGGTGCCCGAACTGCTGCAGGACGAAGCCACGCCGGAGCGCCTCGCCGAGGCGCTGGAAGCCTGGCTGGCAAATGCTTCCGCCTGCGCGGAACTGGAGCAACGTTTCACCGAGCTGCACCTTACGCTGCGGCAGAACACCGCGGAGAAGGCCGCCGCCGCCATCCTGCCGTATCTCGGCGACAACCCTCAGTGGCGCGCAGCGCACAAGCCGGCATGACGACCTTGTTGATCTGCGGGGTGGACGAGGCCGGTCGCGGCCCGCTGTGCGGTGTGGTGGTGGCCGCCGCGGTCATCCTGGACCCGCTGCGGCCGATTGCCGGCCTTGCCGATTCCAAGAAGTTGACCGAGCGGGCACGGGAGCGCCTGGCCTTGCAGATCCGTGAGCAGGCGCTGGCCTGGGCGGTGGCAGAGGCCAGCGTCGAGGAGATAGACCGCCTCAACATCCTGCACGCCAGCATGCTGGCCATGCGCCGGGCGGTGATCGCATTGGGCCAGGCGCCCGGCGAGGTGCTGGTCGATGGCAACCGCTGTCCGGATGTACCTTATCCGGCGCGCGCCATCGTCAAGGGCGACGCCACCGAGCCGGCCATTTCCGCCGCCTCCATCCTGGCCAAAACCGAGCGCGACCGGCAGATGCGAGAGCTGGACATCCTCTATCCCCACTACGGACTCGCCGCCCACAAGGGCTATCCGACGGCCGCACACCTGGATGCCCTGCGCCGCCATGGCGTAGCTGACTTCTACCGCCGCAGCTTCGCTCCAGTGCGCGAGGTCATCGCCAATCCGCCCTTGTGGATCGAGGAGCCGCAGACATGACCTTCCACCACCTGATGCTGTTCCTGCATGTACTGGCGGTGACGGCCTGGGTGGGCGGAATGGCGTTCGCCTGGGGGTGTTTGCGGCCGGCGGTGGGGGTGCTCGCGCCGGCACAGCGCCTCGCCTTATGGGTGGCGGTACTTGGGCGTTTCTTCCTGCTGGTATGGATCGCCATCGCGCTCCTGTTGCTGTCCGGCAGTGCGATGCTGATGGAGGTCGGCTTCGCCCGGGCGCCCGCCGCCTGGCATGCGATGACTTTTACCGGCCTGGTGATGATCGCCGTCTTCCTCTCCATCTGGTTCGGCCCCTGGCGCTCCCTGCGACAGGCGGTGCATGTGGAGGATTGGGCCCGCGGCGCCATCGCGATGAACCGCATCCGCCAGCGCGTCGCCTTCAACCTCGCACTGGGCGTGGTCACCATCGCCGCCGCAACCCTGGGGCTGGCGTTCTGAGGGCCGCGTGAAGACGATCAGTTCGCGCGACAACCCGACGCTGAAGAAACTGCATGGTGTGGCGAGCTCGGCAAGGGAACGGCGCAAGCACGGGCTGACGCTGCTGGATGGGCCACATCTGCTCGCTGCCGCACTGGACGCGGGCTGGCCGTTGCAGGCGGTCTATCTGGCCGAATCCGCCAGGGAAGCGGCGGAAATCGCCGATCTGCTCGCACGCCTGCCAGCGCAGCTGGAGCCGGTTCGGCTACCGGACGCCCTGTTCGCCCACATCAGCCCGGTGGATGCGCCCTCCGGCATCCTCGCCGCGATTGCCCTGCCGGGCGCCGCGGCCCCCTCCCGAAAGCCCGGTTCCCTCCTGGTGCTGGACGGCGTGCAGGACCCCGGCAATCTCGGCACCCTGCTGCGCACCGCCGCGGCTGCGGGGCTGAGTGAGGTGCTGCTCGGGGAAGGCTGCGCCCAGGCCTGGTCGCCGCGGGCGCTGCGCGCCGCCATGGGCGCGCACTTCCTGCTACGCATCTGCGAGCGCTGCGATCTGCTTGCCGCGCTGCAGGATTATCCCGGCAAGGTGCTGGCGACGGCTTTGGTACATGGCTCACGCTCCCTCTACGAAGTGCCGCTGGACGGTCCGGTGGCCTGGCTGTTCGGCGCGGAGGGGCAGGGGCTGTCACCCGAGTTGCTGCGGCGTGCCGATGCCACCGTGCTGATTCCGATGGCGGCGGGCGTCGAGTCCCTCAACGTCGCTGCCGCAGCCGCCATCTGCTTGTTCGAACAGCGCCGACAGACGAACCTAGGCTGATCGACCTAGTCCGGAACGTGACGTTGTCGACTTGACAATGTCGTTTTCCTCCAGCGAAGCTCCTTGCCACAAAAGAAAGAGCGGGCATCAAGCCGCTCAGGGGACAAGGATTCCACCAAAGGAGGAGACGCCGATGCCGGCATACGCCAAGACCCGCAAAGGGCTGGAGGAAATGGAAGTTCGCCGCGGGGCGCTGGGGCCGCGCGCACGCCGCCTGCTGATTCTGGCGGATGGCAAACGGGATAGCGCGGAACTGCAGCGCATGTTGCCCGATCCCGCTTTCGCGGAGACCCTGGCCGAACTGGAGCGCGAGGGCTACATCGAGGCGGTGGCCGGCGCATTGGCGCAGGAAACCGCAGCGCCGGCTGTTCCTGCCCCAAGCGCGTCCGCGCGGCCCGCCGAGGTGCCGCAAGATCCCGTCGTGCGCCATCAGATGGCGCGCAACTTCATGCTCAATACCCTGAAGACCTTCAGTGGCCCCTACGCCAAGCTGAGCTTGATGGAACGCATCGATGCCAGCCGCGACGGCGCCGAGCTGCGCCTGCTGCTGGAGGACTGGATGAAGGCGATGAACGAGAGCAGCGCCGCGCGTCCTCAGGCTGCCGCGCTGCGGGCGAGGCTGGAGGCGGTGATCTGAGCGTGCGATGGGATTCCCCGGTGGATCAGGCCCTTCAGCCGAGCCGGAAATGTCGTTCGCCCTGAGTCCTTGGGCATTGCTCAGCGTCAGTCCATCGAAGGGTTTTGCCACGCAGGGCGCGGGCTGTGGTGAGTAGTCTGCCTCCGAACCCGCCGAAGGACTGCCAGGCCCGACGGGGCCGCTGCGGACTGGCTTGTCTTCTCCCGTCAGGCGGGAAGGCGTAGTCCGCAGCGTGCGGCGGCTTCCGCCGGCGAGTCCAGATGGGGCAGCACGCCCAGCAACGGCGTTTCCAGGCGCTGCCGCAATGCTTCTACGTTCTCCTCGAACCGCAGCATGGCCGGATCCACGGTGTTCGCAACCCAGCCGGCCAGTTCCAGGTCGCGTTGGCGTATGGCTTCGGCGGTGAGCAACGCATGGCTGATGCAGCCTAGCCGCATGCCGACGACCAGGATTACCGGCAGGCCGAAGTCGCGGGCAAGGTCGGCGGTGTCGTAGTCGTGGCGCAGCGGAACCCGGAAACCGCCCACGCCTTCCACCAGCACGATGTCCGCCTGCCGGCGCAACTCGCCGAAGGCCCGCAGCAGGGGAGCGGTTGCGATGGTGCGCCCTTCCTCTTGTGCGGCGATATGCGGGGCGATGGGGCTGCGCAGGCAGTAGGGGTTCAGCAGCGCCAGGCCGGGATCGAAGCTGCTGGCTTCCCGCAGGCAGGCGGCGTCCTCGTTGATCCATTCGCCATTCCGCTGTTCGGCGCCGGCGGCGACCGGCTTCATGCCCAGCGCGCTCAGCCCCTGGGCGCGGGCGGCATGGAGCAGGGCACAGGTGGAGTAGGTCTTGCCGATCTCGGTGTCGGTGCCGGTGATGAACCAGGCGCGGGCCAGCGTCATGCGGGTCTCTCCAGGCAGAGGAGGATGAGGTCGTAGCTTGCCGGCAGGCTGCCGTCGGCCAGGCGGTGGCGTTCGTAGGCGGCCTCCAGACGGTGCCATGCCATGCGGCCCAGCGGCTTGCGGCGACGGCCGGGGCCGATCCGGTGAGCGCCGATCTGCTTGATATCGCGCAGCAGGCGCTTCAAGTCCGCTGCCCGGGCGTAGACCCTGCTGCCATCCCGTGCAGTGCAGTCCAGCCCCGCGCTGGCGGCGCTTTCCAGCCAGTGGGCGAGCGGATGGAAGGAGATGACGTGGCGGTCGTCATCCACCGCGGCGAAGGCTGCGCGCAGCTCCCACAGCGTCTCTGGCCCCAGCGTGGCGATCCAGGCGCGGCCGCCCGGCGTCAGCACGCGGGCGATCTCCCCCAGCGCGGTGGCTGGCTCGCACCACTGCAGGGCCAGGCTGGACCAGACGGCGTCCAGGCTGGCGTCGGCAAGCGGCAAGCTCTCCAGGTCGCCGCACAGGCGCGCGGCGGCCGCGGCCGGCAGTTGGGCCAGCATGGCGGGGGCGAAGTCCAGCGCGATGCGCTCGGCTTGAGGCCACAGGCGCGCCAGCGCTTCCTGGCCGTGGCCGGTGCCGCAGCCGCCGTCCAGGATGCGACGTGGTGTCGGCCCGGCTTGTGCCAGTACGAAATCCGCCAGCCGCGCGCTGATCTCCCGCTGTAGCGCTGCTGCCGCGTCATAGCTCGCGGCCGCCCGGTCGAAGGCCTGGCGGACTGCGCGCTTGTGCGCGCGCCGCTCCTCCGCCTCAGGCTGCACGGAAATCGTCCAGTAGCGCCGCGCAGGCCTCGGCGTGGCTCAGCGGCAGGGCGTGGCCGGCCTGTTCCAGCAGGTGCAGCTCGGCAGCCGGCAGCTCGCTGGCCAGCCAGCGGGATGCGCCGGCTGGCATCAGGGCGTCGGCGGCGCCGTGGAGGAGGCGTACCGGGCAGCGGATGTCGCGGGCGGCCGGCCGCAGATCGCTTTCGGCCAGGAGGCGCAGGCCGTCGGCGAAGCCGTTTCCGCTCCTGCCTGCGCCCGGCGCCGCCGTGGGGTCCCGGGCGTCGGCCAAGGCTTGCTGCAGGCGCTTGCGCGCCGGGTCGCCCAGCAGTTGCAGGGCGAGGAAGCGGCGCAGGGTTGCTTCCGGGGCCTGATCGTAGCCGCCGCGGAAGCCGGCGACGATGTCGGCCGCCAGTCCATGGGGCCAGTCCGCGCCGGCGACGAAACGCGGCGTGGCGCCGATGAGCAGCAGCCCGGCGACCCGCTCCGGATGGCGCGCCGCGATGTCCAGCGCCAGCATGCCGCCCAGCGACCAGCCGCAGTACACCGCCAGGGGTGGCAGCGCCGCCAGCAGTGCATCGCTCCATCCGGCGAGGCTGGCGCCGACGGCCGGGCTGCCATCGTGACCGGGCAAGGCGGGAGCGTATACCGGCGTATCGGCGGACAGCAGGGCGCGCACGCCTGTCCACACCGTGGGGCGCATGGCCCAGCCATGCAGCAGCACGACGGGCGAGCGCTTCAAGATGCCGGCCTCTTGCCGCCCAGGTCGCGCTCCTGGTCGGCCAGCGCGTCCGCCAGGCGATGCACGTCCTCCAGGCTGTGGGCGGCGGATAGCGAGATGCGCAGGCGGGCGCTGCCGGCGGGAACGGTGGGCGGGCGGATGGCGGGCACCCACAGGCCGGCTTCCATCAGCCCCTGCGCCACCGTCACCGCGGCGGCGTTGTCGCCTATCACCAGCGGTTGTATGGGGGTTGAGGAGGGCAGCAGGCGCCAGCGCGAGCCAGCCAAGCGTGCCTGCAGGGTTGCGATCAGGAGGGCGAGGTGGGCGCGGCGCTCGTCGCCATCGCGGATTAGTGCCAGGCTGGCGAGCAGGGCTTGGGCCAGCGCCGGCGGAGCGCCGGTGGTGAAGATGTAGGTGCGCGCCTTCTGCAGCAGCCATTCGACGACGTCGGCCTGGCCGGCGGCAAAGGCGCCGGAGACGCCGGCGGCCTTGCCCAGGGTGCCGACGTAGATCAGACGCCAGGAGGCCAGCCCCAGTGAGACCAGCGCGCCACGGCCTTGCGGGCCGAGCACGCCGAAGCCGTGGGCGTCATCCACCATCAGCCAGGCGTCGTGGCGCTCGGCCAGGGCGAGCAGTTCGGCCAGCGGGGCGATGTCGCCGTCCATGCTGAACACGCTGTCGGTGACGATGAGCTTGCGCTTCGCAGTGCTGGCAACCAGCCGGCTTTCCAGCGCGGCGCAGTCGGCATGCGGGTAGCGGTGCGTCTCGGCGCGGGAGAGCAGCATGCCGTCCACCAGCGAGGCATGGTTCAGGCGGTCGGCGAAGACAGCGTCGCCGCGGCCGACCAGGGCGGGGATGACGCCGCTGTTGGCCATGTAGCCGGTGGAGAAGTAAAGCGCGCGCTCGCAGCCGACGAAGCCGGCGAGTTGCCGCTCCAGTTCGTCATGGCAGTCGTAGTGGCCGCTGACCAGGTGGGAGGCGCCGGAGCCGGTGCCCCAGCGCTGCGCGCCCGCCGCCAATGCGGCAGCCAGTTCCGGCGCACCGGCGAGGCCAAGATAGTCGTTGCTGCAGAAGGACAGCAGCCGGCGGCCGTCCACTTCCGCCCAGGGGCCGCAGGGCAAGGCGTTGCTGCGGCGGCTGCGCAGCAGGGATTGGCGGCGCAGGCCGGCCAGGTCGGCCTGCAGGTCGTCGAGCAGGCGGCTCATCTCAGTTCAGCACCACGTCCAGCGCGGCGGCGGCGGCGCTCACCAGGTGCTCGCATTCGGCTTGGTCGAGGATGTAGGGCGGCATGAAGTAGACGGTATTGCCTATCGGCCGCAGCAGTGCGCCTTGTTCCAGCGCGGCGGTGAAGAAGCGGCGGGCGAAATCCGGCGCGGCGCCGGCCACGTCGAAGGCGAAGATCATGCCGCGGCGGCGCAGATGGCGGATGGCGGCATGCCTGCCTAAGCGTTCGCGCAGCAACTGCTCCAGGCGGTCGCCACGGCTGCGGTTGGTGGCGAGCACCTCGTCCTCGGTGAAGATGTCCAGCGTCGCCAGCGCTGCCCGGCAGGCCAGGGGATTGCCGGTATAGGAGTGGGAGTGCAGGAAGCCGCGGGCGCTCTCGTCGGCGTAGAAGCCGTGGTAGATCTCGTGGCGGCTGAGCACCAGCGACAACGGCAGGTAGCCGCCGGAGATGCCCTTGGACAGGCAGAGGAAATCCGGCCAGCCGGCGTGCGTGCTGTTGTCCACCTGTTCCCAGGCGAAGAAGCTGCCGGTGCGGCCGCAGCCGACGGCGATCTCGTCAGCGATCAGATGTACCTGGTAGCGGTCGCACAGGGCACGGGCGAGGCGCAGGTACTCCTCGTCGTACATCACCATGCCGGCGGCGCCCTGTACCAGCGGCTCTACGATCAGCGCGGCGGTTTCTGCGTGGTGTTCTTCGAGGTGACGTTCCAGCGCACGGGCGGCCTGGCGGGCGATGTCTGCGGCGGAGATCCCTCCGCTGGCGAGGCGGCTGTCCGGCACCGGCACGACTGCGCCAGGGCGCACCAGCGGTGCGTAGGCGTCGCGGAACAGTGGCACGTCGGTCACCGCCAGTGCGCCGGCGGTTTCGCCGTGATAACTGCCGGCGAGGCTGACGAAACGGTTCTTGGCCGGCAGGCCGCGGTTGCGCCAATAGTGCACGCTCATCTTCAACGCGATCTCGGTGGCCGAGGCGCCATCCGAAGCGTAGAAGGCGTGGCCCAGGCGGTGGCCGCTGAGCGCGCTCAGGCGTTCGGACAACTCCACCACTGGCGGATGGGTGAAGCCGGCTAGCATCGCATGTTCCAGCCTGTCCAACTGGTCGTGCAGCGCGGCGCCGATGCGCGGGTTGCAGTGGCCGAAGAGATTCACCCACCAGGAGCTGATGCCGTCCAGCAGGCGGCGGCCGTCCTCGGTGATCAGCCAGGCGCCTTCGCCTTTCACCACCGGCACCAGCGGCATGGACTCGTGGTGCTTCATCTGGGTGCAGGGATGCCAGACGGAAGCCAGGGAACGCTGGAGCAGGTTGGCGGACATGGGGAATGGAGGGCGGGGGCGTAGAACCGGCGAATGGTGCGCAATCGGTCCGGAGGTGTCAAACCGGCGCTGCGGGATGGGGGCTTCCGGGCTAACATCGCGCGTCGCCGGTGAACTTCCGCACCGGGGCCCAAAGCAACAGCATTGCGATCCAGTCATTCCCCCAATCCGTTTTCAGCGATTCGCCCCATGATTCTCGTCATCTCCCCCGCCAAAGCCCTCGACTACGACACGCCCCCCACCACCAGCACGTACACCCAGCCGGATTTCCTCGATCAGGCACAAGGCTTGATCGACATCCTGCGCGAGAAATCCCCGGCGCAGATCGCCGAGCTGATGTCCCTGTCCGACCACCTTTCCACGCTGAATGCGGCGCGCTATTCCGCCTGGTCGCGGCCCTTCGACAGCGGCAACGCCAAGCAGGCGGTGCTGGCCTTCAATGGCGATGTCTATGAAGGCCTGGCCGCGCCCACGCTGGACGAAGCCGGCCTGGCCTGGGCGCAGGACCACCTGCGCATCCTCTCCGGCCTTTACGGTGTGCTGCGGCCGCTGGACCTGATGCAGCCTTATCGCCTGGAAATGGGCACCAAGTTGGCCAACCCCGCCGGCAAGGATCTGTACGCTTATTGGGGAGAACGCATCACCGACGAGTTGAATGCGCTGCTGGCCCGGGAGGAGAAGGCGGGGCGCGAGCCGGTGCTGGTCAATCTGGCGTCCGGCGAGTACTTCAAGTCGGTGAAGCCGCGCAAACTGCGCGGCCGGCTGGTGACACCGGTGTTCGAGGACTGGAAGGCCGGCCAGTACAAGATCATCAGCTTCTACGCCAAGCGCGCTCGCGGTTTGATGAGCCGCTATGCCATCGACCAGCGGGTGGAAGACGTAGATACGCTGAAGGGCTTCAACAGCGAAGGCTATGCCTACGACGAGGCCGCTTCCGACGGCGACACCTGGGTCTTCCGCCGCCGCGTGGCTTGAGCACCGACCCGCATGCCGCGCCGGCAAATTCCGTGCGCGGCCAAGGAGAGCACCATGCGCATCAGCGCCTGCTTCGACTCCGGCGCCATCGAGGTCGTCAGCCTGGCCGACCCGGCCGACATCCGCCTGCGGCTGCGGGCGGACAACGCTGCCGCCTTCCGCCAGTGGTTCCACTTCCGCCTGCACGGCGCCGCCGGCAAGGCGGTGCGCATGGTGTTCGAGAACGCCGCCGACGCCGCCTACCCGGACGGCTGGCCGGACTACCGCTGTGTGGCCTCCTATGACCGCCAGGAATGGTTCCGCGTCGGGACCACCCGCTACGAGAACGGTCAGCTCATCATCGAGCACCAGCCCGAGTTCGACAGCGTCTATTACGCCTACTTCGAGCCCTATTCGCTGGAACGCCACCTGGATCTGCTGGGCCGCGTCCAGCGCTCGCCCCATGCGGTAGTGCGCAACCTGGGCGCTACGGTGGAAGGGCGGGATCTGGACATGGTGGTGGTCGGCCGTGAGTTTCCCGGCCGCAAGCCGGTGTGGATCACCGCGCGCCAGCATCCGGGCGAAAGCATGGCGGAGTGGTTCGTGGAAGGGCTGCTGGAGCGCTTGCTGGACGAGGCCGACCCGGTGGCGCGGCGCTTGCGGGAGCAGGCGCTGCTCTACATCGTGCCCAACATGAACCCGGACGGCGCGGTGCGCGGCAATCTGCGAACCAACGCCGCCGGCCGCAACCTGAACCGCGAGTGGCGCAACCCGGACGTGGCAAGCAGCCCGGAGGTGTTTTACGTTCGCCAGGCGATGGAAGCCAGCGGCTGCGTGCTTTTCCTCGACATCCATGGCGACGAGGCGCTGCCCTACGTATTCTTTTCCACCGCGGAAGAGGTGCCCGGCTTCACCCCGGCGATGGCGCAGCAGCAGGCCCGCTTCGTCGCTGCCTTCTCAGCCGCCAGCCCGGACTTCCAGACCCTGCATGGCTATCTGCCGGGGCGCTTCGGCGAGGAGTTGCTGTCGCTGGCGAGCAAGTGGGTGGCACACCGTTTCGGCTGCGTGTCGCTGACGCTGGAGATGCCGTTCAAGGACAACGCCAATCTGCCGGACGGCGAGCGGGGCTGGAACGGCGAGCGCAGCAAGCGCCTGGGCGCCGCCATGCTGCCGGCCATCCTGGGGCATGTCCAGGGTGGCGGCTGAGGCGCTGCGAGGGGGAGGGCAGGCGCCTGCTGGCGCCCGCAAGGCATGAAGCTGACGGCAGGAGCGCCGCCGCGCTGCTCGGAGGTTCAGCCGGCGAACAGCGCCAGGATGCCGTCCAGGCCGACAAAATCCAGCCGGTAATCCGCCGCTTCCCGCAGCACCGGCTTGGCGTGATAGGCGATGCCGACGCCGGCGGCTTCCAGCATCGGCTTGTCGTTGGCACCGTCGCCGGCGGCGATCACCTGTTGCGGGGGCAGGCCGAGTTCATCGCGGATGCGGCGCAAGTGGGCGGCCTTGGCCTCGCCATCCACCACCGGGCCGGTGACCTTGCCGGTCAGCCGGCCATCCAGCACTTCCAACTGGTTGGCATAGGCGTAGTCGAAGCCCAGGCGCTGTTGCAGCCGCTCGGTGAAATAGGTGAAGCCGCCGGAGACCAATACGGTGCGCACGCCGGCGTCGCGCAGCCCGCGCATGAGTACTTCCGCGCCGGGGTTGAGTTGCAGCCTTTCCTCGTAGACGCGGCCCAGCGCGCTTTCAGGCAGGCCGGCGAGCAGGGCGACGCGGCGGTTCAGGGATTCGCGGAAGTCGATCTCGCCGCGCATCGCCGATTCGGTAATGGCGGCCACCTCCTGCTTCAACCCCTGCATGTCGGCGATCTCGTCGATGCACTCGATGTTGATCAGCGTCGAATCCATGTCGGTGACGAACAGGCCCATGTCCGTCAGCCTGCGGCCGGGCGGCACCCAGGCCCAGTCGATGTCGTGGGCGCGGCAGTGAGGTGCGATGTCGGTCGCCGGGTCTGCGCCCAGCAGGCGAAAGGCACTGGGGGTGATCTGCTCGATGGCGCTGGCGCGCACCAGCTTGGCCAGCGTTTTCAAGGCGAGGTTGTCGATGTCCTCGCCCTGGGCGACGAGGTTCATGCGCGCTCCCGCCGGGCCAGGGCTTCGCGCAGCACGGTGTGGGCGCCACGGATCATGTCCACCGTGGTGTCCCAGCCGACGCAGCCGTCGGTGACGGAACAGCCGTACTTCAGCTGCGACAGGTCGGCGGGAATCGGCTGGTTGCCGGCTTCGATGAAGCTCTCGATCATCAGGCCGACCACCGAGCGGTTGCCCTCGCGGATCTGGTGGATCACGTCCTTCATCACCAGCGGCTGCATCTCCGGCTTCTTCCACGAGTTGGCATGGGAACAGTCGACCACGATGTTTACCGGCAGCTTGGCCTTGCCCAGCGCCTGCTCGGCCAGCGAGATGGAGACGGTGTCGTAGTTCGGCCGACCGCCGCCGCCGCGCAGCACCACATGGCCGTGGCGGTTGCCGCGGGTGCGCAGGATGGCGGACTGGCCGCGGCCGTTCACACCGAGGAAGCTGTGGGGGTTGGAGGCGGAGATGATGGCGTTGATCGCCACCTCCAGGTCGCCGTCGGTGGCGTTCTTGAAGCCCACCGGGGTGGACAGGCCGGAGGCCATCTCGCGGTGGGTCTGGGATTCGGAGGTGCGGGCGCCGATGGCGGTCCAGGAGATCAGGTCGCCGTAGTACTGCGGCGCGATCGGGTCCAGCGCCTCGGTGGCGGTCGGCAGGCCGGTTTCGCTGACGTCCAGCAGGAAGCGGCGGGCCTTGGCCATGCCTTCGTCGATGCGGAAGGAGTCGTCCATGTAGGGATCGTTGATGAATCCCTTCCAGCCGGTGGAGGTGCGCGGCTTCTCGAAGTAGACGCGCATCACCAGCAACATGGTTTCGGACACCTCGTCGGCCAGCGCCTTCAGCCGGCGGGCGTAGTCCAGGCCGGCGGCCGGGTCGTGGATGGAGCAGGGGCCGACGACGACGAAGAGGCGCGGGTCCTTGCGGTCCAGGATGTCGGCAAGGGCCTGGCGGCCGGCGAGCACCGCGGCGGCGGCACGGTCGGTCAGCGGGACGGCGGCCTTGATCTCCTCCGGAGAGGGCATGTGATCGACCGCGGCAATGTTCAGGTTCTCGGTCTGGGCGACAGACATGATGCGCTCCCGCAGCACAGGGAAAAGAGCGGCATTGTAACGCTGCGGCCCAGCTCTGCCGTAGCTTCCTCTGTGGGAAACACCGGTGTGGGCGGGCGGGGGGGCTGGGTGAGCGCATGTTGCTAAGGTAATATCCGCCGATTCCAGTTTCGGCGCTTCGTTCATGGCTCGCGCATGCGCCAGGCCGAGCCTCCGCCCAAGGTGGAAGACCCCCGGTTCCACCCACCCGAGTGTGATGAAGCGCTTATTCGCTGGTCCGTGCCTGTTCCTGTTCGCCGCCTCCGTTTGGAGCGCGGCGGGCTATTCCAGCTACTCCAGCTATTCCCCGGCGCGTCCACAACCCACCAGCCTGGCGCCGCTCAGCGGTGAGCTTCCGGTCATCGCCCTGGGCATACGCGGATCAGCCCGGCAAGTGAACACGGCCGAGCTGGAGCGCGGCATGCTCTACCAGGTTCGCACCCGCAGCTTCTGGCCGGCGGACGACGGCGTCTACCAGGGCCCGCTGTTGGCCGACGTGCTGAGCCGTTACGGCATGGGCAAGGTCAAGGCCATACGGGTGTTCGGCGGCGATGGCTTCTCGCAACTCATTCCCTGCGAGGACTGGGAGCGCTGGCCGCTGGTGCTCGCCACCCGCCGCGAGGGCCATCCCTTGTCCCGGCGGGAGAAGGGGCCGGTACGCATCATCTACCCGCGCGACATGGACAAGACACTGGAGGACACGCTTTACCGCCTCCGCTGGGTCTGGCTCATAGAGCGCATCGAGCCGGTGAACTGAGCATGCCGCGTGTGATCCAGGTCTGGCGTCGTCGTTTCTATGTGCTCGCGCTGCTGGCGCTGTCGCTTTCGGCCGTTGGCATGGTGCAGCTGTGGGTGAATGTCTCGCGCATCGAGGCGGCGCTGCCGCTGACCTCGCTTTACCGCGAGCGCGACTTTTCCGCCTTCTTCCACGACCTCACCCGGCTGGAGGCCGCCTTGCAGCTTGCGGCGGCGGTGCCCACTGAGAAGAACTACGCCGCGCTGGACTTCGCCCTCGACCTCGCCGCTCTGCGCCAGCGCGACAACATCGGCGTGTACGGCGAGTCCGGCGTCGAGGGCCTGGACGCCTTCAACCGCGAGCTGGCGGCGGTGCTGGCGCGCCTGGACACGCTGAGCGCCAGCCAGCCGCCTGACAGCGCCGGATTGAGCGCAGAGCTGGAGAGGATGAGCGCCCTGCGCCGGGAACTGCAGTCGCTCAACGATGCCCTGTTCCAGTCGTCGATGGAGCAGGCCTCCCGCCAGCGCACCTCGCTGGGCGAGTTGCGGCAGAGCATGTCCGCCCTCATCGTGTTGCTGGGGGCTTTCGGCCTGGGGCTGGCCGGGCTGCTGCTGCGCCAGCAGCGCAGCATCCGCGCCCTGGAGCAGCGCGACGGGGAACTGCGCGCCGGCGAGGCGGTGCAACGGGAACTGCGCGAGCGGCTGGAGAAGATCGCCGACAACGTTCCCGGCGTCATCTACCAGTACCGCCAGAGCGTGGACGGCCGTTCCGCCTATCCCTACGCCAGCCAGGGCATACGCGCGCTGTTCGGGGTGTCGCCGGAAGAGGTGCGACGAGATGGCAACAAGGTACTGGCCGCCATCCATCCCGAGGACCGCGAGCGGGTCAAGGAGTCCTTGCTGCTGTCGGCCCAGACGCTGCAGCCGTGGAACTGCGAGTACCGCGTCGCCCGCCAGGAGAGCCCGGTGTGGGTGAGCGCCTACGCCACGCCGCAGCTGGAAGGCGATGGCAGCGTGCTGTGGCACGGCTATGCCCACGACGTCAGCCGCCACAAGGCGGCTGAGGACGAAATCCGCCAGCTCGCCTTCTACGACCCGCTCACCGGCTTGCCCAATCGCCGCCTGCTGATGGACCGCCTGCGCCATGCCCTGGCCGGACATGTCCGCGGCCAGCGTCACGGCGCGCTGCTGTTCATCGATCTGGACAACTTCAAGACGCTGAACGACACGCAGGGCCACGAGTACGGCGATCATCTGCTGTGCCAGGTAGCGGAGCGGCTGGTGGCCTCGGTGCGTGGGGCAGACACCGTGGCCCGACTGGGCGGCGATGAGTTCGTCGTCATGCTTGAGGACCTCAGCGCCGGTGCGCGGGAGGCGGTGGCGGCGGCCGAGGCGGTGGGCGACAAGATACTGCTTGCCCTCAACAGCCCCTACACCATCGCCGGCCGTGAATTCCACAGCACGCCCAGCATAGGCATCACCTTGTTCGATGCTGCCGACCAGCACATCGACGAGCTGTTGAAGCGCGCCGACCTGGCGATGTACCAGGCCAAGGAAGCCGGCCGCAACACCTTGCGCTTCTTCGACCCCGCCATGCAGGCGGAGGTGGCGGCGTATTCCGCGCTGGAGTCCGATCTGCGCCAGGCGCTGAGGGAAGGGCAGTTCCTGCTGCACTACCAGCCGCAGCTGGACCGCGGTGGCAAGGCCACCGGCGCGGAAGCGCTGCTGCGCTGGCACCACCCGGTGCGCGGCAACATCCCGCCGTCCGAGTTCATTGCGCTGGCGGAGCGCAGCGGCCTCATCGTGCCCATAGGCCGCTGGGTGCTGGAAACCGCCTGCCGCCAGCTGGCCGCCTGGGCGCAGTTGCCGGACACGGCCCAGCTGACGCTGGCAGTGAACGTTAGCGTGCGCCAGTTCCGCCACCCGGATTTCGTCGACCTGGTGGTGGGCGCGCTGGACCGCAGCGGCGCCGATCCGCTGCGCCTCAAGCTGGAACTGACCGAGAGCCTGCTGCTGGACGACGTGGAGGAGATCGTCGCCAAGATGACGCGCCTGAAGCAGCTGGGCGTCGGCTTCTCGCTGGACGACTTCGGCACCGGCTATTCCTCGCTGGCCTACCTGAAGCGCCTGCCGATAGAGCAGCTGAAGATAGACCGCTCCTTCGTCCGCGATGTGCTTACCGACCCGAACGACGCGGTGATCGCCCGCACCATCATCGCCCTCGGCCAGAGCCTGGGCCTGAGCGTGATGGCGGAAGGGGTGGAAACGGAAGCGCAGTACGCCTTCCTCTCCCGCCATGGCTGCGAGGCCTTCCAGGGCTTCCTGTTCGGCCAGCCGAAGGCGGAATGGAGCCTGCTGGGGGCGAGCCCGGCGGGCAGCTTCGGCTGATTTCGCCGCTGCCGGCGGCGGCGCTACAGCCAGCGCGCCTTCTTGAAGCGCCAGTACAGCAGGCCGCAGGATGCGGCGATCAGGCCCAGCGCGGTCGGGTAGCCGTACTCCCACTGCAGCTCCGGCATGTGCACGAAGTTCATGCCCCAGACGCCGGCGAAGGCGGTGGCGACGGCGAATATCCCCGCCCAGGCCGCCAGCCGCTTGCTCACCTCGGTCTGGTCGATGGCGACCATGGAGAGGTTCACCTGGATGGCGGTGGCGATGGTTTCACGCGTGCTGTCCAGCGAGGCATTGATGCGGGTGAGGTGGTCGTAGACGTCGCGGAAGTAGTTGCGGCTGCTGCTGCACACCGGCGGCACCCGGCCGCTCTGCAGCTTGCCGGCGGCCTCCATCAGCGGCGTCACCGCATGCTTCAGCACCGTCACCTTGCGTTTCAGGCGGTAGAGGCGGCGGATGCTGCTGGTACGTGCCGCGCCCTTGGTGAAGATGCGCTCCTCCAGCAGCTCCAGTTCGTTCTCCAGCTTCTCGATCAGCGGGAAGTAGCGGTCCACCACCGCGTCCATCAGCGCGTAGAACACGTAGCCGGAACCGCGCGCCAGCATCTTGGGCTCGCGCTCGCAGCGCGCCCGCACGCCGAGGAAATCCTGTTTGCTGCCGCTGCGCACCGAGAGGATGTAGTTGGGGCCGACGAAGACGTCCACCTCGCCGACATGAAGCTGGCCCTCATGCTCCTCGACCAGGTGCATCACCGCGAACACCTCGTCGCCGTACTCCTCGATCTTGGGCCGCTGGTGGCCGTGGGCGGCGTCCTCGATGGCGAGCTCGTGCAGGTTGAACTCCTGCTTCATAGTCGCCAGCTCCTCGGTGGTGGCATCCTTCAGCGCCACCCAGACGAAGCAGTCCGGCTTGGCCAGGTAGTCGCTGATCTGCTCGACTTGGAGGTCGGCCAGCTTGCGGCCGTGCTGGTAGGCAATGCAGTTGATCAGCATGGGGCGTCCTCCGGTCGGCGGCAGGGCCGGCTCAGGCCTTCACCGCGTCCAGCAATTCCCGCACCGCCTGGGCGCGCTGCTTGAGCACCGGCAGGTCGACCTTGCGGATCAGCCTGTCCGGGCCGGCCATGCGGGTGTTCTTGTCTTTCTGGATGAGGAAGATGACCTTGGCCGGGTCGATGGGCGCCGCCGGGCCGAACTGCACGCTGATCTGCGCTTCGGAAGCGTCCAGCTTCTGCACGTGCCACGGCTTGAGCAGCAGGCGCAGGCGGTGTGTCTCGATCAACGCCTGGGTCTGCGGCGGCAGTTCGCCGAAGCGGTCTATGAGCTCCTCCTGCAGGCTGCGCAGTTCGTCCTCCGCGTCGCAGTTGGCCAGGCGCTTGTACAAGGTCAGGCGCTCGCCCACGTCCGGGCAGTAGTCGGTGGGCAGCAGGGCGGGGGCGTGCAGATTGATCTCGGATACCACCTCCAGCGGCTGCGACAGGTCCGGCTCCTTGCCGGCCTGCAGGTCCTTCACCGCGCGCTTGAGCATCTCGGTGTAGAGGCTGAAACCGACCTGCTGGATTTCGCCGGACTGGTTCTCGCCCAACACCTCGCCGGCGCCGCGGATCTCCAGATCGTGCATCGCCAGGTAGAAGCCGGAACCTAGCTCTTCCATCATCGAGATGGCTTCCAGCCGCTTTTGCGCCTGGGCGGAAGGCTTGGCGTTCGCGTCGGTCAGCAGGTAGGCGTAGGCCTGGTGGTGGGAGCGGCCGACGCGGCCGCGCAGCTGGTGCAGCTGGGCGAGGCCGAAGCGGTCGGCACGGTTGATGATGATGGTGTTGGCGGTGGGGATGTTGATGCCGGTTTCGATGATGGTGGTGCACAGCAGCAGGTTGGCGCGCTGCTGGGTGAAGTCGCGCATCACCCGCTCCAGCTCGCGCTCCGGCAGCTGGCCGTGGCCGACGACGATGCGCGCCTCCGGCAGCAGTTCCGCCAGGTCGTTGCGCATGTTCTCTATGGTGTCCACCTCGTTGTGGAGGAAGTACACCTGGCCGCCGCGCTTGAACTCGCGCAGCACCGCCTCGCGCACGATGCCCTTGCTCCAGCGCTGCACGAAGGTCTTGATGGCGAGGCGCTTCTGCGGCGCGGTGGCGATCACCGAGAACTCGCGCAGGCCTTCCATCGCCAGCCCCAGCGTGCGGGGGATGGGCGTGGCGGTGAGGGTGAGGATGTCCACCTCGCTGCGCAGCTGCTTCAGCGTTTCCTTCTGGCGCACGCCGAAGCGGTGTTCCTCGTCGATGATGACCAGGCCCAGGCGCTTGAACACCACATCCTTCTGCAGCAGGCGATGGGTGCCGATGATGATGTCCACCTTGCCCTCGCCGAGTTGTACCAGCGCTTCCGCCTGTTCCTTGGCCGACTTGAAGCGCGACAGCTCGGCAATTTTGATCGGCCAGTCGGCGAAGCGGTCGGCGAAGGTCTGGTAGTGCTGTTCGGCCAGCAGCGTGGTCGGACACAGCACCACCACTTGTTTGCCGTCGGCCACGGCGATGAAGGCGGCCCGCAGCGCCACCTCGGTCTTGCCGAAGCCGACGTCGCCGCACACCAGGCGGTCCATCGGCCGGCCGGACTTCATGTCGGCCACCACCGCGTCGATGGCGGCCTGCTGGTCGGGCGTGGTGTCGAAACCGAAAGCCTCGGCGAAGGCTTCCAGATCGTGCTGCTTGAAGTCGAAGCGGTGGCCGGGGCGCGCGGCGCGCTGGGCATAGAGGGCCAACAATTCGGCGGCAGTGTCGCGCACCTGCATCGCCGCCTTCTTCTTCGCCTTCTCCCACTGGCCGGAGCCCAGGCGGTGGAGATCCACCGCCTCCGGGTCGGCGCCGGCGTAGCGGGTGATCACATGCAACTGCGATACCGGCACATAGAGCTTGTCGCCGGCGTTGTATTCCAGGTGCAGGAACTCGGTGTCGCCTTCGCCGAGGTTCATGTGCACCAGGCCGAGGTAGCGGCCGATGCCATGGGAGACGTGCACCACCGGGTCGCCGATCTTGAGCTCGGAGAGGTCGCGCAGCCAGCCTTCCATCGTCGCCGCCTTCTTCGCCTCGCGGCGGGCGCGGCTGCGGGCGGTGGTGGCATAGAGCTCGGCCTCGGTGACGACGGCGATGCCTGCCTCCGGCAGCAGGAAGCCCGCAGCCAGCGGGCCGACGCCGAGGGCGAAGGCGCTGCCGCTATCGACGAAGGCATGGAAGTCGGCACTGGCGCTGGGCTTGAGGCCATACTCGGCGAGGTATTCGGAGATGGTTTCGCGGCGGCCGGGAGAGTCGGCCAGCAGCAGCACGCGGCCGCCCTGGCTGCACCATTCGCCCTGCAGCAGCGCCTTCAGCTTGTGCAGCGGATCGCTGGCCTTGCGCTCCACCGCCAGTTCCGGCAGGGCCCGCGCGGCCTCGCCCGCGGCGCCGGAGGCCAGCGTGAGCCGGGGCCGGTTCTTCAGCGCAAGGAAAAAGGCTTCTTCCGAAAGGAAGAGCTGCTCCGGCGGCAGTACCGGCTTGCTGCGGTCGCCCTTCAGCAGGTCGTGGCGGGAGCGGGTGTCGCGCCAGAACTCGGCGATGGCGGCGGAAACGTCGCGGTGCAGCAGCACCGGGGTGTCGACCGGCAGGTAATCGAACAGCGTGGCCGTCTCTTCGAAGAACAGCGGCAGGTAGTACTCGATGCCCGCCGGCGCGATGCCGTTGGAGACGTCCTTGTAGATGGAGGCCTTGGACGGGTCGCCCTCGAAGGTTTCGCGGAAGCGGCTGCGGAAACGGGTGCGGCCGCCATCGTCCAGCGGAAACTCGCGCGCCGGCAGCAGGCGGATTTCCTTGGTCGGGTAGACGGTGCGCTGGGTGTCGGGATCGAAGGTCTTGATGCTCTCGATCTCGTCATCGAAGAGGTCGATGCGGTAGGGCAGCGGCGAGCCCATGGGGAAGAGATCCACCAGCCCGCCGCGCACCGAGAACTCGCCCGGGCTCACCACCTGCGTCACATGCGCGTAGCCGGCCAGCGCCATCTGCGCCCGCAGCTGCTCCACGTCCAGCTTCGTACCCTGCTTGAGGAAGAAGGTGTAGGCGGCCAGGTAGGCGGCTGGCGCCATGCGGTAGAGGGCTGTGCTGGCCGGCACCAGTACCACGTCTGCCTCGCCGCGGCTAATGGCGTAGAGGGTGGACAGGCGCTCGGAGATCAGGTCCTGGTGCGGGGAAAAGCTGTCGTAGGGCAGGGTTTCCCAGTCCGGCAGCAGGTGCAGTCGCAGGCCGGGCGCCAGCCAGGCCAGTTCGTCCTGCAGGCGCTGGGCGTCCAGCGGGTTGGCGGTGACCACGGTGAGCATCTGTCCGCGGCTGGCAAGCTGGGCGAGCGCCAGCGCATCGCTGGAGCCGGCCAGGGGGGGGAGATCCAGCCTGCCGCCCGGCTTGGGCAGGGGCAGCGCGGAGAGACCGGGAAGCAGGGCGTCGAAACTGGGCATGAACTCGGGCCGCGGCGGTGGGCACGCGGCGCGGAAACGGGATGGAATGAGGCCGGATTATAGAGGAAGGCCCCGCCGCCAGCGCCGCCGGAAGGCTGGGGGACAAGTCGTAGCGCGAGACGCGGCGCGGCTTTCAGCGTGGCTCGAGCACGAGGCCGGACTCAACCGGCTCAGGCGTAGACGTCTACGCTGCGGCCGGAGGGCGCAGAGTTGCCGTAGGCGCGGGAGAGATCGTGCACCGGCGTGGCGGGGTCTTCCTGCTCGCTGCCACGCTGGGCTTCCTCCGCTCGCAGGGCGACGATCTCGGCCCGGGCTTCGGCTTCCATCGCGCGGGCCTTGGCGGCCACTTGCCGGTCCTGGCTGGAGGGATCGGCTGGCGCCAGCGCGGCGGCGGCGATCTGGCGCGCCTTGTCGGCGGTCTCCTCCGGGGTGCTGCCCTCGGAAGTGTCGATGCGGACTTCGCCGCCCACGGCGTAGCGCTCGCCATCCGGGCCGGTGCGGAAGGAGTAGGTCGCGCCGCTGGTGACGAGGCCGCCGCCGGCGGCTACGTGCGCGGCCTCATGCGCACGGACTTCGCGGTCCCGCGCCTCCAGTTCGGCGACTTCGCGTTGTTCCGCCTCGGTCAGCGCCTCCTCGCGCGCCAAGCCTTGTTCCTTCCCTGCGCTGGAGCGGGAATCGATGGGCGGGTGGACGTGGCCGGAAGAGGAAATGCCGGAGATGCTCATGCACGCAGGGCTGCAACTGGAGGCAACGCTTCGAGCTTAGTCGCCGATGCCGGGCTTCGGTAGCGCGTTCGTCGGGCTGGGCGGCGGGACCCAGCGAAGCTCAATCCGGTTGATGGGGCGGGGCCGAGGGCGAGGCGAGGGGCGCGTCTGCATCAGCCGCGGGCGGTTCGATGATCGCGGGCGGACGTTCCGGCAGGTGGGCGATCAGCCATTCGGCGGCAAGCCGGGCGCCGGCGTGGATGTCAGTGTCGTCCGCATGGCTGAAATCGCCAGTGTTCAGCGTCTTCCAGCTGCGGGTGGCGGTGATCAGGTCGTAGGCCTGGCGCAGCATCTCCAGGCCTTCATCGCGGCTGCCGACGATGAAGCTCACCGGCCTTACCAGGGTGCGCAGCGGCGCGGCGCCGGCGAGGTCGGGCCGGCCGCCCAGGCAGGCGAGGGCACCGAAACACTCGGGCGACTTGGCCGCCGCACGGATGGCGGCGCCGCTGGCGGTGCCGAGGGAAACAAGGCCGATGGGCAGCCCGATCAGCGGTGGCTGATGCAGCACCCAGTCGGCGGTGGCCAGTACCCGGTTGGCCAGCAGGGGGACATTGAAGTGGGCGTCGGGATCGCGGCTCTCCTCGTAGTGGCTCAGGAGATTCATCGTCAGCGTGGCAAAGCCGGCCTCCTGGAGGGTGGCGGCGATCAGCGACTCGCGGGCGCGGGCGGGATGGTGGGCGTTGGGTTGCAGGATGATGGCCAGCGCGCGTACATCCGGGGCATGGGAGAGCAGGCCATCTAGCCAGATGCCTTCGGTTGGCAGACTGATCAGCGTGTGGCGGAGCTTCACGGGCGCTTCTTCTCGGCTGGGGCCGCGGCCGGGGCCGGCCGCAGGCGTTGGGCCAGCATGGCACAGCCGCCCGATGCGGGCAAGCCGGCTCAGGCGGGCCTTGCGGCGTGTATCGCGATGGGAATGCGGCGCGGGCCGAAGGGCTTGCCGTAGGGGCCGAAGCGGCCGGCGAGACGAGTGCCGCAATGGGAGCAGGCGCCCTCGGCAGTCAGGTGGTAGTCGAGGATCCGGTACCAGTCCCGCACGATCAGCACCTCGCCGCACTGGCCGCAGCGGGTGGTGCCGCCGGCGGGGTCATGGACGTTGCCGGTATACACGTGCTTGAGGCCTGCGTCCTGCGCGAGCCGGCGGGCGCGACTCAGCGTCTCCGGCGGCGTCGCCGGCACGTCGCGCATCTTGTGGTCGGGATGGAAGGCGGTGAAGTGCAGCGGCACCTCGTCGCCGAGTTCGCTGCGGACCCAGCGTGACAGCGCCTGTAGTTCCGCCTCGCTGTCGTTGTGCCCGGGGATCAGCAAGGTGGTGATCTCCAGCCAGACGTCGCTGTGGTGGCGCAGCCAGACGAGCGTATCCAGCACAGGCTGCAGATCGGCGCCGCAGAGCTGGCGGTAGAAGGCCGGGCTGAAGGCCTTGAGGTCCACGTTGGCCGCATCCATGCGGGAGAAGAAATCCCCCCGTGCATCTGGCGTGATATAGCCGGCCGTGACCGCTACGGTGGCGATGCCGCGTTCATGGCAGGCGTCGGCGATGTCCATCGCGTACTCGGCAAAGATCACCGGGTCGTTGTAGGTGAAGGCGACGCTGCGGCAACCATTGCGCTGGGCGGCGAGGGCGATGTCGTCCGGCCGTGCCTGGTCCATCAGCCGGTCCATGTCGCGGGATTTGCTGATGTCCCAGTTCTGGCAGAACTTGCAGGCGAGGTTGCAGCCGGCGGTGCCGAAGGAGAGCACGCTGCTGCCAGGGTAGAAGTGGTTGAGCGGCTTCTTTTCGATCGGGTCGATGCAGAAGCCGGAGCTGCGGCCCCAGGTAGTGAGGACCAGACGGCCGCCATCGTTCATGCGCACGAAGCAGGCGCCGCGCTGGCCTTCGTGCAGATGGCAGTAGCGCGGGCACAGATCGCACTGGAGGCGCCCGTCGTCCAGGGCGTGCCAGTAGCGGGCGGGGTGATTGCTGCTGGGTTCCATCGCTGTGCCGGCCTGAACAGTCCTAGCTTTCAGGCTAGCACGGTGCCGGGGATCTGCCGGACGGCGTCCGGAGACGCTGACGGAAAGTCCTCAGCAGCATTCCTCTTCGAGCTTGTCCAGCAGCAGCAGGCCTTCCTCGTCGTCGTAGGTTTCCAGCAGCTCGCGGATCATGTTGATGTAGCTGTGGACCAGGAAGAGTTCGTCGCAGCGCTCGCTGCTGCGGCCTTCCAGCTTGTCGCGGAACTTGTCCCAGAAGGCGTTGCTCTGGCCCGGCGCGTCGATGTGGCGGCGGATGTAGGTCATCAGCAGTTTGGCGTTGCCGTCGCAGTCGATGCCGCAGAAGGAGATGTAGCGGTCCGGCTTGTCCAGGGCCTCGGCGAAGGGGTTGCTCAGCTGCTGGCTCTTGGGGGGAAGCGGTGCGTTCATGGGGCAGTCCTCGGAGTTGGCGATGGACGCGATTCTGGGGGCCACCCCGTACCGCTGTCTGTCAGCCAGACGACAATTCGCTGCCTTTCGCGCGCCGTGCCAGTTCCGCGGGATCCAGCAGCAGCAGGGCGCGGCGGCCCTCGCGGGCGAGCACGCCGTCGCGCACCAGCTGGCTGATCAGCGAGGACACCGTCTGCCGCGAGGTGCCGAGCAGGCGCGCGATGTCCTCGGTACGCAGCTGCAGCGGCACCCGCAGTCCCATCGGCAGATCGGCGTCCGCGGCGCGCGCCAGGCCCAGCACGAAGTTTGCCAGCCGGGCGCTGACGTCGCGGAAGGCGAGGTTTTCGATGATGTTGATCGAATTGCTGAGCAGCCGGGCGAACACCCGGATGATGGCCGGGGTGAGCTTGGGATCGGAGAGCAGCTGGGCCTGGAAGCGCTTGGTGTCGGCGATCAGCAGGCTGCAATCGCTCACCGCCTCCACCCAGGCACGGGTGTGGCTGGAGAAGACTTCGCCCGGTTCGAGGAAGGCCAGGGTCAACTCCTTGTCGTCGCCGGACAGGAAGACCCGCAGGCGGCCGCTCTGCAGCTGGAATACAGCGTCGTCGCCGCTGCCGGGATAGGTGATGTATTCGCCTTTGGCGTAGCGCCGCAGCTTGAGCTCGGGCAGCTGGAACAGGCCGCCGGCGGCGCCGGGATGGCCGCCGTGTCCACCCTGCCCATGCCCCTTTCCATGTTCATGCGCCTGGGGGGCTGCGTGGGGCGGAGGCAGGTCGGTCGGGCCGGTTTTCATACCCCGTCCGCTCCGGTTTCCGCCCACTTGCGCACTGAGTAACGCGCCGCCATCAAGCGCTCGGCCGGATGGTCCGCCGCCAATCCAAGCTTGTGCTTGAGCGCCGCCAGGAAGCGCGCCGGCTCCGGCAGCTGGGACCAGACTTGCGGCAGGAAGGTGGCGCTGCGGCAGCCGGCGAACAGGATCAGGCCGTCTTCATCCGGACGCAGTTGTGACAGCAGGTCCGCCTCGTCGGCGAAGGCCAGGAAGTCGGGCGCCGACAGCAGCGAGACTTCGATCCTGATCGACGGAAACTCGTCGGCCGACAACGGCGGGAAGCGTGGGTCGCGGCAGGCTCCGACCGCGTTGGCCGCGACATCCTCTGCCAGGCTGCGCTGCGGCCGCAGGCTGCCGATGCAGCCGCGCAGTTCGCCGTCCTTGGTCAGGGTGACGAAGGTGGCGCCGCGTTCGGCCAGCGCGGGCTCGGGCGGCGGTGGCTCGCCCAGGCCGAGATGATGGGCGATGGCCTGGCGGGCGCGGGCCAGCAGCAGCCCGCCGAGTTCAGTGTCTGAGGGCGGCATCGGGGAGGGGATCGCAGAAGGCGATGCTGGCGTAGCCGACGACCCGGCTGCGGTCGCCGGCGGTGTCGCCGGAGTTGCGCAGGTCGAGCAGCCGGGGCACCAGCCCGTGGCGGCGGGCAACCGGAATCAGGCCATTGACCGCCGTGGCGCCGCAAGCCTGTTCATGGTCGATGCCGCCATGCATCAGCAGGATCTGCTGCACCGTCGCGCGGTCGCAGGTGGAGGCCTGGTGGTAAGGGTGATAGTGGGAGAGATCGGAGCTGATGACAATCAGCGTCTCCGCGCCGCCCCATAGTGCTTCCAGCAACTCGCCGGTGGCTTCGGGGGTCGCACGCCCGACAAGCAGCGGCACCAGTTCGAAGCTGTCCAGACAAAGCTGTAGGAAAGGCAACTGCACTTCCAGGGAGTGCTCCAGCGCATGCGGGCGGTCGTCGACGACCACGTCTGGCCTCTCCTGCAGCACCAGCCAGTCCTCCCGGGCAATCGGGATCTCGCCCAGCGGTGTGGCAAAGGCCTGCGCCGCCGGTAGCGCGAAGCCGTTCACCGGCATGCGATGCGCCGGGCCGAGCAGCACGACGCGGCGGATCTGCTGCCGCAGCGCCCCCAGGCTGGCGTAGGCCGTGGCGGCCACTGGCCCGGAGTAGATGTAGCCGGCATGGGGCACCACCAATGCCTTGGGCATGGGCGCCTCGTCGAGCGCGACCGCGGACGAGAGCATTTCGCCGATCTGGGCACGCAGCACCCGATCATCGGCGGGGTAGAACTGGCCGGCGACGGCAGCCGGACGGACGGAAGCGATGGCCATGGCGTGAATGGAACTATGGACAGGTGACATGGAGCAAAAACCGCGCCCGCATTGCGGACTTGATCTTCGATTATAGGCGCGGCGCGCGGCAGGCCCACCAGCCGGCGGCTGGATCGAGCGGATGTCGGCAAGGCACGGTGTTGCGCCGACGCATATGGAGAAGGAGATTGCGGCGGGGAAGGGCGCGGTTAGAATCCGCGCCATGCAAAATTTCCATCCCCGCCATTTCGCCCTGGTGCCCGCTGCCGGTAGCGGTTCGCGCATGGGTTCGGCCCTGCCGAAGCAGTATCTGCCGCTGCTCGGGCGGCCGCTCTTGTTTCACACCCTGTCGGTGCTGTGCCAGGCGCCGGACATAGACAAGGTCTTCGTCGTGCTGTCGGTGGGTGACGCTGAGTGGGCCAGGCACGACTGGAGCGAACTCGGCCCCAAGCTGGTGCCCATGTTCTGCGGCGGTCCCAGCCGGGCGGACAGCGTGCTGGCCGGCCTGCGCGCCATCGCCAACGAGGCGGAGCAGTCCGACTGGGTGCTGGTGCACGACGCCGCGCGCCCCTGCCTTGCACCCTGGCACATCGACAAGCTGATACGCGAACTCGCCGGCGAAGAGGTCGGCGGTCTGCTGGCGGTGCCGGTGGCCGACACCTTGAAGCGCGCCGACAGCCAGCGCCACGTTGCCGCCACTGTGCCGCGCGACAGCCTGTGGCAGGCGCAGACGCCGCAGATGTTCCGCTACGTGATGCTGCGCCGGGCGCTGGAGAGCGCACGTGAAGTCACCGACGAGGCCAGCGCGCTGGAAGCCGCCGGCCTGCATCCGCGGCTGGTGGAAAGCGATGCGACCAACCTGAAGGTGACCTGGCCGCTGGACCTGCACCTGGCCGAGTGGATACTGCAGAACCGCGAGGAGAACATGGAATGAGCGTGCCTTTCCGCATCGGCCAGGGTTTCGACGTGCATGCCCTGGTACCCGGCCGGCCGCTGATCATCGGCGGCGTCAGCATTCCCTTCCCCCAGGGATTACTGGGCCATTCCGACGCTGACGTGCTGCTGCACGCGGTGACCGATGCGGTGCTGGGCGCCGCCGGCCTGGGCGACATCGGCCGCCTGTTCCCGGATACCGATCCCGCTCATGCCGGCGCCGACAGCCGCGTACTGCTGCGCGAGGCGTGGTCGCGGGTGCGCGCGGCAGGCTGGCAGGTGGTCAATGTGGACGCGACGGTGATCTGCCGCGCGCCGCGCATCCTGCCCCATGCGCCGGCCATGGTGGCCAACATCGCGGCCGATCTGGAGATGGAAGCGGCAGCAGTCAACATCAAGGGCAAGACCACCGAGAAGCTGGGCTTCACCGGCCGCGGCGAGGGCATTGCAGCGCAGGTCGTCTGCCTGCTCGCCCGCGCTGGGTGAGAGGCGGGCAAGCGGCAGACTGCGATGAGCGAGCCCGCCCGGGTGTTCTTCGCCTGCTGGCCCTCGCCCGTGCTGGCCGCGGCGATCCACCGTCAGGCGCTCCGGCTGCAGCAAAGCTGCAAGGGCAGGGTGATGCGGCCGGACACCCTGCACATGACCTTGGCCTTTCTCGGCGATGTCGAACGCCACCGCCTCCCCGAACTTCAGGCGGTGGCATCCCGGCTGGCCGCCGCGCCTTTCCGTTTCGGCTTGACGCGTCAGGGTAGCTGGCATGGGCATCGCATCGTCTGGCTGGCGCCCGGGGAGGTGCCAGCGCACTTGCATCTGCTGCAGGCGAGTCTGTGTGCCGAACTGCGCAGCGCTGGATTCCAGCTGGAGGAGGGCAGCTACAACCCGCATGTGACGATACTGCGCAATGCCCGGAGCGCGCCGGGGAATGCGTGCTGCGGGGACGGGCTGGAGTGGACGGTGGACGCCTTCCGGCTGGTCGAGTCGCAACGGCTGCCGGAGGGGGCCAGCTACCGTACGCTGGGAGAATGGCCACTGGTAGGTTTGAGGGCGCCGGAATGAATGCGGGGCGCCAAGCGCCCCGCGGTGGTCGGGCCGTCCGGAGCGGCCCTCGCGCCTCCCTGAGGGAGGCAGTCGAAATCAGAGGTAGATCGCGGTGGAAAGGCGCATGGCCAGTTCCGGTTCAGGCGTCTTGGTGTAGTCCTTTTCGAAACGGTCCGAGACGAGCTGGGCCGTGGGCCCGTCCATCACGGTATTGAGCATCCCCATGAACGCCGGCGGGGCGACGATGATGGCGCGGCGGAACGCGTTCTGCGCCCGCCCCAGGTAGAGTGTCTGTGCGATCTCCTGCGCGAATACCTTGGCCTCGTGTTGCTTCGGCAAGGTTTGCGGCTGCTTGGCGCCCCCGGAGACACCACCTGCTGCCATGCTGCCGGGGCGGTCGGTTACGAGGTCGGCGTTTTTCCGGCGGCTCGCCGGATGGATTAGTTCCTTTACCAGCTTCAGGCCCTTGTTCGGGCCGAGGTTCGCATACAGCTTCGCCAGGCTGGCGTTGGCAACCAGAATCCAGGTAATGGCCATGTGACACCCTCCGTTGCAAGAACAAATCACCGCCGCAAAAGCGGTAATTCCAGCTTAGGCAGGCGAATGGGGGAGTGCCAAACGGCTTCGATCCCGCAATGTGAAAAACTATTCCCAGGAATGGATCGGGCCGCCGAAAACCCCGTGAACAGGGGGTTTGCGACAAATGAATTTTTATTACCTTTGCTGCAGTCCGAGCCGTCTGGCCTCACCGGCGGCCGGGTCCAGCCGGTAATACCGGGCCAGTTGCAGGTAAACCTCGGGAAAGGCTTCCCGCAGCAGCGCAGGGGCCTCGAAGAAGGTTTCCGAGGCCACGGCGAAGAACTCGCCGGGATGTTCGGCGCCATAGGGGTCCAGCAGGGTTTCTTCGCCGGCGTCCACCTGGGCGCAGAATTGCTCGTAGGCCGGCTCGAAGGCCTCCGCCCAGGCCTGGGCCGACATGCCGGGCCGCAGCCGCGGCAGACCGTCTACGCCGCCGTTCTCCATGTCCAGCTTGTGGGCGAATTCATGGATGACGACGTTCACGCCTTCCGGCGCGTCGTCCTCGAACCAGGAAAGCAGCACCGGGCCGCCCTCCCAGGCCTCGCCCAGCACCTCGTCGTCGTACTCGTGCACCACGCCGTCTTCGTCCATTTCCTTGCGCGGAATGACGAAATCACCCGGGTAGACGACGATGCCCACCCAGCCGCTGTAGGCCTGCAGGCCGAGATTGAGCACGGGAAGGCAGGCTTGCAGCGCGATCGCCAGCAGCATCCGGTCGGTGAGCTGCAGGCCGTGGGCGCCGTGAAACTGCTTGATCGTTAGGAATTCGGTGGCCATGGCGCGCAGGCGCAACCTGTCCGCCTCCTCAAGAAAGTCGAGGAAGGGGAGGTTGGCTTCCACCTCCCGCCAGGTTTCCTCCTCGATCCGCGGCGGCGCTTCGCGCAGGCCCAGCCACTGTTTCAGACGCTGCAACATCGTCAGCCCGCCGGCTTGCGGGTGGTGAGAATGATGCCGACGAACACCAGCGCGATGCCGGCGAAGTGGTACCAGTAGGGCCGCTCATCCAGGAACAGCGCTGCCAGGATGGTGGCGAACACCGGCATCAGGTGGATGAAGAGCGAACTGCGGTTGGGGCCGACGGCGGCGACGCCGGCGTTGTAGAACACGTAGCCGAGAAAGCCGGGAAAGATGCCGATGTAGAGGATGCCGCCGATGGCCGGCAGACTCGGATTGATGCTGCGGCCGCCGGACAACTCCCAAGCATAGACCGGCGCCAGCACGATCAGGCCGACCACGGTGAAGGCGGCCAGCATCAGCATCGGATCCACGCCCTGCGGTCGCCACTGCAGCCCGACGGTGTACAGCCCCCAGGTGAGCACCGCGGTGAGCATCCACAGGTCGCCGGTATTCAGGCTCAGCCCCAGCAAGGTTTGCAGGCTGCCGTGGCTTACCAGCATGAGTACGCCGAACAGGGAGACCAGCACGCCCCAACCCTCCATGGCCGATAACCGCTTGCCGAGCAGCAGGAAGGCCAGTGCGATGGTGGCGACCGGGATGAAGGAGTTGAGCAGGGTGGCGCTGGTGGCGGTGGTGTATTGCAGGGCGACGTAGGCGAAGGTGTTGTAGCCGCCGATGCCGACCGCGCCGAGGATGAGCACCGGCCGCCAGGCCTTGCGCAGCAGCGGCCACTGGGTACGCAGAGGGGGCAGGGCGAAGGGCAGCACCAGCGTCAGCGCGATGACCCAGCGCCAGAAGGCTAGCGCGATAGGTGGCACGTCCGCGCGAACCGCGCGGCCCATCACCATGTTGCCTGCCCAGAACAGGGCGGTGAGGGTGAGCAGGAGATAGGGATGGCCAAGCGTGGCACCGCTCCGGAAGGGTTTCATTGCGAGCCGTTTTTATTGTCGAGGCCGGATGATGGCACAAGGCCGGCGGTGCCCACAGGTCGCTGCCGCTAGGTCAGGCGTCGCTGGCGATCCGGCAACTGGCCGGCTGGCCCTGCGCATCCTCCGCCATCAGCGGCTCCAGCAGGGGGGCCAGGGAGCGGGCAAGTTGCACCGCGAGCGAGCTGGTGAAGGCGTATTGCTCCGCGTAGGGCTCGCCGACGTAGGCAGTCAGGGTGCCGAAGAAGCGGTCGCCGACGAGGAAGACCAGCGTGGCGGAGCGGGTTACCACCCGGGAGGAAACGAGCTGGCCTCCCTTGCCGTAGACGTCGTAGCGGTGGTCGCCAGTGCCGGTCTTGCCGCCGACCACCAGCGGACTGCCGTCTGCGCGGTGGAAGACGCCCTTGAGCCTGCGGGCGGTGCCGTTTTCGGCGACATCCACCATCGCGCCGCGCACCACCTCGGTCAACGCTTCCGGCAGCACCTGTTCAGGGGCACCGGGACCGCGAACCAGCTCGGTTTCGTAAGGCGTGCCAGCGGCGAAGTGCAGGCTGTCCAGGCGGACCACGGGCAGGCGCTTGCCCTTGTTCACGATGATGCCCACCAGTTCCGCCAGCGCGGCCGGGCGGTCCGCCGAACTGCCGATGGAGGAGGCGTAGGAGGGCGTCAGCGACTCGAAGGGGTAGCCGAGCCGGCGCCAGCTGTGCCCGATCTCGATGAAGGCTTCGACCTCCAGCAGGCTGCGGATGCGCACATCCTGCGCATTCTTGTGACGGGTGCGGAACAGCCAGGTGTAGACCGCCAGGCGCTCGTCGCCGCTGGCCTCCAGCACCTGCGACAGCGTGGCGCCGGGGTGAGTGCGCAGGAAACCGGCAAGCCAGAGCTCAAGCGGATGGATGCCGGCCAGGTAGCCTTGGTCGGGCAGGGAATAGCGGCCCGGGCCGAAGCGGTCGTAGAGGTCGAGGATTTCACCCTCGCTCAGCTTGTCGCTTTCGCGCAGATGCTTGCCGAGGGCGCTCCCGAACTCGGCCAGGCTGGCTTCCGGCCAGGTGGCACGCAGGATCACCGCCAGCCGCCGCGGCGTCGGCTGCAGTCCCTCCACCATCAGGCTCACGCTCTCGTCCGGGCTGTGCCCCTGGTGCTTGCGGTAGAAGGTGGAGAGGAAGACCTTGCCTTCGCGGTCGGCGAAGCGGTTGAGGTAATCCCGGCGACGCGGGTCGTCCGGGTCGGTGAAAATGCCGGAGGCGGCGGGGTTGCGGGCGACGTGGTAGCGAACGATGTCGCGCATCATGCGGATGAAGACGAGGTTTACCGAGTTGCGGAAGGCCTCGCGCACCGTCATGACCTTCTTGTCGTCTTCGCGGTTGAAGTTGCCGAAGGTGTGCAGCCCGCCGCCGGTGAAGAACTGCTCCTGCGGACTGGCTGAGTAGCGGCGGTCCATGGCCGCTTCCAGCATCGGCTTCAGGCTCCGGTCGCCCGCGGTGGCAAGATAGTCCAGCGCCCAATGGGTGAGGAAGTCGGAGCCCTGCCGGGGAAGGCGGCGCAACTCGGCCGCGTCGCGGCCGGCGTACTCGGTGTGCAGCGCCGCCACGAGTTCCAGGTAGCTCACCAGGGTGCGCAGCTTGGCGGTCGAACCCAGGTCCAGCCTGGCGCCTTCGTTGATGTCGAAGGGCTGGTCGTAGTTGTCCGTCTGCAGCCGCAGGCGGTTTGCGCCGCCGGCGCTCTCGTACAAGGTGAAGCTGAACATCACCTTGGAGGGATCCTGCCCCTCGGAGAACATGCGGAAGCCGTACAGGCCGGCCGCGCGGGCACGGTCCGGGTCGCCCAGTTCGCGCAGCACCGCGGTGACGTTGCGCTGGACCTCGCCGTGCAGCGTGCTGGATGCGGAAAGATCCAGGCGGTCCAGGTCATACAACCGCGGCACGCCCAGCAGGCCGGAGAGGTGGGTGCGCAGCGAGGTGACCGCCTTGCGCGTGACGAAGGCGACCGGCGGCGCGGCCACCGGTTCTTCACGCAGTTTCAGTTGCACTGCCAGTGCTGCGTCCCGCAGCGAGGGCTGGATGACGCCTTCGTCGGCGAGCAAGCGCAAGTGAGCGTCGGTCAGTTCATTGAGCCCCTGGGCGCCGCCCGCCAGGTAGTAGGAGGGACGCCGCTGAGCGATGGTCAGCGACAACGCCTGCTTGAAGGCCAGCGCACGCGTCGGCAGGTCCTCCCCGTTCTCCACCCGGCCGGTTTCCGCAGAGGGGCGGCCGAGGATGCGGTTCACCTCGTCGAAATCCCGTCCGTACCAAGCCCACAGGCCGTCTCCCATGCCGTTGACTTCGCCGAAGCCGGCCTTGGCGGACAAGGGAACGGTATTGAGATAGTCGAGCACGATGCGTTGCCGGGTCTTCAGCGTGTCCTCACCGTCCAGGTAGGCGCGTACCGAGGCGCTGCCCATCTGCCGCAGCTTCTCCCGGCGGCTGCCGGTGCGGCCGTCGGGCGAATGGCGATACTTCTCGATCTGGGTGGCGAGCGTGCTGCCGCCCGGCGTGCTGCGGTCCTCCGCGACAACGCTGATCACCTGGTCCGCCGCCGCCTTGGCGAAACGCCCCCATTCGATGGCCGGATTCCGGCGCGGCTGCGTGGGGTCCAGCAACTCCCGGTTCTCGATGAAGAGCAGGGAATTGACCAGCAAGGGCGGGATATCTTCGAAGCGCTCATAGCCCCGTTCCGGGTAAAGCCCGGCCTGCAGCACCTCGCCCTGGCAATCGAGCAGGCGCAGTCCCGCACGGTTCTTTTCGTGGTAGGCGGGGAACAGGCCGAGATCGGCGAGTTCCACCATGCGGGGCGAGGGGCGCGCCTGCCGGGTCACCAAATGACCGCGCTCGACCAGACGGTCGACGAATGCAGGCATCTGGTTGTAGCCGAGGCGGCTGTCATAGGGGCCGTCGGGAGCGGGCAGGAACTCGCTCGCGCCGGACTGCATCGGGAAGCTCAGCTCCCGGCCCAGCGCGGTGAGGTAGCGCGCCTGCAGGCGGGAGGTCATGAGTTCTTCGGAAACGAAGGCCCCGCCGACGCCGCCGGCAATGATGACCAGTACGGCCAAGGCAATCCAGATGCGCCGGCGGCTGCGAGGCCTGGCTGTATTGTTTTCCGTCATTTCTAGCTGGGGGGCGAAGGCCGACAGGCCTTCGGTGGCGCGATCTTAGCACCTCGAAAGACCCGATATGGGATAATCCCGCCCTATGGTTTCCGTTACTCACGCCGTCTCTCCCAACGATGCCGCTCCCCCGGTAGACCTTCTCTCCGCCGGTCTCTGCGCCAACGATCGCGCGCTGATCGAGAAGGCGCTGGATCTGGCCGCCGAAACTTACGAGGGGCATGTGCTGGGTACGGGCGAATCGGTCTGGACCCACGCGCTCGGCATGGCGCTGATTGCTGCTTCGCTGCGGCTGGACGCAGAAACGCGGATCGCTGCCTTGCTGTTCGCGATCGGCGAATACTTGGATGATGACGTCGATTGCAACGGGCTCATCGAGAGCCGCTTCGGCGGACCGGTGGCGCGCCTTGTGCATGGCCTGTTGCGGTTGAACGGCCTGCGTGTCATCACCCGCGCCACCGCACTCGCCACCGCGCCGGAGATCCGCGCCCAGACTGAAGTGTTGCGCAAGATGCTGCTGGCGATGGTGGAGGACATCCGCGTCGTGCTGCTGCGGCTGGCGTCCCGCACGCAGACCTTGCGCTATTTCACCGAGAACCCGAGCGAGGCCCGCTTCGAAGTCGCCCGGGAGAGCCTGGACATCTACGCGCCGCTGGCAAACCGCCTTGGCGTGTGGCAGTTGAAGTGGGAACTGGAGGATCTCTCCTTCCGTTTCCTGGAGCCGGACACCTACAAGCGCATCGCCAAGATGCTGGACGAGCGGCGGGTGGAGCGCGAGGAGTTCATCCGTAACGCGATCACCCGACTGGGCGAGGAACTGGAAGGAGTCGGCATCAAGGCCGAGATCCACGGCCGTCCCAAGCATATCTACAGCATCTACAACAAGATGCGGGCAAAGCGGCTGGACTTCTCCCAGGTCTATGACATCCGTGCCCTGCGGGTGCTGGTGGCGGAAGTGAAGGACTGCTACACGGTGCTGGGCATCGTGCATCAGCTGTGGCAGCCGATCAGCCAGGAATTCGACGACTACATCACCAAGCCCAAGGGCAACAATTATCAGTCGTTGCATACCGCGGTGCTGGCCGGTGACGGCCGCGCGCTGGAGGTGCAGATCCGCACCTACGACATGCACCGCCATGCCGAACTCGGCGTTGCCGCGCACTGGCGCTACAAGGAAGGCAGCAGCCACGGCGGCGATTACGACGACAAGATCGCGCTGCTGCGCAATCTTCTTTCCTGGCGGGATGAAGTCACCGACTCGGCGAAATGGGTGGAGCAGTTCAAGCGCGCCTCGCTGGACGACACCCTTTATGTGCTGACGCCGCAGGGCAGGGTAGTGGACCTGCCGACGGGCGCGACGCCGGTGGACTTCGCCTACCGGCTGCATACCGATCTGGGCCATCGCTGCCGGGGCGCCAAGGTGGATGGCCATCTGGTGCCGCTGAATACCCATCTGCAGAGCGGCCAGACGGTGGAGATCACTACTGCCAAGGAGGGCGGCCCGTCCCGTGACTGGCTGGACCCGCGCCAGGGCTATGTCGCCACCAGCCGGGCGCGGACCAAGATCAAGCAGTACTTCAGCCAGCAGGAGGAAGAGGAACTGCTGAGCCGCGGCCGCAGCTTTGTTAACCGCGAGATGCAGCGCGACGGCCACGGGCAGGCCAACATCGACGGCCTGGCCGAACGGCTGGGCTTCAAGAACGCGGATGCGCTGTACGTGGCCGCCGGGCGGGGCGAGATCGGGCCGCGAGCGGTGCAGATGGCCCTGCGCGAGGCGGATGCCTCCGCTGAGGCCCCCGCGGAGCCGGAGATCGTCGTAGGCCGCAGCCGTTCTGGCGACAACAGCGACAAGATCCTCATCGTCGGCGTCGGCAAGCTGATGACCTCGCTGTCGCGCTGCTGCAAGCCGGCGCCCCCGGATGCCATCGAGGGTTTCGTTACCCGTGGTCGCGGTGTCTCCATCCACCGAGTGGATTGCCATGATTTCCAACTGCTGGCCCGCCGTCATCCGGAGCGGGTGATAGAGGCAGAGTGGGGCGACCAGGCCTACAACAACAAGCAGGCCGTTTTCCCGGTGGATATCGCGGTCCAGGCGACGGATCGCCAAGGATTGCTGCGGGATATATCGGAAGTGTTGTCCAGGGAAAAGCTCAACGTCATCGCGGTGAATACGCTTACGAAGAAGGGCACTGCCTTCATGCGCTTCACCATGGAGGTAGGCAGTGGCACTCAGATCCAGAAGGTAATCTCGTTAATTCGCGAGGTTTCAGGGGTGATTGACGCACAGAGGAAATAGATTGGGCACCTATTTCTTTTGATTGGCATAAGGCTGTCGGCATTTTTTACATGTTGGTGTTTTTCCATCTGGCGGTTTTTATAAAAGGTCATACATAACACCAAGTTGGGCAATCTGGTCCGCACCTTGCTTTATGCCAGCTGCTTTTTTGACCATCCTGGACCCGCTAACAATGAAGACCGCCATCCTGGCCGCCGCCCTTCTGACGGTGGCCGCGCCTAGCCAAGCCGCCCTGTTCAACTTCACCGGGAATATCACCAATCACAATGATGTGATCCAGGTGTCGTTCACGCTGAACAATGACGCCACCAACGTGCGGGTATGGACCGACTCCTTCCTGGACGGTGTGAACTTCGACCCGATCACCGCATTGTGGAAGGCCGACGGCACCCGGGTAGCCGAGAACGATGATGCTGCTGGCATCGCTCCTGGCCAGACCCGGTTCGACTCTGGTTTTGCTCTCCCCTTCCTGGAAGCGGGCAGCTACATCTTTACCATCGCAACCTACAACAACTGGGCGCTGGGCTATTCCCTGAGCGACGGTTTCACCTTCGACTCCCAAACGCCGGTCGCCATCGGTGACTGGGATCAGCCTGCCAACGGCACCGGCAAGGGCACCTTCTGGAGCGTCTGGCTGGACGGTGTGGATGAGGCTTCCGCACCGGGTAATCCCACCCATGTGCCCGAACCTTCTCTGCTGGCGCTGCTGGCCGCTGCCGGCCTCTCCGGCGTGGCCTTCCGCCGCAAGGCCAAGTGATACGGGCTGGCAGTCATTAAAAAGGGCGCACTTCGGTGCGCCCTTTTTTGGTTCTTCGCGCAATCTGGGGGAAGTAGTGGTTGACGGTTCGGAGGTTGGTAGATTGGCAGTCGCCAAACAAACCGATCCCCTTCCTCTTCCCCGTCATGCGCGATGCTATGTTGGGCGTGGTCTTCTGGGAAGGCCACGTCGTCGATTCATCTCAGGAGCAA
>NZ_SNVV01000029.1 GCF_004361735.1 Azoarcus indigens | reverse complement strand
TTGCTCCTGAGATGAATCGACGACGTGGCCTTCCCAGAAGACCACGCCCAACATAGCATCGCGCATGACGGGGAAGAGGAAGGGGATCGGTTTGTCTGGCGACTGCCAATCTACCAACCTCCGAACCGTCAACCACTACTTCCCCCAGATTGCGCGAAGAACCGTTTTTTTCCCCTGTCCTGGCGGCCAGGCCAGCCGCTGCACAAGAGGCACCGTTCGCCCTGAGCCTCTAGCAGGGCACGGCAGGGCGCGGGCTTGGACAAGCCTGTCCTGAGCTCGCCGGGGCCCAGCCCGAATGGGAAATGCCGTTCGGGACGCATCGGCACGGAATGGGCTGGCCGAAGGGCCCGGCCCTGACGGTGATCGCATAGCTGCCTGCCGCGCATCGTTACCGGTCCGCAAGGGTGGGAAGGGTTGCAGCGGATGGGGTGGAGCTGGCTCCGGGCTGGGTCGCGTCCACCGCCTGTGGGATCATTCAGGCCCCGCCGCCTTACCGCCCCGACCCCATGCGCTTCCTCCACACCGCCGACTGGCACCTCGGCCGCGTCTATCACGGCATGCCGCTGCTGGAAGACCAGGCCCATGTGCTGCGCGACTTCGTCCGCCTTGCCGCCGAGCTGAAGCCCGACGCCATCCTCATCGCCGGCGATGTCTACGACCGCTCGGTGCCGCCGGCCGACGCGGTGAAGCTGCTGGACGAAGTGCTCGCCGAGCTGGTGCTGGGCCTGGGCCTACGGGTGGCGATGATCGCCGGCAACCACGACGGCCCGGACCGCCTCGCCTTCGGTTCCGGCCTGCTGGCGCGCGCCGGCCTCACCGTGCGCGGGCCGGTGGAAGCCGGTGCCGAACCGCTGCTGTTCGACGACGCCCACGGCAAGGTCGCGGTGCATCTGCTGCCCTACGGCGAGCCGGCGCTGGTGCGGGCCGCGCTGCCGCTGGCGCCGGCGATCGCGGTGAAGGCGGCGGCGCAGGGCACACAACCCAAAGGCCGGCCCGCGATGGGCCAGCCCGCAATGGGCCAGCCCGTGATGAGCCAGGGCGAGCTCTTCCCCTCCGCCGAGGCCGCCCCGGACCTCGCCAATCAAGCGAACCCAGTCGACCCAGCTGAAAGCAGCGCCCCAAGCGAAGCCGCCGCCCCGCGCATTGCCGACCACCACAGCGCGCTCGCCGCCCAGGTCGCCGCCGCCCGCGCCCGCCAGCCGGCCGGCGCGCGTTCGGTCGCGGTCGCCCACGCCTTCGTCATCGGCGGCAGCGAGGCCGAGTCCGAGCGGCCGCTGACGGTGGGCGGCAGCGGCAGCGTCGGCGCCGAACTGTTCGACGGCTTCGACTACGCCGCCCTCGGCCACCTGCACCGGCCGCAGCAGATCGGCTCGCCGCGCATCCAGTATTCCGGTTCGCTGCTGAAGTATTCCTTCGCCGAGGCCGACCACGCCAAATCGGTGTCCCTGGTCACCCTGGGCGCGCCCGGCGAGCTGCAGGTGGAACGCATCGCCCTGGCGCCGCGGCGCGACCTGCGCATCCTCGAAGGCCGGCTGGACGAACTGCTCGCCGCCGCGGCCAGCGACCCGGCGCGGCAGGACTACGTGCTCGCCCGCCTCAGCGACGACGGCGCGCTGCTGGACGCCATGGGCAAGCTGCGCACCGCCTACCCCAACGCGCTGGCGATAGAACGCAGCCTGCTGCAGGGCGAGGGCGGCGCCCACCGCGGCGGCGACCACCGCCGCATGCGTGTCGAAGACCTCTTCGCCGGCTTCTACCGCGAAATGACCGGCCAGGCGCTGGGCGAGGGCGCCGCCGCGGTGCTGGCCGAGGTGGTGCAGCGGGTCGAACGCGAGGCGCGCCAGGCATGAAGCCCATCACCCTGCAGCTGCAAGCCTTCGGCCCCTTCGCCGGCCGCGAGACGGTGGCCTTCGACCGCCTGCCGCCCGGCTGCCTCTTCCTCATCGCCGGCCCCACCGGCGCCGGCAAGACCTCGCTGCTGGACGGCATCACCTACGCCCTCTACGGCGACACCTCCGGCGGCGAGCGCAGCGCCCGCGAAATGCGCAGCCACCACGCAGACCCGGCAACGCTCACCGAAGTGCAGTTCGAATTCGAACTCGGCGGCGCCCGCTACCGGGTGCGCCGGGTGCCCGAACAGGAGCGCCCGGCGCGGCGCGGCGAAGGCCTGGTCAAGGTCGCCGCGGTGGCGGAGCTGTGGAAGTGGACCGGCGCCGGCGCGCCCGCCGCCGACAGCGAAGACGCCGGCTGGCGGCCGCTGGCCCAGCGCAGCAACGAAGTCGGCCAGCGCATCGCCGAGCTGCTGGGCTTCGAGGCCGAGCAGTTCCGCCAGGTCGTGCTGCTGCCGCAAGGCCAGTTCCGCAAACTGCTCGCCGCCGACTCCAAGGCGCGCGAACGCATCCTCGAAACCCTGTTCGGTACCGCGCTGTACAAGCGGGTGCAGGACGCGCTGAAGGAAGCCGCCGCCGCCCTGCGCCGCGAGGCCGAGGCGCTGACCGTGCAGCGCGACGCCCTGCTGCGGCAGGCGGGCGCCGAAAGCGCCGAAGCGCTGACCGCCCACGCCGGCGAACTCGCCGGCCGCCTCGCCGCACTGGCGGCGGAAGAAGCCCGCCTGCGGCAGGCCGACGAGGCCGCCCGCGCCGCGCTGCAGCAGGCCAACAGCCACGGCGCCCTGTTCGCCGAACGCGACGCCGCCTTCGCCGCCCAGGCCGCGCTGGCCGAGCGCGAAGCCGGCATCGCTGTGCGCCGCGTCCGCCTCGCCGACGCCCAGCGCGCCGCCCAGGTGCTGGCGGTGGACGAAGCCGCGCAGGAAGCCGCCCGCCAGGAAGCCGACGCCCGCGCTGCCGCCGCCCGCCAGCAGCAGGAAGCCGAAGCCGCCGCCGACCGTCTCGCCGCCGCCGCGCGCCAGCTGGCGGCGGAGCAGGCCCGCGTGAGCGAGCGCGAGGCCACCCAGCGCGAACTGCTGCGGCTGGAAGCGCTGGGCGAAGCCGCCGGCAAGCTGGCCGAGGCGGAGCGCGAACTGCTCGCCCGCCAGCGCGCCCTCGCCGAGGCTGAAGCCGCCGCCAGCCGCGCCGATACCGCGCTCGCCACCCTGGAGCGCGAGCACGCCGCACTCCAGGCCAGGCAGGAAACGCTGACGCCGCAGGCCGCCCGGGTGGATGCGCTGGTGCTGGAGCAGGCCGCCGCCGCCCGCCGCGCCGCCGGCCTCGCCCGCCTGAGCGAGCGCGGCGAGGCGCTGGCCGAAGCCACTGCTGCCGAAACCCGCGCCCGCGGCGCTGAAGAGGCCGCCCGCGGCGGGCTGGAATCCGCCCGCCGGGCCCAGCAGCAGCTGGAAGCGCGCTGGCGTGCCGGTCAGGCGGCGCGGCTGGCGGCCCATCTGCACGAGGGCGGCGCCTGCCCGGTGTGCGGCAGCACCAGCCATCCAGCGCCGGCTAGCGCTGAAGGTGAGCAGCCCGGGGAGGACGATCTGCAGGCCGCCCAGGCCCGCGTCAGCGAAGGCGAGCGCACGCTGGACGGCCGCCGCGCCGCCCGCGAAGCCGCCACCCAGGCCCGCGCCGGCGTGGAGGCGGAGATCGCCGCGCTGCGGCGTGAGCTGGAGCTGCCCGCCGACGCAGTGCTGGCTGCCCAACTGCAGCAGGGCGCGCAAGCCGCCCAGGCGCTGGCGCAAGCGCTGCAGCAGGCCCGCGCCGCCGCCACCGAACTGCAGCGGCTGCGCGGCGATCTTGCCCAACGAGAAGCCCGGCGCACCGCCGCCGTCGAAGCGCAGAGCCGCAGCCGCAACGACTTCGCCAGCGCCCGGGCCGCCGCCCAGGCAGCGGAGAGCGTGGCCGCCGAACGCCGCGCCGGCCTGCCTGAAGCCTTGCGCGCGTCCGGCGCGCTGGACGCCGCCAGGCGCGAAGCCACCGCCCGGTGGGACGCGCTGGAGCGGGCCTGGACCGCCGCGCAGACGGCGCACGGCGAAGCCGGCAAGGCCGCCGCTGCCGCCAATGCCCGCAAGGACGCCGCTGCCCAGGCGCTCGCCACCGCCCTCCAGCGCGCCGCCGCTGCCAGCGAGCGCTACGCCGCCGCCTGGCGTGCCGCCGGCTTCGCCGACGAAGCCGCCTACCGCGACGCCCGCCTGCCGGCGGCGGAGATCGACGCCCTGGCCGCCGGGCTGCAGCGCTTCGAACAGGAAAAGGCCGCCGCCGCCGAGCGCTGCCTGCGCGCCGGGCAGGCGGTGGCCGGGCTGGAGCGCCCCGACCCCGCCGCCGCCGAGGCTGCCGCCCGCGCCGCGCGGGAAGCGGTCGAAGCCACGGTGTCGCGGCTGGCCCAGGTGCGCGGCGAGCTGGACAGCACCCAGCGCACCCTGCAGCAACTGGCCGAACTCGCCCGCCGCGGCGGCGACATCGAGGCGCGCTACCGCGACACCGGCGAGCTGGCCGACATCGCCGATGGCCGCAATGGCCACAACATGACCTTCCAGCGCTATGTGCTAGCCGCGCTGCTGGACGACGTGCTCGCCGCCGCCTCGCTGCGGCTGAAGGCGATGAGTCGCGGCCGCTACCTGCTGCAGCGCCGCGCCGAGGTCAGCGACGCCCGCCGCGCCGCCGGCCTCGATCTGGACGTCATGGACGAATACACCGGCCGCGCCCGCCCCGCCGGCACCCTGTCCGGCGGCGAGGGCTTCATGGCCTCGCTGGCGCTGGCGCTGGGCCTGTCCGACGTTGTCCAGGCCTATGCCGGCGGCGTGCAGCTGGACACCTTGTTCATCGACGAAGGCTTCGGCAGCCTGGACCCGGAATCCCTGGACATGGCGATGCGCACCCTGGTGGACCTGCAGCAGCGCGGCCGGCTGGTGGGCGTGATCTCCCATGTCGAGGAAATGAAGCAGCAGATCGACGTCGCCATCGAGGTCAGGCCGGGGCCGCGCGGCAGCAGCGTGTGCATCGTGGTCTGAGGTCGCGGCCGGCATTCCCGACGGAATAATCCGGCCGGCATTCCGCGGCGCTGCATGCGCCCATGTGGCCACGGCACAGGCCTTCCTGGTTGACCTGAAAATGCCCGGAATGGGGTGGGTGCGTGCAATAATTCGCGCCCCTGCAATAGGCCTCGCGGTAACCTCGGAGGCTGATGCCAGCGGCCTCGGCTGCCGGCCCCGTGCATATGACATAGCGGCCGGTTCCGACCCTGCCTTGTTTTTTGGAAGCTGAGGATCATGATGGAGTCGGAACAGATCGACGAGCGCTGGCCGCTGGCATCCGGGACCTGGGTGCGTGACGCAGGCGGCTATCGACTGGCCGAAACGGCCTCCGGTGCAGCGGTGGATGCCGCGCTGGGCGCGATCGATCTGGCGCGGTTCACCGGCGCCCGCCTGGCCCCGGACGGCGCCCTCTTTCCCCCGGAATTCGCTTACTCGCCGGATAGCGGCGCCCGCCTGCCGGCTGCCGCCCCGGCGTCCGAACAGAACTGGGTGCCACCTTATGGGCAGCGCAATGTGAGCGCTGGCGAACGCCCCGGCGTACGCGGCTTGCGACTGACCCCGCAAGCGCTGCAAGTGAGCGCGGCGCCCCGCCCTGAGGGCGGCGATGGCGACGCCATGCTGCCCCTGCCGCCAGGCGGCAACTATGAATTCATCGTATCCCGCTACAACAGCCGCGGCGGCGAACTGCTGGCGCTGGACCCGGTGGCCGGTGCGCTTTACCTGTGGCTGGCTGGCGCCGGCCAATGGCTGGCCCTGGCACACGGCGGCGGTGGCTTCCTCGCCGAAACCACGCTGAAGCGGGAGGACTGGCGCTGCGAAGTGGCCGGCGAGGGGGAGGACAGCCGCATCTTCCTGCCGACCTCCGCCGGTCTCGCCTGCCTGCGGCCGGACGCGCTGACGCTGAGCTTCGAAGTGGCCTACATCGGCGGCGGCGAGGCTGTCGGCGCGCCGCTGCACTGGGGCGGCGCCATCTGGGCGCCGCAGCGCAGGGCGGATGGCACGCTGGTGCTGCAGGCGGCGGGGCTGTCCGGCGCGGCCGGCGCGGTCATCGAAGTCGCCACCGACGATCCGCTGGCCCGCATCGGCCGTTTCGCACCGCCGGTGGGTAGCGAACGCCAGCTGATCTGGCCGGGTGATGGCGGCCAGCTGGTACTCAGCCGCACCCCGGATGGCGGCATGCAGGCAGACTGGCTGCCCTGGCCCGGCGGCGTGACGCCGGCCTTCGAATTCGGCTGCCCCTTCATGCCCACCAGCGGCGGCTTCTGGCAGCTGTGCTGGGATGCCGGCCGCGAGGCCTACGTCTACCTGCAATTGGGCCGGCCCCAGCCGGAGCGCTACGAGGCGCTGACACCGCGCTTCAGCACCGGCAGCCTCAACTACCGCGTCGCCACCCGCATGAAGCTACCGCCGTGGCAGGAGCCGGAGCATGGCGACGACGGCGGCAAGGGCATGGTGGTGCTGCCGCTGCTGGAGTCGGCAGTGGAGGCGGCGGTGCTTGGCATCGAAATCGAGTTCAACCGTGGCCTGGATGAGCTGCTGGACAGCCGCGAGCGCCTGCACGCCACCCTGCTGGTGCAGGCCGACAACCATGCCGACCTGCGGCTGCTGCGCTTCGTCGCCGCGCAGCCCTGGGCCGGCCGGGTGTTCATCCACGACGGCCTGCTCTGGTTCTATCACCCCGAGTGGAGCCGCATCGAAGGTTGGAGACTGGACGTATGAGTTTGAAGCGCTTGTGGGCCCGGCTGGCCTGCGCCCTGGTCGGTCTGGCATGCCCGGCGCTGGCCGGGGCCATGCAGCATGCTTTCCTGGTGCAGAACTCCGGCTGGATGGAGCCTTTCTATGCCGACTCCGCCTCCCAGCTGAAGCCGCTGGTGGCGGCGGTGGCGGGCGCGGTGACCGATGCCAGCGACGAGGTCGTCATCCAGGCCTTCAACCAGCGCACAGCCAGCAACCCCTCGCCGGTAGTGCTGTACCAGGGCCGCGGCGCCGGCAATGCGCAGGCGGCGCTGGCACCGCTGGGCGTGGCGCTGAAGGCGCCGGGCGGGGCGATGGCGGATACCGACTTCAAGGAAGCGGTGGTGTCCACCATCACCGGCCCGTTCAAGGCCCAGCCGGGCATCGTCTGGATCTTCACCAACAACCGCAACAGCCCGAACAACGACGCCCAGACCACCGAGCGCAACCGCGAGTTCTACCGCCTGGTGCACCTGGAGCCCTCCATCGCCCGCACCCTGGCTTTCCCGCTGCGCATGCCGGTGCAGGGCAAGCATTACCGCGCCACCGGGCTGATGGTTTATGCGCTGGCCTACGGCGAGCCGGCGGCGCAGCACCTGCAGGCGCTGGTGGAGCAGGGCCGGCTGGCGCGGGTGTTTACCGCTGCGCCGGCGCGGCTGAAGCCGCTGGACCAGGACGGCCTGCGGGTGGTGCCGCGCGAGGTGCGCAACTCCGCCGACGTGCAGGCGGCGCTGGCGGCTGACGGCCGCACGCTGGTGTTCGACATCGACGCCGCCGCGCTTGCGCCGCGCATCAGCCTGCGCGCCGGTTTCGAGAACCTGTTCTTCCCCTACGAGATCGTGAATGCGGAGGTGCGCGCCGAGATGGTGGCCGCCGGCGGCGCGCGCCTGCCGCTGCAGGTGGCGCCAGCGCGGTTGAGCGGGCTGGCGCCGGGCGCCGCCACCGAGGTGGAGCTGCAGCTGCCGGTGCCGGTGGCGCAGGTGCCGTCGCCCTGGTCGGCGGCGGCCATCTCCGCCATGGGCAAGCGGGTGCTGGTGCCGGCCACGGTGGAGGTGTCCCTCGCCGGCCAGCAGCTGCGCATCGCGGAAGGCTTCCGCCAGTCGCTGTCCGAGCTGTTCCCCGGCGATCCGCTGTCGGAAGTGTTCCTGCCGCCGGAGGGGCTGAAGGCTTCCACCGCGCATATTCCAGTGCTGCTGCGCATCCAGTACCCGCTGCTGCCGGTGGTGGTCGTGGTCGGCGGCCTGCTCGCGCTGGTGCTGGGCCTGGCGGCGCTGGCGCTGCTCGCCGGCCGCAGCGCGCGCTATGACGTCACGGTGGACGGCTTCAAGCGCACGGTGGCGCTGAAGGCCTTCGGCAGCCTGGAGCTGCGCGACCCCGAGGGAAATCGCGCCGGCAGCATCAAGCGCGGCCTGGGCGCGCCCAGCGTGGTCGAGGTGGCCGAAGGGCACAGCATCACCCTAGGCAAGCGCTGAGCGGCGCACGGTTTCCCCATCCCCCATTCTTCAACTCAAACAACAACGCTTGGAGTGCTCTCATGGCCGATCAACAACAGCAGGGCGGCAGCGGCTTCGTTCTTCCCCAGCCCGGACAGACGCAGGACAACGCGCCCGCCACCGCCGCGCCGCAAGCGCCGGCACCGCTGATCCAGATCGGCGCTGGCGGCGAGGACACCTCCTCGCGCGACCTGCTGGTGGGCGGCGGCATCCTGCTGGTGCTGCTGATCGCCTTCTTCTTCGCCCGCAACGGCTACGCCAACATGCTGGTGCGCAAGCGGGTGCCGCCGGGCAAGGCCAACGCCGCCGGCTGGTGGCTGTTCGTGTTCCTGGCCAGCATTTCCACCGGCGTGGTGCTGGCGGCGGTGAACTCCGCCAAGTTCATGACGCCGCTGATCATCGCCCCGCTGGGCGTGGTCGGTCTGCTCGGCCTGGTGCTGATGCTGCTCTCGGGCCGGCGTTGAACGCTGCCCGTTTCCGTTCCATTTCCAGCAGGAGAGCCACCGATGGCTGAACCCCAACAGGCCGACGGAGTGAAGGCCGCCGGCGCGCGCAAGGAAGAGAAACTGGTGAAGCTGCGGCCGACGCTGTTCGTCGGCGTCGGCGGCACCGGCATGGAAGTGCTGATGCGGGTGCGCCGGCGCGTGCTGAACGCGCTGTGGGCCGGCGGCGTGCGGGTGGACAGCCTGGCGGATTTCCCGGTGGCCCAGTTCATCCAGCTCGACCTCGACCACGGCGCGGTCATCGACAGCGGCCGGGCGCAGGCGGAAGACCTGCAGTTCGACCTGGTGAAATTCACCGACGACGAGAAGCTGGTCGAATCCTTCGAGATCGAGAAGTACAGCCGCGACGACGATTCGCTGGCGCGCTTCCCGCACATCCAGAGCTGGTCGCCGTTGACGCCGAAGAAGATCCGCGATCTTGGCATCGACCCGGCCAAGGGCGCCGGCCAGATCCGTTCCATTTCGCGGCTCTACTTCTTCGACAAGTACACCAAGATCCGCGACAAGCTGCGGCTCAAGCTGAAGTCGCTGAAGGCTGGCCTGTCGCGCGACGCGCAGCTGAAGCAGCTCGGCCTGGAGCTGGACCAGAGCAAGTTCCGCATCGTCGTCGTCGGCTCGGTGGCCGGCGGCACCGGCTCCGGCTCCTTCCTCGACATGGGCTGGCTGGCTGGCTGGATCGCCCGCGACGAAGTCGGCAGTGCCGACGTCGAGCTGATGCTGTTCATGCCCACCGGCTTCTCCGGCGCCAACAAGGACCGCACCGAGGCCAACGGCTATGCCGCGCTGATGGAGCTGGAATCCGCCATGCGCGGCTATTCCGACTATGTGAAGCGGTGGGACAGCTACGACAAGCCCGACTTGCCGCTGAAGCCCTACGACGAGGTCTACCTGGTCGATTCCGGCAACCTCGCTCGCCAGCACACCGCGAAGATGAACGACGTCTACCACATGGTGGCCGACGCCCTGTTCGAGGACTTCGCCTCTGCCGACTTCGCCAACAAGAAGCGCTCCATCGCGGTCAACCAGCGCCAGCACAAGATCACGCCCTTCAGCCCGCCGGTGCCTGCCGGCCGCTTCGGCGACATGAAGCTCACCTACTCGCGCACCTACTCCGCCTTCGGCCAGGCGGTGCTCGACACCCAGCTCAAGTTCCGCCGCGACGAGCGCGCCCATGCGCTCGCCGCGGCCATGCTCAAGGCCTTCTTCGGCGTCGCCGGCAGCGACATCGGCGCCAACCGCGCCACCGAGAAGAAGCGCGACGAGTTCATGGCCACCCACATGCACCTGCGGCCGGCGCCCTTCAGCGATTTCCCCGAGTTCTCCTCCAAGGATGTGGCGCTGAAGCGCTCCAGCGGCGAGTTCCTGGACTACTTCGTCGTCGAGGAACTGCTGCAGGATCGCCAGGGCATGCTGGTGGCCGGCGTGCAGCAGCGCGTCAACGCCCGCCTGGAGGACATCAAGACCGGCTTCGCCCGCGAGGAATGGCCTACCCAGATCCGCGAGACGGTGCGCCAGCTTGAGCGCGACGTCATGCGCGACCAGGATTCCGGCGCCGACACCACCGAAGACCGGATCGCCCGCCGCCGCCGCGAGATCTTCGAGAAAACGCGCGAAGTCATCGCCCAGCAGCTGTTCGCCTACCTGGACAACAAGGACTACGGCGGCCTGGAGTACGTGCTGTCGCTGGTCGAGCAGATCAAGGACAGGCTGGAGAACGCCGAAACCGGCATCTGCGCGGTGCTGGACCTCAATGCCGCCCGCTACGACGAGATCAAGGAGGCGGTGCGTACCTACGAGTACGAGCGCCTGATGAGCAACCTCGCCGAAACCCGCGGCGGCATGCTGGGCGGCCTGCTTGGCGGCGGCGAGCGCCAGGCGCAGATGGTGATGGAGCAGCTCGCCACCGAAATCGCCAACGGCCTCAAGTTCCACCTGCGCGCCAAGGCCGCCCGCGAAGCCGCCACGCTGATGCGCGAACTGTCGCGCTGGTTGGGGCAGAAGACTGGCGTGGACGCCAGCGGCGCGCCGCTGTGGAACGGCCTGGTCGGCGAATTCCAGGATGGCCGCAACGCGGTGCTGGACATGCTCGCCCGGCTGGAGCGCGACGTCGCCATCCTGCGCCAGGACCTGCGTAGCGAACACGCCACCCTGCTCGCCATCGAAGCCGCCGAACGGCCGCTGCCCACGCCCTCCGCCGGCACCCTGCGCGAATGGGCGGACGAAGCCTTCAAGGATCTCGGCGGCTCGCGCGCCCTGTTCCCCATGCTCACCGACCCGGACGACCGCCCAGCGCTGCTGCGCAAGGTGGTGCGCATGGCCGAGCGGCAGATGGACATCGCCGGCAGCGAGAGCGGCGAGGCCGGCGAGCCGCTGATCGAAGCGCTGGAGCAGCGCTCGCCGGCCGAGCGCCAGCGCATCTTCTCCGACCTGCTGCAACGGGCCATGCCCTGGGTGGACGGCAACCTCGGCCGCGACTTCACCCCGGTCAGCGACCAGTACAAATGCTTCATCGGCGTCGCCCGCGCCGACGAGTTCTCGCGCAAGTTCAAGGCCGAACTGGAAACCTGCGTGCCCGCGGGCGCCGGCATCACCGCCAACCAGGTCGCGGTGGTCGAAACCGGCGTGCCCGGCCGCGCCGTCTGCTACGCCGAACTCTCAGGCATTCCGCTGACGGTGCTGCGCGGCCTGGAAGCCTGGCGCACCAGCTACCGCAAGGAAAGCGAGAACATCCCCACCCACACCCATATCGACTCCACCCGCTTCTCCCATCCGCTGGCGCCCAGCACCGATGAGCTGAACCGGCTGGCGGACGACTTCAAGTACTACCTGCTGGCGGTCATGCTCGGCATCCTCAGCCGCAGCACCCAGCGGGTGGTGCCGCCGGGGCAGTACCAGTTCGCCGTCGCCCGCGGCGATGTCCGCCGCATCGGCAACGAGCGCGCTTTCCGCCTCAACGGCCTGCCCGCCACTTACCGCGAGCAGATCGTCGGCCGGGTGCAGCAGGCGCTGGACGATGTGGACGGCCCGCGCTGCTGCGCCCTGGCCGCGCTGGCCAGCTACTACGCCACCGCCGTCTACACCGCCCAGCTGGTGGATGACGAAACCGGTGCCCAGCAGGTGCGCACCGGCTTTGCCAGCGCCATCGCCGCCGAGGCCGCCCGCGAGCTGCGCGAACGCGCGTTGCGCAAGGGCGCCAGCGACGCCGAACTGGAGCGGGCTGAATTCCGCCTGACCGAGCCGGACGTGCTGCGCCAGTGGGCCGAACCGGTGCCCGATTCGGATGCCGATGCCTACGAATGGGAAGTGCGCGCGCCGGAAAGTGCCAACCAGCCGCGGCTGAAGTTCGTGATGCGGCAGGACGCCCAGTCCGCCGCCGCCATTGCCACCCTGCTCGGCGGCCAGGCCTCGGCCCCGGCGGCCGGCGGTTTCGGCGCCGCGCCGGCCCCGGCCTTCGGCACCGCCGCACCGCCGCCGCTGCCGGGTGCGCCCGGTGTGCCGCCGCCGGTGGTGCAGCACGCCTACCACCTGGCGGTGGCCGGCCAGCAGTACGGCCCGTATCCCGCCGCCCAGGTGCTGCAGATGATGCAGGCCGGTCAGATCGACCCGGCCCAGACCCAGGTGTGGCGCAACGGCTTCGCCGGCTGGATGCTGCTGTCCCAGTGCGCCGAACTGCAGGCGCCGGCGGCTCCCGCCGGCATGCCGCCGCCTCCGCCCCCGCCGCCGCTGTAACCGAGGAAACAGGAAGAACCCGGCATGACCGAGGAAGCCCAGCCCGCCGCCTCCCCTCCCGAATGGCCGCAGCCCTGCCAGGCCGCGGCCTGCGCCCGGCCGCTGTATGCGGCGGTGGCCTATTGCCCGTATTGCGGCAGCGCCCAGACCAAGGCGGAGCCGGCCGTGGCCACCAGCGCCGGGGCCGAGCAGGCTCCCGCCGTGGCACCGGCGGCGGAGAAACACAGCTCGGTCGAGGCGCTGCAGGCCAACATCGCCGCCAAGGAAACGGCGGCTGAAGTCGGCGCAAGCTCCGCCCTCCAGGCGCCGGTGCAGCCGGAAGCCAAGGCCGCTCCCAGGGCGACGGAGGCCGCGGCCAAGGCCGGCGCGAAAGCCACCGCCCAGCCTCAGGCCGCGCCGCAGCCGGCCGGGGAGAAAGCCGCGCCGCCGCCCACCAAGCCCGCGCTGAGCTTCAAGCAGCGCGTGGTGCGCTGGATACGCCGCATCTGCTACACGATAGGGCTGCTCTTCATCGGCATCATGGCGCTGGGCTACTACGTCGGCAGCAGTGGCAGCGCGCGCAAGGCGGAGCAATGCACCGCCGCCAGCCAGACCGCCAGCACCGCGCTGGCGGCGGGCGACATCGCCAGCGCCGGCAAGGCCGCCCAGCAAGCGGTGGAAGTGTGCGAAGACCAGCAACTGGCCCAGGCGCGCAAGCTGCTCGCCAGCGTGGAGCGGGCCAAGTCCGGCGCCCTGCGCTGCGAGCAGATCCAAGCCCAGGCGGAACAACTGCTGGACGATGGCCGCGCCGCCCGCGCCGCCGCGCTGCTCACCCGCAACCACAACGGCTGCCAGGCCCGTGCTTACACCGACCTCAGCCGCAAGGCCGCCGCCGCGGTGAATGAGGCCCGCCAGCAGGTGGACCGCGCCCGCAGCCGCCTGCGCGCCGATGCCTACGACGATGCCGACAGCCTGCTGGACCAGGCCCTGCGCCTGGACGCGGATGCCGCCGGTGCCGAGCCGCTGCGCAAGCAGATCGCCGACGCCCGCGCCGAGATGCAGGCCCGCCAGCAGCGCAGCCAGAGCAGCACGATCGCCGCCCCGGCAGCGCAGCCGACCATGCCGGCGGCCGCACCCGCTCCGGCGCCGCGCGCCGTGCCGTCCATGGACGCCCTGGTCGAAGGCTTCCTGCAGGATGGCGAGCGCGCCCTGCAGCAGAAGAACTACGCCCAGGCCAAGAACGCGGCCAGCAGCGCGCTGCGGGTCGATCCCAACCACGCCGCCGCCCGCCGCCTGCTGCAGCGCGCCGAGCGTGCCGAGCAGGACGCCCTGCGCGGCATGGAAATCGAATGAGAGCGCGGCCGGTTTGGCGTTTGCGCCCGGCCGGCCGCTGCTGTCCTCCCACCTCTCTCCGGATACCGTCGACGATGGAACAGAAACTTCGCCTCTCCGCCCTGGCTCTCGCCGTAACCCTGACGCTCAGCGCCTGCGCCACCACCTCCGGCGGCGGTGCCAGCGCCAGCAGCAGTGACGGTGAATGCAATCCCTGGATCACCGGTGCGGTGGGCGCGGTGATAGGCGGCGTGCTGGCCGGCGGCAAGAACACGGCGAAGGGTGCCGCAGCCGGCGCCGCGATCGGCGCCCTAGGCTGCCTGGCGATCAACGCCCACAGTCGCCAGGTGAAGGACGCCCAGGTGGTCGAGCGCGATTACCGCAGCGTCAACGCCGGCCAGCTGCCGGCCCAGCCGCAGGTGCTGACCTACCAGACCCAGGTCGAACCCGGCCGTGCCGTGCCGGCGGGCGAGAACGTCACCATCAGCTCCAACATCGCGGTGGTGGCCGGACAGAAGCAGCCCATCACCGAGGTGAAGGAAGAGCTGGTGCTGGTGGATACCGCCGGCAAGGAGTTCCGCCGCAGCAGCAAGGTCGTCAGCGAAAACGGCTCCGGTCAGTACGAGAACACCTTCAACTTCAAATTCCCCAAGGGCGTTTCCCAGGGCGTGTACGGCGTGAAGACCGCGCTGTATGTGAACGGCGAAAAGGCCCGCGAGAGTTCGAACCGGGTGCAACTGGTGGTGAGCGAAGAAGGGCTGATGCATCTCGCCGCGCTGGATTGAGTTGCTGGGCGGGGGCGGGCGGCGGATTTCAGGAGCCAGGCTCCCTGCTCTCAGCGCTGCAGCAGTGAGAGCCTCCATTCGATGGCATCGCGCTTGGGGTAACGGTGTGGCTCCCGGGGCAGGAACAGCGCTTTCCCCTCCAGCGAAGTAAGTGCCCTATGGTCTGGGATACGTGAGTCCAGCGCCTTGCTGACCCTCCAGCGAAAATCCATGTCGGGAGCGATCAGATTACGGTCCATCGCCCAGTGCATATCGGGCGTCAGTGCCAGACCATTGCGTGGGTCGTCGTCACCAGTTTCGCAGAAAGGATGGATGTGGGCCGCTTCAACCATCGCTGTTCCATCCGGAAGCACAAGCCTTAAACCGGTCGCGGTGCAGCGGTAGTCGTAGGACTCCAGCACGACTCGGCGGAAGGCAGGATCTCTGATGTAACGCGGTGGTAGCTCTGCCACCTTTGTTGCCTGCACCGCTGGACCGCGGATCAGGCGCTCGTAGCGACTGATCTCCTGGGTGCTTGCAACGATGCGTTCTAGCTCCTGCAAGCCCCGACCGAACCACGTCCGTGCCAACTCGGTGCTGAGAGCGTCTATGGCGAAGGGATGCTGCAGCAGCTCGAATAAGGCGGGGTCCAGGGACGCGTATTCGATATTGCTAGTGATCTGACCTGCAGAGCGGGCTCCGCTCATTTGATCAACGATCTCTTCCCTGCCGGGCTTGGCATGTAGATGCCAGAAGCTGTGGGTGCCGCCGCGCAGGAAGCCTTTCAGATGAAAGAACGGGAAATAAGGGTTGGCATGATCTCCTTCGCCTCTGATCGCGTTGAAGTAGGTTGCATAGCGCTCTAGAAGGCTGGGCGCGTACTCGATGCGATTGCTTGTGAGAGCGCCGCCGCGGGCGAGGTCCAGTACAGCCAGCAGCATGCAGATCTTGTGCGGGCTGGCCCTCCCGTGGGCGATGTTGACCTTGAGCAGGCGGAAACACTCGCAGTAGTACGAGAGATCACGCTGCAGGGGCGAGGGGCGCATGGAAATGGCGCAGCGTCTAGCCCAACTGCGCCACGTAGTCCTTGGCGAACTGCGCCGCGATGCGGCCGGAGCGGGCGCCGCGGCTCAGCGCCCACAGCAGGGCTTCCTTCTCGGCGGCGCGGATGCGGCGCGCCGGCACGCCGTATTTCTTCAACCACAGCCGCACCGCTTCCAGGTATTCGTCCTGGGAGAAGGAGTAGAAGCTGAGCCAGATGCCGAAGCGTTCGGACAGCGAGATCTTCTCTTCCACCGCGTCGCCGGGGCGCAGTTCGCCGTCCTGGCTGCGGTTGTTCTCCAGGTTGTCGGAGATCTTGTCCGGGATGAGGTGGCGGCGGTTGGAGGTGGCATAGATCAGCATGTTGGCGGCCTGGCCGGAGACGGAGCCATCGAGCGCGGTCTTCAGGCCCTTGTAGCCGGTCTCGCCTTCCTCGAAGGAGAGGTCGTCGCAGAACACGATGTACTTCTGCGGCCGCGCGCGCACCAGCTCGATGACCGCCGGCAGGTCGTTCAGGTGCTCCTTGTCGATCTCGATGATGCGCAGGCCCTGCTTGTGGAAGGCGGCGAGGCAGGCCTTCACTAGCGAGGATTTGCCGGTGCCGCGGGCGCCGGTGAGCAGCACGTTGTTGGCCGGGCGGCCCTGCACGAACTGGCGGGTGTTGCGTTCGATGATCTCGCGCTGCTGGTCCACGTTGCGCAGGTCGGAGAACTCGATCAGCGCCGGTTGCAGCACCGGGCTGAGGCGGCCGACGTGGCGGCCGCCGGCCTCGACCCGCTCCCAGTGGTAGGCGGGGGCGTCGGCGAAGTCCGGCCTGGTCGCCTGCGGCACATGGGTTTCCAGGGCATCGGCGATGCGCCGCAGCTCGTGCAGCAGGGCGCCCAGCGTGTGCTCGGCAACGGCGGGCGTGGTGGTGCTGGCGGCGATCGGGGCCTGGGCGGGTTTGCGGTTGCGGGGCTTGCCGGCGGGCGTGGAGCGGGTGGTCATCGGTCGGTCCGGGTTCGGGGTTGGGCGTGAAAGGGTGGAATGGTCGTCAGGCGCCGCGGCTGCGGCGCAGGCGTTCGAGTTGGGCAGCGAGCACCGCGCGCGCGGCGGCGGCCGCGGCTTCGCCATTGCCGGCGGCGATGGCGTCTACGATGGCGGCATGCTCGGCCAGCGTGGGTTCGGCGAGCTCGCCCTCGCTGAAGCTCTCGTGCAGGCGCACTTCCATGCTGCTGGCGAAGTAGCGGTAGAGCGCGTCCAGGGCGTCGTTGTGGGCGGCGGCGGCGACGCAGCGGTGGAAGGCGCGGTCGCGGGCGTGGAAGGCGGCGCGGTCGTCGCCGGGGCGGTAGTCGCCGCGGGCGGCGAGGGCCTCGCGCAGGGCGGCGAGGTCGGCTTCGCTGCGGCGTTCGGCGGCGCAGCGGGCGATCTCGGCTTCCAGCAGCTGGTGCAGGGCGATGCTGTCCAGCAGGTCGGCGCGGTTCAGCCGCTCCATGGTCTCGGCCGGGTCCACCGCGCGCCGCACATAGGTGCCGTCGCCCTGGCGCACTTCCAGCATCTCCGAGCGGGACAGCACCCGCACCGCTTCGCGCACGGTGTTGCGGCCCACGCCCAGCGCCTCGGCCAGCGCGGCCTCCGGCGGAATGCGGTCGCCCACGCGCCAGGTGCCATCCTCCACCCGGCCGCGCAGGATCTCTATGGTCTCGCAGACCAGGGAGCGGCGGCGGGCGGTGGGAAGCGGCGGGGTGTCCATGGGCGGTTTTCCGGCAACAGGCGTATCATCCTAACATCGGATGTTTGGTGCCGGCCAGCGCGCAATGCCATGCGGGCAGCGCATGCTGGCGGTTCAGGCAGCCGTGGCGCGGCGCCGCCGTGTCGCTCGGGAAGGGCGGCGGCGGGCCGCGTCCAGGTCTTCAGGGCGGGGTGAAAGTCCCCACCGGCGGTGATCCGGCGCTCGCGCCGGGCAGCCCGCGAGCGCTCCGGCCGCTGCCGGAGGTCAGCAGATCCGGTGCGATTCCGGGGCCGACGGTGACAGTCCGGATGAGAGAAGACGCAGTACCCGACAGGCGCCGCTGCTCCGCGAGGAGGGGCGCGATCCGCCATCGCCGCACTAGCGCGGCAATGGCGGCGCCTGGCCGTGTTTGCAGCCCTGGAACGTTCGTTCATCGCTTTGCGTGAGGCACGTTTCAATGTTTCTTTCCGTAGATCTCCAGCGTTTCCCCAATGTCGCCGCGGCCCTGGCCGCCTACCGCGCCGGCCGCCCGGTGCTGTTGTTGGACGACGCCGACCGCGAGGACGAGGCCGACCTCGTCGCCGCGGCGGAGAACCTCTCCCTTGCCACCATGGTGATGATGATCCGCGACGGCAGCGGCATCGTCTGCCTGTGCCTGGACGAAGCCACGGTGGATGCCTTGGCGCTGCCGCAGATGGTGGCGGACAACCGCGCCCGCCACGGCACCGGCTTCACCGTTTCCATCGAGGCGGCGGAGGGCGTGAGCACCGGCGTGTCCGCCGCCGACCGGGTGCGCACCATCGCCGCCGCGCTGGCGTCCTCGGCGGAGGATCGCCGCATCGTCAGCCCCGGCCATGTGTTCCCGCTGCGCTCGCGCAACGGCGGCGTGCGGGTGCGGCGCGGCCATACCGAAGGCTCGGTGGATCTGGCCCGGCTGGCCGGGCTGCGGCCGGCGGCGGTGTTGTGCGAGCTGATGAACCCGGACGGCACCATGGCGCGCGGCGAGCAGGTGGCCCGCTATGCGCGCGAGCACCGGCTGCCGGTGCTGGCAATGGACGAGCTGGTGCGCTGCATGGAGGAGGTGCATGCGGCGGCGGGTTGCCCGGCTTGATGGGGTGACGGGGGCGTGGCGGGCGGGGGTGCCCCGGCCGCCACGCCGCGCTCTGAAGCACGCCTGGCCGTTGCAGCCGCCGGGCGTGCTGGCCGCCATCAGAAGGGATAGTGCCGCGGCTCGCCGGTCTGCACGGTGATCCAGCGCAGCTCGGTGAAGGCCTCGATGCCGGCCTGGCCGCCGAAGCGGCCGTAGCCGGAGTCCTTGACGCCGCCGAAGGGCATCTGCGCCTCGTCGTGCACCGTCGGGCCGTTGATGTGGCAGATGCCGGCTTGCAGTCGCTTGGCCAGTTCCAGCGCGCGGCCGACGTCGCGGCTGAAGATGGCGGAGGAGAGGCCGTACTCGCTGTCGTTGGCCAGCCGCAGTGCGTCTTCGGCGTCGCGGGCGCGGATCACCGCGACGATGGGGCCGAAGGATTCCTCGCTGTAGATGCGCATGCTGCGGGTGACGCCGTCCAGCACATGGGCGTCCATCACCGTGCCGTCCACCTTGCCGCCGGCGACCAGCTTCGCCCCCTTGCCGACGGCGTCGGCCACCATGGACTGCACCTTGTCCACTGTGGCGGCATCCACCACCGAACCGAGCACGATGCCCTCGGCGTCCGGCTTGCCGGCGGGCAGCGAGGCGGCCTTGCGCGCCAGCCGGGCGACGAATTCGTCCGCCACCGCATCCTCGACGATGATGCGCTCGGTGGACATGCAGATCTGGCCCTGATTCATGAAGGCGCCGAAGGCAGCGGCGTCCACCGCTGCGTCCAGGTCGGCATCCGCCAGCACCAGGAAGGGCGCCTTGCCGCCCAGCTCCAGCAGCACTGGCTTCAGGTATTCGGCGGCGGTGCGGGCGATGATGCGGCCGACGTGGGTGGAGCCGGTGAAGTTGATGCGGCGCACCGCCGGATGGGCGATCAGCGCTTCCACCACCGCGCCGGCATCGGCCGGGGCGTTGCTCACCACGTTCACCACGCCCGGCGGCAGGCCGGCTTCCTGCAGCACCGCGCCTATCAGGTGATGCACCGCCGGCGACACTTCGGACGCCTTCAGCACCACGGTGTTGCCGCAGGCCAGCGGCATTGCCAGCGCGCGGGTGCCGAGGATGACGGGCGCGTTCCACGGCGCGATGCCCAGCACCACGCCGGCCGGCTGGCGCACCGCCAGCGCCAGGCTGCCAGGCACGTCGGAGGGAATGACTTCACCGCCGATGCGGGTGGTGGCGGCCGCCGCTTCGCGCAGCATGTTGGCGGCGAGGAAGCAGTTGAAGCCGGCCCAGCCCGGCGTGGCGCCGGTTTCGGCGCACATGCGGGCGATGAAGTCCGGCGTGCGGGCGTCCAGCAGGTCGGCGGCCTTGGCCAGCAGCGCGCGGCGCTGGCCGGGCGTGGTCTGCGACCAGGCGGGGAAGGCGGCGGCGGCGGCATCGGCGGCGGCGCGGGCATCGGCGGCGCTGGCGGCGGCGGCACGGGTGGCGACTTCGCCGCTGACCGGGTTGCGGCGCTCGAAGGTGGCGCCGCCGCTGGCAGCGACTGGTTGGCCGCCGATCAGGAGCTGGATGTCGTTCATGGGGCTGGTCTCCTCGGGAGTGGATGGGAAGCGGCGCCGGGTGCGCCGGGGGTGGGTCGGATGAAAAGGTGGCGCGCCGCGCGAGGCAACGCTGCCGCCTGAATGGGGTGGGACAGTCTGCACGCCGGAAGTGCCCGCGGCGCGGTTGAAGCGCATCGCCCCGGGCGGGGCCCGGCGGGGTTTGCCTGCGCGCTTGTGCGCACTGGCTTCACGCCGCCTCGCCGTGGGCCACGCCCAGGTAGGCGGCGCGCACCGCCGGGTCGGCGCCGAGCGCGGCGGCGCTGCCGCTGCCGACGACGCGGCCGCCTTCCAGCAGGTAGCCGCGGTCGCCTATCGCCAGGCTCTGGCGCGCGTTCTGCTCCACCAGCAGCACGCCGGTGCCGTCGTCACGGATGCGCGCCAGGGCCTGGAACAGCTCCTTGCACATCAGGGGCGACAGGCCCAGCGAGGGCTCGTCCAGCAGCAGGATGGCCGGGGCGGACATCAGCGCCCTGCCCACCGCCACCATCTGCTGCTCGCCGCCGCTCATGGTGCGCACCGCCTGGTCCAGGCGTTCGCGCAGGCGGGGGAAGAGGTTCTGCACGCGCTCGAAGTTGTCCGCCTCGGCGGCGCGGCCGCGATGGGGGAAGGCGCCCAGCGCCAGGTTTTCCCGCACCGTCAGTTCGCCGAACACGCCGCGGCCCTCGGGCACCAGGGCGAGGCCGGCGCCGACGATGCGGTGCGCCGGCAGCCCGGCCAGCTCGGTGCCGGCGAGGCGGATGGAGGCGCCGGGTTCGCGCTTCACCATGCCGCCCACCGCCTTCAGCAGCGAGGATTTGCCGGCGCCGTTGGCGCCCAGCATGACGACGATTTCGCCGCGCCCGACCTTGAGGGCGACGTCGTCCAGCGCCAGGTGCTTGCCGTAGCGCACGGAAAGGCCGGCGATCTCAAGCATGCTGGCCCCCCGCGTCCAGGTTGAGCTGGGTGGGGGCTTCGCCGGTGGGCAGATGGGGGGGCGGCAGGTCGTCCGTCTCCACATCCTCGCCCAGGTAGGCGCGCACCACTTCCGGGTTGCGCAGCACCTCGGCGGTGGGTCCGTCGGCCAGCAGCACGCCGGCGTTCATCACCACGCAGCGGTTGCACAGGGCGTGCACCGCCTCCATCACGTGTTCCACCAGGATCATGGTCAGGCCCTCGTCACGCAGGCTGCGGATCAGGGCGATGCCCTCGCGCAGCTCGGTGGGATTGAGGCCGGCCAGCCATTCGTCCAGCAGCAGCAGGCGCGGCGCCAGCGCCAGCGCGCGGGCCAGCTCCAGCCGCTTCTGGTCGATATAGGTCAACTCGCCGGCGGGCAGCGCTTCGCGCCCGCCCAGGCCGACGCGGGCGAGCAGGGCGTCGATGCGCTCCCGCGCGCCCGCGCCGAAGGCGCCGCCCGGGTGGAAGGCGAGGCCGGCGGCGACGTTGTCGGCGCAGCTCAGCGAGCCCAGCACCCGCACCAGCTGGAAGGTGCGGGCGACGCCGTGGCGCACGATGCGGTCAGGCCGCAGGCCGACCAGCTCGGCGTCGCCCAGGCGGATGCTGCCGCGGTCGGCGCGCAGCGCGCCGGAGATCAGGTTCATCGCGGTGGTCTTGCCGGAGCCGTTGGGGCCGACCAGGCCGATGACTTCGCCGGGCGCCACTTCGAAGCCCAGCTTGTCCACCGCTACCAGGCCGCCGAAGGCCTTGGTCAGGCCTGTCACTTTCAGCAGGGGCGCGCTCATTTGCCGCCCTCCTTGCCGGCGCGCTGCCGGCGCCGCTCCAGCAGCCCGAACAGGCCGTTGGGGATGAAATAGACGATGGCCATGAACACCAGCCCGAGCAGGATCATGAAGTGGTTGGGGAAGCTGCCGGACAGCAGCTCGAACAGGAGGGCCACAGGCAGCACGCCCAGCAGCGGCCCGAACAGCCGGTTGGCGCCGCCCAGTAGGGCCATGATCAGCACCTGGAAGGAGATCACCGGGTTGAAGGCGATGGCCGGGTCGATATAGGTCCAGCGCGGCGCCATCGCCGCCCCGGCGAGGCCGATGAAGCCGGCGCTGATGGCGAACAGCAGCAGCTTGGCGCGGGTGGTGTCTATGCCCACATGGCGCGCCACCACTTCGTCGTCGCCTATCACCTGCAGCGCCAGCCCCAGCCGCGAGCGCCGTATCGCCCAGCCGGTGGCCAGCACCGCCACCAGCAGCGCCAGCAGCTGCCAGTAGATCTGCACCTGGCTGATGTCGACGAAGAGGTAGCGGCCCAGGGTGCGGGTCACGTTCACCTCGTACCAGTTCACCAGCTGGTGCACCAGCTCGGCGAGGCCGAAGGTGAAGATGACGAAATGCACGCCCGACAGCCGCAGCGTCGCCAGGCCGACGATCAGCGCCAGCACCAGGCTGACCCCCAGCGCCGCCGCCAGCACCGCCGGCCACGGCAGCGTCTCGCCGAACACCGCCGCGGTGTAGGCGCCGATGCCGAAGAAGGCCACGGTGGCGAGCGACACATAGCGCGTCGGCCCGGAGAACAGCGCCCAGGCGGTGGCGAGCACGCCGTACTGCAGGATGTTGATGCCGACCGCGATCAGGTAGTCGTCCGCGCCCAGCCAGGGCAGCGCGGCGAGCAGGGCGAGCCCGGCCACCGCCAGCGCCTGCAGTGCGAGCCGGCCGGCGCCGGTGGAGTTTCCGGCTGCGGCGGGGGAAGGCAATGCGTTCATGCTCGATCTCACCGTGCGACCCTCCCGAACAGGCCTGCCGGCCGCAGCAGCAGCACCAGCAGGAAGAGGGCGAAATTGACCGCCAGCGTGAGGCCGGGGTCGACGAAGCGGGCGACCAGGGTTTCGGCGAAGCCCAGCATCAGCCCGGCCACCAGGCAGCCGAGCAGGTTGCCGACGCCGCCCATGATCACCACCACCAGCGCCTTCATCGCGAACACCACGCCCATGGTGGCGCTGAAGGGCAGGAACATGCTGAGCAGGGTGCCGCCGCCGGCCACCAGCGCGCCGCCGATGCCGAAGGCGATGGCCGACAGCCGCCACACGTCTATGCCCACCAGCGGGGCGAAGCGCGGCGCCACCGCCACCGCGCGCACTGCGGTGCCGAGGCGGCTGCGGGTGAGCAACAGGTAGAGGCCGAGGCCGATGGCGGCGGCGAAGCCGAGCACCACCAGGCGGTTGGCGGCCACCTGGCTGCCGAGGATGTCCACCGGCTGCGACAGGTAGGAGTAGCTGTAGTAGTTGCCGCCGAAGGCGAGCAGCAGCACGCCCTGCAGCAGGAACAGCAGGCCGAAGGTGGCGAGGATGCTGTCCACCTCCAGCGCCGGGCCGGCGCCGCTGCGGCGCACCAGCGGCATCATCAGCACGCGGTAGATGAGCCAGCTGGCGAGGTAGCCCAGCGGCAGGCTTGCGAGCAGCACCGCTACCGGGTTCCAGTCCAGCCGGGTGACGGCGAACCAGGTGCCGAAGGCGGACATCACCAGCACTTCGCCGTAGGAGAGATTCATGATGCGGGCGACACCGTACTGCAGCGTCAGCCCCATCGCGATGAGGGCATACATGCCGCCGAGGGTGAAGCCGGCGAGCAGGACATCGACGATCAACATGGTGGGGGTTTCCCGGTGCGGGGGAGGCGGCGCGCGCCGGTTGCCGCGGGCGTGTGGCCCGGGCGCGCAAGGTGCCTGGCGCTGCGCCGCCTCAGGTGAGGATCAGGGCTTCCAGGCCGGCTTCGGGATCACCGCCGGACGGGCGCCCGCGCGATCGGTGGGGGCGATGCCGCGGAACTCGCCGTCCTGCCATTGCCCCACCCACCACAGCTTGGGCCACTGGCGATCCACCAGCTTGACCTGGCCGAGGATGGTGTCGAAGGTGCCGCTGGCCAGCTCCTTGCTCACCGCCGCCCGGTCTACCCCCACCCGCTCTATGGCCTGCTGCAGCATCTGCAGGCTGACCCAGACGATGGGGCTGGCGAAGCGGTCAGGCTCCTGGCCGGTCACTTCCTTGTGGCGGCGGAAGTAGGCCTGCACCGCCGGGTCGTCGGCGTCTATGCCGCCCAGGCTCATGACGCCGTCCACGTTGGCGCCGAACTTGTTCTTGTACAGCGGGAACTGGGTGCCGACGCCGGTATAGAACACCTTGGGATTGAAGCCGATGACCTTGGCCTGGTCGGTGATGCCCAGCGTGTCCGGCGGGTAGGAGAAGGCGATGAACACGTCCGGCGCCAGCCCCTTGATCTCGTTCAGCATCGGCGACAGATCCTGGGTGCCGACCGGGTAGGTCTTGTCGTACACCAGTTCGAAGCCGTGCTTGGCCAGCACCTTGCGCGCGGCGCCGCCGAGGTCCACGCCGAAGCCGTCGGCCACGCTCATCATCGCCACCTTGGTGCCGATCTTGCCGGCCTTGCGCTCCTGCTCCAGGTAGCTCACCAGCGCCTCGCCGTAGCCGTGGCCGGTGCCGAGGAAGAAGAAGGCGTTGGGCCAGCGCTTGACCAGGTCCGGCGCGCGGTCGGTGACCGCGGTGGCGGCCAGCAGCGGGTAGCCGTGCTTGTGGAAGGTGGGGCCGACGGCGAGGTTGGTGCCGGTGCCCCAGGGCGGCAGGATGAAATCCACCTTGTCCTGGGTGACCAGCCGCTCGATGGCGCGTACCGCCTCTTCCGAGCTGGAGCGGTCGTCGTACTCCACCACCTCCACCGGCACCCGCTTGCCGGACTTCAGCTGGATGCCGCCGGCAGCGTTGATCTCTTCCACCCACAGCTTGTAGTTGGGCAGCACGGTGGTGGCGACGCCGGGCGCGTTGGGGCCGGTCTTGGCCACCGCCCAGCCGATGCGGATCTTGTCCGGGCCGGCCTGGGCGGCGGCAGGGCCGGCGGCGAGGGTGGCGAAGGCCAGGCTGGCGGCGGAAGCGGTCAGCAGCGCGCTCCGCCGCAGAAAACTGCGTCGGGTGTTCATCGTTCGTCTCCTTCCTCTTTTTTTCTGTCGGTCGCCGCGATGAGCGGAGCCTGGAGAAGGAGCTTAGGCAGCGCCGCCGCCGCCGGCTTGCTCCATAGCGCAGCCGGCTTGCTCGAGGGCGCAGCGTTGCGGCGCACGATGCCCCGCGCCGGGCTTGTCTGCTATCGTGATACGAAAAACGCAATAAATTCAAAGCCGCCCACCGAGGAGACAGACATGGCCACGCTCGCGATCGCGTCCACCGACCCGGTGCCCCGGGAGGAAAGGCTGGCCCTGTGGGGCGAGATGGTGTGGCAGCTGCTCGGCCGCCTGCGCTCCACCACCGAGGGCGACGAGACCTTCCGCGGCCACCTGGAATACGGCGACCTGGGCGACCTGCGCCTGTGCCGGCTGGCCGCCAGCCGCCACCGCGTCATGCGCACCCCCCAGCTCATCCGGCTGGACGACCGCGGTTACTACAAAATGGTGATCCAGGTGCGCGGCTGCGCCACCTTCGAGCAGGACGGCCGCCGGGTGCAGCTGTCGCCCGGCGAGTGGAGCATCTACGACACCATGCGCGCCTACTCGGTGAGCAACGACAAGGCGGTGGAGCAGATGGTGCTGCTGTTGCCCCGGGAGTGCATCGCCACCGGCGAGTTCGACCCGGCACCGCTGATGGTGCGGCGCTACTCGGCGACACGCGGGGTCGGCCGCCTGGCCTGCCAGCTCATCGACGCCACCTTCCAGGAACTGCCCAACTGCGGCGGCGACGGCGGCCGCGGGGTGGCGGATTCCATCGCCGCGCTGATGCGGCTGGCGCTGCTGGAGGGCAGCGGCCGGGCCGGCGACCTGGCGCTGGCCGAAGGCCTGCGCGACCGCATCAAGCGCCATGTGGCGGCCAATCTGCGCGATCCCGGACTGTCGATAGAGCGCATCGCCACCGCCTGCGGTTGCAGCAAGCGCAGCGTGCACATGGTGTTCCGCGACGAGGGGATGACGATCAGCGACTACATCTGGCGCCAGCGCCTGGCGCGCTGCCGGGCAGACCTGGACAACCCGGCGCTGCGCGGCGAGTCCATCACCGCCATCGCGCTGGCCTGGGGCTTCAACAGCCCGACCCACTTCAGCCGCGCCTTCCGCGAATGCTATGGCGTGCCGCCCAGCCATTACCGGGATGCCGGCCTGGGCGGGATGATGGTGGAGGCCGAAGCGGCGGCGCAGCCGTATCGGCAGTAGATCGTTGGCGAGTGGGGAGGGGGCGGCGGCAGGGCGCCATAGGCGGAGCCGGGTTGTCCGGCTCCGTGTCGCTTCAGGGCAAACTCAGTGCAGTTTGAGCCGGCCGGAAACCCGCTGCTGCAGCAGCCGCGCCAGCGCCAGCACCGCCGTCTTGCCGGTGCCGAGGATGGCGCGGTGGTGGTTCAGGTGCAGCGACATGTACATCCACTTGGCGATCAGGCCTTCGACGAAGAAATTGCGCCCGGCCAGGCCGCCCATCAGGTTGCCGATGCCCTTGTTCTCGCCCAGCGACACCAGCGAGCCGAAGTCGCGATAGACGAAGGGCGCGTCGTACACCTTCTCCCGCAGCGCCGCCAGCAGCACCTTGCCCAGGTAGTCAGCCTGCTGGTGGGCCGCCTGGGCGCGCGCGGGCACGAACTGGTCGCCGTGCCAGCGACAGGCGGCGCAGTCGCCCAGCGCATAGACGCCGCTGGCGGAGGTCTCCAGCCTGTCGTTCACCACGAACTGGTTGATGCGGTTGGTTTCGAGGCCGAAGTTGCGGTTGTTGTCCGAGGCCTTGATGCCGGCGGCCCAGACGATCATGTCGGCCTGGATCTCGCCGCTGTTGATCACCAGCGCATCCGGCCGCACCTCGGTGACCTTGGTGTTGGTGAGCACCCGCACGTTCTTGCGCTCCAGGGCGACGCGCGCCTGGGCGGAGATCTTCTCCGGCAGGCCGCCGAGGATGCGCGGGCCGGCTTCGACCAGGGTGATGTCCAGGCGGAAGCGCTGTTCGTTGCCCAGGCTCTCCAGCAGCTCGCTATGGGCCTCGATCAGCTCGGCGGACAGTTCCACCCCGGTGGCGCCGCCGCCGACGATGGCAATGCCCAGCGCCTTGGTGGCGGAGAAGGAGGCGCGGGCGAAGGCGCTCAGCAGGCTGTTGTGGAAGCGCTGGGCGTCGCTCGCCTGTTCCAGCACGTAGGCATTGTCGGCGCCGGGCGTGCCGAAGGAGTTGGAGCCGCTGCCCAGCGCCAGCACCGCGCGGGTGAAGCTCACGGTGCGTTCGGGCACCAGCGTCTTGCCGTGGTCGTCGCGGATCTCCGCCAAGGTGACGAGGCGGCGGGTGGTGTCCAGCGAGGTGACGTCGCCGAGGGCGAAGCTGAAGTGGTTGCGCCGCGCCAGCACGGTGTAGGAGAGGCCTTCCTGGTGGGCGTCCAGCGTGCCGGCAGCCACCTCGTGCAGCGTCGGCTTCCAGATGTGGAATACCGAGCGATCCACCAGCAGGATGCGCTCGCGCCCCTGTCGGGCGCCCAGCTTGCGGCCCAGCTGGGCAGCAAGTTCCAGTCCGCCGGCGCCGCCGCCGACGATCACGATGTCGAAATGCATGATTGGTCTAGTTTTCCGCGAAGGGGGACGGCGTCCCCGGCTGCCCGCATTATCGCTGCAAGAGGTCGCGGACGATCTGCCGGAAAATGCGCAGTGTGGTTTCTTTATCGATATCCGGATTGCGGATGCTGCGGGCGATCAGGCCCTCGAACAGCGCGGAGATGATCTCGGTGCGGCCGCGGATCTCGCGGCTGTCGTCCTGATGGCCGCCGGCCCGGCGGATCAGGCCTATGGTTTCCTCGAAGGCACCCATGATCTTGGCGTCGGCGGCGTGCACCGCGGCGGCGATGTGGGGGTTGCGGCCGGCCTCGGCGACGATCTCCAGCTTGAGCGGCGCATGGTCCGGCTGCATATGCTCGGCCACCGCGGCGTCTATGCTCTCCATCATCGCTTCGAGTGGATTCTCGGCGGCGCGCATGTCGTCGGTCATCTCCTGCAGGCGCTCGATGTCCTGTTCGACGATGGCGGCGATGATCGCTTCCTTGTTCTCGAAGTAGTGGTAGATATGGCCAGCGCTCATGCCCGCGGCTTTCGAGATCTGCGAAATGCTGGAGCCGTGGAATCCGTGGGCATGAAAACAGTCCGAGGCTGCGTCGAGTATCTGCGCTCGGCGCGCTTCGGCCCGTGGCTGGTCTGCGGGTGTAGCGGAATCCGCTGACATGGGGATCTCCTGGCCGCAGCCGTGCTGCGTTAAATCGAGTAAGGGCGGGCGTATGCTTCTTGCGATGCAACAAACCTTAACATAGAATGAGCGTTCAATCTAGAACAGTCATTCTATTTTCCCCGTCGCGAGTATGGCCGAAGTGGTGGTGCGACCCATGGCTGACCCGACCCCAACCGAAGAGGTTTTCGATGCAGATCAACAGGAAGCGGCTCTACCAACCTCTGGCGGCCGCGCTTGCAGGGGCATTCCTTCTTGCGGCGTGTGGTGGTGGCCAGCAGCAAGGGCAGCAAGGAGCCGCCCCGCAGGCGACGCCGGTCGGCGTCATCACCGTGCAATCGCAGTCGGTGCCGCTGGTCACCGAACTGCCAGGCCGCACCAACCCCTATCTGATCGCCGAAGTGCGCCCGCAGGTCACCGGCATCGTGAAGAAGCGCGCCTTCAACGAAGGCGGCGAGGTGAAGGCCGGCGAGCTGCTCTACCAGATCGACCCCGCCACCTACCAGGCCACCTACGACAGCGCGAAGGCAGCGCTGGCGCGCGCCGAGGCGAATGTCTATTCCGCCAAGCTGATGGCCGAGCGCTACGCCGACCTGGTGAAGGTGAACGCGGTGAGCCGCCAGGCCAACGACGATGCCATCGCCGCGCTGAAGCAGGCCGAGGCGGACGTGGCCTCTTCCCGCGCTTCGGTTGATTCGGCCCGCATCAACCTCGACTTCACCCGGGTGACCGCGCCGGTCAGCGGCCGCATCGGCCGCTCCGCCGTCACCGCCGGGGCGCTGGTCACCGCCAATCAGGAAACCGCGCTGGCCGTCGTGCGCCAGCTCGATCCCATCTATGTGGACGTGACCCAGTCGAGCACCGAGATGCTGGCCCTGCGCCGCCAGTTCGAGTCCGGCAACCTGAAGCGCAATGCCGACCAGTCGGTGCCGGTGAAGCTGGTGCTGGAGGACGGCAGCGAGTACGCCGCGTCGGGCAAGCTGGCCTTCTCCGAAGTGTCGGTGGACGAAGGCACCGGCAGCGTGGTGCTGCGCGCGGTGTTCCCCAACGCCAAGAACGAGTTGCTGCCCGGCATGTACGTGCGGGCGCGCATCGAGCAGGGTGTGCGCGGCGACGCCATCCTGGTGCCGCATGCGGCGGTGAGCCGCGATGCCAAGGGCGGCGCGCTGGTGATGGTGGTGAATGCCGAGAACAAGGTGGAAGCCCGCCCGGTGAAGGCCGAGCGTGCGCTGTCCGAACAGTGGGTGATCAGCGAAGGCCTGAAGGCGGGCGAACGCGTCATCGTCGAAGGCCTGCAGAAGGTCCGCCCGGGCGCGCCGGTCCAGCCGCAGGATGTGGCGGCCGCACCGGCTGCCGCGCCCGCCGCCGCTGCGGCGGCGAAGTAAGGAGCTGATCCATGGCCCGCTTCTTCATAGACCGGCCCATCTTCGCGTGGGTGGTCGCCATCGTCATCATGCTTGCCGGCGCGCTCTCGATTCTCGCGCTGCCGGTGTCCCAATACCCCGCGATCGCGCCGCCGCAGATCGCCATCAACGCCACTTACCCGGGCGCGACCGCCAAGGCGGTGGAAGACTCGGTCACCCAGGTCATCGAACAGAAGATGACCGGCCTGGATGGCCTGCTGTACATGAGCTCGACCTCCGATTCCTATGGCCGCGTCACCGTCACCCTGACCTTTATTGCCGGGACCAACCCGGACATCGCGCAGGTCCAGGTGCAGAACAAGATGCAGACGGCGCTGCCATTGTTGCCGCAGGCGGTGCAGCAGCAGGGTGTGCAGGTGGTGAAATCCACCCGCAACTTCCTGCTGGTGCTGGGCTTCGTATCCAAGGATGGCAGCCAGGACGCGAACGACCTCTCCGACTTCCTGGTTTCCACCGTGCAGGATCCGCTGTCGCGCGTCACCGGTGTTGGCGAAGTCCAGGTGTTCGGCTCCCAGTATTCGATGCGCATCTGGCTGGATCCGGCAAAGCTCAATAACTTCAAGCTGATGCCCTCGGATGTGGAGTCGGCGCTGGAAGCCCAGAACGCCGAGGTCTCCGCCGGCCAGCTCGGCGGCACTCCGGCTCTACCGGGCCAGGGCTTCACTGCCTCGATCACCGCCCAGAGCCGGCTGCAGACCGTCGAACAGTTCGAGAACATCCTGCTGAAGTCCTCTGCGCAGGGCGGCGAAGTGCGCTTGCGCGATGTCGCCCGGGTGGAGATCGGTGCCGAGAGTTATGGCACCACTGCGCGCTACAACGGCCAGCCGGCCGCGGGTATCGGTATCAAGCTGGCCGCTGGCGCCAATGCGCTGGATACGGCCAAGGCGGTGCGTGAAGCGCTGGACGGCATGTCGCATTACTTCCCCGCCGGGGTCGAGATCGTCACGCCTTACGACACTACGCCTTTCGTCCGGCTGTCGATCGAGGAGGTGGTGAAGACGCTGGCCGAGGCCATCGTCCTCGTCTTCCTGGTGATGTTCCTGTTCCTGCAGAACATCCGCGCCACGCTGATCCCGACCATCGCGGTGCCGGTGGTACTGCTGGGCACCTTCGGCCTGATGGCGGCCTTCGGCTTCTCGATCAACACGCTGACCATGTTCGGCGTGGTGCTCGCCATCGGCCTGCTGGTGGATGACGCCATCGTGGTGGTGGAGAACGTCGAGCGGATCATGACCGAGGAGGGGCTGCCGCCCAAGGAGGCCACCCGCAAGTCCATGGGCCAGATCACCAGCGCGCTGGTCGGCATCGGCCTGGTGCTGTCCGCCGTGTTCGTGCCGATGGCCTTCTTCGGCGGCTCCACCGGCGTGATCTACCGCCAGTTCTCCATCACCATCGTCTCGGCGATGGCGCTGTCAGTGCTGGTGGCCATCGTGTTCACCCCGGCGCTGTGCGCCACCATGCTGAAGCCGGTGGAAAAGGGCCACCATGCGGCCGAGAGCGGCTGGTTCTCCAGCTTCTTCGGCTGGTTCAACCGCATGTTCGAGCGCAACACCCAGCGCTACGAATCCGGGGTAGGCCGCATCGTCCGCCGCACCGGCCGCTTCCTGCTGATCTACGTCGTCATCCTTGGCGTGCTGGCCTTCCTGTTCCACCGCATGCCCACCTCCTTCCTGCCGGAAGAAGATCAGGGCGTGATGTTCACCCAGGTGACGCTGCCGGCCGGCGCCACCCAGGAACGCACCCTGGCGGTGCTGGAGAAGGTGGAGAAGCATTTCCTGGAAGACCAGAAGGACTACGCCAAGTCCATCTTCACCGTCGCCGGCTTCAGCTTCGCCGGCAGCGGCCAGAACATGGCCATCGGCTTCATCCACCTGCGCGACTGGGACGAGCGCAAGGGCGCGCAGGGCTCCGTCAAGGCGGTGGCAGGGCGGGCCATGGCGGCGTTCTCGCAGATCAAGGAAGCCATGGTGTTCGCCTTCGTGCCGCCGGCGGTGATCGAACTGGGCACCTCCAACGGCTTCGACCTGCAGCTGCAGGACCGCTCCGGCCTTGGCCATGATGCCCTTATAGCCGCCCGCAACCAGCTGCTGGGCATGGCCGGGCAGGACACGCGCCTGGTGGCGGTGCGACCGAATGGCCAGGAAGACATGCAGGAGTACGTGCTCAACATCGACCACGCCAAGGCGGGGGCGCTGGGCGTGACGGTGGCGAGCATCAACTCCACGCTGTCCACCGCCTGGGGTGGCGTGTATGTGAACGACTTCATCGACCGCGGCCGCATCAAGAAGGTGTACCTGCAATCCGACGCCGGCGGCCGCATGCGGCCGGAGGACCTGGAGAAGTGGTACGTGCGCAACAGCGCCGGCGAGATGGTGCCGATGTCCGCCTTCGCCACTGGCCACTGGGCTTTCGGTTCACCGCGGCTGGAGCGCTACAACGGCCAGCCGGCGGTGGAGATCCTGGGCCAGGGCGCGCCAGGCATCTCCTCCGGCGACGCGATGGCGGCCATGGAGGAGCACATCGCCAAGCTGCCGCCGGGCATAGGCTACGAATGGACCGGCACCTCCTACGAGGAGCGCCGCTCCGGTTCGCAGGCGCCGGCCCTGTATGCGCTGTCGCTGGTCGTGGTCTTCCTCTGCCTGGCCGCGCTGTATGAGAGCTGGTCGGTGCCGTTCGCGGTCTTGCTGGTGGTGCCGCTGGGCGTGCTCGGGGCCATCGTGGCCGCGACTGGCCGCGGGCTGTCCAACGACGTCTACTTCCAGGTCGGCCTGCTGGCCACCATCGGGCTGTCGGCGAAGAACGCGATCCTGATCGTGGAGTTCGCCAAGGAGCAGATGGAGCGGGAAGGCAAGGAGCTGATCGAGGCCACGCTGGAGGCAGTGCGCATGCGCCTGCGCCCCATCCTGATGACCTCGCTGGCCTTCGGCCTCGGCGTGCTGCCGCTGGCGATCAGCACCGGCGCCGGCTCCGGCAGCCAGAACGCCATCGGTACCGGCGTGCTGGGCGGTACCATCGCGGCCACCGTACTGGGCATCTTCTTCATCCCGCTGTTCTACGTCGTCATCAAGCGCGTCTTCAAGGACAAGAAGCCGCAGGAGACGACTGCGCACGCTGCCGCCCCGCAGGAGGGCAACTGATATGACGAAACACAGCCTCTCGCTGGCGCTGTCCGCCCTGTTGCTGGGCGGTTGCGTCAGCTTCGCTCCTGACTACCAGCGTCCGCAGGCGCCGGTGCCGGCCACCCTGGGCCAGCCCGGCGCGCAGGGCGCGGCCACGCTGGACCAGGTGGCCTGGCGCGACTTCTTCGCTGACGAACGCCTGCGCCAACTGGTGGGCCTGGCGCTGGAGAACAACCGCGACCTGCGCGTGTCCGCGCTCAACATCGAGCGCGCCCGCGCCCAGTACCAGATCCAGCGCGCCGACCTGTTCCCCACCATCGGCATCACCGGCAGCGGCACAGCCCAGCGCCTGCCCGGCGACCTGACCGCCACCGGCGAGCCGGCGATCTCCCGCCAGTACAGCGTGGGTGTCGGCTTCAGCTCCTACGAGCTGGACTTCTTCGGCCGCATCCGCAGCCTGCGCGACGTCGCGCTGGAGAACTACCTCGCCACCGAGGAGGCGCAGCGCAGCGCCCGCATCAGCCTGGTGGCCGAGGTCGCCAACGCCTGGTTCACCCTGGCTGCCGACCGGGAACGCCTGAAGCTGGCACGGGAGACGCTGGAGAGCCGCAAGTCCTCCTACGACCTGACCCGCCGCAGCTTCGAGGCCGGCGTGTCGTCCGCGCAGGATGCGCTGCAGGCGCGCACCTCGCTGGAGAGCGCCCGGGCGGATGTCGCTACCTACTCCGCCCAGGTGGCGCAGGATCAGAACGCGCTGCGGCTCATCGTCGGCGCCGAAGTGTCGGCCGGGCTGCTGCCGGAGCAACTGAGCCTGGAGGTCACCCGCATGGCCGAGCTGCCGGCCGGGCTGTCTTCCGAGCTGCTGCAGCAGCGCCCGGACATCCTCCAGTCCGAGCGCTCGCTGCGTGCCGCCAACGCTAACATCGGCGCGGCGCGTGCCGCCTACTTCCCCAGCATCACGCTCACTGGCAGCGCCGGCACCGCCAGCGCCTCGCTGGGCGGGCTGTTCGAGTCCGGCTCGGGCACCTGGAGCTTCATGCCCCAGATCAATCTGCCCATCTTCGACATGGGGCGCCGCAGCGCCAACGTCGAGGTGGCGGAGGCCGACCGCGACATCGCCATCGCCCAGTACGAGCGCGCGGTGCAGAGCGCCTTCCGCGAAGTGGCGGACGTGCTGGCTGAGCGCGCGACCCTGGGTGAGCGCCTGGACGCTCGTGGCGAACAGACCGCGGCCTCGTCCGAAAGCCTCAAGCTGGCGGACATCCGCTACCGCAGCGGGGTGGATAGCTACCTCAGCGTGCTGGATGCGCAGCGCACCCTGTATGCCTCCCAGCTGGAGCTGATCGCCGCCCGCGCCGCGCAGGCGAGCAACACGGTGAACTTGTACAAGGTCTTCGGCGGCGGCTGGCAGTAGCCTCTGCGGACCCGCTAAGGGTCTAGAATACGGGGGCGTTCGGTACGACAGACGATGTACCGAACGCCCCCGTACCATTTCCGATTTCTCCCTATCTCTTTTGGAGCCTCCGCCATGAAGGGAAACGCCAAGGTCATCACCGCCCTGAACTCGCTGCTGGTCGACGAGCTCGCGGCCCGCGACCAGTACTTCATCCACGGTCGCATGCTGGCTGAATGGGGCCTGCATCATGCCTCGGAGCGCATCCTCCACGAAATGGAGGACGAGACCCAGCACGCGGCTGACCTGATCTCCCGCATCCTGTTCCTGGAAGGCACGCCCAAGATGACGCCCTCCAAGATCACCGTGGGCAAGGACCTGCCGGACATCTTCGAGAAGGACCTCGCCGTCGAATACTCGGTGGTGAACAACCTGCGCAAGGTCATGGCCCTCTGTGAAACAGTGCAGGACTATGTGACCCGCGACATCCTGCTGAAGATGCTGGCCGATACCGAGGAAGACCACGCCCACTGGCTGGAACAGCAGCTGCGCCTGATCGGCATGGTCGGCCTGCCCAACTACCTGCAGTCGCAGATGAAGACTGGCACGCCGGGCGTCTGACGCCGGCCCGCTGGTTTTCCGGCCCGCGCCCGAGGGGCGCGGCGCATTTCTGCGCCACCCAGCGGCGGTTCTGGCGCCTGGTTTCCGGAGTGTGTCGCCCGCATGGCAGCCGAGGCCGGAGGCCTGTGGCGGCGCCCGCTGCGCTGCACATACCGTAAGGCTGTCCCTGGGGCGCAGGCGGTGATATAAGATCGCCCGGATAGAAGGGCGCTTCGCGCACATCGAACCCAGTTCCACGAGGAATGCTGACATGAACGATACGATTTCCCCGCCGCTGCCGTCCGAGGCCGAACTGCTCAAGGCCCCGGAGTCCGACTACATGTCGCCCCGTCAGCTGGCTTTCTTCCGTCATAGGCTGCAGCAGGAAATGAATGCCCTGCTGGAAGCTGCCCACGCCACCACCACCCACCTGCAGGAAAACGTCGCCACCCCCGACCCGGCCGACCGCGCCAGCGTCGAGGAAGAGCACACGCTGGAACTGCGCGTGCGCGACCGCGAGCGCAAGCTGTTGCGCAAGATCGAGGAGGCCCTGGGCCGCATCGACGACGGCAGCTACGGCTGGTGCGAGGAAACCGGCGAGCCCATCGGCATCGGCCGCCTGCTGGCCCGCCCCACCGCCACGCTCAGCCTGGAAGCGCAGGAACGGCGCGAGAAGCTGAAGAAGATGCATGGCGGCTGAGGCCGCCGCCGCGCCGGCCGATCGGCGCATCCCGGTCACCATCCTGACCGGTTTCCTGGGTGCCGGTAAGACCACCCTGCTGAATCACCTGCTGCGCCTGCCGGAAATGGCGGGTGCGGCGGTACTGATCAACGAGTTCGGCGAAGTCGCGGTCGACCACCACCTGGTCAACAAGGTGGACGACACCCTGGTCGTGCTCGACTCCGGTTGCATCTGCTGCAGCGTCCAGGGCGATCTGGTGCGCGCGCTGAAGGATCTCTTCATGCGCGCGCTGCGCAAGGAGCTGCCTCCCCTCAGCCGCATCCTGATCGAAACCACCGGCCTGGCCGATCCGGCGCCGGTGGTATCCACGCTGATGGAGGAGCCCTTCATCGCCGAGCGCTACCGCTGCGATGGCGTCATCACCGCGGTGGATGCCACCCACGGCCTGGGCCAGCTAGGCGAACACCGGGAGGCGGTGCGCCAGGCGGCGATGGCCGACCGCCTGCTGCTCACCAAGTGCGACCTTGCCGAGGCCGGCGCCCTCGATGCGCTGGCGCAGAAGCTGGGCGAACTGAACCCCTCGGCGGAGCAGATCCGCGTTCAGGGCGGCGAAGTTGCCGCCGCTGCGATGTTCGGCTGCGGCCTCTACGACGTCGGTGCCAAGCGGGCCGAGGTGGCGGCCTGGCTGGGCGAGGAGAAGGCCCGCGTCCTGGAGGCGAGGGCGGCGCGGCTCAAGCCGCCGCTGAGCTGGCGCAAGCCGGGCAGCGCAGCTGCGCCGGCGCCGGCCGTGCCGGTGGCGCGGCACGACGAGAACGTGCGCAGCTACGTCTTCACCTTCAGCGCACCGCTGTCGTGGTTCGGCTTCTCCGACGCGCTGGGCCTGATCCTGCAGGTCCATGGCGACCGCATCCTGCGGGTGAAAGGGCTGATGAACATCGCCGGCGACCCGCTGCCGCGCGTGGTGCAGTGCGTGCAGCATGTCGCCTATCCGCCCGCCAGCCTGCCGGCCTGGCCGGACGAGCCGCCCTACGACGACAGGCGCAGCCGGCTGGTCTTCATCGTCCGCGATCTGCCGCGCAGCGAGCTGGAGAGCATCTTCTTCGGCATCGCCGGCATTCCTGTCGATCCCCTGCCGGCCTGACCCGCGCCGCGCGTCCGCCTAGCGTGGGCGCGGATTGCCGATGACGCTGCCTTCCTCTTCCCACACTCGGTACTCCCGGCTGGAAAGCCGCTGGCTGGCGGAGATCGTCCGCCGCCATGAGGAGGCCAGCGGCCCGCTGGAAGACAGCGCCGCGCTGAGCGAGGCACAGCAGGCGCCGGCCGGGCTGGAGGACCGCATCCTGACCCGTGCCCGGTTTCTGGCCGAGCGCGAAGGCTGGGCGCAGGCGCCGCGGCAGTGGTTGGCCCGCGCCCGCCTTGCCAGCGCGCTGGCGGCGCTATTGGCGCTGGTCGCCGGCGGCGGCATGGCCTGGGGCGTGCTGGGCGACGGCAGTCGCAGTGTGAACATCGTCTGGGCCTTGGCCGGCCTGCTGGGCGTTCATGTTTTCAGCCTGATGTTGTGGCTGGTGGCGATGGCGGCAGGCCCGGCCGCCGCACCGGCCGGCGGCCTGTTGGGCCGCGCCTGGCTGCGCCTGCTCGGCTGGCTGGACCGGCGGCCGGAGGCGACGGCGCCACTTGCGGCGCTGACTGGCTTGTCCGGCGGTGGCGCGCTGGCCCGCTGGGGCCTGGGCATGCTCACCCACGCACTGTGGGCGCTGGCACTGGCCGCCGCTGCGCTGGCGCTGCTCGCCCTGCTGGCCACACGCCGCTACGGCTTCGCCTGGGAAACCACCATCCTGCCGGCGGATGTTTTCGTCGCCTTCGTCGATCTGCTGGGTCGGCTGCCGGCGGCGCTGGGCTTCAGCGTACCGGACGCGGCCACGGTAGTGGCCAGCGGCGAGGCCGCGGGCGCTGGAGAGGCTGGCCGCCGTGCGTGGTCGTCCTGGCTGCTGGGCTGCCTGCTGGTCTATGGCTTGTTGCCGCGCCTGCTGTTGCTTGCCGCCTGCGCCGGCCTGTGGGCGCGGGCGCGTGCCAGGCTGCGGCTGGACCTCAGCCTGCCGGGCTACGCCCGCCTGCGCACCCGCCTGCTGCCGGAGGCCGAGCGCCTGGGCGTGCGCGATCCGGCGCCGGCCGCGGCCGGCCGCAGCGGTGGGCGACCGCATCCCCTGCAAGGCGAACATGCGCTCGCCGTCGCCATCGAGCTGGGCGAGGATCTGGCCTGGCCATTGCCCGGCTGGGCGCAACGGGACACTGCGCGGGTGGATGGCCGGGAGCAGCGTCGCGCCTGCCTGCGGCGCTGCGAGCAGCATCCGCCCTCCCGCCTGCTGGCGGTGGTGGATGCCCGCGTGACGCCGGACCGCGGCAGCCTGGTCCTGCTCGCAGAGTTGTCCGCACGGGCCGTGGAAACCCGCGTCTGGGTGCGGGAGGAGGGCGCGGACGCGCTGCGGCCCTCGCGCCGGAGCGCCTGGGAAGCGGCGCTGGCGGAGCAGGGCTTCGACCGCGCCGCGCTGTGCCCGGATGGCGAATCCGCGCTTGCCTGGCTGGAGGGGGAAGCGAATGGGGGCTAGGGCCAGCATACATTTGCCGCATGCCACGGGCGGTGCTCGCCCGCCGCGGCGAGGAAGAAGCGCAACGAGGAGGCCGGCATGCCCGCACCCATGATCCTGGCGGTGGTCGGCCACACCAACACCGGCAAGACCTCGCTGCTGCGCACGCTGGCGCGCGACGCCGGCTTCGGCGAGGTGGCCGACCGGCCGGGCACTACACGTCATGTCGAAGGCGTGCGCCTGCTGGCCGACGGCGAGGCGGTGGTCGAGCTGTTCGACACCCCGGGCATGGAGGACGCCATTGCCCTGCTGGAATTTCTCGATGGCCTCGCCGGCGCCGGCGAGCGCCTGGACGGCCCGGCGCGCCTGGGCCGCTTCCTCGCTACCGCCGAGGCCGGCGGCCGCTTCGAGCAGGAGGCCAAGGTGCTGCGCCAACTGCTGGCGAGCGATGCCGGCCTGTACGTCATCGACGCCCGCGATCCGGTGCTGGCCAAGCACCGCGACGAACTGGAGATCCTCGCCGCCTGCGGCCGCCCGCTGCTGCCGGTGCTCAATTTCGTCGCCGCGCCCGGCGCGCGCCAGGACGAATGGCGCGCGGCGCTGGCCCGCATCGGTCTGCATGCCACGGTGGATTTCGACACGGTGGCGCCGGAGCTGGACGGCGAGCGCCACCTGTTCGATGCGCTGGCCACCCTGGTCCATGCCCACAAGGCTGGCCTGTCCACGCTGATCGCTGCCCGCGCGCGCGAAGCCGGGGCCCGCGCGCAGGCCGCCCCCCGGCTGGTCGCCGAACTACTGCTGCGGCTGGCGGCGCGCCGGTACCGCGTGGCCGATACCTCGGATGCGGCGCTGGTCGCGGCGGTCGAGGCGCTACGCGATTCCGTGCGCGCCGCCGAGCAAGGCTGCGTAGACGCCCTGCTGGCGCTCTACCGCTTCCGCCCCGGCGACGCCCGGGCAGCGGGCCTGCCGCTGGCAGCCGGCCGCTGGCGCGACGATCTCTTCCATCCCGAAACCCTGCGTCGCATGGGCCTGCGCATGGGCGGCGGCGCCGCGGCCGGTGCCGCTGCCGGCGCCGGCATAGATCTGCTCGCCGGCGGCACCACGCTGGGCCTGGCCGCCGGCCTGGGCGCGCTGGCCGGCGGCATGTGGCAGGCGGTGGGCCACTACGGCGACCGCCTGGCGGCCCGGCTGCGCGGCCATCGCGAACTCACGGTGGATGACGCCATCCTGCGGCTGGTGGCCCTGCGCCAGCTCAGCCTGCTGACCGCGCTGGCCGGCCGCGGCCATGCGGCGGTAGCGCCAATACGGGTGGATGCGCCGCAGGCCGGCGCCGCGCGCTGGCGCGAAGGCCGGCTGCCGGCACCGTTGCGCCGCGCTCGCGCCCATCCCGAATGGGATGGCGCCGACGGCGGCGACGAGCGCGCCGCGGCCGCCGCCGAACTGGCCGGACTGCTGCAGGAGGAGGCGGAAAGCGGCGGCGGCAATGGCGCCAGCGTGTAATTCCACACGCGCAACCAAGGTTTGACAGCCTTTCGGCGCTCAACCTACTATCATCGGGTTAAACCGCTGGCTTGCCGGGATGCCCTTGGCAAGCCGCGTTTCTTTTTGTCCGCTCCCCCGCCCCTCCCATGCGCCAGTTGCTCCGCCTCCTTGCCCTTGCCCTGCTGCCGTCCGCCGCGGCGCTGGCGCAGTCGCCGGCGGTGCTCACCTTCGTGAACGGCGGCGCGCGGGTGGTGCACGACACCCGGGTGTATCCCGCCACCGCCGGTCTGGCGCTGGCGGCGACGGACCTGCTGGAAACCGGCAGCGGTGGCTTCGCCATCCTGGAATTCGCCGATGGCAGCCGGGTCGCGCTCGGCGGCGAGTCGCGGCTGATGCTGAAGGTGCTGCCGCCGGATGCCGACAAGGCCGGCGACACGCCGGGCGAGCTGGCCCTGCTCAGCGGCTGGCTGAAGTCCGAGGGTGGCAAGGCTGCATGGCAACTGGATACCCCCTGGCAGCGCGCGAACTGGCGCAACGCCAACGTGATCGCCCGCGTTACTGCGGAAGGCAGCACCGCCTTCGCCGAGTTCGGCGAGGCGAGCAGCACCTTGCTGAACGCGGAGGGCCGAACCAGCGGCGCGGCGACCACGCTGAAGCGCGGCAATTCCGCTGCGGTATCCGCCCAGCGCAAGCTCAGCGTCCAGCCCCGGCCAGCGGAGGATTTCGTCGCCGCGCTGCCCCGTCCCTTCCGCGATCCTTTCCCCGCGCTGCGCAGTCGCTTCGGCGATGGCAGCGCGCCCAAGGGTGGCGCCGAGGTGGCCTACGCCGACGTGGCGCCCTGGTTGCAGGGCCCGCGCTTCTGGCGCGGCGGCCTCGTGGCCCGCTTCACCCCGAGGCTGGCGGACGCCGGTTTCCGGCGCGAGCTGGCGGCCAGCATGAAAGCCCATCCCGAATGGGACCGGGTGGTTTTCCCGGAAAAATACCGGCCGCGGCCGGCGCCTGCAGCGCCGGCAGGCCATTGAGGGCGCCGCGGGCTTCGCCTCCCGACCAGAGAACTGAACGACTCCCATGAAACTGCTCGTCAAATTCAATCTCGTGCTGCTGCTGGTGTGCCTCGTCGGCCTGGGCGGCGCTGGCTATGTGTCCCATGAACTGCTGCAGCGCAATGCGCGGGAAGAGGTGCTGCAGCACGCCAGCATCATGATGCAGGGCGCGCTGGCCGCGCGCGGCTACACCAACAGCCAGGTGTCGCCGCTGCTGCAGACCCAGCTCAACTACGAATTCCTGCCGCAGTCGGTGGCCGCTTACGCCGCCGCCGAGTACTTCGGCGAGCTGCGCAAGCACTACCCGGACTACACCTACAAGGAAGCCACGCTGAACCCGACCAACCCGCGCAACCGCGCGGCGGACTGGGAGGCGGACATCGTGCAGAGCTTCCGCAACGTCGCCGGCCAGACCGAGATCTCCGGCGAACGCGATACCCCGGCCGGCCGCGCGCTCTTCCTCGCCCGCCCCATCCAGATCAAGGATGGCGCCTGTCTGCGCTGCCACAGCGTGCCGGACGCGGCGCCGCCGTCCATGATCGCCCGCTACGGCAGCGCCAACGGCTTCGGCTGGCAGCCCAACGAAATCGTCGGCGCCCAGGTGGTGTCGGTGCCGATGGCGGTGCCCATCCAGCGCGCCGAGCAGACCTTCCGCGTGTTCATGACGCTGCTGGTGGTGCTGGTCGCCTTCATCTTCGTGCTGCTCAACGTGCTGCTGGTCACCCTGGTCGTCCGGCCGGTGAACCGCCTGGCGCGCCTGGCCGACCGCGTCAGCCTGGGCGACATGGAGGCGGAGGAGTTCAGCGTGAAGGGCCGCGACGAGATCGCCACCCTGGCGGAATCCTTCTCCCGCATGCGCAAGAGCCTGGTGCATGCGCTGAAGATGCTGGAGAGCTGAGGGCGGTGAAGCAGGACCTTCCCCGGAGCCGCCGACATGGCTGAGATGCACAAGCTGGGCAAGTACGAAATCCAGGGCGTGCTGGGCCGGGGCGGCATGGGCACGGTGTATCGCGCCCGCGATCCGGTCATCGACCGGGTGGTCGCGCTCAAGACCATACGCCGCGAGCTCATCGACGGCGGCGGTGGCGCCGCCATGGTGGAGCGCTTCCACAACGAGGCGCGCGCCGCCGGCCGGCTCAATCATCCGGCCATCGTCGCCATCTACGACTTCGGCGAGGATGCCGATGTCGCCTACATCGCAATGGAGTTCGTCGATGGCTGCGGCCTCGGCCAGTACCTCGGCATCGGCGAGCGCCTGCCGGTGGCCGACGTGGTCAGCATCATGCTGCAATTGCTGGAGGCGCTGGACTATGTGCACCAGCGCGGCGTGATCCACCGCGACATCAAGGCCGCCAACCTGCTGATCACCCAGGAAGGCAAGCTCAAGATCACCGATTTCGGCATCGCCCGCATCGATACCGCGCAGATCACCCAGGTCGGCTCCATCGTCGGTACGCCGAACGCGATGGCGCCGGAGCAGTTCCTCGGCCTGGCGGTGGATCACCGCGCCGATCTGTTCTCCGCCGGCGTGGTGTTCTACGAGCTGCTGGCCGGCAAGCGGCCCTTCAACGGTGCGATGGAGGCGATGGCCTACCAGGTCTGCCACGAGCCGCACCGCCCGCCCTCCATTCACGCTCCTGGCCTGCCGGCGGTGTTCGACCACATCATCGACCGCGCCCTGGCCAAGCGGCCGGACGAGCGCTATCCGGATGCCGCCGCCTTCGGCGATGCGCTGCGCGAGGCCTACGCCCGCGCCTACAGCGCGCCGCCGGCGCTGGCGGTGTCGGAGGAAACCGTGGTGCTGACCGCCGAGGCGGTGCGCGCCAACCTTGCCGCCTACCAGGCCGGCCTCGCCGCCGGCGGGCTGGCGACGGGCGCCTCCGGTGTTTCGCCCGGCCTGGGGGGGCAGCCGCCGCCGCGCACCCAGGCCACCCAGTGGCAGGAAAACACGCTGAAAACGGTGGAGCGCCAACTGGCGGCCTACATCGGCCCGCTGGCGGGCGTGATCGTGCGCCGCGCGGCCAGCACTTCCAACGATCTGGGCGAGCTCTACGCCCAGCTGGAAGGCAAGCTGGACACCGAGGAGGCCCGCCGCGGCCTGCGCGATGGCCTGACCAAGCTGGGCATGCGCACCGGCGGCCAGGCTTTCGGCAGCACCGGCATCACCTCCGGCGGCCTGGGGCGCAGCATGGTCCGCGAAGCTACCCAGGCTACGCCGGCGCCCACCGTGCCGCTGGCGCCGGCCGATGTGGAGAAGGCTGGCCGGGCGCTGGCGCGCCACCTCGGGCCGATTGCGCCGGTGCTGGCGAAGAAGGCCGCCGCCAGCGCGGCCGGGCCGGCGGAGTTGTACCGGGCGCTGGCCGAACACATCGATGACGACGATGCACGCCGCCGCTTCCTCGCCGAGGTCGGCGGGCTGGGCTGAGCGCCGAGGGGAGGGCCGCGATCGCCGGCCGTCCCGTTTTTTCCCTTGTTCGTTTTTTCGCGGTGGCGGCAGCTGATGTAGCGCCGCAGCACAGCTTCGCCATGGCGGACCGTGTCTCGCGCCCTGGCTGCCCCCGGCTGATTGAGGGGGCGCGCCTCAGCCCTTGATGCGCTTGGTGGTGTGGTGGCGGTAGGCGTCGAGGAAGGCGTGGCCGAGCAGGCCGCGGAAATCTTCCGCGGCCTGCTGGCTGAGGGCGTCGAAATGCTGCTCGTATAGATCCCACAGCTTGGCCTTGCGGTTGGCCGGCAGCAGCGCATCCAGCAGCTTGCGTTCGGCCAGGCGGTCTTCGAGCGCGGCCGGGGCGAAGCCGGCCAGCACGTCGGCCAGCGCGGCGCCCAGGCCGGCGGTGTTGGCGGCGAGGTGGCCCTGCAGGTCCTGCCGCGCCTCGCTCAGCGCACGGCGGGCAGTGCTGCCGCCGTCGTCGGCGGCGAGCAGGCGGCCCAGCGCGGCTTCGGCGCCGCCGCCCTCCTTCAGCGGATTCAGCACCGCGTCGCCGGCCTGTGTGAGGTCGGCGCGCATCGCCTGCTTGTCGTCGCTGCGGTCGTTCAGCAGGGCGACGATGAGGCCCACGCTCTCGCGCAGCAGGCTGCCCAGCAATTCCATCTTGGCCGGCGTCAACTCGAAACCCGGCGGTAGCGCGGCGCTGCCCAGGCCACGGCGGAAGGCGGCGAGCAGCGGGGCCTGGTCGTCCTGTAGCGGGATGGGCGTGGGCGCCGGGCGTTTGCGCGGCGGGGCGGCGAACAGCCGGGTGTTGTCGCCGGCTTGCGCCGGCCCCAGCGCCGGCTTGGCGGCGTTGGGCTGGGTGAGGTTGCTGGTGCTGGCGGTGTCGGAATAGGGGATCTCGACGCGCAGGCGGTAGGCGCCTATCAGCAGGGTGTCGCCGTCGCGCAGGGTGGCGCTGGCGCCCTTGCCGAGCGGCTGGCCGTTGAGGTGGGTGGGGTTGCTGCCGCAGTCGGTGAGGGTGTGGCGGCAGCCGTCGTACTCGACCTTGGCCTGCACGCGGGAGATGTGGCGGTCCGGGTCGGGCAGGGCGAGCTGGTTGCTGGCGTCGCGGCCTATGGTGCCGCCTTCGCCGCCGAACTCGCCGACCAGCGCGGCCTGGGCCGGCTGCCCGCCCACCTGTATGACTCTGATGCGCAACACGCCTGGATCTCCCTTCGTTCGGCTCCCCTGCGGTTTTCCTCCGCCGCCCGGGCGCTTGCCGGCGCGGCGACGGAGTTCCTGTCAGCCTCCGCCGGGGCCTGTCGAAAGGCTCGCGGTGAGCCGGCCCGATTGCCTGCAGCACGGGGGAGGCGGTGGTGTCCGCATGCCGGCCGGTAAGACTTTGGTGATGGCCGGCGGTCGATTCCACCACAGCGGGGCGGCGGCCACAATGGGGCGGGCGCGGCTTTCGCCCACGGCGGCGATGCGGTCGTGGGTGGCCCGGCTTCAGCCCGCCAGCATTGCCGCGCTGCGCTCGGAGGCGACCAGGATGAGCTTCATCGTCGCCCGGGTGGCGCCGACGAAGAGCTTGCGCACCGCCAGCGCGTCCAGCGCGGGGAAATCCACCTCGGTGAAGATCACGCAGGGCGCGGCCTGGCCCTTGAAGCGGTAGACCGAGTCGATCAGCAGGTCGCCCTCGCTGTACTCGGCCTCGCCGAAGAGGTCGTAGCGGCCGCTGAAGGCGCGCAGGCGGTGGGGGCCGAGGTGGTCCAGCGGGGTGAAGCGGGAGTTTTCGCGGCCGCGGTAGGTGATGAGCGCGATCATCTCGCGGCGGAAACCGAGGCCGATGGCGCGGGTGATGGCGCGCTTGGTGGCGTCGAACAGGCCGTCCGCATCCCGCCAGCTGAGGATCTCCGGGCCGGTGCCGTCCACCGGGCTGCCGGCGGCGATGGGCTGGGGCAGCGGCAGGCTGCGGTTGAGCAGGGCGAGGACGTCGGCCGGGGTGCGGTAGTTGGTGTCGGCGCAGAGGCCGGTCCAGCCGGGCAGGGCCACCGGCTCGCGGCCGTACAGGTTCTGCATCGGGTCTTCCAGCCACCAGGCGCGGCCTTCCGGCGCCAGCATGGCGAGCAGGGCGTCGCGCCAGGCTTCGGTGAAGTCCTGGCCTTCGTCCACGATGAGCTCGTCGAACCGCCAGGTGGGGTCGGGCGGCAGGGCGGCGAAGTCGGCCTCCAGGCGGCGGAAGGTGTCCGGCTGGCCGAAGCGCGGCGGCTTGCCGGCGGCGCGCAGGCGGCGGTCGCACAGCTGGTGGTAGGTGGCGATTTCGCCACCGGCCGGGGCGATGCGGGCGAAGTGGTCCGCCAGCGGGCGGTTGTAGCAGACGTAGAGCGGGCGCCGGCCGGCGGCCAGGGCGTCGGTGTAAGCGGCCAGCGCGAGCTGGGTCTTGCCGCTGCCGGCAGTGCCGGTGACGTGCAGGCGGAAGGGCGACATGCTGATGCGCCGCGCCCATTCGGCCAGGCCGCCGGACAGCCGGGTGGTGAGCGCGTGGGCCTGGCCAGCCAGCGCCTGCACGTCCGGCACCAGCTCCAGCAGATCGGCGAGGAAGCGGTGCAGCGCGGTCTGGCGCGTGGCGTCGGGCGTGTAGCCTTGCTCCGGCTGGGTCAGCCCCTGGACGATGGCGACCAGGGCCTCGCGCCGGCTGCTGTCCACGATGCGCGCCGGGTCCAGGCCGGCGGTGCCGGGCTGGCGCACCTGGTAGTCGGGGCAATAGAGCAGGATTTCCAGTTGCGGCTCGGCGCCATCCAGCAGCGGCTTCAGCCGCGCGCGCAGGGCCTCGGTGTTGCGCGCCAGCTCCAGGCTGATGTTGCGTGCCCGGCGGGAGTGCGGCCGCTGCAGGCCCTCGGCGGTCTCGTCGAGGAAGCCGGACTGCTGCTCGATCAGCAGCAGCTTGCCGTCCGGCCCGAGCACGACGAAGCCGATTTCGCCGAACACCGTGTGCTCGCGCTCCACCCGCGTCCAGTGCAGGCCGTGGTAGATGGCGTAGTCGTCCGGCAGGCCGTCGGCGAGGCGGGAGAGGGTGGCGAGTTCGCGCGCCAGCGCGCCGCTGGCGGGCAGCTGGCGCCAGCCTTCGGGATGGGTTCTGGCCATGGTGTCGTCAGGTTGGCTGGGAGGAGGCCGGCGCTGCCGCACGGCCGGGCCGCAAGCCGCGGCCCCTCTTCATACCATCCGCCAGCCGGCTTGACCATATGGCGCCGCGGCCGGCCGCCGCGTCCGCGGTGACAGAATCCGCGCGCTCCGCCATCATTCGCCGCGATGTTTTCCCTCGCCTTCTCCAACCGCTTCGAGATCCTGCTCGACACCCTGCTCGACCGCCTCGCCGCCGAGCAGCCCGGCCCCTTCGGCGAACGCCACGTCGTCGTGCCCAGCAGCGCGCTGCGCCGGCGCATCGAGCTGGCGGTGGCCGAGCGCGAGGGCGTCTGCGTCAATCTGCGTTTCGACTACCTCGCCCAGTGGCTGTGGCGGCAGGTGGGCCGGCTGGTGCCGGTACCGGAGCGCTCGCCCTTCTCGCCCGCGCTGCTGGCCTGGCGGCTCTACGGCCTGCTGGAAGAAGGCGGGCAGGGCTGGATAGACGCGCATCCGCGGCTGGCGAACTACCTCGCCGGCGCCGATCCGGCGATGCGCTACGAGTTGGCCGGCCGCATCGCCCGGGTGATGGACCACTACCTCACCTATCGCCCCGAATGGCTGGAGGACTGGGCCGCCGGCCGTCCCGCCCGGCTGCTGGGCGCCACCGAGGCGGAGCGCGCGGACGAGGCCTGGCAGGCGGAGCTGTGGCGGCGCATCCACGCCGGCCTGGGCGTGCGCCGCGAGCATCCCACCGCCGTCTTCCTGCGCCAGATCGCCGCCATGGACGCCGCCGGACTCGCCGCCCTCGGCCTGCCGGAGACGGTGCACGTGTTCGGCCTGCCGACGCTGCCGCCGCTCTACCTGGAAGTGCTGCGCCAGCTGGCGCGCCAGGTCGAGGTGCGGCTGTACACCCTGAACCCCTGCGGCGAGTTCTGGTTCGAGATCGTGGACCCGCGCCGCCTGTCCTGGCTGGCCTCGCGCCAGTCCGACCTGTTCCACGAGACCGGCAACCGCCTGCTCGCCGCCTGGGGGCGGCAGACCCAGGCCCACATCGGCCTGCTGTTCGAGGGCGAGAACGAGGTGGTGGAAGACGCCCTCTTCGTGCCGCACCCGGCCGAACACCTGCTGGCGCAACTGCAGAACGCCATGCTGGTGCTGGACGAGCTGCCGCCCGGCGGCGTCGCCCTGGCCGCCGGCGACCGCAGCATCGAAGTGCACGTCTGCCACTCCCGCACCCGCGAGCTGGAAGTGCTGCAGGACCGCTTGCTCGGCCTGTTCAAGTCGCCCAACCCGCCACGGCCGGACGAGATCGTAGTGCTGATGCCCGACCTGGACGCCACCGCGCCGCTGATCGAGGCGGTGTTCGGCACCGCGCCGCCGGCCCGCCGCATCCCCTGGCGCATCACCGGCCTCGGCCACACCCGGGACAACCCGGTGGCGCGGGTGCTGGACCTCGTCCTCACCCTGGCCGCCGGCCGCTTCCCCGCCAGCCGCCTGTTCGATCTGCTGCAGCAGCCGGCGGTGGCGCGCCGCTTCGAGCTGGAAGGCGCCGATCTGGAAGCCATCCACGGCTGGCTGCGCGAAGCCGGCGTGCGCTGGGGGCTGGACGCCGCCCAGCGCGCAGGCCTGGGCCTGGGCGGAGACGCGGCGCACACCCTGGAGCACGGCCTGCACCGCCTCTTCCTCGCCTGGTCGGCGGGTGAGGCGGCGGACGCGGCGCCGCTGGCCGGCTACGTCGGTGCCGCCCATCCGGAAGGGGGCGCCGCGCTGGCGCTGGGCCGGCTGTGGCGCTACGCCCAGACCCTGGGCCATCTGCGCAGCCAGCTGCTGCAGCCGCAGGACGCGCCCGGCTGGCGCCGCCTGCTCAACGAGGCGCTGGACCGGCTGGTGGGCGACGCGCCCGACTGGGCCGAAGAGCTGCGCGAGGTGCGTGCCGCCATCGCCGCGCTCACCGAGGACATGGCCGCCGGCGAGCTGCGCCAGGCCATCCCGCTGGCGGTGCTGCACCCGGCGCTGACGGCGGCGCTGGACGACCCCGCCCGCGGCGGCGTGCCCGGCGGCACCGTCACCTTCTCGGCGCTCTCCAGCCTGCGCAACCTGCCCTACCGGGTGGTCTGCGTCATCGGCCTGGACCGCAGCGCCTTCCCCGGTAGCGACCGCCCCGCCGAGTTCGACCTGATGGCCGCCCGGCCGCAGAAGGGCGACCGCCAGCGCCGCGACGACGACCGCAACCTCTTCCTCGACCTGGTGCTGGCCGCGCGCGACGTGCTGCACCTCTCCTACACCGGTCGCAGCGTGCGCGACGGCAGCGAGCTGCCGCCCTCGGTATTGGTGGACGAGTTGCTGGACACCCTGGCCGAAGCCTGCGCCGACGACCCGCTGCAGCCGGACGCGCTGGCGGCGGCGCGGGCGCGCCTCACCGTGGTCCATCCGCTGCAGCCCTTCTCCGCCGACTACTTCCTGCCCGGCGCCGGCCAGGACCGCCGCCTCGCCAGCTACCAGGCCGAATACGCCGCCGCGCTCGCCGCCCGCCTGCGCGCGCCGCTGCAGGTGGTGGCCGCCGGCGATGAGCTTGCGGAAGAGGCGGGCGAGGACGACGCCTTCGCCGACGCCGCCGGCGCGCCCTTCTTCCCCCAGCCGCTGCCGCCGGCCGGCGAGGACTGGCGCGAGGTCGGGCTGGACCAGCTCATCCGCTTCTTCCGCCAGCCCTGCCGCTACCTGCTGCGCGAACGCCTCGGCCTGGAACTGCCGGAGGGCGACGAAGAACTGGCCGACGTGGAAGCCTTCCTGCCCGACTGGCCGGCGCGCCAGGCCCTGGCCGCGCGCCTGCTGCCGGTGCTGCTGGGCGAGCAGGCCGCCACCGATCCGCTGGCGCTGGCCCGCGCCGGCGGCGAATACCCGGCAGGTGCGGCCGGCGAGGCGGAACTGGCGCGCGAGCTGGAGCGCCTGCGCCGCTTCGCCGCCGAGGTGGCGGAGCAGCGCCAGGGCGCGCCACTGCCCGCCCATGTGCCGCGGCTGGCTTTCACCCTGGGCGATGAAGACTGGCACCTCGCCGCCGCCTTCGGCGACCTGCGGCCGCAGGGCCAGGTGCGCCACCGCTACGACGACACCCGGCCGGTGGATTACCTCGCCGGCTGGATCTCCCACCTCGCCCTGTGCGCCGCGCCGCCGGCCGGCGTAGCGCCGCAGACCCGGCTGGTGTCGCGCGACGGCCGCTGCGGCTACCGGCCGCTGCCACCGGCGCAGGCGCGCCAGCACCTGGCCGAACTGCTGGAGCTGTACCGCCAGGGGCTGCAGCAGCCGCTGCCCTTCTATCCCAAGGCCGCCTGGGCGCTGGCCGCGCCCGGCGGCGGTTACGGCAAGGCGCTGGCGAAATGGACCGGTGGCAACCGCCCGGCCTACGGCGAGCGCGCCGACCCCGCCTACCGGCTGGCACTGCGCGGCGTCGCCGATCCGCTGGGCGAGGATTTCCAGCACATCGCCCGGACGGTGCTGCAGCCCTTGCTGGCGGCGCTGGACGATCCGCGGCTGGGCTGAGGGCGGCTTCGTCCGCCACGGCCCCGGCGGCCTGGCTTCAGCTTCGCGCAAGAATGCCCGTTTGGGGTGGTCGGCCGGGGCGTGGGCGCGCTTCGCTCTCCATACTGAAGTCATTCTGTCCGCCTGAGCCCGCCTCTCCGCGCGGGGATATCTTCCGTCGGGCGCGAACCGTGGAGTCGTCCATGCGCTTCCTCCTGCTTTCGCCGTTCACCCGCGGCACGACCTCGAGCTGGATCGTCAAGGACGTGGTGGGCCATGAGGTGGAGGTAGTGCCCGCCGGCTACGCCCATGACCGCTCCCGGCCGGTTTCAGGCCGCCAGGAGTGGGCGGACTACTACCGCCACGTGCGGGAAGCCCTGCGCCGCGCCGCCGGCGGCCGCGCACAGGGCCTGATCACCGTCTTTCCCCAGCTTGCCGCGCTGGCCGGGTTGCTGAAACGGCTGCTGCTGCGCTCCGACCTCGTCGTCGTGGCCTGGAGCTTCAACCTCGGCCGCACCTACGGTGGCCTCAAGGGCGCGGTGGCGCGCTTCGCGCTGGCCGGGGTGGATGTGTTCGTCGTCCATTCGCGCGCCGAGATTCCGCTCTACAGCCGCTGGCTGAGGCTGCCGGAATCCCGCTTCCAGTTCGTGCCGCTGAGCGTGGCGCTGCCGGCGGAGGATGAAGTGCCCGCCGGTGCCGATGGGGAGTCGCCCTACATCGTCGCCCTCGGTACCGCCAACCGCGATTACGACACCCTGGCCGCGGCGGTGGCCGGCACCGGCATCTCCACCCTCATCGTCGCCGGCGAGCACCGCACCCGGCACATCGCGCCGCCGCCGGAGGTGCGCTTCCGCAGCGGTGTGGCGCTGGCGGAGTGCCACCGCCTCGCCCGCGGCGCCCGCCTCAATCTCGTGCCGTTGCAGGATGCCGCCAACCCCTCCGGCCAGGTCACGCTGATCGAAGCCATGATGCGCGGCTGCGCGCTTGTCGCCACCCGCTGCGTCGGCACCCAGGACTACGTGGAGGACGGCACCGACGCCCTGCTGGTGCCGGCGGGCGACGCCGCCGCCCTGCGCGCCGCCATCCTGTCGCTGTGGAACGACGACGCCCGCCGCGCCGAACTCGGCCGCCGTGCGCGCGAGCGGGCGCTGACCCACTACACCTTCGCCGCCGGCGGTCAGGCGCTGCAGGCCATCCTGGACGAGTGCACGCCACCGGCGCTGCTGCAGCAGGCCTGAGGCGGGTGAAGGTCTAGGCCCGCACGGCTTGCGGGCGTTCTTTGCCGAGGGAATGGTCACCGCCGACTCGCCCGCAGCGCCACCAGCCCGCCCTCTCGCGGCGGTCCGCCGTCCGCGCCGCGCCGTCCATTGCCCGCCCCGCGCCCCGCCGCTACCATCCGCCGATGGCCGCTTCCACCGATCTCGACGTCTTCGCCTGCCCGCTAGACGGCATCCACCTCGTCGAAGCCTCCGCCGGCACCGGCAAGACCTGGAACATCTGCGGCCTCTACCTGCGCCTGCTGCTGGAGCGCGGGCTGGCGGTCGAATCCCTGCTCGTCGTCACCTTCACCAAGGCCGCCACCGCCGAACTGTCCACCCGCATCCGCGACCGCATCGTCGACACCCTGCGGGTGCTGGACGGCGGCGCGGCCGGCGGCGACCCCTTCGTGCCGCAGCTGATCGCGCGGGTGGAGCAGACCGGCATCGCCCGCGCGGAAATGAGCAAGCGCCTGCGCCATGCGCTGCAGACCTTCGACGAAGCCGCCATCTTCACCATTCACAGCTTCTGCCAGCGTGCGCTGGCCGACTCGCCCTTCGCCGCCGGCCTGCCCTACGCGCTGCAACTGGCCGAAGACGACAGCGCGCTGCGCCTCGAAGTGGCGCAGGACTTCTGGCGCCGCGCCATCATCGGCGGCGCGCTGCCGGCGGCGCTGGCCGACCTGCTGGCGCAGAACGGCGACTGCCCCGAAACCTGGGCGGAAACGCTGAAGGCCGACATGGCCAAGCCGCTGGCCGAACGCCGCTGGGACGCGGAGGTACTGGCCACTGACCCGACCGCGGCCGGTGCCGCACTGGACGCCGCCGGCGCCGAACTGGCGCGCGCCTACGCCGAGGCGGCCGCGTGCTGGCAGGGCGATGGCGCCCAGGTGCTGGCGCGGGTGAACGACGCCGCTGCCAGCCTCAACAAGAACAGCTACAAGCCGGAAGCCGTCGCCCGCGCCCAGCGCCAATGGGCGGACTGGTTCGCCACCGGCGACGCCCGCGCGCCGCTGCCGGCGGACAAGGACAGCAAGCTCGGCCTGCTGTGCGCCGCCACCCTGGCGGAGAAGACCAACAAGGGCGGCAGCACGCCCGGCCACGCCTTCTGCGACGCTGCCGACACCCTGCTCGCCGCCCGCGCCGCGCTGGACGGCCAGCTGGAAAGCGCCCGCCTCGCCCTGCTGCGCGGCTTCCTCGACGAGGCCGCCGCCGAGCTGCGCAGGCGCAAGCGCGAGCAGCGCCAGATCGCCTTCGACGACATCCTGTGGAACGCCTACGAGGCGCTTGCCGGCGGCCGCCAGCCCTGGCTCGCCGCCGCGCTGCACGCCCGCTTCCCGGCGGCGCTGATCGACGAGTTCCAGGATACCGACCCGCTGCAGTTCGCCATCTTCGACCGCATCTACCGCGGCGAGGGCCGCCACGGCAGCCTCTTCCTCGTCGGTGACCCCAAGCAGGCCATCTACAGCTTCCGCAGCGCCGATCTCCACACCTACCTCGCCGCCCGCGAGCGCGCCGACAGCCGCTACACCCTGCGCCGCAACCAGCGCTCGGCGCCGGCGCTGATCGAAGCCTGCAACCGCCTGTTCGGCGCCAACGGCCGGGTGTTCATGCTGCCGGGGCTGGATTACGAGCGGGTGGAGGCCGGCGAACGGCCGCGCCCGCCGCTGGTGGACCTCACCGCCAGCGCCGGCCCGGCCGCGCTGCGGCTGTGGCGCATTCCCAAGGACGAAGCGCTGGAAGGCGAGGAGGGCGGCGACCGCCTGCCGCGCGGCGTCGCCCTGCAGCGCGCCGCCGCCGCCAGCGCCGCCGAGATCGCCCGCCTGCTCGCTGCCGCCGCGGCCGGCGAAGTCCGCATCGGCGAACGCCCGCTGGCGCCGGCCGACATCGCGGTGCTGGTGCGCAGCCACGGCCAGGGCGCGCGCATGCGCCAGGCGCTGGCGGCGGTGGGCGTGGGCAGCGTCGAGCTGTCCCAGGCCAGCGTGTTCCACACCGAAGACGCCGAAGAGCTGGAGCGCATCCTGCTCGCCATCGCCGAGCCGGCGCGCCAGCCGCGGGTGCTGGCCGCGCTGGCGGGCGCCGCCATGGGCCGCGATGCCGCCGCGCTCGCCCGCCTGGCCGGCGACGAAGCGGCGCTGCTGGACATCCTGGACCGCTTTGCCCGCTGGCGCGACACCTGGCTGGCGCGCGGCTTCGGCGTGATGCTGCGGCAATGGATGGCCGACGAGCGCGTCGCCGCCCGCCTGCTCGCCCGCGCCGACGGCGAACGCCGGCTCACCAACCTGATGCACCTGGCCGAACTGCTGCAGCAGGCCGCCGGCGAGGCCTCGCCGGAAGTGCTGCTGCGCGCCCTGGCCAGCCGCCGCGCCGACAGCGGCGGCGGCGAGGCCGCCCAGCTGCGGCTGGAGTCCGACCGCAACCTGGTGCAGATCGTCACCATCCACCGTTCCAAGGGCCTGGAGTACGGCATCGTCTTCTGCCCCTTCCTGTTCGACGGCTACCCCGGCCGCGACGACGGCGGCGCCATGCGCAGCTGGCACGAGGACGACGGCCGGCTGGTGCTGGACTACCGCCGCCGTTCCACGCTGGCCGCCGAAGAGGACAAGGACATCCTCGCCCGCCAGAAGCTGGAGCGGCAGGCGGAAGACCTGCGCCTGGTCTACGTCGCCCTCACCCGCGCGGTGTATCGCTGCTACCTGGTGGTCGGCTGCTATGCCACCCTGTCCTTCGGCCGCCCCAGCTACAGCGAAAGCGGCCGCAGCCTGCTCAACTGGATGGTGGCCGGCGGCGGTCTGGACACCACCGCCTGGCGCGAGCACAAGATGACGCCGGCCGAGATCGACGCCCGCTGGCGCCAGCTGGTGGCCGCCGCCCAGCGCAGCGGCGAGCCCACGATGGCGCTGGCCGACCTGCCGGACGGCGCCGCGGTCGCCCTGCCGCCGCCGGACCACGGCGACGCCAGCCCGCGCGCGCTGCGGCCGCCGCCCATCCCCGCCGGCTGGCGCATCGGCAGCTTCAGCGCGCTGATCTTCGGTGCCACCCACGAGCAGGCGGCGCAGGACCACGACGCCCGCACGCTGGCACCGGAAGAGGGAGAAGGCGAGGAGGCTGGCGAAGGGCTGGAGGCCGCGCCCGCCCTCGCCGCCGACGACATCCTGCGCTTTCCCCGCGGCCCGGCCGCCGGCGACTGTCTGCATGCGGTGTTCGAGCGCATCGACTTCACCGACGAGCGCGGCTGGGACGCCGCCATCGCCGCCGCGCTGCAAGCGCATCCGCAGCGCCTGGCCGGCGTGAGCGAAGAGGAGTCCGCCCGCCGGCTGCCGCGCATGCTGCGCCGCCTGCTGGCCGACGTCATCGCCGCGCCGCTGGGCGAGGGCCTGCAGCTGGCGCAGCTGCCGCTGTCGCGCCGCCTCACCGAGCTCGCCTTCCACCTGCCGGCGCCGGCGCTGGACGCCGCCGGCCTCAACCGCTGGCTGGCCGCCCAGGGCTACGGCGTGCCGCGGCTGGCCTTTGCCGGACTGGCCGGCTACCTCAAGGGCTTCATCGACCTGGTATTCGAACACCAGGGCCGCTTCTACCTGCTGGACTGGAAGTCCAACCACCTCGGCGACCGCCCGCAGGACTATGCCGGCCCGCGGCTGGAGGCGGCGATGCAGGCCCACGGCTACCACCTCCAGCACCTGCTCTACACCGTTGCCCTGCACCGGCACCTTGGCCTCAGCCTGCCCGGCTACGACTACGAGCGCCATTTCGGCGGCACCCGCTACCTCTTCGTTCGCGGCGTGCGGCCGGGCTGGGAGGTGGCCGGCGCAGAAGGTCCTCGACCCGCCGGCGTCTACAGCCACCGGCCGGCGCTGGCGGTGGTGCAGGAACTGGACGCCCTGCTGGCCGGCCGCCAACCGGCGGAGCGCGGGCTGGGAGTGCTGGCATGAGCGGCGGCGTCCGTCTTGGCGCCGTCGGCGCCTTCCTCTCCGCCGCGCGTGAGCTGCCCGGGCTGGGCGAGGGAGCGGGGCCGCCAGGGCTGGATGCCGTCGGCCGCTACCTTCCTCGCCGCCGGCATGCAGCCCTCCCGGCCTTCCGCAATGAACGGGGGGCCGCCCGATGAACGCCACCGTGCACTCCCTGGGCAGCGCCCTGCCGCTGGCCGGCGAGGCGCCGGCGCAGCGCGACCTCGCCCTCGGCTTCGCCCTGCACGTCGAAGCCTGGGCGCGCGCCGATGGCGCGCCGGCCGAGGTGCTGCCGGCGCTGCGGGACGCGGCGCTGCGGCTGACGCTGGCAAGCGCCCAGGGCCACGTCTGCCTGCCGCTGGCGGCCTTGATCGAAGAGAGCGAAGACCCGGCCGCGGCTGGCGGCGTGGAGGCGGTGGCGGCCCTGCGCATGCAACTGCTCGCCAGCAGCGTGGTGGCCGCCGCAGCGCCCGCCTTGCCTGCCGGCGCCCATCCGCTGGTGCTGGATGGCGGCGACCGCCTCTATCTGCGCCGCCATTTCGATCTCGAAAGCCGCCTCGCCGGACGTCTCCGCGCGCTGGCGCAGCCAGCGCTGCCGGCGGACGCCGCCGCCCTGCGCGAGCGCGTCGGCGCCCTGCTGGACAAGCTCTTCCCGGCCCGCGACGACGGCCTGCCGGATGGCCAGAAGCTGGCCGTCGCCCAGGCGCTGCTGAGCCGGCTGATGGTGATCTCCGGCGGCCCCGGCACCGGCAAGACCACCACCGTCGCCGCCCTGCTCGGCTGCTTGCTGACGGTGGAGCCGGCGCTGCGCATCGCGCTGGCCGCCCCCACCGGCAAGGCCGCCGCCCGCATGCTGGAAGCGCTGCGCGCCCGCGCCGCCGGCCTGCCGCCCAGGCTGCGCGGCAAGCTGCCGGAAGCGGCGCACACGGTGCACCGCCTGCTGGGCGTCACCCCGGAGCCCGGCCGCTTCCGCCACCACGCAGGCAATCCGCTGGCGGTGGATGTGCTGGTGGTGGACGAGGCCTCCATGCTGGATCTGGCGCTAGCTGCCCGCCTGTTCGACGCGGTGCCGCCGGGGGCGCGGGTGATCCTGCTCGGCGACAAGGACCAGCTGGCGGCGGTAGAAGCCGGCGCGGTATTCGCCGACCTCTCCGCCCGCCGGCTGTTGCGGCCGGCGACTGCCGCCGCGCTGGCGACGCTGGCCGGCATGGCGGCGGAGGCCCCGCTTGCGGCCGGCAGCGGACCGGCGCCGGCGCTGGCCGACTGCGTCGCCTGGCTGAGCGAGAGCCGCCGCTTCAGCCGCGATTCCGGCATCGGCCGCCTGGCAGCCGACATCAACCAGGGCGAGGGCGAGCGTGCCTTGCTCTGGTTGCGTGCCAACGAGGATGACGCGGTGCACTGGCTGGAGGACGCCGCCACCCAGCCGGCTGCCGCCACCCTGGCGCGGCTGGAGGCCGGTTACGTGCCCTACCTGGAAAGCTTGAGGCGGGCGCTGGCCGGCGAGGCGGACGTAGCTGCGCTGTTCGCCGCCTTCGACCGCTTCCGCGTGCTGGCTGCGCTGCACGAAGGCCCGCGCGGGCTGGCGGCGCTGAACGCGCATCTCGCCCGCTGGCTGCGGGCCGCGCTGGGCCATGCGCAGGACAGGGGCGCCGCCTCGCCCTGGTACCCCGGCCGGCCGGTGATCGTGCTGCGCAACGACGCCTTGCTCGGGCTCTACAACGGCGACGTCGGTTTGTGCCTGCCGGACGCGGACGGTGCGCTGGCGGTGTTCTTCCCCGCCGCCGGCGGTGGCTTCCGCAGCGTGGCGCCGCTGCGCCTGCCCGCCCACGACACCGCCTTCGTCCTCACGGTGCACAAGAGCCAGGGCTCGGAGTTCGAGGAGGTGGCGCTGCTGCTGCCGGCCAGGCCGTCGCCGGTGCTGAGCCGGGAACTGCTCTACACCGGCGTCACCCGCGCCGCCCGTCGCTTGCAGCTGATAGGCGCAGGCGCGGTGTTCGCCGCCGCCTGCGCCCAGCCGACGCGGCGCTGGTCGGGCCTGGCGGCACGGTTGGAGGAGCAGGGGGCGTCCTGCTGAGCGGTCTGGCGGTTTGAGGCGGGGGGCTGGAGGTGGGCGAGGGTGGAGAGGCTGAGAGGGCCTTGCGCTTGCTGCCCAAGCTGAGCGTGGAGGCAGAGGCTCCGCCCCGATGCTGCTCTGCTTGTGCAGCGGCTGGCTTTTACTTCCCTTATGGGAGAGCGGCTGGGGAGAGGGCACGGTCCGTGGGACTGCAAGGTAGCCGCCCCTTGCCGGGCGCCCCGCGAGAGGGAGGGAGGACGCCTCCCGGACGTCATTGCTCATCTGGACGGAATTGCGGCTGATGGGCGCCGCTGGTCATCGTTACCTCGGGTTCCGCTACCAGCGAATAGGCAGGCTCAAGCCAGCCACTTCAGCTTATCCATCTTGGATCACCCCTCAAGCCGCCTCCGGCTTGTCCTTGGGCAGCGGCGTATCCGGTACCACGCTCAGGCTGTGCTCCGCCAGGTGGCCGTGGGCCTTCTGCTTGTCGCGGTACATGTCGGCGTCGGCGCGGGAGACCAGTTCCTGCGGGTCGTGGTACTCGCCGGGGCCGCTCTGGGCGATGCCGACGCTGAAGCGGATGCCGGCCAGGCGCGGGTCGGTGGTTTCGTTCAGCCGCCGGCAGAAACCGGAGCGCGCCTCGCTGGCGGTGCAGTTCGGCAGCACGATGCAGAACTCGTCGCCACCGTAGCGGAAGCAGCTGTCCTCGCTGCGGCAGGCGGCGCCCAGGGCCTCGCCCACGGCGCGCAGCACCTCGTCGCCATGCTTGTGGCCTTCGCGGTCGTTGATCAGCTTGAAGTCGTCGATGTCGAGATAGACCACCGTCAGCGGCTCGTCGCGACGCTCGGCGGCGCGCATGGCGCGGGTCACGGTCTCCTCGAAGAAGCGGCGGTTGAGCACGCCGGTGAGCGGGTCGGTGCGCATCCACTCTTCCAACTGGCGGGTGCGCAGGCTCACCTTCTCTTCCAGCGAGCGGGCGTACTGGTCGGACTTGTTCTTGGCGGTCTCGATCTCGGAAACCAGGCTGCGGATGTAGGTCTCGAACACCAGCGTGATGTCGAAATAGAACAGCTTCTCCAGCGCCTTCAAGCGCTTGCGGATCAACTTGGCGTCGTCGCCGCTGTCCTCGATCACGCCGACCAGCAACTCGCGCAGCATCTGGATGGCAGAGAGATAGAGCTTGGGTTCGACGCCGATGCGCTTGTGCACCATGCCGATGCGCAGACGGTTGTTCACATACTCGATGTCATAGACGCCGCCGAAGAGGTCGAGGATGTAGCGGCGCTGCACGTTGCGCAGGCGTTCCAGGGTGTCGGCGTCGCCGATCAGCAGGGCGATCTCGGCGATGTTGGTCTGCACCTTGTAGAACTCGTCGACCAGGTTGTCGATGTGCGCTTCCACCAGGGCGCGGCAGGCGAGCAGTGCGGCGATGTCTTCTTCGCCGAAAGCCAGTAGCTCCTTGCGGTGCTCGATGTCGAACTCGCTGATGCGCATCTGTTCGAGCAGCGTCTGTTCGGTCTTCTTCACGCAGGTCTCCTCCGTGATGCCCTGCCGGTGTCCGGACCCGATGTTGTGGGGGATTGACAGTGATCGTACGCCAAACGATTGGGCTTGGTGCTAGCCGCTCCGCCGGAATTGAGCCCGCGCGGAAAAAGTTGGCAGTCCGCGGGCGCACGGAACGGGCGGGGGGACGGGGGGGCTCCGGCATATTGCTTGCTTGGATATATAGAGAATCGGCCCCTCAGTGGTGGCTCAGGCCGGGGTTAGTCGATAAAAAGGGATCAATTGCATGGAAAAGTGAGGAAAGGTCGCGTAAATGCGCACTTTCCGGGAGGGGTTTGCGTAGTGTTATATACAAACATTCATATAAAATCCGGTGACAGGCGTAGGGTTCACGACAGTGGCACGCAACCATGGTGGAAGCGGCTTCCCGCCGAATGGCGGGAGATGGCGCTGCCGCCATTGTCCTTTGATGTCTTCCGCGAGGACCAACTGGAAGCGGAGCGGGTGTTCGGCTACGACGCCGACGGGGTGGCTTGCTACTACGCCCACCGTTACCAGCTGCACGAGGTGCGCTCGGATGACGGCGAGGAGTTCTATGCGGCTGCTTCCTACGGCGAGTCGGTGACGGCCTGGCTGCTGCGGGATGAGCGCTGGCTGATCCATCGCATCGTCCGTGTCGGCGATCAGGGCGAGGGTCAGTCCTTCTACAGCTTCAGCGAATCCATGCCGCGATGAGAAGGCGACCAACGCGGGACAGGGCGCCGGGGTGGAGCTGCTGGCTGGTGCTGGTCGGCCTGTGCCTCGGAGCCTGGTGGGGCATGCCGGCGCAGGCAGCGGAAACACTGAAGGTGGCGGTGATAGGCGGGGTGAAGATGAGCGGTGTATGGGATCGGCTGGCGCCGCGCCTGGAAGCCGCTACCGGCGTGCGCGCAGAGGTGGTTTCCGCCGCCAACAAGGACGGCGTGGTGCCGGACTTCGCTGCCGGCCGTGCCGACCTGCTGCTGATCCACGGTGGCCGGGAGAGCTACGCGCTGGAAGGCGCCGGGCTGGTCGGCCGGCAGCGGGTGTGGGGCTACAACGAGCATGTGGTGGTCGGCCCGCTGGAGGACCCCGCCGGGGTCAAGGGCGCGGCCGACGGCAGCGAGGCCTTCCGCCGCATCGAGAAGGCGCGGGCGCCTTTCTTCGCCGCCGGCAACCAGGGCAGCCACGAGATCGTGCAGCACCTTTGGGAGGCGATGGGCCTGCCACCGGCGGCCGACTGGATGGTGCTGGACGACACCGAACGGCCACCGCAGGTGCTGCAGCTGGCGATGAAGCGGCGCGCCTGCATCTTGGTGGGCGCGCTGCCGGTGGCTTTCGGCCAGCTGCAGGGGCGGTAAAGGCCGGATGGCGCAGCCCTTCTCTTCTCTCCCCTTGCGAAAGAGGGGGTGGGGGAGAGGAGGTGAGTTCCGCGGACCTGCAATGCGCCCCCTCTCCTGATCCTCCCCCGCGAGGGGGAGGGAGTGCTCTGCTGTGCCGTTGTGAGTTGCCGGAGGCGGTCTGGTCTTGCAGGTCCCGGTGATTCCGCGGCTTTGCAGGTGCCGTGAGCGCTACAGCACTCCCCGGCGGCAGGCCTTGGTTCCCCCGCCCGTCACCCAGCCCGTCGCCGGTCCGCGAAGTCGATGTTCACCACCCGTTGTCGTCGCTCCACCAGCGAGTGCGCCACCCGGCTGGTGGCCGCGCTGCCCAGGGAGATTGGCGCATAGCCGGTCAGGGCGCTCATGCCGGCCTGGGCGGCGGCGAGCAATTCGTGCCAGTTGCGGGCGAACTCGGCGAAGCGCTGACGCCCCTCCGCGCTGAGGGGCTCGGGCGTCGAGGGCGCATCGCTGCTGGCTTCCCCGTCGCTCTTGCGCTGGGCCATCTCGGCGATGGCGACGTTGGAGAGCTCGTTGGTGAGCTTGAGCAGGCGGTCGCGCAGCGCGAGGCTGAGGGTGTTCACCCGCACCACCGTCTGCATGCTCAGTGTTGCCGTCGTCTCGCCGGTCGGGTAGCCGCACTCCTGCCACTGGCAGGCCTCGCCGTCGGTGTTGGCGCCAGCCTCCTGCCAGGCGCTGGCGCAGTCGATCTGGTTCTCCCAGCTGAGGTCGTAGGTAGCTTCCAGGGGCGGCAGGAACTCGTTCTCGAGATTGCCCATGCCGTCGCCTGCGGGGATGGTCGCTCGCATCTTCTATCTCCTCTTCGCTGTGGATGTCGCTCCTGCATGCCTGCCGCAGTGAGTCGCACCCGTTGGTGTGGACCTGGCCGGCGAACCGGCGGACTGTCGTTCCACCTTCAGCGTAGAAGATGAGAGGGCCGCCTGCCGTTTTGCCGAATGGCGTCGACCGGACTGCCCGGAGTGGGTTCCAGCCCGGCGGCATGGGCGCCCACGGGGCGTTCAGCCGGCGGGCACGAAGGCGCTGCAGCCGCTGCCGGCCTGCAGCAGTTCGACGTCGACGCGGTAGAGCCGACGAATGGCGGCCGGCGACAGCACCTCGGCCGGCGGGTTGTCAGCCTCGATGCGGCCCTCATGCAGCAGCGCGACCCGGGTGGCGCAGGCGAGGGCGTGGTCCGGGTGGTGGGTGGTCTTGAGGATGGCGTAGCCGTCGGCGGCCAGGCGTTGTTCGATGCGCCAGCGCCCCGGCGATTGGTGCGAGCTGGCGCTCGCCGCCCGAGAGTTCGGTGTAGGGGCGCGCGGCCAGGGTCTGGATGCCGAACTGGGCGAGGGCCCCTTTTACCGCCTGCAGGTCGACGGCGGAGGCTGTCGATTCCGCATTGCCGGATCGGGGAGCCAAAAAAAAGGTTCTTCGCGCAATCTGGGGGAAGTAGTGGTTGACGGTTCGGAGGTTGGTAGATTGGCAGTCGCCAAACAAACCGATCCCCTTCCTCTTCCCCGTCATGCGCGATGCTATGTTGGGCGTGGTCTTCTGGGAAGGCCACGTCGTCGATTCATCTCAGGAGCAA
>NZ_SNVV01000028.1:54985-63619 GCF_004361735.1 Azoarcus indigens | reverse complement strand
TCCGCGGCATGCGCGGACTCTCCGGCTCTTCCATCCTCGGCTCCGGCGAGGTCGCCCTCATCCTCGATGTCGCCGCCATGAGCCACATCGCTACCAGCCAGGAAAACCACACCACCCCGCCTGCCTCCGACAGGGTGGAAACAAATACCGCGACCAAGGCGCTCTAGCGCCATCAACAGACAGGGGAATCGCAATGCTCGGCAATCTGAAAATCGGCATCAGGCTGGGGATCGGCTTCGGCCTGACCATACTGCTAACCCTCATCCTCACGCTCATCGCGCTCGACCGCCTGGGGGCCCTGAACGACAACACCCAGATCTTGACCCAGCGCGGTTGGCCAGTCAGCCGGATGGCGCAGGACCTGCGCCTCAACGTGGTCCAGAACGCCGTTGCGCTACGGAACGTGATCATCATCGACGACAAGCTCAAGAATAAGGAGCTCATCAAGCAGATTCTTGACAAGCGCAAAGAAAACAGCGGCTTGATCGAGCACTTTTCCCAGTTGCTGGTAACCGATCGGGAAAAGGAACTCGCCGCAAACATCAATGCCTCACGCGCCCCCTATGGCGAAGCCCTCGATCGCCTGCTCGTGATCGCCGACAGCAACTCCCCCCAGTACGACCAGAATGCCGCCATAGACATGATGCAAACGGAGTTTCAACGGATGGCGGACACCTACAGCAGCGCATTGCAGGCCTTCATCGACCACGAGGCATCCGAGTTCGAGCGGATGTCTAAGGACGCAAGCGCGACTTACACCGACAGCCGCCAGCAGATGATCGGCATCGTCGTTGCGCTGTTCCTGATCGCGAGCAGCATCGCCTTCTTCGTCACCCGTTCCATCACCCGCCCGGTCGGCGAGGCGCTGCGGGCGGCAAACGCGCTGGCCGACGGCGATCTGAGCGTGCGCCTGCAAGTGAACTCGCGCGACGAGGTCGGCAAGCTGATGGCCGCGATGTCGGCCATGATCGAGAAGCTGGGACAGATCATCGGTGATGTGCGCAGCGCCGCCGACAACCTCTCCTCCGCCTCCGAAGAAGTCTCCGCCACCGCGCAGAACCTCTCGCAGTCCTCCTCCGAGCAGGCCGCCAGCATCGAGGAACTCACCGCCTCCGTCACCCAGAACACGGAGAACGCCAAGGTCACCAACAGCATCGCCTCCCAGGCCTCCGGCCAGGCCGCCGAAGGCGGTGGCGCGGTGGGCGAGACCGTCAGCGCGATGAAGCGCATCGCCGACAAGATCGGCATCATCGACGACATCGCCTACCAGACCAATCTGCTGGCGCTCAACGCCGCTATCGAGGCCGCCCGCGCCGGCGAGCACGGCAAGGGCTTCGCCGTGGTCGCCGCCGAGGTGCGCAAGCTGGCGGAGCGCAGCCAGGAAGCCGCGCAGGAAATCAGCGAAGTCGCCAGCGGCAGCGTGCAACTCGCCGAGAAGGCTGGCCAGCTGCTGGGCGAGATCGTCCCCGGCATCAGCAAGACCGCCGACCTCGTCGCCGAAATCACCGCCAGCTCCCAGGAGCAGGCTTCCGGCATCAACCAGTTGAACCAGACCACCCAGCAGAACGCCGCCGCCTCCGAGGAACTGGCCGCCACCGCCGAGGAAATGAGCGGCCAGGCCACCCAGTTGCAGGAGCTGATGGGCTTCTTCCGTCTCGCCGAGGGCAGCGGCCCCCGCGGCCGCGCCGCGGCCAAGCGCTCCTCTCCCCGCCCCCAGTCCCCCACCCACGGTAGTGGTCATCCGCCCGCGAGCGAGGGCGATTTCGTCCGTTTCGACGACGGGAGGCACGCATGGGCCAACTCGTGAAACGAGAAACGGTCGCGGTTACCGAGAGCGAGGGCGAAGCCCGCCAGTACCTCACCTTCCAGCTCGATGGCGAGGTCTTCGGCGTCAGCATCCTGGTGGTCAAGGAGATCATCGAGTACGGCAATCTCACCCCGGTACCGATGACACCGCCCTACGTGCGCGGCGTCATCAACCTGCGCGGGGCGGTGGTCCCGGTCATCGACCTGGCGGTGCGCTTCGACCGCCCGCCCCTGCAGCCCGGACGGCGCAGCTGCATCGTCATCGTCGAGGTCGGCAGCGACGAAGGCCAGCTCGTCTTCGGCGCCATGGTCGATGCGGTCAACGAGGTACTCGAGATCCCCGCTCAACAGATCGAGCCGCCACCCAGCTTCGGCGCCCGCCTGCGCAACGACTTCATCGCCGGCATGGGCAAACTCGACCAGGGCTTCGTCGTGCTGCTCGACACCGACAAGGTCCTGTCGGTGCAGGAGCTCGCCCTGGTGGAGCAGATCGCCGGAGACGACGCCCTGATCTGAGTGGCTCGCATCCACCACCGCGCCGTTCTTCCCGGGCTGACACCAACCCGGGAAGAACAGACCGGATCGCGTGGCACCTTTGGCACAGGCGGGCGGAACATCCACGCGAGCGCTCGTATCATTACGCACCGGGCATTCCGCCAACCCGCTCTGCCTGCGCTCGGTGCTATTGCTGCCCTTGGGCTACCGCGCCAGCGAGGGGGACTGGCTGCTTGGTCTGAAGAAAGTACGCCGGCCAGCCACGGATTTCTTCGTCGAGCTCAACTGAAACCTGGGCATCACCCACGGCGCCCCCGCAGCACGGCGGCGCGGCACTGCGACTGCGGGCGCAGACCATCCGGTGCGTTGCGGATCTCACCAAGGCAGCGGCTCCCAGCCCTTGAAAGCAAGCGCGCCTCGCCCTTTCCCCGCGGTAAAAATCCGCTAACGGGACCGTACTTTCCCCCGTTCCCCGTCTCGCTCCACACAGGCCTCCGCATCCCGCTGCATCGGACAGTTGATACGGACAAGATGAAAACGATTTGCATTCCGGAATCGTTTGGGAGATTCTCCGCTACCCTCACATTTGCCGCGCACGTCCTTGGCTCTGCCCCAACCGCTTCCCCACCGCCCCACGCCTGCCGCCCGGACAAGCACCAGCGCCGCGGAAAACCGTCGTGCTTGAGCGCTACTACCGGGAGCTGCTCGGCTTCCTTGCCCACAAGGTCAGCGACCGCAACGCCGCCGATGACCTCGCGCAGGAGAGCTATGTCCGCATGCTGACGATGCAGCGCGCGGGCGAGGCCATCGCCGACCCACGCGCCTTGCTCTACCGCATCGCACGCAATCTGGTCGTGGATCGCCACCGTCGGCGACAGGTGCGTACCGAGGTGATCATCGAAGGCGAAGAGGCCGAACTGCATGCTGCCGGCGTTCCCGCGCCCGAGGTCTGCGAACCCGAGACCGCGGCGATCTCTGCTCAAGGCGTGGATGCGCTGCTCGCCGCCATCGAAGGGCTGCCACCCCGCTGCCGCGAGGCCTTCGTGCTGCACAAGTTCGAGGGCCTGTCCCATGCCGAGGTCGCAGCGCGCATGGGTATCTCGCGCAAGATGGTGGAGCAGCATGTGAAGAACGCCATGCTGGCCTGCCGCCGCTGCCGCAAGGCGCTGGAAGGCGATGCTGCACCGGGGGAAGGGAAATGAGCGCAGGCCGGTTTTCGTCACGCTCGCTGGCAACCAGGGGTTGCGAGATGGGCAATCCCCGCGGGCCGCAGCGCTTCGCAGGCATCTGCGCCTGCCGGCCAGCCCTGCATGCCAGAGAAGCCCGGCCGACCGCGGCTGGAATCTCCTGTATCCACATCGGGTTTTCACCCGCTCGCGCGTCTACCCGGGTGAGAGGCCGAGCACAGTCATGAGCAACTCACCCATCGATTTCCCCCCTGCCAGCAGCGCCGAGGCGGCCGACGAAGCCGCACTGGACTGGTTCGTCCGCCGCAGTGCCGGCCTGGACGCGACAGACGAAGCCGCCTTCCAGCGCTGGCTGGCCGCCGACCCGGTCCACGCCACCGCCTTCGCCCGTTGGGAGGAAGACTGGAGCGCGCTGGACACCCTGCCCGCTGCCGCAATCCAGGCACTGCGGGATGCATTGCCGGAGGCCGCTCCCGCCACTGGGCAGGGCGCCGCCAGCCATCCTCGAACCCAGGTTGCGGGCAAGCAGCAAGCCTCACCCCGCCGCACCTGGTTCGCCAGCCTCGGCGGCCTGATGCCGCGTGCGGCGATGAGCGCGCTCGCCATCGCCGGCGTCAGCGCCGCCCTGCTCGCCTGGCAGCACCAGCAGCCGCAGTTCGAGCAGCAATACCTCAGCATGCGCGGCGAGCAGCGCAGCGTCGCCCTGCCGGACGGCAGCCAGCTCCACCTGGATACCGCGACCCAGGCCGCAGTCAGCTTTTATCCCGGCCGGCGCGAGGTGCATCTCACCGGCGGCCAGGCGATGTTCGAAGTTTCCGCCAACCCGGAGCGCCCCTTCGACGTGATCGCCGGCCCGGTCCGCGTCACCGTGGTCGGCACCCGTTTCTCGGTGCGCTACACGCCGGAAATCGCCGGCGCTGACGGCGTGCGGGTGGCGGTGGAAGAAGGCCATGTGCGGGTGCGCCAGCGCAGCACCCTGCCGGACCTGGTGGCCGGCCTGTTCGGCCAGAGCACGGTGGACCTGGTGGCCGGCCAGCAACTCCTCGCCGGCACCGACGGCACGCCCGGCCCGGTGGCGGCGGTGGCGCCGGCCGGCATCGCGCCCTGGCGCGACAACCGGGTGAGCTTCAACGACACGCCGCTGGAGCAGGCCCTGGCGGAATTCGCCCGCTACGGCGACACCCGGCTGACGGTGCAGGACCCGGCGGTGGCCGCGCTGCGCCTCACCGGCACCTTCGACCCCAAGCGCCTGGACAACTTCATCCGCGTGCTGCCGCAGGTGTTGCCGGTGCGCATGCGGCAAGGCAAGGATGGCATGGAGATCGTCGCCACAGCGGCAGTGGAAGCGGTGAAGGGCCGCTCGGCGCCGCATTAGGTGCAACGCTGCGAAGGCGGCATGCCGCCGCGCAGATGGCATTTCGGTTTGGCCGAAGCCGCTCCGCAAGTACGGCATTCCGCCACGCCTTTTCCCGGTCTCGGGAGGGCTTTTGCCGCAGGCCTGGGAAATTTTTTCCTCCCGCACAGAACCGACCTAGGGTTTCCCGCGCATCGCGCGTCGACTTGAGAAGGATTCCCATTCCCTTCTTCACGGAGCCGCAGTAGATGTCCTTCAATCGCCCCGCCCGCCCCAAGCAGTTGGTTCTCGCCCTCACCCTTGCCCTGTCGCTGGGTAGCGCCACCCTCTCCACACCCGCCTTCGCCCAGGCTGGCAGCGACTGGGCCGGCACCGCCGTCCGCATCGAGCTCGCCGCCCAGCCGCTGGCGCAGGCGTTGAACGAGTGGGCGCGGCAGACACGGCTGGAACTCATCGTGTCGCCAGCGCTGGTGGCCGGGCGCAGCGCACCGGCGGTGGCTGGCACGATGACGCCGCGCGAGGCGCTGGAGCGCCTGCTGGCCGGCAGCGGCCTTGCCACCGCGCGCGACGGCAACGCGGTGATCGTGCGCCCCGCCAGCCAGTCCTCCGGCCCTGCCGTGCTGCCGGCGGTGGGCGTGACGGCCACGCTGCAGGACGACACCCCCTCCGAAGCCACCGGCGCCTACACCGTGCGCAGCAGCCGCGGCGCCACCGGGCTGGCGCTGAGTCCGCGTGAGACGCCGCAATCCATCAGCATGATCACCCGCGCCCAGATGGACGACTTCAAGCTCAACAGCGTCAACGAAACGCTGGATGCCACGCCCGGCGTGGTCGTCGAAAAGGTGGAGACGGACCGCACCTACTACACCGCCCGCGGCTTCAACATCACCACCTTCCAGGAAGACGGCGTGGGCGTGCCCTTCACCATGGGGCTGGTCGGCGGCGACATCGACACCGCGCTCTACGACCGGGTGGAAGTGGTGCGCGGCGCCAACGGCCTGCTCTCCAACACCGGCAACCCCTCGGCCACGGTGAACCTCGTGCGCAAGCGGCCCACCAGCGAGTTCCAGGCCGCCGCCAGCCTCGGCTACGGTTCCTGGAACGCCAAACGCATCGACGCCGACGTCGCCGGCCCGCTCAACGCCGCCGGCACGCTGCGCGGCCGGCTGGTGGCCGCGGTGGAAGACAAGGATTCCTATCTCGACCGCTACAGCCAGAACAAGAACCTGTTCTACGGCGTGCTGGAGGCCGACCTCGGCGAGCGCACCACCGTCAGCCTGGGCCACACCTACCAGGCCAACCGCAGCGACGGCCAGCTGTGGGGCGGACTGCCGCTATACGACGACAGCGGCCGGCTGCTGAGCTACAGCCGCTCCACCAGCTCGGCGGCGGACTGGACCTACCTGGACACCACCACCCAGCTCACCTTCATCGAGGCGGTGCACCGCTTCGACAACGACTGGGAAGCCAAGGCCGTCTATACCCACAAGGACATCGACTGGCGCGGCAAGCTGCACTACGTCGGCGGCGTGCCGGACAGCAGCGGCAACGGCCTGGTCAGCAGCCCCTCGAAGTACAAGACCGGCAACATCCAGGATTCGGTGGACGTGCGCGCCAGCGGCCCTTTCGAACTCGGCGGCCGCAAGCATGAGCTCATCCTCGGCGCCAGCTGGTCGCTGTCGGAGGCGGACGCCACCACCCTCAGCGGCGCCGGCAGCGCAGTGCCGCCGCTGCAGGGCTGGGACGGCAACATCGCCGAGCCGGCCTTCACCGCCGACGGCGGCGGCGGCGAGTACGCCGACCGCCAGCGCAGCCTGTATGCCGCCACCCGGCTCAACCTGGCCGATCCCTTCAAGCTCATCCTCGGCGTGAACGCCACCCACTTCCGCTCCACCGGCAGCAATTACGGCGTCGATCGGGATCGCAAGGAAGACGTGCTCACGCCCTATGCCGGCGCCGTCTACGACATCAACGAGGCGGTGTCCGCCTACGCCAGCTACACCGAGATCTTCAACCCGCAGAGCGAGCTGGACGCCCAGCTGCGCCGGCTGGACCCGGTGACCGGCAGCAACATCGAAGGCGGCCTCAAGTTCGAGCTGCTGCAGAAGCGGCTCTACGGCACGGTCAGCGCCTTTCGCAGCAAGCAGGACAACCTCGCCAGCTACGTCACCAACCTCGGCACCATCGCGGTGTACGAAGGCACCAAGGTGCGCTCCCAGGGCGTGGAACTGGAGCTGAGCGGCGACCTCACCGAGCGCCTGCAGATGACGGCCGGCTACACCAAGCTCGCCATCGAGGACGACGAGGGCGAGTCCGCCCGCCTGTTCACCCCGCGGCAGATCTTCCGCCTCAGCACTACCTGGCGGGTGCCCGGCGTGGACAAGCTCAAGCTCGGCGCCAACCTCAACTGGCGCTCGCGCACCAGCAACTCCACCACCCTCAACGGCCAACCGCTGAAGATCAGCCAGTCCGCCTACACCCTGGTGAACCTGATGGCGCGCTATGACATCAGCGACAAGCTCTTCGTCGCCGCCAACCTCAACAACCTCACCAACGAGAAGTACCTCACCAGCCGCTACTGGGCCGACCAGGGCTACTACGGGGCGCCGCGCAACGCCACCGTGTCGCTGAACTGGAAGTACTGAGGGAAGGAGCCACCGCCATGCGCAGCCTGTTCGTCGCCCTGCACCGCTGGGCCGGCCTCTTCATCGCCGCTTTCCTGTTCGTCACCGGCCTCACCGGCGCGGTGATCTCCTGGGACCACGAACTGGACGAGTGGCTCAACCCGCATCTGAACGACGCCCGGGCCGCCGGCCCGGCGCGCGATCCGCTGGAACTGGTGGCGGAGGTAGAGGCCCGCCATCCGCAGGTGCGGGTCACCTCTCTCCCGCTGGCGGCCGAACCCGGCCACAGCTATTCCTTCTGGGTTGAGCCACGGGTCGATCCCGCCACCGACCGCCTCCATGAACCCGGCTACAACCAGATCTTCGTCGACCCGGCCAGCGGCGAGGAGCTGGGCCAGCGCGAATGGGGCGCGGTGTGGCCCATCACCCGGGAGAACTTCGTCTCCTTCCTCTACAAGCTGCACTTCAGCCTGCACATCCCGGAGATCGCCGGCAACGACCACTGGGGCCTGTGGCTGCTGGGCGTGGTCGCGCTGATCTGGACGGTGGACTGTTTCACCGGCGTCTATCTCACCCTGCCCGCCCGCCGGCGCGCACGGGCGGCGGCGAAAGTGGAGGCGCTGGCGGCGGAGGCGGAAACGCTGGCGGCGGAGGATCAGCTGGCGGCAGACAAACCCACGGCATCCCCTCTCCAGCGCAGCGGGTGGCAGCGCTGGAAACCCGCCTGGAAGGTGCGCTGGCGCGGCGGCCCCTACCAGCTCAACTTCGACCTCCACCGCGCCGGCAGCTTGTGGACCTGGGGCCTGCTCTTCATCGTCGCCTTCACCGCGTTCTCGCTCAATCTCTACCGCGAGGTCTTCTTCCCGGTGATGACGCTGGTGTCCGACGCCACGCCCTCGCCCTTCGAACTGCGCGAGCCGCGGCCGATGAACCGCCCCATCGCCGAGACCTACGGCTACCGCGAGGCGGTGGACAAAGCCCGCGCCGAGGCACAACGCCGCGGCTGGGACGCGCCGCCGGGCAGCATGTTCTACTCGCCGGAATTCGGCATCTACGGCGTCGCCTTCTTCCGCCCGGAGGAAGGCCACGGCGCCGGCGGCGTCGGCCACCGCAGCCTCTACTTCGACGGCGTGGATGGCAGCCTGCTCGGCAGCCGCGAGCCCTGGAC
>NZ_SNVV01000028.1:0-54887 GCF_004361735.1 Azoarcus indigens | reverse complement strand
GCCCGGAGGAAGGCCACGGCGCCGGCGGCGTCGGCCACCGCAGCCTCTACTTCGACGGCGTGGATGGCAGCCTGCTCGGCAGCCGCGAGCCCTGGACCGGCACCGCCGCCGACCTCTTCGTGCAGGCGCAGTTCCCGCTGCATTCCGGCCGCATCCTCGGCCTGCCGGGCCGCATCCTGATCTCGGCGATGGGCCTGGTGGTGGCCATGCTGTCGGTCACCGGCGTCTATATCTGGTGGAAGAAGCGCAAGGCGCGGCTGAAGAAGGCCGCTGCCACAGCGCGGAGCACGCTGGCCGGCGCGGCGCGCTGAGGGCAGCCGCACTGCAAAGGCCGTGCGTGACATCGCCGCAGCCGCCCCAAGCTCGTATACCGTCCATGACCGTGCCGGAGGAAAGAGCGTGTCGGAAGCCACGGCTGGCAACGCCAAATCGCTGCCTATCAGGAAATCGCGTCCGCCCGGCAGCACGAAGGCATCGCCCAGTGCAAACCTGATGGGCCCCGTCAATCCCGTCGACGGCCATCCAGCCCGCACCTTGCAGGACAACGTAGCACTCGATCCAAGCTTGCTGTCGCGGGAACCGCAGGGGCCACTCGCCACGCTTCCAAACCAGCGGACACGCTTGCGACGGGTTTGAGGCGACCGAGAAGCTCGGAGAGAGGATCCATCGAATAGAACGAAGGCATCCGTTTAGTGCCTGCCAGCCCTGAACGGCCAGGGTGCCGGCGGACTTCCGGAGATTGACGGCGCGCCTTACAGCAGCGGAAAATAAGAACCATTCTCGATAGCAAGCTAGCCTGTTCGCGGGCAGCAAGCCAACGCGTCCTGTCCTCCCCGGAGCTTGCCGTGCCCGCAGCCCCTTCCGTCGCCAAACTGTACGTCGATCACCATCGTTGGCTGCATGCCTGGCTGCGACGCAAACTCGGCTGCACCCACCTGGCTGCCGACCTCACCCAGGACACCTTCGTCCGTGTGCTGGGCGCCCGCGACATCGGCCACCTCAACGAGCCCCGCGCCTACCTGCTGACCCTGGCCCAGCGCGTGCTTTACAGCTTCTGGCGCCGCCGCGACCTGGAGAATGCCTGGCTCGACGCCCTCGCCGCGCAACCGGAAAGCTACGCCCCCTCGGCCGAGGACTACGCCCTGGTGCGTGAGGCCATCGAAACCCTCGACCGCCTGCTCGACGGCCTGCCCCTGCGCGCGCGCAAGGTCTTGCTGATGAACCGGCTGGAGGAAATGACCCACACCGAGATCGCCAAGGCCATCGGCGTCTCCCTCGCCACCGTCGAGCGCGACATGAAGCTGGCCCTCACCCACTGCTACATGGCCGGCCTTGGCGCCGCGGCGGCCACCCCGCAAGCACGCTCATGAATGCGCGCCAGCTCGACCCTATCGCCGAAGCCGCCATCGACTGGCTGGTCCGGCTCGATTCCGGCACCGCCGGCGCCGACGACCACGCCGCCTTCGCCCGCTGGCTGCATGCGGACCCGCGTCACGAAGCCGTCTGGCGGACGATTTCCGGCCTGCTCGATCAGCCCCTCGCCGCGATCAAAGACGCCGACACCAGACTGCCCGGGCAGCGCCATGCCGCACACCGGGCGCTGACCGCGCCGGCCCGCCGCAAGGCGCTGCGCCGCGGCACCGCCATGCTCTTGCTGCTCGGCCTCGGCAGTTATGCGCTGAACCGCCAGCAGCCACTGCTCGGCCTCAGCGCCGACGTGCACACTGCCACCGGCGAACGCCGCCAGGTGCAACTGGCCGACGGCAGCACGCTGATCCTCAACGCGCGCAGCGCGGTGGACATCGAATTCAGCGCGCAGACCCGGCTGCTGCGCTTGCGCCGCGGCACCCTTCTCATCCACACGGCGGCCGACCGCCAGCGCCCGTTGATCGTCGCTACCGAGCACGGCGAAGCCCGCGCCCTCGGCACCCGCTTCGCCGTGCAGTTACAGGACAATCACAGCGAACTCGCGGTGCTCGAACACAGCGTCCGCCTCACCACCGCTGACGGTAGCGAGCAAACCTTCGCCGCCGGCAGCGCCGCCCGCTACGACGCCAGCGGCATCCACCCCATGGCCGAATCCGCCGCGCCGCTGGCTGCCTGGGCCGACGGCCAGCTCGACGTACGCGACCGCCCGCTGGCCGAGCTCATTGCCGCCTTGCGCCCCTACAAGCGCGGCTACCTGCAAGTCTCGCCGCAAGCCGCCGTCCTGCGCGTATTCGGCGTGTTTCCGCTCGACGATCCGGATGCCACCCTGCACGCGCTGGCCGAAACCCAGCCCATCGCCATCCGCCGTTACGGCCCATGGCTGACCGTGGTCGAGCATCAGAACGAAATCCGATAATTTTTCCGCTGCCTGAGGGGTTTTGCCGACCTCGTTGGACATGACTGCTGAACCCACACGTTCAGCGCTTGTTCAACCCCGCCGAGGAAACTCCATGAGCCCCCAACCCCGCCCCGACGCCTGCCGCACCCGGCCGCTGCGTTGCGCCATCGCCGTGTCCCTCGCCTTCGCCAGCCTCACTGCCGGCGCCCAAGACACTCTCCCGACCGCCAGCACGGTCGAAGCCGCGGTCGCCCGTACCTGGGACCTCCCCGTCGCGCCGCTGGCCGACACCCTGGCCCGCATCGCCCGCGACAGCGGCCAGCGCCTGTCCGCTGACCCCGCTCTCATCACAGGCAAGACCGCCGCTGCCGTGCACGGCAGACTCAGCCCTGCCGACGCCGCCCGCCGGGCCCTGGCCGGGACCGGGCTGGAACTGGTGGTGACGGACAGCGGCACACTGAGCCTGCGCCCCGCCCCGGCAAAAACGCACGACGCGGAGACGACCCTGGCGCCGGTGACGGTGACCGCCGGCACCCAGCAGGAGTCCGCCTGGGGGGCTGTGCAGGGTTACATCGCCAGGCGCAGCGCCAGCGGCAGCAAGACCGACAGCGCGATCGCCGACATCCCGCAGAGCATCTCCATCATCTCGGCGCAGCAGATGGCCGACCAGGGCGTGCAATCGATCACCACGGCGCTGGGCTACACACCCGGCGTGGTCGGCCAGTACGGCGACAACGACCTGCGCCACGACTGGCTGACCGTGCGTGGCTTCACCCCGGCGCGTTACCTCGACGGCCTGCGTCTGCCATACGGCGCGCGCGGCTACGCTCAGCCGCGCATCGAACCCTATGGACTGGAGCGCGTAGAAGTGCTCAAGGGGCCGGCATCGGTGCTGTACGGCCAGGCAGCTCCCGGCGGCCTCATCAATATGGTGCGCAAACGCCCCACCGAAGAGGCGACCCGCGAAATCCAGGTCAAGCTCGGCAGCCATGAGCAACGACATGTCGGCCTCGACATCGGCGGCCCGGTCGACGAACAAGGCACCGTGGCCTACCGCGTCGTCAGCCTGGTTCGCGACAGCGACACCCAGTTCGACCATGTCGAGGAGCGCAAGCGCTATATCGCACCGTCGCTGAGCATCCAGGCCAGCGATACCACCCGGCTCACGCTGCTGGCGGAATACCAGAAGATCGAATCCCCGGGTGGAGGTGGCGCACCCGCGCTGCCCTCCAACGGCACCTTGGACACCAGTACTTACGCTCGCCTGGCGCGCAACACCTTCGTCGGCGAACCCGGCTACGACAATTTCAGCAACGAGCAGTGGTCCATAGGCTACGAACTGGAACACCGCCTGTCCAACCACTGGCGCCTGCGCCAGAACCTGCGCTACGCCGAGGTCGACACCGACACCCAGCGGGTCCAGGCCGCGTGCGCCAGCTCCGCCACATGCAACCCCTCAGCCCTGTTCCGCTACGCCTGGGCGTTCCCTGAGACCTCGAAGCTCCTGACTGTAGACAATCAGGCCGTAGCGAACTTCAACGCCGGCGGCATCCAGCACACGGTCTTGCTGGGCGTGGACTACTCCCGCGAAAAAAGCGCTTTCGAGGAGTCCCAACTGGTCTTCCTCTCATCCCTGTTCAATGCCTACAACCCCACTTACGGCACCGCGGTCAGCCGCCCCGGCCCGGCCATGCTGATCGACCAGAGACTCACCCAGACCGGCCTCTATGCTCAGGACCAGATGCAGATCGGCAAGCTCGCGTTGACCGTCAGCGGGCGCTACGACCGGGCCGACACCGATACGCTCACGCGCATGGTCACCGCCGGCACGAGCACCCGGGTGAAGCAGAAGGACCGCGAACTCACCGGCCGCCTGGGAGCCGTGTATGGCTTCGATAACGGCGTTTCGCCCTACGCCAGCATCTCGACATCGTTCCAGCCCGCGGGGGGAACCGACCGCAACGGCACCCCGTTCGACCCCACCACCGGCCAGCAGATCGAGATCGGGGTGAAGATCCAGCCGAAGAACATACGCGCGCTGCTGACCCTGGCCGCCTATCAGCTGGCACAGGAGAACGTGCTCACCCCCGACCCGGTGAATACCAGCTTCCGCGTCCAATCCGGCGAGGCCCGGGTGCGCGGATTCGAAGCCGAAGGCAAATTCGAGCTCTCCGAGCAACTCGCGCTGATCGCCTCCTACGCATATACCGACAGTGAGATCACCAAAGACAATCCCAACTCTGCCGGTGTCAGCAACCAGGGCAACCAACTCGCCTTCGTCCCGCGCCATCAGGCCGCGTTGTGGGCCGACTACCGCTTCGGCGCCGAACTGACCGGCTTCAGCGTCGGCGGCGGTGTGCGCTACACCGGACGGACCTGGGGCAACAACGCCAACACCACGGATATTCCGGGCTACTCGATCGCCGATCTCGCGCTGCGCTACGACTTCGGCCAGCGCCACAGCAGCCTGCAAGGCGTCAGCCTCGCCCTCAACATCAACAACCTGTTCGACAAGCGCTACGTCAGCACCTGCTTGTCGACCACCACGAGTTGCTACTGGGGCGATGAACGCAGGATCACCGGCACGCTGAGCTATCGCTGGTGAGCGGCGCTTGCGCCCGGCAGGGCTGCGTCGCGGCAGCGCCGGGGCCTGAGGGCTGAGACATGTGCCGCCCGGCGGCATGTTCTACTCGCCGGAATTCGGCATCCACGGCGTCGCCTTCTTCCACCCGGAGGAAGGCCACGGCGCCGGCGGCGTCGGCCACCGCAGCCTCTACTTCGACGGCGTGGATGGCAGCCTGCTCGGCAGCCGCGAGCCCTGGACCGGCACCGCCGCCGACCTCTTCGTGCAGGCGCAGTTCCCGCTGCATTCCGGCCGCATCCTCGGCCTGCCGGGCCGCATCCTGATCTCGGCGATGGGCCTGGTGGTGGCCATGCTGTCGGTCACCGGCGTCTATATCTGGTGGAAGAAGTGCAAGGCGCGGCTGCGCAAGGCCAGCGCCGCAACGCGGAACACACTGGCCGGCGCGGCGCGCTGAAACCCGGCGCACGGGGCGCGGGGCGTGGCCATGGCCTTTGCCACGGCCATGCCGGCGGGCGGCTGCTAGACTGAAGCAAGTCTCGCCTTTTTCCGGAGCCCGCCATGGACCTCGACCTCGCCGCCTTCCGCCTCAACGCGCTCGCCACGCTCACCAACGGATCGAGCAGCGGCCGCAGTTCCGGCAGCACCACCGACTTCATGACCACGCTGCTCAACGCCCAGACCGCGCTGATCTCCGGCGCCGGCACCAGCAGCGCGGCCAGCGGCATGGGCAGCCTGCTGGGAAACAGCACCTCCCAGCTCAACTCGGTGCTCTCCCAGCTGGAAGCCAGCAACAGCGCCTTCATGAAACGCTACAACGCCCGCGTCGAGGCGATAGGCGACGAAGCCGAGGTGCTCACCCAACTGCGCGCCCGCATGGCCGAGCTGGGCGAGGCCAGCGACGGCCTGGGCAAGCTGGACGCCAGCAGCAGCGACGGCGACATCAAGGCCGCGCTGCAGGACTTCATCACCCGCTACAACGCCTGGGACAGCGAGTTTGACCCCTACTTCGAGGACGGTGCCCTGCTGGACGACAACCAGGCCGGCGAAGTCGCCCGCTTCTCGCTGCGCCGCGAAGTCGGCTCCATCTTCCACGGCGCCGGCCACGGCGGCTACGCCCTCGGCCTCACCGACATGGGCGTCACCTTCACCCCCGACGGCCAGCTCACCTTCGACGAAGCCGCCTTCGACAGCGCCCTCGCCAACAACCGCGAGGCCGGCGTGCAGACCCTGAACAACATGGCCAAGGCCTTCGGCGACGCCGCCGAACTGCTCTCCTCCGACGGCCACCTGCTGGACCGCCGCATCGCCAACGCCGAACGCGCGGTAGCCTGGGCGGCGGACCATCAGTCCGAGGTGGAGGGTGAATTCGGAGCGGGAGCGGTCACCGCCCGGCTCAACAAGGCGCTGTATCGATGAGGGTGGTCTGGGGTGGCAGCCTGTCCGGCGGCCGCCTCTCCCACAGTCATCTCAACCCGCTGCCGCCCGCCTAGAGATCCAGCACCAGCAGCGGCGTATGGGAGCGCGAGCAGCACGGCGTGAAGCTGCGGTTCAGCGCATGTTCGTCGGCGCTCATGAAGATGTCGCGGTGCTCCGGCCGGCCTTCCAGCACCGGGGTGAGACAGGTGCCGCAGACGCCCTGCCCGCAGGCCAGCGGCAACTCCACACCAGCCCGCGCCAGCGCCGCGGCGACCGATTCTTCCGCACCCACTTCCACCTCCAGCCCGGTTTGCGCCAGCCGGACCACGAAAGCCCCGCCCTCCTTCGCCACCGCGTCCGCCGGCGCGCTGAAGTACTCCCGGTGCAAGCGGGCATTGGCGACGCCGGCCGCCCGCGCCGCGGCCAGCATCGCCTCCATGAAGCCGGCGGGACCGCAGACGTAGACATGGCTCTCCGCCGGCAAGCCGGCATACAAGGCCACCGGGTCGAAACCCGGCCCCGCCGCGTCGTCCGCATGCAGCCTCACCCGCGCGGCGAAATCCGCCTGCTGCAAGGCCTCGCGGAAGGCCTGCCGGCCGGCGGAGCGCGCGCAGTAATGCAGCACGAAATCCCCGCCCTCGGCGGCAAGCGCATGCGCCATGGCGAGCAGCGGCGTGATGCCGATGCCGCCGGCCAGCAGCACGCTGGTCCTGCCCGGCGGCGTCACCAGCGGGAAGAGATTGCGCGGCCCGCCGAGCTGCAGCAGCGCGCCCTCCGCCAGCGCGTGCATCTCCGCCGAACCGCCCCGCCCTTGCGCCTCCAGCTGCACGCCAAGCAGGTAGTGCAGCCTCTCCGCCGGCGGATTGCAGAGCGAGTACTGGCGGATGCGCCCGCTGGGTAGATGGACGTCGACATGCGCACCGGCGGCGAAGGCCGGCAGCTCGCCGCCCGCCGGATCGACCAGGGTGAAGCCGGCGATGCCGTCCGCCAGCTTCTCCTTGCGCTGCAATTGCACACTGAGCATCGAAGTACCCTGGCAAGCGACGCTCAGGGCGCGCGACTGTCGACCAGCCGGTAGGCGCCGTTCTCCACCCTCACCAGCACCCGCGCCCGCTCGTCATGGCCGAAGTGGTCGCTGGGGCTCATGTTGTAAACCCCGTACACACCGACCACGTCGCGCGTGCCTTCCAGCGCATCGCGCAGCGCCTGGCGGAATTCGGCGGTGCCGGGCACCGCCTTGTCCTTCGCCTTCCGCGCGGCGGCGTCCAGCAGCAGGTGGGCATCCCACACCAGGCCGCCGTGCGGGCTCAGGGAATCCGCGCCGTAGCGGGCTTCGTAGCGCTTCACATAGTCCAGGATCACCGGCTTCATCGGATGGGAGTCCGGCAGCTGCTTGCCGACGACGACCGGGCCGGTGACATACAGCCCGCCCTCGATGGCCTTGCCGCCCACCCGCAGCACGTCGCGGCCAATGGCGCCGTGGGACTGGTAGATGCGCCCCTTGTAGCCGCGCTCCACCAAGGTGACGTGCGGCAGCACCGAGGGCGTGCCGGAGGCGGCCACCAGCACCGCGTCCGGCCGCGAGGCGAGGATCTTCATGACCTGGCCCATCACCGAGGTGTCGTTGCGGTTGTACTTCTCGGCCAGCAGCACCTTGATGCCCTGCGCGTCCAGCGCCTTGCGCATCTCGCCCATCAAGCCCTCGCCGAAGGGGTCGGCAAAACCGATCATCGCCACGCTGGCGACGCCGGCGGCCTTCATGTCGTCCGCGATCGCGCCCACCATGAGGCCGTTGTGCTGCGGTACCCGGAACACCCAGCGCTCCTTCTCGGCGGGCAGCACGACCGGCGACAGCGAGATCAGCGGCGTCCTGTGCTCGCCGATCACGTCCACCAGCGCCAGCGTGTTGGATACGGTGGAGGAGCCGAGCACCACGTCCACCTTGTTCTCCTCGACGAAGCGGCGGGCGTTCTTCGAAGCCTGGGTGGGATCGGTTGCGTCGTCCAGCAACACGTAGCGCACCGGCAAGCCGCCCAGCGTCGGCGGTAGCAAGGCCACGGTGTTCTTCTGCGGAATGCCGAGGGCGGAAGCCGGGCCGGTGGCCGAGGTGGTGATGCCGACGGTGATGTCCGCCGCCGCCACCGGCGCGAGCGGCAGCAGGGCCGCCGAGGCGGCGGTGAGGAATGCACAGGCGAGAGCCTTCATGATGTCTCCTTGGTAGGGAAGGAAATCGCGGAAGTCCGCCGGCATGGCGGCCTCCGTCTGCTTGGGTCAACTGGATTGCGGATGCGGGGAAAGCGATGCGCCGCCGCATGGCGGCGCATCGAGGCAAGCGCGCAGGCAGCCGGCACGCCTTCAGGCGGCGTCGCGCGCCTTCGCCGTTTCCTTGCGGATCAGGCTGTCGATGAGCCAGCGGAACTGGCCGAGCGCGGCATCCACCGTCAGCGGCTGCATCTTGAAGCCGGGGTCCAGCGCCAGGTTGCGGTGCTGGCCCATGATCATCTCGCGGTCCTCCTCGAAGGCGGTGATGACGCCCTGGTGGATGGCGTCGGTCACCTCCGGCTGGTCGGTGAGGAAGTTGTGGGCGTGGGCGAAGAAGTAGTGGGTGGAGCCCTCCCGCTCCGGCGTCAGCGCCTGGAAGCCGCGGAACTCGATGGCCTTCTCCCGCCGGCCGTCGTCGAAGGGCATGCCGGCCGGCACCATGCCGGCGTCCATCAGCAGCACGCCGGGCACCAGGAATTCATAGAACATCCAGCGATCCACCTTGGTGTCGGCCGGATAGTCGCCGAACTTGCGCGAATAGCCCGGCGCCTCGGTGTCGCGCACCACCTTCTTCAGCATCAGGCTGCGGCTGCGCCGCTCCACCGTGGGCAGCACCGCCGCGTAGTCGGTGGAGCCGCCCAGCGTGGTCGGATGCAGGAAAGGCAGGTGGGAGAAGTCCAGCAGGTTGTCGGTGATCAGCAGGTAATTGACGTCGTAGTGGATGTAGCCGTCGCGGGACTTCCACGCCGGATCGTCCAGCAGATGGGTGTCCGGTATCAGGCTGGCATCCGCCTCTTCCGCCGCGCCCATCCAGATCCACACCCAGCGGTGCGACTCCACCGCGGCGAAGCTGCGTACCTTCAGGCTGGGCGGAATCGCTTTCTGCGCCGGCGCGGAAACGCACTGGCCGCTGCGGTCGAACACCAGGCCGTGGTACATGCAGCGCACGCAGTTGCCGCCCTCCTTGCGACCAAGCGACAGCGGCGCGCCGCGATGACAGCAGCGGTCCTCCATCACCACCACTTCGCCCTTGTCGTCCCGCCACAGCACCAGCGGAATGTCGCAGACGGTGCGCGTCAGGAAACCCTCGGCCGGCACCTCCTTGTCCCACGCCGCCACGTACCAGCAGTTCTTCACATACATCGCTTGTCTCCTCCAGGCATGAACAGTTGTCACTGTCTTCATTGCTTTGAGGACATTCTCGAAGCCGGACGGGTATTATTCAAATTAATCTACATCAAGATCAAAATGACTAATACTCATACATCCCAGCTCGACCTGAACCTGCTGCGGGTCTTCTACTGGATTTACGTGGAGCGTAGCGTGGGCGCGGCCGGGCGGCAGTTGGGCATCACCCAGTCGGCGGTCAGCCATTCGCTGCGCAAGCTGCGGGAGACCTTCGGTGACGAGTTGTTCGTGCGCGCCGGCAGCAGCATGCTGCCCACCACCAAGGCCATGGGCATCTTCGACCCCATAGACGAAATGCTGCGCCGGCTGGAGGGAGAGGTGCTGCCCAGCACCCGTTTCGACCAGGCCGCGGCGCAGCGCAGTTTCTCGCTGGCGATGATAGACATGGCGGAAATCGTCTTCCTGCCGCCGCTGATGCGCTATCTCAAGACCCACGCGCCGCGCTGCACGCTGCAGAGCCACCGGGTGGGCAATGAGGCGATGGTGAATGCGCTGGAAACCGGCACTGCCGAACTGGCCCTGGGCACCGTCTCCGACATTCCGGCCTACCTCTATCGCCAGAACCTGTTCCAGCACGATTACCGGGTGCTGGCCTGGGTCCAGCACCCCCGGCTGGCGAAGAAGAAGAGCCTGAGCTGGCACGACTACCAGAGCGAGCAGCATGTCGCGGTGCTGACCGGCACCGACCATTACCTGGAGACGATGACCCTGCTGCCCAAGGGCATACGGCGGCGGATCTCGACCACGGTGGGCGGCTATCTCTCGGTGCCCTGGCTGCTGGAATCCTCCGACCTGATCGCCACCGTGCCGACCAAACTGGCGGAGATCGTCGCCACGCCCGGCTCGCCGCTGAAGCAGTTCCCGCTGCCAGAGCCGGCGGTGCCCTACACCCTCCATTCCCTGTGGCATCCGCGCTGGCAGAACGATCCGGCGCACCGCTGGCTGCGCGGGGTGATCTTCCAGATCATGAGCCGCTATCCGGCGGTGGACTGAGCGCTCAGCCGGCTGCCATTCCCAGCACGATGTCCGCGAAGGCCTGCGCCAGCGGCGTCGCCTGCTGCGGCAGCACCAGCGCGCTGAGGCCGCGGGCCTCCCTGTCGCGCAGCGGCAGGTAGCGGATGCCCTTGGGATGCAGCGTGGTCATCCGCTCCGGCACCACCGCGATGCCATAGCCGGCGGCCACCAGGTCCAGCATGGACGTCTTGCGCGAGATGATGCGGGCGGTGGCCGGCACGAAGCCGCGGCTGAGGCAGAGGTCGGTCACCAACCGGGCGAGGCCGCCGCGCTCCAGGTGGACGGCGGTGACGAAGGGCTGCTCGCGCAGGTCGGCGACGGCCAGCGCCTCCCGCTCCGCCAGCGCATGCGCCTCCGGCAGCGCCACCCACAGCCGCTCGGCCGGCAGTTCCAGGAAGCGCACCGCCGGATCGCGCCTGAGCACCGGCAGGCGGATGATGCCGAGGTCCGCCCGGCCGCCGGCCACCTCGCCGATCTGGGTCTCGGAAGCGATGCGGTCCAGGTCGATGCGGGCGCCGGGGCAGCGCTGCAGGAAACGGTCCAGCGCCGGCATCAGGCTGCGCGCCGGCACCGAACTGGAGTGCAGCAGGCGCAGCACGCCCGCCTCCCCACGCGCCAGTTGCCCGCCCTCTTCCGCCGCCGCGGCCAGCAGGTTGTGCACCGAACCCACCCTGCTCCGGTACACCGCGCCCGCCGGCGTGAGCCGCACGCCCCGCGGTTCGCGCTCGAAAAGCTGGAAGCCCAGCTCTTCTTCCAGCTGGGCGATCTGCCGGCTCAAGGCGGGCTGGGCGACGAAGAGCGCGGCCGCTGCCTGGGTGAAACCGCCCAGGTCGGCCACGGCGAGGAAATAGCGTATCTGCTTGAGGCTAGGCATTCCGTTTCGGCATGGATAGCGAGAAAAATCGGTATTTGTCTTATATCCAGCCACTTCCGAGAATGGAAGCCCCTGTACCGCTGGACTTCGTTCCATGACCGATACGACTGTGTTTTCCGCTTTCACCGACCACCCGGCGCTGCTCCTGCTCGCCTTCGCCGCCGTCGTGCTCGCCTACGCGGTGCTCACCCTGGTCGGCTTCGGCTCCGCGCTGATGGCGAGCGCGCCGCTGGCGATGGTGATGCCAGTGGCCAAGGTCATCCCGATGCTGGCCATGCTGGACTGCGCCGGCTCCTCGCTGCGCGGCTGGCGGGTGCGCAAGGCGGTGGCCTGGCGGGAATTCGGCCGCCTCTTTCCCGGCATGCTGCTGGGGCAGGTCGTCGGCGTGCTCTTCCTCGCCCGCCTGCCGCTGACCTGGATGGCGCTGGCACTGGGGCTGTTCGTGATCTGGCAGGGCGCCAGGGGCCTGCTGGCGCGCAGCAGCCCGCCGGCCGGGCAGCCGGAGCGGCCGTACGCGGCGCTCGGCAAGGGTCTGCTGGGCGGCGTGCTCGGCGGCCTGTTCGGCAGCGGCGGCTTCATCTACGCCGCCTACCTGGAACGCCGGCTGGAAAGCCGCGATGCCTTCCGCGCCACCCAGGCGCTGCTCATCGCCCTCTCCACCGCCTGGCGCATCCTGCTGTGCCTGTCGGTCGGCCTGGTGGACCTCGCGCTGCTGAAGACGGCGCTGCTTTTCGTGCCGGCGATGGCGCTGGGCGTCCATGCCGGCCATCACATCGACCTGCGCATCAGCCGCGCGCAACTCTTCATGCTCCTGAACGGGCTGCTGGTGGTGAGCGGTGCGGTGCTGATCGGCCGTTTCGCAATCTAGCCGGGCACCCGGCGGCGGCCGGCGAGGCTCAGCCGGCCTTCTTCGCCCCGTACATCGCGCGGTCGGCGTGGCGCAGCAGGGGCTCGACGTCGTCGCCATGCTCCGGGTAGAGCGCGATGCCAATGCTGGCGCTGATATGAACGCTGCCGCCTTCCACCAGCACCGCCGGCGCCAGGGCCTCGCGGATCTTCAACACCACCGCCGCGGCGTCGCTTTCCCCGCCGACGTCCTCCATCAGCACCACGAATTCGTCGCCCGCCAGCCTCGCCACGGTATCGCTGGCGCGCACCGCCCCGGCCAGGCGGCCGGCGAACTCGCGCAGCAGCAAGTCACCGCTGGCGTGGCCGAAGCTGTCGTTGACCTGCTTGAAGTCATCCACGTCCACGTACAGCAGCGCCAGCCGCGCCTGGTGGCGGCGGCAGCGGGCGAGTGCCTGGCGGCAGCGGTCGTAGAGCAGGCGGCGGTTGGGCAGGCGGGTCAGCTCGTCGTACATCGCCGCCTGCAGCAGGTCCGCCTTGAGCCGGGCGCGCTCGATGGCGATGGCCACCTGGCCGGCGACGAAGGCCAGCAGCTCGCGCGCCTTCTCTTCGTAGCCGAGGCCCGCCGGGCTGCGCAGCACCGCCAGGCCGACTGGCCCGTTACGCGTGGCCAACGGCATCAGCAGCGCGCAGCCGGCACCCGGCGCGTCCCCCTCCAGCAGCAGCGGCTGAGCGTCCCGCATGGCGCGCAGGCAGTGCTCGCGCCCCACCGGGAACCCGGCCCCTTCACCCGCCTGCCAGCCTTGCCGATAGACGAAATCCAGCGCACCGCCGGCCTCGTCGCAGGTGGCCACCGCCATCGCCGCCACCGGCACCAGCGCGGCGACGATGCGATGCAGCTCCGGCAGCAGCCCGTCCAGCCCGGAGGCGTTCTGCGCGGCCTCCGACACCGCGTAGACCGCTGCCTGCAGCGCTTCCGCCCGCTTCAGCTCGGTCACGTCGCGGGCGACGCCGATGCGCAGGCGCTCGCCCTCCACCCAGCGTGCGGACCAGGTGAGATGCACCGTGCGGCCGTCGCGGTGGCGGTAGCGGTTCTCGAAGCCGATGCGCGCCTCCCCCGAGCTCACCCGCGCCATCTCGGCCACCGTCCGCGCCCTGTCCTCCGGCAGTATCAGGTCGAGCAGGGACTGGCCCAGGAGCTCCTGCGGGGTATAGCCGAGGATGCGCTCGCATGCGGCGCTGACGAAGGCGACGCGCCCTTGCTCGTCTACGACGAAAACCGCATCCAGCAACAGATCGATGAAGTTGGGGAGACGTGCTTGCATTTCTGTTTTTCATACCTGGGGAAAGACGCTGTAGTCCGTTCCGGGTCCGACACCAGGAGGCCGTTCGTACCGGCCAGTGGGCAGCAGTCTACGCGCGGCGAACCAGCCGCGAGTGTGTAGGACCTCTCGGCCATCGTTAAAGTGTGGCTTTCCCGCAAAGCCAGGACGCAGATGGACAGGCAGACCGAACTCCGCACCGCCAAGCGCCGCGCGCGCGGCTGGCTGCTCGCCGCCGCGGCGCTTTTCGCCGGCGCGCTGCTGGCCCCGCCCAGCCCCTGGCGCGACGCGCTGAAAGCCATGGCGGAAGCGGCGATGGTCGGCGGCCTGGCCGACTGGTTCGCGGTGTCGGCGCTGTTCCGCCGCATCCCGCTGCCGGTGGTGGGCCGCCACACCGACATCATCCCGCGCAACAAGGACCGCATCGGCGACAACCTGGCGGATTTCGTGCGGGAGAAGTTCCTCGATACCGGCTCCATCGTCGCCCTCATCCGCCGCCACGATCCCGCCGGCCGGCTGGCGCTGTGGCTGATGGCGCCGGAGAACGCGGAGACCCTGGGCCGGCAGCTACTGGCGGTGGCGCGCGGGCTGCTCTCGCTGGTCGACGACAGCCGCATCCAGCGCTTCATCAAGCGCGCGGTGCATGCGCTGCTGGACAAGGTGGATCTCGGCCAGTCAGTGGCGGCCATACTCGACGGGCTGACGCAGGGCCGGCGCCACCAGGCGCTGCTGGACCAGGGCATCGCCCGCCTCATGGCGCTGCTGGCGCATCCGGATACCCGCGCCTTCATCAGCCAGCAAATCGTGCAGTGGCTGAAGCGGGAGCATCCGCTGAAGGAGAAGATGCTGCCCACCGAGTGGCTGGGCGAGCACGGCGCCGAGCTGATCGCCAACGCCGTCGGCAGCGTGCTGGACGAGATGGCCGGCAACGACACCCATGCGCTGCGCGAGCACTTCGACCGCCTGGTGATGCGCTTCATCGCCCGCCTGCAGCGAGACCCGGAGATGGCGCGGCGGGCGGAAGCGATCAAGGACTACCTGAAGAACGACGCCGCCTTCAACGGCTACGTCGCCGAGCTGTGGGGCAGCCTGCGCGACTGGCTGCGGGACGACCTGGCGCGGGAGGATTCCGCCCTCCACGCCAGAGTGGTGGCGGCCGGCGAATGGCTGGGCAAAGCGCTGGCGCAGGACCCGGCGCTGCGCGCCTCGCTCAACGACCACCTGGAGGAAGCCGCCACGCGCATGGCGCCGGACTTCGCCGACTTCCTCACCCGCCACATCAGCGACACGGTGAAGGGCTGGGACGTGCGCGAGATGTCGCACCAGATCGAGCTCAACATCGGCAAGGACCTGCAATACATCCGCATCAACGGCACGCTGGTGGGCGGCAGCATCGGCCTCGGGCTGTACCTGCTGACGCAGGGGGTGGACTGGCTGCGGCAACTGGCCTGAACCCCCCGCTCCCACCTTTTCCGCCCCCGCGGCCGCGCGGCGACGTTTGCCAGCCCTTGCGGCTTTCGCCTATCCTTCGCCGGTTCGATCAGGGTGTCCCGGGCGCTGCCGCGCCGGGGATGAAACGGGAAGTCCGGTGCAGCGGAGACCATCCGCGAGTCCGGCGCAGCCCCCGCTGCTGTAAGCCTGACGGAAACGCCAGTCACATGTGCCACTGGGCCTCGCCCGGGAAGGCAGGCGGATTCCGGATGAAGGCGAGCCAGAAGACCGGCCCGACTCGACTACAGATCATTACCCCGGGGTGTGGGTTGTCGCTGTCTGGTCCGGTCTACGTGCGCCCTCGGGCGCCCTCCCGTTTCCAGCCGTGGTTCGTCTGCGCGCCTGCGCGCCGGCCATGCGCAGTCCACCCGCACTCCGCGCTGGCGCCCCCAGGGGCGCATGGAGCCGCGAGCGATGGACGAGGAAAAGAAGCAGAACCATAACGAGCGAATGCTGCGCAAGAAGGCGGTGGTGGATGCCGCCATCGAGCGCGCGCAGGAAGAGCGCGGCATCGTCGTGCTCATCACCGGCAACGGCAAGGGCAAGACCACCTCCGCCTTCGGCACCCTGTACCGCGCGCTGGGCCACGGCCAGCGCGCCGGCGTGGTGCAGTTCATCAAGGGCACCCAGGCCACCGGCGAGGTCATCTTCCTGCAGCAGCAGGCCAGCGCCGCCGCCGCGGTGGAATACCACGCCATGGCCACCGGCTTCACCTGGAACACGCAGGACTGGGACGCCGACAAGCGTGCCGCCGACGCAGCCTGGGCCCACGCCACCCGCCTGCTGCAAGACCCGAAGGTGAACCTGGTGGTGCTGGATGAGCTGACCTACATGCTCAAGTACAACTACCTGGACACCGCCACGGTGGTCGACGCCATCCGCCAGCGCCCGGCGCTGCAGACGGTGATCATCACCGGCCGCGCGGCCAGGCCGGAACTGGTCGAGCTGGCCGACACCGTCAGCGAGATCGCCGACCGCAAGCACGCCTTCAAGGCCGGCGTGAAAGCCCAGGCCGGCATCGACTTCTGATGACGCGGCCACGCCGCCCTGCCCGCTCCGCCGCCGTGGCGACGGCCCGCGCCCACCCGCGCGCCGCTGGCGCAGGCCGGCTGCGGCTGGCGGCGATGCTCGCGCTGCTGCCGGCCTGCCCGCTCACCCAGGCGGCCACCGCCGGCGCCCCGCTGCCGCGGGTGATGTCCACCAACCTCTGCGCCGACGCCCTGCTGCTCAGCCTCGCCGATCCGGCGCAGATCGTCTCGGTGTCGCGCAAGAGCCAGGACACCGGGCGCTCCTCCCAGGCCGCGCTCGCCCGCCGCTTCCCCGCCAACGACGGCAGCGCGGAAGAAGTGATCGCCGCCCGGCCGGACGTGGTGCTCGCCTCCCGCCGCTGGCAGGCCCGCCACCAGGCGGCGCTGTTCGAGCGCTACGGCATCCGGGTGGTGACCGTGCCCTTCCCTACCGACTGGCAGGGCATCTACACCAGCACGCTGAAGATAGGCGGCGAGATCGGCCGCCGCGAAGCCGCCCAGGCCCGGGTCGCCGACGTGCAGGCGCGCATCGCCCGCATGCAGGCCGCCAGCGCCCGCCCCAGCGCGCTCTACCTGCGCCCCAACGGCGGCACCGCCGGCGCCGGCACCTATGTGGACGCGGTATTCCAGGCCGCCGGCGTGCGCAACCATGCCAGCGACAGCGGCCGCAAGGGCTGGGGCCGGGTGGCGCTGGAAGAGGTGGTCGCCAATCCGCCGCAGCTCTTCATCACCAGCAATCTGGTGAACGACGGCGCCTATGCCCGCGGCGGCTTCGCCCGCCATCCACAGATGCAGGCCCTGCTCGCCGCCCGCCCGGTGATCCGCCTGGAGAACAACGACTGGGGCTGCAGCAACTGGCAGCTGGTGGAAGCGGTGGAGGAGATCGCCGCCAGGCTGCGCCGGCTGGAGCAGGCTGCGAAATGAGCCAGAGCAAGCTTCGAACCCTTTCCCAGAGCCTGGCCGTGCGCTTCGCAGCGGCGGCGACCGCCATGTACGACTCAGCGCTGGCGACGGATGCAAGCCGCCGCCGCAAGCGGGTCCGCGCCCAGCCGCAAGGCGCCGTCATCCGCTCATTCCTGACACGACGGAGGCCGCGATGAGCCTCACCGCCAACCCCGCCCTCTCCAGCCGCGGCGCAGCCCGCGGGCGCACGCAGCCGCTGGGCGCCACCACGCTCAACGCCGGCCTGCTGCTGGCGCTGCTCGCGCTGGCCCTGCTCTCCCTCGCCATCGGCCCGGTGCCGCTCTCGCTGGGCGAGATCGCCGGCGCCCTGCTGCCCACCGACGCTACCGGCAGCGAGCTGCTCGCCCGCCAGCATGCCATCGTCACCGAGATCCGCCTGCCGCGGGTGCTGCTGGCGCTGCTGGTCGGTGCCTCGCTGGGGCTGTCCGGCGCGGCGCTGCAGGGCCTGCTGCGCAATCCGCTGGCCGAGCCCGGCCTGCTGGGCGTCAGTTCCAGCGCCAGCCTGGGCGCGGTGCTCTGCCTCTATTTCGGCCTGGCGCAAATCAACGAATGGCTGCTGCCGGCCGCCGCCATGGGCTGCGCCGCGCTGGCCACGCTGGCGCTCTACCTGGTGGCGCGGCGGGCGGCGGGCAACCTCACCCTGATCCTGGCCGGCGTCGCCCTGTCGGCGCTGGCCGGCGCCCTCACCTCGCTGGCGATCAACCTCGCCCCCAACCCCACCGACGTGCAGGACATCGTGCTGTGGCTGATGGGCTCGCTGGCCGACCGCAGCTTCGCCGACATCCGCCTGTGCCTGCCCTTCATCGCCGCCGGCATGGCGCTGCTGCTGGCCTGCGGCCGCGAGCTGGACGCCCTCACCCTGGGCGAGGAGGAAGCCGCCAGCCTGGGCGTGAACCTGCGCCGGCTGCGGGCGCAGATCATCGTCGGCAGCGCACTGTGCGTCGGCGCCAGCGTGGCGGTCACCGGCGCCATCGGCTTCGTCGGCCTGGTGGTGCCGCACATGCTGCGGCGGGCGGTCGGCTTCCACCCCGCCCGCCTGCTCGCCAGCAGCGCGCTGGGCGGGGCGGTGCTGCTGCTGGCGGCGGACGTGGTGCTGCGGCTGGTGAGCGGCGGCTACGAGCTGATGCTGGGCGTGGTCACCGCGCTGATAGGCGCGCCCTTCTTCTTCCTGCTGGTGTGGCGCGAACGGGGGCGGCCGGCATGAGCGCCCGCCTGGAAATCCGCGCGCTCAGCGTCGTCCAGGGCGGCGCCACGCTGGTGGACGACGTCTCCCTCAGCGTCGCCGGCGGCGAGCTGTTCGGACTCATCGGCCCCAACGGCGCCGGCAAGAGCAGCCTGCTGCGGGCGGTGGCGCAACTGCTGCCGCACCGCGGCGAGGCCCGGGTCGATGGCCAGTCGCTGGCCGCGCTCACGCCCGCCCGGCGCGCCACCCGGCTGGCCTACCTCGCCCAGGGCGACCATGCCGCCTGGCCGCTGACGGTGCGCGACTTCGTCGCCCTCGGCCGCCTGCCCCACCGCCCGCGCTGGCCGCGCTTGTCGCGCCACCACGACGAAGCGGGCGCAGCCGCCGTCGCCGCCGCCATCGCCCACATGGGCCTGGGGCCGCTGCAGCAGCGCCGGCTGGGCCAGCTTTCCGGCGGCGAGCGCGCCCGCGCCCGCCTCGCCCGCGCGCTGGCGGTGGATGCACCGCTGCTGCTGGCCGACGAGCCGGTCGCCAGCCTGGACCCCTACCACCAGCTGAGCGTGATGGAACTGCTGCGCGCCGAATGCGACCTCGGCCGCAGCATCGTGCTGGTGCTGCACGACCTCACCCTCGCCAGCCGCTTCTGCGACCGCGTGCTGCTGATGCAGCACGGCGGCGCGGTAGCCTGCGGCGAGCCGCGCAAGGTGCTCACGCCGGCCAATCTGCAGCGCGTCTACCAGGTCCAGGCGATGCACGGCGAGCACGAGCAGCAGCCCTATGTGCTGCCCTGGCGCTGCCGGCCGGTGGGCGAAAGCACGGTGTCCGCCGACCAGGACAGCAGCGCCCGGCTGCAGCAAACCACCGAATCCGAGCACAGCGCATGAGCCCCACCACCATCACCGTCTGCGCCACCTGCGGCTACGACGCGCAGGCGCCCGACGCGCCACGGCGTGGCAGCCGCTTCGCCGCAGCGGTCGAGCAGGCCCTGGCCGAGCGCGGCGACGCGGCGCGGCAGCTCCGCCTGCGCCGCACCAACTGCCTGATGGCCTGCAAGCGTGGCTGCGCCGCGCTGGTCCGGGCGCCGGGCAAGTACGCCTATGTGATCGGCGACCTTGCCGCCGACCCGGCCGGCGGCTCCAGCGCCGACCGCCAGGCCGCCGACACCCTGATCGCCTTCGCCGCCGGCCACCAGGCCAGCGCCGACGGCGTCGTTCCCTACAAGCAATGGCCGGAAGGCATCAAGGGCCGCTTCATCGCCCGCACGCCGCCGCCCGACGAGGGCTGAGCGCCTTCCCCTTTTTCCGGAGATCCCGATGTCCACCCAAGCCAAGATTCCCGCCACCATCGTCACCGGCTTCCTCGGCAGCGGCAAAACCACGCTGCTGCGCCACATCCTCGCCAACGCCGGCGGCCGGCGCATCGCCGTCATCGTCAACGAGTTCGGCGAGCTGGGCATAGACGGCGAAATCCTGCGCGGCTGCGGCATCGGCTGCGATGAAGATGGCGTTGAGGGCGGCCAGGAGCGCAACGGCCAGCTCTATGAGCTCGCCAACGGCTGCCTGTGCTGCACCGTGCAGGAGGAGTTCTACCCGGTGATGCGCGAGCTGATCGCCCGCCGCGACGAGATCGACCACATCCTCATCGAAACCTCCGGCCTCGCCCTGCCCAAGCCGCTGGTGCAAGCCTTCAACTGGCCGGAGATCAAGAACGCCTGCACGGTGGATGCGGTGGTCACCGTGGTGGACGTGCCCGCCACCGCCACCGGCCAGTTCGCCCCCAACCCGGAAGCGGTGGACGCCCAGCGCCGCACCGACCCCAACCTGGACCATGAATCGCCGCTGCACGAGCTGTTCGAAGACCAGCTGCTGGCCGCCGACCTGGTGGTGCTGTCCAAGACCGACCTCGCCGACGCCGTCGCCCTGGCCGCGGTGGAAGCCCTGGTGCGCGAGGAGCTGCCGCCGGAGGTGAAGCTGGTGAGCAGCGAGCACGGCAAGGTGGAGCTGGATTTGCTGCTGGGCCTGGGCGCCGCCTCGGAAGACAGCATCCACCTGCGCGAAAGCCACCACGACCACGAGGAAGGCGAGGCGCACGACCATGACCATGACGAGTTCGACTCGGTCGTCGTCAAGCTGCCGCGGGTGGACCGCGAACGCCTGCTCGCCACCCTGCAGGCGCTGGTGCAGCAGCACACCATCTTCCGGGTGAAGGGCTTCGTCGCCCTCGCCGACAAGCCGATGCGGCTGGTGGTGCATGGCGTGGGCCGCCGCTTCGACAGCTACTTCGACCGCCGCTGGCGCGCCGACGAAACCCCGGCCACCTACCTGGTGCTGATCGGCCAGGAACTGGATGCCGACACCCTGCGCAGCGCGCTGGAAAGCGCCGCCCTCTCTCCCGCCCAGGCCGGGTGATGCACCTGCTCGCCGCCCAGCCGGGCGGATTCGTCGATGACGCCGGCGTGATCACCCGCATCGCGCAGCAGCCGGCCGACATCGTCATCCTCAGCGCGGCCGACACCACGCTGGCCCTGCTCGCCGCCGCCTGGTCGCAGCTGGCGGCGGAGGCCGGCACAGACGCAGACACGCTCGGCCTGCCCACCCTGCGTCTGGCCAACCTGCTGCACCTGCGCCAGCCGGCCTCGGTGGATCTCTACCTGGACGACGTGCTGCAGCACGCCCGCGTCATCGTCATCGACCACCTCGGCGGCGAGAGTTACTGGCCCTACGGCACCGAGCGCATCGGCGAGCTGTGCCGGGCGCGCGGCATCGCCCTGGCGATGTTCTCCGGCGACACCAGCGAAGACCGCAACCTGCTGCAGAAAGGCACGGTGGACGCCGAAGTCGCGCGCACCCTGTGGCGCTACCTGCGCGAAGGCGGCGGCGCCAACGCGCGCAACTTCCACCGCTACCTCGCCGCCGCCTTCTTCGGCCAGCCGCTGCAGGTGGAGCCGCCGCGGCCGCTGCCCACGGTGGCCCTGTTCCACCCGCGCCATGAAGTCGCCACCGTGGAGAACTGGCAGGCCGACTGGCAACCGGGCGCGCCCTGCGTGCCGCTGCTGTTCTACCGCGCCCACCTGCAGGCGGGGAACACCGCGGTGTTCGCCCACCTGTGCGAAGCGCTGCAGGCGCGCGGCATGAACCCGCTGCCGCTGGCGCTGCTGTCGCTGAAGGACGCGGTGGGCGTCGCCACCGTGCGCCGCCTGTGCGCCGAACACCAGGCGGCGCTCATCCTCAACACCACCGCCTTCTCCCAGGCCACGCCGGACGGCGCCGCCGGCAGCGGCGGCTGGCAGGCGGAACTGGCCGCCGCGGCCGCCGGGCTGGCCGGCGACGTGCCGGTGCTGCAGCTCATCCTCTCCGGCGGCAACCAAGCCGGCTGGCAGGAAGACCCGCAGGGCCTGGCGCCACGCGACATCGCCATGCACGTCGCCCTGCCGGAAGTGGACGGCCGCATCATCAGCCGCGCCATCAGCTTCAAGGGGCTGGACCACCACAACCCGCTGACCCAGAGCGACGTGGTGCAGTACCGCGCCCACCCGGAGCGGGTCGCCTTCGTCGCCGAGCTGGCGCAGCGCTGGTGCCGGCTGCGCGCCCTGCCGAACGCGGACAAGCGCCTCGCCCTGGTGCTGGCCAACTACCCCACCCGCGAAGGCCGGCTGGGCAACGGCGTCGGCCTGGACACGCCGGCCTCGGTCATCGCCATCCTCGAAGCCCTGCGCGACGAAGGCTATGCGCTGGGCGAGCTGCCGGCCGACGGCGACGCGCTGATGGCGCAGCTGAAGGAAGGCATCACCAACGACCCGGAACAATGGGCGCTGCGCCCGGCGCGGCAGAGCCTGGCGATGGCGGATTACCTCGCCTTCTTCCAGCGCCTGCCGGCCGCCAGCCGCGACGCCGTCCTCGCCCGCTGGGGCGCGCCGGAGGCCGACCCCATGCTGCGCCAGGGCCGCTTCATGCTCGCCGGCCTGCGCTGCGGCAAGGTCTTCATCGGCATCCAGCCGGCGCGCGGCTACGAACTGGACCCGCTGGCCAACTACCACGACCCCGACCTGGTGCCGCCACACCACTACCTGGCGTTCTACTGCTGGCTGCGCGAAGTCTGGCGCTGCGACGCCCTGGTGCACGTCGGCAAGCATGGCAACCTGGAATGGCTGCCGGGCAAGAGCGTCGCCCTGTCCGGCGAATGCTGGCCGGACATCGCCCTCGGCCCGCTGCCCCACCTCTACCCCTTTATCGTCAACGACCCCGGCGAGGGTACCCAGGCCAAGCGCCGCGCTCAGGCGGTCATCATCGACCACCTGATGCCGCCGCTGACCCGCGCCGAAAGCTACGGCCCCACCCGCGACCTCGAACGCCAGGTGGACGAGTACTACGAGGCGCTGATGCTGGACGGCCGCCGCGCCGAGGAACTGCGCCGCAGCATCCTCGCCCACATCCTGCGCCACGACCTGCACCGCGACCTCGGCCTGGAAGCGCCGCGCAGCGCCGAGGAAGAACAGCGCCTGCTCAACCGCACCGACGCCTACCTGTGCGAGCTGAAGGAAAGCCAGATCCGCGACGGCTTGCACATCTTCGGCCGCTCGCCCGCAGGCCGCCTGCACCGCGACACCCTGCTCGCCCTCGTCCGCCACCCGGTGGGCAACGGCCACGGCGGCAACGACGGGTTGACCCGCGCGCTCGCCGCCGATCTCGGCCTGGGCGACGGTTTCGACCCGCTGGACGCGGACTGGAGCCAGCCGTGGCAGGGCCCGCGCCCAGCGCTGCTCGCCGCGCTAGGCGAAGGGCCATGGCGCAACATCGGCGACACCCGCGAGCGCCTCGAACTGCTGGCGCTGCAGGTGCTGGAACACGGCCTGCCTGCCGACGGCCCTGTGCCAGAGCAGGGTTTGCCTGCCGACAAGCTCGCACTGGAACCGGGTCTGCCTGCCAGCGGCATGGAAGCAGGAACCCGGATGCAGCCCGCCGGATTCTCTCCCTCCCCCCTCGCAGGGGAGGGCCGGGGAGAGGGCGACGCCCGCAAGGGCGCCGCAGCCGCCCTCCCCCTCTCCCCCAGCCCCTCTCCCGCGAGGGGAGAGGGGAGCCCGGACGAGGACGCAAGCGGCCGGCTGGACAGTCGCGCGACCGGCGAAAGCACCGCGCCCCCCTGGCCCCGCAGCACCGCCGTACTCGCCCGCATCAACGGCGACCTGCGCCCCCGCCTGGACGCCTGCGGCCCACAGGAACTGCAGCAACTGCTGCGCGGCCTCGCCGGCCGCTTCGTGCCGCCGGGGCCCAGCGGCGCGCCCTCCCGCGGCCGGCCGGACGTGCTGCCCACCGGCCGCAACTTCTACTCGGTCGATACCCGCGCCATCCCCACCCAGACCAGTTGGACGCTGGGCCTGCGCTCGGCCGAACGCATGATCGAACGCTACCTGCAGGAGCACGGCGACTACCCGCGCGCCATCGGCCTGTCGGTGTGGGGCACCTCCACCATGCGCACCGGCGGCGACGACATCGCCCAGGCCTTCGCCCTCATCGGCGTGCGCCCCAAGTGGGCGGACGGCAGCCACCGGGTGGCGGACTTCGAGATCCTGCCGATGTCGCTGCTGGACCGTCCGCGCATCGACGTCACCCTGCGCGTCTCCGGCTTCTTCCGCGACGCCTTCGCCAACGTCATCCGCCTGTTCGACGCCGCGGTGCTGGCAGTGGCGGAACTGGACGAGGATGCGGAGGTGAATCCCATCCGCGCCCGCATCGCCGCCGAAGCCGCCGCGCTGCAGGCCGAAGGGCTGCCCGCCGGGCAGGCCCGCCGCCGCGCCGGCCACCGGGTGTTCGGCGCCAAGCCGGGCGCCTACGGCGCCGGCCTGCAGGGCCTCATCGACAGCGGCAACTGGGAGGGCGACGCCGACCTCGCCGCCGCCTACCTCAACTGGGGCGGCTACGCCTACGGCGCCGAGGACCACGGCAGCGAGGCGCGCGACACCTTCGCCCGCCGCCTCGCCGGCATCGAGCTGGTGATGCACAACCAGGACAACCGCGAGCACGACCTGCTGGATTCCGACGACTACTACCAGTTCCAGGGCGGCATGACCGCCGCCGTGCGCCACCTCGCCGGCCGCCAGCCCACGGTGCTGTTCGGCGACCACAGCAACCCGCAGGCGCCGGCGGTGCGCACGCTGGAGGAAGAGATCAGCCGGGTGGTGCGCGCCCGCGTCACCAACCCCAAGTGGCTGGCCGGCGTGAAGCGCCACGGCTACAAGGGCGCCTTCGAGATCGCCGCCACGGTGGACTACCTCTACGCCTATGACGCCACCGCCCGCGTCGTGCGCGACGACCAGTACGCCCGCGTCGCCGACGCCTGCCTGGAAGACGCCGACACCCGCGCCTTCCTGCAGCAGCACAACCCCGACGCCCTGCGCGAAATCTGCGAACGCCTGCTGGAAGCCATGCAGCGCGGCCTGTGGCAGGCGCCGGGCGACTACCGCGAGCGCGTGGAACGCCACCTGCTCGCGGCGGAACGCAAGCTGGAGGAAGCATGAGCCTGCAGGCGTTTCGTCTGGCTGCGCGCCACTTGGGCTGCATGGCCTCCGCCGGCCCCGGGTGCGGCGAGCTTCAGGGCTGCAGAGACCATAGGGTCCGCGCGACACCGTCGCCTGCGGCAACCCAGCACCCAATGCAAATCCCTGCACCCGCGCCGTTCGCCCTGAGCCTGTCGAAGGGCACACACGTGCAACGGTTTTCATCTCCCCAAGTGCCGGCGGATCGTCCCCGCCGACCGAGCAACATCCACCCGCTGCGCAGCGCCCCGCGAGGCCCGGCCGCACGCCCGTCCCGGCCCTGCCGCATGCCCACTTTCCTCGCCCGCCACACTCCAGCGGGCCACCGCCCATGAACACTGCGAGCACCCCGCTGCCCCCCGCCTTCCCCTTCACCGCCCTGCATGGCCAGGACAGGCTGCAGACCGCGCTGCTGCTCGCCGCCATCGACCCGCTGATCGGCGGCGTGCTGATCGAAGGCCCGCGCGGCACCGCCAAATCGACCAGCGCCCGCGCCCTGGCGGCGCTGCTGCCCGGCGGGCGCTTCATCAACCTTCCGCTGGGCGCCAGCGAAGAACAACTCGCCGGCAGCCTGGACCTGGAAGCCGCGCTGCAGGACGGCCAGGTGCGCTTCCGCCCCGGCCTGCTCGCCCAGGCACACCAAGGCGTGCTCTACATCGACGAAGTGAACCTGCTGCCGGACGGGCTGGTGGACCTGCTGCTGGACGTCTGCGCCAGCGGCATCAACCGGGTGGAGCGCGACGGCGTCTCCCACGCCCATCCGGCGCGCATCGCCCTGGTCGGCACCATGAACCCGGAGGAAGGCGAGCTGCGCCCCCAGCTGCTGGACCGCTTCGGCCTCTTCCTGCGGCTGGAAGCGCAGCTGCCGCCGGCCGAACGCCAGGCCATCGTCCGCGCCCGCCTCGCCTTCGACGCCGATCCCGCCGCCTTCCACCAGCGCCACCAGGCCGCCGAACACGCCCTCGCCGCCCGCATCGCCGCCGCCCGCGCCGCACTGCCCGCCCTTCCCTACACCGACGCCACCCACGCCGAAGTCGCCGAGCGCTGCCACGCCGCCGCGGTGGAAGGCGTGCGCGCCGACCTGGTGATGCTGCGCGCGGCGCGCGCCCATGCGGCCTTGCAGGGACGCCGCGAGATCGCCGCCGCCGACATCTCCGCCGTCGCCGAACTGGTGCTGGCGCACCGGCGCAGCGTGCCGCCGGAGGCAGCCGAGCCGCCGCAGGCGAAGGCCGCCAGCGGCGATGCGCAGGACAACCTCGCCCCGCCCGCTGCGAACACGAGGTCCGCACAGAACCGGGGCTCCAACGCCTCCGGTGCCGTGGGCCAGACCACCGCCTGGAACACGGGCAACAGCGGAGAAAACGATGGCGACTGGGGCGCCCTGCCGCCACAGCCTGTCGCCATCGCGGCGCTAAAACCCCTCAAGCCGCCAGCCGCGCCGGGATACCCCAATGCAAAAAAAAAAGCCTGACGCGTCCGGCCGGGCGCAGCGCTCCCGGCAGGGAGCCCGCCGGACGCGCAGCCAACTCCCGCCGCAAGCGCCGCAATGCCCTGCCCGCCAGCCGCATCGACTGGCCGCGCACCCTCGCCGCCAAGGGCCGCCAGCCGCTGGCGCGCGAACACCTGCGCCGGCGTCGCCGCACCGAAGGCAGCGCCGGCCTGCACTGCATCCTGCTGGACTGCTCCGCCTCCATGTTGCGCGGCCAGCGGCTGGCGCTCGCCAAGGGCCTGCTGCTGGACTGGAGCGCGGCCAGCTACCGCAAGCGCGAGGCCCTGGCGGTGATCGCCTTCGATGGCCACGGCGCCCGCCTGCTGCAAGCGCCGCGCAAGGCCCAGGCGCACAACGAACGCTGGATCGCGCCGCTGGCCGGCGGCGGCGGCAGCCCGGTGCAGGCCGCGCTGCAACTGGCGGAGGAGGTGCTGCGCCGCTATCGCAAAACCTGCGCCGCCCAGCCCATCGCCCTCAGCCTGCTCACCGACGCCCGCTTCGACCCGCTGCCGCCGCGCCCGCGCCATGCCGACCGCTGCACCGTGGTGGACTTCGACGACGGCAGGCCGCGGCTCGAACGCGCCGCCAGGCTGGCCGCCGACTGGCAGGCCGAGCTGCTGCGGGCGGCGGACTGGAGCGCGGCATGAAGCGCCGCTGCGCTTCACTTCGTCATGCCGAGGCGGGCAGCACCGCTCCGCCAAACCTCCGGCCTCGCCTGGGCCAAGGAAAAGCGCTTGGTCGCCAGCCCCATCCAGCCGCTTCGCACCCAGCCCCCATTTCCCGGCTGCGACGCACTCCACCGCCCGCAGGCCATTGATCGCACCACCCCGCAACCGCAAACAACAGCAAGGAGAAAACCCAGATGCACATCGAACCCGGAATCGTCGAAGGCGCCAAGATGGCGCTGAGCTACGCCACCGCCACCGCCGCGCTGGGCGTCACCGCCAAGGCCGCGCTGTACATGCTCAAGCGCGACGGCCTCGCCGCGCTGGCCCTGCGCAGCCTGCTGGCCACCGCGCTGGTGTTCTGCTTCTTCGAAGTGCTGCCGCACCACCCGGTGGGCGTCTCCGAAGTCCACCTCATCCTCGGCACCACCTTGCTGCTGCTGTTCGGCCTCGCCCCCGCCGCCATCGGCCTGGCCGGCGGCCTGCTGGTGCAGGGCCTGTTCTTCGCCCCCTTCGACCTGCCGCAGTACGGCATCAACGTCACTACCCTGCTGGTGCCGCTGTTCGCCGCCGCCGCGCTGGCGAAAAAGATCATCCCGGCCGACACCGCCTATGTGGACATCGGCTACAAGCAGGCGCTGCAGCTGTCGCTGGCCTACCAGGGAGGCATCGTCGCCTGGGTCGCCTTCTGGGCCATCTATGGCCAGGGCGTGGGCGCGGCCAACCTCGGCGAAGTCGCCCGCTTCGGCGCCGCCTACCTGAGCGTGGTGCTGGTGGAACCGCTGATCGACCTCTCGCTGCTGGCGGCTGCCAAGGCCGGCCGGGGCCTGCGCGGCAGCCCGCTGGTGCATTACCGCCTGCATCACCCCGCCTGAACGAGGCGATATGAAACGGGCAGTCACCTGCGGGCTGCCCGCGGGGCCCGACCGTGCGCAGAACTGCGGCGGTCGGGCCCATCGCGTTCACCGGCAGCGGAAATCCGGTCCTGCTCCCCCCGCAACGCCGGAGCGGCGCCTCATGCAGGCTTGCGCCCCGCCGGGCTGCCCGGCGGACGAGTATGCACCGCCAGGCACAGCACCGCGCTCAGCAGCGCGAGCGCGGCATAGGTCCGGCTGAGCAGGCGGAAATCCTCCAGCCCGATCTGCGCATGGCCCAGCACGACGATGGTCCAGGCCACGCCCAGCACCGTGCCGAACTGGCGGATGGCCTGGTTCACCGCGCTGCCGACCCCATACTGGGCGCTGCCCAGGCTGGCCACCGCGGCGCCGGCCAGGGAGGGCATCGCCATGCCGACGCCAATGCCTGTCATCAACTGGCTGGGCAGCCAGTGGGTGAGGTACTGCGGCTGCACTCCCGGCACCAGGCTCTGCCAGATGCCGCCGGCGGCGAGCAGCAGGCAACCGCCGACCAGCACCGGACGGTGGCCGGTGCGGGCGGCAAGCCGGCCGCAGAGCAGGGCCACCGGCACCACCATCAGCGGCCCCGGCGTGATCGCCAGCCCGGCCAGTGGCAGGCTGTAGTGCCAGATGCCGGTCATGAAGAAAAAGAAGCCGAAGAACATCATCGCGAAGGCGGCGCCGAACACCAGGGTGGCGAGATTCACCGCGCGATAGGTCCGGCTGGAGAACAACGACAGATCGAGCGCCGCATCCGCACGGCCGCGCGCCCAGGCGACGAAGCCCGCCATCAGCAGCAGGCCCAGCGAGGCGGCACCGGCCACCTGCGGCGAACGCCAGGGATGGGCCTCGAAGCTCACGACCGCCCAGGTGAGCGCACCGACCCCGGCAACCAGCAGCGCCACGCCGACGGCATCGAAACGGCGCCCGCCAGACGCCGGCGCCCCTTCCGCAGGCAGCTGGCGGCGCGCACGCCAGAGCGACCACAGGGCAGGCGGCAGGTTGATGAAGAAGGCCCAGCGCCAGCCCAGGCCATCCACCAGCCAGGCCCCCACGCTGGGCCCGGCCGCCGCGGCCAGGCCACCCACCGCGCCCCACATGCTCACCGCCACCGCCCGCTGGCGCAGCGGGAAAGCACCCAGCACGATGGCGAGCGAAGCCGGCATCAGCAGCGCCGCCCCCACCGCTTGCAGCACCCGTGCCGCCACCAGCGCCATCACGTCCGGCGCCAACCCGCAGGCCAGCGAAGCCAGCGAGAACACGCCGACGCCGGTCATGAACATGCGCTTGCGGCCATGCGTGTCGGCAAGGCGCCCGGCGGGTACCAGCATCGCCGCGTACACCACGGTGTAGGCGTTGAGCACCCAGGACAGCCCGGCCGCCGAGTTGGCGGGGAAAGCCTCGCGCAGCGCCGCGAAGGCGGCGAACAGCACGGTGCTGTCGATGGATACCAGGAACACCGCCGCGCTGGCGATGAGGAATATCCGCCAAGGCGGCGCCCCGGTTTCACCGGAGGCGGCATCGGCAGACGGAACGGGACGCTCCATCTTCATTTCCAGGCCTCTCTTGCTCAGGATGCGGAACCGCAACCCGGCATCAGCCGGCCCGGACACGGCCCGGCAGCGCTGCGGCGGCGCATGGAGAAACGCAGGCAGAAAACCGCCAGCGCAAGCAGGCCCAGGGAGCTCAGCAGCACGCCGGTACGGCCGGCATGCGGATAGACCCAGGCGCCGACCGCGGTGCCGGCGCCGATGCCGCAGAAGACAAAGGACGAGGTCAGCGCCAGAGCGATTCCGCGCTGTTCCGGGTGGCGCTCGATGATGCGGCGCTGCTGGCTGGGCCACAGCATGTCGGTGGCGAAGGCGAACACCGCCAGCATGGCGAACAACATCGCCAGTACCGGCGGCGCCAGGCGCATCAGGCCCAGGCTTAGCGCCAGCACCGCGATGCCGGCGTGGAGCATGGCCTCGGCCGAGTAGCGCCTTGCCATGCGGGTGACGAACAGATTGCCCAGCACCCCGGCCACGCCCAGCACCGCCAGCGCGAGGGAAACCGTCTCCGGCCCGGCCAGGTAGACATCGCGGATGATGGGCGCCAGGAAGCCATAGGTGGCATACACGCCGGCAGCGATGAAGAAGGCGACGAGGAAGCCGCTCAGGGATTGCGGGTTGCGCAGCAGGCGGCCGACGGTGGCCAGCCGGATGCGCTCCCCCGGTCCGGCGTCCGGCACCGCGCGCAGGATCAAGCAGGCGCACAGCAGGCCGGCCGCCCCCAGCAGCACGAACAGCAGGCGTACCCCGAACGCATGCGCCACCCAGGCGGCGGCCGGCATGCCGACAAGGCCGGCGAAGGAGAGTCCGAGCAGCACGGTGGCGATCGCCGGCCCCTGCTGCTCCCGCGCGACCAGGCTGGAGCCCAGCGCCCCCAGCACCGGCCCGACGAAGGCGGCCCCCAGCCCCATCAGCACCCGCGCCAGCAGCAGCGTCGGATAGTCCGGCGCGGCGGCGAACAGCAGCGCCGCGGCGCTGAACACGCCCAGCCCCAGCAGCAGCTGCCGCCGGCGCCTCAGGTGGCCGAGAAAGACCTGCAACAACGGCGCGGCCAGGGCGAAGACGATGCCGAATACCGAAATCAGGTAGGCGCTGCCGGCATCCGTCAGCCCCCATTCGCGGGAGACCGCGTCCAGCGCCCCGACCAGGGACAGGGCGCCGGTGGCCTGGACGAAGTAGGCCAGGCTCAGGATACGAAGTGCGCGCACGGTGGGCGCGGGAATGTCGCTCTGCATGTTTTTTTCCTGCATGAATGGGGAAGCCGGCCACAGGAGCGGCCGTGATGCGGTGAAGAAGCCCTGCGGCGGAACCCCGGCCCGGAGCGCCTCCCGTAGAGGACGCCCCCTGGTGCAGCGGCCTATCAGCCCGGCGGCACGGGGCCGTGGTCCTGCCCCGCCCGGAAGCGCTCGGCCGGCACCCGCTCCCGGTTGCCGGCCGAGCACGGGGCGGCCTCAGGCAACCGGAGTGAGAGGAATCTCGGTTGCGCTCAGCGCCAGCCCCACCGCCGGCGCGGTGCCGGCGGCGCCAGCGGGCGCGCTGGCGGCATCGAGGCGGGCCAGTTGCGCGGCGGAGAGTTTGAGACCGGCAGCGCCCAGGTTGGAAGCCAGCTGCGCCTGTGACCGCGGGCCGATGAGCGGAAACACGCCGCGGCTGCCCACCCAGGCGATGGCCACCTGGTCCGGCGTGGCCTGCAGCTCGCCGGCGATGGCCAGTACCGTGTCCAGCACCGCCACCCGCTGCGGCGAATCCTCCGCCTGGAAGACCTTGCCGCCCAGCCCCTCCGCCCTGCCCCGCTCGCCGCGCCGGTACTTGCCGGTGAGCATGCCGCCGCCCAGTGGCGACCAAGTGACCTGCGCCAGCCCCAGCGCCTGCGAGGCCGGTATCAGATCGGCTTCAGGCTCGCGCCGCACCAGGCTGTACTCGAACTGCGCGGCGGCGATCGGCAGGCTGCGGCCCAGCTCGGCCAGCGTCGCCGCCCGCGCCAGCCGCCAGGCGGGGAAGTTGGAGAGGCCGGCATAGAGGATCTTGCCGGCGCGGGCCAGGTCGTCCAGCCCGCGCAGGATTTCCTCCGCCGGGGTGAGTCCGTCCGGGTGATGCACCCAGTAGAGATCGATGCGGTCCGTGTTCAGCCGCCGCAGGCTCGCCTCTACCGAGGCCACCATCGCCTGGCGGCTGTTGCCGGTCAGCAGGCGGCCGGCGCCAGGCTGCGCGCCGTTGCTGAACTTGCTGGCGAGGAAGAAGGCTTCCCGCCGGCCCGCCAGCAGGCCGCCGAGGATCTCTTCCGATTGGCCGAACTGGTAGATGTCGGCGGTATCGATGAAATTGCCGCCCGCCTCGGCATACGCATCGAAGATGGCCGCGCTGTCCGCCTCATCGGCGCCATGCCCCCAGCGCTGGCCGAAGTTGGCGGTGCCCAGCGCGATCTGCGCCAGCCGCACGCCGGTACGTCCGAATATCCGGTATTTCATCGCGGCCTCCTTCAACCCGGCACCGCGTAGCGCGGGGCCGGAACGTTGCGGGAGAGATGCGCGGACATCGCCTGGCGGGCGGCCTCGTACATCTGCCATTCCTCCAGTTCGTGCAGCGACGGGATGGTCACCAGTTCGCCACGGTCGAAGCCCGCCAGTGCGGCGTCCACCAGGTCTTCCGCACGCATCACGATGTCCTGCGGCAGGTGCTCCACCGCCAGGCCGCCGCTCGCCCAGAAGTCGGTGGCGGTGGCGCCGGGCAGCACCGCCTGCACGCGCACACCCTTGCCCGCCAGTTCATGGTGCAGCGACTGGCTGAAGGCCAGCACGAAGGCCTTGCTGCCGCCATAGACGCCGTTGAGGATCTCCGGCGCGATGGCGACGATGGAGGAGATGTTGATCAAACCGCCCCGCCCGCGCGCCACGAAGCCGGGCGCCGCCGCGTAGCTCAGGCGCATCGGCGCGGTGACGTTGAGCGCCACCATCTGCGTCATCCGCCCCACGTCGCTGTCCAGCAAGGGGGTGTGGGTACCGATGCCGGCATTGTTCACCAGCAGGGTGATGCTGGCGTCCTCGCGCAGCTTGGCCTCGACCCGCGCCAGCTGCGCCGGATCGCCGAGGTCGGCCTCCAGCACTTCGACGCTGCGGCGCGTTTCGGTGGTGATGCGCTCCGCCAGGGCGTTGAGGCGGCCGCGGTTGCGCGCCACCAGGATGAGGTCGTAGCCGCGGCGGGCCAGGCGCTGGGCGTAGAGCGCGCCGATGCCGGAAGAGGCGCCGGTGACGAGGGCGGTACCCGGATGCTGCTGCGTCATGATGTCACTCCATTCGATGAAGACGTGGAGGCATCGTAGGGCGTGTCGCCATTGTCTCAAATGACGTATAAAGTACGTTTTTCAGACATGGCACGAAAAAGGACGCCCGACATGCATCGCATCGGCTATCTGTTGGCGGATGGCTTCCAGTTGATGACCATCGCCACCCAATCGGTGTTCGAGTTCGCCAACATGGTGACGCGCGAACCCTTCTATGCCATCGACAACTATTCGGTGGCCGGCGGCGAGGTGCGCGCCTCCATGGGGCTGACGGTGGGCACCCGCGCGCTGGGGCCGCGCAGCCAGGCGGATACCTGGATCGTCAGCGGCGCCATCCAGCCCCTGCAGCGGCCCAGCCCTCCCGAACTGCTGGCCTTCATCCGCAGGCAGGGGCCGCGCGCCAGGCGCATGGCCGCCATCTGCACCGGCAGCTTCGTGCTCGCTGAAGCCGGCCTGCTGGCCGGCCGCCGCGCCACCACGCACTGGGCTTACGCCCGCGACATGCAAGGCCTGTATCCCGACGTGCAGGTGGAGGACGACCGCATCTACATCGTCGACGGCCCGATCTGGACTTCCGCCGGCATGACCGCCGGCATGGACCTCGCGCTGGCCATGGTGGAGAAAGACCTGGGCGATGAGATCGCCCGCAGCGTGGCGCACAAGCTGGTGATGCAGCAGCACCGCTCCGGCGGCCAGTCGCAGCATTCGGAACTGCTCGCGCTGGCGCCGAAATCCGACCGCATCCAGAGCGCGCTGGAATATGCGCGCGGCAACCTGCACCGGCCGCTGAGCGTGGAGGAACTGGCCCAGGCCGCCCACCTGAGCCCCCGCCAGTTCAGCCGCGTCTTCGCCCGGGAAACCGGCCAGTCGCCGGCCAAGGCGGTGGAGAGCCTGCGCCTGGAAGCGGCGCGCCTGATGATCGAACAGAGCAGCCACCCGCTGGAGGTGGTCGCCCGCGAAACCGGCTTCCGCGACCGCCGCCACATGCGGGAGGCGTTCATGCGGGGCTTCGGTATCACCCCGCAGGGGGTGCGGCGTGGCGTGCGGGGGCAAACGCCGGCAGGCTGACCGGGACGCCCCGCCCCCCTGCGCGGGCCCCGGCGGCACTGGCTGCCTCCGCATTGCTGCCCGGGAAAACGCGGGGTGCCAGGGCGGCGACGGAGCGCGCTCCTGGCGATTGAATGAAGCGCGGCCGGGAAGGGGGTCGGCAGTCTGCCGCGGCAATGCCAGCGGAGTAGCGGCGTCAGCCGCGAATCAGCCCGCCGCCGCTACTCCTGCACCGCGGTTGCGCGGCCGGCCCGGCGCGCCTTCGGCATCGATGGCGCGCATCACGTCCTCGAACAGCGCCGGCTTGACGAAGTGGCCGTCGAAGCCGGCATCGCGGGTGCGGGCGCGGTCGCTTTCCTGGCCGTACCCGGTCAGCGCGATCAGCAGGGCGCCCTCGGTATCCGGGTTGGCGCGCAGGCTGCGGGCCACCTGGTAGCCGTCCGCACCCGGCAGGCCGAGGTCCAGGATGGCGACGTCCGGATGGAAGCTGCGCGCGGCCTCTATGGCAGACAGGCCGTCGAAGGTGACGCAGACTTCATGACCTCGCGTTTCGAGCAGGATGGACATGGATTCGGCACCGTCCACACTGTCGTCCGCGATCAGCACCCGGCGCATGCTGCCGGCGCCCTCTTTCGCCACCGGCCCCGGGGCCTCGCCGCCGGTTTTCCGCACCGCCCTGAGACGCACGGAGAATTCGGCGCCCTTGCCCAGGCCCTCCGAACGGGCCTCCACCGTGCCGCCATGCAGCTCGGTGAGTGTCTTGACCAGGGAAAGGCCGATGCCCAGGCCTTCCTCCGAGTGCGGCATGGCGCCGTTGGACTGCATGAAGAGGTTGAACACCTCGTTGAGTTCCGCCGGTGCGATGCCGATGCCGTTGTCGCGCACCCGCAACACAACCTCGTCGCCCTCCAGCGCGGCGCTCAGTTCCAGGTAGCCGCCCTCTGGGGTGTACTTGGCAGCGTTGGACAGCAGGTTGCCTATGATCTGCGCCACCCGCACGCTGTCGCCGCGCACCTTGCAGTCCGCCTGCGGGGCACTGACGTGCAGCAGGTGGTGTTTCTTGTCGATGAGCGGCCGGCTGGCCTCGACCGCATTGGCGATGGCGGTGCCGACGTCCACGTCCTCCATCCTCAGCACGATCTTGCCGTGGGTGATGCGGGAGACGTCCAGCAGATCGTCGACCAGGCGGCTGAGGTGGGCGACCTGCCGGCCGACGATCATCCTCGCCTCGGCCAGCACCTTGTCGTCGGCGCGATAGCGCGGGTCCATCAGCTCCACCGCGTTGCGTATCGGCGCCAGCGGGTTGCGCAACTCATGGGCCAGCGTGGCGAGGAACTGATCCTTGCGGCGGTCGGCCTCGCGCAGCGCCTCCTCCGCCTGGCGCAAGCGCAGCAGCGCGCGCACGTTGGCAATCAGTTCGGCCGGCTCTATCGGCTCGGTGAGGTAGCTGTCGGCGCCGCCATCCAGGGCGCGCACCTTGTCCAGCGTCTGCACCGCGGCGGCGGAGGTCTGCAGCACCAGGGTGGAAACCGTGGCCGGATCACCCTTGATCTTCTCGCACACTTCGATGCCGCTGATGTCGGGCAGCTTCACATCCAGCAGCACCAGCGCCGGCGCGTGCTCGCGGAGCTGGTCGAGCGCGCCATAGCCGGTGGCCGCCTCTATCACCGAGAAGCCGGCATGCTTCAGCACGCGCGTCTTGGCATAGCGGGCGCCTTCGTTGTCATCGACGTTGAGGATGAGCGGGCTGGGCTGGCCGGGAGAGTTCATTGAAGCGCTCCCGGCATCTCCGTCTCGCTGGCGCCATCGACCGGCAACTGGATGGGCAAGGTGACATAAAAGGTGGAGCCCAGGCCCGGCTCGCTGTTGACGCCCACATAACCCCCCAGCAGCGCAGCCAGCTTGCGGCACAGCGGCAGGCCGAGGCCGGTGCCCTTCACCCTTTGCTGCAGGCGGTTCTGCACCTGGCCGAACTCTTCGAAGATGACCTGCTGGTGCTCGGCGGCGATACCGATTCCGGTGTCGGCGACGAAGAAGGTGATGTTCTCGCCGTCCGGCTCCACCCGGGCGCCGACGCGGATTTCGCCCCGCTCGGTGAATTTCAGCGCGTTGGAGACGAAGTTGCGCAGGATCTGGGTGAGTTTGGCTTCATCCGAATGCAGGGCCGGCAGCCCGGCGGCATCATTGAAGTGCAGGCTCACCGCGGGGTCGGTCAGCAGCGGGGTCAGCATCGCGCGCAGGGCGGCGAACAGCGCCGGAACCTCGAAGCGGGCAGGATAGACCTCGGTCTTGCCGGCTTCGATCTTGGCCAGGTCCAGCAGATCGTTGACGATGTCCGAGAGGTTCTCCGCCGCTTGGCGGATCAGTACCACCTGGCGCTCCTGCTCGGCGCTCAGGTCGCCATCCAGGCGGTTGAGCAGCAGGTTGGAGAGCGCGCGTATGGAGCTGAGCGGCGTACGCAGCTCGTGGCTCATGTTGGACAGGAAGCGTGTCTTCATCATGTCCGCGCGGCGCAACTCGTCGGCGCGCTCGTCCAGTTCGGCATACAACGCGACCACGCCGCGGTTGGTGGCTTCGAGTTCATGGGTGAGCCGGGCCAGCTCGTCCTGCCGGTCGCGCAGTTCCGCCAGCGTGGAGAGCAGTTCGCGGCTTTGCTGCTGCATCTCGTCGGCCACGGCCGCTTCCACCGCCTGCTGTCCCAGGCTGCGGGCGAGGCGGTCGAGTTCGGCAATCGACAGCCGGGAGGCATCCGGGGGCAGGAAGCGCGCCATGGACACCCGGGTGCCCCGCTGCGGCGCGGACTCGATGAGGCAGCGGTCCATCAGCCGGCGGGTGCCGGCGATGCCGCGCCCCATGCCGCTGGAAGAGCGGTAGCTGCCGTCCAGCACCTCCTGCAGATCGCGGATGCCGGGGCCGCGGTCGCTGACATCGATCAGCAGGGCCTGCGGCCTGCTGGCGCCGTCGAAGGCGAACACCACTTCGCCACCGTCGGCATACATGAAGGCGTTGCGGGCGATTTCGGACACCGCGCTGGCGATGCGCGTCTGGTCCAGGGCGGAGAAACCCAGCCCTGCGGCGATGTCGCGCGCAGTACGACGCGCGGCCACTACATCCTTCTCGCGCTCAAGTCTGAGCCTGAATATCTGTGTGCTCATGGGCGAACTCTACTCCCGGCGCAGCTTTGACCACCACCACCGTGGCGTCGTCGCGGCGGCGGGAAAAATCCCGGTAGATGACGGCGGCGATGAGTGCCGCCGGCTGCAGATACAGGCCGGGATAGGCGGACAGCGACCACCGGGTGGCGACGCCGTCCGAATGCAGCACGAGCAGCGCGTTTCGGGGCCAGGCGACATCGAACTGCTGGGCGTCGCGCATCGCATGGCCGACGATGCCGTTGCGGGAGGAGAGTTGCCAGCTCTCGCGCGCTTCGGGCACGGCGGCCGGGCGTTCTCCGGCCATCAGCGGCCTGCCGATGCCGAAGGCCACCGCCGAGATGTTTCCGGTGCCGCAGAAAGACAGCACCGAGCGCACGAGATCCAGCCTGCTGATGGCCACCGCGGCGCCGCGGGTGGAACGCAGCGCGCCGTGCGCCAGCTCCATCAGCGTGGCCGGCGCACGGCCGGCGCGGCGATAGGCCACCTCCAGCGCGGCGACTGCCGCTTCCCGCGCCTCCGGGCCATGGCCCAGTCCATCGGCGACGGTGATGGTGAGACCGTCCTGATCGCTCTCCACGCTCCAGGCATCGCCGCTGACCACTTCGCCGCGCAGCGGCGTACAGATGCCGCCGATGTCCATGCCATAGGCCGGCATCGCCCGGCTGCCGCCCTGCCCCTTGCTGCGCACCACCGCGCGCAGTACGGTACCCAGCCGCGGCTGGCTATAGACGGCCAGCTCGTCGGACAGGCGCTTGATCGCCCCCAGGCCGGTACCGGCGGTGCCGGCGGTGGAGCTGCCATCGTCGAAAGCCCGGCGCAGGTCCTCGATGCCAGGGCCGGAATCCAGCGCGGTGATCTCCACGCCGGAGGCCGGGCCATCGGCATCCACCCGGACCAGCAGTTCGCCATGCCCGGCGTGCTTCAGGATGTTGGTAGAGGCCTCCGTGACCACTAGTGCCAGCCGGCCGGCGTCGGTTTCGGAAAAGCCTATGGACTGCGCGGCCTCGCCCGCGCCCCGGCGGGCGAAGGCCACGCTGCTGGCATCGGCGATTTCGAAGGAAAGATGGGTACTGCGCAAACCGCTCAATTCAACGCCCCTCAGCGCAGCTTCCACTTGGTGATGGAGACCACCGTGCCCTTGCCCGGCTCGGACTGGATCTCGAACTCGTCGCACAGGCGCCTGGCCCCGCCCAGCCCCAGCCCCAAGCCGCCGCCACTGGTGAAACCATCGCGCAGGGCGCGCTCGATATCGGCAATGCCCGGCCCCCGGTCCACGAAGCGCAGCCGCAGGCCAACCCGCACCCCATTGGTGAGCTTGCTCAGGCGGGCATCGCCCCCACCGCCGTACTGCAGCGTGTTGCGTGCCAGTTCGCTCGCGGCGGTAACGAACTTCGTCTGGTCCACCAGCGAGAAGCCTTGCGCAATGGCGTGATCGCGCACGATCTGGCGCAGCCGGACGATCTCCTCGTCCGAACGCAGGCCGACTTCGGCCGCCAATGTCTCTGTCACATCGCCAACGTGCATCATGGATGGGTACCTTCCAGCGGTCAGCGCCGGCGCTGTTGCAGCAACGCCATGCCTTTTTCGACATTGAGCGCCGTGCTGACGCCGCTCAGCGTCAAACCCAGCTCCACCAGGGTGATCGCCACCGAAGGCTGCATTCCGACCACCACCGTTTCCGCATCCAGCACGGTGGCCATGGCCGCGGTGTTGCTGATCATGCGGCCAATGAAGGAATCGACCACGTCCAGCGCGGAGATGTCGATCAGCACGCCCTTGGCCTTGTCCTTGACGATGCGTTCGGTGAGGTCGTCCTGCAACGCGATCGCCAGCCTGTCGTGCATGTCCACCTGGATGGCGACGATCAGGCAATTGCCCATTCTCAGTATTGGAATCCGCTCCATCACGTCCCCCTAGGCCGTGGCAGAGGGCGTCAGGACGCTGGAGCCGGTACGCTGAAGCGCGACGGTGAAGGCGTCTGCCAGCGTGGACTTGGTTGTGACATTGGTGAGATCGACGCCCAGATGGACGATGGTCTGCGCGATCTGCGGACGGATGCCGCTGATGATGCAGTCAGCGCCCATCAGCCGGGCCGCGGCCACCGTCTTCAACAGATGCTGGGCCACCAGCGTATCCACCGTAGGCACGCCGGTGATGTCGATGATGGCAATACCGGCACCGGTTTCCACGATCTTCTGCAGCAGGCTTTCCATGACCACCTGGGTACGGGCGGAATCCAGTGTGCCGATGAGCGGCAGGGCCAGGATGCCCTCCCACAGTTGCACCACCGGAGTCGAGAGTTCCAGCAGTTCTTCCTGCTGACGGGCGATGATGGATTCCCGGCTGCGCTGGAACACTTCGGTGGTAAAGAGGCCGAGCGAATCCAGCAGCAGGTTTACATTCCAGCTGACCTCGGAGAGCGCTGCGGGATCGTCATCGAGTTCGGTACGCAGGCGCACATACAGGGGCTGCTTCAGCGAGAACACGAAGGTGGCAGTTTCCACCGGGGTGTAACCCTGGCGGGCGCGATGAGCGGACATTTCGGCCAGAAATGCGCGCACTGGCTCCCATTCAGGGCGGTTCGCATCCAGGATGTCGCTGCGTTGCAGCGCATCGGTGAACACATTGAGGAAGCTGCGGAACTGTTCCCGCATCTCGGCCTCCGTCGTCAGGCCGCGGCGCAGCGCAATGGAAAGATGCTGGTCCAGCCACTCCGTCAGTAAGGCATCGCGATGGCGCGAAAGGATTTCAATCAGGGCTGCGCCTTTCGGGGTATCCATATAGTCTCCAGAACAGACCTGCAACGCAGGTTGGACCACAACAGACAAACGGGCGGATGTGCAATGCACCTGGGTAGAGAAATGCCACCAGCGAAGGCCGGTGGCATCACCAATCTGCCTCTGAGGCAACAGGGCGGGGCAATGGTACACGGCGACTTCCTCGCGCGGGTACGAAAACATGGGGGGTCTTCGCATTTTGTATTTTTTACAAAACCTTTGTAAATCTTATACTTGCGACCTTCCCGCAGAACACGGGGCACGGCACCCGCCCTTTCGCCGTCCCCTCGCCCACTCATTAGGCGCCCGGGTTCACGCCCCCATGGCAGCCGCAAGAATGGCAAGGAAATTCCGATGAAAAAGCGGGCCACCATCCGGCTTTTGCCGGGCCCTCAGCAAGTTGCGGCCCCACGGCTTTTCCCTCCTCTCCTGCCCGCCGTATGACCAACCATCCGCCTTCTCCCAATGGACGAGAAAACCGAATTCTGGCGTGACCCCGCGCTGCCCCAGGTGGAAAGCCGGCGGGCCTGCCACAGCCGCGCCTGCTACCGCGCCCACAGCCACCCGAGTTTCTCCATAGGCGCGGTGGATGAAGGCCGCAGCCTCTTTACCGGTACCGCTGAAGGCCCGGTGGAGCTTCGCGCCGGCACGCTGGTGTTTGTGCCGCCCGGCCGGGTGCATGCCTGCAACCCGGTGGACGCGGCATGGAGCTACCAGATGCTGCACGTGGATGCCCGGTGGTGGCAGGCAGTACGCCAGGAGGCAGGCTCGCAGGAACTCCTCCCTCCCGGTGAGGAGCCGGTACGGCTGCGCACGTCTGCCGCCTCCTACACTCGCTTCTGTCAGCTGAACACCCTGCTCTTCTCCGACGCCGGCCCCCATGCCAAGGAAGCTGCACTGGTGGAGCTGATCGGTGACTACGTGCAGGAGCAGGACGACCGCGTCGTCGAGCCTGTATCAGGGGCGCCAGAGCGCAGGCGGCTGCAGCCGGTCTTCAGCGCCCTGAAGGAGGAAGCGGTGGATGCGCTGTCGCTGGGCGAACTGGCCGCGCTCGCCGGCATGAGCCGCTACCAGCTCATCCGCAGCTTCCGCGCAGCCAGCGGACTCACGCCGCACGCCTGGCAGTTGAACGAACGCATCAACCAGGCACGGGACCGCCTGCGCGCCGGCGACGCCCTGGCCGACATCGCCCACCGCCTCGGCTTTGCCGACCAGAGCCACTTCCAGCGCATGTTCAAGGCCCACACCGGCGTCACTCCCGGCAGCTACCGCGGTTGACGCCAGCCCTGCCGGCGTTCCCGGGCTGCAATTTCGTTCAATACAACGCGGCTGCCGGGCCCCAGACTTCGGCGCCCAGCCCACTCCTCGAAGCCGCAGCATGCAGCAGTTCCTCATCGTCGCCGCAGCCCATTTCCTGGCACTGCTCTCCCCTGGCCCCGACTTCTTCCTGATCGCCCGCAGCGCGCTCGCCGCCAGCTGGCGCATCGCCAGCGGCACCTGCCTCGGCATCGCCCTGGCGAATGGCGTATTCATCGTCGCCGCCTTTGCCGGCTTCGCCGTACTCCAGGCCGGCAGCCCACTCTTCCTCGGCCTGCAGTTCGTCGGGGCGCTGTACCTGCTCTACCTTGGCCAGCTATTCCTTCGCCATGCCGGCAAGCAGGTTCTGCCGCCCACTGCCGACGCGGCGCCGGCCGCGGGCAAGGGCAAACTCTCCAGCTGGCGCCAGGCCCTGGGCAGCGGCTTCCTGTGCGGCATCCTTAACCCGAAGAACGCGCTGTTCTATGCCAGCCTCGCTGCCATGCTGGCTGGCGGGCCGCACAACAGCCCGGCATGGAAGGCCGCATACGGCAGCTGGATGTTCAGCATCGTCTTGCTGTGGGACCTGCTGGTAGCAGGAGCGATAGGCAATCGCGCAGTGCTGCGGCACTTTGCAGAATCGCTGCCCTGGCTGGAGCGCACAACCGGCGCGGTCCTGATCCTGCTCGCTCTGGGCGTGATCGGCATGCTGGTGTTCTCTTGAACCGCTGCAGCCTGTTCAGCGGCGCAGTTCCACCACCGCGCGCGCCAAGGCCGCTACCGATAGCGGCGCACAGCCTTCGGATTTGTTGCTCAAGGTGACGAAGGCATTCTGCCCAGCGCCCACCGTTCCGGCGATCACCCTTGCAAGCGCACTGCGCGTAGCCAGATCTTCATCCACCAGCCTGTCATATGGCAGATAAAGGCGCCGTGCTTCCTCGTAACCGAAAGCGCCGTGCCGCGGATTGAAGTTCCAGCGGCACACCAGCGGGCCCGGCCACAAGGCCCGCAGGATGGGAAGCTGCTCGACGAGGGGCGGCATCTTCGCGTGCACGCCCATGCAGTAGGTCGCGCCGCCGTCCTTCAGCGCCCGGATGAAGCCTGGCGTCAACCACTGGGGGTCGCGTACCTCTACCGCCAGCACACCGTCCGGGGCATCCGGGCGCGGATCCGGAAGGGCCGCCAGCATCGAATGCAGACGCCCCACCAACGCCTCTGTCCGCGCCAGCCACTGCGCCGGCAGCGGACTGATCTGGAACACCAGTGCGCCCAGCTTGCTACCCAGCCCTGCCAGCGCCGGCTCGACGAAATCCCGCAAGGCGCAATCAGCGGAGAGAAAGTCGGGATTCGGCTGACGCCCCCGGCCGACGTCGTCCCGCAGCAAGGCATCGGTGACCCGGTTGGGCGCCTTGACGACGAAGCGGAAATCGTCCGGCACCTGTTCGGCCATCGCAGCGAACTGGGCCGCGCTCAAGGGCCGGTAGAAGGTCCGGTCCACACCCACTGTACGGAGCAAGGGATGGCGTGCGTAAGCCGCAAGCCCGTGCCGGGATAAGGTCTCACGAGGGTAATCCCGCCTCCATACCAGCCCGCTCCAGCCCGGGTAATGCCAGGACGAGGTACCGAAGCGCAACCGCGTCGGCAAGGAGGCGGCCAGCGCCCCGAGTGCGGGGTCGAAAGCCGCAGCCTCCACCAGTTCCAAGGGCTGCTCGGCATCGGCGGGAAAGAGCTGTTCTTGCATGGCTTGAGCAAGCTACTGGTGAGAGAACGGCTATCGCAAGCAAGCATGCCGCCCTTCCCGGGGCGACCTGAAAATGAGGATGCCGGCCAGATACACCTGGTCGGCATCCTTCCCTATCCTTGGCCACGTCACGGGGGCAGCAGCCGACCCTGGGCGATTACCACCACTCGATCATTCACAGCTCTCGCAAGCCCGCGTACTTTCGGGGATCTGTGATGATCGACGGAGCCAAGAGCTTTGTCTGGTGCGGAAGATGAAAGGATTTGAGGGGGCGACGGCTCCGGCAACTCCGTCGTCAATCGCGCTCCAGGATAGCGCAGACCAGCAAAGCGGTCTCCTCCAAGCCATCTCTTCGCCCCGTTGGCCTGCATCGCCACCCGTGCCATCCGCAGCAGGTCTTCCGCCGGCACATAGCCCCTCCACGGGGCTGCTGCCAGGCCAACACAGTGGCCAGGCATTCGACCCGTTCATCGGGCATTGCGATCATCATCGTCTGGTTGCTACTTGCCGACCGGGGATGAGATTGCGAAATTTTCCCCCAATGCTTTTCAAACAGGACATCATCTCATCTTCAATACAAGTCGTAACACTCACCATGCCCAGCGTTGCCATCACTGATATAGCGGTGCCCAAGGACGTCGACAGCGTTCCTCGCCCCGTCGTCGCCCTGAGCGCCACATCCGTAGCAAGGGACTGGGAGAACGCGAAGCATCAGCACCGCAAGGCACAGCTGATCTACTCCGTTCGCGGCATCCTCAACTGTGAAATTGAAGACGGCGTCTGGATCGTGCCGCCACAGTGCGCCGTATGGATACCTGGAGACTTGCCCCACGCGGCACGGGGGTCAGGTGAAACGGAATGCTATTGCCTATTCGTCGAGCCTGACGCCGCGCCGGATCTTCCGAAAACGTGCTGCACAATTTCGGTATCGCCACTGCTACGCGAACTGCTCCTCAAGGTCGCCAGCTTTCCTGCTTTGTACGCACTGGGAGGTCGGGAAGATCGACTGATTGCCGCATTGCTCGACGAGTTGGTGGAGGCTCCGGTGGAAGACCTGCATCTGCCCATGCCACGCGACCCGCGATTGCGCCGCCTCGTGGAAATGATGCTGGCCGACCCGACTGACAAGACCTCGAAGGGCGATTGGGCTATCCGAATCGGCATAAGCGAACGGAGCATGAGTCGGCTCCTGCTGCAAGAAATTGGCATGAACTTCGGACAGTGGCGCCGGCAACTGCATGTCATCCTCGCGCTACAACGCTTGACCAAAGGCGAAAGCGTGCAAACGGTGGCATTGGAACTGGGCTACGAAAATGCCAGTGGCTTCGTCACCATGTTCCGCAAGGCCGTAGGCAAGCCGCCTGCACGATACCTCTCTGAACGGGTGGCCGCCCGGGAGCCCACCTCGATACCGGGCATCATGCTTTCCGATCAGGGACTGATGTAGGAGGCTGTCGGGCTTTGGGAGGCCCCCGAGTCGCCCCGGCGCGAGCCGCATCCCAAAGCCCGACAGCTTCTTAGCCGACTGCTGCTGCACCGAGACGGCTTGAGTAGGGAGTTATTCCAGCCCCTTTTTTCCGGGTGCCCAATACGCTTTTGACTGGAAGCGGTTCGAGCCAATGCTCAATCGTTTGAGCAGTTGGCGCATGTGCTGGATCGAACTGGCCTTGCCCGACAGCACGACACTTGCATCCGGCTTCGCCTGCAACACGGCCTTCATCTTTTCTGCCAGCGCAAGCTGCTGCGCGTCGTTGTCGGCGCGTTCGTGGATGTTGGATTCACCAAGGCCAAGCCTCGCCAGTACCGCTTTCGATTCGGCCATCGAAGAGACTTCGAAGAACAGATGCGTTTTTTCCGGTGGCGTTGCATTGACCCGCGCCACAGCCAGACCGAACGAAGTCTCATCACCGAACAGCACCGCATCGGAAAAGCGGAGCCGGGTCAGGTCAATTGACTTGCGCGGGCCGAACACAATGCAGCCCTCCCCCGTGCGCAACGCGCGCGACCAGTTCGCGCCCGGCCCATCGCCATGCCTGTAGGCGAGGATGCGCGTGAGCCCATTTTCGGCGTCCCATTCCATCGGCGTGTAGGTGCGCTGCACCCAGCCGCCCAGTTGAATCTGGAGCTTGTCGCCGGGTGTCCACTGCACGTTCTTCAGCGCGTCACCGCCGAGGGTGATGAGACGGAAATTTCTGCCGATATCCTCGACGCTCAGCACGTTCGCGTTGCGCGTGAACAATTTGAGCACCGCCGATTCGAGCAGGCTGGCACGTTTCCTCATGGTGGTTTCGTTCATTGCACGAGTTCCAGGTATTTATTCAGGCGAGCGGGTTGGATCATTTGGTATAACGAATTGATGCCCTCCAGGTATGTGGTGTCGTTGATTAACTTCGCCAGCTGGCCCAAGGGAGTCGCAGGCATTGCACGATGGGCGAGACCGCCATTGCGCCAGCACCCCAGGCGTTACCGCGCACTGGCCTGCTCCCATCCTCCGCCCAGCGCCTTGAACACGCTGATTCGTGCGGAACCTACTCGCTGCTCAGCCGCAGCCAGCTGCGACTTCGCATCGATCAAGCTGGTCTGCGCCACGATCACATCGAGGTAGCTGATGGAACCGGCGCGGTAACGCTGCTCGGCCAGCTGGAAGGCGCTTTCGGCCCGGTCACGAGCTTCGATCAGCGCCTGACGTTGCTGCATGGCGGCACCGTAGGCACTCAAGGATTGCTCGGACTCCTTCAGCGCATTCAGCACTGCGCCATCGAAGGCGGCCAACGACGCAGCGGTTTGCGCCCTGGCCTGTGCGACACGGCTACGCGCGATCACCGTGTTGGGGAAGCTCCACGAGATCAGCGGCCCCATTGAGAACGACCAGGTGCGATTGCCCTTCAGATAGTCGTTGCGCAGGTAGTTCCCCGAAGCGCCCAAGGTGACGCGAGGATAGAGGTCGGCCACAGCCACCCCAATACGCGCGGTGTCGGCGGCCAGTTGGCGCTCAGCCTGACGCAAGTCCGGGCGGCGACGCAGCAGCGAGGTGCCGTCACCGATGGGCAGCGTACCTGCAATCTCCGGTGCCTTGGTGCAGGCGCGCGCGGAATCGGGCACTTGCGAAGGCGTCCGCCCCATCAGCGCGGCCAATTCGAACAACGCGGCATCCCGCTGAGCCTGCAACGGCGGCAAGGTGGCCTGTGCCTGGGCAAGCGTAACGCCAGCCCGCTCCACATCAAGATGCGACGCCGACCCCGCGTGTTCTTGGCGGCTGATCAGATCCACGCTGCGTTGAGCCAGTTCAACGGACGAGCGCGCGACGTCGATGGATTCGGCATAAGTGCAGGCGTCCACATAGGCCCTTGTCGTCTCGGCCACGACGACGACCTTCGCCGAATCATGGGCGGCGGCGACCGCATCGGCATCGTCGCTGGCAGCCTCGATGTCGCGCCTGACCCGGCCGAACAGGTCGACTTCGTAAGAGATGTCGAGCCCGCCGCTGTAGCTCCACTGCGTGGGTGCCCTGCCGGCACCCGCCCACGTGGTTTGGTCGCGACCATAGCCAGCACCCGCGGACAGGTTGGTCGAGGGGAACAAGCCACCACGCGCTTCGCTGTAGATGGCCCGTGCCCTGTCGAGGTTGGCCAGCGTCACGCGCAGATTGGTATTGGCCGACAGGGCTTCCTGCACCAGATCGTCGAGCGCAGGATCGTTGTACAGCTTCCACCAGTCCGGCGGCAGCGATACGGCGGGCTCCGTATCGGCCGGCCGGCTGACGAAGGCGCCTGCCGCGGCCTGCGGCGTGGCCGGAGGGTGATAGTCAGGGCCACTGGCGCAGCCTACGTTGACGAGAGTGGCGACGACCACCATCAAGGCCGCCCGGCCAGGGAGAAACGTAGGGGCACGCGAAGCAGTAGGCATGGCAAGGATCGGTTCAGAGCGTGACATGAGGTGCCTCCACGGTAGCGAGTTCACGCGCGCGGGGACTTTCCGCTGCGGCACGGTGATCCTTTGCGATGAAGCTATAGATGGTAGGCAGCACGAATAGCGTGAAGAAGGTGCCGACCATCATGCCCATCACCACCACGATGCCGATGGAGAAGCGGCTGGCCGAGCCCGCACCGTCTGCGAACAGCAAGGGCACCAGGCCCGCGACCATCGCCGCGGTCGTCATCAGCACCGGCCGCATGCGCACCGCCGCCGCCTTCTCGATCGCCTCGATGCGGCTCAGGTTTTCGTGGTGTTGGATATGGTTGGCGAAGGTGACCATCAGGATGCCGTGCTTGGAAATCAGCCCGATCAGCGTGACCAATCCGATCTGGGTGTAGATGTTGAGCGTCGCATAGCCCAGCCACAGCGGAACCAGCGCGCCGCAGACCGCCAGCGGCACCGTCACCAGGATCACCAGCGGATCACGCAGGCTTTCGAACTGCGCCGCCAGCACCAGGAAGATGACCACCAGAGCAAAGCAGAACGACACCAGCAGGCGATTGCCTTCCTGCACGAACTGGCGGCTGTCGCTGAGCCAGTCCACGCTGGTGCCGGGCGGCAGCGGCTGCGATTGCAGGAATGCGACCGCTTCGCCCATGGTCACGCCCGGCGCCGGCAGCATTTCCAGCGTGGCCGAGTTCATCTGGCCGAACTGGGTGAGCTGGTTGGCCTGCGGACGCATCTCGATGCGGGTCACGGTCGACAGCGGCACCAACGCGCCGGAGGCTGCCTTGACGTAGAAGCGCCCGAGGTCGTCCGGCGTCATACGTTCGTTGCCGCGCACCTGCGGGATGACGTCGTAAGAGCGGTCGTGGAAGTTGAAGCGATTGACGTAGTTTTCGCCAACCAGCACGGCCAAGGTATCGGCGATCGCCTGCATGGTCACGCCCATTTCGCTGGCCTTCGCATGGTCGATCGTGATGTGCGCCTGCGGGCTGTCGTAGGACAGGTTGTTCTGTACGTAGAGGAACAGGCCGCTGGCATAGGCCGCGGTCTTGATCTTCTCACCGGTCTCGTACAGCGTCTTGAAGTCGTCGGGCGAGCGCAGCACCATCTGCACCGGCAGGCCGCCGCTGGAGCCTGGCAGCGGGGGCAATTGCACGGCGGTCAGCGTCTCGCCGTCGATCGCGCCGCCGGCGGCCTGAATCTGGCCTTGGATTTCGGTGGCCGATCGCTTGCGTTGCGACCAATCTTTCAGAATGGCGCCACCGATCATCATGTTCTGACCGCCGGCGGCGTCGCCGATGTTCATGAAGCTGCTGTCGAACTCCGGGATCGACCCGAACAGCTTCTCGATCTGTTCGGCATAGCGGCCGGTGTAGCCCGCACCGGCATATTGCGGTGCCTTGGTGACGACGATGATGGCGCCCTGGTCTTCCGTCGGCGCCAGTTCATGACGTGTACCCATGAACAGCACCACGATGGCGGCCAGCACGACCGCGCCCACCAGCAGAACCGCGCCGCGAGCAGCCAGGGTGTGGGCCAGCATGCGTGCATAGAATGCCGTCAGCCCTTCCATGGTGTGTTCGACCCGCTTCGCCAGCCGTCCCTCGCTTTGCTTGGAACTGAGCAGCATCGAACTCATCACCGGCGAGAGCGTCAGCGCGACGACGCCGGAAACGATCACCGAGCCGGCCAGCGTGAAAGCAAACTCCTTGAACAGCGCGCCGGTCAGCCCGCCCATCATGCCGATGGGCGCGTAGACCGCCGCCAGCGTGATGGTCATCGCGATCACCGGCCCGACGATTTCGCGTGCGCCGAGCAAGGCCGCGCGCACGGGGGTCAATCCTTCCTCGATGTGGCGATGGATGTTCTCCACCACCACGATGGCATCGTCCACCACCAAGCCGATTGCCAGCACCATGGCCAGCAGTGTCAGCAGGTTGATCGAGAAGCCGCAGGCCAGCATCAGTGCGGCCGTGCCGACCAGAGACAGCGGGATGGTGACCACCGGGATGATGACCGCGCGGAAGGTGCCGAGGAACAGAAAGATCACCACGATCACGATGGCGATGGCCTCGATCAGCGTGTGCTTCACTTCTTCGATGGACGCATTGACGAAACGCGCCACGTCGTAGTTGGGGGCAACGGTCAGGCCCGCCGGCGCCATCGCACGGATCTTGGGCAGCAGTTCGTTGGCCTGCTTGACGATCTCCAGGGGATTGCCATCGGGCGTGGGTTGGAGGGCCACGAAGATCGCAGGGATGCCTGTCGCGAACGACAGGTTGTCGTAGTTCTGGCCGCCGACTTCCATCGTGGCGACATCCGACAGCCGCACCACGCCGCCGCTGGGGCTGGACTTGACGACCATCTGGCGAAAGTCCTCGACACCGCGCAGGTCCGTGGCCGCGCTGATGTTGGTGACGGTCAACGAACTCTTGAGCTGGCCCGGCGCGGCCTGCACGTTGTTGGCGCGCAGCACGGCCGAGATCTCGCCGGCCGACAACCCATGCGCCGCCAAGCGTACCGGATCGATCCAGATGCGCATGGCCAGTGCCTGGCCGCCATAGACGTCGGCCGAGGCCACGCCACGAATGCTGGTGAACAGCGGTTGTGCCACCCGGGACACGAAGTCCGTCACCTGCGGGATCGAAAGGGTCTTGCTGTAGAAGGCGATGTACTGCACCGCCGTGCCGCCTTCGGTGGACTTGCTGATGACCGGATCGGTGACACCTGCCGGCAACTGGTACTTGACCTGCTGCACCTTGGCGAGGACCTCCGTCATCGTCCGGTCGGCGTTGGCATTGAGCAGCAGACGCGCCTTGATCTCGCTCTTGCCCGGCTTGGTGGTCGAAATGAGGTATTCAATGCCGCTGGCCGTGGCGATGGACTGCGCGATCGGCGTGGTGACAAAGCCCTGCATCACCTCCTGGGTCGCACCTGGGAGCGAGGTGCTGACCGTGATGGTGGCGTTTTCCAGATAGGGATACTGCCGTACGGGCAGCAGGAACATCGCGCTGGCACCCATCAGCAGAATCAATAGGCTGACCACCAGCGCAAGGATGGGGCGGCGGATGAAGATGTCGGTGAAATGCATGGCGCCGTCCTCTACCGTGTACCAGCGGCGGAGGCGACCGCCGGAGCGGCAGGCGGCGCTGCGGCAGCCGCCGCTGCATTGATCTTCACCATCGCACCGGGCGGGAGCCGATTCTGGCCGGCCATCACCACGATGTCGCCGGCCTTCACGCCCTGGGTCACGACGACTTCTTCGCCGAGCCGACGACCGGTGACGACCGGCACGGCGACTGCCTTGCCAATTCCCTGCGCGTCAGCATCCTGCACGAGGATCGCGCTGTCACCGGAGGCGGATGTCTGGATCGCCGTCAGCGGCAACACGATGCTGTCGGTCGTAGCGGGCAACGCCAGCCAAGCGGTCGCGTACATCCCGGACTTGAGGAATCGGTCGGAATTGGGCAAGAGTGCCTGCACGACCACATTGCGAGTTTCGCCATCGATGCGGGGTTCGATGCTGCTGATCCTGCCGGTGAGCACCTTGTCTGGCGCGGCGTCCACGGTGACCCGCACCTGCATGCCCGGCGCGAGCTTGGGCAAGTCCTGCTGGGGTAGCGTGAAATTCACGTAGATCGGGTCGAGTTGCGTCAGCGTCGCGATCACATCGCCGGCGTTGAGGTACTGCCCCGGATTGATACGCCGGATGCCGATCTGACCAGAGAATGGCGCACGTATGCTCTTCTGCTGAATCCGTGCATCCAACTGTCGGACTGCTGCCGCGGCCTGGGCGGCTTCTGCCTTGCGTTGCTCGAGCAGTTCACGCGGCTCGGCGCCAGTGGGAGCCAGTTCCTGTGAGCGCCGTAATTGCAGCTGGGCGAAATCGGCCTTGGCCACAGCAGCAGCACGATCCGCTTGTTCAGGGGCGTCATAGAGCTGCACGAGCGCCACGCCCTCCTTCACGGACTGGCCAGCCTCGAAATGAATGGCCGTCACGCGACCCGACGTGTCGGGAGCCAACAGCACTTCGCGCACGGCTTGCAAGTTGCCAACGGCCTGCAACTCCTCGGTCACACTGCGAGGTTGCGCGCGAATCGTCGAAACCGGCAGCGGCGGCATAGCGTGGTATTCAGCGCCACTGCTGCGGGCGGTGCGCCATGCATAGAGCAGGCCGAAGACCACGACGAGGCCGACGACGCTTATGGCAATGGGTTTTACACGGAAGGTGGCGGTACTCATGCGCTCCTCTCGACGGCTGCCGGTGTTGAGGGGGTACTTGGCCGACTGCGCATGGTCGCCATACGAAGGCAAAGTGGGGACATAACAGGATTTCCTCGGTAAGAACAAAGTGCTTGTTCGGCCGGCCAGGCACGCTGGGCTGGGGCATGGCTAACCACGATCAAGCGCAGCGTACCCACGCAGAAAAATGCAGCATTGCAAAACTAGGTCAGAGTGTTTTTCATTACGGACATTTCGCTGAAAGCGCCGCGACTGGCCTAACTGAATAACAACCTGGCCTGATTTCGCCATCAGTCCTCATGTCCCTATTGTTAAATACGGCATCTAAATGCGAATGAGTATTGTTGATGTCTGTCCTCACATCTGCTGGGAAATCTCGCGGGCCAATCGATATGCATACAGGGCCCGCCGCCGTCCATCTCCATCTGGATGGGCAGTACAAGGGCGCCATCGCGAGCGCGCCCCGTACCGTGCTGGGCTCGGCCGTTGCGGCCGCGGTTCTCATCAGCGCGCAGGGTGCATTCGCCGCCCAGCCCGCGCCGATCCAAAACAAGGCGGAGGGGCCGTCTCAAGAGTCGATAGCCTTGCCGGCCATCACCGTAACGGGCCGCATGGATACGGCGACCACCGAAGGTACTGGCTCCTACACCACGGGCGAGACGGCGGCTGCCACGCGCCTGCCGCTGTCGCTGAAGGAAACACCACAGGCGGTGACGGTGATCACGCGCCAGCGCATGGACGACCAGCAGTTGAATTCGGTTCAGAGCGTGCTGGAAAACACCACGGGCGTCGCGTCGTACCAGTCCGACAGCGAACGAACGAGTTTCTATTCGCGCGGTTTCCTGATCAACAACGTTCAGTACGATGGCATCCCCACCGTCGTCGGCAACATTGTCAATGGGAGCGGCATCGGTTCCATCGATACCGCGTTCTATGATCGTGTCGAGGTCGTGCGCGGCGGGTCCGGCTTGCTGACCGGGACCGGCAACCCGTCAGCCGCCATCAATTTGGTGCGCAAGCGAGCGACCCGTGACTTCTCGGCTGCCGCCTCGCTTGGTGCTGGGAGTTGGGACACCTACCGGGGCATGGGCGACATCTCGACGCCGTTGACCGAGGACGGCCGCATCCGCGCGCGCCTCGTAGGGACGTACCAGGATGGGCACTCGTACCTCGATGGCTACAAACCGGAGAGGAAGTCGTTCTACGGCATCATCGAGGCAGATTTGACCCCGGACACGACGGTGAGCCTGGGCTATGACTACCAGGACATCACGCCCAAGGGCTCGACCTGGGGCGGTTTGCCGCTCTGGTTCAGCGACGGCACGCAGGCGGAGTATTCGCGCTCCAAGAACTATGCGCAGGACTGGAGCTATTGGGACAATACCCTCAAGACCGCGTTTGCCGAGATCGAACACCGCTTCGACAACGGCTGGAAGGTCCGGGGCGTCTTTAACCAGTACCGCACCGAATTTGATGCCGAACTGCTCGGCGTGGTCGGCCGTCCCGATCGGATCACGGGACTGGGCACTTATCCCCACGGGGCTTATCCGGTAGCACTAGCGTCCCAAGGGCACAGCCGTCAAAACACCTTCGACGTGATGGCAAGCGGCCCCTTCGAATGGCTGGGCCGCCAACATGAGCTGGTGGTGGGGGCAACGCGTTCGCGCCGCACAGCCAGCCAGCAGGATATCGCGCCGTTCTATGCCGGCTTTCTCCCGGTTAATGTCTACGACCTACGCCCAGCCTATCCCCGCCCTGACTTCGGCGCCATGGCGTGGATACCGACCCGCACCCGAATCAAGCAGAGCGGTGTCTACAGCGCAGCCCGGTTTTCGCTGGCCGACCCTCTGAAACTCATTGTCGGCGGCCGCTTCAGCAGCTACGAGATCGACGACGCCGTCGGCAGTTCGTCGTTGCACTACAAGAAGAGCAGCGAGTTCACCCCGTATGCTGGCTTGATTTACGACATCGACACGACCTATTCGGCCTATGTGAGCTACACGGGGATATTCAATCCGCAAACCGACTATCGGGACAGCAACGGCAACGTACTCACGCCGGCCAAGGGGAAAACCAAGGAAATCGGCCTTAAAGGCGAGTATCTCGACAAGCGTCTGAACGCGTCGGTCGCCGTGTTCGAAACTGAGCTGGACAACGCCGCGCAGATCGTCGCCGGCACCTATACGCCGGGCGGCGCCCAAGCCTACAAAGGCGCCGACGGGACGAAGTCGCGCGGCATCGAGCTGGACTTGCAGGGCGAACTGGCGCGTGGCTGGAACATCTATGCAGGTATCGCCCACTTCAGGGCGAAAGATGGCGATGGCATCCGCCTGAACTCGCAAATCCCGCGCACCACCGCTCAGCTTTTCACCACCTACCAGTTGCCCGGGGATTGGAGCAAATTGACGCTAGGCGGAGGCGTCAAATGGCAAAGCCGCTTCTACCAAGCGCCCAATACTGGCACCAGTTCGTTGGGCGGGGAACAAGGTTCTTATGCGCTGGTATCACTGATGGGGCGCTACTCCATCACCAAGCAGACCAACGTAGCCGTCAACGTCAACAACGTTTTTGACAAGAAGTACGCGCTACAGAAGGGCGATTTCGACACCGTGGGTTATGGCGCACCACGCAATGTGATGGCGACGCTGAGCTATGGGTATTGATTTGCTCTCGGGCGAACGCTTCAACAGTTGGAAATCCCGGCCATATGGCCATTGATCATGGAGAAAGCTCCCATGCCCCTTCAGCCCCCCCTACGCCCCGCACAAGACCTGGCCATGAACAACCCCAACAAGGTCGCCTTGTTCTGGTTGACGACAGCCGCTGGTGTCGTGCTTTTCGTCACCTTCCAGTTGTTCTTTTACGTAAACGACTTCGTGAGAGCGCAAGGAGCGACACCGGCGATTACGTTTGATCCCGACGTACTGTGGATGTTTTCCGCGTTCTATGGCTGCTGGATCGTCACGGTGCTTTTCGCGCTGATCGGAACCCGTAAGGCCGAGTGGGTTGCGCTGATCCTCGGCAGCCTGCTTGTCGTCCTGAATACCCTCGGGGGAATCGCCGACGGGCTGCGCGACGGTTGGCACATTGCCTTCTCAGCAGTCTTCTTCATTACATTGCCCAGCGTGCTCGCTATTGCAACGACCTGGCGTCGCATCAAAAGCAAAGGAAACGGCCATGTCGATGAATAGCTCTGACTTCCCTTTGGTCTGGATGAATCTCACGCAGGAACCCGGGCATGATCCCCAGAAGGACTTCGACGAATTCGAGGCCAACTTGCGGCGCGGCGAACCCTTCGTAATCTTGAACGACACCGCACCACCTGCAGAAGAACACGAGCACTCGCCGGAAGAGAAGAAACGCCTCGCGCTCTGGATGAAAAAGCACAAGGCGGAGTTGCGAAAGCTGGTCCTGGCAATGATTCAGATCGAACCCAACCAGGCAAAACGCATGGGTTACAAGGCATTTGCAGTCCTTTTTGCCAAGTTCTGGGGCTACCCTCTACTTCTTGCCAATTCGCGTGAGCAAGCGATAGAGATGGCAAGAGAACTGCTCTCGAAGGACGGGAACCCGTCCCGTTGACGCCCTACGCTGGCGTCTGATCCTCCCATGAAACTCTGCCGCCGCGAACTGTCGCGGCGAGCTGCTGCCAGCATCACAGCTTTTGCCACCATTCATCATTCCATGAAAAAAAGCTGGGCTGTTGTCAAGCGACACGAGGATTTAACCCCCTGACGACATCTGGAATTGACCCCCTGGGTTAATCAACTCTCCGCGGTGATCGGGGTGGGGGCCGCGG
>NZ_SNVV01000027.1 GCF_004361735.1 Azoarcus indigens | reverse complement strand
GAGAACCGGCAAGGGGTGAGCGCCCAGGGCGCCGGGACAAGACAACGCGGCGGCGAGGCTCTCACCACCGCGTCAGCGGTTTAGTTCAACGTGTTTTAGCCCGCAGTCCTGCGGGCTCGTTTTGAACGCTGCGGTATATCCAATCGGCCTCCGCAGTTCGAAATCATTGATGAAATTGAATTTTATGAAGACCCGTATTTATGAACCGTCATAACCAATCTGACAGCCCCCCGCAGACCTTGGAGCAAGCCACCTGCTCCACCGTTATCGGCAGTCCGGCTGCTTCCTGAGCGCTCAACTCCAGCGCACGCCTCACCACTTTGACGATATCTGGGTGGACAGCCGTCAGCTCCTTCAACGATGCCGGCCCTAGGGGAAATTCAGCCATATCTCCTCCTTCCGGCCCCAACCCTGCGGAACCGCCTCTTCATCCTTCCGCCCCGGGGGCCGTGCTGGCTAATGCTCGTCCGGCGTTCCAGCCGCCGCATCCCCCAGTCTGGTGAAGCGCAAAGGGCAAGGACCTGCCCATCTGCGGCTGCTTTTTTGCACCCACCGCCAAGCCCTCTTGCACCCCATGCCAAGCGACCCGCCCTCCAGCGGCGCACACTGCGCCAGCAACATCCCACTAAAAGACCAGACGAGGAGACGAGGATGAGCAATTCGAGCGAGCGGCCGACGATACGCAACCGCATGCTGATTGCCGGTGAATGGCAGGCGGCGGACAACGGTGCGACTTTCCCGGTGTACGACCCGGCCAGCGGCGAGTGCATCGCCGAGGTGCCGGCCGGCGGCAAGGCGGAGGTGGATCGCGCGGTGGCCTCGGCCAAGCGCTGCTTCGAGAGCGATGCCTGGCGCCACATGCTGCCGGCGGCGCGCGAGGCGCTGCTGCTCAAGCTGGCCGACCTGATCGAGCAGAACGGCGAGGATCTGGCGCGGCTGGAGACGCTGAACAACGGCAAGCTCATCGCCTTCTCCCGCGCGCTGGAGGTGGGCGCCAGCGCCCAGTGGCTGCGCTACATGGCGGGCTGGGCGACCAAGATCGAGGGCAGCACGGTGGATGTCTCCATCGGCTTCCCGCCGGGCGTGCGCTACAGCGCTTCCACCCGGCGCGAGCCGCTGGGCGTGGTGGGCGCCATCGTGCCGTGGAACTTCCCGCTGCTGATGGCGGTGTGGAAGATTGCGCCGGCCCTGGCCGCCGGCTGCACCGTGGTGCTGAAGCCGGCCGAGGAAACGCCGCTGACGGCGCTGCGCCTGGGCGAGCTGGCGCTGCAGGCCGGCTTCCCCGCCGGCGCGCTGAATGTGGTCACCGGCCTGGGCGAAGCTGCTGGCGCGGCGCTGGTGGCGCATCCGGACGTGGCCAAGATCGCCTTCACCGGTTCCACCGAGGTGGGCCGCATCATCGGCCGCCAGTGCGGCGGCGACCTGCGTCATGTGAGCCTGGAGCTGGGCGGCAAGAGCCCGGTGATCGTGCTGCCGGACTGCGATCCGGCCAAGGCGGTGGCCGGCGCCGCCGGCGCCATCTTCTTCAACCACGGCCAGGTGTGCACCGCCGGCTCCCGCCTCTACGTGCACCGCCGGATCTACGACCAGGTAGTGGACGGCGTAGGCACGGTCGCCAAGCAGATGAAGCTGGGCGCCGGCCTGGACCCGGCCACCGAGATGGGGCCGCTGGTGTCCGCCCGCCACCGCGCCCGCGTCACCAGCCTGATCGAGACCGGCAAGGCCGAGGGCGCGGAGCTGATCGCCGGCGGCGCCGCGCTGGAGGGCGCCGGCTGGTTCGTGCAGCCCACGGTGTTCGCCAACCGCGCCTGCAAGCCGCTGACGCTGGTGCGGGAGGAAGTGTTCGGCCCGGTGCTGGTCGCCATGCCCTTCGATGAGCTGGAGGAAGTGGTGGCCGCCGCCAACGACAGCGAATACGGCCTGGGCGCCAGCATCTGGAGCAACGACCTGACGGCGGTGCATCGCCTCATCCCGCGCCTGCAGGCGGGCTCGGTATGGGTGAACAGCCACAACCTGGTCGATCCCAACCTGCCCTTCGGCGGCGTGAAGAGTTCCGGCCTGGGCCGCGAACACGGCCGCGCGGTGATCGAGGCCTACACCGAACTGAAGTCGGTCTGCATCGCCTACTGATTCCTTTTTTCCCGCTTCACCACAACCGCAGTACCGGACCCGCCCCGCAATGCACGGGGCGGGCCTCACATCCGCTCGCTCGGAGGAGACACCATGCCCGCCAACAAGAACGGCAACACCCTATCCACTCCGCATTCCCGGCAGCCACGCTTCACGCCCGCGCTGCTCGCGCTTTCCTGCGCCCTCTCCTTCCCCGCTCTCGCCCAGGCGGCCCCGGCCGCGCCGGCGGCGGTGGATTTCGACCGCCTGGTCGCCGCCGACCGCGAGCCCGGCAACTGGATGAGCCACGGCCGCACCTACGGCGAACAGCGCTACTCGCCGCTCAAGCGCATCAACGAGAAGAACGTGGCCAAGCTGGGCCTGGCCTGGACCTACAAGCTGGACGTGGACCGCGGCGTCGAAGCCACGCCCATCGTCGTCGATGGGGTGATGTACACCACCGGCGCCAAGAGCATCGTCTATGCGCTGGACGCCCGCAGCGGCAAGCAGCTGTGGAAGTTCGACCCGGAGGTGCCCGGCCCGCGCCTGTCCGAAGGCTGCTGTGACGTGGTCAACCGCGGTGTGGCCGTGTGGCAGGGCAAGGTCTATGTGGGCGCCTACGACGGCCGCCTGATCGCGCTGGACGCCGCCAGCGGCCGCAAGCTGTGGGAGACCGACACCGTCATCGACCACGACCGCAGCTACACCATCACCGGCGCGCCGCGCATCGTCAAAGGCAAGGTGCTGATCGGCAACGGCGGCGCCGAGTACGGCGTGCGCGGCTACATCTCCGCCTACGACGCCGACAGCGGCAAGCTCGCCTGGCGCTTCTACACCGTGCCCGGCAACCCGGCCGAGCCGGCGGAGAACAAGGCCATGGAAATGGCCCGCGCCACCTGGAGCGGCGACGAATACTGGAAGCAGGGCGGCGGCGGCACCGTGTGGGACTCCATGGCCTACGACCCCGAGTTGGACCTGCTCTACATCGGCACCGGCAACGCCTCCTGGTGGAACCGCAAGCTGCGCAGCCAGGGCAAGGGCGACAACCTGTTCGTCTCCTCCATCGTCGCCCTGCGGCCGGACAGCGGCGACTACGTCTGGCACTACCAAGTGACGCCGGGCGACATGTGGGACTTCACCGCCACCCAGCACATCATCCTCGCCGACCTCGACATCGCCGGCGAGAAACGCAAGGTGCTGATGCAGGCGCCCAAGAACGGCTTCTTCTACGTGCTGGACCGGACCACCGGCAAGCTGCTGTCGGCGGAAAAGTTCGCCCCGGTGAACTGGGCCACCCACATCGACCTCGCCAGCGGCCGCCCGGTGTTCGACGAAAAAGCCGCCAACTACCTGGACGAACCCAAGCTGGTGATGCCCGCCTTCATCGGCGCCCACAACTGGCAGCCGATGTCCTTCAACCCGGCCACCGGCCTGGTCTACATCCCGATGCAGGAAACCGCCAACCTGCTCTCCGCCACCGGCACGCCGGAGCGTATCGCCCACAAGTCGGTAGTGAACCTCGGCATCGACGTGCCCGACCTTCCGGAAGATCCCAAGGTGGTGAAGGACATCGCCGCCAGCTTCAAGGGCCGCCTGCTCGCCTGGGACCCGGTGAAGCAGAAGGCCGCCTGGAGCCAGGAATACCGCACCATCTACAACGGCGGCACCCTCTCCACCGGCGGCAACCTGGTATTCCAGGGCACGGCGGACGGCCGCGTCACCGCCTACGCTGCGGACAGCGGCAAGCTGCTGTGGGAGTCGCCCGCCAACACCGGCGTCATGGCCGGACCGGTGACCTACGAGGTGGATGGCGAGCAGTACGTCACCTTCATGGCCGGCTGGGGCGGCACCTTCCCGCTCATCCTCGGCCCGCTGTCGCAGCGCGCCAAGGTGCGGCCGGAAGCGCGGGTGCTCACCTACAAGCTCAACGGCAAGGCCAAGCTGCCGGCACCGCAGAACCAGCCCCAGGCCCTGCCCAGGCTGCAGCAGCTCACCCTCACCGACGAAGCCGCCCTCGCCCACAGCCGCGGCATCTTCAACGGCTTCTGCGGCAGCTGCCACGGCCTCAACGCCGTCAGCGGCGGCGTCATCCCCGACCTGCGCTACCTGGATGACGAGAAGCACGCCCAGTTCCAGTCCATCGTCCTCGGCGGCCTGCGCGCCACCAAGGGCATGCCGCCCTTCGCCGGCACCCTCAGCCTCGACCAGGTGGAAGGCATACGCCAGTACCTGATCAAGCGCTCCCACGACCTGCAGAAGGAACTGGAAGCCAGCGCCGCGGCGGGCAGCCCGGCCAAGGCCAGCAAGACGGCCAGCGCCAGCGGCGCCAGGTAAGCGCGCCAGGGCAAACAGCGGGACGCGATCCGGCGGCGCTCATGAGACGCGGCCGGATCGCGGCAGGCCGGGCCTGAGCCTGGCCGGCTCCCGCTCGTTCTTACCCGCCGCCCCGCTCGCCACCACTTCAGCACATCCCCTTTGGTTTCACCCCGGAGCGGCCGGCAGGCCCGCCCCGGCGGACTGCTGCGCGCCTGCCACCCACTCGGCACCACACAAAGACAAAAGCAAGGAGACACACCATGAAATCCACCCTGCGCCTCTGCGGCGTGGCGGCCGCGCTCGCCCTCTGCCTGGGCAGCGTCCGCGCCGACGTCAAACCCTACGGCGGCGACTACGAAGCCGCCCCCGCCGGCACCGACCTCTTCCTCCTTTACTACCAGCATCACGAAGGTGACGAGGTCTATTCCAAGGGCAAGAAGGTGGCGGACGACCTCGGCGTGCGGCTGGACATCGGCCTGCTGCGCTATGTGCACTTCGCCGACTGGAACGGCTACCGCATAGATCCGCAGATCATCGTGCCCTTCGCCCACCAGCGCACCTCGGCGGCCGACACCACCTACGGCGGCCTGGGCGATGTCATCTTCGGCGGCACCCTGTGGACGCTGAACGACCCGGAGCGCAAGGAGTACCTCGGCTGGTCCGTCTTCATCACCGCCCCAACCGGCAGCCACCGCGACGACGGCTTCGCCGTCAGCGGCGACCGCTGGGCGGCCGACTTCCAGGTCGGCTACGTGCGCCGCCTGGCGCCGAAATGGACACTGGACCTGATAGGCGAAGTCGAGTTCTACGCCGACCGCCGCTACGACGACGCCCGCCGCGATCCCCTGCTCCAGGGCCACGCCCACCTGCGCTACCACTGGTCCGACGCCACCCAGCTCGCCCTCTCCTACCGCCACAGCTGGGGCGCCCGGGAACGCGCCGACGGCACCACCCTCACCGGCCGCCGCGACAACAACAACATGACCGTGGGCTGGGACAGCTGGCTGGCCAGGGACTGGCAGCTGCAATTGCAATACACCCGGGATCTGGAAGTGCGGGAAGGGCTGAAGACGCAGGGGGTGCAGGCTAGATTGTTGAAGGTGTTTTGAGGCTAGGCAGGGAACCGGCGGCGCTGCGTCGCCGGCCTCCCAGCCTTTCACTGCCGTTTCATTCGGCAGCAAGGCGGCAGCTTATCGACGAAAGCAGCGGGTGGGAACAGTTGGCCGCGTTCTCCCTGCACCCCGGCGGAGGCCTCGCCAGGGCAGGCCTCCTTCACTTGCGTCAGCCCACCGCCGCGGGGCGAGGGCGCGAGGAATCAACGTTCAGGAGACCATGAGCGGATGTACCCGCCTCAGACCTGCGCCGTCTCCAGCGCCCCTATCCCTCCGCTGCTCGCCACCACCTCCCCCTCGCACACCACCCGCAGCACCGAATCCGTGATGAAGCGCTCCCAGTGCGCGAGCGCGTCGGCATGCTCCATGTCTTCGCCGAGGAAGGCGGAGAGGGTGTGGCGGTTGGAGAGGTAGAAGTAGCCCAGCGAGGCGATCATGATGTAGAGGTCGCGGGCGTTGAGTTCGGCGCGGAAGAGGCCTTGGGCGACGCCGCTGGCGAGGATGCGGTCGAGGATGGCGATGGCGGGCGAGGAGTATTCCTGGGCGCGCTCGGACTTGGTGATGTGCTTGCCCTTGAGCAGGTTCTCGTTGTTGAGCAGGCTGATGAGTTCGGGGTTCTTGCGGTAGTAGTTCCAGACGAAGCGGACCACTTCGACCAGGGCCTCGCGCGGACGCCCGACGTCGAGGTCGAGGGCGCGCTCGGCGACGTCCATGCGGCGATAGACCTCTTCCAGCACTTCGACGTAGAGCTGCTCCTTGCTGCCGAAGTAGTAATAGATCATGCGGTCGTAGGAACGCGCCGCGCGGGAGATCTGTTCGACGCGGCCGCCGGCGAAGCCGTGGCGGGCGAAGATCTTGATGGCGGCCTTGAGGATATTGTCGCGGGTGGCTTGCGCCGAGCGCTCGCGCACGCCGGTGCGCTCGGCGGCGGGCTTTTTCGCCGTGCTGCGGCGCGGCGCCTTCTGGGTGCTCATCCTGGATTTCCTCTGTGGCCTGTTGCCTTTTGCATACCGCGGCCGCTCGTTGCGGCGGCCTTGCGGACCGGTCAGGACTGGCGCGGCCCGCCGGGGTCGCGCAAGCATAGCAGACGGCTCCGCGGCCCCGGCGGGCGGGGCCGCGGCGGCTTACACCGTCAGGTAGGAGCGGCGGACTTCCTCGTTGGCGGCGAGTTCGGCCATGGTGCCGGAGAAGCGGATCTGCCCCTTTTCCAGCACGTAGGCGCGGTCGGACACCAGTTCGGCGAAGTGCACGTTCTGCTCCGACAGCAGGATGCTGACGCCCTGCGACTTGAGCGCCAGGATCATGTGCGCCATCTGCTCGACGATGACCGGCGCCACCCCTTCCGAGGGCTCGTCCAGCAGCACCAGGTAGGGGTTGCCCATGAGCGTGCGCGACACGGTGAGCATCTGCTGCTCGCCGCCGCTCATGCGGCCGCCGAGGCGGTCCGGCCCCATTTCCTTGAGGTTGGGGAAGAGGTCATAGAGCTTCTGCGGCGTCCATTCCGGCGCCGGGCTGTCGTCCGGCCAGCGGCGCGCGGCCTGGCGGCCGACTTCCAGGTTCTCGGCGATGGTGAGATCGGTGAAGATGCGGCGATCTTCCGGCACGAAGCCCAGGCCCATGCGGGCGATCTGCGACGGGCTGCGGCCGGAGATGTCCTGCCCCATGAGCTTGACCGTGCCCTTGCGGCGTTCGAGCAGGCCCATGAGCGCCTTGAAGGTAGTGGACTTGCCGGCGCCGTTGCGGCCCATCAGCGCCACCACTTCGCCGCGTTTCACCTCGAAGCCGACGTCGAACAGGATGTGGGCGGCGCCGTACCAGGCGTTCAGCCCTTCCACCGTCAGCAGCGTCGGCGGCGGTTCCCTGTGGATCATGCTGCGGCCTCCTCTTGGGCAAGCGGTTTCTCGAAGGTCTTGCCGGTGCCGAAGTACACCTCCTGCACCTTGGGATGGTTGCGGATCTCCTCGCCGGAGCCGGCGGCGATCAGCCGCCCGCGGGCAAGCACGATCATGCGGTCGGCGTAGGCGAAGACCACGTCCATGCTGTGCTCGGTGAACAGCACCGCCAGCTTGCGCTCCACCACCAGGCGCTTGGTGAGCGCCATCAGGTCATTGCGCTCCTTGGGCGCCATGCCGGCGGTGGGCTCATCCATCAGCAGCAGCTTGGGATCGTTGGCCAGCGCGATGGCCAGCTCCACCCGCTTGACGTCGCCATAGGCGAGCGCGCTGCAGGGGCGGTCGGCATCGGCCTTCATGCCGACCTGGTCCAGCAGCTCCAGCGCCTCGTTGCGGTAGGCGCTGGCGGCGCGCGACCACAGCGAGTACAGCTTGCCGTGGGACGAGATCAGCGCCATCTGCACGTTCTCCACCACGGTGAGCGAGGCGAAGGTTTCGGCGATCTGGAAGGTGCGGCCCACGCCCATCTTCCAGATCTCGCGCGGCTTGAGGCCGACCAGCTCGCGGCCGTCCAGCTTCACCGAGCCGCCGCTGGCGCGCAGCTGGCCGTTCACCATGTTGAAGGTGGTGGACTTGCCGGCGCCGTTGGGGCCGATCAGGGCGAGCAGCTCGCCGGCGGCGACATCGAAGTCGATGCCGTCCACCGCCTTCACGCCGCCGAAGGACTTCTGCAGTCCGCGGATTTGCAGCAGGCTCATCGTGCGGCCTCCCGGTTGGGTTTGAGCTTGACCACCAGGTCGTGGATGAAGCCGGCCAGGCCCTGCGGGAACACCAGCACCAGGAACAGGATGATGCCGCCCAGCAGCGCGCGCCAGTAGTCGGTGGAGCGCGCCACCGTGTCCTGCAGCCAGGTGAAGGTGACCGCGCCGACGATGGGACCGGCCAGCGTCTGCACGCCGCCCAGCAGCACCATCACCAGGCCATCCACCGACTTGGTCACCGACAGCACTTCGGGCGAGATGCTGCCCTTGGAATACACGAACAGCGCGCCCGCCGCGCCGGCGAACACACCGGCGATGACGAAGGCCAGCCACTGGACGCGCTTCACATCGATGCCGATCGCATCCGCCCGCAGCACCGAGTCGCGCCCGGCGCGCATGGCGTAGCCGAAGGGCGAGAACAGCATGCGGCGCAGCGCGAACAGGCCGACCACCACCAGCACCAGGGTGAGGTAGAAATACGCGGTGCGGTTGTTGGCCCAGCCCGAGGGCCAGATGCCGATCATGCCGTTGGAGCCGCCGGTGAAGTCATCCCACTGGAAGGCGATGGACCAGGCGATCTGGCCGAAAGCCAGCGTCAGCATGGCCAGATAGACGCCGGACAGGCGCACGCTGAACCAGCCGAACACCACCGCGCCCAGGCCCGCCACCACCGGCGCCAGGATGAGCGAGGCCTCCATCGGCAACCCGGCGGCCTTCATCAGCAGCGCGGCGCCGTAGGCCCCCAGGCCGAAGTAGGCGGCGTGGCCGAAGGAGTGCATGCCGCCTGGGCCCATGATGAAGTGCAGGCTGGCGGCGAACAGCGCCGCGATCAGCAGATCCACCGACAGCACCAGCGCATACGGGAACTGGCCCTGCAGCAGCGGCAGCACCGCCATGCCGGCCACCAGCGCCACCGCGAACCAGCGCAGCGACTTGCCCGCCGGGCGCAAAGGCGCTTCCGGCGCGCCACTGTGGCGCGGCGTGCCCTGCGGACGGCCGAACAGGCCCCACGGACGCACCACCAGCACCACCGCCATCACCAGGAACTCCACCACCAGGGTGAGCTTGGAGAAGCTGATGCTGAAGGGGCCGAAGTTCACATCGCCCAGCCAGATGCAGATGGCCTTGATCTCGGCGATGATCAGCGCGGCGACGAAGGCGCCGGGAATGGAGCCCATGCCGCCCACCACCACCACCACGAAGGCATCGCCGATGCTGAGCATGTCCATGCCCAGGTTGGCCGGCTCGCGCGGCAACTGCAGCGCGCCGCCGAGGCCGGCGAGCATGGCGCCGAGCGCGAACACGCCGGTGATCAGCCAAGATTGGTGCACGCCGAGCGCGGACAGCATCTCGCGGTCCTGCGTCGCCGCGCGCACCAGCGTGCCCCAGCGGGTGCGGGTGAGCAGCAGCCACACCAGCGCCAGCACGACGGGGCCGATGACGATCAGGAACAGGTCGTAGGTGGGGAAGTTGCGGCCGAGGATTTCCACCGAGCCTTCCAGCCCCGGCGCGCGGCGGCCGAGCAGGTCTTCCGCGCCCCAGATCCACAGTACGCCGTCCTTGATCACCAGCACCAGGGCGAAGGTGGCCAGCAGCTGGAACAGCTCGGGCGCCTTATAGATACGGCGCAGCAGCACCATCTCGATCAGCGCGCCGATAAAGCCCACCGCCACCGCCGAGAACACCAGGGAGAACCAGAAACCGACCCCGCCCGCCAGCCGCTCGGACATGCTGTAGGCGATGTACACCCCCAGCATGTAGAGCGAACCGTGGGCGAAGTTCACGATCCGGGTGACGCCGAAGATCAGCGACAGCCCCGCCGCCACCAGGAACAGCGACGAGGCGCCCGCCAACCCGTTCAGCAGTTGGACGAGGAAGGAACTCATTACTTGTCACCACGCATCTTCTTCACCTCTTCGTCGCTGGGCTGCACGGTGGCGCCATCGACGTAGTGGTAATCGACCATGATGCCCTTGTCGCCGGTGTTCTTCAGCTTGCCGATGTAGGCGCCCATGGTGGATTGGTTGTCCTGCGGGCGATAGACGATCTCGCCGAAGGGCGTATCCACCTTCAGGCCCTTGAAGGCGGCGATCAGCTTCTCGGTGTCGGTGCCGCCCGCCTTCTTGATGCCGGCCGCCAGCGACTTGATGGCGCTGTAGCCCACCACCGCGCCCAGGCGCGGGTAGTCATTGAACTTGGCCACGTAGGCGGCGCGGAAGGCCTTGTGCTCAGGCGTCTCCAGCGAATCCTGCGGATAGCCGCTGACGATCCAGCCATCCGGCGTTTCGGCGCGCAGCGGGTCGAGGTACTCCGGCTCGCCGGTCAGCATGCTGACCACCTGCACGCTCTTGAACAGGCCGCGGGTATTGCCCTCGCGCACGAACTTGGCGAGGTCCGGCCCGAACAGGGTGTTGAAGATCGCGTCCGGCTTGGCATCGGCCACCGCCTGCACCACGCTGCCGGCATCCACCTTGCCCAGCGGCGGCGCCTGCTCGATCACGAATTCGACGTCCGGCTGGGCTTGCTTCAGCAGCTTCTTGAAGGTGGCGACGGAGGATTGGCCGAACTCGTAGTTGGGGTAGATCAGCGCCCACTTCTTCTTCTTCAGCTTCGCCGCCTCGGCCGCCAGCATCGCCGTCTGCATGTAGGTGGAGGTGCGCATGCGGTAGGTGTAGCGGTTGCCGTTCTCCCACACGATCTTGTCGGTCAGCGGCTCGGTGCCGAGGTAGAACACCTTGCGCTGCTGGGCGTAGTCCGCCAGCGCAAGGCCGACGTGGGAAAGGAAGGAGCCGGCGATCAGGTCTACGCCCTCGCGCGACAGCAGCTCGTCGGCCAGGCGCACCGCGTCGCCCGGGTTGGCGTTGTCGTCGCGGGTGATCACTTCCAGCTTCTTGCCATTGACGCCGCCGGCGCCATTGATTTCATCCAGCGCCAGGGTCATGCCGCGCTTGTAGGCGTCGAGGAACACCGGCTGCGCCTTGTAGCTGTTGATTTCGCCGATCTTGATCACATCGGCGGCCCAGGCGCTGGCGGAGGCACCGAGAACACCGGTGAGGGCAATGGCGAGGACGGCAGGCTTCAGCTTCATGTTTTTCTCCTGGCTAGTTTCTCTGTTGGATTGCTGGGGTTGCGGGGTTGGGGTGTTGCGGGAAATCGGACTTGAGCGCTCCCCCGCCGACCGCACAGGCGGTGGCGCAGCGACTGCGGGGAAGCGGCCTGCAACGCGCATCGGATGCGCGCCGCCGGGGCACCGGGCTCAGCTCAGAACGGAGTCAGAACTGCAGGCCACAGCGCAGGCATCAGGCAGCGAAAGCAGGCGGCGGGAGTGAGCCCACGCCCTGCCCGGCCGCGTCCGGATGGACACCGGCGGCGCGCGGGAAAGCGTGGCGGCACGAGGAAGCGGCGGCGGGGCCACCGGCCGGCGCGTGGGGATGCGCGGCACGTATCGTATGGGCCATGAACTACTCCTGTCGGGTGGACCGGCAAGGGCGAAAACCGCCTCGGCTACGGTCCCGTCCGGCTGTGCCGGATCGTCTGTTTTTCATGTAGTGGCTCTTACATTTTCATGTAGTGTCCATTACATTTTTTGCGCAATCTAGCGCAACGATACTGCCGATACAACAAGTTTTTTTCACACCGAAACAGTGCATTAGATGCACCAACTTGAAGCCGCCGAAAAACGCCTGACGCGGTGCAAAAATTGGCGCAGCGCAGAATTCGGATCGCACACGCCATGCCGTCTTCGCGCCGTATCCCAGCGCAATGGAATATCGCCGGATGCCTTGCCGTTAAAGCCAATGGCAAACGCCGTCCGTCCATGCACTAAAGCCGTGCCCCGCGCCGCCACCGCAGACCGCAACGCAGCACGTCTTTCGTACAGTGTTCACTTAACAAATTACCACTCGGCCCCCGCCGTGCATGCTCGCCGGCGCGGCCAAGCCCCTGATTCCGCGCGGCAAGACAAAGGCCCGCCGGGGGCTCCCACCCGGCCACGCACTGCGGTTAGACTCTGTGCCCACACGCGCTGGCGGCCTTTCCCGACCCGGCATGGCCCGCCGCCCGGCAACACTCCTCGACAGGCAAAGACCTCCCCATGCCCAACGGCGAAGACCCGCACTATCACTTCTCGGAACAGGTCGGCCACCTGCTGCGCCGTGCCTACCAGCGCCACATGGCGATCTTCCAGCAGCAGATCCCGGACTCGCAGCTCACTGCCGCCCAGTTCGTGGTGCTGTGCGCGGTGCGCGACCACGGCTCCTGCTCGCTCAGCACCATCGTCGGCGCCAGCGCTATCGACCAGGCCACCGTGCGAGGCATCGTCGAACGCCTGAAGACACGCAAGCTGCTCAGCGTCAGCCACGATCCACTGGATCGCCGCAAGGTGCTGGTCGCCCTCACCCCCGAAGGCCAGGAACTGGTGGTGCGCATGGTGCCCTTCGCCGAGCAGATCACCGAGGCGACCTTCGGCAGCCTGAACCCGGCAGAACGGGTCGCGCTGCTGTTCCTGCTGCGGAAGATCGGCGGCTTCGACGAGGCTGCCCCGGTGGCGGTGGAGGAAGGCGGCTCCAGGTAGGCAGCAGGCGCATTGACCTACGCGTTCGGAAGTACGGTTTTTCTCCCCTCTACCCTCGCGGGGCGTAGGCAGAACAAGCGAAGCACCGACTTCGCCCGCCGGAGCGCCTGGGGCCGGCAGGCTACAGGGCCGGGGCGCGAAGCGGCCCGCTCGAGAAGCCGCTTTACCCTCCAACCCACCCATCACCTCCGCCCCCGATGGGCACAGTACCTGCTTCGTTCCCCGCTCGAATTCCACCCCGGCCGTACGCCTTCGGTAATACTCCTTGGCAACCACGGCCGCAGCCGCCAGACCACGGGAGTCGCCATGTCGAGATTCGCCGCAGCAGTGCCGGGCCTGCATGCCCATCGCGCCCGCGAACTATTCTTCGGGCAGGGCGAAACGCCGGACGGGCTGGTGGATGCCGCCATCCTCGACTCCTGGCGGCGCTGCGCCGACCAGCGCCCGGCCTCGGCGCGGGTCGGCTTCAACATCCATGACCGCAGCCGGGTGGAGGAACTGCGCGGCCGCAACGCCCTGCTGATCCGCGACTTCGAGGCCACGCTGGGCCTGTTCGCCCGGGTGCTGCACGAATCCGGCTTCCATCCGGTGCTGACTGATGCCGAGGCGCTCACCATCGCCCGCTTCACCGATCCGCGCGAGGCGAGCGGCGAGCTGTACGAGGCCTTGCAGCTGGGCTGCGACATGTCCGAACAGGCCATAGGCACCGCGGCCATGAACTGCGCCCTCGCCTGCCAGCGGCCGGTGCAGGTCTTCGGCCATGAGCACTATTTCGAGGCCAACGCCGCCTTCTACTGCGCCGCCGCGCCCATCTTCGATCCAGCTGGGCAGCTGGTCGGCGCGGTGAATCTGACCAAGCACCGCGAGGGCCGCGAGTTCGGCGCCATCAGCTTGGCGGAGAGCTGCGCCAGCGCCATCGAACACCGTCAACTGGAGCGGTTACGCGCCCGCCTCACCCTGCGCATGAGCTGGAGCGCCAACGGCGAATCGCGCAATGCCACCGTCGCCTTCGGGGCCGATGGCGAGGTGCTGGGCATGACGCGCGAGGCGCGGCGCATCCTCAATCCGCTGGGCCTGCCGCTGGCCATGCTCAGCTTCGAGAGCGTCTTCGACGGCCAGTACGGCCAGTGGCTGGAACTCCTCGCCCAGAGCGGCCGGCCGCTGCCGATACGGCTGAACTCCGGCCTGTTCGTGTTCATCGAGACACGCAGCGGCGCCCCCGCGCGGCAGCCGCTCTCCATGCCCCGCGCCACGGCCATGGCCAACGTCGGGCAGGACGCCCCGGAAATGGGCGACCCGGAATTCGCCGGCCGCTTCCGCATCGCCCTCAAGGCGCTGGACAAGGGCCTGCCGGTGTTGCTGCGTGGCGAGACCGGCAGCGGCAAGGAGGTGGTCGCCCATGCGTTGCACCGCCAGCAGCCGGCCGGCCCCTTCGTCGCCATCAACTGCGCCGCGCTGCCGGAAGCGCTGATCGAATCCGAACTCTTCGGCTACACCGATGGCGCCTTCACCGGCGGCCGCAAGGGCGGCGCCAGCGGCCGCATCGAGGAGGCCGACGGCGGCACCCTCTTCCTCGACGAGATCGGCGACATGCCGCTCGCCCTGCAGGCCCGCCTGCTGCGGGTGCTGGACAGCCGCGAAGTGGCCCGCCTGGGCAGCGGCAAACCACGGCCGGTGGAATTCCGCCTGCTGTGCGCCACCCACCAGGACCTGGACACGCTGGTGGCCCAGGGCCGCTTCCGCGCCGATCTGTATTACCGCATCGCCGGCTACACCCTGGCGCTCGCGCCGCTGCGCGAACGCAGCCGCCTGGCGGACCTCTTCGCCACCCTGGCGCGCGACGGCGCCGGCCACCCCGGCGGCCTCACCCCGGAAGCCACCGCCCTGCTCGCCGCCTACCCCTGGCCGGGCAATGCGCGCGAAGCGCTCAGCGTGCTCAAGCGCGCCGCCCTGCTGTGCGAGGCGGCTGAGGCCATCAGCGCCGAACATGTGCGCTTCGCCCTGCCCCCGGCCGCGGTCGCCGCAAGCCTGCCTGCCATTGCCCCGGCCCAGCCCGCGGCCAGCACGCCGCCGGCCTCCCTAAGCGCCCTGGAAGAACAAGCGATGGCCGATGCCCTGCGCCTCACCGGCGGCAATCTCTCCCGCGCCGCCGACCACCTGGGCGTCAGCCGTTCCACCTTGCAGCGCCGGGTGCGCGCCAGCGCGCGGCTGAAGCAGCAGTTGGCGGAGAGCCGGGGCTGAGCTTCGCGACAACAAAACCGGCGCCGACCGGCTTGAGAGAGGCACCTGGCCAGACTAGACTAAGTAGTTCCCGGAGGAGTCCCCCATGCAATCGGTCAACATGCTGCAGGCCAAGTCTTCGCTGTCCCGCCTCGTGGAGGCCATAGAGCAAGGCGAAGCCCGCGAGATCGTCATCGCCCGCAACGGCAAGCCGGCGGCCAAGCTGGTGCCGGTGGAGACCCCGTCGCCAGACAAGCGCATCGGCATTGCCAAAGGCCTGTTCGAGGTGCCAGACGACATCGATACCCACAACGCCGAGGTCGCTCGCCTTTTCCTCGGCGAAGACGCGAAGTGAATCTGCTGCTGGATACCCACGTCGCCTTGTGGGCGATCACAGACAGCCCGCGGCTTTCCGTCACCGCCCGCGAGCTGATTCAATCGCCCAGGGCCTCCATCTGGGTCAGTGTCGCCAGCCTGTGGGAAATTGCCATCAAGCATTCTCTGGCTCGTGGCGATATGCCGGTCGCGGGGCAGGAGGCCAGCCGCTATTTCGAGGCCGCAGGCTATCGATTGCTGCCGATAGAAGCCGAACATGCGGTAGCGGTCGAAAAGCTGCCCCGCCACCACCAGGACCCTTTCGACCGACTCATCGTCGCGCAGGCCCTGGTCGAGCCGATGCGACTGCTCACCCACGACGCAGTGCTTGCCCGCTACAGCGACACCATCGCCACCGTCTGAGACGCAAAAAAAGCCACCACCCCAGCCTGAGCTGGCGTAGTGGCGGCAAGGCCGGGCGCGGCTGAAGCCATGCACGCCCGGCGGCCCGTTCCCGCACGGGCATGGGGTCGCCCACGGCGGGGGGCCAGCGGGCTGGATGAGGCCTTCGACCGGACGAACCAAAGGCCCGGTCAAACCAAGCGCCAGCCTCCCCGACGGCGGCTCAGATGCGGTACTGCTGCTTCAGCTCCTCGGCGCAGCGCTCGCCGATCACCACGCAGGGCGCCATGGTGTTGCCGGTGGTGATCGCCGGCATGATGGAACCGTCGGCGATGCGCAGCCCCTCCAGCCCATACACCCGCAGCTTGCCGTCCACCACCGACATCTCGTCACGGCCCATCTTGCAGGTGCAGGTTTCGTGGAAGTAGGTGCCGGCGGCGTTGCGGATGAAGCGCTCCAGCTCCTTGCCCTTGAGTTCGCCCGGCATGATCTCGCGCTTGGCGTAGGGCTTGAGGTGCTTGGAGTTGCCCAGTTCGCGGCAGATCTCGACCGAACGGGTGAGCGCCTTGATGTCCTGCTCGGTGGAGAGGAAGTTGGGGTAGATCAGCGGCGGATCTTGCGGGCGCGGGCCGCTGATGGTCATGTGGCCGCGGCTGGTGGGCTGCACGATGGCCGCCGCCAGCACCCAGGCTGCCTTCGGGATGGTGTATTGCTCGCGGGTGACTTCGCTGGTGTAGGGGAATTCCTCCAGGAAGGGCTGCAGGTCGGGGGTCCTCAGCGAGGAATCGCTCTTCCAGAAGAAGGTGAATTCCGCCGAGTTGTTGCGCCCGGGCTCCGGCGTGAAGTACTCCCACATGCAGCCGCCGAGCAGGATGTGATCCTGGAAGTTCTGGCCCACGCCCTCCAGCTTCTGCACCACCGGAATGCCGTGCTTCTTCAGCTCCTTCTCCGGGCCGACGCCGGAGATCATCAGGATGCGCGGGGTGTTGATGGCGCCGGTGGAGAGGATGACCTCATGCTTCGCCGCGATGGTGTGCACCTTGCCCTCATGCACGAACTCCACGCCGGTGACGCGCTTGCCCTTGAACTTGAGCCGGTTCACATGCGCGCCCAGCAGCACGGTGATGTTGGAGCGGTCCATGATGGGGTGGATGTAGGCCACCGCCATCGACACCCGGCGGCCGTTCTTGACGATGAGGTTGGGCATGCCGGCGCCGCCCTCGCCTTCCATGATCTCGCCGTTGAGGTCCACCACCTTGGGCATGCCGAAATCGCCCGCCGCCTCGATCAGCGCCGGCGCCACTGGGTTGATCGGCGCTTCCGGCAGCGACAGGTAGACCTCGCCGCCCTTGCCGCGCCGCTTGGGATCGGCCGGCCCTTGCCAGTCTTCGATGCGGCGGTAGATGCCGAGCACCGACTCATAGCTCCACGCCTTTTCGCCGGACACCTCGGCCCACATGTCCCAGTCGTTCTTGTGGCCGCGCGCCCACACCAGGCCATTCACGCTGGAACCGCCGCCCAGCACCTTGCCCATCGGGAAGGGCGGCGTGCGGCCGTTGAGGGTGGGCGTGGGCTGGCCCTTGAACGCCCAATCGCGTTCGCTGCCGATGTTCTCCGGCCAGCGGGTGCCGTCCATCACCTGCGGCACGTTGTCGGAGCCGCCGGCTTCCAGCAGCAGCACCCGCACGTTGGGGTTGTCCGCCAGCCGGCGGGCCACCGCGCAGCCGGCCGAGCCGGCGCCGCAGACGATGAAGTCGTACTCGGCGGTGAGCGCCGCGCGGTTGGCGGACTGCTGGGCGAAGGCGCGGTCGGCGAAGGCCATCATCGAGGTGGCCGCGGCCATGCTGTAGCCGGCGGCGGTGGCAGCCTTGAGAAACTGGCGGCGGTCGCCGCGGCCACGCATCAGCGCGGATTCGAGGCGGTTCACCTCCTCGTTGAGTTCGAGGCGGGACTTGTTTTCCTTATCCATGGAGTTTTCCTTGTCGGGGGGTTGCGCTTCTCGTTGGGGTCGGGGGAAGGAAGGCGCGGATCGTGTCGCCCGCTGCGTTCAGAAGGGATAGGTGACCGGGCGGGACACCATGGACACCCACTGACTCTGGGTGAATTCCTCGGCATTCACCGGCCCGCCGAAGCGGCCGCCGTTGCCGGAGGCGCCCATGCCGCCGAAGGGCACGTTGAATTCGGCATTCACCGTCTGGTCGTTGATGTGCACCATGCCGGTCTTCAACCGCTGCGCAAGTTCCAGGCCACGGGCGAGGTCGCGGGTATGGATGGCGGCGGAGAGGCCGTAGGGCGAACTGTTCACCAGCGCCACCAGGGCGTCGTCGCCGGCGAAGGGGGTGATGGGCGCCACCGGGCCGAAGATCTCGTCGATGAAGGCCGGCATGTCCGGCGTGACGCCGCCGAGCACGGTGGCCTCGTAGAACAGGCCCTCGCCTTTGCCGCCGGCCAGCAGGCTGGCGCCGCGCGCCAGCGTGTCCCTGACGATGCCGCCCACCTTGGCGCGCTGCTGGGCGTTGATGAGCGGGCCGAGATGCACCGTTTCGGTGTCCGGGTTGCCCACCCGCAGCGCCTTGGCGCGGCGCGCCAGCGCCTCGGCGTACTGCGCCGCTACCGCCTCGTGCACCAGGTGGCGGCCAGCCTGCATGCAGATCTGGCCCTGGTGCAGGAAGGCGCCCCAGGCGCCGTGGGAGGCGGCGGCCTCGATGTCGGCGTCCTCCAGCACGATGAAGGCGTTATTGCCGCCCAGCTCCAGCGCCACCTTCTTCAACAGGCCGCCGCAGAGTTCGCCGATGCGCTTGCCCACCGCGGTGGAGCCGGTGAAGGAGATCATGCCGACGCGGGCATCGCGCACGATAGCGTCGCCCACGTCCGCCTCGCCCGGCAGCACGCTGAGCACGCCCGCCGGCAGGCCGGCGTCGCGGAACAGCTCGGCCAGCAGCAGGCCGCCGCACACCGAGCCTTGCAGCGCCGGCTTCAGCAGCACCGCGTTGCCCAGCGCCAGCGCCGGCGCCAGCGAACGCATCGCCAGCAGCAGCGGGTAGTTCCACGGCGCGATGATGCCGACCACGCCGATGGGCACCCGCGACCACAGATTGGTCCGGCCCGGCACCGAGGACGGCATGATGTGGCCATGCGGCTGGGCGATCAGCCCGGCGGCGTTGTGCAACTGCTCGTAGGAGGCGTTCAGCTCCCATTCCGCCTTGGGCAGAATGGAGCCGCACTCGCGCACGTTCCAGCGGTTGAAGGTGTCGGCGCGCTCGCGCAGCAGCTCGGCGGCACGGCGCATCACCGCCGCGCGCTGGTCGAAGGGCGTCGCCGCCCAGGCGGCCTGCGCGGTGGCGGCGGCTTCGGCGGCGGCAGCCACGTCGGCCACCGAAGCCAGCCGCAGCCCGGCCAGCGTGGCGCCGGTGGCCGGCTCCAGCAGGGGCACCTGCGGGCCGGTGAGCGGAGCGGGGTACAGGTGGGCTATCTTCTCTGTCATGGGATCTTTCCTGTTCAGATGCGGGAAGGAAGAGGGGCAACGGGGGGCGCGGCGGGCGGACCGCATGCGGCGCGCGGGCCGGACGCAATCCACCCCCCGCCCGCCGGCGCCTCAGAAGGCGTAGCCGACGCGCAGGTTCAGCCGGTTCTTTTCCTTGAAGCCGTCGGTGACGTCGATGTCGCGGCCATAGACGAACAACAGCTGGGTGCGCGGCACGATCTGGTAGCCGAAGCCGACGCTGAACTTGGTAACCATGGCCTGGCCGGTGGTCTCCACCCCATCCACCTTCACCTTGCCCACCCAGGAGCGGGCGACGCCGACGCGGAAGTCCAGGTCCGGCCGGATGTGGTAGCGGCCGAAGGCCTGGAACTGGTAGGTCGGGTCCTGCTTCATAGTGGCGCCGGTGCTGCTGTAGTCGGTGTTATCGCCGTGGAAGGTGACGTCGCCCAGCAGATCGACGGTGAACTTGTCGCCTATGCCCTGGATGTAGCCCAACTGCAGTGCATAGCGCCAGCGGTTCTCGCCCATGTTCAGGGCTTCGCCGCGGTCGTAGTTGCCGATGGGCACGTAGAGGAAGGGCGTGATGCCCAGGTAGCGGCGGTTCACCGGGTCGTTGATGGTCCACAGCGTGGCAGCCAGTACCGGGTCGGCAAAGCCGCCGTTGCTGCCCAGGCTGGAGAAATCGCCCGAGCCGCGCAGGTTGCCGAAGGGGATCAGGATCTGGGGGTCGATGATGTAGCCGCCCAGTTCCATGAAGTGGATGAAACGCAGGATGCCGACGTCGCTGCGGAACTTGCCCTTGCCGGGCACCTTGTCGCCGCTGGCGTAGAGGTCTTCGCGCTCCGCGTGCTGCATGTAGAGAAGACCCAGCGTGGTGCCGGCGGGCGCAGCGGTGTAGTCGCCGGCTTCGACGTCGATGGCGTGGGCGGGCGTGGCCACTGCGAGCAGGGAAAGCAGCAGCGGCATCAGGCAGGCGAGGCGGAAACCACGCGACGGTACCGGCCGGCCGGCCGGCGTTCTCTTCATTGGGGTTGGGCGCATCTTTTTCTTTCCTTCGAGGGGTTGAGGATGCTTATCCCGGCGGCTGCCGGGGCTGAGCGTTCGAGGCCTCGAAGAGGAAATAGCAACGCCGGTGCCAGTGCGCGGGAGCGCTCCGGCCCATGCCGCCCTTACGGCGGCTTTTCCTTTTCTTTCAGTCGATTGGATGAGGAATGCACACGGCCAGCGCAAGGGCGGCAGGCGGCGTGGCGGCCGGCGCTGGCGCAGCCCGCCGCGGTGGTGCTCAATCTGACCCGGTCAATCTGACGCAGTGGTCTCGGGCTGCGGTGCCGGAGCCAGAAACGGGGTGGCCGGCGTCCAGCCGCCGGGGCTCGCTCAAGCCGGCTCCTCGCAGGTCTCAGTCAACTGTGCCCGCACCCAGCGGTGGGCCGGCAAGTGATGGGTGCGCTCATGCCAGGCGAGGGTCTTGATGAAGCCCGGATTTGATAGGCCGCGCCCGCCTCGCCAACCCACACTCCCCTACCAAGCCGCGCTGGCGCTGAAGAAGGAGAAGCCGCCCCGGGCGCTGCCGGCGCCTTACGCGCGCTGGCTGGAACGCTACCGGATGCTGGGCTGAGGCAGGCGGGCCGGCCCGCGGTGATGCCCGGGCGCAGCCCCCCTTGGCCGCCGCCGCTCAGGCGGCCTGCAGGCCCGCCAGCGCCTGGGCCAGGCCCGCTTCGATATCCACGCCCTCGTCGCGCTGGCGCACCGCGAACTGGGTGGATTTCTCCAGCACGACCATGCGCACCCGCGCATCCTCGGTGACGTCGTCCATCATCCTGATCGCCACCTCGATGCGGTTCTTGCCGTGCTCCGCGCTGGAAGTGGCCTGCTCGACCCGGCTGCCGGCGTCGGCGGCGGTGCGATGCAGGCCCTGGGCGATGTCGCCGATCTCCTTGCTGGAGAGCGCCGAGCGCTCGGCCAGCTTGCGCACCTCGTCCGCCACCACGGCGAAACCGCGGCCGCTCTCGCCGGCGCGCGCCGCCTCGATGGCGGCATTGAGCGCGAGCAGATTGGTCTGGCTGGCGATCTCCTGGATGCTGGAAACGATGTGCTCGATGCGGTTGGACTGCTCCGTCAGCTCGGCGAACACCTGCGCCACCTGGGCGCTGTAGTCGCGCAGCTGGGTCAGCGCGCCGTCGCTCTCCTGCACCGCCCGATAGCAAGTGGCGATCTTCTCGGATGCCCGCTCGGCGGCACCGGTGCCGCGCGAAAGGTGCTCGCAGAACTCCACCTGGGACGCACACAAGGCAGCCAGCCGAGCGCGCAACCCATCCAGCACCCGGTGGCCGGCGCCGGCGGCCGCCTGGGGCATCGCGGCAGCCTTCGCCTCGGCGGCCCGCAAACGCTGCTCCGCTGCGGCCTGCCCTTCCTCGGCCGCTTGCAGCTCGCGCAGCAGCTTGCCGATCGCCCTGGCCAGGCCTTCGGCAACGCTGCCGGGCGCCGCCCGCTGGCCGAGCGCCTGCGCTCCCGCCCAGTCGCCGGCAGCCAGGGACGAACCCAGAGCGGCGGCATCGGCACGGCTCAAGCCGGCCGGGGCCGCGGCGGCCAGGGCACGCACTGCGAGCGCGGCGAGGACCAGCGCCGCAGCGGCCCCTGCCGGCACACCGCCACCCTCGAAGACCGCATAGGCGGCGGACAACACAGCCAGCGCGAGCAAGGCGCCGTCAGCGTAGCGATTCATGGTTTTCTCCTTGTTTTGTCGGGTATTGCGAGGGGTTGGAAAGCCGCAGCCCCGGCGTCGGGAAACGCCAGGGCTGCGGCAACTCATCGCAAGCCCCGTGCCAGCGGCAGAGGAGGAACATCCGCTTCCAGGAGGGGGAAAGAGTGCGGCAGCCCGGCCACCGGCCCGGGTTCCGCGCGAGCGGCTGTCCAGCCACCGCGTTCGCAACACGGCCGGAGGGGCGGCCACACCAGGGCAGTGCATCGCAGCACCGCCGCCTTGCCGCCTGCGCACCACCGCGGGCACCGGCGCCCAGCCCGGCAGCAAAGACGCAGGCCAGCTGCCATACTCAATCCAGGCGGGCTGCAGCCCGGCTGCGTTGAGCGCCGGCACTTGGCCCGGGCGGCTGCGGTCCAGCCCATTGGCGCGGCCGGAACTGCAAAAAGCGCAATACTTCTTTGTATAATAGCTATCTTTGCCTAGCGATCCATTCCGTTCTCATGCCCGCCAGTACCAAGCGACAAACCACCGGCACCGCCACCACGAAAGCCGGCGCAAGCTCGGCACGAAAGACGTCCAAGCTCACCGTGTCGCGGCCGGAACTGCTGGTGGACGGTAGCGACGCTGCCTTCCGCGCACTGGTGCACGACCTGCTCGCCTTCTCCGCGCGCATCCAGGACATCCGCAACAAGTTCGGCCGCCTGCTGGACCTGTCCGGCACCTCCTACACCATCCTGATGTCCATCGCCCACTTGCAGCATGGCGAGGCCGGCATCAACGCCATTGCCGACCACCTGCACTTCAGCGGCGCATTCATCACCACCGAGGTGAACAAGCTGGTGAAGGCCGGCCTTGTGGCCAAGGTGACCAACCCCGAAGACCGCCGCCGGGTGCGGCTGACGCTGACGCCGGAAGCGCGCACCCAGCTCGACGCCCTCACCGGCATCCAGAGCCCGGTGAACGACATGCTCTTCCCGCTCAGCGCGGAGGAGTTCCAGATGCTGGGACAGATCATGTCCAAGCTGGTGGTTTCCAGCGACCAGGCGCTGCACCTGGTCGATTACCTCGCCCTGCAGGCGAAGGTCGCCGAGGGCTGACGCCAGCCTCCAACGGAGGCACACCCGCTTTTTCCGACACGGGCCGCATCGCGGCCCGTGTGCTTTTGCGCGCCGCAGAAGCCCGCCCGCCCATCCCTTTCGCGCCCCGTGAGCGTGGTCTTCCACTATTTGCCGAACAGGCTTGCCTGCCGCTGCAACAGCTTTCTATAATAGCTTCGCAACCAAGCTAAATTTAGAAAATAACGAAGCCGCCACGGCCCGCCGGAGAAGCCCCCGGAAAGCCCTGGCAGCCAGCCCCAGGAGCCGTTTCGTGCAAGCCCCGACAGACCCTCGCGAATTCCGCCATTCCCTGGGGCAGTTCGCCACCGGCATCGCCGTGGTGACCGCCCATGCCGCCGACGGCGAGCATCTGGGGATGACCGTCAACTCCTTCTCTTCCCTCTCGCTCGATCCGCCGCTGGTGCTGTTCAGCCTGATGCGCGGTTCCGGCGGCCTGGCCCGCCTGCTGGCGGCGGACGGCTTCGCCATCAATGTGCTGGGTGCCGGCCAGCGCGGGCTTTCCGACCTGTTCGCCCGGCCGCAGGACGGTCGCTGGGACAAGGTCGCCCACCGCCCCGGCCATGCGATGGCGCCGCTGCTGGAGGGCGCCCTCGCCCACTTCGAGTGCGGCCACCACTGCCAGTACGAGGGAGGCGACCATGTGATCGTGGTCGGCCGCGTGCTGCGCTTCACCTACGACCCCGCGCCGCCGCCGCTGCTCTATTTCCGCGGCCGCTACCACGGCGTGCAGCACGAGGCCGCGCAGGCCTGAGAACAAGACCGGCGGCTGCAGGCCCCACCGCAGCCGCCCGCTTCCCGCTTCACCCCCATCCCGAACCAAACCGTCCCCAACGGAGCAGAAATGATCAAGACTGGAAGCCAACACATCGCGGGCCTGAACGACGGCCGCGCTGTCTACATCGACGGCGAGCGCGCCGCCGACGTCACCACCCATCCCGCCTTCCGCAACGCGGTGGCCTCGGTGGGCAAGCTGTTCGACTTCGCCCAGGCCAACCAGGAACTGATGACTTTCGAGACGCCCGAAGGCGGCCGCGCCAACCGCATCTGGCAACTGCCCTTCAGCTACGACGACCTGAAGCAGCGCCGCCAGGGCCTGGAAGCCTGGACCGAGCTGCACGGCGGCTTCCTCGGGCGCGCGCCGGACCACGTCGCCTCCTGCATCGCCGGCATGTACATGGGCCTGGAGGTGTTCGAGGCCTACGATCCGAAGCGCGCCGGCGCGTTGGCGGACTACTACAAGTACGCCCGCGACAACGACCTCTACCTCACCTACGTCATCATCAATCCGCAGGCCGACCGCTCCAAGAGCGCCGCCCAGCAGCAGGATCCCTTCCTCTCCGCAGGCGTGGTGGACCGCGACGCCGAAGGCCTGACCATACGCGGCGCCAAGATGCTGGCCACCGGCGGCATCATGGCCGACGAAGTGCTGGTCACCTGCATCCAGCCGCTGCAGCCGGGCGACGAGAAGTACGCCTTCTCCTTCGCCATCCCGATGAACACCAAGGGCCTCAAGGTGATGTCGCGCAAGTCCTATGAAGCCAGCGCGCCGGAGGTGTTCGACAACCCGCTCGCCAGCCGCTTCGACGAGAACGACGCGGTGCTGTTCTTCGACGACGTGAAGGTGCCCTGGGACCGCGTGTTCGTGGTGGACAGCCTGGAGATGTGCCAGAAGCAGTTCCACGCCACCCCGGCCCACGTCTACCAGAACTACCAGGCCATGATCCGGCTGTCGGTGAAGCTGCGCTTCCTCATGGGCATCGCCCGCCGCACCGCCGAGATGAACGGCATCATCGGCTTCCCGCAGGTGCGAGACACCCTGGGCCAGTTGTGCGCCGAGGCGGACATGGTGGATGCCTTCGTGCACGCCATGGAAGCCAAGGGCACCCAGCGCGGCGCCTACTTCATCCCGGACCGCCACAGCCTCTACGCCGCCCAGGCGCTCACCCAGCAGATGTACCCGCGCCTGGTCACCGCCATGCGCGACCTCGCCGGCGGCGGCCTGATCATGCTGCCGTCCTCGGTGAAGGATTTCGCCAACCCGGAAATCGCCTCCATCATCGAGAAGACCCAGCAGTCGCCGGTGGCCGGCGCGCAGGAGCGGGTGAAGTTCTTCAAGCTCGCCTGGGATGCGCTGGGTTCCGAATTCGCCTCGCGCCACACCCAGTACGAGATGTTCTATGCCGGCGCCACCTTCGTCACCAAGGGCCATTCCTTCCGCACCTACGACTGGGACCGCTCCGCCGGCATCCTGGATCGCATGCTGGCGTCGTACTCGCTGTAACCCCAACCCGAGAGACAGGAGAATCCGAAATGGCAGTGAACAAGCTACACGACGAGTTCCATACCATCGACATGGTGGACGGCTGGGAAACCCCGCCGGGCTACCCGCCGGGCGCCCGCGTCCAGCAAAAGATCCTCGCCGGCGGCCTCGACGTGGAGAACAAGCGCGGCAGCCAGACCCGCCTGCTGCGCTTTGAAGGCGGCGTCTTCACCACCAAGCCCTTCGTGCATGACTACTGGGAAGAAGTGTTCCTGGTCAGCGGCGACCTCACCGTCGGCAACGACGAGAACGGCGAGGGCGGCACCAACTACAAGCCCTTCACCTACGCCTGCCGCCCGCCCGGCGCCTGGCATGGCCCGTTCAAGTCGGAGAACGGCTGCGTGCTGCTGGAAATCCACTACTACGATCCGGTCTGAAGAACCGGTTTCACCGGTACCGCAGTTGCTGCCGAAACCCGCCGCGAGGCGGGTTTTTCATTTGAGCTGCCCCACGGATCTCCTCTTCCAATCCGGCCGTAGCAGGCTCGACACCACGAGAGGAAAAAGGAGGTGAGGCGATCCCAGCCAGGAATACGGCCGGGTTCAAGGAGCAGGCCGTCAAGCGAGCCGATGAGGTCGGCAGCATCAGCCGTGCTGCCGGCGCGTTGGGCTGGCTTGAGCAAAGGCTGCGCAACGGGGACAAGGCGGCGAAGGCAGACCGCTGAATCGAGCCGGTGCAGGGCATGGGCCGCGCGACTCGAAATGCGGCGACGAGCGATCCCCTTCAATACATCGCCGTCTTCTGCAACCAGAGCCCCCGCCACTCCGGCCTGGAGTCCCTGTCGCCCACCCCGTTCATGCAGAACCGGATCAGCAAGGAATGGCCGCATGAAGACGGCCGGCTGGAGGGCGGGGAAACGTTGGGCGCCTCATCGCGTCGCCGTTGTTTCTCTGGCGACGCGTTGCTCGGACTCAGGGACCAGCGAGGAGTCCGACCAGCCCGCCCCCAGCGCCTTGTACAGGGCAATGCCTCCTTGCAACTGCGCCAGTTGGCTGAGGGCCAGCGTATCGCGCGCCTGATTCAGGCTGCGCTGCGCCACCAGCACCGGCAGGTAGGCGCTCAATCCTCGCGTATATAGCTGGCTGGCCTGTTGCAGGGCCTGCTGGCTGTCGGCCACGGCCTTCTGCAACGCGGCTTGCCGCTGGCGTTCGCTGGTCCATGCGGTCAAGGCGTCCTCCACGTCGCGCAGCGCCACACTCACGTCCCGCTCGTAGACGCGCCGCACGGCGTCGGCATTGGCCTGTGCGGCGGTCACGCCCGCCCGCGCGCGGCCGCTGTCGTAGAGGGAATGGCTGCCCTGCATCGCCGCCGACCACGCCAGGCTGGCGCCGGAGAACAGGTCGTGGATGACGCTGGCGCTGGTACCGATCCCCAGGGGAATGCGGAACCTGGGGAAGCGTGCGGCCTGTGCCACGCCTATCTGCGCGGTGGCGGCAGCCAGGCGCCGTTCGTCCGCGCGCAGATCGGGCCGTTGGCGAATGACGTCCGAAGGCAGCGACAGCGGCAAATCGGCTGGCATGGGCAACGCGGGAGCGGGCGTGGCGAGGACGGCATGCCAGTCGCCGGGAAACCCGCCCGTCAGCACGCCTATGGCGTGACTGAAGCGGGCGACGTCCGCATGCAGCAAGGGTGGCTGCGCCTCGGCCATTTCGCGCTCGGCGCGGGCCTGGGTGACATCGGCCAGCGCGCCCAGGCCGCTGCGCTGCGCTTGTTCGGCCAAGCGCTCGGCTTCGGCCAGCGTGCGGATGTTGTCCTGCGCGATGGCAAGGCGCCGTTGCGCAATGCGCAGCCCGGCGTAATCGGAGACCAGTTCGGCCACCAGACTCACTTGCAGCGCACGATGGTCCTCGGCCAGCGCCTGGATGCCGGCGTCGGCGGCCTCGACCGCGCGGCGCGTGCCGCCGAACAGGTCCAGCTCCCAACTGGCATCGAAGCCCAGGTGCCAGGTTCGCGCCTGTCCGCCGGGCTGCGAGCCGAGTGCCTTGCTGCCACGCACGGCCTCGCCGGCAACGCCGATCGAGACCTCGGGCATGGCGGCCGCGGCGATCTGCACGCGCTCGGCGCGGGCCTGGCGCAGGCGCGCCAGGGCGATGTCCAGCTCCTGGTTGTGCGCCAGGGCCTGATCGACCAGGCGGTCGAGCAAGGGATCCTGAAAGGCACGCCACCAGGTGCGCAGGCCGTCGTGCTCGCCATCGGGCGGGGCGGCGTCGGCCTCGATCCAGTGCGCGGGCACGTTCGGCGCCTGCGTCTGGTAGTCCGGGCCCACGGTGGTGCAGCCGGCCAGGACGGTCAGCAGCGAGGCCAGCAGTGCCTGCCGAAGGCGCGGCTGCGTGCGAGGGAGGGAGACATGCATGGACTCGCCCTCACATCCAGCGGTGCAGCAGCGAGATCAGCCGGCCCTGGGGCACCGGCACGCCTGCCGAGGGCGTGACCTCGATGCTGCCGGTCATGCCGACCGCCAGCACAAGCTCATGCGGGACATGCTCGAACTCGACACGCACCGGAATGCGCTGCGCCAGCCGGACCCAGCTGAAGCTGGGTTCCACGCTCGGCAGGCCCTGCGCGTCGGCCTGCTGGTTGCTGTCGGTGATGCCCCGCCCGATGCTGGCCACCCGCCCCGGCAAAACCTCGTCGAAGCCCATCAGGCGGATGCGCGCCGCCGCGCCGGGCTGGATGCCGTGCAGCTTGGTTTCCTCGAAATACCCGGTGATCCAGAAGCTGTGGGCGTCGATCACAGCCAGGTTCGGCTGGCCCGCCACCGCGTAGTCACCTTTGTTCAAGCGCAGGTGCGTGACGTAGCCATCGGTCGGCGCCCGCAGTTCGGTGCGCGTCAGGTCCAGCTTCGCCCTGTCCACGGCGACCTGCGCACTGCGCAGTTCGGCCTGGGCGATGGCCATCGCCTGGTTCGCGCGCTGGATGTCCTCGGCGGGCACCAGGCTTTCCATGCCGCGGCGGCGCCGCGCCTCCTCGGTCTTCTGGCGCCAGGACACCTCGGCCGCTGCCAGTTGCGCCTCGGCCTGGGCCAACGCCAGCGCGAAGCCGGCTTTGTCGATACGGTAGAGCACATCGCCCTGTTTGACGTATTGATCGTCCGTGACCGAGACCTCGGCGACGGTGCCTGACACCTCGGGGGCGATGCGCACGATCTGCGCGCTGACACGGCCATCGCGGGTCCAGGGGGCGACGACGTAGGCACGCCACAGCGCGCTGACCAGGAATACGGCAGCGACGGCCACCGCGAGGGTAAATCCTGCCCGTAGCAGCAGCTTGGCGGAGAAAGAGCGTTCAGACATAAAGCACCAGAAGGGAAACGAGGCAGAGGGAAATCGCGAACTCGAACAGGCCCGGATGCCACACCCAGCGCAGCACCCCGCTGCGCGCGAGCACGAAGCGCAGACCCAGGTAGATAGGCAGGGCCAGGCAGGCGTAGACGAAGAAGGGCGGCAGGTAGATGCCGGCCAACGAGAACTCACTGAGCATGGGCGTGGCCTCCAGAGGTCGGTACGGCGGCATCCGCATGGCGCTCCAGCAGCGCGGCGATGTCGAGCAACACGACCGTCACGCGCCGCACGTCATCCATCGCGGCGTGGGAGCGCGCCGGCAAACGCGCCAGGCAAGTCGCCGCGCGACGGGCATGGCGCGCGGCCCGAGCGGGATCGCCCGCCAACTGGCGCATATGACGCAGCGGGCGCGCCACCAACCGCGGCCATTCGGCATCCTGGGGGGCCTCGCGCAGCCAGCGTCGCAGGCGCAGGACTTCCCGGCCCAGATGCAGGCTGCTCAACGCCTGGGCGATGGCACGATCCATCGCCTGCGGCTGCGTCCTGAGCAAGGCCCCGAGTTGCGCGATGCGATGCTGCTGGCGCCATTGCCAGGCTTGCGCATCGGCCGGCTCGCCGCGCAAGGTGCCCAGCGCCGCGTTGCGGATGCGTTGGTGCAAGCGCGTGGCGTCGCGCGCCCCGTTGCGCGGCAGCACGATCCTGAAGCCCAGCAGCGTGAAACACGTCGCCAGGATCCAGGCCACGGCGCCATTGAGGAACAGCGCGAAGTCGTAGCGCATCGGGTTGTCCGCCGCCGCAAGCGTGGTGAACGCCACCAGATAGGCCACGCCCGCCAAGGCATGACGCGGCATCGTGGTGGCATACACGCCGGGCAGCCAGAACAGGCTCAGGATCACCAGCAGCAGCGGCAGGCCTGAGACGTGCGGCAGCACGATGAAGGTGCACAGGAAGGCCATCGCCACGGCGGCCACCGTGCCCTTGATGAATTCGACCGCCCCCAGCGCGGGATTGGGCGCGGTGGACAGCAGCGCGCAGGCCGCCGCCAAGCCCGCCAGCATCATGTTGCCTTCCGTCCAGCCGGTGGCGATCCAGAAGGCGCCGCCCATCAGCACGGTCAGCAGGGCGCGTACGCCGTTCTGGAAAGCCGCCACCGTGTCGCGGTGGAAGGGCACGGACAGACGCGCCGGCGTCGGCCTGGGTTGGTGGAAACGTTCGATGCCTTCGAGGGCTTGCCGGTAATCGTCGAGTTGCTCGATCAAGCGATCGCCCGCGATCATCAGCGCGGCCTGCCCGGCGGCATCGTCCACCGAGGTGGCGGTGAGCGCTGCCACCAGCCGGGCGCGCAACTCGGCCAGCCGCAGGATGGCAAGCGCCCTTCCGGCCGGGCCGGGTTCCCGCTCCAGCACCTGCCCGAGCTCCCGCCATGTCTGTTCCCAGCCCGGCTGCAACGCACTCAGCGCACCGGCGCCGCGTTCGCGCATGGGCGGCGCGCCGCCCACCAGGGCGGAAAACAGCGACACCATCGTGTGTCGCACCGTGCCGGCTCGATGGGCCAGGTCGGCGGACTCGGCCTTGCCCAGCGCCAACAGATCGTCCACGCCATACACCTCGGTGATGAGCGAGCGCCGTGCGGCATCCAGGGGCTGGGCGCCTGGTTCCGCGCCGCCCTGGATGGCCTGGTGATGCGTCGCCAGCACGCCTGCCGTGGCGGCCGCGAGGCGGTCGAGCAGCGCGGCCAGGCGGCTGTGCACGCTGCGGCTGCTGAACAGGGCCGAGACCAGCGCCAGGCAGACCACGCCGATCAGCACGGATGCGCCGCGCCCCATCACCTGGTCGAAGGTGAGTTCCGGGTGCTGCATGGCGCCGTAGGCCGCCAGGCCCACGGTGTAGCCCGCCAGCGTGGCGCCATAGGCCCGGAAGTGACGCAGCAGCGTCATGCCCACCACGCAAACGCCCAGCCACACGCCGAAACCGAGCAGGAACAGCCAGGGCATCTGGCCGCAGGCGCTCATCAGCACGAAGGCCGCCAGCATGCCGACCAGCGTGCCCAGCACCCGCCACACCCCCTTGCCGATCACACCGCCCTGGACGGGGTTGATGACGAGCAGCACGCTGGAAGCCGCCGCGTAGGGCGCATGCAGTTCCAGCAGATAGGCCACCACCAAAGCGAGGCAGGCGGCCAGGATGGAACGCATCACATAAGTCGCGCGCGGCGTCGTCAGATCGAGATAAGGCAGCCCACGCGCAAGCCCCTCCCGAAACCGGGAAAGGCGTGGAGAGACGCACGAATCCGCGTCTGGTGCGTTCGTCGAATGCACGATGCAGCCCTTCTACAGTGATCGATACGCATCACTGTAGGGAGACCGGATCATTCCAAAAAGTGAATTTATTGCAATCTAACCATTGCACGATACGCACGCATGGCGGCGAACGCGCCGCTATGGCTTGGCGCGCTTCGCCGCCTGCGCCTGGCTCTCGTTGCAGAGCGTATGAATGGTCCGCCGCAGCCATTGATGGGCCGGGTCGCCCTCCAGGCGCGGGTGCCAGGCCTGCGTCAGCAGCACCGTTTCCAGCGGTATCGGCAGGTCGAACAGGCGAATGTGCAGGCCCGCAGCCAGCGCGGTGCTGGCCAGATGCCGGGGCAAGGGCAACAGCAGATCCGAATCCAGCAATGCGAACAATGCGGTGTACGGATTGGGCACCACCAGGGCGACATGCCGTCGCAGTCCCTGCGCTTCCAGCGCGGCATCGACGGGCCCGGCGGCCCTGCCGCGTCGCGAGACGTTGATGTGCTCCCAGTGCGTGAGGCGTTCGGGCGTGATCTCCTCGTCGAAGATCGGATGGTGGGCGCGCGCGACGCCCACGAACGTGGTGGTGAACAGCGACTGCACGCGGATCTCCGGCCCCAGCTTGCGCGAGGCGCTGATGAACAGGTCGATGCGGCCGCTGCGCAGCGCCTCTTCGTCCACGTCGTCTTCCTCCGGCGAAAAGCGCAGCATCGCCCGCGGCATTTCCCGCGCCATCGCATCCAGCAGATAGCCCAGATGGATGCTCACGAACTCATCGGTGGCGCGGACGCTGAAGCGCCGGTCCAGCGATTTCAGGTCGATCTCGGCACTGGAGGCGAACACTTGCGAGGCCTGCTCGACCGCCACCCGTACCTGTTCGCGCAGTGCCAGCGCCTTGGGCGTGGGCATGAGTTTGCGGCCGACCTGGACGAACACCGGGTCGCCCAGCGCCTCCCGGATGCGGCTCAAGGTGCGGCTCATCGCCGGCGCGCTCAGATGCATGCGGCGCGCGGCGCCGATGACGCTGCCCTCCTCGAGCAGCGCATCCAGCGCCAGCAGGAGATTGAGATCGGGACGTGGCATGGCGGCCCCTCTTTGGATTTACCTTAATGCAATCATAGGTTCTTTTGAATAACGACAAAAACATGCAATGGAAAGCCCCCCGGCTATTGCCTGTTTCCCATACCCCTCCACGGCTGGGTACCGCCGCACGATCTGCAGCCCAGCCGCTGCGGCACCAGAAAGTTGAACCGCCAGGCCTGAACGCGAAGCAGCGCACCGCGTCCGGCGGACAATGAAAAACGCGCTCCGGGGAGCGCGTTTTCGTTTGCTGCGACAGGAGCAGGAATTACTGCTTGGGCACGCGGCGGTCCAGCAACGTCCATTCGCCCTTCTTCACTTCCAGCACGTAGATGGGCTTCACCGCATCGCCGTCGGCGTCGAAGGTGATGCCGCCTTCCAGCGCCGGGAAGTCCTTCAACTTGACCAACTCGTCTCGGATCACCTTGCGCTCGTCGGCCAGCTTGTCGGCGGCGGCGCCGACCTTGCCGTTGCGCATGGCTTCGGCATACAGGTAGACGATGTCGTAGCTCGCCGCGTCCATCTGGTTGGGCACGGTGCGGGTCAGGCCGGCGGCCTTGGCGCGGCTGGAGAACTCGGCGGAGAACTTCTTCGCCTTGTCGTCGTAGTCCTTGAAGAAGGTGGTGCCTATGGTCATGGTCTCGCCGGCGCCGTCCATGCGCTGCGGCAGATCGGGGTCGGCGATGGTGGTACCGCCGATGAGGCGGGCCTGCACGCCCTGCCGCTTCATTTCCTTGGCCAGGTTGATGGCGGCTTCCGGCGGTGCGCCGACGCCGATCACGTCAGGCTTGATGGCGACCAGGCGGGACACCTGCGGCGACAGGTCGAAGGCCTTGTACTGGAAATCCACCTCGCCCTTCACCGGAATCTTGTATTCGCCGAACAGCTTGGGGAACACCGCGGTGCCCATGGACTTGGAGACGGTATCGTCGGTGGCGTAGGCGATGGCGCCGGTGGCGTGCGGCAGGCCCTTCTCCTTGATGGAGCTGAGCACTTCGTTCACCACCCGGCCTTCGTCGGTGGTGTTGCGGAAGCCGAAGCTGAAGCCCTTGCCCAGGCCGGGCGCGGAGGAGCTCATCGCCATCTGGGGAATGCCCAGGCGCTCGCCCACCGGGAAGGAAACCTTCACTTCGCTGGAGCTGAAGGGGCCGACGATGGCCAGCGCCTTGTCGTCCTCGGCGAAGCGGCGCACCGCCAGCGTGGCTTGCTTGGGATCGCCGCCGGTGTCGAACTTCACCACCTTGATCTGCTTGCCGTTCACGCCGCCGGCCTTGTTGATCTCTTCGACCGCCATGTCCACCGCGATCTCGTTGGTATTGGCGAGGCTCACATAGGGACCGGTCTTGGCCATCGCCAGGCCGAGGACGAGGTCGGCGGCATGCGCCACGGTCGCACCGAACATCGAGACCGCGGCCAGGGCCAGGGTCGCTTTTTTCATTTGCAGCATGGGGAACACCTCTCTGTTAGTCCAACAAGTCCAACACACCGAAGAAAGCGGCAGCCCGTGGGGGAAGCGGGCCGCGCGTCCGTCACCCGTGCGCGCCGTCGCCGGCACGTCCGAGGTAGGCCTCCTGCAGGCGCGGGTCGGCCGCCAGCACCGCCGGCTCGCCCGCCATCACCACCTGTCCGAGCTCGAGCACCGCCGCGTAGTGGGCGTTGGCCAGCGCCTTGCCGGTGTTCTGTTCCACCAGCAGCACGGTGAGGCCGTCGCGGTTGATCTCGCGCAGCAGTTCGAAGAGCTTGGCAACGAACAGCGGCGACAAACCCAGCGAGGGCTCGTCCAGCATGATCAGGCGCGGCCTGGCCAGCAGCGCGCGGCCGATGGCCAGCATCTGCTGCTCGCCGCCGGACAGGCAGGCGGCGGCCATGTGGCGGCGCTCGGCAAGGTTGGGGAAGCGGGCGTAGATGGCGTCCAGCTCCTGCTTCACCGCGGCGTGGTCCTTGCGCAGGTGGGCGCCCAGCATCAGGTTCTCCTCTATCGTCATGGTGATGAGGATGCGGCGGCCTTCCGGCACCAGCACGATGCCGCGCGCCACCCGCTCGCTGGGGCTGGCCAGGGTGATGTCGTCGCGGCCGAGCAGGATCTGGCCGTCCCTGGGCTTGACCATGCCGAGGATGGCGTTGAGCAGCGTGCTCTTGCCGGCGCCGTTGGCGCCCAGCACGGTGACGATCTTGCCTTCCTCGACCTTGAGGTTGACCTTGCGCAGCGCCTCGTTGCGACCGTAGGCGACGCTGAGATTCAGGATTTCCAGCATGTCATTCTTCCTCGCTGCCCAGGTAGGCCTCGCGCACCTGCGGTACCTGGCGCACTTCGTCCAGCGTGCCCTCGGCGATCTTGCGGCCGAAGTTGAGCACCACCACGTGCTCGCAGATTTCGCCGACGAAGGGCATGTCGTGCTCCACCACCAGCAAGCTGGTGCCGCGGCTGGCGAGCAGGCGCAGGTGGGCGAGCAGATCCTGGGTTTCGGTGGGGTTGAGGCCGGCGGCCGGTTCATCCAGCAGCAGCAGCGAAGGGCCGGCCAGCGTCGCCCGCACCAGGTCGATGCGCTTGCGGATGCCGTAGGCCAGCGCGCCCACCGTCTGCTGGGCGTAGGCGCCCAGGCCGCATTCGTCCAGCGCCTGCTGCGCCTCCTTCCACCAGCGGTGTTTCGGCATCAGGCGGAAGGGGCTGAACAGCGCGCCCAGGCCCTGCGCCCGCACATGCTGGCCGATCAGCAGGTTCTCGATCACCGTCAGATGCTGCATCAGGCGGATGTTCTGGAAGCTGCGCGCCACGCCGGCGTGGATGCGGCGGCGGGAAGGCACGCCGGTGATGTCCTGGCCATTCACCAGCACCGTGCCGGCGGTGGGCGTATACACGCCGGACACCAGGTTGAACACCGTGGTCTTGCCGGCGCCGTTGGGGCCGATCAGCGCGGTGGCCTTGCCGCGCGGGGCGGCGAAGCTGAGGTCGCCGATCACTTCCAGGCCACCGAAGGACTTGGACAGGCCGCGCACTTCCAGCGCGTAGTCACTGGCCGTGCTGCCGGCCGCGGAACCAGCCAGCGCGCCGGCATTGCCCAGGGTTGCCGTCGCGCTCATTGCTGCATTCCTTGCTTGCGGCCGCCCAGGCTGCGCAGCAGGGAGGCGGTGAGCAGCCCCTGCGGACGCAACAGCATCATCAGGATGATGAGCGCGGCGAAGATCACGTAGCGCCACTGGTCGCTGGCCCGCAGCGCTTCTGGCAGCAGGGTGAAGAACACCGCGCCCACCAGCGGCCCGAGTACCGTCTGGGTGCCGCCCAGCAGCACGTAGAGCACGGTGAACACGCTCAGCAGCACGTTGAAGTGCTGGGCTTCGATGAAGCTGTAGTGGTGCCCGTAGAGCGCACCGCCGAAGCCGGCGACCATGGCGCCGATGGCGAAAGCGGAGATCTGCATGCCGCGCACGTTCACGCCCATCAGGTCGGTCACCGTGGCGTCGTTCTTGATCGCGGTGAGGTAGAGGCCGTAGCGGGTGCGGGAAAGGAACACCATCAGCAGCACCACGCCGGCGGCGCAAGCCACCACCACCATGGGCGACACGTATTCATTCACCGGGTAGCCGGCGGCCGCGCCCACCACTTCCAGGTTGAGGAAGACCGCGGCGATGATCTGCCCCAGCGCGAAGGTCGCCAGCGCCAGGTAGATGCCGTGGGTGCGCAACACCGGCACCGCCACCACCGTCGCCAGCAGGCAGGAGGCGAGCGCGCCGGCCGGCACGCTGGACAGCATGGACCAGCCCAGCTCGTTGCTGAGGTAGGCCGAGGTGTAGGCGCCTATCGCCATGAAACCGGCGATGCCGAGGTTGAGCTGGCCGGCCGCCATCGGCAGATAGACCGAGTAGGCCGCGATGACGTTGAAGGCCAGGAAGACGAGAACGCCGGTCTGGTAGCCGCTCATTACAGTTTCTCCCGCGAGATCGGACGGCCCAGCAGGCCGGCGGGGCGTACGATCAGCACCAGCAGCAGGAAGCCGTACACCAGGATGTTCACAACGTCGGCACCGAAGAAGTAGATCGACAGCACCTCCACCAGGCCGATGAGCAGGCCGCCGACGATGGCGCCCCAGATCGAGCCCATGCCGCCGACGATCATCGCCGCCACGCCCTTGAAGCCGATGTTCTCGCCCATGAAGGGCGATACCTGGAGGTAGTTGAGCGCGAACAGGATGCCGCCGAGGGCGGTGAACACCGCGCTGAAGACGAAGACACAGGGCACCAGGCGGGCGAGGTTGATGCCGAGGATTTCCGCGGTGTCGCGGTTCTCGGCGATGGCGCGCAGGCGGCGGCCGGTGTTGGTGGTCTTGAGGAACCAGGACAGCCACAGCACCACGCCGACCGCGATCAGGAAGCTGATGAGCTGGGCGGTGCCGATGATGAGGCCGCCGAAGCGCAGATTGAAGTCGGGAATCAGCGCCGGGAAGGACTGCTGGTCCGAGCCCCACTTCACGATCACCAGGTTTTCCATCAGCACCAGGAAACCCAGCGAGCTCACCAGCGGCAGCTCCGGATCGGCGTTGCGCATCGGCTTGTAGGAGAGCTGCTCCACCAGCAGCGACACCGCGGCGGCGGCCAGCAGCGCCACCAGCATCGCCAGGCTCCAGTGCCAGCCGGCGCCGATCAGCGCCCAGGTCAGCACGCCACCGAGCATGAACAACCCCGGCAGGGAGAAGTTGAGGAAGTTCAGGATGCCTATGGCGAGCGTGAAGGAGACGGCGATCAAGACATAGATGCCCCCCAACATCAGCCCGTTAATCAGCTGTTGCCAGATCATACGATCCTCTCTCTGCGGGGAGCCGGTGCAGCGTCGAGGCTGCCCTTTTCCACCAGGGTGACTAACTTAATTTGCTTTATTGCAAAGCTATTTTTCCGTAACTATATCCGGGGAAAAGCCTCGGAGGAAAGGGGTAACAAGCTTTTTTTGCCCGGCCCCGGCAAGCCGGCCGGAAGCGCCCTTTTTTGGGGCGAAAGCGCATTTTCCGAGCCTCAATCCGGTGCATGCCGGAAGAATTTTCCGGCCGATTCCAGCCACCGTCTCGACAGGACGAAGCAGGCAAGACCCAACCGCTGGGGTGGCCTTTTGCACCGCACCAATGGCGGAATCAAAAGCCTTTCCGATCAAGGCGTTCAAGGGCCCACGGACGACGCCGATGGCATTAACTCCGCCCCAGCTGCGGCCTCGACATCCCTGTCTTATATAAGTGTTTTCCACAGTGCGGATGTTCACACTGCCCGCGCGCCATTGATGGGCAAATAATCCGCGGCTCCTGTAGAGGAGACATCCGTGGTCAAGAAAGCGATCTATCGTTCCCTGTACTTTCAGGTCATCGTCGCCATTACGATCGGCGTGCTGCTGGGGCACTTCTATCCGGAGACCGGCACCGCCATGAAGCCGCTGGGCGACGGCTTCATCAAGCTCATCAAGATGATCATCGCGCCGATCATCTTCTGTACCGTGGTCGTCGGCATCGCCGGCATGGAAGACATGAAGAAGGTGGGCAAGACGGGCGGCCTCGCCCTGCTCTACTTCGAAGTGGTCAGCTCCATCGCCCTCATCGTCGGCCTCGTCATCGTCAACGTGGTGAAGCCCGGCGTTGGCATGAACATCGACCCAGCCTCGCTGGACACCAAGGCCATCGCCTCCTACACCGCGCCGGGCGCGATGCAGAGCACCACCGACTTCCTGCTGCATGTGATTCCCAGCACGGTGGTGGATGCCTTCGCCAAGGGCGAGATCCTGCAGGTGCTGCTGTTCTCGGTGATGTTCGGCTTTGCCCTGCACCGCTTCGGCGGCCGCGGCACCCTGGTGTTCGACTTCATCGAGAAGTTCTCCCATGTGCTGTTCGGCATCGTCGGCTACATCATGAAGGTGGCCCCGATCGGCGCCTTCGGTGCGATGGCCTTCACCATCGGCAAGTACGGCGTCGGCACGCTGGCCGAGCTCGGCAAGCTGATGGCGACCTTCTACTTCACCTGCCTGGTCTTCATCTTCGGCGTGCTGGGCACCATCGCCCGCAGCCACGGCTTCTCGGTGTGGAAGCTGATCCGCTACATCAAGGAAGAACTGCTGATCGTGCTCGGCACCTCCTCCTCCGAGTCGGCGCTGCCGCGCATCATGGCCAAGATGGAGAACCTGGGCTGCAACAAGTCCACCGTTGGCCTGGTGATCCCCACCGGCTACTCCTTCAACCTCGACGGCACCTCCATCTACCTGACGATGGCGGCGGTGTTCATCGCCCAGGCCACCAACACGCCGATGGACATCACCCAGCAGGTCACCCTGCTGCTGGTGCTACTGCTGACCTCCAAGGGCGCGGCAGGCGTGACCGGCAGCGGCTTCATCGTGCTGGCGGCGACGCTGTCGGCAGTGGGCGGCATTCCGGTGGCCGGCCTGGCGCTGATCCTGGGCATAGACCGTTTCATGTCCGAAGCCCGCGCGCTGACCAATCTGATTGGCAACAGCGTGGCCACCATCGTCGTCGCCAAGTGGTGCAAGGAGCTGGACGAAGAGCGCCTGCAGGCCCACCTGAACAACGAGACCGAGGAAGAAGCCAGCTCGCCGGAAATGATCGTGCTCGACGCCGAGGAGTCCCACATGAACGTGGCGCGCCCGGAAGCCCGCTCGGCCTGAGCCCGCCCCCTACCCGATACCTACCCCGGAGTCGGCCCTGCGGTGCGCAAGCCCGCGGGGCCGATTTTCATTCGGGGCGGGAACGGGCCGCCGCTTGGCGGCACGGGACGCACCGCCCTTCCTGGGTACGCCGTCTACCAATTAGCGCATCCGCTCAACCCGCTTGGGCGTCGCAGCCCGCCCAGGACACCTCGGCGAAAGCCTCGGCCAGGAAGTCCAGCAGCACCCGCACCTTCAGCGACAGGTGTTTGCGCGAGGGATAAACCGCGTAGATGCCGAGCTCCGGCGGCGGGTAATCCAGCAGCACCGGCACCAGGCGGCCGGCGTGCAAGTCCTCGCCGATGAGAAAGGTGGGCAGTAGGGCGATGCCCTGGCCAGCCAGCGCCGCCGCGCGGCAGGTATCGCCGTTGTTAGCGCGCAGCCGCGGCCGCGTCAGCGCTTCCTCCTCGACGCCATCGCGCCGCCTCAGCCGCCACAGGTCGCCGAACTGGGAGTAGCTGTAGCCGATCACCGCATGCCGGGTGACATCCGCCAGCCGCTTCAGTTGACCGTGCTCGGCGAGATATTCCGGCGAGGCGCAGAACAGCACCCGGGTGCTCGCCAGCCGGCGCGACACCAGCGAGGAGTCCGCCATGCGGGTGATGCGCACCGCCATGTCGTAGCCTTCCTCCACCAGGTCCACCAGGCGGTCGTTCAGCGACACGTCCAGTTCGATGCCGGGATAGCGGGCGAGGAACTCACCCCACAGCGGCGCCAGGTGCCTGAGGCCGAAGGAAAAAGGCACGTTCACCCGCAGCTGGCCCACCGGCTGGCCGGTGACCGCGCCGACCGCGCCGTCCGCCTCCTCCACGTCGGCCAGGATCTGCTTGCTGCGGGCGTAGTAAGCGCGGCCTGCCTCGGTGAGCGACAGGCGGCGGGTGGTCCGCTGCAGCAGGCGGGCGCCCAGGCGGGCCTCCAACTCCTGCACGCTGCGAGACACCGCGGCCTTGGAGACGCGCAGCGTTTCACCGGCGCCGACGAAGCTGCCAGCCTCAACCACGGCGACGAAGGTTGCCATCTCACGGAATCTGTCCATGGGCAGAATTGTTTTCCTGTGCTTTACAGTCTGTCAAATCATCCTGCGTTTATCTCATCCATCAAAGTCAATAGAGTAGCGATTGTCCGCAGCGCCTTTCCTATGCTGCCTAGAACGGACACCTACGGAGACCCAGCCATGTCCGCCCCCGCCTTTCCCAGCCTGTTCATCTCGCACGGATCGCCGATGTTCGCCCTGCTGCCCGGCATTGCCGGCCCGGCGCTGCGCCGCCTGGGCGAAATCTTGCCGCGGCCGCGCGCCATCGTCGTGATGTCGCCACACTGGATGACGCGCAGCGCGGAAGTGCTGTCCGGCCCGGCGCCGGAAACCATCCATGACTTCGGCGGCTTCCCGGCCGAGCTGTACACCCTGTCCTACCCGGCGCCGGGTGCGCCCGGCGTGGCGGCGGAGGTCATCGGCCTGCTCGGTCGCCACGGCATTCCGGCGGTGGCCAACGATCGCGCCGGCCGCGACCACGGCGCCTGGGTGCCGCTGATGCACCTCTACCCAGAGGCCGACATCCCGCTACTGCAGGTGGCGCAGCCCGCCACCCGCTCGCCGGAGGTGGTGTTCGAGTTCGGCCGCGCGCTGGCGCCGCTGCGCGAGCAGGGCGTGCTGCTGATCGGCTCCGGCAGCCTCACCCACAACCTGTACGAGCTGCGGCGCGGCGACGAACGCGCGGACACCTACGCCACCGCCTTCGCCGATTGGATCTGGAACGCAATCGAGGCCGGCGACCTCGAAGCCTTGCTCGACTACCGCCGGCGGGCGCCGGAAGCCGTCCGCGCCCACCCGACGGACGAGCACCTGCTGCCGCTGTACTTCGCCATCGGCGCGGCCGGCAAGGATTGGCAGCAGGCGGCGCGCATCGCCGGCGGCGTCACCAACGGCGTGCTGTCCATGGACAGCTTCGCCTTCGGCCGCCACGCCACCGCCGGCAGCGAGACCGCGCCGCTGGCCGCCTGAGCCTCACCCCGAACAAGGACAACCATGAACAGCCTCGCTCCCCACGGCCCCGCCCGCTATACCCGCACCGCCATCTCGCTGCACTGGCTGATCGCCCTCGGCATCATCGGCATCTTCAGCCTCGGCCTGTACATGACCAGCCTGTCGCTGTCGCCCACCAAGCTCAAGCTCTACTCCTGGCACAAGTGGGCAGGTATCACCGTGTTCGTGCTGGCACTGGCCCGCCTCGCCTGGCGGCTGGGCCACCGGCCGCCGGAACTGCCGGCGAGCATGCCCGCGCTGATGCAACTGGCGGCGAACAGCGCCCATGTGGTGCTCTACATCCTGATGTTCGCAGTGCCGCTGAGCGGCTGGCTGATGAGCTCCGCCAAGGGTTTCCAGACTGTGTGGTTCGGCGTGCTACCGCTGCCGGACCTGGTGTCCAAGAACGCCGAACTGGGCGACCTGCTGGCCACCACCCACGCCTGGCTCAACTGGCTGCTCGCCGCCACCGTCGTCGGCCACGCCTGTGCGGCGCTGAAGCACCACTTCATCGACCGCGACGATGTCCTCACCCGCATGCTGCCGGGCGCCAAGGCCTGAGCCGCAAGCCAACGCAATCCGGCCGCCCCCCGGCGGTCACCCCCAGGAGAGTCAAGAATGAAAACGAGCACCCTGCGCCAGGCCACCCTCGCCGCCGTGCTGGGCCTGTCGGTCTTCACCCTGGCCGCGCCTGCCGCCCAGGCCGCCACCTTTGACCAGGTAAAGGCGGACGCCAGCCGCGTTGCCTTCACCTATCGCCAGATGGGCGTGGCGATGGACGGCAAGTTCAACAAGTTCGACGCCAGGCTCAACTTCGACCCGGCCAAGCCGGAAGCCGGCCAGGCCACGGTGGACATCGACGTCGCCAGCGTGGATGCCGGCTCGGATGAAGCCACCGCCGAAGTCACCGGCAAGACTTGGTTCGATGCCGCCAAGCATCCCAAGGCCAGCTTCAAGTCCAGCTCGGTGAAGGCCCTGGGCGGCAACCGCTACGAAGCCCTGGGCACGCTGACGATCAAGGGCCGCAGCCAGAACGTCACCGCGCCCTTCACCTTCGACCCGGCCAGCGGCGCCTTCGATGGCAGCTTTGTCATCAAGCGCGGCGACTTCGCCATCGGCGAAGGCGAATGGGCCGACTTCGGCATCGTCGCCAACGAGATCCAGGTGAAGTTCCACCTGCAGGCCGCGCACAAGTAAGGCGCCGCAGTCCCATCGCAGGGCTCCCAGCCCATCCTTTTTCCATCCCGCTGATCAAGCACACATCCGGAGAGAACCCATGAAAATGCTGACCCGTATCGCCCTCGCCACCCCGCTCGCCATCGCCCTGGCCGCGCCCGCCCTGGCCGCGCCGGAAACCTACGCCATCGACGGCAGCCACACCTTCCCGCGCTTCTCCTACAACCACCTGGGCTTCTCCAAGCAGCTGTCGCGCTTCAACAAGACCACCGGCACCGTGACCTTCGACAAGGCAGCCAAGACCGGCTCGGTGGACGTGACCATAGACACCACCTCGGTGGATACCGGCTTCCCCACCTTCGACGAGCACATCCAGGGGGCCGACTTCCTCGACACCGCCCAATTCCCCACCGCCACCTTCAAGTCCACCTCGGTGCGCTTCGAGGGCGACAAGCCGGTGGAAGTGGTCGGCAACCTGACGCTGAAGGGCGTGACCAAGCCGGTGACGCTGACCGTCACCTCCTTCCAGGCCATTCCGCATCCGATGCTGAAGAAGGACGCGCTGGGCGCCAACGCCACCGCCGTCATCAAGCGCAGCGACTTCGGCGCCGGCAAGTACGTGCCTTACGTGGGCGACGAAGTGACGCTGGACATCGCCATCGAAGCGATCAAGCAGTAAGCCGCCTCTTCCCGCCCCTGCGCGGGTAAGACAATCAAGGCGCCGTCTCGCCATTCACCGGTGGCGGGCGGCGCCTTGTCATTGCAGGGGCCGCTGCGCAAAATGCCGCCTTCCGCCCATTCCGGGTGCCGCACCGGCCACCATCCAGACGACATGTCCCTATTCGAACAGCACCCGCTACGCCAGACCCTCAACGACGAAGTCCACGCCCGCCCGCCGGTGCCGCTGGATACGCCGGAGTTCGTCACCTACCTCGCCTTCCTGCACCACGAAGGCAGCGCCGGGCGCGAGGCCGCCCACCTGGCCGCGCTCGCCGAACAGCTGGGCGTGGAAGCACCGGCGGTGGATTCCGGCCACGTCTTCCTCGACGGCGGCGGTTTCCGGCTGAAGTGGGAGCGCCACAACGAGTTCTCCAGCTACACCTTCTTCCGCCGCATCCAGCCGGGCGACACCGACGACGAGCATGCCCTGCTGGCGGTGCCCGCCGCCTGGCGCAAGGCCATCCCTGGCCGCCTGATCACCGCCACCCACATCGAGCTGCGCGGCGTGGCCGAGATCGCGCCGGAGAGCGTCACCCAGGCGGTTTCGCCGCGCGGCGAAACGCTGGTGGCCGCGCAGGTGGCCGGCGGCAGCGGCTGGGTGTTCACCGACTTCCAGATCAAGGACGGCTTTTCCCGCTTCCTGCTGCTGGATGCCGGGCTCACCCCACGCCAGGCCGGCCGCACGGTGCAGCGCCTGGTCGAGATCGAGACCTACCGGGTGATGGCGCTGCTCGCCTTCCCGGTCGCCAAGGAAGTCGGCCGCCTGCTCTCCCGCGCCGAAGACGAACTGGCCAATCTGATGGACAGCATGGGCGAGGCCCGCAGCTCCGAGGACGACCGCAAGGTGCTGGGCCGCCTGACCAAGCTCGCCGCCGACGTCGAGCGCTCGGTGGCGCGCACCACCTTCCGCTTCGGCGCCGCAGCGGCGTACTACCGGCTGGTCGGCCAGCGCATCGAGGAACTGCGCGAGACGCGCTACGACGGCTTCCCCACCATAGACGAGTTCATGCAGCGCCGGCTGGCGCCCGCCATCGCCACCTGCGCCACCATCGCCCGCCGCCAGGAAGACCTCTCCGGCCGTATCGCCCGCAACTCCCAGCTGCTGCGCACCCGGGTCGACATCGAACTGGAGCGGCAGAACCAGGAGCTGCTGGCGCAGATGAACCGCCGCGCCAAGATCCAGCTGCACCTGCAGGAAACGGTGGAAGGGCTGTCGGTGGTCGCCATCACCTACTACGCCTCGCAGCTGGTGAACTACGTCGCCAAGGGCGCCAAGGACATCATCCTGCCGGCCACGCCGGAGATCATCACCGCCGTCTCCATCCCGGTCATCGCCTGTCTGGTGGCGCTGGGCCTGCGCCGCATGCGCAAGGCGCTGACCGCCGAGGATGGCGGCGGCCACTGAGCGCCGCCCCGGGACCGCCCGCTCACCAAGCAGGGCAAGCCGTGCCCGCCTGCACCGCCGGACCGCAGCCGGCCGGCGGGCACGCTGGCCTATAATCGCGTTTTACCCAGAAGGGACTCCGCCATCGTGGCCAAGCCGCTTTTCGAATCCTCCATCAAGAGCCTGCCGCTGCTCGGCCGCGGCAAGGTGCGCGACATCTACGCCGTCGGCGACGACAAGCTCCTCATCGTCACCAGCGACCGCCTCTCCGCCTTCGACGTCATCCTGCCCAACCCCATCACCGACAAGGGCCGGGTGCTCACCGCGATGGCCAACTTCTGGTTCGAGCGCCTGGGCCACATCGTGCCCAACCAGCTCACCGGCATCGCCCCCGAAACCGTGGTGACGGCCGAAGAGCGCGAGCAGGTCGCGGGCCGCGCGCTGGTAGTCAAACGCCTGGCGCCGCTGCCCATCGAGGCGGTGGTGCGCGGCTATGTGATCGGCTCCGGCTGGAAGGACTACCAGGACACCGGCGCCATCTGCGGCATCGCCCTGCCCGCCGGCCTGGCCCAGGCCGCCAAGCTGCCCGCGCCCATCTTCACCCCGGCGTCCAAGGCCGACGTCGGCGACCACGACGAGAACATTTCCTTCGAACAGGCCCAGGCCCGCTGCGACACAGTGCTGAAAGACGTGCTGGCCGGCACCGGCAAGACCGGCGCCCAGCTCGCCACCGAAGCCCGCGACGCCGCCATCGCCCTCTACACCCAGGCGGCCGACTACGCCGCCAGCCGCGGCATCATCATCGCCGACACCAAGTTCGAGTTCGGCGTGGATGCCGCCGGCACCCTGCACCTGATCGACGAGGCGCTGACGCCGGATTCCTCCCGCTTCTGGCCCGCCGACAGCTACCGCGAAGGCATCAGCCCGCCGTCCTACGACAAGCAGTACGTGCGCGACTACCTGGAAACCCTGGACTGGAACAAGAAGGCGCCCGGCCCCCAGTTGCCGCCCGAGGTGGTCGAGCGCACCGCCGCCAAGTACCGCGAAGCCTACGAAAAGCTCACCGGCCGCAGCCTGGCCTGAGCCCAGCCCGGCGGGAGCCCGCGCTCCCGCCGCAAGGGTGCTCCGCTGCGGCGTGGCAGCCCTTCATCGGCGGCCCCCGGCCGCCGCATCAGGGGATTCCCTCATCGCCCGGCCGACCAATGACGGTCGCCAAAGCGTCCAAGTCGACCTAACCTGAAAAGCAACCCGAGACCGCCCTGCACGGCGGGGATGGTGAGCGGTGCCACCAGCCAACGGAGGTTGCCATGGACAAGCCCTACCACTCATCGCTGGATCATCACTTCCAGCTTCCCCAGGTCCGCACGGTCGCCGTTTCGCGCCCCCTGCTGTGGTTGCGGCTGGGCCTGCAGGACATGCGCGACAGCCCGGGCGCCAGCCTGAGCTATGGCCTCATCCTCGCCGCCATCGGCTACATGATCCTGGCCTACGCGGCCTCCATGCCCTACCTCTTCACTGCCGCCATCTCCGGCTTCTTCCTGATCGGACCGCTGGCCGCAGCCGGGCTGTACGAGATCTCCCGCCGGCAGGACGGCGGCGAGCGGGTCAGCTTCAGCCGCTCACTCAAGGGGCTGACCCGGCATGGCGACAGCCTGCTCTACTTCGGCGTGTTCCTGGCGCTGGCGCTGATCGGCTGGGAGCGGATCTCCGCCATCCTGTTCGCCCTGTTCTATCACGACGTGGTGCCGGACCTGAGCGACTTCTACCGCACGGTGTTCTTTTCCGGCGAATACACCCACTTCGTCGTCTCCTACCTGGTGGTGGGCGGTGCGCTGGCAGCGGTGATCTACGCCCTGTCGGCCATCGCCATTCCGATGCTGATAGACCGCGAGGTGGACGCCATCACCGCCGCCATGACCAGCGCCCGGGCAGTCGGCGTGAATCTGGGCGCCATGGCCCTGTGGGCGGTGATCATCGTCGCCACGGTGGCGATAGGCTTCGCCACCATGATGATAGGGCTGGTGGTAGTGCTGCCCCTGCTCGGCCATGCCACCTGGCACGCTTACAAGGACATGGTCGGATAGGCCGCTCGCCCCGCGCCGCACCTGCAAACCGGGCGCGGCGCGATTGCTTTTGCCAAGGGCGCCCATAGCGGCGCCCTTCGCGCTTTTTGGGCACAATAGCCGCGTTACCGACCAGCAGGACGATCCAGACATCATGAGCCAGACATCGAACGCCCAGAACCCGCTGCTCGACTTCTCCGGATTCCCCCGCTTCAGCGACGCCCGCCCGGAGCACGTGGCCCCCGCGGTGCGCGGCCTGCTCGAAGAGAACCGCGCACTGATCGCCCGCCTCACCGCCGATACCGCCGCGCCCACCTGGGCCAACTTCGTCGAACCGATGAACGAGGCCGGCGAACGCCTGGGCCGCGCCTGGGGCGTGGTCGGCCACCTGCACAGCGTGATGGACGTGCCCGAGTGGCGCGAGGCCTACAACGAAATGCTGCCCGAGGTCTCCCGCTTCTACGCCGAAGTCGGCCAGAACCTCGCCCTTTTCCACAAATTCAAGGCCCTGCACGACGGCCCGGAATACGCCACCCTGTCGCCGGTGCGCCAGCGCATCCTGGACAACGAACTGCGCGACTTCCGCCTCTCCGGCGCCGAGCTGCCGGACGAAGTGAAGCCCCGCTTCCAGGAAATCCAGGAAGAGCAATCCCAGCTCGGTGCCAAGTTCTCCGAGAACATCCTCGATGCCACCAACGCGCACAGCGAATGGGTCAGCGATGAAGCCGGCCTCGCCGGCATCCCGGAAGATGCCCGCGCCGCCGCCCGTGCCGCGGCGGAGAAGGAAGGCAAGCCGGGCTGGAAGTTCACCCTGCACATGCCCTCCTACCTGCCGGTGCTGCAGTATGCCGACGACCGCGGCCTGCGCGAGCGCATGTACCGCGCCTACGCCACCCGCGCCTCCGAGGCCGGCAAGCCGGAATGGGACAACGGCCCGCTGATCGGCAAGATCCTCGCCCTGCGCGAGGAAGAAGCCCAGTTGCTGGGCTACCGCAACTTCGCCGAGGTCTCGCTGGTGCCCAAGATGGCGGACACGCCGGAACAGGTGCTCGCCTTCCTGCGCGACCTCGCCGCCAAGGCCAAGCCCTTCGCCGAACGCGACCTCGCCGAGCTGAAGGCCTTCGCCGCCAAGGAGCTGGGCCTGGCCGAGCTCTTCCCCTGGGATGTGGCCTACGCCTCCGAGAAGCTGCGCCAGGCGCGCTACGCCTTCTCCGAGCAAGAGGTGAAGCAGTACTTCCCCGAGCCCAAGGTGCTGGATGGGCTGTTCGGCGTCATCCGCACCCTGTACAAGGTGGACATCCTCCCGGACGAGGCGCCCAAGTGGGATCCGGACGTGCGCTTCTTCCGCATCGAGAAGGAAGGCGAGCTGGTCGGCCACTTCTACCTCGACCTCCACGCCCGCGAAACCAAGCGCGGCGGCGCCTGGATGGACTCCGCCCGCAGCCGCCACCGCCGCCCGGCCGGCGGCATGGAAACGCCGGTGGCCTACCTGGTGTGCAACTTCCCCGGCCCGGTCAATGGCAAGCCCGCCACCTTCACCCACGACGACGTGCTCACCCTGTTCCACGAGTGCGGCCACGGCCTGCACCACCTGCTGACCAAGGTGGAAGAACTGGCCGTGTCCGGCATCCACGGCGTGGAGTGGGACGCGGTGGAACTGCCCAGCCAGTTCATGGAGAACTTCTGCTGGGAATGGGACGTGCTGTCCGGCATGACCGCCCATGTCGATACCGGCGAGCCGCTGCCCCGCGCGCTCTACGACAAGATGATCGCCGCCAAGAACTTCCAGAGCGGCATGCAGACGGTACGCCAGCTGGAATTCTCGATGTTCGACCTGCGCATCCATAGCGACATCGTCGCCGGCGGCCAGCCGGTACCGATGGAAAAGGTGTTCGGCGTGCTGGATGAAGTGCGACGAGAGGTGGCAGTACTGTTCCCGCCGGCCTGGCACCGCTTCCCCAACAGCTTCTCCCACATCTTTGCCGGCGGCTACGCGGCCGGCTACTACAGCTACAAGTGGGCGGAGGTGCTGTCGGCGGACGCCTTCGAAGCCTTCGAGGAGGCCGGCGCCGGCAAGGGCAGCCTGCTGGACGCGGAAACCGGCGCCCGCTTCTGGCGCGAGATCCTCGCCGTCGGCGGCAGCCGGCCGGCGCTGGAATCCTTCAAGGCCTTCCGCGGCCGCGAACCGAAGGTGGATGCGCTGCTGCGCCACAACGGCATGGTGGAAGCGTGAGCGCCGGCCGGTTGTGGCAGGGGCTGGCCGCCGTCGTGCTGGCCGCGGCCAGCGCCGGCGCCCTGGCGCAGGCGCCCACCACCTACCGCTGGGTGGACAGCAACGGCCGGGTGAACTACTCCGACCAGCCACCGCCGGCCAGCATCCACAAGCTCGACGAGAAGCGCTACGGCGGCGCCCCCGCCGCCGACACTACGCCTTCCTACGCGGTGCGGCAGGCGATGGCCAACTTCCCGGTGGCGGTGTTCGTCACCCAGGACTGCCAGGCGCCTTGCAACCTGGCGCGCGACCTGCTGAAGCGCCGCGGCATCCCCTTCCAGGAACACAAGCTGGAGAGTACCGAGGAGGTGCAGGCGTATCGTGAGCTGTTCGGCACGCCCGAGCAGGTGCCGGCGATCACCATAGGCCGCATGAACTTCAAGGGCTACGAGACCACCGCCTGGGAGAAGATGCTGGATGACGCCGGCTATCCCAAGTCGGCGGCGGCGGTTCCACGCTGATCGAGCCGGGTGAACGCAAGTGGGGCGGGCCAAGGGCCCGCCCCACTGCATTTCAGACCAGCGTCAGAGCGGCAGGCCCATCGCGCCGAGAGCGCCCAGCGCAGTCTGGTTGCCGTTGATGCTGAGCACGCCGCCCTTGTACTCCAGCGCGCTCACCCACTGGCCATCCTTGGGCACCAGCACGCCCTGCGCGGTCAGCGCCTCCACCCGGGTGCGCACGGTTTCGTCCACCGCGTCGGCGATCTCTTCCTCACTGGCCCCCAGGTCCATCACCTCCATGTAGTTCTCCAGCTCCTGCCGCGCGCGGACCGACAGCACCCGCTCCAGCAGCGGCTGCGGCAGGGCCAGGTTGGCCTGGCCTTCCACGTCCACCAGCGGGTTGAAGCCCAGCCCGCCCGGCTTGCCGACGTAGGCCAGGCGCAGGTCCGCCTTCACCACGCCTTCGGGCAGGGTCGCACCCAGGTTCTTGATCTCCACCACCGGCGAGCGCGCCAGCAAGGCCGGCAGCTGGGAAATCATCGCCGTCAGCAGCCGCTGGTTGTGAGCCTGGATGTCCTCACCGGCGGCGGCACCTTCCTGCGCCATGCGGGAAGCTGCATCCAGCACGCCGGCATCCAGCCGCTGCAGCGACAGGGTGACGCCAGGCGCCTGCAGCACTTCGCCACCGCCGCTGAAGTGGTTCGCCTTGATTTCGATGGTGGTCGAGACCAGATCGCCCTCCAGCGCGGTGGAGGAAGTCAGGCCCAGGCCCTCGATCTCCACCGTCTGCTCCGGCGTACCGCCTACGGCGAGGCGCTCGATGGCGAACAGCGCCTCGCCGGTCCAGAAGTGATAGTTCTGCGGCTGGGTGGTATCGAAGGTGATGGAGGCTTTCTGCAGATCGACGTTCTTGCCCGCCGGATCGCGCACGGTAAGCACCGGCAGCGACAGCGAACCGCGAGTGACCTTGCCGCCAGCGGTGACATCCACGGTGCCCTGCATGCCACCCCAGACGACCTCGCTTTCTTCCACCGGCCCGCGGTAATCCACCACGTTCAGCGTGTGGCTGTGGTCACCGCCCCAGGACACTTTGCTGAGGATCTCCAGCGGCTGGCGCCCCTGCAGCAGCGGCGCCAGTGCCTGGCTGGCCTCGTCATCCAGCTGCAGCGTGGTACGGATCTCCGCCGCCTTGCCGGCCGGCAAAGGGCCGTGGCTCACCGCGTGGGCGAGGGTGAAGCTCAAGGGCTCCTCCTCGCTGGGCAGCGTCCACAGCGTTTCCGCCTCGGCGCCGAACACTCCGCGCCGGTAGTCGAGAACGCGTACGTCGAAGCCCGCGCCGCGGATGCGCTCCACTCCCGTGCGGAAGTCATCCTCGATCTTCCCGCCCACGTAGTAGCTGCCCCCCACTACGCCCACTGCCAGCGCCAGCACACCACCGGCGATCACTACCGTCTTACGCATAGATGTCCTCGACAAACAACGCCCGTGCCGCGCCCGGGCGGCGGAATTATGCCTGCGGCAATGCCCATCCGGCGAGCACCACCGCGTACCCTCCACCACATCCACATGCCTTGCAGCGCCGCCTCGCGCCGGTCCATCCGGGCGGCGGCGGCCCCTGCGGCCGACATCGTTTCCCAGCCACCGTGCTGCCTCGGCCGGCGGATTCCGCGGGCCCCCGCGTGACGCGCGACACAAGCGCTCCGGACCCCCCGTTTCAGGCACATGAAATACTTCTCGATCCCCCCCAAAAGCTATGAATACAAAGAAGAAAGCCGGCTATTGTGAAATCCATGCGCAGCCCCGGGTTTCCTGACGGCAACACTGCGCTCAACCGACACGGAGTTTTCATGTTCAACACTGCGCTCAAGCAGAAGGTCAGCGAACTCGAACAGCAACTCGGCGAGAAGAACGCCCTGCTCAACGCCATCGGCCGGTCCATGGCCGTGATCGAGTTCGGCCTGGACGGCACCATCATCACGGCCAACGACAACTTCCTTCGTCTGATGGGTTACACCGCCCAGGAACTGCGGGGCGCCCACCACCGCATCTTCTGTGAGCCGGAATACGTCGCCAGCCGCGACTACAGCGAGTTCTGGCAGAAGCTGGCACGCGGCGAATTCACCTCCGGCCAGTACCTGCGCATCACCCACGGCGGCACCCCGGTATGGCTGGAGGCCACCTACAACCCTGTGTTCGACGCCCAGGGCCAGCCCTGCCGCATCATCAAGCTGGCCAACGACATCACCTCCCGGGTGCTAGCCGACCAGGAAAACGCGGGCAAGCTGCAGGCGCTGAACCGCTCGATGGCGGTCATCGAGTTCGCCATGGACGGCACCGTGCTTTCCGCCAACGACAACTTCCTGAGGACCATGGGCTATCGCCTGGAAGATCTGCGTGGCAAACATCACCGCATCTTCTGCGAGCAGGACTACGTCCGCAGCCCGGCGTACGCGGCCTTCTGGGCCGACCTCAACCGGGGCGAGTTCGCCTCCGGCCAGTTCCGCCGCTTCACCCGCGATGGCCGGGCGGTATGGATGGAAGCAACCTACAACCCGGTGTTCGACGCCCAGGGCAAACCGAGCAAGGTGGTGAAGTTCGCCAACGACATCAGTGATCGGGTGGAGCGCTACGAGGCCGAGGCGGAAAGCGCCCGCATGGCCTATCACGTGTCGCTGGAAACCGAGACGCTGTCGGCCGAGGGCGATCGGGCGATACGCGAGGCGGCCGCCGAGATGGACAGGGTGGCGGAGACGGTGCAGGTGTCCTCCCGGCTGCTGGAAGAACTGGACACCCGCTCCGGCGAGATCGACTTCATCGTCCGTACCATCCACGAGATCGCCGACCAGACCAACCTGCTGTCGCTCAATGCCGCCATCGAGGCAGCCCGGGCCGGCGAGCACGGGCGCGGCTTCGCGGTCGTGGCCGACGAGGTGCGCAAGCTCGCCGAACGCACCGGCAGCTCCACCGGCCGCATCTCCGAGATCACCCGCGCCATTCAGGACAGCACCAAGGCCGCCATCGAGCGCATGGGCGATACGGCCCGCCAGGCCGACCGCGGCGCGGAGCTGACCAACGAGGTCGGCACGACCATTTCCAAGATCCACGACGGCGCCAGGGAAGTCGTGCGCGTGGTCGGCCAACTCTCTTCCATCCGGGAGAGCAGCGCGGGCCACTGAGCCGGCTTGCCGCGCTGCGCAGCAGGCTTACCGCCCGGAGCAGCGGCAACCTGCGCCGGCCGCCTCGGTCCAAGCGAGAGACGGCCGGCTGCCGGCCCGGCCGGAATCCGTGAGGAAGCCGCCATGTCTCCCCGTCTCCTGCTGCACATGCTGTCGCTCTCGCTGGCCGCGCTGCTCAGCCCCCCCTCGATGTCGGCGCCGTCGGCGGACACAGGGCCGCGCATCGAAGTGCGCTACGACCACCCGGAGCGCTTCAGCGAATTCTCCGGCTTCAACGCCGGCCTGGAGCGCAAGGACAGCGCAGCCTGGCTGAAGGCGCTGCGGGCTCACCTCACCCGCCAGGCCGACAGGACACTGCCCGCCGGCCAGCGCCTGGACATCACCATCACCGAACTCAGGCGCGCCGGCAGCTACGAGCCCTGGCACGGCCCCCGGTTCAGCGACGTGCGCATCGTCCGCGACATCTACCCGCCCCGCATCGACCTCAGCTTCCGCCTGACCGACGCCGAGGGCCGCGAACTGGCGCGCGGCAGCCGCCAGCTGCGCGACCCCGCCTTCATGATGAGCAGCAACCGCTATCCCGGAGATGAGCTTCGCTATGAGAAGGCGCTGGTGGACGACTGGCTACGGCGGGAGTTCGGCCGCCGCTCCTGAGCTTCCGCACGCGAACGGGCAAGGCGCCGCTCGGGCCACAGCCCCTCCGGCCATTCCGGCGCCCTTGCCTTCCCCTGGCGCTGGCCTAGATTGAATTTCGCTGCCCGCACAAGAACAAAGGCGTCGGACCGCCAGCAGCCCCCGACCCCCCAGCCGCGACAAGGCCGCCCCCAATGCCGCCCACTTCCCGCTATCCCGGCGTCTACATCGAAGAGATTCCAGACGCGCTCGTACCCACGCCCGGCAGAAGCAGCACCCTTGCGGCATTCATAGGCGGCGCCCGCCGCGGACCGGTCAACGTTCCACTGAAAGTTGGCAGCGCCCACGACTACGAGCTCCACTTCGGCAGCCCCCGCGCCGAAGACACGCTGGGCCACGCGGTGCAGCACTATTTCCGCAACGGGGGCCACGAAGCCTGCATCGTCCGCGTGTTCAACGGCGATCCCGCCGCCTGTACCGCCACCCTCGCACTACCCGCCGGCGACAAGCGGCTTACGCTGGAAGCCGCCAGCCCCGGCAGCTGGGGCCAGAAGCTGCGCGCCAGGGTGGACCACATGACCGGCGGCGTGGCGGACGAGTCCTACTTCAACCTCACCCTGGAGGAGATGGGCGCAGGCGGTAACCCCGTCAACACCGAGGTATTCCGCGACCTGTGCTGCGATCCAGGCAGCCCGCGCTTCATCGATGCCGCCCTTACCCGCAGTTCCCACCTGGCGCGGGTGCGGCACGGCCTGCCGGCGGGCACGCGCCCCGATCCGGCCATGGTTGCCGTACTGGACGAGCAAGGCCGGCCCGGCGCAGCAACAACGTCCGGCAGCGATGGCGCCCCGGTGGGCGACGCCGAGCTCCTCGGAGACCAACACGCCGGCACCGGACTCCACGCGCTGGAAGGCATCCCCTTCAAGCTGCTCTGCCTGCCGCCGCCGCAGCGGGACACCGAGGTGGCGCCGGCAAGCTGGGCCGAGGCCGCCGCCTACTGCCAGCAGCGCCGGGCAATGCTGCTGATGGACGCCCCCGCGCACTGGAGCGCCCCGCTGCTGGGCGCGGAACTGCGCGCGCTGCGGGAATGCATCGGCCTCCCGGCCGCGGCCAACGTCGCCCTCTACTTTCCCCGCCTGCTGTTCGCCGACCCGCTGGCCGGCAACCGCGCCGCCGCCTTCGCCCCCTGCGGCGCCATCGCCGGCGTCATCGTCCGCAACGACGCCGAACGCGGTGTGTGGAAAGCCCCCTCCGGCGAGTCGGCCCAGCTCCTCGGCGCCCAGGACGGCGCCCAGCGCCTGGACGATGCGCAGCAGTGGCAACTCAACCAGCAGGGCCTCAACTGCCTGCGTAGCTTCCATGGCCGCGGCTGGGTGGTGTGGGGAGCACGCACCCTGGCCGGCGCCGACGAACTCGGCTCCGAGTGGAAGTACATCTCGGTGCGCCGGCTGGCGCTCTTCATCGAACAGGGCCTGGAGGATGCCCTCGCCTGGGCGGCATTCGAGCCCAATGGTGAAGCGCTGTGGGCCCGGCTGCGGCGGGAAGCCGGCAGCTTCCTGCTGGCCCTGATGCGCCAGGGCGCCTTCCAGGGCGGCAAGCCGGAAGAAGCCTTCTTCGTCCATTGCGGGCGGGAAAGCACCAGCCCGGCCGAACTCGCCGAAGGGCACATCGTTGTGCAAATCGGCTTCGCCCCGATCAGGCCGGCGGAATTCATCCTGCTCCGCCTGCGTCTGCCCACGGCGGACCTCAGCGCCTGAAGGCGGCCGGCTTGGCCTCGCCCCCAAGCCTCGGTACCATCCATCGCCATTCGAATATGCCCCCACTCCCAATGAAAATCGCCACCTGGAACGTGAACTCGCTGAAGGTACGCCTTCCCCATGTGCTCGACTGGCTCGCCGCCAACCAGCCGGATGCACTATGCCTCCAGGAGCTGAAGATGGAAGACAAGGCCTTCCCGCTGGCCGAGTTGCAGGCGGCGGGCTACCACGCGGTGTACAACGGCCAGAAGACCTACAACGGCGTTGCCATCCTCAGCCGTGCCGCGCCCACCGAAGTGCTGCGCGACATCCCCGGTTTCTCCGATGAGCAGAAGCGCATCATCGCCGCCACGGTGGATGGCGTGCGGGTGATCTGCGGCTACTTCCCCAACGGCCAGGCGGTGGGCTCGGAGAAGTTCGCCTACAAGCTGCGCTGGCTGACCGCGCTGACCGAATGGCTGCGCGAGGAAATGCGCCAGCACGAACGGCTGGTGCTGGGTGGCGACTTCAACGTCGCCCCGGAAGACCGCGACGCCCACCCGGACTGGAAGGACGAGATCCACGTCTCCGAGCCGGAGCGTGCCGCCTTTGCCGCCCTGCTCGGCCTCGGCCTGGTCGACACCTTCCGCCTGTTCGAGCAGCCGGAGCGCAGCTACTCCTGGTGGGACTACCGCCTGTTCGCCTTCCGCCGCAACTTCGGCCTGCGCATCGACCACCTGCTGGTCTCCCCGGCGTTGACGGCCGCCTGCCGCAGCTGCGCGGTGGACAAGACCCCGCGCTCCCTGGAGCGCCCCTCCGACCACGCCCCGGTGGTGCTGGAGCTGGCGCTCTGAGACGGCACCCCGCGCCATGAAGCGGCCGGGCATCGTGCTCGCCCACGGCAAGTGGGACAAACCGCCCTATGCCATCGGCACGCTGGCGGACGCACTGCGTGCCGCCGGTCACCCGGTGCTGACGCCGGAACTCCCCTGGTCGCTGGCCCGTCTGTACGACGCCTCCTTCCACGACGCGCTGCTGATCCTGGACGCCGCTGCGCAGGCCCTGCGCCGGCAGGGCTGCGACCGGGTGGTGCTCGGCGGCCACAGCATGGGCGCCAATGCCGCCATCGCCTGTGCCCGCCGCCACGCTTCGGCCGACGGCCTGCTGGTGCTCGGCCCTGGCCACTTCCCGGACTGGCTGCACCAGCAGGGAATCAGCACCGACTCCCTCGCCCGCGCCGCCCATGCCGTCGCCAGCGGCGAACAGGAACGCCTCACCCTGACCGACGTCTTCCAGGGCCGCCCACGGCCGGTGCGCATTCCACCGGCGCACTACCTGGAGTACTTCGCCGCGGACGGCCCGGCGGTGATGCCGGACAACTGCCGCCACCTCGAATCGCTGCCATTGCTGTGGGCAGTTGGCCGCGCCGACGCCCACTTCGACCTCGGCCGCGGCTACGCTTACGCACTTGCACCGCCGCATCCGGCCAGCGCCTATCACGAGCTGGAGGCGGACCACATCGGCACGCCACAGGCGGCTACCGCGCTGGTACTGGCCTGGCTGGCGCGCACTTTCCCGGAGCCGGCATGAACGACGTCGCCACCTTGCTGACACGCTACCCCGCCATCGCAGCGCTGGCCGAAACCGACCGCGATCGTCTGCTGGCGCCGGCCCGCTGGATGGCGGTTCCCGCCGGCAGCGTGCTGTTCGACGAGCGCCAGGGCTGCGAGGGCTTTCCTTTTCTGCTCGAAGGCTCGGTACGGGTGAGCAAGCGTTCGCCCAGCGGCCGTGAGCTGCCGCTCTACCGCATCATCGCCGGCGAAACCTGCATTCTCTCCGCCTCCTGCCTGCTCGGCCGGGCAGACTACAACGCCCGCGGCATGGCCGAGACGCCGCTGCGGCTGATGCTGTTGCCGGCACCGGTCTTCGACCAGCTCCTCACCGTGCCCCCCTTCCGCGATTTCGTCTTCCACCTGTTCGCCGAGCGCATCGCCGACCTGATGCAGCTGGTGGAGGAGGTCGCCTTCCGCCGCCTGGATCAGCGCCTGGCCGCAGTGCTGCTGGGCAAGGGCCGGGTGCTGCATGTGACCCACCAGCAGCTGGCGGACGAACTGGGCAGCGTGAGGGAGATGGTCAGCCGTCTGCTCAAGGGCTTCGCCGACCAGGGGCTGCTGCGGCTGTCGCGGGAACAGGTGGAGATCCTCGACCCGGCGGGCCTGCGGGCGCTGGCGGGCGGAGCGGGCTGAAGCCGTTCCTGCCGCTTCCAGGCCAGCACAACAGGGCAGTACAACCAAGGAGCGGGCAGGATGCCGATTGCCCGCGCCACCACCGCGCCCGACCCTATGTAACCCAGGTCACAGACCCGCCCATCCTCCGGCTGGTGCAATCGCAAGCGTTTGCCAACGACCGAAGGAGAAAGCCATGAAAGCCAATGTCGGCGGAATCGACCGGATGCTGCGCATCCTGGTGGGCCTCGCACTGATCGCCTGGGCCTTGCTGGGCGGACCGCTGTGGGCCTGGATAGGCGTGGTGCCGCTGGCCACCGGCCTTGCCAGCCGCTGCCCGCTCTATCCCTTGCTGGGGCTCAGCACCTGCGCGGCGAAGAAGCCCTGAGACACCGGACCTGAGAGAGGCGCCGCGAGCGCAGCGCCAGCAGACGCCCCAGGCTCAGGCCGCCGTACCGGCCCGTGCCCCCTTGGCGGCGACATGGTTGGCGATGGCGACGAACTCCGCCATCGCCAGGCGCTCGCCGCGCAGGCCGGCGTCCAGGCCGAGGGCCTCGAAATCCATCTCGTCGAGGAAGTCGCGCAAGGTGTTGCGCAGAGTCTTGCGCCGCTGGCCGAAAGCGGCGGTGACGATGCGCCCGAGCAGCGCCTCGTCCGTTGCCGTCAGTTGCTCCACCGGCAGCGGCACCATGCGCACGATGCTGGACATCACCTTGGGCGCCGGCCGGAAGGCGCCCGGCGGCACGTCGAACAGCCGGCCCATGCGGAAGCGGTACTGCAGCATCACCGACAGGCGGCCGTATTCCTCGGTGCCAGGCTCGGCCACCATCCGCATCACCACTTCCTTCTGCAGCATGAAGGTCATGTCCTTCACCGCTTCGGCAAATTCCGCCAGGTGAAAGAGGATGGGAGTAGAAATGTTGTAGGGCAGGTTGCCGACGATGCGCAGTGGCGCCCCCAGGCTGCCGAAGTCAAACTTCAGCGCGTCGCCCTCGTGTACCGTGAGCCGCTCCGCCGTGTAGTTCTCGTGCAGGCGGGCGATGAGGTCGCGGTCGATCTCGACCACATGCAGATGGCCCAGGCGCTCGACCAGCGGCGCGGTCATCGCTCCCAGGCCGGGGCCGATCTCCACCATGAGTTCGCCGGCCTGCGGCCGGATGCCGTCGATGATGCGGCGGATGATGTTGGGATCGGACAGGAAATTCTGGCCGAAGCGCTTGCGCGCGCGATGCTCTTCCATCGAAGGATTCCTCAGGCGCGGCAGGCTGCGGCCATGGCGGCCGCCAGCTCGTAGGCGGCGAACAGGCTGCCGGCGTCAGCGCGCCCCGTGCCGGCCAGGTCCAGCGCAGTGCCGTGGTCCACCGAGGTACGGATCACCGGCAGGCCGAGGGTGACGTTCACCCCGCCGCCGAAGCTGGCGTGCTTGAGCACCGGCAGCCCCTGATCGTGGTACATCGCCAGCACCGCGTCGCCCTGCTCCAGGGTGTGCGGCACGAACAGGGTGTCGGCCGGCAGCGGGCCGGTGAGACGCATGCCCTGCTCGCGCAGGCGCGCCAGCACCGGGGCGATGACGTCTATCTCTTCCCGCCCCATGTGGCCGCCCTCACCCGCATGCGGATTGAGGCCAGCGACCAGGATGCGGGGCGAGTCCACGCCGAAGCGATTGCTCAGGTCGGCATGCAGGATGCGCAGGGTGTCTTCCAGCAGCGGCTGGGTGATGGCGGCCGGCACCGCGGCCAGCGGCAGGTGGGTGGTGGCGAGCGCGACGCGCATGCCGCCCCCCACCAGCATCATGACGACCAGCGGCGTGCCGGTCTTGGCGGCCAGGTATTCGGTGTGGCCGGAAAAGGGCACGCCGGCTTCGCAGATCACGCCCTTGTGCACCGGCGCGGTAACCATGCCGGCAAACTCGCCGTAGGTACAGCCGGCCAGGGCGCGATCCAGCAGCTCCAGCACGTAGGCGGCATTGGCCGTCGCCAGCGCCCCCGGCTGCGACGGCGCGGCCAGCGGCACGTGCAGCACGTCGAGCACGCCGCGTTCAGGTGCGAGGGCCGGGTCGTACTCCCGCAGCCGCGGCGCCACGCCGATGAGGCGGGCGCGCTCGGCCAGCAGCCCGGCATCGCCCAGCACCACTGGCCGCAGCGACCAGTCGCGCTCGGCCAGGCGCAGGCACAGCTCCGGGCCAACGCCCGCCGGCTCTCCGCTGGTAACGGCGAGCACGCCGGGCTGCGGGGCGGTCACGCTCACTCCTGTTCCTGGCGGTATTCGACGTAGGTGCTGTCGCGCAGCTGGCGGACCCAGTCCTCGTAGGCGTCTTCGGACTTGCGCTCGCGCAGGATGGAGCGCGCGGCGTTGCGCTTGCGCTCGTCGGTGACGTCCTGCATGCGGCGCTCCACCACCTGGATCAGGTGCCAGCCGAAGGGGGAGTGCACCGGCGGGCTGACTTCGCCCGGTTTCAGCGCGTTCATCGCGCGCTCGAACTCCGGCACGGTATCGCCTGGATTGACCCAGCCGAGGTCGCCGCCCTTGGCGGCAGAGAGGTCGGCGGAGTTGGCTTTGGCCAGTTCGCCGAAATCGGCGCCGTTCACCACGCGCTCGCGCAGACCCAGCAGGCGGGACTCGGCTTCAGCGTCGGACACCACCTCGGAGGTCTTGATCAGGATGTGGCGGGCGTGGGTCTGCTCCAGCTGCTGCGGCCCCGCCGCCGAACCGCCGCGGGACTCCACCAGCTTGACGATGTGCAGGCCAGCGGCGCTGCGCATCACCGGCGACACCTGGCCAGGCTGCAGGCTGCGCACCGCATCGGCGAACAGCGCCGGCAGGCGGTCACGCTCGCGCCAGCCGAGGTCGCCGCCGCTGAGGCCGTCCGGCGCATCCGAGGTTTCGGCGGCGACACGGGCGAAGTCCTCGCCCGAGCGCAGCCGCGCCATCACCGTCTCCGCACGCTGGCGCAGGCGGGCGATCTGCTCCGGCGAGGCGCCTTCCGGCGCACGCAGCAGGATGTGGGCGACGTGGTACTCGACGCCGGAGAAAGCGTCCGGATTGTTGGTGAGGAAGTTGTCCACCTCGGCGTCGGTCACCACCACCTTGCTGTCCACTTCGCGCTCGCGCAGGCGGGTGAGCAGGATCTCGGTGCGGATCTCGTCGCGGAACCGGCTCCAGGACACGCCGTCGCGCTCCAGCGCCGCACGCATCTCCTGCGGTGACAGGCGGTTGTTCTCGGCGATGCGGGCGATGGCACGCTCCAGCATGCCGTCGTCCACCCGCAGCGAGGTCTCGCGGGCGAGCTGCAGCTGGGCGCGCTCGACGATCAGGCGTTCCAGGATCTGGCGCTGCAGCACGTCCTGCGGCGGCAGTTGGTTGCCCTGGCGGCTGAACTGGCGAACGATCTGATCGACCCGGGCGCGCAGTTCCTGGGAGGTGATGACTTCGTTATTCACCACCGCGATGATGCGGTCCACCTCGACCGGGCGCACCGACGCAGCGGAAACCGGCTGGGCCAGGGCCGCGCAGGAGAGGCCGGCGACGATCAGCGACCGGAGGAGAGACAGGGATCGATTCATGATGCCTCGGGAACGGATGGGGCGGAGAGGTGCAGGAAAAGCTCAGTCGAAACCGAACACCCGGTTGGATACCGGCTCGTTGATCGTGCCATAGCCAGGCACGCTGCGCTTGATCAGGCTGACCGGACTGGTGCCGATGCTGGCCAGATCGTTCAGCTCGAGCTGGATGAAGAAGGCCTGGGTGGTGTCTTCGGAGTTGGTGGCGAAGCGGTGCGCCGCGACGCGGAACACCCAGCAGCCGCCATCGTACTCCAGGCCGGCGATGGCCTCGGTCAGGCGGTCGTCCTTCAGCGAGTGGGTCAGCCGGCTGACGCCGTACCAGCGGCCACCCAGCGGCCACTGGCCGGAGACGTCGACGTCGCGCAGGATGTCACGGGCGTAGCGGTAGCTGAGGTTGAGCGCCTTGGCGAAGTCCGGCTGGTAGCGGTAGACGACGTTGAAGCGCTCGGTCCAGTTGTCCCGCGGGTTGTACTGGATCAGCGAATCCAGCGAGTTCTCGCGGTTGAAGTGGCCGCTGAAGCCGGCCAGGATGTCGGCGCGCCGGCCGGTGCGCGGCTCTTCGACCACGCTGCCGCCCAGTTGGTTGATGGTGACGCGCTGGTCTTCGAAGTAGTAGCGCTGGCCGATCAGCGCGCGCAGGCGCTCGCCGCCGGTGGTGGGGTCGATCAACCGGGTGGTGACGGCGGCGGTGATCTGGTTGGCGTCGGCGATGCGGTCGCCGCCGGTATACAGGTTCTCGGAGAAGATCTGGGCGAAGCCGAAGTCGTAGCGGCTGGTGTCGAAGATCGGGATGTCGTCCTGCCGGCGGTAGGGCACGTTCAGGTAGTAGAGGCGCGGCTCCAGGGTCTGCACGTAATCGCTGCCGAACAGATTGATGTCGCGCTCGAAGGTCATGCCGGCATCCACCGAGTAGATGGGCACGGTACGGGTGATGGAGTCGCGCCCGCCGGGCAGGCCGCGATCCAGGTCGTACTGGGTCTGGTGCACGCCGATCTTGGGCGTGATGTAGTAGCCCGCTCGCTGGATGGGCAGCGACAGCGAGGGATAGACAGTGACGCGCGTCCCCTCAGGCATACCTTCATCGGGGTGGGCGAACTTGACGTACTCGCTCTGGAAGGTGGCGGCCAGCCCGCCGATGAGGTCCGGCCTGTTGGCGTTCAGCATGAGTTGAGGCAGACGGCGGTAGGGCGTGGTGTAGGTGACGTCCGGGTCCGCATTCAGCGTCTGGTAACTCTGCACCAATGCCGAGGCCGACCACCAGTCGCCGCCGACATACATCAGGCGGCCCTCCCGCACCAGGTTGACCTTGGAGGCCACCGAGATGCGGGTGCTGAGATCCTCGAAGTACTCGTCGTCGGACACGCCGTTGACGTCGAAGGAGGCGTACAACTGCGGCGTCAGCCACTGCTGGTGCTGCCAGGAGCCCAGGCTGCGCTCTTCGCCGCTGACGTTGTCGCGCGGCAGCCATTCCACCCGCGCCTCGCCCTTGTAGGTCTCGCCGAGGTAGCGCCCTTCGATCGCCAGCTGCAGGCCGCGGCGGCTCATGTAGCGCGGCGCGATGGTGGCATCGTAGTTGGGCGCGATGTTCCAGTAATAAGGAACCGACAGGTCCAGGCCGGTCTTGTTCGAGGTACCGAAGGTGGGCGCCAGCAGGCCGGACTGGCGCTGGCCGACCAGCGGGAACTCAGCCCAGGGCGTCCACAGCAGCGGCACGTCCTTGAACACCACGGTGCCGCTGCGGGCGGTACCGATCTCGCGGTCATAGTCCAGTTGCAGGTCGCGCGCCTTGATGTACCAGTCGGGATCGTCCGGCGTGCAGGTGGACCAGGTGGCATTCTCCAGGCGGTAATGGTTCTCGCCCTCGAAATACATCACGTCAGCCTGGCCGCCGCCTGATACCACCCGCGGCGGCTCGCCTTCGATCAGCGAGGGGCGCTCGCGGGTGATGCGGTAAGCGGGCGACTGGAACTCGCCCACCTGCTCGCCGACGACCAACTGCGCCGCCGGGCCGGTGACCTGGCTCTGGCCCTCGCGCAGGCGCACGTTGCCGTCGGCCAGCGCTTCATCAGTAGGCTCGCGGTAGGTGAGCTTGTCAGCGCTCAGCACCGTCTCGCCACGCTGCAGTTCAGCGTCGCCATCGGCCACCATCTCCACCGCGCGGGTGCCGCTGATGCGCAGAGCGCGGATTTCGGTGCCGCCGGGGGCGGGCGTCGCCGCACTGGGCTGGGCTGCCGGCATGGCAACCGGTGCCCGGGTCTGCTCGGGACGCACCACCTGCCCGCTCGCACCGGCAGAAGGCCTCGGTTGCACCGGCACCCCAACGGCGGCGCCTTCGTCACCGGCGGGTCGGACCGGACGCACTTCCACGGCAGAGGAAGAAGACGAGGACGGTGCAGCCGTAGCCGCGGCCGGCTTCTCGGTGACGGCACCCTGCTGCGCCGCCGGCTTGTCCGCAGCCTGAGCGGCGGCAGGCGTGGCAGCCTTGTCGCGGGAACCGCGCACCAGATCGGGAGAAACGACCAGGGGAGACAAGCCCGCGGCGAAAGCCGTCCCCGACATCCAGCACAACAGCAGCGGAATCAACCGCATCCGCGTCTTCAAGCCCATGTCTGGCAAAGCGTTCCCCGTCGTCCCGAAGATGGCCGGATGCGCGCGCAGCGGCCGTGTTGATAAACTCGCGGATTCTACACGAACGTACGCGGAGAACCCGCTTGCAGCGACTCGAACAACTCCACGCCTGGCTGGAGAAAACCCTGCCCGGCCGCGCCTTCGAACTCACGCCGGCGTCGGCCGACGCCAGCTTCCGCCGCTACTTCCGCGCCAGCTTCGCCGACGGCTCGCCCAGCCTGGTGGCGATGGACGCACCGCCCGAACGCGAGGACTGCGGCCCCTGGCTGCGGGTCGCATCCCTGTTCCGCGATGCCGGCGTGCATGTGCCGGACGTGCTCGCCGAGGACCGCGCCCAGGGCTTCCTGCTGCTCTCCGACCTCGGCAGCACCACCTACCTGTCCGCGCTGCGCGGCAGCCACGCCGATCCGCAGGCCGCGGCCCACCTCTATGCCGACGCCCTCGGTTCGCTGGCCGCCATCCAGGCCGCCAGCCGGCCGGGCGTGCTGCCCGAGTATTCGCGCGAACTGCTGCTGCGCGAGCTGATGCTCTTCCCGGAGTGGTACATCGCCCGCCACAAGGGCGTGGCGCTGAACGACAAGGAGAAGGCCATGCTGCACCAGGCCTTCGAGCGCATCCTGGCGGCGAACCTGAGCGAGCCCAAGGTCTTCGTCCATCGTGACTACCACTCGCGCAACCTGATGCTGATCCCCGCAGGCCGCAACCCCGGCGTGATCGACTTCCAGGACGCGGTCTACGGCCCGCTCACCTACGATCTCGCCTCGCTGTTCAAGGATGCCTACATCCGCTGGGACGAAGCCTTCGTCCTCGACATGCTGGCCCGCTACTGGGAAACCGCCCGCAGCCTCGGCCTGCCGGTACGCGAGGCCTTCGACGACTTCCACCGCGACTTCGAATGGATGGGCGTGCAGCGCCACATCAAGGTGCTCGGCATCTTCGCCCGCCTCTACCACCGCGACGGCAAGGACGGCTACCTGGCCGACATGCCCCTGGTGATGGACTACCTGCGCCGCGCCTGCGCCCGCTACCGCGACCTCGGCCCGCTGCTCAAGCTGCTCGACAGGCTGGACCCGGAGCCGGTCACCGTGGGCTACACCTTCTGACCATGAAGGCGATGATCCTGGCCGCCGGCCGCGGCGAGCGCATGCGGCCCTTGACCGACGACCGCCCCAAGCCGCTGCTCGAAGCCGGCGGCAAGCCACTGATCGCCTGGCAGATCGAAGCCCTCGCCCGCGCCGGCCTGCGCGACATCGTCGTGAACCATGCCTGGCTGGGCGCGCAGATCGAAGCCACTCTCGGCGACGGCGCCCGCTTTGGCGTCCGGTTGAGCTACTCCGCCGAAGAAGAAGCGCTGGAAACCGCCGGCGGCATCGCCCAAGCCCTGCCGCTGCTGACCGAGGGCGCTGGCGGCGACAGCAGCGTCTTTCTCGTCGTCTCCGGCGACATCTACAGCGACTACGACTATCGCAAGCTGCTGCCGCTCGCCGCCGGCATGGTGGATGCCCCGGAGCCGATGATGCATCTCGTCATGGTGCCCAACCCCGCATTCCATCCCGCTGGCGACTTCGCCCTGGACGACGCCGGCTGGCTCCACGGCGACGGCGCCGAAAAGCTCACCTTCGGCAACATCGGCCTCTACGACAGCCGCAGCTTCGCCCACCTCGCCCCCGGCACCAAGGCCGCCATGGGCCCGCTCTACCGCCGCGCCATCGCCGCCGGCCTGGCCACCGGCGAGCGCTTCGACGGCACCTGGGAAAACATTGGCACGCCGGCCCAGCTGCACGCCCTGGACCAGCGCCTGCGCGCCAACGAGCTAGCCGGCACGGCGTGACATAATCGAGCCCATGAACGCCCCGACCCCGCCCATCCCGTTCGACGCCGCCCCCTTCCGCGCCCGCCGCGAGCGCCTGCTGGCACGCATGGCCGAAGCCGGCGGCGGCATTGCGGTGCTGCCCACCGCGCCGGAACGCACACGCAACCGCGACACCCACTACCCCTATCGCCACGACAGCTATTTCTATTACCTCAGCGGCTTCCGCGAACCGGAAGCGGTAGTGGTGCTGGTGGCGGGCGACACACCCGGGCAATACCTCTTCTGTCGCGAAAAAGACGAAGAAAGGGAAATCTGGGACGGCTTCCGCTACGGCCCGGAGGCCGCCCGCGAACTGTTCGGCTTCGACGACGCCTGGACCATAGGCGACCTCGATCGCCGCCTGCCCGAATTGCTGTCCGACCAACCCGTGCTGTGGTGCGGCCTGGGCTACGACGACGCCTGGGACAAGCGCCTGCTGGATGCGCTCAACGGCGTACGCGCCAACACCCGCGCCGGCGTCGCCGCGCCCCACTCGCTGCGCGACCTGCGCGCCGAGCTGGACGAGATGCGCCTGGTCAAGGACGCCCACGAGATCGCCATCATGCGCCGCGCCGGCCAGCTCTCCGCCGCCGCCCACTGCCGCGCCATGGCCGCCAGCCGGCCAGGCCGCTATGAATACGAAATCGAAGCCGAACTGCTGCACGCCTTCCGCGTCGCCGGCAGCCAGTACCCGGCCTATCCCTCCATCGTCGCCAGCGGCCCCAACGCCTGCATCCTCCACTATGTGGAAAACGACCGCCTGATGGCCGATGGCGACCTGCTGCTGATAGACGCCGGCGGCGAACTGGACGGTTACGCCTCCGACATCACCCGCAGCTTCCCGGTGAACGGCCGCTTCAGCGGCCCGCAGCGCGCGGTATACCAGCTGGTGCTGGACGCGCAGCACGCCGCCAAGGCCGCGATCAAGCCCGGCGCCCACTGGAACCAGCCCCACGAAGCCGCGGTGCAGGTGCTCGCCCAGGGCATGCTGGACCTCGGCCTGCTGAAGGGCAGCCTGGACGAGATCATCGAAACCGGCGAGTTCCGCCGCTTCTACATGCACCGCACTGGCCACTGGCTGGGCATGGACGTGCACGACGCCGGCGAATACAAGGCGCGCGGCCAGTGGCGCACGCTGGAAGCGGGTATGGTGCTCACCGTGGAGCCGGGCTGCTACATCCGCCCTGCCGACGACGTGCCTGAGGAGTTCTGGAATATCGGCGTGCGCATCGAGGACGATGCCCTGGTCACCGCCGATGGCTGCGAATACCTCACCGAAGGCGTGCCGCGCGAGGCGGACGACATCGAAGCCCTGATGCGGGACGCCCGCAGCACCGCTGCATGACGGCCCCAGCGCAAAGCCTCCCGCAGCACGACCTCCTGATCGTCGGCGCCGGCCCGGTCGGGCTGGCGCTGGCCCTGGCCCTCAAGCACAGCGGCCTGGACATCGTGCTGGCCGACGCCCGCCCGCAAGGCGCCGCCGACGCCGATCCCCGCGTGCTTGCCCTCGCCCACGGCACCCGCCAGACACTGGAACGGCTGGGCGTGTGGGCCGGCCTGCCCGCCACGCCGATCAAGACCATCCACGTCTCCCAGCAGGGCGGCCTGGGCCGTACCCTGCTGCAGGCCGCGGACTACGACATCGACGCGCTGGGCTACGTCGCCCCCGCCGGCGCCCTGGCCACCGCCTTGCGCAAGGCGGTCGAAGAGGCTGGCATCGCCATCCTGAACGACGCCGAAGTCCGCGCGCTGGACGCCCGGGCCGACTGCATCGTCGCCACGCTGGAAACGCCAGATGGCAGCCGCAGCCTCACTGCCCGCCTCGCCGCCTGCGCCGAAGGCGGCATGCAGGCGGGCGAGGGGGACATCGCCGAGCGCGACTACGGCCAGCATGCGCTGATCGCCTATGTAGACGTCGCCGGCGGCCACCACTCGACCGCCTTCGAGCGCTTCACGTCCCAAGGCCCGCTTGCGCTGCTGCCCTGCGGCAACCGCTACGCGGTGGTGCATGCCGCCTCGCCAGCGGAAGCCGACCGCCTGATGGCTATGGATGACGCAGCCTACCTCGCCCGCATCCAGGCCCACATCGGCAATCGCGTGCAGCTCACCGCCGTGGCCGAACGCCTGCGCTATCCGCTGGGCCTGCGCTACCGCCGCGAGCCAACCGGGGCGCGCACCGCCTGGCTGGGCAACGCCGCGCAGACCCTGCACCCGGTGGCCGGCCAGGGCTTCAACCTGGCGCTGCGCGACGTCTGGGCGCTTGCCGGGGTGCTGCTGGAGCAGCGCGGCGACCCCGGAGCGCCGGCGGTGCTCGCCGCCTACGCCCGCAACCGCCGGCTGGACCGCCTGGGCACCATACGCTTCACTGACACCCTGGTACGCCTGTTCAGCAACGACATCGCACCGCTGCGCCATCTGCGCGGCGCCGGCCTGGTGGCGCTGGACCTCTTCCCGCCGCTGCGCCACTTCGTCGCCAAACGCATGATGTTCGGCGCCCGCGCCTGGCCCTAGACCGGGCAGGCCCGCCGCACCGCCTGTCGGCCGGCAGGCATCGCGCTCCGCGAGCAAGGACACGGAGCGCGCACCGGGCTGCCCCGGCCCCTGCCTCCTGGGGTAAAATGCCGCTCTTTCCCCGCACCGCCCCTCTCCCTCATGCAGTTCGCCGGCTTCACCTTGCGCAATAATCTTTTCGTCGCACCCATGGCGGGCGTGACAGACCGGCCGTTCCGGCAGCTGTGCAAGAAGCTGGGCGCGGGCGTGGCGGTGTCCGAGATGGTCACCTCCAACTCGCTGCTGTACGGCAGCGCCAAGACGCAGCGGCGCGCCAACCACGAGGGCGAGGTCGATCCGATCTCGGTACAGATCGCCGGCGCCGACCCGGCGATGATGGCCGAGGCCGCCCGCTACAACGCGGACCGCGGCGCCCAGATCATCGACATCAACATGGGCTGTCCGGCCAAGAAGGTCTGTAACGTGATGGCCGGCTCGGCGCTGATGCAGGACGAACCCCTGGTCGCCCGCATCCTGGAGGCGGTGGTCAAGGCGGTGCCGCACACGCCGGTGACGCTCAAGTTCCGCACCGGCTGGAACCGCCAGAACAAGAATGCACCCACGGTGGCGCGCATTGCCGAAGAATCCGGCATCCGCGCCATCGCCATCCACGGCCGCACCCGCGCCGACCAATACACCGGCGAAGCCGAGTACGACACCATCGCGCTGGTGAAGACCCTGGTGAAGATCCCGGTGATCGCCAACGGCGACATCACCACGCCGCAGAAAGCCAAGCACGTGCTGGACTACACCGGTGCCGACGGCGTCATGGTCGGCCGCGCCGCCCAGGGCCGGCCGTGGATCTTCCGCGAGATCGAACACTTCCTGCGCACCGGAGAGGAACTGCCGCCACCGCTGGTCTCCGAGATCCACCAGGTCTGCCGCGAGCATCTGGCCGACCTCTATGCCTTCTACGGCGAAGATGCCGGCGTGCGCGTCGCCCGCAAGCACATCTCCTGGTACACCAAGGGGCTGGTCGGTTCGGCCGCCTTCCGTTTCGCCATGAACCGCCTTCCCGACGTCGCCAGCCAGCTCTCCGCGGTGGATGAGTTCTTTGGCCGTCTCGCCGATGCCGGCGCGCGCCTCGAGTACGCCGCCGACAGCGCAGAAGAACAGCCCCAGGAACTTGCAGCATGAGCCGCTCCAACGAGATCGCCGACTCGGTATTCCGCACGCTGGACCAGTATTTCCGCGACCTCGACGGCGAAAAGCCGGCCGCCATCTACGACATGGTGATCCGCAACGTCGAGCGCCCGATGCTGCAGTTCGTGCTCCAGCAGGCCAAGGGCAACCAGACGGTCGCCGCCGAAATGCTCGGCATCAACCGCAACACCCTGCGCCGCAAGCTCACCGACTACGACCTGCTGTAAGCCCGGCCGCGCCCACAGGCGCCCCGGCCGCTCCGTCGCACCTCTTTCTCCTTTCTGCCTGAACCCAGATGAACGTCTCCCAAGCCCTGATCAGCGTTTCCGACAAACGCGGCGTGGTCGAATTCGCCCGCGAGCTCGCCAGCCTCGGCGTCAAGCTCCTGTCCACCGGCGGCACCGCCAGCCTGCTGCGCGACGCCGGCCTCGCGGTCACCGACGTGTCCGAGCACACCGGCTTCCCGGAAATGCTGGATGGCCGGGTCAAGACCCTGCATCCGAAGGTGCACGGCGGCATCCTGGCCCGCCGCGACCTGGCCGAGCACATGGACACCATCGCCGCCCACGACATCAGCCGCATCGACCTGGTGGTGGTGAACCTCTACCCCTTCCAGGCCACAGTGGCGCGTCCGGACTGTGCGCTGGAAGACGCCATCGAGAACATCGACATCGGCGGCCCCACCATGGTCCGCGCCGCGGCCAAGAACCACGGCGATGAAAACGGCGGGGTGGGCATCGTCACCGATCCGGAAGACTACGCCGGCATCGTCGCCGAGCTGAAGAAGGGCGGCGGCAAGCTCTCCTACAAGACCCGCTTCGCGCTGGCGGTGAAGGCCTTCACCCACACCGCGCGCTACGACTCGGCCATCTCCAACTACCTGACCTCGCTGGTGGGCAACGACAGCGGCGACATCTCCCGCCAGGCCTACCCGGAGCGCCTGCAACTGGCCTTCGACAAGGTGCAGGACCTGCGCTACGGCGAGAACCCGCACCAGACGGCGGCCTTCTACAAGGAGCCGGGCGCGGCCGAAGGCGGCGTCGCCGGCTACACCCAACTGCAGGGCAAGGAGCTGTCCTACAACAACATCGCCGATGCGGATGCCGCCTGGGAGTGCGTCAAGGCTTTCGACACCACTGCGTGCGTCATCATCAAGCACGCCAACCCGTGTGGCGTGGCGCTGGGCGCGACCCCGCTGGAAGCCTACAAGAAGGCCTTCTCCACCGACCCCACCTCCGCCTTCGGCGGCATCATCGCCTTCAACTGCGAAGTGGATCGCGCCGCCATCGAAGCCATTTCCGCCCAGTTCCTGGAAGTGCTGATCGCGCCCTCCTACACCGCCGATGCGCTGGAGCTGGTGCGCGCCAAGCAGAACGTGCGGGTGCTCACCTGCCCGCTCGGCAAGCCCGCCGGTGCGCTGGACTACAAGCGCGTGGGCGGCGGCCTGCTGGTGCAGAGCGCCGACGAAGCCCGCATCCAGCTTGCCGACCTCAAGGTGGTGACCAAGCGCGCGCCCACCCCGGCCGAACTGCAGGACATGCTGTTCGCCTGGCGGGTGGCCAAGTACGTCAAGTCCAACGCCATCGTCTATTGCAAGGACGGCATGACGATCGGCGTCGGCGCCGGCCAGATGAGCCGCGTCGATTCCGCCCGCATCGCCAAGATCAAGGCCGAGAACGCCGGCCTGCAGATCGCCGGCTGCGTGGTCGCCTCGGATGCCTTCTTCCCCTTCCGCGACGGCCTGGACGTGCTCGCCCAGGCTGGCGCCACTGCGGTGATCCAGCCCGGCGGCTCGATGCGCGACGCCGAGGTGATCGCCGCCGCCGACGAGCAGAACATCGCCATGGTAGTCACCGGCTACCGCCATTTCCGTCACTGATGGAATGCAGGGCCGGCCTCGCCGCCGGCCCGCCCTTGCTAGAGAAGAAGCAACACTGATCCGGAGCAACCCATGAAAGTCCTCGTCATCGGCTCGGGCGGACGCGAACACGCACTGGCCTGGAAGCTTGCCCAGTCGCCCAAGGTCACCCGCGTGCTGGTCGCCCCCGGCAACCCCGGCACCGCGCGCGAGCCCAAGCTGCAGAACGTGGCCGTCACCGCCGTCGAGGATCTCGTCGCCCTGGCCCGCAGCGAGCAGGTCGGCTTCACCGTGGTCGGCCCGGAAGCGCCGCTGGCCGCCGGCGTGGTGGACGCCTTCCGCGCCGCCGGCTTGCCCATCTTCGGCCCCATCCGCCAGGCGGCCCAGCTGGAAAGCTCCAAGGACTTCGCCAAGCAGTTCCTGGTCCGCCACAGCATCCCCACGGCCAAGTACCAGACCTTCTCCGACGCCGCCCAGGCCCATGCCTATATCGACGCCGAGGGTGCGCCCATCGTCATCAAGGCCGACGGCCTCGCCGCCGGCAAGGGCGTGGTGGTGGCGATGACGCTGGAAGAGGCTCACGCCGCCATCGACATGATGCTGCTGGACAACAAGATGGGCGACGCCGGTGCGCGGGTGGTCATCGAGGAGTTCATGCAGGGCGAGGAAGCCAGCTTCATCGTCATGGCCGACGGCAGGCATGCCCTGCCGCTGGCCACCAGCCAGGACCACAAGCGCCTGAAGGATGGCGACCAGGGCCCCAACACCGGCGGCATGGGCGCCTACTCGCCGGCGCCGGTGGTCACGCCCGAAGTCCACGCCCGGGTGATGCGCGAGATCATCCAGCCGACGCTGGCCGGCATGGCCGCCGAGGGCCTGCCCTACACCGGCTTCCTTTACGCCGGCCTGATGATAGACGGCGAAGGCAAGCCCCGCGTGGTGGAATTCAACTGCCGCATGGGCGATCCGGAAACCCAGCCCATCATGATGCGGCTGAAGACCGACCTCGCCGACCTCGTTGAAGCCGCCATCGCCGGCAAGCTGGACCAGGTCGAAGCGGAGTGGGACCGCCGCGTCGCGCTGGGCGTGGTCGTCGCCGCCGAAGGCTATCCCGACAGCCCGCGCAAGGGCGACCTCATCGATGGCCTGGACAAGGCCGGCAGCGAAGACGCCCATGTGTTCCACGCCGGCACCGCCGAGCGCGACGGCCAGGTCGTCACCGCCGGCGGTCGCGTGCTGTGCGTCACCGCGCTGGGCGAAAACGTGCGCCAAGCGCAAAAGCAGGCCTACGAACTGCTGAGCCGCATCGGCTTCGCCGGCATGCAGTACCGCCGCGACATCGGTCACCGCGCAGTGGATCGCTGAACCGCAACCCAGGCATCACAGGCCGCTGCCCGGCATCACCCCGCCGGCAGCGGCTTTTTCTTTTCCCACGGCTCTTTCCGCCGTCGCTCCCCGGAGGCTGCGCATGGATCTCGATCTCGGCACCATCAAGGACTACTTCACCGGCCTGCAGGGCCGCATCGTCGGCGGGCTGGAGAGCTTCGACGGCCAGCCCTTCCGCAGCGACGCATGGGAGCGTCCCGGCGGCGGTGGCGGGCTGACCCGCGTCATCGAGGGCGGCGACTTCTTCGAGCGCGGCGGCGTCAACTTCTCGCACGTGATGGGCGCCGGCATGCCGGCCTCCGCCACCGCCCACCGGCCGGAGCTGGCTGGCCGCCGCTTCGAGGCGATGGGCGTCTCGCTGGTGCTGCATCCGCGCAATCCCTACTGCCCCACGGTGCACATGAACGTGCGCTGCTTCGTCGCCCTGGCCGAGGGCAAGGCACCGGTGTGGTGGTTCGGCGGCGGCATGGACCTCACGCCCTACTACGCCTTTGAAGAAGATGTGCGCCACTTCCACGCCACCTGCAAGGCGGCGGTACTGCCCTTCGGCGGAGAAACCGAATACCGCCGGCTCAAGGAATGGTGTGACGACTACTTCTTCCTCAAGCACCGCAACGAAGCCCGCGGCGTAGGCGGACTGTTCTTCGACGACCTCGGTGCCGACGGCAGCACGCCTTTCGACAGCGCCTTCGGCCTCACCCGCTCGGTGGGCGACGCCTTCCTCGACGCCTACCTGCCCATCGCCGCCCGCCGCCGCGAACTGCCTTGGGGGGAGCGCGAACGCGACTTTCAGGCCTACCGCCGCGGCCGCTATGTGGAGTTCAACCTGGTTTTCGACCGCGGCACCCTGTTCGGCCTGCAGTCCGGCGGCCGCACCGAATCCATCCTGATGTCCATGCCGCCCGAGGTGAAGTGGCGTTACGACTGGCGCCCGGAGCCGGGCAGCGCCGAAGCGCGGCTGCAGGAGGAATTCCTGGTGCCACGCGACTGGGCCTGAGTGGAGATGGAATGAAAAAAGGTTCTTCGCGCAATCTGGGGGAAGTAGTGGTTGACGGTTCGGAGGTTGGTAGATTGGCAGTCGCCAAACAAACCGATCCCCTTCCTCTTCCCCGTCATGCGCGATGCTATGTTGGGCGTGGTCTTCTGGGAAGGCCACGTCGTCGATTCATCTCAGGAGCAA
>NZ_SNVV01000026.1 GCF_004361735.1 Azoarcus indigens | reverse complement strand
CCGAAACCGCGAAATCTGGAGAAAGGGGGGCGTCTACGGCCCGTCCCTCTACAGATCAAGTTCATTAAAAATCGGCTGGAGAGAAACATACAAGGGCCGGGGAGAGGGGGCGCCCCCGCAGGGGGCGGCATCACATCCGGCCCGCCAGCCCTCACTCCGGCGCTGCGACCGACGCCAACTGCTCGTAGTAGTGCGGCACCCGCAGCAGCGCATAGATCGCACCCGCCTCCCGCACCGCGTTGCGGTCGCCGTCGAAGCGGCGGGTTTCGGTGAAGACGGCGACCTGGTCCAGCCGCTGGTCGGTCTGGAAGGCCCAGGCGTAGCACTGGGTGCCGGCGGGTGTGCCGTCGCCGCTGGCGTCGGCCACGCCGGTGTTGGAAATGGCGAGATTGGCGCGGCTTTTGCGCAGGGCGCCCAGGGCCATCTCGCGGGCCACTTCCTCGCTGGTGAGGCCGTGCTGGCGGATGGTTTCCTCCTTTACACCCAGGCAGTGCTGCTTGGCGTTCTCCGAGTAGGTGACGAAGGCGCAGTCCAGCAGGTGGCCGGCGCCCGGCACGTCGGCCAGGTGGGAGGCGATCAGGCCTGCGGTGCAGGATTCGGCGGTCACCAGCAGAAGCTCATGCCGGCTCATGAAGTGCGCGGTGGCGGTAATGGTGTTCATGGCTTGCTCCCTCTTGTGCCCGGGCGGAGGCCCGGCGCCGGTCTCCAGGGCCGACTTGCACCGGAGGGTCAGCAAGCCATGTGCCGCGAGTCGCGGCGCAGCGTGCGCAGCAGGCGGGGCAGGGCGAGGCCCAGGCCGAACAGTAGATAGACCGCCGCCAGCGGCCCGCTGGCCAGGCGGCGCTCGAAGCCGGGCGTGAGCCGCTGCGGCGTGAGTTTCAGATCCACCAGGCAGGCCAGCGCGGCCACGCCCAGGCCGGCCGCCACCATCGTGCCCGGGCCAGGGGCGCGGCGCTCCGCCCCGCCGCCTGCCGCTGCCTGTTCCAGCGTCTTCTCGTACACCACCGCCCATAGCACCGACATGGCGTGGTGGATGGCGTAGCCCGGGAGCGAATATCGCATGGAGGCCTGCTGTTGATGCAGGGCGGCCTCCCGCCACAGCCAATGGCTCACCGCGTTGACCGGCGCCAGCGCGCTGGCGCAGTCGCGCCTGCCGCCCCAGGCCAGCGCCACGGTGGATGCGAGGCTGGCGCTGCTGCCGGCGGCCAGGCTGCGGACGAGGAGGGGAGTCTGTTCTTCCATGGCGGGCTCCTTCATGTGGAAAAACTGCTTGGACAGCGCCCGGCGGGCAGCGCTCACCTTGCGCCTCTTGGCGCCGGGCCGCTGTAAGAAAGTGCGGCCCTCCCCGTTCCGTCCTGTCCGGTATTGCTGGGAGCGCGGCATGAAGATACTGATGACCGGAGCAAGCGGCTTTCTCGGCAGCCACATCCTGGACCGCCTGCTGGCGCACGGCCACACGGTGCGGGCGGTGGTGCGCGACCCGCAGGGTGCCGCCGCCCGCCGGGGCGGTGCGGCGGCGGGAAAGCTGGAGTGGATGCGGCTGGATTTCGCCCAGGCGCTGACGCCGGAAGACTGGCTGCCTGCCCTGAACGACATGGACGCGGTGGTGAACGCGGTGGGCATCCTCCGCGAGCAGGACAGCCAGACCTTCGACCTGCTGCACCGGCAGGCGCCCTGCGCCCTGTTCGCCGCCTGCACCGCCTGCGGCGTGAAGCGGGTGCTGCAGATCTCCGCCCTGGGGGCGGACGCCGACGCCCGCAGCCGCTACCACCTGAGCAAGCGCGCGGCCGACGAGTTCCTGCTCTCCCTGCCGCTGCAAGCCACCGTGCTGCAGCCCTCGCTGGTGTATGGGGAGGAGGGCGCCAGCGCCCGCCTGTTCGGCACCCTGGCCTCGCTGCCGCTGGTGCCCCTGCCCGGCGGCGGGCGGCAGCGCATACAGCCGGTGCATGTGGACGATGTCGCCGAGGCGGTGCGCCGCCTGCTCGAAGGCGTGCAGGCGCCGTCGCGGCTGGAGGTGGTGGGGCCGCGGCCGCTCGGCCTGCGCGACTACCTGGCCATCCTGCGCCGGGCGTTGGGCAACTCCCGCCGCCTGCGCGTGCTGGCGGTGCCGGCGCCGCTGGCGCGCTGGGGCGCCGGCCTGGCCTCGGTATGGCCAGCCTTGCCGGTGGATGGCGAAACGCTGGCGATGCTGGAGCGCGGCAACACCGGCGATGCCGCCACCTTCACCCGGGTGCTCGGCCGGCCGCCGCGGCCGCCGGAAGAATTCGTGCCGCCGGCATTGGCCCGGCCGCTGGGCATGGCGGCGCGCCTGGGCTGGTTGCTGCCGGCGCTGCGCACCTCGATAGGCGCGGTGTGGATCTTCACCGGCATCGTCTCGCTGGGCGTGTATCCGGTCGCCAACAGCCTGGAGCTGCTTGCCCGCAGCGGCGTGCCGACCCGCCTGCAACTCATCGCCCTGTACGGCGCGGCGGTGCTGGACCTGGTGCTAGGCCTGCTCACCTTCATCCGCCGCCGGCGCCGGCTGGTGTGGGCCCTGCAGGCAGCGCTCATCCTCGGCTACACCGCCATCCTCAGCCTCAAGCTGCCCGAGTTCTGGCTGCACCCCTATGGCCCCCTGAGCAAGAACCTGCCCATGCTCGCGGCCATCTGGCTGCTCTACGAAATGGAGGAGAAGGCATGGACTACATGACGCTGAAATGGCTGCACATCCTCTCGTCCGCCCTGCTGTTCGGCACCGGCATCGGCACCGCCTTCTACCTGCTGCGCGCCAGCCTGGGGCGCGACCCGGTGGTGGTCGCCGCGGTGGCGCGGGAGGTGGTGATCGCGGACTGGCTGTTCACCGCCACCACCGTGATCCTGCAGCCCCTCACCGGCTTCTGGCTGGCCCACAGCGCCGGCTTCCCGCTGGAGAGCCGCTGGCTGGTGTGGTCCTACGGGCTGTACGGCGTGGCGATCGCCTGCTGGCTGCCGGTGCTGCGGATACAGATGGCGCTGCGCGACGAAGCCCAGGCCTCGGTGCGCGACAGGCTGGGCCTGTCGCCCCGCTACTGGCGGCTGTTCCGCCTGTGGTTCGCCCTCGGCATCCCGGCGTTCATCGCCTTCCTGGCGGTGTTCTACCTGATGGTCGCCAAGCCGGCCTGAGCGCCTGTTGCCGCCGCGGCCCGCTTCCACCACGGGCCGCCCCGGCTCTGATCGCGCTTCGGGTCGCGCGCAAGCACCGCCGGCCTGCTTCCCCGCCCACGCAGGAGAAGGCCGGGGAGAACCGGCCGCCCTGCCCGAAGCGCGGCACCTCAGGCCACGGCCGCCCCGTGTCGCCTCTCGACACCAACGTCATTGCCAAAAAATTCCTGTGCGCATGCGGTACAAATAACTAGCATGCCCATGCGGTATGGATCTTCGCCGCACACGGCTCCCAACTTTCCTCCCACTTCCGTCCAGCAGAAATCCACCTTCATGGCACGCGACATCACGAGCTTCAGCGGTACTACCTGCGTCGTCGGGCGGAGTTGGGCATCGCAGTACAAAATCAAGGGCGACAGGATCCAGTTCTCTGCTCCGGCCTGGTACCAGTACGACCCCGACCAACACCACAGCCCCGGCACCTCCTACTACATCGACATCGCGGAAAGATGCGCCGCCGACCTCGTCGCCGACTTCGGAAAACCGCTCTCGCCCGCCCTCATCCCCGACGGGCGCTTCGACCTCCTCATCCTCGAATTCCTGCCCACCTCTCTCCTGACGGAGCAGGGATGCAGCACCTACACCAACGCAAAACGCATCCTCAAAACCGGCGGCAGGCTGGAAATCCACTCGGGAAAAGACGTATTGAGGAAAGCCTCCGCATTCCTCGAAAGCATGTCCTTCTCCGGGATAAGAATGGATGAGCACCACAGGACAATGCGCACCCCCGTCGGCATCATCAAGAAATACTTCGAGCCAGGCTGGACCGAAGGGGATTTGATCGAGGGCGTGGACGTGAACAAGTTGATCGCGACGAAGTGAGCCAGCGCAATGCTCATCCTCAAGATCATCGTCGGCGCCATCGCAGCCATGGTCGGCTACCTGCTCGCACGGCGCCTGCTCGATTTCATCGGAATGGAGAACTGGTTCCGGGCGCCGATCTGGAAGAACAGCGTTTCCCAGTTTGGAGAGTTGCTGTTGGCGATTCTTGGTATGGGTGCGGTGGTGCTGTTCAGCGTTGTCGTGGAGTTGATGAGGTTGGCGATGAAGTCGCTCGGATGTAAAGCATGCTTGCGGGCTCGTGACGCGGATTTCGAACGGGATCGCCCTGGGGCGGCCAGGAGCGGCGGCCCTCAGATCCAGATGAGGGCCATTCAGCCAGAGGACCGTATGCCTAAAGCCTACGTTCCATGGATCGGGCAACCCAAGATGCTGATGGCTACTGCTCTTTACGTCTTTTTACTTTGCCTTGATCCTAGTTCCTACGTCTGAACAGCAACTTGCAGGGCATGGTATTCAACAATTCGATTTTTGCGACGGAACTGATCCTTAAATGATTGGAGCCTCCCAATTGCGGCTATACAAGTACAAATCTCTGCAGAACCTCTGGCATGTCTTGGATATTGCGGTAAATGAAAGGCTCTACTGTGCCCATTGGGCAGAGCTCAACGATCCACTTGAGGGCCGTTATGAGGTGTACCTCGGTTCCCCGGGTACGCGTATTCGGAAGCTAATGGTTGGTCGGATAGAGAAGGCAAGAAACAAATATCGAATCGCGTCTTTGTCAGCTGATCCAGCAAACTTTCTGCTCTGGTCTCATTACGCGGACGGCTGCAAAGGTGTCGCGATTGAAGTGGAGATTCCAGATCAGCACGTGGATCTGTCGGAAGTCATCTACAGCCCCTTCTCATCGGTGTTTACCAAGGAGATTCAGACGCAGGAAGAAATGCATCACCTCTTTAAGGGAAAAGGAGAAGAGTGGGCGTATGAACGTGAATACCGGTTGGTAGTCCCGCGCAAATATTTTCAGCTTCCGCAGCCAGCCACTCGCCTTCTTCTCGGGCCACTTGTGAGCGCAGAACAGCGTAAATTGTTGGCAGCGGTCCTTCCTCGACACATCGAGATATTTCAGACCGAGCTGGATCGGACGCAAGGCACTCTCGTGGTGACAAGCCCCTACCCCTCATTGTGGCGGACTGCCTTTGGCTGTCGCTGAATTTCAACGTTCCGACATGAACCCACGGCGCATCCACGAACTTATGAGGCAGAAGTTCCCGCCCATCGAGCATGCGTGCCGGGAATGGGCGGTAGTCGACGACAGCGCCCACATCGAAGCGCTCATGACGGAGTACGTTTGCGCGCTAGAGGTGTTGGTGGAGGTCCATCGGAAGCTGGGTGCGCTGTTGCCCATCGAAGAGGCCGCGCGCTTCGCTGCAGCTCACATCGGGGAAGGCGAGATCCGTATCGCTGATCGTGGGTTCAACGGCTTCGTTGTTGTTGCGCGAAACGGTGTAGCTACCGGGTGGCGCTTGCCGGATGACCTCTTGTTGCAGCGGACGGCTTTGCCGCCGGCACAGCGCGAACCTTAGATCACAAGGGAAATGGCGCGCCTCGGAAACGCTCTGAGCACCTTTTTGTCCATTGTCACCAGCTTCACATCTAGGCGTTCAGCCAGCGCCACGAATTCGCAGTCGTAGGCTGAACACTCGCTGTCCCGCAGCAATTCCATTACCTCTTGCGAACGCACTTCGAACTCGAATCCCTCTAACAAGGATTCAGCTTCGGCCTGAAGGCTGCGAGCCTGTTCAAAACTCAGCATGTTGCGGCGCATATAGCCCCCGAGGATGTTCCGGAACTCGCTGCGCCACAACGGAGGCGCCGCCCATTCAGGCTCTCGCTCCAGCAAGCCTTCGGCGGCTGAGGTGAACTCGCCAGGAAGGTACAGATAAGCCAGGATATTGCTATCAACAACAATCACTTGCGCCCCGCTCGCTTCGCCGCATCAATATCCTGGGCGGTGAACTGCAGTGGTCCTAAGCTCGCCCTGAGTTCGCGGGCACGCGCCAAGCGGTCGCCTGCCGCCCCCCGGTTTGGCAGCAGCACAGACTCCAGGCAAACAATGGCCTCGCTATTCAAGCTGCGGCGGTGTAGTGCGGCCGCCGCCTTCAGGCGTTCGTACACCGCGTCAGGAATATTCTTCAGGGTCAGGGAGGTCGGCATGGCAAAGCCCCTCAATGCAACCGAAACGGTTGCATTGTCGAACATCAAGGTAGCGCGGGCAACCGCATGCGACCTCACTGCTTGCCCAAGCGGACGCCAGCAAGCTCTGGTTGTCGCCCCCTCCGTGCTCCGACCGCAGGTACCGTGAGCGTTGGGCGACAAGTCTCCTCCAAAGACCAAGCGCAGCCGTGGGTGGAATAGCGGTCGTTTGGCCACGGAAGCTCAAGCAAATGCTCCGGCCGGATTAGCGGCCTGGGTCATCCTTCAACTGCTCCATATCGGGATTGCTCTGACCCGCTTCCGGCGCGGTCCGTCCTGTTATCAGCCTCAGAAGGGGGTGATCCGCGGCCTGTGCGAGAAGGGGCATTTGCCGGTGATCCACTTTGGCCGCCACCGCTTCTCAACCTCGCCCGCCTTACCACCGAGTGTCTGGTGGACGCCTACGGGCGGCCTTTGCCGATGGCGGAGGCGCGGCGGCATGCGGTGGAGGAGGGCGGGGTGGCGAAGGTGCAGCGGCGGCCTCGCGGTTCCGGTCCTTGAGCTTTGCCGGCTTCCGCTGCCGGCTGCGGTTCATCTGAACGGCGGCTGCCGGCGGGATGCTGCGGGGGCCGGGGCACGAGCCTGGCCGGCATTCCCGCCATTTCCTTCCGCCCGTCCTGTCGAGGACGGGCTTTTTCCGTTTTCTCCATGTTCGCGGTTGGCGTCTCCCGGCTTGGAGGGGGGCGCGGGCTGCGGGCGGGGGCGCCGCTTGCGTGGCGCTTTCGCAGCATTCGCAGATTCGCAGGTGCCGCTTCGCAAAGCTCTGCCTTTTCAATGGCTTGGGGCGTATCTCCTTTCCGTATAGTGGCCGCCATTGCACGCCGGCCTTTCCCGGGCCGCGGGACGATCACCGAAGGAGATGCCTATGTCGACCACAGCCTCGACCACAGCCGAAGCTGGCTTCAAGCCGAAGAAATCCGTTGCCCTGTCCGGCGTTGCCGCGGGCAATACCGCGCTGTGCACCGTGGGGAAGACGGGCAACGATCTGCACTACCGGGGTTACGACATCCTGGATATCGCCGAGCGCTGCGAGTTCGAGGAGGTGGCGCATCTGCTGGTGCATGGCAAGTTGCCGAACCGGGCGGAGCTGCGCGCCTACAAGGCCAGGCTGAAGTCCATGCGCGGCCTGCCGGCGAGCGTGAAGGAGGCGCTGGAGCGGCTGCCGGCGTCGGCGCATCCGATGGATGTGATGCGCACCGGCGTGTCCGCCCTGGGCTGTGTGCTGCCGGAGAAGGATGACCACAACCTGGCCGGTGCGCGCGACATCGCCGACCGGCTGATGGCGTCGCTGGGTTCCATGCTGCTGTACTGGTACCACTGGTCCGCCAAGGGCCAGCGGATAGGCGTGGAGACGGACGACGATTCCATCGGCGCCCATTTCCTCCACCTGCTGCACGGCGAGAAGCCTTCGGCGCTGTGGGAGCGGGCGATGCACACCTCGCTGATCCTGTACGCGGAGCACGAGTTCAACGCTTCCACCTTCACCGGCCGGGTGATCGCCGGCACCGGCTCGGACATGTATTCCGCCATCACCGGTGCCATCGGCGCGCTGCGCGGGCCCAAGCACGGCGGCGCCAACGAGGTGGCCTTCGAGATCCAGAAGCGCTACGACAGCCCGGACGAGGCAGAGCGCGACATTCGCCGCCGGGTGGAGGAGAAGGAGGTGGTGATCGGCTTCGGCCACCCGGTCTATACGGTGAGCGATCCGCGCAACGAGGTGATCAAGCGGGTGGCGCGCCAGCTTTCGGATGAGGCGGGCTCGACCAAGATGTTCGACATCGCCGCGCGGCTGGAGGCGGTGATGTGGGAGGTGAAGAAGATGTTCCCCAACCTCGATTGGTTCAGCGCGGTGAGCTACCACATGATGGGCGTGCCCACGGCGATGTTCACGCCGCTGTTCGTCATCGCCCGCACCAGCGGCTGGGCGGCGCACATCATCGAGCAGCGCATCGACAACAAGATCATCCGGCCGAGCGCGAATTACGTGGGGCCGGACGATTTGAAGTTCGTGCCGATCGAGGAACGGGGGTGAGGGCGGGGCTGGCCTTGTCTTGCAGGCAAGGGGATGGGTGTGAGCGGGGCCGCGCAATGTCTCTCTTCTTCCGTGAGAGAAGAGAGGGGGCTGCGGCGCCTATTCAAATGCCATTCCCCCTTTCCCACAAGGGAAGCGTGAGCATCCAATGAGCACATCCATGAACAAGATCTATCGCAAACCCCTGCCCGGCACCGCCCTGGATTACTTCGACGCCCGCGAAGCGGTGGAAGCGCTGCGCCCCGGCGCCTGGGCGCAACTGCCCTATACCGCGCGGGTGCATGCCGAGAACCTGGTGCGCCGCTGCGATCCGGCCATCCTGGATGAATGCCTGATGCAGATCGTGGAGCGCAGGCGCGAGCGGGATTTCCCCTGGTATCCGGTGCGGGTGGTGTGCCACGACATCCTCGGCCAGACTGCGCTGGTGGACCTCGCCGGCCTGCGGGACGCCATCGCCGAGCAGGGCGGCGACCCGGCGGCGGTGAATCCGGTGGTGCCGGTGCAGCTCATCGTGGATCACTCGCTGGCGGTGGAGTGCGGCGGCTACGAGCCCGACGCCTTCGCCCGGAACCGCGCCATCGAGGACCGCCGCAACGAGGACCGCTTCCACTTCATCGAATGGACCAAGACGGCCTTCGACAACGTGGATGTCATCCCGGCGGGGAACGGCATCATGCACCAGATCAACCTGGAGAAGATGTCGCCGGTGGTCTCGGTGCAGGACGGCGTCGCCTTTCCCGACACCTGTGTCGGCACCGACAGCCACACGCCGCATGTGGACGCGCTGGGCGTGATCGCGGTGGGCGTGGGCGGGCTGGAGGCGGAGAGCGTGATGCTGGGCCGCGCCTCCTGGATGCGGCTGCCGGACATCGTCGGCGTGGAGCTGGCCGGCCAGCCCCGGCCCGGCATCACCGCCACCGACATCGTGCTGGCGCTCACCGAGTTCCTGCGCCAGCAGAAGGTGGTGGGCGCCTACCTGGAATTCCACGGCGAGGGCGCCGCCGCGCTCACCATCGGCGACCGCGCCACCATCGCCAACATGTGCCCGGAATACGGCGCCACCGCCGCGCTGTTCTACATCGACCGCCAGACGCTGGACTACCTCACCCTCACCGGCCGCAGCGCCGAACAGGTGAAGCTGGTGGAAACCTACGCCCGGGCCGCCGGCCTCTGGGCGGATGCGCTGGCGCAGGCGCGCTACGAGCGCGTGCTGCGCTTCGACCTCTCCAGCGTGGTGCGCAACATGGCCGGCCCCAGCAACCCGCACCGCCGCCTGCCGGTGGCCGCGCTGAAGGAGCGCGGCATCGCGGTGGGCCTGGAGCAGGCGCGGGAACAGGAAGCCGCCGGCCTGATGCCGGACGGCGCGGTGATCATCGCCGCCATCACCAGCTGTACCAACACCAGCAATCCGCGCAACGTCATCGCCGCCGCGCTGCTGGCGCGCAATGCCAACCGCCTCGGCCTGGTGCGCAAGCCCTGGGTGAAGACCTCGCTGGCGCCTGGCTCCAGGGCGGTGCAGCTCTACCTGGAGGAGGCCGGCCTGCTGAGCGAGCTGGAGCAGCTGGGCTTCGGCATCGTCGCCTTCGCCTGCACCACCTGCAACGGCATGAGCGGCGCGCTGGCGCCGCACATCCAGCAGGAGATCGTGGCGCGCGACCTCTATGCCACCGCGGTGCTCTCCGGCAACCGCAACTTCGACGGCCGCATCCACCCCTACGCCCGCCAGGCCTTCCTCGCCTCGCCGCCGCTGGTGGTGGCCTACGCCATCGCCGGCACCATGCGCTTCGACATCGAGCAGGACGTGCTGGGCGTGGCCGAGGGCCGCGAGATCCGCCTGCGCGACATCTGGCCCGACGACGGGGAGATAGACGCCATCGTCGCCCGCGCGGTGCGGCCGGAGCAGTTCCAGCGGGTCTACCTGCCGATGTTCGAGCGCAAGGCCACGCAGCGCGCCGCCTCGCCGCTGTACGACTGGCGGCCGCAAAGCACCTACATCCGCCGGCCGCCCTACTGGGCCACCGAAGGCGAGGGCGCGCTGGCGGGCGAGCGCACGCTGCGCGGCATGCGGCCGCTGGCGGTGCTGCCGGACAACATCACCACCGACCACCTCTCTCCCTCCAACGCCATCCTGGCCGACTCGGCGGCGGGCGAATACCTGGCGCGCATGGGCGTGCCGGAGGAAGACTTCAACTCCTATGCCACCCACCGCGGCGACCACCTCACTGCCCAGCGCGCCACCTTCGCCAACCCCAAGCTGTTCAACGAGATGGTGCGCAATCCCGACGGCACCGTGCGCCAGGGCTCGCTGGCACGGGTGGAGCCGGAGGGCGAGGTGATGCGCATGTGGGAGGCCATCGAAACCTACATGAAGCGCCGCCAGCCGCTCATCATCATCGCCGGCGCCGACTACGGCCAGGGCTCCAGCCGCGACTGGGCGGCCAAGGGCGTGCGCCTTGCAGGGGTGGAGGCCATCGTCGCCGAAGGCTTCGAGCGCATCCACCGCACCAACCTGATCGGCATGGGCGTGCTGCCGCTGCAGTTCCAGCCCGGCACGACCCGGCTGACGCTGGGCATAGACGGCAGCGAAACCTTCGACGTGCTGGGGGAACGCCGCCCGCGGGCCGAACTGACGCTGGTGATCCGCCGGCGGAACGGCAAGGCGCTGGAGGTGCCGGTGATCTGCCGGCTGGATACCGCGGAGGAGGTGTCCATCTACGAGGCGGGCGGGGTGCTGCAGCGCTTTGCGAAGGATTTTCTGGAGGGGAGGGTGTGAGCGTGGGCGCGGGATTTGGCGTGGGCTGCCCTCTCCCCTCGGGGCAGAGGGGGCAGCCGTCCAGCACCATCGCGCCGCCAGTCTTCCGCTCGGCTCTCTCGATATGCTTTATGACTGCTCCATGTCATCCCTTCCCTGGGAAAAAAGCTCCTCGAGAGGCCTCAGCCATGCACCAGCGCCAATTCGCCAAGCACCTGCGCCAGCACATGACCGATGCCGAGCGCCTGCTATGGTACCACCTGCGGGCGCACCGTCCGGGCGGGCAGAAGTTCCGCCGCCAGCAGCCGCTCGGCGGGTGGTGGAGCTCGATGGCGGTCAGCACAACGGCAGCCACCACGACGAGCGGCGGGACGCCTGGCTGCAGGCGCAGGGATACACCGTGCCGCGCTTCTGGAATGACGACGTGCTGATCCGTGCGGACGCTGTGCTGAGCACCATCTGGACCGCGCTGGAAGCACCCCTGGACATGAGGACGAACTGAGAATGAGCCACCACCCGCCACAGATCCGGATCCCCGCCACCTACATGCGCGGCGGCACCAGCAAGGGCGTGTTCTTCCGCTTGCAGGACTTGCCGCCTGCCGCTCAACAGCCCGGCGCGGCGCGCGACCGGCTGCTGCTGCGGGTGATCGGCAGCCCCGATCCCTATGGCAAGCAGACCGACGGCATGGGCGGCGCCACCTCCAGCACCAGCAAGGCGGTGATCCTGGCCAGGAGTACGCGGCCGGAGCATGACGTGGACTACCTCTTCGGCCAGGTCGCCATCGACAGCGCCTTCGTCGACTGGTCCGGCAACTGCGGCAACCTGTCGGCGGCGGTCGGCTCCTTCGCGCTGGCCGGCGGGCTGGTGGATGCCGCCCGGGTGCCGCGCAACGGCGTCGCCACCGTGCGCATCTGGCAGATGAACATCGGCAAGACCATCGTCGCCCACGTGCCCATCAGCGACGGCCAGGTGCAGGAGACCGGCGATTTCGAGCTGGACGGGGTGACCTTCCCGGCGGCCGAGGTGCAGCTGGAGTTCCTCGACCCGGCGGAGGAGGGCGAGGGCGGCGCCATTTTCCCCACCGGCCGGCTGGTGGACGACCTGGCGGTGCCCGGCGTCGGCGTACTGAAGGCGACGCTGATCAACGCGGGCATCCCGACCATCTTCCTGAACGCCGCCGACCTCGGCTACACCGGCGCCGAGCTGCAGCCGGACATCAACGGCGACGCCAGGGCGCTGGCCATGTTCGAGGCCATACGCGCCCACGGCGCCGTCCGCATGGGCCTGATCCGCGACGCCGCCGACGCCGCCGGCCGCCAGCACACGCCCAAGGTCGCCTTCGTCGGCCCGCCCAGGGACTACGTCGCCTCCAGCGGCAAACCGGTGCGCGCCGGCGACGTCGACCTGCTGGTGCGGGCGCTGTCCATGGGCAAGCTGCACCACGCCATGATGGGCACCGCCGCGGTCGCCATCGCCGCCGCCGCCGCCATCCCCGGCACGCTGGTGAATCTCGCCGCCGGCGGCGGAGCGCGCAGCGCCGTCCGCTTCGGCCACCCCTCCGGCACTTTGCGCGTCGGCGCGGAGGCGAGGCTGGAGGATGGGCAGTGGAGGATCACCAAGGCACTGATGAGCCGCTCGGCGCGGGTGCTGATGGAGGGCTGGGTGCGGGTGCCGGGGGATGCGTTTTGACGAGGCCGGGGCTGATGCGCCCGGAGGCGCACCGCTCCCCACTGCGGCAACTCAGCGCGAATGCTGAAGAGACAAGCCGAGGGCATTGCTGAGACACAAGCCGAGGGCATTGCTGAGACACAAGCCGCGAACGCGGTGGAGCGCAGCCCGGATGAGCCGACGGCATGCCAGCGCGGGTCGCCAGCGTGCCCGACTGCCCGACTGCCCGCGCAGGTTTTCCCCCTCCCCCCTCGCGGGGGAGGGCCGGGGAGAGGGGGCGCCCCTAAGGGGCGGCTGCGTGAGCCTTTCTCCTCTTCGCCCGCCCCCGGCTCCGCGGCCTTCTGGCCACCGGGCGCTCCGGCGGGCGAGGCATCGCTCCGCCTGCGCGTGGGGGAGAAGAGGGAAGCCCGGGCCGGCCCGCTTCCAACCCTCCCGCTGGCCCACCCGGCCCGCAGTTCCACCAACCGAACAACCCGGGGCCATGCCCCCTGAGCCAACACCAACCCAGGAGCCCACCATGTCCACCCGCAAGCAACTCCGAGCGCTGGTCGAAGCGCGCCGCGGCGTCATCGTTCCCGGCGCCTTCAACGCGCTGTCCGCCAAGGTCATCGAGGACCTCGGCTTCGAGGCCCTCTACATCACCGGCGCCGGCGTCACCAACATGTGGTTCGGCATGCCGGACCAGGGCTTCATGGGCCTGGCGGAGATTGCCGACCACACCGCCCGCATCCGCGATGCCGTCTCGTTGCCGCTGCTGGTGGATGCGGATACCGGCTTCGGCAACGCCCTCAACGTCTATCACACCGTGCGCACCCTGGAGCGCGCCGGCGCCGACTGCATCCAGCTGGAGGACCAGGTGGCGCCCAAGCGCTGCGGCCACTTCAACGGCAAGGGTGTGATCGGCACCGAGGAAGCGGTGGCCAAGGTCAAGGCCGCCGCCGACGCCCGGCGCGACGCGGACCTGCTCATCATGGCCCGCACCGACGCTGCCGCGGTGCACGGCTTCGACGCCGCGGTAGACCGCGCGCTGCGCTTCGCCGAGGCCGGCGCCGACATCCTCTTCGTCGAGGCGGTGACCCGCGCCGAGGAGGTGCGCGCGCTGCCCCGGCTGCTGCCGCGACCGCAGCTGATGAACATGGTCATCGGCGGCAAGACGCCCATCTTCAACGCCACCGAACTGGGCGAGCTGGGCTACGGCCTCGTGCTCTACGCCAACGCCGCGCTGCAGGGCGCGCTGGCCGGCATGCAGAAGGCACTGACGGTGCTGCGCGACGAGAAGGCGGTGACGGAGTCGAGCGGACTGGTCACGCCCTTCGCCGAACGCCAGCGCTTGGTGGGGAAGCCGGAATGGGATGCGCTGGATGAGCGGTATGCGTGAGGTGTGGCGGCCTATCGGGCAGGCGTCGGCCCCGCCGGGCCGGATGCTGGTGGCGCAGGCATCGGGCAGCGGTTTCGGGCGCGCTCCTGGGCAGGCGCTTGGCCGCTTGATCTGACTGAATCACCGCAGATGCTGGAGCAGGTACGGCAGCGTTTTTTTGCCGTGCAGGCATCCGTACCCACCATCGAAGCCGCGCATTGGCTCCCCTCTCCCTCGCGGGGCGTAGGCGGAAAAAGCGAAGCACCGCTTCGCCCGCCGGAGCGCCCTGTGGCATGCATGCCACAGGGCCGGGGCGCGGAGCGGGGGCCGGGGGAGAGGGGGCACGGCGCTCAGACGATCGCTGGCGCCTAGACGATCGCTCGACCGCTTGGCGCCCTGACGGGCGCTCCTCCTCTCCCCAGCCCTCCCCCGCGAGGGGGAGGGGGCGGACCCTGCCGCGAGGCGGTAGTTGCCTGCGGGAGGCGTCGCGCGGCGATCTGCTCGCACTTGCTGCAAACACTTTGACGGGCCTGGTGCTGATTCACTGCCTCTAGGCCGGCAAACGGAGAACCCCGAAATGAACGAAGCCCTGTTGCGCCCCCACGCGCTGTACGAAGCCATTGCCGCCTCGCTGCGCGAGCGCATCCTCGCCCACGAACTGGCGCCCGGCTGCCCGCTGGACGAGGCCAGGCTGGCGCAGGGCTATGGCGTCAGCCGCACGCCGGTGCGGGAGGCGATGAAAGTGCTGGCGCACGAAGGCCTGCTGCAGATCGAGCCGCGCCGGGGCTGCTGCGTGGCGGCATTCTCCGCTGCGGATGTGGCGGCGCTGCTGGACGTGCTGGAGCTGCTGGAAGGCTTTGCGTTGAACGAAGCAGCGCTGAAGGAGGAGGGCGCCGCGCCCCTCTCCCACGAGGCCCTGCTGCAAGCCGCCGGCAACCGTTATGCCAGCGAACTGGTGATGCTGTTGCGGGAGAAGCTGCTGCTGGCCGGCGGCCCTGCCTACCAGCGCAAGGAGGCGGCGCTGTTCTCCACTATCGCCACCGCGCTGGGCGATGCGCTCGCCCGGCACGACGGGGCGCAGGCGCAGCGCATATGGCAGGGCTATGCCGGTGAGCGCCGGCAGTCGCTGGTCTGCCCGCCAGCGCGGGCCGGGGTGGCGCTGCACCGGGCGTGAGCGGGGCGTGCGCATCGCTCGCGCCTGAGGCGTCGAATTGCACAGGCGGGCGTCTGTAGTCGCCGAGCGGTCCGGTGCGGGTGGTTCGAGTCGAGGCGCTGCCGGCGCTTCCGGTTCGCGCCAAGCGCAGCGGAGCGGGCGGGTAATCGACCGTCGCCGGCCTGCTGCCGGGCGGGGAGGGGGCGCTACCGTGCCCGTCAGGGGCTGCCGGCCCTGCGCCATGCCAACCGCATCGTTCCGTGGCTGTGCCGATGCGGGCAGGTGGCGTCACGCCAGGATCCAGGCGAAGAAGATGGGCAGCGGGGCCACCCCGGGGCAGGGTGGCGCTGTTTCCGCCGTTCTACGGGCGGTGGTGGCGTGTTCTACACTGCGCCGGCGTGCCGGCCGTTCGCCGGCTGCGAGGCCGCAACATTCTCGCCGAGAATCCCACCGCAGGAGTCCAGGATGAAGAGCAGTGCCGAGATCGCGCAGGTCAATCCGGGCGACAGCATGGCCCAGGAGATCTTCCGCAACGAGTGGGCCAGGCTGAGCCCCAGCGAGCGCAAGGTGGTGGAGAAGGTGCTCAAGCGCCTGGGCACGCCGCGCGACCTCAACCGCGAGTTCGACGACAACCGCAGCTTCGGCGAACGCACTGCGGACGCCATCGCCGATTTCGGCGGTTCCTGGACCTTCATCCTGCTGTTCATCGCCTTGCTGGCCTTCTGGGCGCTGCTCAACACCGAGATCCTGGGGCCCCGGCACGACGCCTTCGACCCCTATCCCTACGTCTTCCTCAACCTCATCCTGTCGATGCTGGCGGCGGTGCAGGCGCCCATCATCATGATGTCGCAGAAGCGCCAGGCGCTGCGCGACCGGCTGGATGCCGAGGTGGACCACGAGGTGAACGTGCGCGCCGAACTGGCCATCCGCCAGCTGGACGAGCGCCTGCTGCTGATCGAGCAGGAGCTGAAGACGGCCAACGAGATGCTGCGGCGCGACCGGCTGGCGGAAGAGTAGGCGCGCCGCGCTAGCCCAGTTCCGCCCGTTCCGGCATGCCCGGCAGCAGCTTGTCCAGCGTGATCGGGTAGTCCCGCACCCGCATGCCGGTGGCGTTGTAGATGGCGTTGGCCACTGCCGCGCCGACGCCGCAGATGCCCAGCTCGCCCACGCCCTTGGCCTTCATCGGCGAGGACATGGGGTCGGTCTCGTCGAGGAAGACCACCTCCTGCGCCGGGATGTCGGCATGCACCGGCACCTCGTAGCCGGCGAGGTCGTGATTGACGAAGAAGCCCTGCCGCTTGTCGATGTGGAGGTCTTCCATCAGCGCCGCGCCCACGCCCATGGTCATCGCGCCGATGACCTGGCTGCGGGCGGACTTGGGGTTGAGGATGCGGCCGGCGGCGCACACCGCCAGCATGCGCCGCACCCGCGTCTCGGCGGTGGCGTAATCCACCGCCACCTCGACGAAGTGGGCGCCGAAGGTGGATTGCTGGTAGCGCTTGTCGAGGTCGCCGAACTCCATGCTGTCCTCGGCGACGAGTTCGCCCTCCGCCGCCGCTTGCGCCAGCGTCATGCCGCGTCCGCCGCCGCCGCGCACCTGGCCGTCGGCGAAGCTGGCCTCGGCGGGAGGGATGCCGGCGCGTTCGGCCACCCGCTCGCGCAGCCGCACGCAGGCGGCATAGACGCCGGCGGTGGCGCTGTTGGCGCCCCACTGGCCACCGGAGCCGGCGGAGACGGGGAAGTCGGAGTCGCCCAGGCGCACCACCACCTTGTCCAGCGGCAGGCCCAGCATTTCGGCGGCGGTCTGGGCGATGACGGTGTAGCTGCCGGTGCCGATGTCGGTCATGTCGGTCTCCACGGTGAGTATGCCGTGGCGGTCCAGCCGCACGCGGGCGCCGGACTTCATCACCAGGTTGTTGCGGAAGGCGGCGGCCACGCCCAGGCCGATCAGCCAGTTGCCTTCGCGCCGGCTGCCGGGGCTGCGGCGGGCGTGCCAGCCGAAGCGCTCGGCGCCGCTGCGCAGGCAGTCGGCGAGGCGGCGCTGGGAGAAGGGCCGCTCGGGTTTCTCCGGGTCCACCTGGGTGTCGTTGAGGATGCGGAAGGCCACCGGGTCCAGGCCCAGCTTCTCCGCCATCTCGTCCATCGCCATTTCCAGCGCCATCAGGCCGGGCGCCTCGCCGGGCGCGCGCATGGCGTTGCCCTCCGGCAGGTCCAGCACCGCCAGCCGCAGCGCGGTGAGGCGGTTGGCGCCGGCGTAGAGCAGGCGGGTCTGCTGCACCGCCAGCTCAGGGCCGCCGCCGCGCAGGTCGCCGGACCAGCTCTCGTGGGCGATGGCGGTGAGCCGGCCGTCCGCCTCGGCGCCCAGGCGGATGCGCTGCAGCGTGGCCGGCCGGTGGGGGGTGTTGTTGAACATCAGCGGCCGCGACAGCGCCACTTTCACCGGCCGGCCGATGGCGCGGGCGCCCAGCGCGGCGAGCACCACGTCGGCGCGCAGGAAGAGCTTGCCGCCGAAGCCGCCGCCGATGTAGGGCGACACCACCCGCAGCTTGTCTTCCGGCAGGCCCAGGGTCTCGGCGAGGTCGGTGCGCGCCCAGGCGATCATCTGGTTGGCGGTCCAGACGGTGAGCTTGTCGCCCTCCCAGGCGGCCAGCGTGGCGTGGGGCTCCATCATCGCGTGGGCCTGGTCCGGCGTGCTGTAGCTGGCGTCCAGCTTCACCGGCGCGCGGGCGTAGGCGCCGTCGAAGTCGCCCACCCGGCTGTCCGGCATTGCCTCGGCCGGTTCGGTGGCGGTGTCGCGCACCGCCGCCAGATCGTAGGCGCCCGGGCTGCGGGCGTAGTCCACCCGCAGCAGCTGGGCGGCGGCGCGGGCCTGTTCCAAGGTCTCGGCCACCACCAGGGCGATGGCCTGGTGGTAGTGCTGTATCTCCGGCCCGCCCAGCAGCGCGGCGGTGTTGCGGCTGCCCTTGCCCAGCTTGCCGGCGTTGTCGGCGGTGATGACGGCGAGCACGCCGGGCGCATGGCGGGCCTCGCCGGCGTCCATCGCGACGATGCGGCCCTTGGCGATGGCGGCGCCGACCACGTAGCCGTAGGCCGGATTGGCGGCGGCCTGGTACTGCTCGTAGGCGTAGGGCGCGGTGCCGGTGGTCTTGAGCGGGCCGTCTATGCGGTCGGTGGCGCGGCCGACGACCTTGAGCTGGTCGATGGGATTGCTTTGCGCAGGCTGGTCGAATTTCATCGCTCACCCCTTGGCTTCGGCCAGCACCGCACTCAGGGTGCGCTGTACCAGCGGGATCTTGAAGGCGTTCTGCTGCGTCGGTGTGGCGCCGGCCAGCAACTGTTCGGTGACGGCGCGGGCACCCAGCGGCAGCGCCGCCTCGGCGCTCTCCAGCCGCCACGGCCTGGGGGCGACGCCACCCAGCGCCACCCGGCCGCTGCCGTCCGGCTGCACGACGGCGGCCACCGACACCAGGGCGAAGGCGTAGGAGGCGCGGTCGCGCACCTTGCGGTAGTAGTGCTTGCCGCCCAGCGGCGGCGGCAGGCTGACGGCGGTGACCAGTTCGCCCGGCGCCAGCGCGCTCTCGTGCTGCGGCGTGTCGCCCGGGAGGCGATGGAAGTCGGCGATGGGGATGACACGGCGGCTGCCGTCCGCCTTCACCGTTTCCACGCCGGCGTCCAGCAGCCGCATGGCGACCGCCATATCGCTCGGGTGGCTGGCGATACAGGTGCGGCTGACGCCGATGAGGGCGAGCGGGCGGCTGAAGCCTTCCAGCGCCGAACAGCCGCTGCCCGGCACGCGTTTGTTGCAGGGCTGGTTGGTGTCGTAGAAGTAGGGGCAGCGGGTGCGCTGCAGCAGGTTGCCGGCGGTGGTGGCCTTGTTGCGCAGCTGGCCGGAGGCGCCCGCGAGCAGGGCGCGGGCGAGCACCGGGTAGTCGCGCCGCACCCGCGCGTCGGCGGCGAGATCGGTGTTGCGCACCAGCGCGCCCACCCGCAGCCCGCCGTCGGGCAGCGGTTCCAGGCGGTCCAGGGCGAGGCCGTTCACATCGATCAGGTGGGCCGGCGTTTCCACCTCCAGCTTCATCAAGTCCAGCAGGTTGGTGCCGCCGGCGATGAAGCGGGCGTCGGGAATGCGCGCGGCCGCGGCGGCGGCTTCGGCGGGCGATTGCGCCTTTTCGTAGGTGAAGGATTTCATGCCTTGCCCTCCGCCACGTCGGTGATCGCATCCACGATGTTGGCGTAGGCGCCGCAGCGGCACAGGTTGCCGCTCATGCGCTCGCGGATTTCGGCGGCGCTAAGCAGGGGGCGGGCCTCCAGGTCGGCGCTGACGTGGCTGGGAACGCCGGCCTCGATCTCCGCCAGCATGCCCACCGCCGAACAGATCTGGCCGGGCGTGCAGTAGCCGCACTGGTAGCCGTCGTGGCGGACGAAGGCGGCCTGCAGCGGGTGCAGCCGCTGGGGTGTGCCCAGGCCCTCGATGGTGGTGATCTCGTCGCCCTGGTGCATCACCGCCAGCGTCAGGCAGGAATTGATGCGCCGGCCATTGACCAGCACGGTACAGGCGCCGCACTGGCCGTGGTCGCAGCCCTTCTTGGTGCCGCCCAGCTGCAGGCGTTCGCGCAGCACGTCGAGCAGGGAGCTGCGGGTGTCCAGTTCCAGTTCGTGGAGGTGGCCGTTCACCCGTAGCGCCACCGGGGCGTTCACCGGCGGCCGGGCGCGGCCGGCGCTCGCGCTCTGGGCGGCGGCCACGGCGGGCATCGCCATCATGGTGGCGGAGGCGGCGCTCATCACCAGCAGTTCGCGGCGGGAGAGCTTGAGGTTGCTGGCTTCCATGGGAGGGCTCCTTGTCGGCGGATGCGATGGCGGGAGGGCGGCCGGCCTGCTCGCAGCCGGGGCGGCGAGTAGTGAGGAGGAGGTGGGCTGCGCCGCCAGGACTCGATCCGGCCCGCCGGGGCGTGCAGGCCCGGCCGGGCACGAATTGAAACGCTGCGGGCAAACGGTGTTCCCGAGGTTGGAGGGAAGCGGCGCGGGCCGCCCCCGCGAACGCGCGGCTGGCGGCCATATGGCGCAAGACCGGCGCCAGCAGGGCTTCGGGGCGGGACGAGAGGCGGGCTGCGGGCGGCGCGCCGGAGGCGGGATGAGGCGTGGCGGCGTGGAAAAAGCCGGGGCCGGCATGGAAAAAACTTCAGCCGCGCAGGCCTCGGGGGGCCAGGGCAGCGGACGCGCCCGGGCGCGGGGCTGGGGCAGCGTCCACCGGCCGCAGCGGGAGGCTCAGGCAGGAAGGAGAAGCGCTGCTGGGGAAGTGCCAGGAGAGGGGGCGGAGAGGGGCCGGAGAGGGCGGCCCGGCCCCTCGCCCGACCGCGGCTGGCTCACCCCGCAGGGCGGCCGGTTGCGTTCAGCGCCGGCTCTGCAGCGCGGCGATGCGCTCCTCGATCGGCGGGTGGCTGGCGAACAGCGCCATCCAGGCCGGGCGGCTGCTGATGCCGGCGGTGGCCACGTTCTTCGGCAGTTCGCCCGCTTCCACGCCGCCCAGGCGGCGCAGCGCGTTCACCATCGGGGTGGCGTTGCCCATCAGGCGGGCGGCGCCGGCGTCGGCGCGGAACTCACGCTGGCGGGAGAACCAGGCCACGATGATGCTGGCGAGCACGCCGAACAGGATGTCGCAGACGATGGTGGTGACGAAGTAGCCGATGCCGGGGCCGCTCTGCTCGTCGTTGCGGCGCAGGAAGGAATCCACCAGGTAGCCGACCACTCGTGACAGGAAGACGACGAAGGTGTTCACCACGCCCTGGATGAGCGTCAGCGTCACCATGTCGCCATTGGCGATGTGCGCCACTTCGTGGGCCAGCACCGCCTCCACTTCCTCCTGTGACATCGCGTTCAGCAGGCCGGTGGAAACCGCCACCAGGGAGTTGTTCTTGGTGGCGCCGGTGGCGAAGGCATTCGGCTCGCCCTCGTAGATGGCGACTTCCGGCATCGGGATGCCGGCGCCCTGGGCCAGCCGGCCGACGGTGTCCAGCAGCCACTGCTCGTGCTGGTTGCGCGCCTGGCCGATGGTCTGCGCGCCGGTGCTCCACTTCGCCACCGGCTTGGAGATCAGCAGCGAGATGAAGGCGCCGCCGAAACCCATGATGGCGGCGAAGCCGAGCAGCGCGCCGAGGTTGAGGCCGTTGGCGGTGAGGAAGCGGTTGAGGCCCAGCAGGTGGGCGACGATGCCGAGCACCAGCACCACCGCGAGGTTGGTGCCGAGGAAGAGAAGGATGCGTTTCATTGGGGACTCCGTGGCGGTGATTGGGTTGGGGGGCGGGAGGTCTGGCGTAGGGCCGCGCGTGCGCGGCTCAGACCAGCAGCGTGGCCACCGCGGCGATGCCGCTGCCGGCGCCGCAGGTGGCGAGGACAGAAGAAGATGAGGGTGAAGAGGATGATGACAAAAGATTAATCGAAGATTTCCATGACGGCAGGGAGTGAGTGGTCCGATGCAGCGGGCTCCGCCCCGCCGGTGCCGCCGCAGGGTGGCCGGCAGGCGAGGGCGGACGCGCCGGCAGGCGGGCGCGGTGGCGCAGCGTGCCGGGGGGGCCGGCCTCGCGGGGCGGTCCGCCGTAGGGACGGCCGGCCGCGGGTCCGGGGGGCGGGCGCGCTCAGGCGAGGGCGGCGGTCTCGGGCGGCCGCAGCGGGCCGTCGAGGAAGGGCTTGGTCAGGGCGTCGCGCCAGCCGGGCGACTGGCGGCCGGGGACGGAGAGGTAGCCCGGGGTGCGGCTGGGCGTGTCGGCGAGATCGTGCAGGTCGGCCGGCGTATCCGCCTGCAGCGGCGGCAGTTCGTCCGTGCGCCTGTCGTCCGCCGGCTGCGAGCCCTTGCCGTCGAGGGCGGTCAGCACCTGTTCCACCGGCGCGGTTTCCAGCGCGGCCGCATAGGCCTGCGAGCCCGGACCTGGACACAGGAAGACCACGATGAAGAAGAGGGCGAGGAGGCCGCGCAGCATGGCGGCGAGTATAGCAGCGGGGGCCGGGCGGGCCCGGCGCCGCGCGGCCACGCCATGCGGGGCGTGGCCGCGTTGCGGCAATGCCGGGGCGGGCGCGCTGCGCTCAGAGATCGACCGACAACGACAGCAGCAGGGTGCGCGGGGCGCCCACCGTCAGGCCCTCGCGGGCGGCCGACAGCCAGTAGTCCTTGTCTGCCACGTTCTCCACCGTGCCGCGCAGTACGACCGCCTTGCCGGCGGCGGTGAAGGCGTAGCGCGCGCCGAGGTCGTAACGGTTCCAGGCGGGCAGCTTCTGGGTGTTGGCGGCGTCCACATACTGGCCGCCGGTGTGCAGGGCGCGGGCGGTGAGGGTGAGGCCGGGCAGCACCGGGGTGTCCCACTCCAGCGCCAGGTTGGCCTGGCGGCGCGGGGTGGCCGGGGCGGTGTTGCCGTCGTTTGCGCCGCTCTGGGTCTTCAGCAGTTCGGCTTCGGTGTAGGCGGCGCCGCCGAGCAGGCGCAGGCCGGGGGCGAGTTCGCCCTGGACCAGCAGTTCCAGGCCGCGGTTGCGCTGCTTGCCGTCGGTGCTGAAGCGCAGGCTGGCCGGATCGAGGAAGCTGCTCGGGCGTTCGATCTGGAAGGCGCTGAGGGTGGCGACGATGCGGCCGAAGTCGTACTTGGCGCCGATCTCCGTCTGGCGGCTGATGTCCGGCGGGAAGACCTCGCCGGCATTGGCGGCGCCGGATGGCGCGGTGGGGCCCTGGCTGAGGCCTTCGATGTAGTTGGCGTAGAGCGCGAGCGCCGGTGCCGGTTTCACCGTGATGCCCACCGCCGGCGTCAGCGCGGACTTGCTGTAGTGGGCGCTGCGCTTGCCGGTGGCGCCGTCGAAGCCGTCCACCACCACCTGCTGCTGGCGGGCGCCGAGCATCAGCTGGACCCGGTCGTCGGCGATGGAAATGGTGTCCGCCAGCGCCAGGCTGCGCAGGCGGGTGACGCTGACCTTGGGCAGGTGGCTGCCGATGGCGATGGCCGGCTCGGCCAGGGCCGCCGGGTCGTAGAGGTCGGACAGCACGATGCTGGAGGTGGCCCGCAGCTGGCGGTGTTCGAGATCGAAGCTGCTCATGCTCAGCACCGTCTCATGGCCCAGCTCGCCGGTGGTGAAGCGGCCGCGCACGCCGGCCTCGCCGGTGACGGTATTCACCTCCTCCTTGAGGCGGGTCGGCCGCGCGCCGATGTTGCCCTGGCCGTCCAGCATCAGCCAGTTGGTCTGCAGGCTGGAGAAGTCGTAGCGGTTGCCGCCCACTGCGGCGAAGGCGGTCCAGGCCGGCGAAAGGTCATACTCGGCGCGCCCGACGCCGAACCACTCGTTGGCTTTCCAGTAGGTCCAGTCGGGGAAGAAGTTGCCGCGGGCGTCCGGCGCCGAGGGAATGCGCACGCCGGAGGCGGGCGGGAACAGCAGGCCGCTGCGGGCGTGGGTGAGGCGGTTTTGGTAGTTGAGGTCGGCTTCCAGGCGCAGGCGGTCGGTGTGGTAGTCCAGGCCGAGGGAGAAGGCGTCCAGCTTCTCCCTAGCGCCGTCCTGCGGCATGTCGCCGTCGCTGTGCTGGGCGTTGACCCGCAGGCCGAGTTCCTGCGTCTCGCCGAAGCGGCGGCCGAGGTCCACATGGGTGCCGAACTGGCCGTCGTCGATGTAGGACAGGGTCACCCGGTTCAGCGGCTCGGCGCCGGCCCGCTTGGGCACCAGGTTGATGGAGCCGCCCACCGAGCCGTAGGGCGCCATGCCGTTGAGGAAGGCGTTGGGGCCGCGCAGCACTTCCACCCGCTCGATGCCGATCAGCGCGCTGGCGTTGCGCGGCGAGGCGCCGTACATGCCGTTGTAGGAGACGTCGTAGTTGAACAGCGTGAAGCCGCGGATGTTGAACTCGTCGCGCCCGGCGCCGCGCGAGTAGGTGTTGCGCACCGAGGGGTCGTTCACCAGCACGTCGCCGATGTTCTGCGCCTGCTGGTCTTCGATCAGCTTGGCGGTGTACTGGGTGAGGCTGAAGGGGGCATCCAGGGTGTCGCGGTTGCCGAGCAGGCCCAGCCTGCCGCCGCGGGCGGTCTGCCCGCCGGCGTAGGTCTCCGGCAAGGTGCTGGCGTTGGCGAGGTGGGTGTCGGTGACGGTGACCGCCGGCAGCGTGGTTTCGCCGCCGCGCGGCGGGCGGGCTTGCAGCGCATAGGCTCGCGGTCCCTGGCGCACCGCCTGCAGCGGCGTGCCTTCGAGCAGGCGGGCGAGGCCGTCTTCCACGGCGTAGCTGCCGCGCACGCCAGGGCTGCGGACGCCGGCGGTGAGCCGCGGGTCGGCGGCCACCATGACGCCGGCGGCGGCGCCGAAGGCGCCCAGGGCGTCGTCCAGCGCACCGGCGGGGATGTTGAAGCTCAGCCGCGCTTCGGCGCTGCCGCTCTGCTGGGCGAACACGGTGGTGCTGGTGGCGGCCAGTCCGCCGGCGGTGAGCAGGGCGAGGCAGACGGCGCGGGCAAGGGGGGCAAGGGGAGCAATGGGGGCGAGCGCGGCGGGCGGGTTGGGCCGCGGCGGGATCTGGAGCTGGGGCTGGGGCATGACTTCCTTCCGGATGCGTGGTTGATGTAGGGAAGCCACGCGGGCGCCTCGCGGGGTTCCTGACTGGTTAACACGCGAGAAAGGAAAAACTGCCGTCGGGCTGCGTTTTTTTTTGGAAGCGCGGCCGGTGCCGGCCACGGCACGCCTTCAGCGCAGCGCGACGGTGGTCCAGTAGCGGCTGAAATGCTCCACCCGCAGCGGCAGGATGGTCTCCAGCATGGCCAGGGCGCCGTCGATGTCGTCCAGCGGGAAGGCGCCGGTGACCTGGAGTTCGGCGGCGTCGGCGCGGCAGCGCAGGAAGCCGCTGCGGTGGCGGTCGAGTTCGGCGATGAAGTCGGCCAGCGGCATGCGGTTGGCGATCAGCATGCCGCGCGTCCAGGCGTCCTCGCCGGGGTGGAGGGCGCGCTCCGGCAGCAGGCTGTCGGCGGTGAAGGCCAGTTGCCGGCCGGCGGGCAGACGCCGGGCCGCGCCCGGGCCGGCGGGGCGGATGTCCACCGCGCCTTCGAACACCGCCAGCCGTATCGGCCGCCCGGGCGTATCCAGCCGCCGCACCGAAAAGCGGGTGCCCACCGGCAGCAGGGCGCCGTGTTCGGTGCTGACGATGAAGGGGCGCCCGGCGGCGTCCGGCGCGGTGCTGACCATGATCTCGCCGCTGCGCAGCCAGATGCGGCGCTGGCGCTCGTCGAAGTCGATGTCCACCGCGCTGCGGCTGTTGAGCACCAGCTGGCTGCCATCGGCCAGCCGGTGCTCGCTGCGCTGGCCGGTCGTGGTGTGGAGGTCGGCGCGTAGGGCCTGCCAGGCGGGAAAGTCCTGCAGCGCGTCGCGGCCCTGCCAGGCGCCGAGGCCGACCGCGCCCAGGCCCAGCATCCACTTGATGCTGTCGCGGCGGCGCCGGCGCAGGCTGGCGCGCGCCTGCTCCAGCGTGGTTGCGGCCAGCGGCGCGGGCAGCGCGCGGGCGCTGGCCCGCAGCTCCCGGCCGAGGGCGCTCAGGCGTTGCCAGGCCAGCTCGTGTTGCGGGTCCAGGGCGCGCCAGTCGGCACAGGCCTGGCGGGTGGCGGGGCGGTCGTCGTGCGCCAGCCTCACCACCCATTCGGCGGCCTCGGCCACCACTGTGCTGGCGAGGGCGCCGGCCTCGGGGACGAGCGGCGCGAAACGGCCGGGAGGGCTCATCGGGCGGCGGCCGGCAGGTCGGCGTAGATCGCCAGGTAGCAGTGCTGCAGCGCCGCCGCCGCTTCCTTGTGCACCACGTTGAGGGTGACGCCCAGCCGGCGGGCGATCTCGGCATGGGGCAGGCCTTCGAGCTGGGCGAGGAAGAACACCTGGCGGCGGCGCTCCGGCATGCCGTCGAGCAGACGCAGGATCTCGTCCAGAGTCTGGATCACCGCGAACTGCTCCTCGGCCGAAGGGGCGTGGCCTTCGGGCAGCTGGGCGAGGGCCTCCAGGTAGGCCTGCTCCAGCGCCTGGCGGCGGAACTGGTTGATCGCCAGGCGCTTGGCGATGGTGGTGAGGTAGGCGCGCGGCTGTTGCAGCGCGGGCGTGCTGCCGGCCCGCCACAGGCGCTCGAAGGTGTCGTGGGCGAGATCGGCGGCGCGGTGGGCGCAGCCCAGCTTGCTGCGCAGCCAGCCATGAAGCCAGCCGTGATGGTCGCGGTAGAGCGTGGTGACGGTGTTCGAGAACGAGTCGGCGGTATTCAAGCTGGGCGCTCCGCTGGGGCTGGCTGGCCGCGATGGGTCGGGTGGGCTTGGCTGACCGGTTAACGGGAATGGTTCTTATTTTCGGGTGCGCTTTCGCTGGCGTCAATCGCTGCGCTGCACGACCTCGCCGGCGCGCCGCGGCCGCCCGGGCAGGCGGGCTTTTCCTGGCTGCGTGAATCGGGCGGCGGCGTCCCCGGCCTTGCGAGCCGGCGATCCGGACGGGCTGTCGTGCGCCTGAGTTTCGGCGGCCGCTCGTGGCTGGGTGCCGAGGGGTCGTGGGGAGGCGGGGCTGGATGGAAGCGGTCCAGCGTCCCGCTTGGGGGACTCGGCGCTGAGGGGGCCTTCCGTTGCCGGCTGGAGGGCGCGCGGAAGAAGGGTAGAGGTGCTTGCCGGCGGGAGGCCGGCTGGAAGCGTCGCTGCTTCGCCTCAGGTGGGGGCGGGCGCGGCGATGAGAATGGCGCGGAAGTCGTTCACATTGGTCAGCGTCGGGCCGGTGACCACCGCGTCGCCCAGCGCGCCGAAGAAGCCGTGGCCGTCGTTGTCGTCCAGGCTGTCCTTGGGGCGCATGCCCAGCGCCCAGGCGCGGGCCAGCGAATCCGGCGCGAGGTAGGCGCCGGCCACTTCCTCCTGGCCGTCCACCCCGTCGGTGTCGCCGGCCAGAGCGTGGATGCCGGCCGCGCCATCCAGGGCCACGCCCAGCGACAGCAGGAACTCCACGTTGCGGCCGCCGCGGCCCTGGCCGCGCACCGTCACCGTGGTTTCGCCGCCGGAGATGAGGACGCAGGGCGCGCTGAAGGGTTGGCCGCGCAGCTGCACCTGGCGGGCGATGGCGGCCATTACCTTGCCGACGTCGCGCGCTTCGCCTTCGATGCTGTCGCCCAGGATGTAAGGCGTGTAGCCGGCTTCGCGGGCGACGCCGGCGGCGGCTTCCAGCGCGAGCTGGGGCGCGGCGATGATGTGGGTTTCGTTGCCCTGCAGGCGCTGGTCGTCCGGCTTCACCGACTCGCCGATGCCGTGTTCCAGGATGGCGCGCGCCTTGGGGGGCAGTGCGATGCCGTAGCGGCGGATGATGGCCAGCGCGTCCTCGCAGGTGGTGGCGTCGCCCACCGTGGGGCCGGAGGCGATGTCGCCCGGATGGTCGCCCGGCACGTCGGAGATCAGCAGCGTCACCACCTTGGCCGGGTGGCAGGCGGCACCCAGACGGCCGCCCTTGACCGCCGACAGGTGGCGGCGCACGCAGTTGATCTCGCCTATGGTGGCGCCGCACTTGAGCAGGTCGCGGGCGATCTGCTGCTTGTCTTCCAGGGTGATGCCGTCCAGCGGCAGCGCCAGCAGCGCGGAGCCGCCGCCGGAGATCAGGCACAGCACGGTGTCGTCGGCGCTGAGGCCGGAGACGGTGTCGCGGATGCGCCGGGCGGCGGCGAGGCCGGCGGCGTCCGGTACCGGGTGGGCGGCTTCGACGATCTCGATGCGCTCGCAGGGCACGGTGTAGCCGTAGCGGGTCACCACGAGGCCGGAAAGCGGGCCCTGCCAGTTGTCTTCCACCGCCTTCGCCATCGCGGCCGAGGCCTTGCCGGCGCCGATGACCACCAGCCGCCCCTTGGGCGGCCGCGGCAGGCAGGCGGGAATGCAGTGGGCGGGTTGGGCCGCTTCGATGGCGGCCTGGAACATGCGCTGCAGCAGTTCGCGCTGCGGGGTGGGGGTGCTCATGGCGGAAATCTCCGGCGAGGCGGGAGCGCGGCGGCGGCGGGCGCTGGAGCCCCGCCACGCACCGCGTGCGGATCAACGATTAACGATCTTCGCCGGAACGCGCAAGACCAGCACGGCGCCGAGCAGCAGCACCGCGGAGAGGATGTAGAGGGCGATGTCGGTGCTGCCGGTGTTGTCCTTGATCCAGCCGACCAGGAAGGGGCTGACGAAGCCGGCGATCTGGCCCAGCGAGTTGATCAGCGCCACGCCGCCGGCGGCGGCCGCCGCCCCGAGGAAGGCGGTGGGCAGCGGCCAGAACATCGGCAGGCCGGAGAGCGCGCCCATGGTGGCGAGGGAGAGGCCAATGATGGCGATGACCGGGTTACCGCCGGCCTGGGTGGCCAGCATCAGGCCGCACAGGCCCATCAGCAGCGGCCCGCTCAGGTGCCAGCGGCGCTCCTTGCGCGCATCGGCGGAGCGGCCCACCCAGATCATGAACAGGCTGGCGCAGAAGTAGGGAATGGCGCTGATCCAGCCGACGGTGACCGGGCTCTGGTAGCCCAGCGACTTGACGATGGTGGGCAGCCAGAAGTTGATCGCGTACACGCCCATCTGGATGCAGAAATACACCAGGCCCAGCATCCACACCCGGCCGTTGCGCAGCACGCTGGCGAAGGAGTCGGTGGCTTCCGGCGTCTCGCGGCGCTTGCGCTCGTCTTCTTCCAGCTCGGCGGTCAGCAGGCGCTTCTCGTCGGCGCTCAGCCACTTGGCGCTGGCGATGCCGTCGTTCAGCAGCACGTACACCAGCAAGCCCAGCAGCACGGTGGGAATGCCCTGCAGCAGGAACATCCACTGCCAGCCGGCGAGGCCGCCATGGCCGGCGAAGGACTCCATCATCCAGCCGGACAGCGGGCTGCCCAGCACGCCGGAGATGGGAATGGCCGACATGAAGAGACCCATGATGCGGCCGCGGCGGGAGGAGGGATACCAGCCGGTGAAGTACAGCACGATGCCGGGGAAGAAGCCGGCCTCGAACACGCCGGTGATGAAGCGCAGGGTGTAGAAGCCTTCCGGCGTCTTCACGAACATCAGCGCCGCCGAGGCCGCGCCCCAGGCCACCATCAGCGTGCCCAGCACCTTGCGCGCGCCCAGCTTCAGCAGCAGCAGGTTGGCCGGCACGCCGCTCAGCACGTAACCGATGAAGAAGATGCCGGCGCCCAGGCCGTACACCGTCTCGCTCCACTGCAGCGCGTCCAGCATCTGCAGCTTGGCGAAGCCCACGTTCACCCGGTCCAGGTAGTTGAACAGGTAGCAGACGAAGATGAAGGGAATCAGGTGCAAGGTGACCTTGCGGTAGGCGCCTTCCAGAACGGGGTGGGCAGGGGCGTTCACGGACGATGCCGCGCGCTGTGCATTCGACACGATGTCTCCTTGTATTCGGGTTTGAGTCGGCGCGGCGGCATCGTAAGATCGCCATCCCGCCGCTTCATCGGGCGGATGCATGAATATAGTGGCCTGATTCAGCCGGTAATCTGGATGAATGCACTGTTTTGCGCGCCTGGTGAAGCATGCAGCGGGCCCGCGCCGCGGGCGGACGCGAGAGAGAAGAAGGAGGGAACGATGAGCACCCTGGGCGCCGCGCTGGCGCAGCAAATCGTCGAGCGGACGATGAAAATCATCCCCTTCAATGTGAACGTGATGGACGCCCGCGGCATCATCCTCGCCAGCGGCAAGGCAGCGCGCATCGGCGATCTGCACCCCGGCGCCCAGCTCGCGCTGGCCAAGCGCGGCACGGTGGAGATAGACGCGGCGACGGTGGCCAACATGCCGGGCGCGCGCGCCGGCATCAACCTGCCGCTGTCGGTGCGCGGCCAGATCTGCGGCGTGGTCGGCATCACCGGCGAGCCCGGGGCGGTGCGGCAGTTCGCCGAGCTGGTGCGGGTGACGGCGGAGATGATCCTGGAGCAGGCTCAGCTCATCCAGGAACTGCAGCGCGAGAAGCGCTACCGGGAGGAATTCCTCTTCCAGCTGGTGAAGAAGACCGGCATTCCGCCCGCCAGCCTAGAGGCCTGGGCGGCGCGGCTGGGCGTAGACCTCGGCCGCCCGCGCGCCGTCACCGTGCTGGAGCTGGCCGACGACGCGCTGCCACCGGACCAGGCCCTGATGGAACTGCAGCGGGTGCAGGCCGAACTTGCTGCCCGTTGGCCCGAGTTGCTGAGCGCGGTGCTGTCGCCGCGCGAGCTGGCGTTGCTGGAGCCCTTCGAGGTGCCGGAGTCGCAGCAGGCCGACAGCGCCGCCCTGGCCCGCCGCCGGCTGCAGGAGCTGGAGCGCATCGTCGCCCCGGTGCTGCATGGCCCGGCCGTGCTGGCGATGGGTATTGCGCTGCCCGGCCTGGACGGCGCCGCCGCCTCCTACCAGGCCGCCAGCCGCACCGCCCGCGTCGGCCGCTCGCGCCGGCCGGAGGAACATCTCTTTTCCTACTACGAACTCAGCCTGCCGGTGCTGCTCTCCGGCCTGGACAGCGGCTGGCAGGCGGAGCAGCTGCGCCTGCCGCTGCAGCGCCTGCGCGCCTTCGACCGCAAGGCGGGCAGCCTGCGCAAGACGCTGGCCGCCTGGTTCGCCCACGGCAACCATCCGCTCTCCACCGCCAGGGCCCTGCACATCCATCGCAACACCCTGGACTACCGCCTGCAGAAGATTGCCGAACTCACCGGCCTGGACCTGGCGGATACCGACGACAGGCTGCTGCTCTATGTTGCACTGCAGCTGGAGGATGAAGGGGGCTGAGGGCTGAGGGCTGAGGGCGGGCCGTGTCGCCGCTCGCCTTGCTGATGAGATGAAAAGGGGGCGCACCGGCCGGTGCGTTCCCCTTCTGTTGCGCAGCCAGGGCGCCAGGAGCGCCGCGGCCCCGGAAGCGCCGACGAAACGAGCGATCGATGGGGTTCGGTCCTGTGACCGTCCCAATTGTCCGCCCCGGGCTTGCCGGCGCGAACCACGTCGCAATTCAGTGAGCCGCTCGGATGCCCCAACGCGCTGCCCGCTCCTGGCATGCCCACAGCCGGGCGTACAGGCCATTCCGCGCCAGCAGTTCCTCGTGCCTTCCTTGTTCGGCCAGCCGGCCTTCGTCCAGCACCAGGATGTGGTCGGCCGCGCGCACGGTGCGCAGCCGGTGCGCGATGACCACCACCGTGCGGTCCCTGGCCAGCGCCGACAGCGCCTGCTGGATCTGCGCCGCCGACGAGGCATCGACGCTGGCGCTGGCCTCGTCCAGCAGCAGGATGGGTGCGTCCAGCAGCAGCGCACGGGCGATGCTGATGCGCTGGCGCTCGCCGCCGGACAGGCGCGCGCCGTTCTCGCCGACAGGCGTGTCGTAGCCTAGCGGCAGCCGTTCGATGAAGTCGTGCGCGCCGGCCTGGCGGGCGGCGGCTTCCACGTCCTGCGGCGTAGCCCCGGGCCGGCCCAGGCGAATGTTGTCCCGCACCGAGCCGGAGAACAGCACCACGTCCTGGAACACCATGGCCACCTGCCGGTGCAGCGCCTCGCTGCCAATGGCGCGCAGATCCTGCCCGCCGATGCGGATGGCGCCGCGCTCCACGTCCCACAGTCGGGCGATCAGGTGCACCAGCGTGCTCTTGCCCGCGCCGCTGGGGCCCACCACGGCGGTGACGCTGCCGGCTGGCAGGGCGCAGGAGATGCCGCGCAGCACCGGCTCGCCCGGTACGTGGCTGAAATGCACGTCGTCCAGTTCGATGTCATGGGTGGCGGGCACGGCCGACCGTGCCGGCTCCGGCAGGCAGGGCTCGGCCAGCAGGGCGCGCAGCCGCTGCAGCGCCTGGCGCGCATAGCGCAGTTCCAGGAAGGCCAGGCCCACCTCGAAGAGCTGGCGGTACACCGGCAGCGCCAGCACCGCGAACAGCAGCAGCGTGGCGCCGTCCAGGTCGCGGCCCAGGCGCTGCGCCCCGGCCCACAGCGCCAGCGCGAAGCCGGCCTCCACCGCGAAGCCGAAGGCCACGATCAGCGGCACCGGCCATAGTTCGATGGCCAGCGCACGGCGGCGCATCGCCGCCAGCGCCTGCGCCAGCCGCTCGAACACCAGCCCGCCGCTGCGCCCGCCGAAGGCGCGCACGACGGCGATGCCCTGCACGTAGTCCAGCACCTCGGCCTGGCCTTGCGCATTGGCTGCATGCACTTTGACGGCCAGCTTGCCCAGCACCTGCTGCGAAAGCGCCAGCACGCCGAAGGCCAGCGGCAGCGTGGCGCCCACCAGCAGGCCCAGGCGCCAGTCCACGGCGATGAGCAGGGCGGTGACCAGCAGCGGCACCAGCAGTCCGCCGAAGAACACGCCCAGGAAATGCGCCCAGATGTCTTCCACCACTTGAAGGTCGGTCACCAGCGCACCGGCGATGGCACCGCTGCGCTGGCGCGCGAACCAGCCCAGCGGCAATTGGCGCAAGTGGTCGGCCAGGCGCAGCCGGGCCTGGCCCATGGTGGCGTAGGCGCCGGCGAAGGTGGCCGGCATGGCGCGGCGGGCGCAGGCGATGCGCAAGCCGAGGCAGAGCAGCAGGCCGGCCGCGACGGCGCCGGTCTGCACCGCCGGCACCGGGCCGCCGAGCAGGGCGGACAGCAGCCACCACAGCAGGCCGTAGGGCAGCGCGGCGAACAGCGCTTCGGCGGCGGCCCAGAGGAGCCCGGTGCGCAAGCGCGGGTCGGTGTGGCCGCCGGCCATTTCACGGCCGGCCAGCATCAGGTCGCGCATCATGGCCGCTGCTCCGGCAACGCGCGGCGATCGACAAGCTGCCAGTCGCCCGCCTGCTGCTGGTCGTCCCACAGCCGGCGGTACAGCGGGCAATCCGCCAGCAAGGCGTGGTGCCGGCCCTGGCCGGCCACGCGGCCGGCGTCCAGCACCACGATGTGGTCGGCATCGACCACGGTCTGCAGCCGGTGCGCGATCATCAGCACCGTGCGGCCCCGGCAGGCCTCGGCGAGCGCTTCCTGGATCAGCCATTCGCTCTCGGCGTCGGCATGGGCGGTGGCTTCGTCCAGCAGCAGGATGGGCGCGTCTTTCAGCAGCGCGCGGGCGATGGACAGGCGCTGGCGCTCGCCGCCGGACAGGCGCGCGCCGCGCTCGCCCAGCGGCGTTTCCCAGCCTTGCGGCAGGCGCTCGATGAAGTCCAGCGCGCGGGCGGCACGGGCGGCGGCGCGCAGCGCGGCCTCATCGGCGTCGGGTCGGGCGATGCGCAAGTTATCGCGCACCGTGCCGTGGAACAGCATCACTTCCTGGAACACGATGGCGATGCGGGACAGCAGTTCATCGGGCGGCCAGTCGCGCACGTCATGGCCGGCTACGCGCACGCAGCCGGTGTTGACGTCGAACAAGCGGGGGACGAGGCGCGCGATCGTGCTCTTGCCGGAGCCCGAGGGGCCGACCAGCGCCGTCACACCGCCGGCCGGGGCTTCGAAGCCCAGGGTGTTCAGCGCTGGAGCCTCGTACTCGCCCCGACCCTCGTAGCTGAAGCCCACGTTCTCGAAGGCGATGCCGTGTGGTTCGGTGGGTACCGGCAGGTTGGGGGCCGCTGGCGTCTCGGCCAGCGTCGGCGCCTGCAGCACCGTGTTGAGGCGCAGCAGCGCCTCGGCCCGCCGCGCCTGCTCGCCGAAGGCGAAGGTCAGCCGCAGCAGCGGCTGCAGCACGGCCGGCGCCACCAGCAGGAACAGCAGCACGGTGGCGGTATCGACCTCGCCGCGCGCATGCAGCCAGGCGGCGAGCGGCGCCACCACCACCAGGTTGGCCGTGAGCAGGCCGACGAACACGGCCCAGCCGGCGGCCGAGGAGCTTGCGTAGCGCTCGACCCAGTGTACGGTGCCCTCGATGGCCTGGGCGAAGTCGCCGAAGGCGCGGGCCGACAGGCCGAACACCTTGACCACCGGCATGCCGCGCAGGTACTCGACGATCCGCCCGGCGATGCGGCCCTGCACCTCATGCCACTCGTGCATGCGTGCCGCCGAGCCGCGCAGCATGCGTATCTGGAACAGCAGCGCCACCGGCAGCGGCACGAGCGAAGCCAGCGCCAGCCGCCAGTCGGCCATGAACAGCAGGGCCAGCGCCGCCAGCGGCACGGTGGCGGCCGCTGATGCGTCGGGCAGCATGTGGGCGAGGAAGCCTTCCATGGCCTGGGTGTCGTCGATCACCGTCTTGCGCAGCACGCCGCTGCCCTGGCGCGCGAAGAAGCCCATCGGCACCCGCAGCAGCCGCTGCGCCAGCGCCAGCCGCAGCCGGTACAGCACCGCGAAGGCGCCCCAGTGCGCGAAGCCGTGCGACAAGGCCATCAACAGCCAGCGTGCCAGTACCAGGGCGAGCGCCAGCAGGGCCAGATGGCGGACCTGCGCCACGTCGGGCTGCGCGGCCGCCAGCTCCAGGGCGATGCGGTAGAGCATCCAGAACGGCGCCAGCGACAAGGCCGCGGAGGCCGTGGCCAGCAGGGCAGCCGCCGCCAACGAAACGGGCGCCATGCGCATCAGGGCACCGAAGCCCAGTGCCGGTCCGGCAGATGCCGTCTTCATGATGCAGCCTCCCGCGTCACCTGCAGCCGCGCCACGGCCAGCGCCATCAGCGCCAGCACCACTACACCGGCGCCCCAGGCCGCCGCGAAGGCCGTTCCATAGTCCCAGCGTGCGCCGAGCCCGCCGATCGCGCCGGCCGCCACGGCGTTGGCCAGGCTCTCGCAGCACTGCATGGCGGTGTAGTCGGTGCCCGGACGTTCGGGCGAAGCCCAGTTCATGAACAGCGCCCAGATCGCCACGTACAGCGCGCCGGCCGCCATCGCTTCAATGCCGAAGGCCAGCGCGAGCCAGTGCATCTCGCTGACGCCGGCCGCATCCAGCCCCCAGGCAGTACCCAGCAGCAAGGTCGCCAGCCCGCCGCTGGCCAGCACCGCGCGCCGGTTGCCCAGCCGGCGCACCAGCGGGATGCCGAGCACGACGCCGCCGAGGGCGGTGGCGATCAGGCGCACGGTCTGCAGGCTGCCGATCTGCGCGAGATCCAGGGGCCGATCCACCAGCCAGGGCTGGACCAAGGTTTCCACCGCCGTGCTGGAGAACTTGAACACCAGCGCGAGCAACAGCGCCCAGCCGAGGTCGGCATGGCGGCGCAGGTCGCGCAGGCGGGCAGGCGTGGCCGGCGCTTCCGCGGGTGACACGACGGGAGAGCCTGCGGACGCTGCCGGCGCGGCCAGCCAGCGGCGGTCGAGCATCAGGGGCAGGTACAGCACAGCCAGCAGCGCGGCCAGGCCCGCCATGCCAGCGGCCCAGCCGATGTGCCCGATCACCATCAACAGCCCGCCGCCGCCCATCAGCATGCCGGTGATGAAGGCCGCCACCTGGATGGCGTTGGCGGGGCCGGCCGCACGGCCCTGCAGGCGCGTCACCGCGTAGGCGTTGGTGGCAATGTCCTGGGTGGCGGACAAGGTGTTCAGCAGCAGCACGCCGGCCAGCGCCGCATGCAGTTGCGGGCCGGGCGGAAAGGGAATCAGCGCCAGCGTGGCCAGCACGATGAGGGCCTGCATCATGCCGACCACGCGGCCGTGGCCCCAGCGCGCGCAGGCGTTGTCGATGGGCGCGGCCCAGAGGAACTTCAGCGCCCAGGGCAGGAAGGCCAGGCCGATCAGGCCCACATCTTCCACGCCATGGCCGCCCTGGCGGATCAGCGCGCCCAGGGCGTAGAAGGCCAGGCCCGAGGGCAGGCCCTGGGCGGCGTACATCAGGGCCAGGGCGCGGTATTCGCTGGCGTGCAGGCGGAGATCAGAAGTCATACGCGAGGCTCACGCCGAAGGTGCGCGGCGCGCCCCGCACGGCCAGGACGCCGCCTGCCCCGTCGCTGATGGCGCGGGTCAGGTACTTCGCGTCGCCCAGGTTCTTGCCGTACACCGTGGCCGTCCAGCCCCTGGCGTACCAGCTCAGGTGTGCATCCGCCAGGGTGTAGGGATCGTCGGCCTGGTGATTCGTCTGCAGGTACACCCGGCCGATGTGCCGCACGGCCACGGCCATTTCCCAGTCGGCAGTCGGGCGCCAGGTCATCGTCGCGCCGACCGTGCTGCGCGGCGTGGCCGAGAACTGCTGGCCGGCATAGTCGGTGGTGCCGCGGGTGTATTCGTCGTAGACCGCCCTCACATAGCCGATCTGGCCGCCCAGTTGCAGCGTGCGCACCGGCCGCAGCGTGCCGCTGAGCTCGATGCCCTGGCTGTGCGAACGGCCGGCGTTGTCGGTCAGGGTGACGCCGCCCTGGCCCTGAACGACCACTTGCTGGTCACGCAGCTGCGCATGGAAGGCGGTGGCTTCCACGCTCCAGAGGTTTTCCGCGCCGCGGATGCGGTAGCCGAGTTCGGCGTAGTTCACGTACTCCGGTTCATACGGATCGCCGGCGGCCACCGGGCTGGTGGCGTAGATGTTGAAACCCGCCGCCTTGTAGCCGCGCGAGACCTTGGCCCAGGCGAACTGCCGCTCGTCCGGCCGGTACTCCAGCGTCAGCTGGGGCAGCCAGACGGTGTTGCTGACGTCGCGGTGCAAGCTCTGGACGGCGCCGTTCTGGTTGCTGCTCCATTCCAGTTCGCGGCGGTCGCGGGTCAGGCGCAGACCGGCCGCCAGACGCCATTGCGGCGCGAAATGCCAGCCGGCTTCGCCGAAAGCGGCCACCGTGGTGCCGTCCACCTGTGACTGCGTGGCGCTGCGGAAATACGGCGCGTAGTCGTACAGGTAGGGGCGATCCATGTCGGTGCGGGCCAGGTAGAAGCCGGCCATCCAGTCCCAGGGGCTCGATGCCGTGGCCGTGCGCTGGAGGCGGGCCTCCGCATGGTGGCTCTTGAGGTCCATGTCGTAGCCGTTGGTGGCGCCGAACACGGAGCTGGGCAGCCAGTAGCTCCACTGGGTGCGGCTGCTGCCGGCCGCCACCGTCATGCGGGTGTCGGCATCCAGTGGCCGGGTGTATTCGGCGCTGAGGACGGTGTAGTCGATGTCGTTGGTTCCGGCCTCGCTCTCCACCGACTCGCGGTCATCGACATGGCCAGAGCGCAGGAACAGGTCGTTGTCGCCCTTGCGGTTGAGGTGGTGCAGCGCCAGGCGCAGTTCGCCGCCGGCCTCGTCGCGGTGCAGGAGCTTCAGCCGCGCGAAATTGCTGCCCCAGCCGGTGGTGTCGCTGCGCCCGAGGGTGCGGTTGTCGATGTAGCCGTCGCCCTGGTCGCGTCCCAGCGTGAGGCGCACCGCGGTGCGATCGGACAGGGGCAGATCCACGCCCAGGCCCACACGCCGATGGCCGTAGCTGCCGGCGTCGATCTGCGCCGTGCCGCCGAAGGTGAGGCCGGGGTCGCGGCTGCGCAGCGCCACCAGGCCGCCGATGTAGCCCTGCCCGTGCAGCAGGCTCTGCGGGCCGCGCAGCACCTCCACATGGTCCAGGTCGAACAGGTTGCTGGCGAGGCTGGTCAGCGGCAGCGAGACGCCGTCGATCTGCACCCCCACGCTGGCGACGTCCGATTCCTCGTCGCCGTGGCCCATGCCGCGGATCACGATGGTGCCCGGCCCGCCCGAGAAATCGGAGAAGTACACATTGGGCAACTGCTGCGCCACGTCGTCCAGGTACTGCATGCCTCCGCTTTCGAGGGCATGACCATCGACCACGCTGACGCTGGCCGGTGTCTCGAACGCAGGCCGGTTCTGCTTGGTGGCCGTCACCACGACAGGCGGCAGGGTCGGGGCGGGCGTCTCGACTGCGGTTTGTGCGTGGGCGGGGGAAAGGAGTGCGCCTGTGGCGAACGCGAGGCACAGGCTGGCCGCGAGGGGCTGTCGTTGCGGAGGGGTCATGGTTCTCTCGGTGAAAAGTCTGTGCTCTAATGATGTTGATTCTCATTTAGATCATCTACCCTGATCGGGAGTCGCGACACCCGAAGAAGGAGTTTTTCCATGCCGGACGTCCCGCTGGTGGACGTGGCGGGGTATCTCCCGCCCGACCTGATGCACAGGCCCGAGCTATGGCCCGCCGGGCCGCAGCGGAGCGGGGCTTACGCCAACGGACGCGGCTTGTCGGCCTTCGCCAGCCGCAGCGAGTACGGGGCGCCGACCACCATCGCGGTGATGGACTCGGAACATCGCCTGCATCTGTCGGTCTGGCTGCGCGATGGGATGTCGGTAGATGCCGATGGCTGGCGCTTCCAGGTGGGCGGGCAACAGACTGTCGCCGGATTCATGCCGGGGGCATGCTGGAAGACGTGCTTCCAGGGGGCTGTTCACCACGTGGGACTGCTGGTCGATCCTGGATGCCTCGCCGCTTTGGCGGGGGAGGCGGGGGTGGATTACTTCGATGGCCTGCGACGCGATGGCTGCCTGCGCATCCAGTCCGGCGACACTGACACCCTGCGCGTGGCGCGCGAACTGGATGCCGTGTTGCTGGATCCGGCCAGCCTGGGCTTGATGCGCGAGGTCAAGAGCCTGGAACTGCTGGCGTGCCTGCTGCTGGCCAACCGGCGCCAGGCCCGCGCAGGGCTGAACGCCAGGACGCGCGAGTGCCTGCATGCGGCGCGCGAACGGCTGCTGCGCGACCTCGCGCAAGCGCCCACGCTGGAAGAATTGGCGGCGGAATGCGGGCTCAATACTTTCGCCCTCAAGCGTGGCTTCAAGGCACTGTTCGGCATGCCCGTACATGCGCTCTACCAGCGCGAGCGCATGCGCCGGGCCTGGACGCTGATCGCCTCCGGCCAGATGACGGCCGGCGAGGCGGCCAGCGCGCTGGGCTACAGCAACTTCAGCCATTTCGGGGCGGCGTTCCGGCGTGCGCATGGGATTCTGCCGGGGCAGGTGCGGCGACATTCCCTCGCTTGACGGACACCGCGCCGTCACGAACGTCAGCGGTGCTTGGTCGATACGCCGGCAGAGATCGTGAAGCGGCGGCGAGGAAGCGCCAACCGAATGGAGGAATGGGCGTTCGCCCTTGAATTCATTCGGGAACCGCTGCCTTGCTTGTCGAGGTGAAGGCGATGGCGAAACCGGCACGGGGTGAGGGATGGCGGGCCTTGAGCCAGCGGCGGTGGCCGCCACCGAAGCGCCGGGGACGATCAAGCCGCTGGAGGACCGCAAGGCGCGCACCGGCATCCTCTTCGTGCTGCCGTCGGGCATGCGTCGGGAGAGGCTTTCCAAGGAGAGGGCTGCGGTTCACGGCGTGAGTGCTGGCGAGGGCTCCAGGCACCCTCGGATCACCGAAACGCAAGGCATCCCCTGTCCAGACCCCGGTTGGTGCAGGCAGACCGCGGCCACGAGCACGACAGGTGATGCCGACCGCTCCACACGGCTGGCATCACCACCCGGATCACCCGCAGGAGCCAGCCGCATGGGAGCGGCCTGTGGGAGGCGGGCGGGGGCGGTCGAGCGCCCCTGGGCTGCTTGCGCAGCTTTCACCGACTGCGCATCCGTTTCGAGCGGCCCGCTGTCATCCACGCACGAGGCCGCTCTCGAAATCGCCTGCTGCATCATTTGCCGGCGACATCTGCGAAAGGCACGAGCCTGGTTCTGTCGGCGCTTCTTAGTGCGAGGAACTCAGCTTCATCAGCACCAGCCCGCAGACGATCAAGGCTGCGGCCAGCAGCCGCATCGGCGTCACCGCCTCGCCCAGCACGGCGATGCCGACGAGGAAGGCGCCGACCGCGCCTATGCCGGTCCACATGGTGTAGGCGGTGCCCAGCGGCAGGCTGCGCATCGAGATGGAAAGCAAGGCGAAGCTGATCACCATGGCGACCAGCGTGACGGCGGTAGGAATGGGCCGGCTGAAGCCCTCGGACATTTTCATCGACCAGGCCCAGACGACTTCGAACAGACCCGCAGTGATGAGGTAAAACCAGGCCATGATGCGGCCCTCCATGCAGGGCCGGGCCGTCCCGGACGTTTTTCCCGGAGTGGGGGAGGTCGTCCTCCTGCGTCTGCGCGAGACGCGGGGCGCGATGCGATTCAGGTCAGTGGGGTTCTCCCCTCTTCCCTTGCGGGGCGCAGGCGGAAAAAGCAAAGCGCTGCTTCGCCCGCCGGAGCGCCTTGTGGCATGCAGGCCACAGGGCCGGGGTGGGGGGGAGGGAGTTGATCCCCGCGCCCGCTGAACCGTATTGCACCAACCGGGATTTTAGTGCGCTGCTGCAGGGCGGGCCAGCCTGCACATACTCGATGTGCTGTCGACCGTGGCTGGCTTGGCAGGAGGGCGTTGGGCCGGACGGCGGCGCCTCATTCCGCAGGAAGAGAGGCTTGAACGACGTCAGAACATGCGCTTGTTCTCATCCAGGACTTTCATGATGTTGCGCGGTATCGCCCTGCTTGCCTTGCTCACCGGCTTGATCGCGACTTCGATGGCGGTGGTGGCTGGGTTCAAGCGTTCTTAAATCGTTCTTATCTGTCTCCGCCCAGTACCGGGATGGTGGACTTTCTTGCCCTGCATTACCTCGACCGCAGCCGTTTCGACTCCAAGCAGCTGGGCAAGCTGGACAACAGCTTGCGTCGAATGAAGGGCGGTGAGCCCTATCTGGAGCGCCTGCACGAGCAATCGCGGAAGTGGTCGGTGATCGGGTTCGGCGCGCTGGCGGTGCTGTCTTTCAGCACGGCGGTATTGAGCTGCGGGGCGTCGAGAAGACTGGGGGCCGTCATGGCCAAAGAGCAGGCTGCCGCCCAGGAGAGACGAGGCAGCCCGCCACCCGCTTGATGGCGGAACGGCGGGCTGTGTCGAGGGAGAGCGGGTTCAGCGCTGGGCGCTGGCGAGCGCGGCGGGCGGCGCCTCCCATCCTCCGCCCAGCGCGCGGATCAGCCCCACCGCGGCGCGGGCGCGCTCGCTGTCCAGCTGCACCGCGAGGCGGCGCTGCTGCAGCACGCTGCGGTCGGCGTCTATGACTTCGAAGTAGCTGGTGGCGCCTTCGCGGTATTGCAGTTGCGACAGGCGGGCGGCGCGTTCGGCGGCGCTCACCGCTTCGTCCTGGGCGCGGGTCTGGTCGCCGATGATGCGCAGCGCGGCCAGGTTGTCCTCCACCTCGCGGAAGGCGTTGAGCACCGTCTGGCGGTAGCGGGCGACGTCTTCCTCGTAGGCGGCGCGGCTGCGGTCCAGCTCGGCCTGGCGGCGGCCGCCGTCGAAGAGGGGCAGGGAGAGGATGCCGCCGGCCAGCGGGCCGAGCAGGAAGGTGCGGCTGGACCAGTCGAACAGGTCGCCCAGCTCGGCCGACTCATAGCCCAGCGCGCCGGTGAGGCTGAGGCGGGGGAAGAAGGCGGCGCGGGCGATGCCGATGCGCGCGTTGGCGGCGGCCATGGCGCGCTCGGCGGCGGCGATGTCCGGCCGCCGTTCCAGCAGGCTGGAGGGCAGGCCGGGCGGTACCGCCACCGCGACGCGGCTGAGCGGCTGCGGCGGCAGGCTGAATTCCGCCGGCGACTTGCCCAGCAGCGTGGCCAGCGCGTGTTCGGCGATGGCGCGGCGGCGGGCGATGCCCAGGGATTCCGACTGCGCCGAGGCCAGCTCGGTGCGGGCGCGGGCGACGTCCAGCTCGCCGATGTCGCCGGCTTCGAAGCGGCGCTCTATCAGCCGCAGGGCTTCGCTGCGCAGGTCCACCGTGCCGCGGTAGAGCGCCTGTTCGGCGTCCAGCGCGCGGATCTCGAAATAGGCCTGGGCGACGTCCGCCTGCAGCGCCAGCAGCACCGAGCGGAACAGCGCTTCCTGCTGCTCGGTGCCGGCGGTGGCGGCTTCCACGCTGGAGGCGACGCGGCCGAACAGGTCCACCTCGTAGGCGATGTCGGCCTGGGCGCGCCACAGGGTTTGCGGCGACACCGAGGCGTCGTGCTCCAGGCCCTGGGAGGCGGGCGAGGCGCGCTGGCGGGTGGGGCCGAAGCTGGCGTTCACCTGCGGCAGGCGGTCGGCGCGGGCGCTGCCTTCCAGCGCGCGGGCCTGGGTGAGGCGGGCGGCGGCGGCCTGCAGATCCTGGTTGGCAGCCAGGGCCTGGACTTCCAGCGCGTCCAGGGTGTCGTCGGCGAATACCTTCCACCACTGGCCGCGGTGCTGGTGCTCGGCCGGCGTGGCGGCCTGCCAGCGGGCGGCGGCAGCCGGGTCCAGTTCCTTGAAGGCGGCCGGGGTTTCCACCGCGGGGCGTTCATAGACCGGTGCCAGCGAGCAGCCGGCCAGCACCAGGGCGGCGGCGAGCGCGGTGGGCAGGGTGCGGGGCAGGCGGGCAAGGCCGGCGCCCAGCCGTGCCGCCAGCCGGCTACCAGGCCGGGCGGCGCCGGCGGGGGGAGCGGAGTTGTTGGAGTTCATGCTTGCGGCTCCGTGATCAGTATTCGACATGGGGCACCGTGATGGGCGCCGGATGCGGGTTGGCCGAATGCAGTTTGTGGCGGTGGTCCAGCGTGCGCAGCAGCACGTAGAACACCGGGGTGAGGAAGAGGCCGAACAGGGTCACGCCCAGCATGCCGAAGAACACCGCGATGCCCATGGCCTGGCGCATCTCGGCGCCGGCGCCGAAGGAGAGCACCAGCGGCACCACGCCCATGATGAAGGCGATGGAGGTCATCAGAATCGGGCGCAGGCGCAGCCGGCTGGCTTCGATGGCGGCCTCGATCGGCTTGCGGCCCTGGATCTCCAGCTCGCGGGCGAATTCGACGATGAGGATGGCGTTCTTCGCCGACAGCCCCACCAGGACCATCAGGCCGATCTGGGTGAAGATGTTGTTGTCGCCCCCGGTGAGCCAGACGCCGGTGAGGGCGGCGAGGATGCTCATCGGCACGATCATGATCACCGCCAGCGGCAGGGTCAGGCTCTCGTACTGGGCGGCCAGCACCAGGAAGACCAGCAGCACGCTGATGGGGAACACCCAGATCCCGGCGTTGCCGGCGAGGATTTTCTGGTAGGTGAGATCCGTCCATTCGAACTTGATCCCGCGCGGCAGCGTTTCCGCGGCGATGCGCTCGGCGGCGGCTTCCGCCTGGTCGGAGGAATAGCCGGGCGCCGGGCCGCCGTTGATGTCGGCGGCGGTGTAGCCGTTGTAGCGCACCACCATCTCCGGGCCGTAGCTGGGGCGCACCTGCACCAGTGAGGACAGCGGCACCATGTCGCCGGCGGCGTTGCGCGTCTTCAGCTGGCCGATGTCTTCCGGATGGGCGCGGTAGGGCGCATCCGCCTGCGCGCGCACCTGGTACACCCGGCCGAAGCGGTTGAAGTCGTTCACATACAGCGAGCCGAGGTAGATCTGCATGGTGTCGAACACATCGGTCACCGATACGCCCAGCTGCTTGGCCTTCACCCGGTCCAGGTCCACGTCCAGCTGCGGCACGTTGATCTGGTAGTTGGTGAAGGTGGGGCCCAGCTCCGGCGCCTTGGCGGCGGCGGCGACGAAGGCCTTGGTGGCGGCGTCCAGCTCGGCGTAGCCCAGCGCGCCGCGGTCTTCCAGCTGCAGCTTGAAGCCGCCCAGCGTGCCCAGGCCCAGTACCGGCGGCGGCGGGAACACGGCGACGAAGGCGTCCTGGATGGCGGCGTACTTCTGGTTCAGCGCCATGGTGATGGCACCGGCCGACAGCTCGGCGGAGCGGCGTTCCTCGAAAGGCTTGAGGGTGACGAAGACGATGCCGGCCGAAGAACTGTTGGTGAAGCCGTTGATGGACAGGCCGGGGAAGGCGATCGCGCTCTGCACGCCGGGCTGCTCCAGCGCGGCGGCGCTCATGCGGCGGATGACGTCTTCGGTGCGATCCAGCGAGGCGCCGTTGGGCAGCTGGGCGAAACTCACCAGGTATTGCTTGTCCTGCGCCGGCACGAAACCGCCGGGCACGATATAGCCCACGCCTACGGTGAGCGCCAGCAGCACCGCGTAGATGCCCATTACCGAAGCCTTGCGGGTGACTACGCCCGCCACGCCGCGGCTGTAGCTCTCCGACGCGCGGCCGAAGAAGCGGTTGAAGCGGGCGAAGAAGCCGCCCAGCAGCTTGTCCATCACGCGGGTGAGGCCGTCCGGCGCGGCGTGGTGGTCCTTCAGCAGCAGGGCGGACAGGGCCGGCGACAGCGTCAGCGAGTTGAAGGCGGAGATGACCGTAGAGATGGCGATGGTCATCGCGAACTGCTTGTAGAACTGGCCGGTGAGGCCGGTCATGAAGGCCAGCGGCACGAACACCGCGACCAGCGTGAGGGCGATGGCGATGATGGGCCCGCTCACCTCCTGCATGGCGCGGTAGGTGGCGTCCCGCGGGCTGAGGCCGGCGGCGATGTTGCGCTCCACGTTCTCGACCACGACGATGGCGTCATCCACCACGATGCCGATGGCCAGCACCATGCCGAACAGCGACAGCGCGTTGATGGTGTAGCCGAACATCAGCAGCAGGGCGAAGGTGCCGATGATGGACACCGGCACTGCCAGCAGCGGAATGATGGAGGCGCGCCAGGTCTGCAGGAACAGGATGACCACCAGCACCACCAGCGCCACCGCTTCCAGCAGGGTGGTGATGACCGCCTTGATGCTGGCGCGCACGAACTGGGTGGGGTCGTACTCGATGCGGTAATCCACGCCGGCGGGGAAGTCCTGCCGCAGCTCGGCCATGGCCGAGCGCACTTGCTCCGACACCGACAGCGCGTTGGCGCCGGGCGACTGCATGATGCCCATGCCGATGGCGGGCTTGTTGTCCAGCAGCGAACGCAGGCCGTACTCGGAGGCGTCCAGCTCGACGCGGGCGACGTCCGACAGGCGGGTGACGCCGCCGTCCGCCGAGGTCTTGAGCACGATGTCGCGGAACTGCTCTTCGGTCTGCAGCCGGCCCTGGGCATTCACCGAGAACTGCAGCGGCACGCCGGGCAGGGTGGGCGAGGCGCCGATCACGCCGGCGGCCACCTGCACGTTCTGCTCGCGGATGGCGGCTACCACGTCGGTGGCGGTGAGGCCGCGCTGGGCCACCTTCTGCGGGTCCAGCCACACGCGCATGGCGTAGTTGCCGGCACCCCAGATGGCGACCTCGCCCACGCCCTGGATGCGCGCCAGCCGGTCCTTCACGTTCAGCACCGCGTAGTTGCGCAGGTAGGTGGCGTCGTAGCGGTCGTCCGGCGACAGCAGGTGCACCACCAGCGTCAGCGTCGGCGAGCTTTTCACCGTGGTCACGCCCAGGCGCTGAACGTCCTCCGGCAGCCGCGGCAGGGCCTGGGAGACGCGGTTCTGCACCAACTGCTGGGCCTTGTCCGGGTCGATGCCGAGGCGGAAATACACCGTCAGCGTCAGGTTGCCGTCGCTGTTGGCCTGGGATTGCATGTAGATCATGTCTTCCACGCCGTTGATGGATTCCTCCAGCGGCGTGGCGACGGTTTCGGCGATGACCTTGGGGTTGGCGCCCGGGTACTGGGCGCGCACCACCACCGAGGGCGGCACCACCTCCGGGTACTCGGAGATCGGCAGCTGGAACATCGCCAGCGCGCCGGCCAGCAGTACCAGCACCGACAGCACGCCGGCGAAGATAGGCCGGTCGATGAAGAATTTGGAAATGTTCATGGCGGGGAGCTCAGCGGTTGTCGGCCAGCTTGGCGTTGCCGGTGGCTGCCGGGGCCGACATGGAGACGAGATTGGGGGTGATGGCCTGGCCCGGACGGGTGTGCTGCAGGCCGTTCACCACGATGCGGTCGCCCGGCTGCAGGCCATGTTCGACGATGCGCAGGCCTTCATGCACCGCGCCCAGCTTCACCTCGCGGTAGGCGGTCTGGTTGCTGTCGTTCACCACCAGCACGAAGCGCTTGGCCTGGTCGGTGCCGACGGCCTTCTCGTCGATCAGGATGGCGTCGCGCTGGGTGGCGCCGCCCAGGCGGATGCGGGCGTAGAGCCCGGGCAGCAGGCGGCCGTCCGGGTTGTCGAACACCGCCCGCACGCGGATGGTGCCGGAGGAGGTATCCATGCGGTTGTCGATGGAGCTTACCTTGCCGCTGCGGGAATAGCCCTCCTCGTTGGCCAGGCCCAGCTGCACCGGCACGCCGGCGCCGCCCTTGCCGTCGTTGATGACGCGGAGGAAGCTCTGCTCGTCCACGTCGAAGGCGGCATACAGGCGGTCCACCGACACCAGCGTGGTCAGCGCCGGAGAGGCCGGCCCGGCGGCGACGACGTTGCCCAGGGTGACCTCGGCGCGCGACACCCGGCCGGCCACCGGCGCGGTGATGCGGGTGTATTCCAGGTTGAGCCGCGCCGCTTCCAGCGCCGCGCGGGCGGCCAGGCGGTTGGCCTCGGCTTCGCGGGCGGCGTTCTGCTTCTCGTCGTAATCGCGGCGGGCGATGGCGTTGTCGGCCAGCAGGCGCTCGCCGCGCGCCAGTTCGTTGGCAGTGTAGGCGGCGCGGGTTTCCGCCGCGGCGAGCTGGGCGCGGGCGCGCTCCACCTCGGCGGCGTAGGGGCGGGGGTCTATGGTGAACAGCGGGTCGCCTTTCTTCACCAGGCTGCCATCGCGGAAATGCACCTCGGTGATGGTGCCGGACACGCGGGGGCGGATCTCTACCCGCTCCACCGCCTCCAGCCGGCCGGAATACTGCTGCCAGTCGGTGATGCGCTGCTCGGCCACGGCGGCGACATCCACCGTGCTGGCGGGCGCGCCTTCGGCGGCGACGGCCTTGCCGTCCTGACTGCGCAGGGTGGCGAAACCTCCGCCGAGGGCGAGAACGACGGCGACCATGCTCGCCAGGACATAGGGTTTGCGGTTACGCGACATTTGATGCGGCTCCTGTCGGGGTCGGCCTGGCCTCGGGAGGCTGGCCGATGGGTTCTTGAAAGCGTTTTGTGATGACGGCCACCGCGGTGGCCGGAACGGATGCAGGAAGTCGGAGGCGGCAGGTGGGAGAGCGCGCCGGTTCCGGGGCGCGGATTCAAGCTGCATTTCTGCCGCAGTGCATCAATGGTGGGATGTTTTCTCGCGCGGATAAATGTGGTGTTTCCGGAAACACTATTTACGGTCGGCGAATAATCATTGGCGAACTTGGCGGATAATTCGGCAGCGGATCAGCGAGAGGAGCCATCCATGGATCGTTTTCAGGCAATGCAGGTGTTCACGCGCGTGGTAGATGCGAACAGCTTCTCGCGCGCGGCCGACAGCCTCGGGCTGCCGCGGGCCACCGTCACCACCACCATCCAGAACCTGGAGAAGCTGCTGCAGGTGCGCCTGCTCAACCGCAGCACACGGCGCTTGAGCCTGACGCCGGACGGCGCGTCCTACTACGAGCGTTGCGTGCGCATCCTGGCCGACGTGGAGGAAACCGAGGCCTCGCTGCGCCACGCCGCCAGCAGCCCGCGTGGCCGCCTGCGGGTGGACGTGCCAGCCTCCATCGGCCGTCAGGTGCTGCTGCCGCGGCTATGCGAGTTCCATCATCGCTACCCCGACGTGGAACTAGTGATCGGCATGACGGACCGGCCGGTGGACATGGTGGCGGACGCGGTGGACTGCGCCATCCGCAAGGGCGAGCTGGAGGACTCCAGCCTGGTGGCGCGCCGCATCGGCCTGGTGCCCTGCGTGACCTGCGCCTCGCCGGAATACCTGCAGTGCTACGGTACGCCGCGCACGCTGGACGATCTCTCCCAGCATTACGCAGTGAATTACTTCCTGGCCAACGACAAGGTCTGCCCCTGGGATTTCATGGTCGATGGCGAGCCGGTGGAGATCAAGGGCAACAGCGTGGTGTCGGTGAATGATGCCGATGCCTATGTCGCCTGCGGCTTGCAGGGCTTCGGTCTCATCCAGGCGCCGCGCTACATGGTGTTGCCGCACCTGGAATCCGGCGCGCTGCGCGAGGTGCTGCCGCAGTGGCAGCCGGCGCCGATGCCGCTCTCGGTGGTGTATCTGCACAACCGCCACCTGTCGCCCAAGGTGCGCGCTTTCGTCGATTGGGTGGTGGAACTGTTCTCCAACTGCCCGCTGCTCACCGGCTGCTCGGTGGAGTCGGAATGCAGCTTCGCCAAGGCGAGTGCGGAAGGCGCGCGTGCCGGCGGGGGGCAGACGCGGGAGTTGGAAGGGGTGTTCTGATTCGCTGCGGGCGCCAGGCGGGCGTGCTGCTGGACGCCCGCTGGAGCCGGAGCGGACCGGGTGGCGTTGCGACAACGGCCGGGCGTGCAGCCCGGCCGTTGTCGTATCAGGCCCCGGTGCGCAGGTTGGCCCGCAGGATGCCGGTGGTGGCGCGCTGCCACTCGGCCAGGGCCTCGCCCAGATGGCCGGCGAATTCCAGCTGGCTGGCCACCGCATGCTCGGCGAAGCGGTGGAAATCTTCCGCTTGCCGGGCCAGCGCATCGGCGGCGAAGGTGGTCGAGGCCGCCTGCAGGTCCTGCCAGTCACGGGCTTCCTGGATGCGCCTGGTCTCGCTGCGCTGCGCGGCGGCGACGCGGTCGATGGAGCGCCGGCTGTCGCTCAGCAGGCGGCGGCTGCCTTCCTGCACCAGGTTGCCCAGGCGCAGGATGAGTTCGAGATGGGTCTGGTAAAGCGCGAAGGGCGTGTCGGGGTCCAGGCTCACGGGGTGTTTCCCTCTATGCGGTTCGGAAGGGGATCAGAAGCGCAGGCCGACCATGATCTGGTGCAGGTCGATGCCGTCGTTCGGAAGCTCGATGTCGGCGTTGGAGTAGTGCGAGAACTGGTAGCCGGCGTACCAGCGCTTTGCAAACTCCAGGCCTGCGCCGAGGTGCTCGGAGAACTGGAAGTGGGTGGAGAACTCCTTGGCCCCCAGCTTGCTCTGGCTGAACAGGCCGGCACCCAGGCCTGCCTCGAAATAGGGACGGATGGCGGCGCTGCCGTAATGCACCCGGAACACCGCGATGGCGCCGCCCTGGGTGAGATCGTTGGGGCCGTTCTTGCTGCCGGAGTAATGCATCTGGCTCAGCTCCAGTTCAGGCCGCAGCGTCGCCTTCCAGTTGCCCCAGTCGTCCGACCACACTGGCGAGAAGCGGAAGCCGATGCCGCTGCGTTCGTAGTGCTGGCCGGACTCACCGTAGCGCAGGATGATCTCCGGACCGTCGTCCTCGGCATGGGCGAGGGGCGCGACTGCCAGTCCCAGCACCGCGCCGGCGGCGAGGGAGGCAAGTTGGCGGGAGAGGGAGGGGGACCGGCGGCGTGAGGCGGAGGACGAGCAGATGCGGGGGGAGGCAGGGTACATGGTCGATTCCTGGAAGGGGAGGGTTGAACCGGGTATTGCCTGACCGGCGTGGGTCGCCGGGCCGGCGTTGGCAGAGCGGGAGAATATCTTGTCGTTCTGGTGTTGCAGGGAGAGCCGGGTGGCGCCGCGATGCGGGCCGGGGCTCCCGGGCTGGCCGGAAAGGCGCAGGACGCCGGCGGGCAGATGAGGCATGCGGGTCTCCATTTCGGTTCGGTCCGCAGGAGGCCCGCGGGGCGCAGGATATGAAGCTTGGGCGATTATCCAGCGCACGTTGGATAACGGTCAATCATCGCTGGGTGACGGCGGTTGCGTGTTCGCAACGGTTCGCGCCTCCGGGCACCCGTGGTAGTGTTGCCGCCGCCATGGACCCATGTGATACGCCGCGGCGCCCCGGGCGTCCCAGAGGGCTGGATTCGATTTGCCGCGAAAAACTGCTGGCGGCGGCCTTGCCCGCTTTCGCCCGCCACGGTTTCGACGGCGTGAGCCTGCGTGCGATCGCCCGCGCGGCCGGCTTCGATGCGTCCATGGTGTCCCACCACTTCGGCTCCAAGGCCGATCTGTGGTACGCGGTGGTGGAGCAGCTGGCGCTGGAATTCCAGGCAGACCTGGAGGATTCGGCTCTCGGTGTCGCCGGCCCGCAGCCGGTATGGCAGCGGCTGGCCGCGGTGGTGGATCACATGGTGGATCGCCTTGCCGCCCGCCCGGCGGTGGTCATGCTGGTGAGCCGGGAGATCAACGACCCCAGCCCGCGGCTGGACTTCCTCGTGGAGCATCTGCTGCGGCCGGCGTACCTCCATTACGCCCCGCTGTGGCGCGAAGGGATGGAGGCCGGCGTGTTCCACCAGACCGATCCGGCGGTGTTCCACCTGAGTTTCTTCGGCGCGGTGGCCATGGCCCTGTCCGCCCAGGAAGTGATAGGCCGCATCACCGGCCAGCCGATGGATGCCGACCGGCTGAAGCAGGAGATCCGGCGTGCCATGCTGGGCGATGCTGCGCCGGATTGAGCCCGCCAGCCGCCAGCGCCCGTTTCCCCGCCGACCTTTTCTGCCGCTTGCACGGCGTCTGCGGGGCGTCCCGCTGCTCGTGAGCCGGCGGTCCCAGTCCGGGAGTCGCAACATGAGCCGTGCCGGATGCGGCCGGCCTATGCCAATGAGGATTCCGGACAGGCGGCGCGGCAGGCGCACGGCGGCTGCTGCCCGAAGTCGCTAAACTTCGCCTTTCTTCGCCGGATAACCCGGGCTGCAATGTCTGAGCTTTCGTCCACCGCCGATGTTTCGGCGCCGCCGTCCGCCGCCGTGGCCGCCCTGCGGCGGCTCGCCCTGCCGGTGATCGTGGTGCTGGTGCTTGCGCTGGCCTGGTTTGCCTTCAGCCACCTCATGGGCGAGGTGTCTTACGCCGATCTGAAGGCTGCGCTGGACGCGGTGCCGCTGACGGCGATTGCCGCTGCGCTGGTCTGCACCATCCTCAGCTTTGCCGCGCTCACCGTGTATGACCTGGGCGCCCTGGAGTTCGTCGGCCGCAAGCCGCCCAAGGTGGCGGTGGCGCTCACCTCCTTCTGCGCCTACGCGGTCGGCAATACCGCCGGCTTCGGCCCGCTGACCGCCGGCGCCATCCGCTACCGTTTCTACACTCCGCACGGCGTGGAGCCGGACGAGGTGGCGCGCATCATCGCCTTCGTCAGCCTGGCCTTCGGCTTCGGGCTGGCGGGCATGGCCGGGCTGGGGCTGATCGCCGCCGCGCGGGATTTCCCCATGCTGCCGTTGCCGCCGCAGGCGCTGCAACTGCTGGGCGGCCTGATCGTCGCGCTGCTGGCCGGCTTGTGCTTCGTCGTTGGCCAGGGGCGCGCGCTGCGCCTGTTCGGGCATGAGCTGCGCCTGCCCTCGCGGCGGCTGATCCTGCGCCAGTTCTTCGCCACCGCGGTGGATGTGTCCGCCTCGGCGGCGGCGCTGTGGGTGCTGCTGCCGGGGGACAGCATCAGCCTGCCGGCCTTCATCGCGGTGTATGCGGTGGCGATAGGGCTGGGCGTGCTCAGCCATGTGCCGGCGGGGCTGGGCGTATTCGAGACGGTGATCGTGGCCGCGCTGTCGTCCCAGGTGGCGCCGGAGAAGGTGCTGGGCGCGCTGGTGTTGTACCGGGTGATCTATCACCTGGTGCCGCTGGCGCTGGCGGTGCTGCTGATCACCGCGCTGGAGGCGCGCCGTGCCGCGGCCAGCCCGCTGGCGCACGCCGCGCTGCGCGCCGGCAGGCGGCTGGCGCCGCCGCTGATCGGCGCGTTCACACTGGTGCTGGGAGCGCTGCTGATCTTCTCCGGCGTGACGCCGGTGGGCGACGAGCCACTGGAGCTGCTGGGCGCGGCGGTGCCGCTGCCGCTGGTGGAAGGCGCCCATTTTCTCGCCAGCGTGCTGGGCGTGGTGCTGCTGATCGTTGCCCGCGGCCTGGTCTACCGGCTGGATGGCGCCTGGTGGCTGGCGATCATCATCGTGCCGCTGTCCATGGTGCTGGCATTGGTGAAAGCGCTGGCGTTGGGCGAGATGCTGCTGCTGGCGGCTTTGTTCGCCGCCTTGCTCGCCTCGCGCAAGTCTTTCTCGCGGCAGGCTTCGCTGCTGCACCAGGCGCTGACGCCGGGCTGGCTGGCGGCGGTGGCGACGCTGATGATCACCGCGGTGGCGCTGCTGCTCTTCGTCTACAAGGACGTGGCCTATACCAACGAGCTGTGGTGGCAGTTCGAGTTCTACAGCGAGGCACCGCGCAGCCTGCGCGCGCTGCTGGGCGTGCTGCTGACCGCCAGCGTGGGCGCAGGCTGGATCCTGCTGCGGCCAGCGGCACGGCAATCGGCGCTGCCGACCGCGGAGGAACTGGCGCAGGCGCGGCGCATCGTCGCCGCTCAGCCGCGGGTGGATGCCGGGCTGGTGGCGATGGGCGACAAGAGCCTGCTGTTCTCGGAGGATGGCCGGGCCTTCATCATGTACGGCCGCCAAGGGCGCTCCTGGGTGGCCTTGTCCGACCCGGTAGGGCCGCGGGAATGCTGGTCCGGCCTGGTGTGGCGCTTCGTCGAGATGGCACGGCAGGCGGGCGGCCGCGCGGCCTTCTATCAGGTGGCGCCGGATTCGCTGGCGTTGTATGCGGACGCCGGGCTGATGGCCTTCAAGCTGGGCGAAGAGGCGCGGGTAAGCCTGCCCGGCTTCGACCTCAAGGGCGCCAAGCGGGCCAACCTGCGACAGGCGCTGAACAAGGCGGAACGGGAAGGGCTGGTGTTCGAGGTGGTCGGCACCGTGGAGGTGGAGGGCATCCTGCCGGAGCTGCAGGCGGTGTCCGATGCCTGGATGGGGCATCACCAGGTCAGGGAGAAGCGCTTCTCCCTGGGGGCGTTCGAGCCGGGCTACGTCTGCAGCCAGCCGGTCGCGGTGCTGAGACAGGCCGGCCGCATCGTCGCCTTCGCCACCCTGCTCACCACCGCGCTGAAGGAAGAGGCCAGCATCGACCTGATGCGCTTCCTGCCGGGCGCACCCAACGGCGTCATGGACGTGCTTCTGCTGCGGTTGATCCTGCACTTCCAGAGCGAGGGCTATGGCTGGTTCACCCTGGGCATGGCGCCGCTCTCCGGCCTTTCCGGCAGCGAGGCGGCGCCGGTGTGGCACCGCGTTGGCCGGGCGGTGTTCGAGCATGGCGAGCGCTTCTACAACTTCAGTGGCCTGCGCGCCTTCAAGGCGAAATTCCAGCCCGAGTGGCAACCGCGCTACCTGGCGGTGAGCGGCGGCATCAACCCGATGTTGGCGCTGGCCGACATCACCGTGCTGATCAGCGGCGGCTTGAAGGGGGTGATAGGGAAATGAGCGTGAAGCATTCGAAAGCGCTGCACGCGCTTGTCCTTGCGCTGGGTTGCAGCATTGCGGCGGCAAGTGCGGCGGCAGCTGCGGCGGACAGCGGCCCCCTGATTGGCAACCCGCTCACCGTACTGCCGAAGTCTGCCCCCGGCGGCGCGGTGGTGCTGTTCTCCGACGCCGCCGGCTGGGGCGCGCAGGAGCAGGAGGCCGCGAAGGCGCTGGCGGAACAGGGTTTCGCCGTGATGGGTGTGGATCTGGCTGCCACGCTGAAACGCATGGCCGTCCGCAAGGATGCCTGCGTGACGCTGATCGGCGAGATCGAGGCGCTCAGCCATCGCCTGCAGCGCCAAGCCGGTACCCAGCGCTATCACTTTCCCGTCCTCGCCGGGGTGCAGGCCGGCGGCGCGATGGCGCTGGGTGTGGCCGGGCAAGCCGGCGCGGCCACCATTGCCCGCGTAGTGGCGGTGGACGCCCCAGCGCGGCTGCCGGCCGGCAAACCCATGTGCGGGGGTACGGTGGAGCAGGGCAGCTACCGCCTGCCACCGCCGCCGCTGCCCTATGGTGTCGAGCTGCATCTGAGCGCCCAGGCGGAGCCGGCGGATCGTGCCTATGCGGTGACGCTGGCGCGCGGCCGGCAGGATGTCCATGTCGCTGCGTCCAATGCTGCGCCCTGGGTGGTGCTGCAGCAGGCCATCGTGGGCGGCCACGGCGCGGACGGCCATGCCGCCAACGACGCGCTGGCGGACCTGCCGCTGATCGAGCTGCCGGTGGAGCAGGGGGGCGACACCTTCGCGGTGCTCTATTCCGGCGACGGCGGCTGGCGGGATCTGGACAAGGATGTCGCCGCGCTGCTGCAGCGCGACGGGCTGTCGGTGGTTGGCGTGGATGTGCTGCGCTACTTCTGGTCCAGGCGCTCGCCGGAGCAGAGCGCGCATGACCTGGCGCGCATCATCCAGACCTATCAGGCCAAGTGGGGTGCGCGGCGGGTGGCCCTGATCGGCTTCTCCTTCGGTGCCGACGTGATGCCGGCGCTGTACAACCGCCTGCCGGCCGCGCTGCGGGCGAGCGTGGTGCAAGTCTCCCTGCTGGGTTTCTCCGCCAGCGCCGACTTCGAGGTGACCGTTTCCGGCTGGCTGGAGCGGCAGCAGAGCGATGCGCTGCCCACCCTGCCGGAGGCCGCCCGCATCGATCCCCGCCGCCTGCAGTGCTTCTACGGCCAGGATGACGACGAAGCCGCCTGCACTTTGCTGGACAGGCGGGCGGAGATCGTCCGCACCACCGGCGGCCACCATTTCGATGGTGATTACGAGGCACTGGCCCGGCGCATCCTCTCCGGCCTGAAACTGCGCGAGACCTTGTAGGCAGGCCAGTCGCCATCACGCCGGCACCCTGGGCAGGGGCCGCGCCCTAGCATCGTCCGGATTCCCTCCGCCAAGCCTGCGCGCTGCCCTGGGTGCAGGGCGGGCGGCGGGGCAGGCATCGAGAACGGATGAGAAAAATGCTGCCGAGGAAAGATTGTCAAACGGCGAAAGCTGCGTAACAATAATCATTCCTATTAATCTTGGTCGCATCCGCAGCGGCGTATCCGGGGCTGTCTCATGAGGAACGATGTTGGTCTTCAGTCTTATCGACCGCCATGCGGCCTGCGGCGGCGTCCTTCATATGTCGCCAGTGGGAGCTTGCGGTGAGCGCGGTTTCCACCTCCCTGGTGGATGAACTGCTGCTGCACTACCGGGATCTGCGCCGTCACCTGGTCAACAAGCTGCGTAATACTGACGATGCAGCCGACATTGCCCAGACCAGCTTCGAGCACGTCTACGCCCGCGCCCAGCGGCCTTCCGCGCGGGACGAGGTGATCGAATCGCCGCGCGCGCTGCTGTTCCGGGTCGCCCACAACCTCATCATCGACCAGGCGCGGCACCGCAAGGTGGTGCAGGCCTGGGAAGAAGAGCGCTTTGCCCTGCAGGCCAGCCTGGCCGCGCCTTCCTCCGAGACCCTGTACGCCCAGCGGCAACTGGTGGAGCGGGTGGTGGCGCAGCTGGAAACGCTGCCGCCGCGGCGCCGGGAGGTTTTCCTGCTGTTCCGCGCCTACGGCCATAGCCAGGCGGAGATCGCGCAGCGGCTGGGCATCACCGAGGCGGCGGTCGCCAAGCATGTGGTGCGCGCGACGGTGGATTGCGCCCGCATCTTCGCCCAGCTTCGCGCCGAACTGCCCGGCAGCACCGATCCGGCTGCCGGGCCGGACGCTTCTCCGCTGATGGCGGAGGACGCATACTGCTGAGATGGGACAGGATGCCAGCGAAAAGCGGATCGAACATGCACTGACCTTGATCGCCCGCGCGGCGATCGAGGCGCCGGATGCCGCCAGCAAGGCCAGGGAACAGCTGGCGCGCTGGCGGGCCGGCGACGAGGAGAACGAAGCTGCCTGGGCGGAGGCGATGCGTCGCTGGGAGATGCTGGGCGCCATGGCAGCGGACCTGCGCCAGCGCTTCGATGAGCCCGCCTATGGCAGCAGCGCCGACGCCCGCCGGGTGCGGCGTCGCATGCTGCTCTCGCTGGGCGCGCTCTGTATGGGCACCGCGATGCTGGGGGGCGGCGGCGCCTGGTATGCCTACCAGCCCGTCTTCGTCCAGTCCTACCGCACCGTCACCGCCCAGCTGCTGCAGGCGGAGCTTCCCGATGGCCAGGGGCTGGCCGGCAGCCAGATCGACCTCAATGCCCGCAGCGCGCTGACAGCGCGCCTCTATCGCGGCCGCCGGGTGGTGGCGCTGGAGGAGGGAGAGGCCCATTTCCAGGTCGCCCCGGACGCCTCCCGTCCCTTCCTGGTGGAGACGCGGGTCGGCACGGTGGAAGTGGTGGGGACCGCCTTCACCGTGAGCGATCGCGGCGGGCCGGTCAGCATTTCGGTGGAACATGGGCATGTCCGCTTCTTCCCCAAGGAGGAGGGGCTGAACTTGCTGCCCTGGAATCGCCGCATGGTCGAATTGTATGGCGGCGACGGCGTGGTGCTGCGCGATGGCCAGGTCGAGCCGGTGCGCCGGGTGGATGCCTCGGCGCTCGCGGCCTGGCGGGATGGCTGGCTGGTGTTCGACAACGTGCGTCTGGACGAGGTCGTCCCGGCGGTGAATGCCTACCGCGATGCGCCCATCCTGCTCGCCGACGCCCGGGTGTCGGCCTTCCGCCTCACCGGCCGCTTCCGCGCCGCCAATTCCCGCGAACTGCTGGATGTGCTGCCCGCCATGTTCCCGCTCAAGATCGAGCGGCGGGACGGCGGCACCATCAGCCTGAGCAGCCGCTGAGCGGGCGGGAGCACGCGCTGCCCTGGCCGCTCCGCCGGCTTCCCTGCCGCTCGTCCTCTCCGCTCCAGCACCTGTCCCGGTTTCTATCCGCGGTCCGTCTAGTGGACTGTGGGTCGCTGCAATGGCACCGCTTCCAGTGGTCTGCAGCCCCCCTCGGCAAGCTTCGGGAGGCCTCCGTCATCGCCCTGCGGCGACGGAGGGAAGGCGCTCGCGCCGGAATCGTCAAACCCTGTATCCATGCGGAATTCAGCCTGTTTTTCAAGGCGGAATTCAATATGACAGGGGCGATTTCCGATTAAATAATTTCATCCAGCCGGCGCCGGTTGGCAACTATGCTGAGACCCTGTATTTAAGAATGAATCTCATTCAACTTGATCCTAGGGGATCAGCAGGAGGAGCAGTCGGTGCGAACAAACGAGCAGATCGCCGAGCTGGCCGATGTCTTCATCACCTACCGCAGCCAGCTCTGCCACGCGGCGATGAAGATCCTGGGCAACCGGGAACGGGCGGACGATGTCGTGCAGGACGCATATCTGAAGATCATCGAGGCGGACGCGGTCTTTGACGTCCGCCAGCCGGTCGCCTACCTCTACCAGGTAGTGCGCAACCTGGCGATAGACCGCCACCGCCGCTGCGCGCTGGAGTCCGGTTTCTTCGCCTGCGAGGAGGAGGGGCTGGAAGTGCCCGCGCCCTCCGGTACGCCGGAGGCCATCGCCATCGGCCGCCAGGAGCTGGGGCGGGTGGCTTGCGCGCTGGGCGAACTGCCGGAGCGCACCCGCAAGGCCTTCGAGCTGTACCGCGTCGGTGGGCTGACGCAGCGCGAGATCGCGGAACGGCTGGGGGTCTCCACCACGCTGGTGAACTTCATGATCCGCGACGCGATCGATCATTGCCGTGCGGCGCTGGGAGGAAGTTGATCACGTTCGGTCGCTTGATTGACCAGAAATCAAGTATTTTGTTGCTACAATCTGTCGATATGACGTTATTACCGGACTGAACAGGCCCGGTTGCGAAACGTCTATCTGACAGATCGTGGCCACAGGGGCCGAACGGTGAGCGTGATGACGAAGACGGGGAAGGAAGATCCGGTTTGGCAGCAGGCGGTCGAATGGACCATGCGGGAGCATGACGGAACGCTGGACGAAGCCGGACGCGCGGACCTGCTGCAATGGCTGGCCATATCCCCGCAGCATGGGCGGGCCTACCAGGAAGCCGCCCGGCTGTGGTTGATCACCGGCCTGGTGCCGCCCTCCGAAGATGTGGATTCCGCCTCCACCTCCTGTCGTTCCGAGGAGGTCTGAGCGCCGGGCAGGTTTGACCTCCACGGCGAGCCCGGTGCCTCGCCGCGCTCGCTGTTTTGAAGCTTCCTGAATCTCCGCATCCGGCCTGAAGCCGGAGCGGAGATTTGCCGTTTACAGCCCTGATTCCCTACACCCGGCGTCTCAATCCCGGCGTGAGCCTTTCCGCGTCCGGGCGGGTTGCGGGATCTCTTCCCGTGCCGTGCCGGATTCGAAGCGGCGTCCTCCTGCCCTCCGTGCATCGCGGCTAAATTCCGCCGCAGCTCGCTCGTCATGTGTTTGAGAAGCGCGTCCTGCGCCTCGCGCCGGCGTTTATCTCCGGCGCATCAATCCTGCGAGGAGAGTTGCATGAGCACCAGTTGTTTCGACCGCGAAGACGAGATCTTCATCGTCCTCGTCAATCACGAAGAGCAGTACTCCATCTGGCCGCACTGGAAGGCGGTGCCCGGCGGCTGGACGGCGGTGGACGGCGTGAAAGGCGACAAGAAGACCGTGCTCGAATTCGTCGAGCGCACCTGGACCGACATGCGCCCGCTCTCCCTGCGCAAGTGGATGGACGAGCAGGCCGCGAAGAAGGGCGCCGAAGCGGCCCCGGCCAGTCTGCAGTAAGGCGGTCGACGTGCCGGGCTCCCCCATCGACCTGCTGTGCCTGCCCTGCGCCGGTGCCAGCGCCACCATGTACCTGCGCTGGCGGCGTCTGCTGCCGCAGTGGATACGCATCGTGCCGCTGGAGTTGCCGGGGCGGGGTGCTCGTCTGGATCAAGCCCACGCGGAGGACTATCGCGCCCTGGTGGTGCAACTGTGCGCCGAGCTGCCGGGCCGGCATGGCAAGCGCTGGGCGTTGTTCGGCCACAGCATGGGTGCCCTGCTGGCCTACGGGATGGTGCAGCAGTTGCAGCGCGGCGGCATGTCGCTGCCCGAAGCGGTCTTCGCCTCCGGCAGCCCGGCGCCGGCGCAGCGCGATCCGGCCTACTTCGCCGGCAAGGACGACGACGCCGCGCTGATCGCCGACATGCACAGGCAGGGCGGCACGCCGGAAGAAGTCTTCGCCAGCCCCGAGCTGCTGCGCATGACGCTGGACACCCTGGCCGCCGACTACCGCATCTGCGCCAGTTTCGAATACCGCCCCGGTACGCGGCTGCGGATGCCGCTGCACGTTTTCGGCGGCCGTCAGGACGAGATCGAGCCGGATCGCCTGGAAGCCTGGCGGCAGGAAGCGGCCGGTGCCTTCTCGCTGCAGTGGTTCGAGGGCGGTCATTTCTTCATCCGGCAGCAGGAGAGAGAGGTGCTGCAGGCGCTGGCCGGACGCCTGGGCGAACTGGCGGGAGCGAGCGATGCGAACGCTGCCCTTGCCTGAGACGGTGCCCTCCGGCCTGGAGGTGTGGATGCTGAACCTGGACCTGGCGGCGCCACTCGCGGCGGGCGACCTGGCGGTGCTCAGCGAGGACGAGCGCGCACGCGCCAGCCGCTACCGCCGCCATGCCGACCGCCAGCGCGCGGTGAGTGGCCGCGCTGCCTTGCGGCGCCTGCTGGGCGCCCGGCTGCGGCGCGAGCCTTCCACGCTGAGCTTCACCGCCAACCGCCACGGCAAGCCGGCCCTGCAGGATGGCGGCGCCGCCTTCAATCTCGCCCATTCCGGCAACTGCGTGCTGATCGCGCTGGCCGACGACAACACGCTGGAAGCGGTCGGGGTGGATGTGGAGCGCCATGACGACAGCCTGGATTTCGCCGCGCTGGCCGCCTACGCCTTCACCGCCCAGGAGCGCGCCGCGCTGGCGCAGACGCCGCATGCACCCACGGCTGCCTTCTTCGCCAACTGGGCGGCCAAGGAAGCGGTGCTGAAGGCGGTCGGCGTCGGTATCGCCGAGCACCTGCAGGCACTGTCGATACGGCATGCCGCCGATGGCCGCCTGGATGGCGCCCATGCAATCCGCGGCTGGCCGCGGCTGCGCGGGCAGGTGCTGCCCCTTCCCGGCTATGCGGCGGCCGTGGCCTGGGCTGAGCCGGCCGACGGCGACAGCAGCTAGCCGGCATCCCGCCGAGCGACAAGCGCCCACCGCAAGCCCGCGCCCTTACCCCGAGCGAGAGAACATGAATTCTGCGTGCCCATCCCCGGCCTCGCCGCCGGATTTCGTCAGCTGCCTGCGCCAACTGGCCGAAGAGCGTGCCGATGACGTCGGCCTGGTCATCGTCACCGAGCAGGACGGCCAGCCGCTCGATACCCCCATCACCTATGCCGCGTTGGACCGCCGCGTCCGCGCGCTGGCGGCCGCGCTGCAGGCCCGCTTCCCCACGGGCGAGCGCGCGCTGCTGCTGCTGGACAACGACGATCACTACGTCGTCGCCTTCTTCGCCTGCCTGTATGCCGGCCTGGTCGCGGTGCCGGTGTTTCCGCCCGAATCCAGCCGGCCGCAGCATCTCGCCCGGCTGGCGGGCATCGCCCTGGATGCGCAGGCGCGCTGCATACTCAGCACCGCCGCCATGCTGCGGATGATGGAAGCAGCCATGCCCGGCCTCGGCAAGATGGTGCCGCTGGCGGTGGATGCGGTCGAGCCGGAATGGGCCGAGCGCTGGCGCGATTGCCGCCCGCAGGGGGATGACCTCGCCTTCCTCCAGTACACCTCCGGCTCCACCTCGGCGCCCAAGGGCGTCATGGTGAGCCATGCCAACCTGATGGCGAACGAGCGCGCCATCGAGACCGGTTTCTCCATCTCGGCTGCCGACGTCGTGGTCTCCTGGCTGCCGCTGTACCACGACATGGGCCTCATCGGAGGCTTGCTGCAGCCCATCCACCGCGGCATCCGCCTGGTGCTGATGACGCCGCGTTTCTTCCTGGAACGGCCACTGCGCTGGCTGGAGGCGATCTCCCGCCATCGCGGCACTGTCAGCGGCGGGCCGGACTTCGCCTACCGGCTGTGCCTGGAGCGCATCACCGAACAGCAGGCCGCGGCGCTGGACCTATCGAGCTGGCAGGTGGCTTTCTCCGGCGCCGAGCCGGTGCGGCACGACACCCTGGAAGCCTTCGTCCAGCGCTTCGCCGCCGCCGGTTTCTCAGCCGGCGCGCTGTATCCCTGCTACGGGCTGGCCGAGGCGACGTTGTTCGTCACCTGCGGCCGCCGCGGCTCCGGCATGAGCGCCAGCACCTTCCTCGCCGACGAACTCGGCCAGCGGCGCGCCGTCGGCGGCAGCGGCGGCCGCACGCTGGTCGCCTGCGGCAGCACCGTCGCCGGCCATGCGGTCAGCATCCGCGACCCGGAGACGCTCGCCGAACTGGCAGAGGGCTGCATCGGCGAGATCTGGGCCGGCGGTCCCAGCATCTGCCGCGGTTACTGGAACAAGCCGGAAGAGAGCGCCGCCACCTTCATCGCCGAAGCGGGGGAAAACTGGCTGCGCACCGGCGATCTCGGCTTCATGCACCAGGGCCAGCTCCACATCGCCGGCCGGGTCAAGGACTTGATCATCGTCCGCGGCCACAACCTCTATCCGCAGGACATAGAGCGCACGGTTGAAGCGGAGGTGGACGCGGTGCGCAAGGGCCGTGTCGCCGCCTTCGCGGTGGAAGGCCCGGAGGGCGAGGGCATAGGCCTGGCGGCCGAGGTGCCGCGCAGCCTGCAGAAACTGGTAGCGGCCGACGCGCTGGTGGACATGCTCAGCCAGGTAGTGGGCGAAGCCTTTGGCGAAGCACTGTCGGTGGTGGTGCTGCTCAACCCCGGCGCACTGCCCAAGACCTCCAGCGGCAAACTGCAGCGCCGCGCCTGCCGGCAAGGCTGGCTGGAAGGCACGCTGGATGCGTATGCGGTGCATGCGTTCGGCAGGATGCAACGGGGCGGTGCTGAAAGCGGCCGGCCGGCGAAGCAGGCGCTGGCGCGGGAGGCGGGCGATGAGATCGCTGCCGCGCTTGCCGCGATCTGGGCGCAGGCGCTGAAGCGGCCGGGCACCGATTTCGGTGACGCCAGCCATTTCTTCGCCAGCGGCGGAAATTCGCTGGCGGCGGTACGGGTGGCCGCGGCAGTGGAGGCGAAATGGCAGATCGACTTCCCGCCCCGCACCCTGTTCGAACATCCCCGCCTGCAGGATTGCGTGGCGGAACTGCAGCGCCGGCTGGCCGGGCCGCGACATGCCGGCGAGGCATTGCCGCTGGCGCCGCTGACGCAGCGAGGGGGCTTGCTGCAGCCCTCCTATGCGCAGGAACGCCAATGGTTCCTGTGGCGGCTGGACCCGGAAAGCACCGCCTATCACATCCATTGCGCGCTGCGTCTACGGGGCGCGCTGGATGTCGCCAGATTGCAGGCGGCGCTCGACCAACTGGTGCTGCGCCATGAATCCCTGCGGACCGGCGTCCGGCCGGGGGCGGACGGTTTGCCGGCGCTGCAGTTGCGGGAGCGCGCCGGGTTGCCGCTGGCGCAGGTGGATCTGGGCAGCCGCGCCGACGCCGAGGCGGAAGCGGCGGAGGCGCTGGCGGAGTTCGAGACATGCCCCTTCGATCTGACGGAAGGGCCGCTGGCGAGGGCGCTGCTGATCCGCCTGGGGGAGACCGAGCATCTGCTGGCGCTGGCGATGCATCACATCGTCACCGACGGAGCCTCGATGCAGATCCTGCTCGATGAGCTGACGGCGGCATACGCCGCAGCCGGTCCGCTGCCCCCGCTGCCAGTGCAGTACGCCGACTACGCCGCATGGCAGCGGCGCCGGCTGGATGGCGGCCTGCGGGAGCGCCAGCTTGCCTACTGGCGGCAGCAACTGGGCGAGGTTCACCCGGTGCTGGCCTTGCCGACCGACCATCCCCGGCCGGCGCTTGCCCGCTACCGGGCGGCCACCCTGCAACTGGCGCTGCCGCCGGAATTGCCAGCCGCGCTGAAGCGGCGGGCGGAAGCCAGCGATGCCAGCCTGTTCATGGTGCTGCTGGCCGGCTTCGCCGCGGTGCTCGCCCGCTACAGCGGCGAGCAGGACATCCGCATCGGCGTGCCGATGGCCAGCCGGAGCCGGAGCGAGCTTGCCGGCGTGGTCGGCCTGTTCGTCAATACCGTGGTGCTGCGCGCCGAGGCCGCGCCACAGCGCGCGCTGGAGGAGTTGCTCCTCCAGCTGCGGGAGGCGGCGCTGGGCGCCCAGGCCAACCAGGATCTGCCGCTGGAGCAAGTGGTGGAGGCGCTGCAGCCCGGGCGCAGCCTGGGCCACAGCCCGCTGTTCCAGGTGGCGTTCAACCATCTGCAGCAGGATGTGCGCAGCCTGCAGTCCCTGCCGGGTCTGGATGCCACCTTGGAGCATCGCCCCGGGCATGCGGCGCAGTTCGAACTGGTGCTGGAGGCCAGGGAAGGGAGTGAGGGCACGCTCAGCCTGGCACTGTGCTATGCCGCCGAGCTGTTCGAGGCCGACACCATGGCACGTTTCGGCTGCGACTACCTCGCTGTACTGGAGACGCTAGCCCAGCGCCCGCAGTGTCGCCTTGGCGAGGTGGCGCTGAGTGCGGCGGCCCCGAGCACGTGGGGGATCAACGCGCATCGTCATGGCGAACCGCAGCCGGTACATCGCATGTTCGAGTTCCACGCCCGGACCCGGCCGCAGGCGCTGGCGCTGCACTGCGCCGGCGAGTCGCTCAGCTACGCGGCGCTGAACCGCCGCGCCAACCGCCTCGCCCACCGGCTGATCGCCCTGGGCGTGGGGCCGGAGCGCCGGGTCGGGGTCGCCCTGCAGCGCTCGCCGGAGATGATCGTCGGCCTGCTCGCGGTGCTGAAGGCTGGTGGTGCATACCTGCCGCTGGACGCGGACCAGCCTGCCGAGCGCCTGGCGCACATCCTTGCCGACGGCGGCGTGGACCTGCTGCTGACGCATGACGCATTTCCCCATGCACTGCCGGCGATGCGGCGCCTGCTGCTGGACGAAGCGGCGGAGGCTGGCATGCCGGAGCACGATCCGGCCGTCGAACTGCATGCCGACAGCCTGGCCTACGTCATCCACACCTCCGGCTCCACCGGCCTGCCCAAGGGCGCCGCCAACCGTCACGGCGCCCTCCACAACTGCATGGCGTGGATGCAGGAAAGCTACAGCCTGACCGCGGCCGACGTGGTGCTGCACAAGGCGCCCTTCGGTTTCGACGTCTCCGCCTGGGAGATCTTCTGGCCGCTCAGCGCCGGCGCCCAGCTGGTGCTGGCGCAGCCGGGCGAGCAGCGCGATCCGGCGCGGCTGGCGGCCTTGATCCGGGCGCACCGCATCACCACCGTCAACTTCGTGCCGGCCATGTTGCAGGCGGTGCTGGAGCATGGCGATATCGCCGCCTGCGCCAGCCTCAGGCGCATCCTCTGCGGCGGCGAGGCGATGTCCGCCGAGCTGCAGCGGGCTTTCGCGGCCGGTCTGCCGGCGGCGCGGCTCTACAACCTCTACGGCCCCACGGAAACGGCCATCCATGTCATGCACTGGTCATGCCGCGACGATGGCGCCACCCCGGTGCCGATAGGCCGGCCGATCAGCGACACCCAGGCCTATGTGCTGGATGCCGGGCTGGCCGAAGTGCCGCCGGGCGCGGTGGGCGAGCTCTACCTCGGCGGCGCCAGCCTGGGCCGGGGCTACCTGGGGCGCCCGGGGCTCACCGCCGAGCGCTTCATCGCCGATCCCTGCGGCCGGGCCGGCGGGCGGCTGTACCGCACGGGCGACCTGGTGCGCTGGAACCGGGAAGGGCAGCTGGAATACCTGGGGCGCATCGACCACCAGGTGAAGATCCGCGGCTTCCGTGTCGAACTCGGCGAGGTGGAGGCGCAACTGCTGGCCCAGCCGGAGGTGCGCGAGGCGGTGGTCGTGGCCCGGCCCGGCCCCGGCGGCGCGAGGCTGGCGGCCTACGTGTCGCTGCACCAGGGATGCGCCGTGGAGGCGGAGGCCCTGCGCGAGCGGCTCGCGCCCATGCTGCCGGACTACATGCTGCCATCGGCGCTGATGCTGCTTCCGGCCTTGCCGCTGAATGCCAACGGCAAGGTGGACAGGCAGGCGCTGCCGGCGATCGAGCTGGCCTCCCGTCCGGGTTCCGCGCCGCAGGGGCCGCTGGCCGAAGCGGTGGCGGCCATCTGGGCCGAGCTGCTGCAGCTGCCGCAGGTCGGCGGCGACGACAACTTCTTCGACCTCGGCGGCCACTCCTTGCTGCTGATCCGCATGCAGCGCCTGCTTGCCGAACGCCTGCGGGCCGATCTCCCTGTCGTCGAACTGTTCCAGTTCCCCACCGTGAATGCGCTCGCTCGTCGCCTTGCCCGGGGCAATGAAACCGCCCCGACCGCCGCAGCCGACACCTCCGTCGAGCGGGCCAGCCGCAAACGCGAGGCCCTGCTGCGCCGCCGCCTTTCTGCCGAGGAGATCAACTGATGGACGTGCAAGACGAATACACCGGCCTCGAGATCGCCATCGTCGGCATGGCCGGCCGCTTTCCAGGGGCGCCGGACGTGGAGGCGCTGTGGCGCAACATCCGCGACGGCGTGGAGGCCATACGCCAGTACAGCGAGGCGGAGCTGCGCGAGCGCGGTGTGGCCGAGGCGCTGCTGGCGGATCCCGACTACGTGCGCGCCAGCGCCGAACTGGACGGCATGGACCGCTTCGACGCCGGCTTCTTCGGCTACACGCCGCGGGAAGCCGAGCAGCTGGACCCGCAGCAGCGCATCTTCCTGGAGTGCGCCTGGGAGGCGATGGAGCATGCGGGCTACGACAGCCGCACGGTGCCCGGCCCGGTCGGCGTGTATGCCGGCGATGGCCCCAATCTTTACCTGCTGCGGAACCTGCTGCCGGCGCTGGGCGCGGAAGCGAGCGGCGGCATCGCCGACATGCTGGGGCTGATGAGCGGCAACTCCGCCGGCTCGCTATGCACCCGCGTCGCCTACAAGCTGGACCTGCGCGGCCCGGCGGTGTCGGTACACACGGCCTGCTCCACTTCACTGACCGCGGTGCATCTGGCCTGCCAGGCCTTGCTCGCCCACGACTGCGACATGGCGCTGGCCGGCGGCGTGTGGCTCAACCTGATGCAGGATGGCGGCTACCGCTACCAGGCGGGTGCCATCCTGTCGCCGGACGGCCATTGCCGCGCCTTCGACGAGAAGGCCGCCGGCACGGTGATCGGCAGCGGCGCCGGCATCGTGGTGCTGAAGCGGCTGGACGACGCCCTGCGCGACGGCGACACCCTCCACGCGGTGATACTCGGCTCGGCGGCGAACAACGATGGCGCGGCCAAGATCGGCTTCACCGCGCCGGGCGTGGACGGCCAGGCCGAGGTGATACGGGCGGCACAACTGGTCGCCGGTGTATCGGCGGACTCCATCGGCTACATCGAGGCCCACGGCACCGGCACCACGCTGGGCGATCCCATCGAGTTCGCCGCGCTCACCCGCGCCTTCCGCGCCAGCGCGACGCGCAAGGGCTACTGCGCCCTGGGCTCGGTGAAGACCAACATCGGCCACCTGGACGCCGCCGCCGGCGTGACGGGCCTGATCAAGGCAACCCTGGCGCTTAAACATCGCACCCTGCCGCCCAGCCTGCACTTCGAGCGCCCCAACCCGCAGATCGACCTCGCCGCCAGCCCGTTCTACGTCAATACCGAGGCCAGACCGTGGCCGCAAGGCAGCACGCCGCGTCGCGCGGGCGTGAGCTCCTTCGGCATCGGCGGCACCAACGTCCATGTGGTGCTGGAGGAAGCGCCGGAGCCGCGGGAGGCCGAAGCCGGCGACGGCTGGCAGATCCTGCCGCTGTCGGCACGCGACGAGGGCGCGCTGGCGGAGGCGCGCGTTCGTCTGGCGGCCTGGCTGCGCGAGGCAGGCGCACCGCTCGCCGACATTGCCCACACCCTGCAGCAAGGCCGGCGCGCCTTTGCCCACCGCCAGGCGGTGGTGGCGCGGGATGGCGCGATGGCGGCGGACATGCTGGCCGCGCCGCTTGCACGCGCCGCGCAAGCCGCGGCAACCCCGGAAGTCGTCTTCCTCTTCCCCGGCGGCGGCACCCAGCACGCCCGCATGGGGGAAGCGCTGTACCGCCGCGATGCCTTCTTCCGCGCCGAGATCGACCGCTGCTGCGAACTGTTGCGGCCGCAACTGGGCAGGGATCTGCGCGAACTGCTGTTTCCGCCCGCCGGCGCCGAAGCCGGGGCCGACCGCGAGCTGTTCCGCATGGCGCTGGCGCAGCCGGCGCTGTTCGTCGTCGAGTACGCGCTGGCGCGCTGGTGGATGCATTGCGGCGTGCAGCCGGCGCTGATGCTGGGGCACAGCCTGGGCGAATACGTCGCGGCCTGCCTCGCCGGTGTGTTCCAGCTGGAAGATGCGCTGTCCATCGTCGCCACCCGCGGCCGGCTGATGGAGACGCTGGAGGCCGGCGCGATGACGGCGGTGGCCCTGCCTGAAGCGGAGCTGGCGCCGCTGCTGGGCGAGGGCTGCGACCTCGCGGCGGTGAATGGCGAATCGCTGTGCGTGCTGGCCGGCCCGGTGGCGGCGGTGGAGCGGGTGGAGGCGGCATTGGCTGCCCGCCAGCAGCTGCCGCGGCGCTTGCATGTGGCCATCGCCTCCCATTCCAGCCTGGTGGAACCCATCGTCACCGAGCTGGAGCGCGCGGTGGCGGCGGTGCCGCGGCAGGCGCCCGGCCTGCCCTTCGTTTCCAATGTCACCGGGCGCTTGATCACCGCCGAAGAGGCGGTCGATCCGGCCTACTGGGGCCGCCACCTGCGCGGCACGGTGCGCTTCGCCGACGGGCTGGCGACGGTGTTCGCCACGCCGGGGCGGGTGTTGATGGAGGTCGGCCCGGGCGAGACGCTGGCCGGTCTGGCGCGGCCGCATCCGGGCAGCCGTTCGGCCGCGGCCATCCTCGCCAGCCAAGCCCATCCGCAACAGCACGCGCGCAATGAGCAGCAGCTGGCCAACGCGGTGGCGACGCTGTGGTGCGCCGGCGTCGCGGTGGATTGGGCGGCGCTGCAGGCGAAGAAGCGCAGGCGGGTGCCGCTGCCCACCTATCCCTTCCAGCGCCGCCGCTACTGGGTGGAGCCGCCGGTAGCCGGCAGCGCGGCCGCGGCCGGGCGCGCCTGGCAGTTCGCTGGCGTGGAGCCGGGGCGGCCGGAGGATGCCTTCTACCTGCCGGTGTGGAAGCGGGTGCCGCCGCTAGTGCGCGATGAGGCCGTGGCGGAGCTTGGCGGCGGCTGCGTGCTGCTGCTGGCTCAGCGGGAAGAGGGTCTGGCGGCAGTGCTCGCCGCGCGCCTGCAGCAGCGCGGCCGGCAGGTGGTGTGGCTGACGCCCGGTGTGGAGCTGGCCCGCCGCGGTCCGGGCCGTTATTCGATCAGGGTGGATGCCCGCGCCGATCATGAGGCGACGCTGCGCCGGATCGAAGCCGAGCACGGAAAGCTGTCCGAGGTATTCCACCTGTGGAGCCTGAATGGCGAATCCGCCGGCCAGCCGGATGCAGCGGCTGCGCTGGATTGCGGTTTCCACAGCCTGATGGCGCTGGCGCAGGCCTGGGACAGCGTGGCGGGCGCCCGCGAACTCGCCCTCACCGTGGTGCTCGACGGCGCGGAGGATGTCACCGGGCAGGAACCGCTGTGCCCCGAGAAGGCCACGGTGTTCGCGCTGTGCAAGGTCGTCGGCCAGGAGTATCCGCACATCGCCTGCCGCGTCATCGACGTGGTGGCGCCGGCGGAGGCCCAGGCGCAGGCCCGGCTTGCCGACGGCATCCTCGCCGAAACCGCCTTGCCTGCCAGCACGACGCCGGTGGCTTATCGCGGCCTGCAACGCTGGACCAAGTCCTACGAGCGCATGGCGGCCGGCGCAGGGCGGCAGCGCCTGCGCCAGGGCGGTGTTTACCTGATCACCGGCGGCCTGGGCGGTGTCGGCCTGGCGCTCGCCCAGCACCTGGCGGCGAACTGGAAGGCCCGGCTGGTGCTGTTCGGCCGCACCCCCTTGCCGGCACGGACGGACTGGGAAGCCCTTGCGGTGGCGCCGGAGCAGCCGGAGGGCCTGCGGCAGAAGCTGCAGCTGTTGCTGGCGCTGGAGGCGGCGGGGGGCGAGGTGCTGACGCTGGCGGCGGACGTTTCCGACCCGGCGCAGATGCAGGCCGCGGTGGCCGCCGCCCGCGCCCGTTTCGGCGCCCTCCACGGCATCGTGCATGCGGCTGGCAGCGCCGAGGCCGGCATGGTCAATGCGAAAAACCGGGAGGTCGTCGAGCGGGTGTTCGCGCCCAAGCTGCAGGGCACCCGCGCACTGCTGGCGGCGGCGGATGGCGAGGCGCTGGACTTCGTGCTGCTGTGCTCCTCCGTCTCCAGCATGGCCGGCGGCCTGGGCAAGGGCGACTACGCCGCCGCCAACGCCTACCTGGATGCGCTGGCAGCGCAGCTGCAGCGCAGCGTGCCCTACCCGGTGTTCTCGGTGGACTGGGATGCCTGGCGCGACCTCGGCATGGCCGCCGGCATGGTGTTGCCGGATGGCATCGGCATGGACGGGCCGCAGGGCGCGCTGGCCTTCGAGGCCATCGTCAACGGTCCGGCGGTGGCGCAGATCGTGGTCTCCACCACCGATCTCGACGCCCGGCTCGGCCCGCTGGACGGCGGCATGCTGGACGTTCTGGAGATCGGGCTGCCCGCTGTAGCCGACAAGGGCGGCGAACACCCGCGCCCGCCGCTGTCGGTGCCCTACGCGGCGCCGGAGGGCGAGCTGGAGACGCGGCTGGCCGCGTTGTGGGCCGGCATGCTGGGCATCGCCCCCATCGGCATCAACGACAACCTGTTCGAACTCGGCGGCGATTCCCTGCTGGCCATCCAGATCCTCGCCCGCGTGCGCAAGGCCTACGGCGTGGAGCTGCATCCGGCGACCTTCTTCAAGGCGCCCACCATCGGCGATCTCGCCATCCTGGTCGAAACCCGACTGATCGAAGAAATCGAGAAGGGCGAACCGGCCGTCGCAGCCGAAGCGCCCGCATCCGCAACAGTCTGAGAACCCGCCATGTCCGATCTCCACCAAGACCTGTCCCAACGCCGTGCCCGTCTTTCCCCCGAACAACGCGCCCGGCTGAACGAATTGCTGCGCGGCGCGGATGCCGCCGGCAGTGCCGATGCCGATGCGGCCATCGCCCCGCGTGCCGCGGGCGAGCCGGCTCCCTTGTCTTTCGCCCAGCTGCGGCAGTGGTTCCTGTGGAAGCTGGAGCCGGAGAGCACCGCCTACCACGTCGGCGGTGGCCTGAAGTTTGCCGGCGCGCTGGATGTGGAGGCGCTGCGCGCGGGCGTGAGCGCCGTCGTGGACCGGCATGAAGCGCTGCGCACCGTGTTCGAGGAGGATGGCGAGGGCGGGGCGACGCAGCGTGTGCTGCCGGCCGCTGGTTTCGAACTGCAGACGCTGGCGCTGCATCGGCTGCCGGAAGCGGAACGCGCGGCGCGGCTCGCGGAGGAACGGGCCGCCATCACCGGCACGCCCTTCGATCTCACCCGCGGTCCGCTGCTGCGCATGAGCCTGCTGCAGACCGGCGAGCGTGAATGGCAGCTGCTGGTGGTGATGCACCACATCGTCTCCGATGGCTGGTCGGTGCAGGTGGTGTTGGACGAACTGGCCGCGCTGTACCGGGCGCAGGTGCAGGGCACGCCGCAGGCCTTGCCCGGCCTGCCGCTGCACTATGCCGACTACGCGGCCTGGCAGCGGCGCTGGCTGGCGGCGGGTGAGGGCGAGCGCCAGCTCGCCTGGTGGAAAGCGCAACTGGGCGAGGACCAGCCGGCCCTGGCCCTGGCTGCCGACCACCCGCGCCGGGCCGACGGCAGCTACACCGCCGCGCACCACCTGCTGAGCCTGCCCGGCGCCCTGGTGGACACGCTGCGCGGCCGGGCGCGGGAGGAAGGCGCCACCCTGTTCATGCTGCTGCTCGCCGCCTTCCAGGGCTTGCTGCACCGCTACACCGGCCAGGAGGATGTGCGGGTCGGCGTTCCCATCGCTAACCGCAACCGGGCGGAAACGGCCGGCATCGTCGGCTTCTTCGTGAACACCCAGGTGCTGCGCGCGCGGATCGCGCCGCGGACCCGCCTGAATGCGCTGCTCACCCAGGTCCGCGACACCGCGCTGGGCGCGCAGGCGCACCAGGATCTGCCCTTCGAGCGCCTGGTGGAAGCCCTGCAGCCGGAGCGCAGCCTCAGCACCAATCCGCTGTTCCAGGTGATGTTCAACCACTTGCGCCGCGACCACCGCGCGCTGGCCGGCTGGCCCGGCGTCGAGGTCCAGCGCCTGGATTTCGACGAACAGGCCGCCCAGTTCGAACTGACGCTGCAGACCTGCGAGTACGAGGACGGACGCGTCGATGCGAACTTCATCTACGCCGCGGAACTGTTCGACGCGGCGACGGTGGAGCGCATGGCCGGGCACTACCTGGCGCTGCTGCGGGCCTTCGCGGAGCAGCGCGAGCTCAGCCTGGATGAGGTGCAGTTGCTGGGCGGCGCGGAACTGGCGCAGCTGCGGACATGGGGCGAGAACCCCGAGCGCTTTGATGATGCCCAGCCCATCCACCGTTTGATCGAAGCGCGGGCGGCTGCGAGTCCGGACGCGGTGGCGGTGATCTTCGGTGAAGCGCAGCTGAGCTACGGCGAGTTGAACCGGCGGGCCAACCGGCTCGCGCACTACCTGATCGGGCGGGGCGTCGGTCTGGAAGTGAAGGTAGGGATCGCGGTCGAGCGCTCGCTGGAGATGGTGGTGGGCCTGCTGGCCGTCCTGAAGGCGGGTGGGGCCTATGTGCCACTGGACCCGGCGTACCCGGCGGAGCGCTTGGGCTACATGGTGGAGGACAGCGGAATTGCGCTGCTGCTCACCTGCAGCGATGTCAGGGACCACGTCCCGGCGGGGCCGGACGTGGCGATCCTGGAGCTGGACCTGCTGGACTTCGACGGCGGCTGCGAAAGCCCGCCCGAGGTGGCGGTCTGCGGTGGGAATCTGGCCTACCTGATCTATACATCGGGGTCCACCGGGCGGCCCAAGGGGGTGATGGTCCGCCATTCCTCCTTGAGCAACTTCATGTGCGCGATGGCAGGCGCACCCGGGGTGACGGCGGAGGATGTCCTCCTGGCGCTTACCTCGCTTTCCTTTGATATTGCCGCCCTGGAGCTTTTCCTGCCCTTGGTCCAGGGCGCGAGTATCGTCCTTGCCACCAGGGATGCAGTGCACGACGGAGGGGCGCTGACCCAACTCGCCGTGGACCATGGCGTGACAGTGCTGCAGGCGACCCCATCGGGGTGGCGAGCCCTCATGCAAGGGAATTGGCCTCTGGCGCCGGGAAAACCGCTCAAAGGCCTCTGCGGGGGCGAAGCGCTCCATCCCGATCTCGCCTGCTCGCTTATGGAGGGCGGGGTGGAGCTCTGGAATATGTACGGGCCGACCGAAACCACGATCTGGTCGGCGGCCAGACACACCCAGGGAAGTCCGGCGATCGGCGGGGCGATTGCTGCAACGCAATTGCGGGTGCTGGACCAGGGATTGAATCCTGTGCCGATAGGCGTGCCCGGCGAGCTGTACCTGGGGGGAGCGGGCCTCGCCCGCGGCTACCTGAACCGCCCCGGCCTGAGCGCCGAACGCTTCATCGCCGACCCCTACGACGAAGCCGGTGGCCGGCTGTACCGCACGGGCGACCTGGTGCGCTGGAACGCGGAAGGCGAACTGGAATACCTGGGCCGGATAGACCACCAGGTCAAGATCCGGGGCTTCCGCATCGAACTGGGCGAAGTGGAAGCGCAACTGCTGGCGCAGCCGGAAGTGCGTGAAGCGGTGGTGGTGGCGGCCGAAGGCCCGGGCGGGGCGCGGCTGGTGGGCTACGTGGCGCTGAAGCCGGAGGCGAGGTGCGAGAGCGGGCAGCTGCGGTCGCGTCTGGCGGCTTCGTTGCCGGAGTACATGGTGCCCGCCGCGCTGATATTGCTGGAGCGCCTGCCGCTGAATGCCAACGGCAAGGTCGACCGCAAGGCGCTGCCTAAGCCTGAACTGGCCGGCACGCAAGCCTACGAAGCGCCGCAGGGCGAGGTGGAGCAGGCCTTGGCCGCGATCTGGGCGGAGTTGCTGGGTACCGAGCGGATCGGCCGCCAGGACGGCTTTTTTGAACTGGGTGGTGACTCCATCCTGAGCCTGAAGCTGGTTGCCCGTTTGCACAGGGCAGGGTTCCGCGCCAGCCCGCGCCAGGTCTTCGAGCACCAACGGCTGGAGAGCTTTGCGCGTACGCTGGTGGCAGCAACTGAAGCCGGCAGCGGGATGGAGGGCTCGATACCGGTGCTTGACCCGGCTGCCCGCGGCGAAGGGCTGGCCCTGTCCTACGCGCAACGTCGTCAATGGTTCCTGTGGGAACTGGACCGTGCCAGCACGGCGTACCACATCGCCGGGGGCCTGCGGCTCCAGGGCGAGGT
>NZ_SNVV01000025.1 GCF_004361735.1 Azoarcus indigens | reverse complement strand
TCAAGGTCATCAAGCGCATGGCCTACGGATTCCGCGACTCAGCCTATTTCTTCCTGAAGATCAAGGCCGCCTTCCCCGGAAAGGCGCGATGAACCAAAAAAAACCGCCGGATGCCTCTCGGTCCGGCGGCCAACGCCTGCTGCTGCATTCGGTGGGGTGGGGCGTCCCCTGCTGCCATCCCCTCGCGCAAACCGGCGGACCACGGAAACCGCCGGTCAAAGACGGCAGGAACGGGCGGCCCCCCGACCGCCCGTCTGTTTCAGCTCACCCCGCCAATGCGGCCAGCGGCTTGCTCTCCGTCAGGTTGTTGTCGCTCTCCGGCCGCAGCTCGGTCGGACGCCGCACCGGCGAGGATGAGGCGGAGGAAGAAGCCGCCAGCGACTGCACGTCGCCGGAAATCTCGCCCCCTTCCTCGATGAAGATCTTGCCGTAGCGGATCTTGCCGCTGACGCGGCCGGTGGCATGGATGATGAGCTGCTTGCGCGCGGTGAGTTCGCCGTCGAAGCGGCCGTGGATCTCGGCCACGTCTATGCCCACCGTGCCGGCGTAAGCGCCCTTCTCGGCGATGCGGATGACGCGGCTGTCCATGGTCGCCTCCACCCGGCCTTCCACCACCAGGGTGTCGCAGTCCAGGATCTCCGCACCCTTCAGCTTCACATCCGGGCCGACGATCAAGCGGCTGCCGCCGTCGGCGTTCTCCTCTTCCGCGACCGGGCTCGCGCCCTGCTCCAGCCGTTCTTCCACCTTCTCCTCGGCCGGCTCCCGCGCCGGCGTCATCGGCGGGCTGCCAACGGCGGAAGACGAACCGGGCGCCGCCGGGCTCACGCTGGCGCCCATGCCGGGGCGTAGCGGGCGGGCACCGGCGGGTTCGGCGGTCTTGGGGAACATGGCGGGTTTGTTGAACATGGTTTCTCCTCGGAACTGTTGCGGGCCCGCCGACGCGGCCCCTCCGCCGGAGATGGCAAGCACCATGCCTGCCCTGAAAAAACATTTTTTATCAAACACTTGAATTCAAGAAGCTCGACTTCGCTTGAATCAGGGGGCCGAAACCGTCGCCTGCAGGCGACACCATTCCCGCGGCAAACGGCGAAACCCTTGCCCGGCAAGCCTTTGCGGCTGTCACATCCAGGCGACACCTGGCCGGGAAACATGAACTTGCACTTGCTTACCCCGGCGGCCGCGGGCCGCTGCCTAAACTCGCGGATCGTCCGCAGCCGAGCCCATGCTCCTTCTCTCCTGCGACCACCGCCCGCCTGCCCATGCTCCGTTTCTCCTTCCGCGCCACGCTGCTGGCGAGCTTCCTGCTGATCGCCGGCATCCTCGGCGCCGCGGCGGTAAACGGCTGGCTGGCACTGGAAGACTTCGCCAAACGCAGCCGCGACAGCAGCGCCACCGCCCTCGCCCTCACCACCGCCGTGCAGCAGCTGGGCGAACGCACGGTGGACATGGAACGCAGCGCCCGCCAATTCGTGGTGCTGGAAGACCCGGCCCTGCGCCAGCGCTTCGCCGTCGCCCATATCGAAGCGGTGGCCGCGCTGGACCGGCTGGACAGCGTCGCCACCTCCGGCTTCCTCGCCCTGCCGGATGCCCGTTTCAGCGAAGCGCTGGCAACCTGGCGCCAGGCCGCCGACGCCGCCCATGCCGCCCTCGAAGGCAAGCCCGACGCTGCCCGCCTGCAGCCGGCGCTGGCGCGGCTGGCCGAACTCAATGGCCGGCTGGCCGGCGCGGTGCGCAGCCGCATCGAAGAAGACAACCGCCGCCAGCTCGACGCCCTGGACCACCGCCGCGAACGCCTCGCCCAGCAGGTGCTGGCCGCCATCGCCGCCGCCTTCGCCCTGGCCGGGCTCACCGGCTGGTGGGTGGTGCGGCCGTTGCGGCGCATCGCCCGCGGCATCGCCGCCCTGGGCGAAGGCCGCTTCGACCGCCGCATGAACGTCGGCGGCCCGGCCGACCTGCGCGAGATCGGCCACCGCCTGGACTGGCTGCGCCTGCGCCTGGCCGACCTGGAAGCCAACCGCGCCCGCGTGCTGCGCCACGTCTCCCACGAACTCAAGACGCCGCTTGCCTCCCTGCGCGAAGGCGTGGCCCTGCTGCAGGACGAAGTCGCCGGCCCCATTTCGCCACGCCAGCAGGAAGTCATCCGCATCCTGGATCACAACGCCCGCACCCTGCAGGAGCGCATCGAGCACCTGCTGGACTACAACGCCACCCTGTTCGACGCCCGCCGCCTGTCGCGCCGCCGCGTCGCCCTGGCACCGCTGGTGGCCGCGGTGGTGGAGGAGCAGCGCCTGCAGGCCGAAGCGCGGCGGGTAACGATCAAGGTGGAAACCGTGCCCGGCCAGGAAGCGCCGGCGGTACTCGCCGACGAGGGCAAGCTCAAGCTGGTGCTGGGCAACCTGCTCGCCAACGCGCTGGCCTATGCGCCGCCCGGCAGCACCGTGCGCTTCCGCCTCGGCGACGGCCCGCAGGGCGTGGCCATAGACTGCACGGACGAAGGCCCCGGCGTGGCCGCCGAGGAAGCCGAGCGCATCTTCGACCCCTTCTTCCAGGGCAGCCGGCGCCCCGCCGAGCCGCTGCGCGGCAAAGCCGGCGGCAGCGGCCTCGGCCTGGCCATCGTGCGCGAATTCATCGTTGCCCACGGCGGCCGCGTCGCCGTGCTGCCCGCGCCCCAGGGCGCCCATTTCCGGATCGATCTGCCCCATGCCCGTTGAAACGCCTACTCCCGCCCATCGCCGGCTGCTGCCAGCGCTGGCTGCCGCCCTGCTGCTGGGCCCGCTCGCCGGCTGCATCGGCCGGCCGCCCCCGGCCGAGCGCGATCCCGCCATCCTCGCCCACCAGTTGCAGGAGCAGACCGCCGAGCGCCAGCGCCTGGAAACCGTGGTCCAGCGCCTCACCCAACAGCTGGAGCGCAGCAACCAGCAGCTGAAGGACAGCCAGCGCCAGACGGAACTGCTGCAACAGAAGCTGGACGCCCTCGCCGAGATCGAGCGCAGCCTGCCCGCCGGCCCGCGCAGCACGGCCCCACGCGGCCCTGCTCCCGCCCTCCCCTCCGAGCCTGCCAGGACCACGCCATGACGACAGCCCTGCACCACGCCACTGACGCCAGCGCCAGCCTGCTGCTGGTGGACGACGACACCGACCTGCTGCGCCTCCTTTCCATGCGCCTGGAAGCCAGCGGCTACCGCATCGGCACCGCCGAAAGCGCCGACGCCGCCCTCTCCCGGCTGGCGGTGGAGCGCTACCACCTGGTGGTGAGCGACGTGCGCCTGCCCGACCGCGACGGCCTCGCCCTGTTCGAGGAAATCCGCAGCCTCTACCCGGCGCTGCCGGTGATCCTGCTGACTGCCCACGGCACTATCCCGGACGCGGTGGAAGCCACCTCCCGCGGCGTCTCCGGCTACCTCACCAAACCCTTCGACAGCCGCGAACTGCTGGAGCGCATCGCCCGCGCCCTGCGCCTGGCCGCACCCGCCGGCCCGGCCGAGCACCCCGCCGACGAGGAATGGCGCAGCGAAATCGTCACCCACAGCGCGCGCATGCTCACCCTGCTGGACGAAGCCCGGCTGGTGGCCGCCTCCGACGCCAGCGTGCTCATCCGCGGCGAGAGCGGCACGGGCAAGGAACTGCTCGCCCGCGCCATCCACCGCGCCAGCCCGCGCGCCGCAGCGCCCTTTGTCGCCATCAACTGCGGCGCCATCCCGGAGCAGCTGCTGGAATCCGAACTCTTCGGCCATGTGCGCGGCGCCTTCACCGGCGCCACCACCGCCCACCGCGGCCTGCTGCAGGCGGCCGACGGCGGCACCCTGTTCCTCGACGAGATCGGCGACATGCCGCTGGCACTGCAGGTGAAGCTGCTGCGGGTGCTGCAGGAGCGCGCGGTACGGCCGGTAGGGGCGACGCGCTCCGAAGCCATCGACGTGCGCATTCTCTCCGCCACCCACCGCGACCTCGACGCCGCGCTGGCCGAGGGCCAGTTCCGCGAGGACCTCTACTACCGCCTCAACGTGGTCAACCTCGGCCTGCCGCCACTGGCCGAGCGGCGGGAAGACATTCCGCTGCTGGCCAACCACTTCCTGCGGGTGCTCGCCCACAAGTACGGCAAGCGCCTGCGCGGCTTCGCCCCGGACGCGGTGGAAGCCCTTGCCGGCGCGCCCTGGCCGGGCAATGTGCGCCAACTGCAGAACGTGGTGGAGCAAGCCTGCGCGCTCGCCACCACGCCGCTGATCCCGCTCGCCCTGGTCGAGCGCGCGCTGCGCCTGCGGCCGATGGACGCGCTGAGCTACAGCGAGGCCAAGCAGCGCTTCGAGCGCGGCTACCTGGTGCAGTTGCTCAAGCTCACCGACGGCAACGTCTCCGACGCCGCCCGCCTGGCCGAACGCAACCGCACCGAGTTCTACCGCCTGCTGCAGCGCCATGGCCTCAATCCCGACCTGTTCCGCGCCGAGCCGCGCGGCGTCGCTCCGGCCCGACAATGAAAACCCAGCGGATTCAAGCGGCTGCGGCGAGATGAAGGCAGCCGTCGCCGGGGGCCGACAGTTCCAGCCGGCCTCCAGCCCCCCGGCCGGGAGCCACACCCGGCCTGCACCGCCAAAGCCTTGATCCCGCCCGGCTTTTCTCCGCCTGGCACAGCCCCTGCAAAGCCTGCTGCTCGCGGCCCCGCGCCGCCGCAATCCATCGCAAGTCGCAGGAGCTCCAGATGATCAGTCGCCAGACCGTACTCGCCATCCTCACCACCTCCGCCCTCGCCTTCTCCATCGGCGCCAGCCCCGCCCACTCCGCCGGCCTCGCCGCCGCCGCGGTAGAGACCACCGAACTGCCCAACGACGACGACCCCGACCGCGGCCTGCGCCAGGACATCAAGACCGCCCTGCGCAGCGACCCCGCCCTGCGCGACGCCCATGTCGCCGTCGCCGCCCGGGACGGCCAGGTGCGGCTCGCCGGCGTGGTCGCCAGCGAAGAACAACGCCACCGCGCCCAGCAAGTGGCGATGGCGGTAACCGGCGTGCGGGAGGTGGATAACGGCCTGGAGATCGTTGGCCGGTAACCTCGATACGCGCGGTACGGGCCCGCCACCTCAAGGAACGGCCGGTTTCCTCCCCTCTCTCCTCGCAGGGCATGGGCGGCAAAGCAAAGCACCGCTTCGCCCGCCGGAGCGGGCAGAGCACAGGGCCAGGGCGCGGAGCGGGGGGAGGGGAGCAGTGTTCACGAGCCTGAATCGCAGCCGCCCCTTCGGAGCCCCCTCCCCAGCCCCCTGCAAGGGGGAGGGAGTGCGCCGCCGCCCACTGCACCGCCGAGCGCCCCAGCGGCAAGGGAAACCCCCGCTCAAGCCCGAGCGCCGTCCGCCCCGGCAGTTACATCCGCAGCCCACTCGGCTTATCCCATCGCCCCGACAAACGCCTCTTGACGCTCCCCCAACCGCAGGCGGAAACTTCGTCAATGACTGTACAAAATTACAGAAAACCAGAGAGGCCACAGGCGGCCCCCCAAGCCCAGCGCGGCCGCGGCGCCGCGCTGCGCCCGGACGGCCGCTTCCTCGACTGGCAGCGCGGCGACTTCGACGACGGCTGGCCCGGCGAGGACGAAGGCAGCGAAGGAAAGCTCAGGACCGAGTTGCTGGTGGACCGCGCCAAGACCGTCATCACCAGCAACACCTCGCCGGACGTCGGCTTCAACCGCTCCATCAATCCCTACCGCGGCTGCGAGCACGGCTGCATCTACTGCTTCGCCCGGCCGTCCCATGCCTACCTGGACCTCTCCCCCGGGCTGGACTTCGAGACCAAGCTGTTCTGGAAGCCGGAGGCCGCCAGCCTGCTGCGGCGGGAGCTTGCCCGCCCCGGCTACCGCTGCGAGCCCATCGCCCTCGGCATCAACACCGACGCCTGGCAGCCGGTGGAGCGGCGCACCGGGCTCACCCGCCAGATCCTGCAGGTGATGGTGGAAACCCGCCACCCGGTGAGCATGATCACCAAGTCGGCGCTGATAGAACGCGACATCGACCTGCTCGCCGACCTCGCCCGCGACAACCTGGTGCAGGTGATGCTCTCCATCACCACGCTGGACGACGACCTCGCCCGCCGCCTGGAGCCGCGCGCCGCCCGCCCGGCGCGGCGGCTGGAAACCCTGCGCCGGCTGAGCGACGCCGGCATCCCGGTGGGAGTGCTGTGCGCGCCGCTGATCCCGGCGCTGAACGACCATGAACTCGAAGCGGTGCTGGAAGCCGCCCACGCCCACGGCGCGGAAACCGCCGGCTACGTGCTGCTGCGCCTGCCCTACGAGCTGAAGGAGCTGTTCGCCGAGTGGCTGCAGCGCCACGCCCCCGGCAAGGCCCGTCATGTGATGAGCCTGCTGGCCGCCATGCGCGGCGGCAAGGCCAACGACGCCCGCTTCGGCCACCGCATGCGCGGCGAAGGCGTCTATGCCGAGCTTTACCGCCAGCGCCTGCATAGAACAAGCGAACGCCTGGGCCTGAACCGCCACCGCCGGGTGCTGGACAGCGGCCTCTTCAGACCGCCTGCAGTGGATGCGCCGCCGAAAGCCCCCTCCCCGCAGATGGACCTGTTCTAAGCGGAGTTGCCCCGAAGGCGCCGCCTGACAGTCGGCAACAACCCGCAGCGCAGCCCTCGGCGCCACGCCCGCCCTGCGCCAGGGCCAGTCGCCCCACGAACCCATCCCACCGCCGCAACGAGACCAGGCTTGCGCCCCCCTGCCGCAATAGCGCGCCGGCAAACGCCAAGCCTCATCCGGTCTCCCCTCATGGCTGCCCCAGCGCCATCGGTCTTGCGCCAAGAGCAGGCCACAAGGCTGCGCCGGCAGCCGCAGGCCAGCCCCGGCCTGCGCTGCCCAGGGCCGCGCGAACGCCCTTCGCCGGCGCCCTCCCCGCCGCGCCGGCAAAACCCCTGCCAGGCGCCGCAGCAGACGGCGGCCAGGCACCGGAGCCCTTCTCCCCGCCCCGGCTACAATCAAGGCTCCGCGGCCATAACAACAACACCATGAACTCCCCCGACCTCCCCGCCTCCCGCCTCATCCTGTGGCTGGTGGCCTTCGGCTTCTTCATGCAGACGCTGGACGCCACCATCGTCAACACCGCGCTGCCGGCGATGGCCGAGAGCCTGGGCGAGAGCCCGTTGCGCATGCAGTCGGTGGTGATCGCCTATGCGCTGACCATGGCGATGGCGATTCCCGCCAGCGGCTGGCTGGCGGACCGCTTCGGCACCCGGCGGGTGTTCACCACCGCGCTGGCCCTCTTCGTCGCCGGCTCGCTGGCCTGTGCGCTGTCGCACAACCTCGGCCAGCTGGTGGCCTCGCGGGTACTGCAGGGCCTGGGCGGAGCGATGCTGCTGCCGGTGGGCCGGCTGGCGGTGCTGAAGAGCTTTCCGCGCGAGCACTTCCTCAAGGCGATGAGCTTCGTCGCCGTGCCGGGGCTGATCGGCCCGCTGATCGGTCCGACGCTGGGCGGCTGGCTGGTCGAAGCCGCCTCCTGGCACTGGATCTTCCTCATAAACGTCCCGGTCGGGCTGCTCGGCTGCGCCCTCAGCCTGCGCTACATGGCGGACTGGCGGTCCGCCGCGCTGCCGCCCTTCGACTTCACCGGCTTCGGCCTGCTCGCCTTCGGCATGGTCACCCTGTCGCTGGCGCTGGACGGGCTGGCCGGCGTCGGCCTGGGCCGCGCGCCGGTACTGGTGCTGCTGGTGTTCGGCCTGGCCAACCTGGCGGCCTACTGGATACATGCCACCCGCCATCCGCGGCCGCTGTTCTCGCCGCAGCTGTTCCACACCAACAGCTTCAGCGTCGGCCTGCTGGGCAACCTCTTCGCCCGCATCGGCAGCGGCGCCATGCCCTATCTGATTCCGCTGCTGTTGCAACTGGCCATGGGTTACAGCCCGGCGCGCGCCGGCATGATGATGCTGCCGGTGGCCGCCTCTGCCATCCTCTCCAAACGGCTGGCGCCAACGCTGATCCAGCGCTTCGGCTACCGCCGCGTACTGGTGGGCAACACCGCGCTGCTGGGCATGGCGATGGCGGCCTTCTCCCTGCTGGCGCCGGCCCAGCCGCTGTGGCTGCACGTGCTGCTGCTGGGCTTCTTCGGCGCGGTGAACTCCATCCAGTTCACCGCGATGAACACGGTGACGCTGAAGGACCTGGGTAGCGAGCAGGCCAGCGCCGGCAATGGCCTGCTCTCCATGGTGCAGATGCTATCCATGAGCCTGGGCGTGTCGGTGGCCGGGGCCCTGCTGGCGGTGTTCACCGAACGGCTGGACGTGGACGCCCACGGCCGCCTCGCCGCCTTCCATGCCACCTACCTGTGCGTGGGCGCGATCACCGTCGCCTCGGCCTGGATCTTCTGGCAGCTGGCGCCGGACGCGGACCGCGCCGCCAGCGCGGACAAGCAGAAGCTGGCGGACCTGGAATGAGGCCGCCGCTGCCTTGACACGTTAAATTACGACAATCATGATTACGCGACGCGAAGGCCGCCAGGGTCTTCCGCCTTCGCCAGCCCCGCTCCCTTCCCGAGGTAAACAATGTTCCGTGGCCTGAACCACCGCGACGCATGGGTCGTCACCCTGTCGGCCGCCGGCATCCTGATGGTGACCATGGGTACGCGCCAGTCCTTCGGCCTGTTCATCTCGCCGATGAACACCGACACCGGCCTGGGCATCACCACCATCAGCCTGGCGCTGGCAGTGGGCCAGTTCGTGTGGGGCGCGATCCAGCCCATCGCCGGCGCCGCCGCCGACCGCTACGGCCCGGAGAAAGTGCTGATCGCCTCCATCCTGCTGCTGATGCTGGGCACCGCGCTGACGCCCTTCGTCAGCAGCGGCATCGGGCTGATGGTGGCGCTGGGCATCCTCGCCTCCATGGGCTCCGGCGCAGGCAGCTTCTCGGTGCTGATCGGCGCCGCCGCCCAGCGCCTGCCGGCGGAGGCGCGCGGCGCGGCCTCCGGCCTGATCAACGCCGGCGGCTCCTTCGGCCAGTTCGTGTTCGCGCCGGTGGCGCAGAAGCTGATCCAGGCCCTGGGCTGGATGGGCGCGCTGTGGTCCATGGCGGCGATGACGCTGCTGGCGCTGCCGCTGATCCGCAGCCTCACCGGCCGCGCCGCGCCGCGGCCGGCGCCGGCCGCCGCCGGCGAGGCCGGCCTGTGGCAGGCGGTGAAGTCGGCCAGCGGCGACCGCAGCTACCTGCTGCTGCACGCCGGCTTCTTCACCTGCGGCTTCCACATCGCCTTCCTCGTCACCCACCTGCCGGGCGAAGTGGCGCTGTGCGGGCTGCCCGCGGGCGTGGCGAGCTGGTCGCTGGCCATCATCGGCCTGGCCAACATCGTCGGCAGCCTGTTCGCCGGCAACTGGGTGTCGCGCTACCGCAGCAAGCACATCCTGTTCTGGATGTATGGCTCGCGCGCGCTGCTGATCGCCGCCTACCTGCTGAGCCCGAAGACGGCGCTGACCTTCTACCTGTTCGCCGCCGGCCTGGGCTTCACCTGGCTGTCCACCGTGCCGCCCACCGCCTCCATCGTCGGCAAGCTGTTCGGCGTGCGCTACCTCGGCACCCTGTTCGGGCTGACGCTGCTGTCGCACCAGGTGGGCGGCTTCCTCGGCGCCTGGCTGGGCGGCATCGCCATCACCCTGCAGGGCGACTATCAGTGGATGTGGTACGCCGACATGGCGCTGGCCGGCGCCGCCGCGCTGGTGAACCTGCCGATCCGCGAAGCGCGCATCGCGCCGCTGGCGAAGCCGGCCTGAGGCTTCCCCGGCACACGCCTACTGCGCCGTAAAAAGCGAACGGCCCGGATCGACCGGGCCGTTCTGTCTTGTGCGGCTTGCGCGCCGCCGGCGGCCAGGGCTCAGGCGGTGCCGCCCACCGTCAGGCCGTCGATGCGCAGCGTCGGCTGGCCGACGCCCACCGGCACGCTCTGGCCATCCTTGCCGCAGGTGCCGACGCCAGGGTCCAGCGCCATGTCGTTGCCTATCATGCTGACGCGGGTAAGCACGTCCGGCCCGTTGCCGATCAGGGTGGCGCCCTTCACCGGGCGGGTGACCTTGCCGTTCTCGATCAGGTAGGCCTCGGCGGTGGAGAACACGAACTTGCCGGAGGTGATGTCCACCTGGCCGCCGCCGAAGTTCACCGCGTACAGGCCCTTCTTCACCGACTTGATGATCTCCGCCGGGTCCTTGTCGCCGTTGAGCATGTAGGTGTTGGTCATGCGCGGCAGCGGCAGGTGGGCGTAGGACTCGCGGCGGCCGTTGCCGGTGGGCTTCATGCCCATCAGGCGGGCGTTCATCATGTCCTGCATGTAGCCGGTGAGGATGCCGTCCTCGATCAGCACGGTGCGTTCGGTCGGGTTGCCTTCATCGTCTATGGTGAGCGAGCCGCGGCGGTCCGGCAGGGTGCCGTCGTCCACCACGGTGACGCCCTTGGCAGCGACCTGCTGGCCGATCATGCCGGAGAAGGCGGAGCTGCCCTTGCGGTTGAAGTCGCCCTCCAGGCCGTGGCCGATGGCCTCGTGCAGCAGGATGCCGGGCCAGCCCGGCCCGAGCACCACCGCCATGGTGCCGGCCGGCGCCGGGTCGGCGCCGAGGTTCACCGAGGCCTGATGCACCGCGGCGCGGGCATAGCCGCGCAGCACTTCGTCGCTGAAATAGCCGTAGTCGTAACGGCCGCCGCCGCCGCCGCTGCCCTGCTCGCGGCGGGTGCCGTCTTCCATGATGACGGTGACCGATACCCGCACCAGCGGCCGCACGTCCGCCGCCATGTGGCCGTCGCTGCGCGCCACCAGCACCACTTCCCAGGAGCCGGCGATGTGGGCCATGACCTGGGTGACGCGGGCATCCTCGGCGCGGGCGTAGCCCTCCAGCCGCTCCAGCAGCGCGACCTTGGCGGTGTCGTCCAGCGAATCCAGCGGGTCTTCGCCGTGGTACAGGCGCTTGCCGGGCTTGCCGGCGGCCACCGCGGTCTTGCCGCGGCCACCGGCGTCGGCGATGGCGCGGGTGGCGGTGGCGGCGCCCAGCAGCGCGTTCAGGGAGATGTCGTCGGAGTAGGCGAAGGCGGTCTTCTCGCCGCTGATGGCGCGCACGCCCACGCCCTGCTCGATGTCGAAGCTGCCGGACTTGACGATGCCCTCTTCCAGGCTCCAGGCCTCCGAGCGGTGGTACTGGAAGTAGAGGTCGGCGTAGTCCAGCCGGTGCTTCATCAGCTTGCGGAACACTTTGTCCAGCTCCGCCTCGCCGAGGTCGTAGGGAAGCAGCAGCGTGCGTTCGGCGACTTTGAAGGGGTTCTTGGCTTTGCTCATGAGAGGTCCGGTTGTGGCGCCGCCGGCGTGGACCGGCGCGGCGCGAAAAGAATCATGCGTTGGGATGATGCACCGGAATCGGTCCTACTGTCCGCCCTGCAGGCAGCGGTGGCGCAGCGCCGGCAGGCTGGCGCGCACCGCGGCGAGCCGCGCCGGGTCGAGCTCGGCCATCGCCACGCCGGCGCCTTCCTCGCGGCAGGCCAGCACTTCACCCCAGGGGTCGACGATCATGCTGTGGCCCCAGGTGACGCGGCCGCTGGCATGCTTGCCGCCCTGCGCCGGCGCCATCACATAGCACTGGTTCTCGATGGCGCGGGCGCGCAGCAGCACTTCCCAGTGCGCCTTGCCCGTGGTGTAGGTGAAGGCGGCGGGCAGGATGATCAAGTCCACCTCGCCCATGCTGCGGAAAAGTTCGGGGAAGCGCAGGTCGTAGCACACCGACAGGCCGATGCGGCCCACCGGCGAATCGAAGGTGACGACGCGGTGGCCGGGCTCGATGGTGGCCGCTTCGTCGTAGCGCTCCTCGCCGCGCTGGAAACCGAACAGGTGGATCTTGTCGTAGCGCGCCACCCGTTCGCCACGCTCATCGTAGACCAGCGTGGTGTTGCGCACCTTGTCGTCGGCCTCGGCCACCAGCGGCACCGTGCCGCCGACGATCCAGACACTGTGGCGCTGCGCCGCCTCGCGCAGGAAATCCTGCAGCGGGCCTTCGCCGTCGCGCTCGCGCAGGCGCACCTTGGCACGCTCGTCGGCGGTGATCAGGGCGAAGTATTCCGGCAGCGCCACCAGGCGGGCGCCGGCGGCGGCGGCCTCGGCGATGAGGCCGGCGGCGATGCGCAGGTTGTCGGCCACGTCCGGGCTGGACACGGTCTGGAGGGCGGCGATGCGGGGACTGGCGGTCGTCATGGGCGGGCGGATTCCGAAGGGGCGGGAGTGCCGGAGGTGTCGGGCAGGCGCGGGATGAGATTCTCGGCGGTGGAGCCCAGCTTCTCCACCTTCGGGTCGTCCCAGGTGCCGGTGATGGTGTAGTCGTAGGCGAACAGGCGCTCGAAGGGATCGCTGAGCGCCTTCTGTGCAAGATAGGTGACGACGCCGGCCACCGGGTTGATGAGGCCGGCGGCGGCGCCGATGGCGACCGATTCGGACAGCGTGGGCTGCACCGTCACCCGCAGGTCCTGCGTCTCGGCGCCGACGTCGGCCGCGCCGCGCATCTGTACCCGGGCGGCGGCGCCGCGAATCTCCAGGTTCTTGGTACGCATCACGCCGCCGTTGACGTCGATGTCGCCGGCGATGCGGTCGAAGGCGAAGCCCTCGGAGAAGACATCACGGAAATCCAGCGTGATCCGCCGCGGCAGCGCTTGCAGGCTGAGGATGCCGAGCAGGCGGCCGACGCCCGGATCCAGCTTGTTGAACTGGCCGCCGCCGGCTTCCACCTTCATCTCGCCGGCCAGCGAGGGGTAGTCGATGCGGGTGGGCGCGCCGTGCCAGCCGAGCTGGCCTTCCAGCGTGGCCTGGCCGCCGCGCACCGTGTCCGGGTAGCCCATGCGGCGGGTGAAGCGGCCGATGTTGTCGGTTTCCAGCTTGAACTTGAGGCGGGTGCGCTGGGCGCCGGCCGTCTGCCACACGCCGCTGCCGGCGAGGCGGCCGTCCGGGTTGGCGACGGAGAAGCGCTCCAGCAGCCATTCGCCGCCGCGGTTGCGGGCATTCACTTCCAGCCGGCCCAGCTCCAGGCCGCGCAGCACGAACTGCTCGGCCACCACGTCCAGCCCCGGCAGGGAGCGCGGCGGCGGTTCCACCTCGGTGCCCTTGTGCTGGGTGGCATGCTCGGCACCGGGTTCGGCTTCGCTTTCATAGACCAGGCGCTTGAAGCGGGCCATGACCGAGCCGTTGCCAGCCTCGCGCCAGTCGAAATCGCCCTGCGCCTTGTCGCTGTCCAGCCGCGCCTTCCAGCCGCCGGGGTCGGCCACCGCGCGCAGGCGCACGCCGGCCAGGCTCTGGCCGAAGAGCTTGAGCTGCTCCGCCTGCAGGGCGACGCCGGCCAGCGGCAGCGCGGTGGCCAGGGCGGCGCCGTCGGCGGCTTTGCCGGCCTTGTCCTGGCTGCCCTCCAGGCCGACGGCATGGCGCCACGCGTCGATGTCCAACTGGTCAGCCACCGCCGCCACCATCACGCCCTTGTCCGCCATGCGCGCCGGCTGGGCGATGCCGATGCCGCCGCGCACCACCTTGCCGCCAACGCGTTCAAAGACGGCCTGCAGGCGCTCGCCGAAGTCCACCTTCAGTGAAGACGGCGCGCCGCCCGGCGGGTAGTTCGCCTCCACCGCCAGCGGCCATTTCTCCGGTGCCGGCTTGTTGAACGGCGTGGGCAGGCTGGAGGAGATGCCGGCGAGGTCGGTATGGAAATTCACCCTGGTGCCGCTGCGGGCCACGGTGATCTGCGTCTGCCACGGCGTAGCGCCGGAGAGGTGGGCCAGCACCGGCCAGCCGTATTCCCGCTGCAGCGCCGCGGCGCCGGCCGTGCCGGAGACGGCGAAGGCGACGCTGCCGTCCTCGCCGGTGGTGGCCGTCATCTGCAGCGGCTCGCCCAGCACCTTGGCCTGCAGCTCGGAGACGCTGAACTGGTCGGCGGTGAAGCGCAGCCGGCCGGCTGCCTCCTCCAGCGGCGGCAGGCCGTTCACCAGCCACAGGCGGTTGCCGGCGAAACGGAAATCGCCACGCACCGTGGTGTCGCGCACCGCGCGCAGCGGCATTACCAGCCGCAGGTCGAGGTTGCCGTTGCCCTCGGCGCGCATGTCGTCGGTGAAGCGGTCTATGCGCTGGGCCACCGGGCTGCCGGAAACGAAGCGCAGGAACTCGGCGGTGGGCCCGGCGGCGCGACCGTTGATGGTCATGATCTCGCCGCCATGGGCATCCAGGTCCGGCACTTCGGCGACCACGTTGGCGAGGTTCACGCCCAGGATGCGCGCCTTGGCCGCCTCCACCTTCAGGCCCGGCCCTTCGAAACGCACCTCGCCGTACAAGCCCTGGATCTCCGGCCAGCCGGGGGCGTAGGCGAGTTCGGCATCGGCCACCTTGATGGTGACGAGGAACTGGCCCTCGCCCTGGCGATAGGGGAAGTCGTGCAGCTTGCCCTTCAGCCGCAGGCGGGCGTCCGGCACCGCGGCGCGGCGGATGGCGTGCTGCACCCATTCGTGGGTGTCGCGGTTCACCACCCGCGGCAGGTAGCGCCACACCGAGGTGCCTTCGGCGCGGGTGAGGCGGGCCTGCAGGTCGATCTCGCCCGGCCCGCCAGCTTCAGGCCAGTAGCGGCCGGAGGCGGTGCCGGCGGCGTCGGCGTTGTCGAAGCCGGCGGAATCCAGCGCGATCTCCAGGCGGCCGTCGCGCCGGCTCCAGCCGCCGTCGGCCTTGAAGGAGGCGAAGCTGAGGCGGGGGTTGTCGAATACTTCCGGCAGGTCGATATGGGTGTCCTGGCCGGCGAGCTGGAAGCGGCCGCTGCGTTCGTCGCCCTCCAGGCTGCCGGAGAGGCCGCCGAGGCCGGGCAGGCTGTCGCGCGCCGCCAGGCCGATGCCGTCGAAGCGGGCGGCGAGCTTCCAGCGCTCGGGTGCGGCCGCCTGGCCGCGCCACTCCAGCTTCACATTGCTGGCGCTGCCGCGCGGATCGAAGGCGGCGAGGCGGCGGCGCACCCCGTCTTCCAGCGGCAGGTGGGCGGCGATGCCGGCGAGCGCGGCGAAATCCAGCTGGTTCACCTGCAGGCTGCCGCCGGCCTCGCCCAACGTCAGCGCGAAATCGGTGGGAGCGATCTGCAGCCCTTCAGCGCTGAGGCTGAGCTGCCGGGTGGAGAGCGCCAGCGTGCCGTCCTTGCGGCTGGCGGCCAGTTGGCCCTGCAGGCGTTGCAGGCGCAGTTCCGGCAGCCCTTCGCCCAGCCGGGTGACCACGCCTTCCAGGGCAAGCTCCGCCTCCATCGCGCTGCGCTCAGCGCCGTCCAGATCCACCCAGGCGCGCAACCCGCCCTGGCCCTGCAGCGGCAGCGGGTAATCCACCCAGGGCGTCCAGCCGCCGAGGTCAGCGCGCTCCAGCGCGAGGTAGAGGCGGCCGCGGGTCTGCGCCGGCTCGTCCAGCGCGAGGTGGGAGAACTCGCCGCGCAGGTCCAGCGTGGAGGCCAGCGCTGCCGGCGGCTGGGCCTGCAGCGCGAAGCGATGACCAACCAGCCGCCGCTCGAGGAGGAACTCGACCTGCTTCAGTTCCAGCGGCGGCGCGCTGCGCGTGGCGTCCGTCCAGCTCAGCGCCGCGCCATGCACCACCACCTGGTGCTGTGCCAGCAGCCACTCGGGAAAACCGTCACCGGCCGGGCCGCCGCCCAGGCGCACGCCGGCCACCACCACGCCGCCGTCGGCCTCACGCCGAATCGCCAGCTCCGGCGAGGAGATCTCCAGCCGGTGGAAGCGCAGCTCCAGCCGCAGCAGCGAGGACCAGGACAGGGTGGCATCCACCTGCGGCAGGCGCAGCGCCGGCCGGCCAGCCTCATCCAACAGGCTCAGGCCGGTGAGGTGCAGCCGCGGCCGCAGCCCTGCCCAGTCGCCCCGCAGGCCTTCGATCTGCACCGGCAGGCCGACGTTGCGCGAGGCCAGCGCCGCGATCTCCTCGCGGTAATCGCCCAAGCGCGGCACCACCACCTGGCGTACCAGCAGGAACAGGCCGCCGGCGAGGAACCACAGCGCCAGCAGCGCATAGGCCGCGCGCCGCAGCCAGCGGCGCAGCCGTCCGCCACCGGCGGGCGCCGGCGCAGCTTCGGAGGTGATGGCCTGTTCGCTCATGGAGATAAAGACTATGGCAGCCCGCTGAATATCCCCGCCATCCGGGCAAACCATCGGCGGAACGCCCGGCCACGCGCCTTTTTCCAGCGGGGCGGGCAAACATGGGATTCTACCAACCTTCGCCCGCCAGACCGGCCCGCTCCCACAGCCGGATACACACTTCAGCCTCACTTTTACTCACCTTTACCGCGCGGACGGCTCGAGACCGGCCGCCACCGGTCCGGCGCGGAGACGAGGCCCGGCGCCTGAACGCCGCAGCCGGCGCTTCCGGCCCGCGGCCGGCGCTTCCGGACGGCGCGGTATCATCCGGCCTTGCTCACGCCGAACCCGCCACGCCATGCCCGACACTCCACCCGATTTCTCCAACGCCGCCGGCCTGTCCCGCTTCCTCTCCCGCATGCTGGAGAGCCGCCCCTGGCTGGCCGCCGAGCTGGCGCGCAGCACCGGTGCGCCGCTGGATGCGGATGCGATGCGCGCCTTCATCGCCGCCCGCGGCGCGGACGAAGCCGCGCTGCGGGCCACCCTGCGCCAGTTGCGCACCTGGGTGCTGTGCCACCTGGCGGTGCGCGACCTCAACGGCCGCGCGCCGCTGGCCGAAGTCACCGAGACGATGACGGTGCTGGCCGAGGTCGCCATCCGCCACGCCCACGACGTGCTGCGCGAGGCGCTGCTGCAGCGCTACGGCGCGCCGCTGTCGCCCACCGGCTGGGAGCAGGAGCTGCTCATCATCGGCATGGGCAAGCTGGGCGGACGGGAGCTCAACGTTTCCTCCGACATCGACCTGATCTTCATCTACCCGGAAGACGGCGACACCGGCGGCAAGAAGGTCATCAGCAACTTCGAGTTCTTCGAGAAGCTGGGCAAGCAGATCATCCAGGCGCTGGCCGAGGTCACCGAGCACGGCCAGGTCTTCCGGGTGGACATGCGGCTGCGCCCGAATGGCGACTCCGGCCCGCTGGTGGGCAGCTTCGACATGCTGGAGAACTACTTCATCACCCAGGGCCGGGAGTGGGAGCGCTACGCCTGGATCAAGGCGCGGGTGCTCACCGGCGAGCGCTGGCGCGAGCTGGAGCAGATCGCCCGCCCCTTCGTCTTCCGCAAGTACCTGGACTTCGGCGCCATCAATGCCATGCGCGACCTGCATGCGCAGATCCGCCGCGAGGTGAGCCGCCGCGACCGCGCCGACAACGTCAAGCTCGGCCCCGGCGGCATCCGCGAGATCGAGTTCATCGCCCAGGTGTTCCAGCTCATCCGCGGCGGCCGTGACAACGGCCTGCAGATCCGCCCCACGCTGCAGGTGCTCGCCCGCCTGGCCGAGCGCGGCATCCTCGGCGCCGACACGGTGCAGCAGCTGGACGCCGCCTACGACTTCCTGCGCCGGCTGGAGCACCGCCTGCAGTTCCTGGACGACGCCCAGACCCACGACCTGCCCGCCGGCGACGACGACCGCGCCCTCATCGCCCGCGCCATGGGCTACGCCACGCCGGAGGCGATGCTGGCCGAACTCGGCCGCCACCGCGCCGCCGTCAGCACCCATTTCGACGCGGTGTTCGGCGACCCCAGCGAGGAAGACCACAGCCTGGACGCCCTGTGGGCCGCCGCCGACGACCCTGCCCAGGCCACCGAGACCCTGGGCGAACTCGGCTATGCCGACCCGGCTGCCGCCGCCGCCCGGCTGGCCGCCATCCACACCGGCTCGCGCTACCGCCAGCTGCCGCAGCACATCAAGAGCCGGCTGGATGCGCTGATGCCGCGGGTGATCGAAACCGCCGCCGCCAGCCGCCATGCGGACGACACCCTCGCCCGCTGCCTGGACCTGATCGAATCCATCGCCGGCCGCGGCGCCTATCTCGCGCTGCTGCAGCAATACCCGCAGGCGCTGAAGCGGGTGGCCGACCTCGTCGGCGCCTCGCGCTGGGGCTCGCAATACCTGGTGCGCCACCCCATCCTGCTCGACGAGTTGCTGGACGACCGCAACCTCGAAGCCGCGCCGGACTGGCCTGCCTTCCGCGCCAGCCTCGCCGCCGAGCTGGACGCCATCGAGCCGGACATGGAACGCCAGCTCGACCTCATGCGCGAGCAGCACCACGCCCAGGTGTTCCGCCTGCTCACCCAGGACATCGCCGGCCTGCTCACCGTGGAAAAACTGGCCGACCACCTGTCAGAGCTGGCCGACATCATGGTCGCGCTGACCCTGCCGCTGTGCTGGCGCAAGATCAAGATCCGCCACCGCGAAGCCCCCCAGTTCGCCGCCATCGCCTACGGCAAGCTGGGTGGCAAGGAGCTGGGCTACGCCTCCGACCTCGACCTCGTCTTCCTCTACCAGGACGACGGCCCGGAGGCCGCCGAGGTCTATTCCCGCCTCGCCCAGCGCACCAACACCTGGCTCTCCAGCCAGACCGCCGCCGGCATCCTGTTCGAGACCGACCTGCGGCTGCGCCCCAACGGCGACGCCGGCCTCATCGCCTGCTCGCTGGAAGCCTTCCGCCAGTACCAGCTGGAATCCGCCTGGGTGTGGGAGCACCAGGCCCTCACCCGCGCCCGCTTCGCCGCCGGCGACCCGGCGCTGGGCGAGGCCTTCGAACGCATCCGCGACGAAGTGCTGCGCCTGCCCCGCGAGCGCGACGCCCTGCGCGCCGAAGTGCTGGCGATGCGCCACAAGATGCGCGACGCCCACGCCGGCAAGAGCCCGCTGTTCGACCTCAAGCACGACACCGGCGGGCTGGTGGACGTCGAGTTCCTCATCCAGTACCTGGTGCTGGGCTACGCCCACGACCACCCGCGCCTCACCGCCAATCTCGGCAACATCTCCCTGCTGCGCCTCTCCGCCGAGTTGGGGCTGATCCCCGCCGAACTCGCCACCGCCTGCGGCGACAGCTACCGCCAGTTGCGCCGCCTGCAGCACCGCCAGCGCCTGAACGGCCTGGCCTCGCGGGTGGAGGCGAACGAAGTCGCCGCCACGCGCGAGCCGGTCATTGCCCTGTGGCGGCAGGTGTTCGGCGAATGAGCTGAAGCGGTGCCGGCGGGCCCGCCCGCTTCCTCCCAAGCGGCCGGGCGGCCTCCACGGCCACCGCAATCGAGGCGCCGGCGCCCGCCCGGGCGGGCGCGCAAGACGCTGCCCCGGCGCCCCGACTAGAATGGCGCTATCCCGCAGCGCGGGCGGCGCCGCCCGCCAGTGGCTGCCGGCTGCCCTGCCAGGACGTCGTCACCGCCCAAGGCCAGCCCAGGGCCGACCGGGGCCGCCCCGAAGCCGGCCCCCCGGAGCCGGCCCGTTTTCTCCTCCCTTCCCCGCGCCACAGAAGAAAACCAATGAGCCAGGAAATCGAACTCAAACTCGCCCTGCCGCAAGCCGCCGTGCCCGCGCTGCGCCGCCACCCCCTGTTCGCCAACGCCGAGCGCCTCGGCAAGGCACAGACGCTGGACAACGTCTATTTCGACACCCCCGCGCTGGAGCTCAAGGCGCGCAAGGTGGCGCTGCGCACCCGCAAGGAAGGCCGGCGCTGGCTGCAGACGGTGAAATGCGCCGCCCTCTCCACCGGTGGCCTCACCCAGCGGCCGGAGTGGGAGCAGCCCTACGACGGCAATTTCGACTTCGGCGCCATCGACCACCCGGACGTGGTCCGCCTGCTCGAAAGCCATCGCGAGGCGCTGGTGCCGGTGCTGAGCACCCGCTTCCGCCGCGACACCCGCGCCTGTGCGCCGCGCGAAGGCGTGCGCATCCTGCTGATGCTGGACACCGGCACCATAGAGGCCGGCGGCCGCAGCGCCCCCATCTGCGAGCTCGAACTGGAACTGGTGGCCGGCGACCCGCTCGATCTGCTGGAACTTGCCCGCCACCTGGCGCGGGACCTGCCGCTGATGCCGGCCGACCTGTCCAAGGCCGAGCGCGGCTACCGCCTGTTCCACGACCAGGCGCCGGCCGCGGTGCGCGCCGAGCCCTCCCGGCTGGAAGCCCGCCAGGGCGTCATCTCCGCCTTCCGCGACCTCGCCCACGGCTGCCTGCGCCAGTGGCAGGCCAATGCCGCGGCCGCCGCCGCGCTCGCCGCCCACCCCGCCGGCGACGAAACCCGTGCCGCCGAGGCGGCCGACGCCGCCTGCGCCGAGTGCATCCACCAATTGCGCATCGGCCTGCGCCGGCTGCGCTCCCTGCTGCGGCTGTTCGCCCCCGCGCTGCCGGGGGAATTCACCGACGCCTGGAACGAACGCCTGGCCGAACTGGCCGACCGCTACGGCGACGCCCGCGACATCGACGTGCTCTACGCCGACTTCCTCGCCCCGCTGCAGGACACCGCCGGCGCGGCCGAGCTCGGCGGCGAGGAACTGCCCGCCCTGCTGGCCCTCGCCGACCGCCAGCGCAAGCAGGCACGGGCGGCCGCCATCGAACACGTGGCCGACGCCGACCAGGGCCTGGCCATGCTGGAGTTCAGCATCGCCCTGCTGCGCCTGCCCGAAGGCGCCCTGCTGGACGCGGTGGATCTGAAGACCTTCGCCCGCCTGCGCCTGGCCAGCCTGCGCAAGAAGGCCCGGCGGCGCTTCAAGGCCGCCGCAGCGCTCACCCCGCCCCAGTTGCACAAGCTGCGCATCGCCCTCAAGCGTTTGCGCTACGGCACCGAGTTCTTCGCCCCGCTGCTCGCCGCCAGGCGCACCAAGCGCTATCTGGACGCACTCAACCGCGCGCAGGACACCCTGGGGTTCCTGCACGACATGGAGGCCGCCCGCGCCCGCCTGCAGCAGTGGGCCGGCGAAGACGCCGCCCTGCAGCGCGCCGCCGCCTTCGCCCTCGGCTGGCAGGGCACGCGCTACACCCGCCGTCGCCGCCGCGCGCTGGACGACGTCGAAACCCTGCTCTGGGGAAAAACGCCATGGTGAAGAACCCGGCCGTCACACCGCTGCAATCCGCGGACGCCACACTGCCGCCCCTCTCCTCGACGGAAGACCGCATGGACCTGATTCTCTGGCGCCACGCCGAAGCGGTGGATGGCACCCCCGACCACGCCCGCGAACTCACCGAACGCGGCCTCAAGCAGGCGCGCCGCGTCGCCGCCTGGCTGGAAGAGCGCCGCCCCAAGCGCCTGCGCATCCTGTGCAGCCCCACCGTGCGCACCCGGCAGACGGCGAGCGCCTTCAGCGAGCACTTCGAGATCGTGCCGGCGCTGGCGCCCGACCAGGGGGTGGCCGAACTGCTGGCCGCGGCCGGCTGGCCGGACGCCTCCGGCGCGGTGCTCATCGTCGGCCACCAGCCCGCCCTCGGCCGCCTCGCCTCGCTGCTGCTGGCTGGCCACGAAGCCGAGTGGACGATCAAGAAAGGCGGCTTGTGGTGGTTCACCAACCGCGTCCGCGACGGTGAAACCCAGACCGTGTTGCGCGCCAGCATCACCGCCGAGCTGGCGTAGGCACCAGGCCGGTGCGCGTCCGCCCCCCCGCTCAGACTTAGGACATAGCCTCTCATTCCCGCTGCGGCGGAGCTGCCGCCCAGCCCCCGCGGTCCACACTTTTCCCCTCTTTTTCGCCGCAGATCCCGCCCGCACGGCACCTCTCCGCCTCAGCCACCGCGCCGTCCGGGCCGTTTCGCCTTCCTCCCGGAGGGCGGCGGCTTTCCGACGAACGGCCGGTTCTTTACGTGAGCCACGCCACATCGTGGTGCAAAAGCCCCTTCTTTTGCACTGCACAACAGGCGTATCCTGTGCCGCCCGTGTATTCGCTTTTCGGCAATGAACGCTGCCATGAATGCATCCATACCCAACGGTACGACAGAGACCATAGACGGCGTTGAACGCGTCTTCTATGACGGCTACTGGATCAAGGCCTACGACCCGCCGGCGGACTCGCTGCAGGCGAAGAAAACGCTGATCCAGGCCCTCACCCGACGTCTGTTCAACCATGTCGAGCACGGCATCAACATCCCCGGCAAACGCCTGGGCGATGCCCGCCGCGCCTACGAAGCCGAAACCGACCCGGCGCGCAAGCGCGTCAAGGGCGCGATGCTGGCCGGCGCCATGTTCAACCGCGCCACCGACATCTTCACCAAGCTGGTGGAGTTGCAGGAGCTGGGCGTGGAGATCGACATGGACAACGCCCTGATGCGCGAATGCGGCGTCTGCCTGCAGGAGGCGCTCCACCTGGGCCGCATGGTGCTGCATCGCAGCGGCGAGGAAGGCATAGACGAGTTGTGGGGCGAGCCCTTCCGCGCCTTCTCCATCCCGGTGGAAGCCTTCTACGAGAGCCGCTACATCAAGATCGCCCAGACCCTGCGCGACATCGACCGCGTCGGCACCGTCATGAATGCCACCTTCACCGGCAACCGCCCCTTCCAGGGCGTGACCGAGGTGGTGGACCGCTTCGTCCGCGCCGCCAAGGTCAAGTGCGAAACCCTGCGCACCGACTCCATGGTGTTCGACGTGTGGGCGGACTTCGTCGTCGCCTCCGAGGAACTCAGCGCCTTCCTGCCGCAGCTGTCCTGTCCGCCCTGTGCCTCGGAGCAACAGGAGGCGGCCGACGGCCACCGCCTGATCCTGCAGGGCCGCGACCTCGTCACCTACATCACCCGCGCCCGCACGCCCATGCCCAAGAGCACCGCCGAGTATTTCGAGCGCTGCGAGCACTACGCCGCCCGCGTGCGCCAGAGCCAGGCCGCCAGCCGCCGCAGCTGAATATCCCCTTCGCCGGCCTGCGCCGCGACCCGACAGGAGCGTCCGCCCCCCATGTGCGCGTCCCGAACGCACGCCGCCACCATCCCGCCGTCGCTGCCGCTGGCCCAGGCCGCCGAGTTGCTGCGCACCGCCACCGCGGTGCTGCGGGTGGAGAACGCCGCCGGCCGGCCGCTGGGCGAGCTCTACGCCAGCGACCTCGTCGCCGCCTGCGCCCGCCAGCTCCCGCCTGACACACCGGTCGGCCTGCTGCTGGAGGAGGACAGCTGCACCGCGCTGGAGCGCCTCACCGCCGGCCAGCGCCGCCTGCTGGCCGGGATCGCCGCCGGCACCGGCAGCCTTGGCGAGCTGGCAGGCGCCGTCGCCGCGCTGGCGGAGCACAGCCTGCCGGAAGCCCGCGCCGCCCTGTTCGCGCTACGTGACGGCCAACTCGCGCCGCTGGCTGCGCCCACGCTCACCGCAGCCGAAATTGCCGCCCTGGCTTCCGCCGGTTCGCCGTGCGCTCTCGCCGCGACCACCGGCCGGGCGGCCGACGCGCCCTGGCCCTCCCCGGCCGACCTGCGCTCCGATCCGGAGCAGCACCGCTGCCATGCCTGGCCAGTGCTAGACGACGAGGGCCGGAACCAGGGCGTGCTCGCCCTGCTCCTGCCCTGCGCCCCGGCCGGCGAAGCGGACGAGGTGGGCGGCACCCTGCTCGCCACCCTCTCCAGCGCCCTGCTCGGCCTGCTGCAGCTCGGCCTCTCCCAACTGGACACCCGCCGCACCCTGGAAGCCAGCCAGCGGCAGTTGCGCGCGCTGGTGGATGCCATCCCCGACCTGATCTTCTTCAAGGACGCCGAAGGCATCTACCGCGGCTGCAACAGCGCCTTCAGCCGGGTGGCGGGCCGGCCGGCAGAGGAGATCATCGGCAGTGACGATGCCGCCCTGTTCGGCGCCGAAACCGCCCGCGGTTACCGCAGCCACGACCGCTCCACCATGCAGGGCCGCCATGTGGTCGTCGAGGAACAGTGCGTCTGCGATGCCGCCGGCCAGGCGGTGGCCTACGAGACCATCAAGGCGCCGGTGGTGGACGCCGACGGCCGGGTGCTGGGCATCGTCGGCGTCGCCCGCGACGTCCAGTACCGCCGGGAGGCCGAAACCCAGCTGCGGCTGGCGGCCAGCGTGTTCGCCAACAGCCACGACGGCATCCTCATCGTGGACAAGGACGGCACGGTGCGGGACGTTAACCGCGCCTTCACCACCCTCACCGGCTTCGAAGCCGCGGCGGTGCTCGGCAAGCCGGCCCAGCCGCTGATGCTGCCGGTGGGCGACCCGGCCGAGTACGCCGAGATGATCGCCGCGGTGCAGACCACCGGCGCCTGGCAGGGCGAGCTCAGCGCCCGCCACCGCAACGGCGAGGCCTGCCTGCGGCAGATCTCGGTGAGCGCGGTGCGCAACCCGCAGGGCGAGCCGACCCACTACGTCACCGTGTTCTCCGACGTCACCGCGCTCAAGGAGAGCCAGCAGCGGCTGGAACAGCTCGCCCATTACGACCCGCTCACCCGCCTGCCCAACCGTACCCTGCTGCATAGCCGGCTGGACCGCCTGCTGGCCAGCGCCCGCGCGGAAGGCAGCATGGCGGTGGTCGGCTACCTGGACCTGGACGGCTTCAAGCCCATCAACGACAAGCACGGCCACCATGTGGGCGACCGCCTGCTGGTGCAGATCGCCGACCGCCTGGCCGCCGCGGTGCGCGATGGCGACACCGTGGCCCGCCTGGGCGGCGACGAGTTCATCCTGCTGCTGACCGGCCTTGCATCGGCGGAAGACGTGGAACAGCTGCTCGCCCGCATCCTGAGGGCAGTCGCCGAGCCGGTGCACGTCGGCGAGCTCACCCTGCACGTCAGCGCCAGCCTGGGCGCCACCATCTTCCCGGACGACGATTCCCCGCCGGACATCCTGCTGCGCCATGCCGATCAAGCCATGTACCGCGCCAAGCAGCTGGGCCGCTCCACCTATCACCTGTTCGACGCCGCCCAGGACCAGCTCGCCCAGGCCAACCAGGCGCTATACAAGCGCATCGCCGCCGCGCTGGAAGAACAGGAGTTGTGCCTGCACTACCAGCCCAAGGTCGGCCTGCGGGATGGCCGGGTAGTGGGCGTGGAGGCCCTGATCCGCTGGCAGCATCCGGTCGAAGGCCTCCTCGGCCCGGCCCACTTCCTGCCGACCTCCGAAGGCACCGAGCTGAGCGAGGCGATAGACCGCTGGGTGGTGGAAAGCGCGCTGGCGCAGATGGCGGCCTGGCAGGTTCAGGGCCTGGAGATGGCGGTGAGCGTGAACGTGTCCGCCCGCACGCTGCAGCAGCCGGAACTGCCGGACTGGCTGGGCGAATGCCTGGCGCGGCATCCGCAACTCGCCGCCAGCGGCCTCACGCTGGAAGTGCTGGAAAGCGCGGCGCTGGCGGACATCGGCATCGTCAGCGCCAACATCGCCCGCTGCGCCGCCCATGGCGTGGGCTTCGCGCTGGACGACTTCGGCACCGGCTACTCCTCGCTCACCTATCTGCGCCGGCTGCCGGCCAAGGTGCTGAAGATAGACCGCTCCTTCGTCGCCGGCATGCTGGGCAACCCGGAGGATCTGGCCATCGTCGAGGGCGTGCTGGGCCTGGCTGGCGCCTTCGACCGCTCGGTGATCGCCGAAGGCGTGGAAACCCCGGCGCAGGGCCGCGCCCTGCTCGCGCTGGGTTGCGATACGGTGCAGGGCTTCGGCATCGCCCGGCCGATGCCGGCGGCGGCGGTGCCCGCCTGGGTGGCGGGCTTCGCCCTTGGCCCGGAGTGGCGGCCGGGCTGGCGCGGCACCACCGCCGCCGAAGCCGAACTCAGGCGATGACGCCGCCGCCCAGGCAGACGCGGGATTCGTAGACCACCACGCTCTGCCCGGGCGTGAGCGCCCACTGCGGCTGGGCGAAGGCGATCTCGGCGCGGCCCCCGGCGATGCCGTCGATCTCGCAGGGCATGTCCGGCGTGCGGTAGCGCGGCTTGGCGGTATACACCCAGTGGGTGTGCGGCTCGCGGCCGGCAATCCAGTTCAGCTCGGTGGCCACCAGCCGCTCCTTCAGCAGCGCCGGATGGTCGTGGCCCTGCACCACGTAGAGCACGTTGGCCTTCACATCCTTCTGCGCCACGTACCAGGCGTCGTGCTCGCCGGCCTCGTCCTGCTTGCCCTTGATGCCGCCGATGTGCAGCCCCTTGCGCTGGCCTATGGTGTGGTACATCAGGCCCTGGTGCTCGCCCAGCACCCGGCCGTCGTCCAGGCTGCGGATCTCGCCCGGCTGGGTCGGCAGGTAGCGCATCAGGAATTCGCGGAAGGGACGCTCGCCGATGAAGCAGATGCCGGTGGAGTCCTTCTTGCTGGCCACATGCAGGCCGGCCTCGGCGGCGATGCGGCGCACCTCGCGCTTGTACAGCGAACCCAGCGGGAACAGCGTTTTCGCCAGCTGCGCCTGGTTGAGGCGGTAGAGGAAGTAGCTCTGGTCCTTGGTGCCGTCTTCCGCCTTCAGCAGCTGGAATTCGCTGCGGCCGTCGTTGTTCCATTCGCGCACCTGGGCGTAGTGGCCGGTGGCGATGCGCTCGGCGCCCAGCTGCATGGCATGGTCGAGGAAGCAGCGGAACTTGATCTCGGAATTGCACAGGATGTCCGGGTTGGGCGTGCGGCCGGCCTCGTACTCGGCGAGGAAGTCGGCGAACACCCTGTCCTTGTATTCCTTGCTGAAGTTCACCACTTCCAGGTCGACGCCGATGACGTCGCATACCGAGGCGACGTCCACCAGGTCCTGGCGGGTGGAACAGTATTCGGAGTCGTCGTCGTCCTCCCAGTTCTTCATGAACAGGCCGGTCACCTGGTAGCCCTGGCGCTTGAGCAGCAGGGCGGTGACGGCGGAGTCGACGCCGCCGGACATGCCGACGACAACCTTCATCCCGGCGGGATCGTTCTTACTGGACATTCGGTCCTTCTCCATCAAGCCAATCGGCCAGCGGCAACACCACCGCCGGCTCGCCGTTGTCGACGAACCAGCTGTCGACCGCGAAGCGGGCACCCGGCTGGCCGGCGAGCGACGCCTCCTCCGGCGCGGCGTCGGATGCCGCAGCCGGCCGCAGGTCCTGCAGCACTTCGGCGCAGTCGCACTGCGCCAGCATCACCGCCATGTAATCCGGCACGGGCATGGGTTCCGGCTCCGGGGCCGGCACCACAGCCTCGTGCGGCGGCGCGTCGATTTCTTCTATCACCGCGGAAAAATGCTGGAACAACACCCGGCTGCGGCGGGCCGGCTCCTCCACCCGGTGGAAGCGCAGCCAGCCGCGGTCTTCCAGCAGGCGCAGCAGCCGGGTGGTGGAGGTGGAGTGGTCGATGCAGTCCATCCGCCCCTCCGCGCCCTGGTCGGCGAAATTCCCACCGCGGTCCGCCCGCACCGGGGTCTGCTCGCCGGCGATACGGTAGAAATCGCCGATCACATGGGCAATGGCGTCGCGCTCGCCCGCCGCGTCGTGCGCCAGCGCCAGGGTCTCGCCCGCCCGCGCCAGCCGCGCCGGGTCTATCACCACCAGGCCCTCGCTGGCGCAGCCGTAGTTGTAGCACACCGAAGTGACCGCGCCCTGGGCATGCGCCTGGGCCGCCAGCAGGGCCAGCAGCAGGAAGGTCGGGCCGCGCATCAGGCGTAGTGGTGCAGCAACTCCAGGCCGTAGCGCCGGCCAGCCAGCCAGTCGTCCACGCACTGCAGGATCAGCGGGCTGCGGTGGCGCGCCTGGCTGGCACGCAGTTCGTCCACGCTCATCCATACCGCGCGCACGATGCCCTGGTCCAGCGCCTGTCCAGCCACCAACTCGCCCACCGCGCCGCCGAAGGCGAAGCGCAGGTAGGTGATGTCGCCCTGCGGCCGCGGCCACTGGTAGATGCCCACCAGGTACTCCGGCACGAAACGGTGGGCGGTTTCCTCCAGCGTCTCGCGCACCGCCGCCTCGATCAGCGACTCGCCCTCTTCCAGGTGGCCGGCGGGCTGGTTGAAGCGCAGACCGTCGGCGGTCTCCTCTTCAACCATCAGGAAGCGGCCCTCGCGTTCGATCACCGCGGCAACGGTGACATTCGGTTTCCAGCTACGGTCCATGGAGCAGGCGGCCTGGGGCAAAGGGCGGCATTTTACTCTCTCCCGCCGCCGCGCGCCGACGCCGCGGCGCCCGCTTTGCGCTAGAATTCCGCGATTCAGCCCGGGGCCGCCGGGCCGGCGTCAACAACTTTCACCTGGTGGAGAACCCCAATCATGTCCATGGCTGACCGCGACGGTTTCATCTGGTACGACGGCAAACTCGTACCGTGGCGCGATGCAACCACCCACGTCCTCACCCACTCGCTGCACTACGGCCTGGCCGTATTCGAGGGCGTACGCGCGTACAAGACCGACAAGGGCACCGCGATCTTCCGCCTGGCCGAGCATACCCAGCGTCTGCTCAACTCCGGCAAGATCTACATGATGGACATTCCCTACACCAAGGAAGTCCTGATGGAAGCGCAGAAGGAAGTGGTGCGCGCCAACAAGCTGGAGTCCTGCTACCTGCGTCCGATCGCCTTCTACGGCTCGGAGAAGATGGGTATCTCCACCCGCGGCTCCACGGTGCACGTGGCCATCGCCGCCTGGCCCTGGGGCGCCTACCTGGGCGAGGAAGGCCTGGAGAAGGGCATCCGCATCAAGACCTCCTCCTTCGCCCGCCAGCATGTGAACGTGACCATGCCGCGCGCCAAGCTCGCCAGCACCTACGCCAACTCCATCCTGGCCAACCTGGAAGCCACCCAGGACGGCTACGACGAAGCGCTGCTGCTGGACACCCAGGGCTTCGTCGCCGAAGGCGCCGGCGAGAACCTGTTCGTGATCAAGGATGGCGTGATCTACGAACCGGAAATCGCCTCCGCCCTCACCGGCATCACCCGCGACACCGTGATCCGCCTGGCCGCCGAGCTCGGCTACACCGTGCAGTCGCGCCGCCTGACCCGCGACGACATCTACATCGCCGACGAAGCCTTCTTCACCGGCACCGCCGCCGAAGTCACGCCGATCCGCGAGCTGGACAATCGCACTATAGGCGCCGGCCGCCGCGGCCCGATCACCGCCAAGATCCAGGCGCGCTTCTTCGACGTCGTCGGTGGCAAGGCGGCGGAATACGAACCCTGGCTTTCCTACATCTGAGAGGATGTCCGTCATGGCTGACAATACCGACAAGGCCCAGCCCATCGCCGTTACCGCCCATGACCTGCCGCTGCACTGCCCGCAACCGGGCGCGCCGCTGTGGGCCCGCCACCCGCGCGTCTTCCTGGACGTGCTGAAGGAAGGCAAGGCGGTCTGTCCGTACTGCAGCGCGCAGTACGTGTTCTCCGGCGAGCGCCCCAGCGGGCACCACTGAGCGCGTAATCCGCCGCGGGCCGGCCATGCCGGCCCGCAGTGCCTCCGAGGGGCGACCGCGATGAGCCGCCGTCCGCTCTCGTTTCCCTGTTTTCCTCCGCCGTTCCGCCCGTGAGCAAGCCCATCTTCACCTCGGCAGCCGATGTCGAGGCCGCCTTCTACGACGCCCTCTCGCGCTCCGACCTCGAAGCCATGATGGCGGTCTGGTCGGAAGACGAAGACGTGGTCTGCGTGCATCCCGACGGTCCGCGCGACGTCGGTCTCGCCGCGGTGCGCGAGTCCTGGCGCCTGGCCTTCTCCAGCGGCCAGCGCCGCAGCATACGCACGGTGCATCAGGTGGTGAGCGCCAACATGCTGCTGACGGTGCACAACGTGGTCGAGCACATGACCGCCGCCGGCGAGGAGGAACTGGGCGTTCCGGTGGTCGCCACCAACGTCTATGCCCGCGGCGCCCTGGGCTGGCGCATGGTGATGCACCACGCCTCCACCATGCCGGACATCAACCAGCTGGCCGTCCAGCTGACGCCGCACATCGTCCACTAGCCGGCCGCGGCCGGACCGCCCGTGCGCCCAGCCGCAAATCAGCCCTCCCAGCCCGCTCCGCTCCAGGCGGAGCAAAAGCGCCCGCCCGTGCCCGCGGACAGTGGCTATCGCGCGCCCTGGTGGCTCCCAGGCCCGCATCTGCAGACCATCTGGCCGCTGGCCCGCAAAGGCCTCGCCCCGCCCTACCGGCGCGAGCGCTGGGAAACCCCGGACGGCGACTTCATCGACCTCGACTGGCTGGACGGCCCGGCGGATGCGCCGCTGGTGGCGCTCTTCCACGGCCTCGAAGGCTCCAGCCAGTCCCACTACGCCATCGGCCTGATGCGCGCCCTGGCAGCGAAGGGCTGGCGCGGGGTGATCCCGCACTTTCGCGGCTGCTCCGGCGAGCCCAACCGCCTGGCCCGCGCCTACCACTCGGGCGACAGTGAAGAGATCGACTGGATACTGCGGCGCCTGCACCCCGCCGCCGGCGGCGCACCGCTGCACGCGGCCGGCGTCTCCCTGGGCGGCAATGCGCTGCTGAAATGGCTGGGCGAGCGTGAACACACGGCGGCGAACCTGCTCGCCAGCGCCGCCGCGGTCTGTCCGCCGCTGGACCTCGCCATTTCCGGCCGCCACCTCGCCACCGGCTTCAACCGCGTCTATACCCGGCACTTCCTCGCCACGCTGAAGCTCAAGGCGTTGGCCAAGCTGACGGCGGCACCGGAGCTGTTCGACGCCGCCCGGCTGCGCCGCGCCGCCAGCCTGTTCGACTTCGACGACCTCTACACCGGCCCGGTGCATGGCTTCGCCGGCGCCGACGACTACTGGCTGCGCGCCTCCAGCAAACCCTGGCTGCGGGCGGTGCGCTTGCCGACCTTGCTGCTGCTCGCCGCCAACGATCCCTTCGTGCCGCCGGCCGCCCAGCCCGAGGCAGCCGAGCTGTCACCCGCCATCCTCTTCGAGCGCCCCGCCAGCGGCGGCCACGTCGGCTTCCTCACCGCCCCCTGGCCGGGCGACACCGGCTGGCTGGCGCGCCGCCTGCTCTCGCATTTCGAAGCCCGCCAGGACACGATTTGACAAGCTTAGCCCCGGTGCCGCCGGAAGCGCTCTGCCATAATGGCGGTCCCCCGAATCCCCCAACCCCACCCGCGAGGCATATGACATGACTGCAACCGCTTACACGGTACCCGCGCAGGAGATCTTCAAGGCTTACGACATCCGCGGCATCGTCGACAAGACGCTCACCGCCGACGCCGTCCGCGCCATCGGCCACGCCCTCGGCTCCGAAGCCGTCGCCCGCGGCCAGAAGGCCATCGCGGTGGGCCGCGACGGCCGCCTCTCCGGCCCGGAACTCGCCGGTGCGCTGGCCGACGGCATCCGCGCCGCCGGGGTAGACGTGGTGGACATCGGCTGCGTCCCCACGCCGCTCACCTATTTCGCCGCCTACGAGCTGGGTACCCACTCCTGCGTCTCCGTCACCGGCAGCCACAACCCGCCGGACTACAACGGCCTCAAGATGGTGCTCGGCGGCCAGACCCTTTACGGTCCCCAGATCCTCGACCTGCGCCGCCGCATCGCCGAAGGCGACCTCGCCCACGGTGCCGGCACGCTGCGCCAGGCGCAGGTGGTGGATGCCTACCTCGAGCGCATCCTCGGCGACGTCAAGCTCGCCCGGCCGATGAAGGTGGTGATCGACTGCGGCAACGGCGTCGCCGGCGCAGTGGCGCCCACGCTGTTCAAGCGCCTGGGCTGCGAACTGGTGGAACTGTTCTGCGAGGTGGACGGCAAGTTCCCCAACCACCACCCCGACCCCTCCAAGCCGGAGAACCTGCAGGACGTGATCCGCGCGCTGAAGGAGACCGACGCCGAGATCGGCCTCGCCTTCGACGGCGACGGCGACCGCCTGGGCGTGGTGACCAAGGATGGCGAGATCATCTACCCCGACCGCCAGCTGATGCTGTTCGCCGAAGACGTGCTCTCCCGCGTGCCTGGCGGCGAGATCATCTACGACGTCAAATGCACCCGCAACCTGGCCGGCTGGATCAAGCAGCGCGGCGGCAAGGCCACCATGTGGAACACTGGCCATGCGCTGGTGAAGGCCAAGCTGAAGGAAACCGGCGCCCCGCTGGCCGGCGAGATGAGCGGCCACGTGTTCTTCAAGGAGCGCTGGTACGGCTTCGACGATGGCCTCTACGCTGGCGCCCGCCTGCTGGAGATCCTCTCCCGCGCCGCCGACCCCAGCGCCGTGCTGAAGGCGCTGCCGGACGCGGTGAGCACGCCCGAGCTCAACATCAAGATGAACGAAGGCGAGCCTTTCGAACTGGTGAAGCGGCTGCGCGAGCAGGCCGGCTTCGAAGGCGCCACCGAAGTGGTGACGCTGGACGGCGTGCGGGTGGAATACGCCGACGGCTTCGGCCTCGCCCGCCCGTCCAACACCACGCCGGTGGTCGTGCTGCGCTTCGAAGCCGACGACGCCGCTGCGCTGGCCCGCATCCAGGGTGCTTTCCGCAAGGCGCTCGAAGGCGTCTGGCCGGGCGTCGCGCTGCCCTTCTGAACCTTGCCGCACCCAACGCCGGGCCTGCCTCCAAGCGCGAGGCGGGCCCGGCGCTTTTCCTTTGCAGAACGCCTATCCGTGCGCTTCTCCGGGGCGACGGTGAGCATTCCGTCAGCTTTAGGCGCCCACCTTCGTGCTATGGTTAGCAAGCCTCCGCCAGCACCCCCGCCCAGCAACACGAACATGCAAAAGCTAGACGAACAGCATTACGAGACAGCCCTCAAGGGCGTCTCCATTCCTTCCTGCCCCGCCATCCTCACCGAGCTGATCTCGGAACTGCGCAAGCCCTCCACCAACGGTAAGCTGGTCGCCCAGCTGATCGGCCGCGACGTCGGCCTCGCCGCCATGGTGATCAAGGCGGCCAACTCCCCGCTGTTCGGCAGCAAGCGGCAGATCGGCTCGATTGCCGAGGCGATCAAGCTGCTCGGCTTCAGTGCGCTGACCAACCTGGTCTACGAGGGGCTGCTGCGCTCCGTCACCAGTTCCCGGGATGCCTCGCTGGAGCGCTTCTGGGACAGCTCAGCCCACACCGCCGCCATCTCCGCCGAACTGGCCAGCGTGCTGGGCGGCGTCAGCCGGGACACCGCCCACACCTTCGGCCTGTTCCACGATTGCGGCATCCCGATGCTGGTGGAGCGCTTCCCGGATTACAAGCAGGTGCTGAATACGGCCAACGAGTCGGTGGACCGCAAGTTCACCGACATCGAGGACGAGGCGCTGTCCACCAACCATGCCGCCATCGGCAGCATCCTGGCACGCTCCTGGGGGCTGCCGGTCACGGTCTCCAACGCCATCCTGTGCCACCACGACTACGAGGTGCTGTACGACGCCCAGGGCCTGGAGAACGAATCCCGCAGCCTGATCGCCATCAACGCACTGGCGGGCTACATCGCCGGCCAGTACCTGCGCTCCAACCGTGACCAGGAATGGGGCAAGGCCGCAGCGGGCGTGTCGTCCTATTTCGGCATCTCGGCCAGCGAGCTGGACGACATCGCCGAAGACCTGCTGTACCGGCTGGACAAGCAGAAGAACGACCGCTGAAGCCCCGATACCGGGGCGGAAAAAGAAGGGGAGCCTTGCGGGCTCCCCGTTCTTTTCGTGCCCGGCCTGCCTGCTCTGCTAGCAACCAAGCAGGCCGCGGTGCCGGATCAAGGGCATTACAGCTTGGCCGCCACCCAGTCATTCACGCCGGCCAACGCCGCCGGCAGCTTGTCGGGCTCGGTACCGCCGGCCTGGGCCATGTCAGGACGGCCGCCTCCCTTGCCGCCGACCTGGGCGGCAACGAAATTCACCAGTTCGCCCGCCTTCACCTTGCCGGTGAGATCGGCGGTAACGCCGGCGATCAGGCTCACCCGGCCATCGGCCACCGAAGCCAGCACGATGGCGGCGGACTTCAGCTTGTCCTTCAGCTTGTCCATGGTTTCGCGCAGCGTGGCCACGTCGGCGCCTTCCAGCGTGGCGGCCAGCACCTTCGCTCCCTTGACGTCGGCAGCCTGGCCGGCGAGGTCGTCGCCCTGGCTGGCGGCCAGCTTGGACTTCAGCCGCGCCAGCTCCTTCTCCAGCGCACGCACGTTATCCAGGATGCCGGCGACGCGCTCGGCCACTTCGTCCGGCTGCACCTTCAGCAGCGCAGACATGCCGTGCACCCGGCGCTCCTGCTCCTGGGCGTAACGCAGCGCGTTCTCGCCGGTCACCGCCTCCACGCGGCGGATGCCGGCGGCCACGCCGCCTTCCATGACGATCTTGAACAGGCCGATGTCGCCGGTGCGGGACACATGGGTGCCGCCGCACAGCTCCTTGGAGGAGCCGATGCTCAGCACCCGCACCTCGTCGCCGTACTTCTCGCCGAACAGCATCATCGCGCCGGATTTCTGCGCGTCCTCCAACGCCATCACCGCCGCTTCGGTGGCGGCGTTGGCGAGGATCTCGCGGTTCACGATCTCCTCCACCTCGCGGATTTCCTCGGCGGACAGCGGCGCGCCGTGGGCGAAGTCGAAGCGGGTCTTGTCCGGATCCACCTGCGACCCCTTCTGCTGCACATGAGCGCCCAGCACTTCGCGCAAAGCCTTGTGCATCAGGTGGGTGACCGAGTGGTTGCGGGCGGTGGCGGCGCGGGCGGCGGCATCCACCCGGGCGGTGATGGCCTGGCCAACCTTCAGCGCGCCGGTCTTGACCACGCCGTGGTGGCCGAATACCGCCGCCTGGATCTTCAGCGTGTCCTCCACGGCGAAGATGCCGCCGGGCGCGCGCAGCTCGCCGCGGTCGCCGACCTGGCCGCCGGATTCGGCATAGAACGGGGTGTTGTCCAGCACCACCACGCCCATCTCGCCTTCAGCCAGCTCCTGCACCGGCGCGCCGTCCTTGTACAGCGCCAGCACTTCGCCCTTGGCTTCAAGCGCCTCGTAGCCGTGGAACACGGTGGACTTGCCCTCGTACTCCAGGTTGGCGGCCATCTTGAACTTGCCGGCGGCGCGCGCCTGCTCCTTCTGGCGCGCCATCGCGGCATCGAAGGCGGCGGCATCCACGGTGACTTCGCGCTCGCGGCAGATGTCGGCCGTGAGGTCCAGCGGGAAGCCATAGGTGTCGTGCAGCTTGAAGGCGGTGTCGCCATCGAACACCGTCTTGCCGGCTGCGGCCATGGCCTGCAGCTCGCCCTCGACGATGGCCATGCCGTTCTCGATGGTGGCGAAGAAGCGCTCCTCTTCCTGGCGCAGCACGTCGGTGACGCGCTTCTCGCCCGCCTTCAGCTCGGGATAGGCGTCGCCCATCTCGGCCACCAGGTCCGGCACCAGCTTGTGGAAGAAGGCAGCGCGGGCGCCCAGCTTGTAGCCGTGGCGGATGGCGCGGCGGATGATGCGGCGGAGCACGTAGCCGCGGCCTTCGTTGCCCGGGATCACGCCATCGGCGATGAGGAAGGAACAGGCACGGATGTGGTCCGCCAGGACCTTCAGCGAGGGCGACTCCATGTCGGCGCCGGAGGTCTCTCTCGCCGCCGCCTTGATCAGGTTCTGGAACAGGTCGATCTCGTAGTTGGCATGCACGCCCTGCAGCACCGCGGAGACCCGCTCCAGGCCCATGCCGGTATCCACCGAGGGCTTCGGCAGCGGATGCATCACGCCCTGCTCGTCGCGGTTGAACTGCATGAACACGTTGTTCCAGATCTCGATGTAGCGGTCGCCGTCTTCCTCCGGCGATCCCGGCGGGCCGCCCCAGATGCCTTCGCCGTGGTCGTAGAAGATCTCGGTGCACGGGCCGCAGGGGCCGGTGTCGCCCATCATCCAGAAGTTGTCGGAGGCGTAGCGCGCGCCCTTGTTGTCGCCGATGCGGATCACCCGCTCGGCCGGCACGCCCACTTCCTTGGTCCAGATGTCGTAGGCCTCGTCGTCCTCCGCATACACCGTCACCCACAGCTTGTCCTTGGGCAGCTTGAAGACCTCGGTCAGCAGCTCCCAGGCGTAGGTGATGGCGTCGCGCTTGAAGTAGTCGCCGAAACTGAAATTGCCCAGCATCTCGAAGAAGGTGTGGTGGCGCGCGGTGTAGCCCACGTTCTCGAGGTCGTTGTGCTTGCCGCCGGCGCGCACGCACTTCTGCGAGGTGGTGGCGCGGGAGTAGGGGCGCTTGTCGAAGCCGAGGAAGACGTCCTTGAACTGGTTCATGCCGGCGTTGGTGAACAGCAGCGTCGGATCGTCGTGCGGCACCAGCGACGAGGAGGCGACGATCTGGTGCCCCTTCGACTCGAAGAACTTGAGGAATTTCTCGCGGATTTCAGCGGACTTCATGGATTTCGAACCCATCTTGAACGTTATGACCCGGCGGCTGCGGGCGAATGGACCAGTTTATCATGAGGCTGCAGCGCCACCGCCGGGGTGAACCTGGCCCCACACCTATAATCCGGCGCTCAGACCAAGAGGAGGAATCCCGCCATGGGCCATCGCCTGTCCAAGATCTACACCCGCACCGGCGACGCCGGCACCACCGGCCTGGGAGACGGCCAGCGCGTGCCGAAGAACAGCCTGCGCATCGATGCGCTGGGCGAGGTGGACGAGGCCAACGCCGTCATCGGCGTGCTGCTGTGCGAAGACCTGCCGGACGACGTCCGCAGCCTGCTCACCGACGTGCAGCACGACCTCTTCGACCTCGGCGGCGAGGTCTGCATCCCCGGCATGAGCATGATCAGCGGCAAGCAGGTGGAACACCTGGAGAACGAGCTGGACCGCCTCAACGAACCGCTGCCGCCGCTGAAGGACTTCATCCTCCCCGGCGGCACCCGCGCCGCCGCCCTCGCCCACCACGCCCGCACCGTCTGCCGCCGCGCCGAACGCGCGCTGGTAGCGCTGGCGCAGGAAGAGAAGGTGAACGACGGCCCGCGCCAGTACCTCAACCGCCTTTCCGACCTGCTCTTCGTCCTCGGCCGCGTGCTCAACCGCGCCGGCGGCCGCGGCGACGTGCTGTGGCAGAAGGGCCGGAACGCCTGATTTTCGGCCCCGCGTAAGGGCCCGCGCCGAGAGCGGCCCTCAGAGGCAGCCGGAACCATCCCCACCACAAGCGGTCGCTTAACGAACCTTAAGCGGCCGCTGCCATGCCTTCCCTCCGCGCTTCCTTCCTCGCCCGCCTGCTGCTGCTCGCCCTGCTGGTTCCCGTCTGCGCCCAGGCCACCGCCAGGGTGGAAACGCCCAGGGTCCGGGCCGAATTGCTTGCTTACGCGCCGGAAGGTGTCGCTGCCGGCAAGCCGGTGTGGCTGGGCCTGCAGCTGCAGCACCAGCCGCACTGGCACACCTACTGGAAGAACCCCGGCGACTCCGGCCTGCCGACTACGCTGGCGTGGACGCTGCCCGCCGGCGCCAGCGCCGGCGAGATCGACTGGCCAGCGCCGCGCCCGCTGCCTTTCGGCCCGCTGGTGAATTACGGCTATGAAGACACCGTGCTGCTGCCGGTACCGCTGACGCTGAGCGAAGCGCCCGCCAGCGGCGGGCTGCCGGTCAAGCTGCAGGCCGACTGGCTGGTGTGCAAGGAGGAATGCATTCCCGAGAGCGGCGAGTTCGACCTGCTGCTGCCCAACGGTGGCGTGCTGGACCAGCACCGCGCCGCCTTCGAGGCCGCGCTGGCCGCCCGGCCACAGGCGCTGGCCAACGCGAGCGCCGAGGTCCGCGTCGAGGGCGACACGCTGGTCGCCACCATCGCCGGCCTGCCGGCCACGCTCGCCGGCAGCGAGCTGCGGCTGCTGCCGGAAACCGAGGGGCTGATAGAGCACGCCCAGGCCATCCAGCAATCCTGGCAGGACGGCCGCTGGCAGGCGCAGGTGCCGCTGTCGCCCCAGCGCAGCGCCAGCCCGGAACGGCTGCCCATGGTTCTATTGGCGGGCGACAGCGCCTTCCGGGTGGAAGCGCCGGTCAGCGGCTGGAAGGCGCTGGGCACCGCCTCGGCCGCCGCCCCCGCCCCCGCCCCGGCGCCCGGCGCCGCCCCGCCCACCGGCATCGGTTTCGCCGCCGGCCTGCTGCTGGCGCTGGCCGGCGGTGCGCTGCTCAACCTCATGCCCTGCGTCTTCCCCATCCTGTCGCTGAAGGTGCTGGGCTTCGCCCGCCACGCCGGCGCGCGGCGGGAACTGGCGGTGGGCGGCTTCGCCTACACCGCCGGCGTCATCCTCTCCTTCCTCGCCCTCGCCGGCGCGCTGATCGCCCTGCGTGCCGGCGGCGAGCAGCTGGGTTGGGGTTTCCAGCTGCAGGAGCCGGTCTTCGTCGCCGCGCTGGCGCTGCTGTTCACCCTGATCGGCCTCAACCTCGCCGGCGTGTTCGAACTGCGCACGCTGCTGCCCGGCTCGGCGGCGGGCTGGCAGCTGCAGCATCCGGCGGCGGACGCCTTCCTCACCGGCGTGCTGGCGGTGGCGGTGGCCTCGCCCTGCACCGCCCCCTTCATGGGCGCCGCGCTGGGCTTCGCCTTCACCCTGCCGGGGGCGCAGACGCTGCTGATCTTCGCCGCGCTCGGCCTCGGCCTGGCGCTGCCTTATCTGCTCGCCAGCCTGCTGCCCCCGGTGGCCCGCGCGATGCCGCGGCCGGGCGCCTGGATGGCGCGGCTGCGCACGGTGATGGCTTTCCCGATGTTCGCCACCGTGCTCTGGCTGCTGTGGGTGCTGGGCGTGCAGGCCGGCGTGAATGGGGTGATTGGCCTGCTCGGCCTGCTGCTGGCGGTGTCCTTCGCTGCCTGGGCATGGGCGCAGCCCGGCCGCAGCCGCTGGTGGCTGGGCACGCCGGCGGTGGCGCTGCTGGCCGCCGCGCTGGCGTGGTCGCTGCCCGGCCTGCGCGCCCAGCCGGCGCCGGCCGCCACCACCGCCGGCTGGGAGACCTGGTCGCCGGAGCGGGTGGCCGCGCTGCGCGCCGCCGGCCAGCCGGTGTTCGTGGATTTCACCGCCGCCTGGTGCGTCACCTGCCAGGTGAACAAGCGCACCACGCTGGCCGACGCCGCGGTGCTGGAGGAATTCCGCCGCGCCGGCGTGGCCCTGCTGCGCGCCGACTGGACCTCGCGCGACGCCAGCATCACCGCCGCGCTGGACGGCCTGGGCCGCAGCGGCGTGCCGGTCTATGCCCTCTACCCCGCCGACGCGGGCACGCCCCAGCTGCTCACCGAACTGCTCTCCGCCGGCGAAATCCGCAGCGCCCTCGCCAACCTGAAGTGAAAGGAGTTCCGCAATGAAAACCGTCCGCCTGCCCCTGTTTGCCCTGTGCGCCAGCCTCATGCTCCCGGCGCCCGCCTTCTCCGCCGCCACCGTCGGCCAGCCGGCGCCGGACTTCACCGCCAGCGGCACCGACGGCAAGCGCCACAGCTTGGCCGACTACCGCGGCAAGTACGTGGTGATGGAATGGGTGAACCCTGGCTGCCCCTTCGTGCGCAAGCATTACTCCTCCGGCAATATGCAAACCACCCAGCAGGAGGCGACCCGCGCCGGCGCCGTGTGGCTGACGATCAACTCCACCGCGAAGAGCAGCGGCGACTACCTCTCCGCCGCCGACATGGGCCAATGGATGAGCGAGCAGAAGGCCGCCGCCACCGCCACCCTGCTGGACACCGACGGCAAGGTGGGCATGGCCTACGGCGCCAAGACCACGCCGCACATGTACATCATCGATCCGCAAGGCAAGCTGATCTACGCCGGCGCCATCGACAGCAAGCCCTCCGCCAAGGTGGAGGACATCGCCACCGCCACCAACTACGTCAGGACCAGCCTGCAGGAAGCGCTGGCCGGCAAGCCGGTGAGCCAGGCCAACACCAAGGCCTACGGCTGCTCGGTGAAGTACGAGGGCTGAGGGCGCGGCGCCGGCCGTCCAGCCTGAAACCCGCGATGTGAGGCCGGCGCGCGAAGGGCGCGCCCAGCCTCAGATACCACGGGAGGCGGCATAGGCGCTCAGCGCCGCACCTATCTCCTCCCAGGCGTAATCCGCCACCCCTTCGACTCCGCGCGCCGCCAGCTTGGCCGTCGGCCCGTCGCCTATCTTGGCCACCAGCACCGCCTTGCAGTCCGCCACCGCTTCCAGGATGCCGGCCAGCGCGCCTTGGTCGGAGCTGCCGCCCAGGCAGTAGTGCGCCACCTCCCGCGTCTCGACCAGCCGGTGGCCGCCCGCCTCCACGTCGTAGATGTGGAAGGTCTTGGCGTGGCCGAAATGCTCGCTCACCGCCACGCCTTCCTTGCTCGCCACCGCCACCCGCAGCGGCTTCGCCGTTTCGCTCATCGTGTCGTCCGTCATTCGCTGTCGATGTGAAGAACAAGCAAGAGCTGCGCCCTTCGCGACTATGCTGGCGGCCATGACGCCCGCCCCCCTCATCCTGCCCGCGCCCCATCCGCTGCTGAACTGCTGGCGGCTGCTGGACGCCGCCGCCGCCGAGCAGCTGTTCCACGCCCTGTGCGCCGGCATCCCGTGGACCGACGGCAGCTACCTCGCCGCCGGCCGGCGCTTCCGCCTGCCGCGCCAGCAGGCCTGGTTCTCCGACGCCGGCATCGACTACCGCTACGCCCAGAACCTGCTCAACTCCCACGGCTGGACACCGCCGCTGGCGGCGCTGCGGGAGCAGGTCGCCCAACTAACCGGCCACCGCTTCAACGCCGTGCTCGCCAACCTCTACCGCGACGGCGAAGACCACGTCGGCTGGCATGCGGACGACGAGGCCGACCTCGGCCCGGCGCCGGTCATCGCCTCCCTCAGCCTGGGCGCCACCCGCGCCTTCCACTGGCGGCCCAAGCCCGGCGTCGCCGGCGCAGCCGCCTCGCTGCCCCTGGAGGCCGGCACCCTGCTGCTGATGCGCGCGCCCTTCCAGCAGCAGTGGGAGCATGCGGTGCCGGCAGAGCCGGATATCGCCGGCGCGCGGCTCAATCTCACCTTCCGCCGGGTGTTTCCGCAGCCTTGAGCGCCGCTGGCCGCGCGCGACAGGGCAGGGAGCCGAGCAAACCGGCGGACGGCCCCTGGCCCTGCAACACATCGCACATCACCGCCTGCTTGGTGGCACATCCAACGCGCAGCCCCCGTGCCTATCGCCTCGACATGCAACGGAAACCCTGCTCATCCGGCGAGATCCGCCTTTGGAATGAAGCTTGCGTCTGCCTGGCCACGCCGGCACGGCCGGAGAACGGGATACGAGGTGCTTCCATGCTGGAAACCGCAATCATCGGTGGCGGCCTGTGCGGGCTGGCCCTGGCCAACCTGCTGCACGGCGCGCGCCGCGACTTCGCCCTCTTCGAGGCCCGCGACCGCCTCGGCGGCCGCATCCTCTGTACCGACGAGGGCCTGGACCTCGGCCCCAGCTGGTACTGGCCGGACCACCAGCCGCGCATCACCCGCCTGATCTCCGACCTCGGCCTGGAAAGCCTGCCGCAGCGGGAACACGGCCGCCATCTGCTGCAGAAGGAAGCCGGCGGCCGGCCGGAATCCTTCGAGCAGGCCGACGTCCACGGCGGCGCGCGGCGCCTGGCCGGCGGGCTGGATACCCTGGTGCAGGCGCTGGCCGCCCGCCTGCCGGCGCCGCGCCTGCACCTGGCGCACGCCCTCAGTGGCCTGCGCGACCGCGGCAGCCACATCGAGCTGCACCTGAGCGAACCGCAGGGCGAACGCTTCATCTCCGCCCGCCATGTCATCCTCGCCCTGCCGCCCCGGCTGGTGGAAGAACGCATCGCCTTCCAACCGCCGCTGCCGCCGCGGCTAGCGCAGGCGCTGCGCAACGCGCCGACCTGGATGGCCGGCCAGGCCAAGCTGCTCAGCCTGCATGCGGAGAGCTTCTGGCGCGAGCAAGGCCTGTCCGGCACCGCCACGCTGCGCCACTCGCAGAGCGCGCTGGCGGAAACCTGGGACGCCGGCAATGGCAGCGGCCAGGCCGCCCTCGGCGCCTTCATCGCCCTCAGCCCCAGCCAGCGCGCCGCCTTCCGCGGCGGCCTGGACATGCTGGCCGCCAGCCAGCTGCAGCAGCTGTTCGGCCCGCAGGCGCAGGATGGCCAGCGCCGCTACCACGACTGGGCGGACGAGCCGCACACCTGCTCCCAGCTGGACCTCCAGCCGCCCATCGCCCATCCGGCCTACGGCGAGCGCGAGCTGCAGCTGCCGGTGTGGCAGGGCAAGCTGCACTTCGGCGGCACCGAGACGGCGGTCTATGGCGGTGGGTATATGGAGGGGGCGCTGGAGGCGGCCGGCCGGATCCGGCGGGAACTGATGCTGGGGTGGTCGGCAGCGGCGTAGGAGTCGGATGCAGGTGTGGCACCAGGCCTAGCCATTGGTGGCGCCCACCGCAGGGCACCAGGCAACTCGGCCCCGAGGCCGCACTCCCTCCCCCTCGCGGGGGAGGGCCGGGGAGAGGGGGACGCCCCGCAAGGGACGGCTACGTGTGAGGTCCGCGGACCTCTCCCCCGGCCCCGCTCCGCGTCCCGGCCCTAGGGCCTGCCGGCCACCGGGCGCGCCGGCGGGGGAAGCCAGTGCTCCGCTTTTTCCGCCTACGCCCCGCAAGGGGAGAAAACCAGCCATTCGCCCCCCAAACCACACAGGTTCTCAACGCACATCCTGCTGGCCTTTGAGCAGCGTCCGTCAGGAAGCCCCAGCTCCCACCTCGCCCCCTTGCGCCGCCAGCAGCTCCCTGAACAGCGGCGAGGACTGCGCCAGCGCCCAGGCGCTGCCGACCGCCTCGATGCGGCCGGCGCGCATCAGGATCACCTCGTCGAAGCGGTCCAGCAGATGCAGCCTGTGCACCGAGGACACCACCGCCGCTTCGCCGAAATGGCGGAACAGACGCTGGTACACCCGCGCTTCGGATTCCGGGTCCAGGCTGCTGGTCGGCTCGTCCAGCAGCAGCAGCGCGCTGCCTTCCGCCGCCAGCACGCCGCGCGCCAGGGCCAGCCGCTGGCGCTGGCCGCCGGACCAGTTGGCGCCGCCTTCGGCCACCCGGGTGGCCAATCCCATGCCCAGGCCGGCGACCAGGGTGTCGGCGCTGGCGGCATGCAGCGCGGCGGCGATGGTTTCCGGCGCGGCGCTTTCACCCATCGCCAGGTTCTCCTCCAGCGTGCCGTCGAACATCTCCGCCTGCTGCGGGATCAGGGTGGCGAAGCTGCGCAGGCTGTCGCCGGCCTGCTCCACTGCCTCGTCGTCCAGCAGCAGCAGGCCGCTGCCGGCACGATCAAGGCCGGCGAGCAGGCGCAGCAGCGTGGTCTTGCCCGCGCCGCTGGGGCCGACCAGCGCATAGCGGCGGCCACGCTGCAGGGTGAGCGCGTCTATCTCCACCCCGCCACCGTGCGAGGCCGCATAGGAGAAGCGCAGGCCTTCCAGCTTGAGCTCGCGCCAGCCGTGGGCCGCCGGCGCGCGGGCGTCCTGCACCGAGGGCGCCGCCAGCAGCGGCGCGGCCGCGGCAAAGTCGGCGCGCTGCCGCGCCAGTGACTGGAAGTGGGCGGCGATGGCGGTGATCACGCCGCCCGCCTGCTGGGCGTACTCGTACACCATGAACACCTTGCCCAGCGCGATGCCGCTGCCGGCGCCGCTCGCCTCCATCGCATACACCGCTACCAGCACGCACCACAGCAGGCTGGCGAGCAGGTCCACCGAGCACCACTTGGCTTCGTTCAGCACGATGCTGCGCTTGAGCGGGCCGAATACGTCCGCCAGCCGCGAAGCGATCAAGCGCGCCGCGCCACCGCCGCGCCGCAGCGCCAGCACCGAGAACACATTGCCGAGCACGTCCACCAGCGCGGCGGTGTAGCGGCGCTCGGCGCGGTTTTCGTCCACCGCCAGCCGCATCATGCTGCGGTCGAAACGGGTGATGAGCAGGCCGATCAGCCCATAGCCGACCACCGCCACCACGCCCACCAGCGGCGAGATCAGGCACAAGGCGACGATGGGCCCGACCAGCCGCACCGTGTTCTGCAGGTAGATGAACTGGCTCTGGGCGAAGTCGTACAGCGCATGGCTGCTCTGCTGCACCCGGTGGGTGGTTTCGCCGGAGTGGTGGCGCTCGTGCCAGGCCAGCGGCGCGCTCACCAGTTGCCCCACCAGCAGGCCGGAAAGGCGCTCCCTCACCTTGAGGGCGACGTTGCGCTCCAGGATGCGCCCCGGTCCGTGCAACAGCCAGCTGGCGGCAATGGCGGCGAACACCAGCGCCAGCCACCGCCCGGCGCCGGCCAGCCCGTCCAGGCCGCCATGCTGGATGGCATCTATCGCCTTGCCCGCCAGCCAGGGCACGCCCAGTTTGAACAGCTGCGACGCCAGCAGCAGCAGGAAGGCCCACAGGATGAGGTGGCGCGCGCCGGCGGCGTGATGCCACAAGGCACGGTACAGAGCGCCCAGGCTGACCGGCGTTTCCGGCGGCGCCTCGGGCACCGGCGCAGTCGCCTCGGCTGTACTGCCCACCGGTGGCCGCTCGCCCACGATGGCGGCGGCGGGGTCGGTGGAAATCGGCTCTGACATGGTGTGTTGTCCTTGTTGTTCCCTTGTTGCTCCCTCTGGCCGGCAGCACGCCGGACCCTATCCGCCCCCGCTCGGGCAGCCCGCGGCCACTACCTCCCGGCTGGCGGCAAACCCGGCGCATCCGCGCCTCCGGCGGCAGATCATGGCCGGCATGCCAGGCGCCGTAACCGGCCGTAATACATCCGGCGCCGCAGCCGGTTGTCGCCCCCGCCAGCGGCTCGCTATTCTCCCGCGGCGCGCCTCGCCCTGCTCACCCTTCCCGGAGTTCCCATGCCATCCCCCCGCCCGCAAGACCTTGCCTCGCCGCGCTTCACGCACCCGCTGGCCGCCGCCCTGCTCGCCGCCCTCGCCCTCCTCGGCAGCACGCCACCGGCCGAAGCCGGCCGCCTGCGCGAGGCGCTGGAGGCAAGGCGGGCGGAACGGGCCGGCGCCGCGACGGACGATGCCCTGGCCGGCGAGGTGGACGAGCGCCCGGCCAGCGCATCCGGTCTGCCGGCTGGCAGCCAGGTACTGCGCGACCTCGCCTACGGCACCGCCGGCCGGCAGAAGCTGGACGTGTACCTGCCCCCGGCGGCCACCAGCGCCCCGCCGGCGCCCATCGTGCTGATGGTGCACGGCGGCGGCTGGCGCCTGGGTGACAAGGCGGCGGAACGGGTCGTCGCCAACAAGGCCGCCCACTGGCTGGGGCAAGGCGTGGTCTTCGTCTCGACCAACTACCGGCTGCTGCCACAGGCTGAGCCGCAGGCGCAGGCGGAGGACGTCGCCCGCGCCCTGGCCTACGTCCAGGCGCACGCCGGTGAGTGGCATGCAGACCCGCAGCGGCTGGTGCTGATGGGCCACTCCGCCGGCGCCCACCTCATCGCCCTGCTGTCCGCCGATCCGGCGCGGGCCATCGCGCTGGGCGCCCGGCCCTGGGCTGGCAGCGTGTCCCTGGACAGTGCGGCGCTGGACCTCGTCCAGCTCATGGAAGGCCGCCATGCCAGGCTCTACGACCGCGCCTTCGGGGCCGACCCGGCCACCTGGCGCGCCGCCTCGCCGCAGCATCACCTGAGCGCCCAGGCCCTGCCCATGCTGCTGGTCTGCTCCACCCGCCGGGCGGACGATCCTTGCGCCCAGGCCAAGCGCTATGCGGCCGCCGCCGGAACGCTGGGCGTGCGCACCGAGATCCTGCCCCAGCCGCTGAGCCATGGCGACATCAACGGCCAGCTCGGCCTGCCCGGCGCCTACACGGCGGCGGTGGATGGCTTCCTCTCTTCACTGGCGGGTTTCCGCAGCGGGCATTGAGCGCCATTATATGTAGCATAAGAAACAAATAATTCGTCGCAAACCCTTCAAAGTCCATCGGCCTGTAAGCAAGCAAATAAGCCATAACTCAGCATTTTCACGGCATTGATCCAGCATCAATACCCGCCAACCGGGTATATATATACATTGGCATACATAATGCTCTTGCCAGTGGGACATGCCGCGCGTTACGCAGGCATGCAGCGCCTGCGGCTGCGAAATCCTTCGCCCGCGGCCGCGTTCTCCCACTCGCGCATAAGGATCAACCTGTGAGAAAAACCCTAGTGGCCGCGCTCCTCGCCGCCGGCCTTGCGGGCAGCGTCCATGCCCAGTCCAACGTCACCATCTACGGCCTGGTCGACTACGGCGCCACCTACGTCAAGGCCAGCGGCCAGGACAGCCGCCAAGCTATCGACAGCGGCACCAGCGCCGGCTCCCGCCTGGGCTTCCGCGGCATCGAAGACATCGGCAACAGCACCAAGGTCGGCTTCGTCTATGAGATGGGCATGAGCCCGGACTCCGGCTCCGCCTTCACCTTCAGCAACCGCGCCTCCTGGGTGAATGTGGTCAGCAGCCTGGGCGAGATCCGCGTCGGCCGCCAGGATGGCATCGGCTATGGCTGGCTGGCGGCGGTGTCGCCCTTCGGCACTACCTACGGCCAGGCATCGATGAACACCCTGTTCGGCTACAGCCAGATCAGCAATCGCCTGAGCAACGCGCTGTTCTACTACTCACCGAACTTCGGTGGCCTGGATTTCGCGCTCGGTTACAGCGGCAACATCACTGACGACGAGAGCGTGGAGAACACCAGCGACCAACGCGCCCTCAACGCCGGCCTGCGCTACAAGAATGGTCCGCTGCTGGCAGTCTTGGTGTACGAGCAGAAGAACTACGCCAACAACCTCAGCTCCACCGGCCGCGACAACGCCAAGAGCATGGCGCTGGGTGGCACCTACGACTTCGGCGCGGTCAAGGTGCATGCCGCCTATGGCCAACTGCGCAAGCGCAACTACGTCAGCACGGCGGAGAAGGAGAAATCCTGGCTGGTGGGCCTGAGCGCCCCGATCGGCCAGAACGGCAGCCTGTTCGGCACCTACCAGTACAACAAAGGCCGCAACGAGAACCTGTACGGCGCGGCACAGGACGATGCCGTCCGCGGCTTCGCGCTGGGTTACACCCACAAGCTGTCCAAGCGCACCAACCTGTACGTGTTCGGCAGCCGCTACAACGACACGCCGCTGCTCTTCACCGGCACCGAGAACGCCAGCTCCAACTCGCCGACTGCGACCGGCCCGGTCGACCAGAACCAGTTCGGCGCCGGCATCGTGCATCGCTTCTGATTCTGTAATGCATCTCCTCTAGTTGGACCCGTGGTGGTCCTTTAGCCCGGCAGGTCGCCGAACAGGCTGATCTGCCGGGCTTTTTTACCTTCGCCCTCGTCGGCATCGTCCTCGCTCTCGGCGAAGCGCAGGCCCACGCCCAGCAGGCGCACCGGCAGCCCGCGGCGGGCGTGCCCTTCCTCCAGCAGGCGCAACCAGGTAGCGACATCCGGCCCGCTGGCCGCGCACTCGGCGGTGGTCTGGGAGAAATCGGCGAACTTGATCTTCACCACCGCCTTGGTCACCGGCCGGCGCGACTGGGTGCGCTCGAAGCGGCGGGCAAACTCCTCCATCAGCGCCGGCAGCGCGGCGCGACAGGCGGCGAGGTCCGGCAGGTCGGTGACATAGGTGGTTTCCACCGAGATGGACTTGCGGATGCGGTCCGGCTTCACCTCGCGCTCGTCGATGCCGCGGCACAAGCGGTACAGGCTGGCGCCGAAGCTGCCGAAATGCTGGGTGAGGTCGGCCAGGCTCCAGGCGCGCAGATCGCCGCAGGTGTGCACGCCGAGGCGGGCCAGCTTGGCGGCGGTGACCTTGCCGACGCCGAAGATCTTCTTCACCGGCAGCGCGGCGACGAAGGCGTCCACCTCTTGCGGGCGGACGACGAACTGGCCGTCCGGCTTGTTCCAGTCGCTCGCCACCTTGGCGATGAACTTGTTCGGCGCGATGCCGGCGGAGGCAGTGATGCCGACCTCGTCGCGGATGCGGCCGCGTATCTCCTCCGCCATCCGCGTCGCCGAACCCTGGCAGCGATCCACGCCGGTCACGTCCAGGTAGGCCTCGTCCAGCGACAGCGGCTCCACCAGCGGCGTGTAGTCGCGGTAGATGGCGAGGATGAGGCGGGAGGCGGCGCGGTAGCGCTCGAAGTCTGGCGGAATCAGCAGCAGCTGGGGGCAGAGCTGCAGCGCGCGGGCGGTGGACATGGCCGAATGCACGCCGAAGGCGCGCGCCTCGTAGTTGCAGGTGGCGACCACGCCGCGATGCTCCGCCCGGCCGCCCACCGCCAGCGGCCGGCCGCGCAACGTGGGATCGTCGCGCATCTCCACCGAGGCGTAGAAACAGTCGCAATCGCAATGGATGATCTTGCGCTGGCTCACCGCTCGCTCCGGCCCGGCCGCCAAAACAAGAAAGCCCGCTGCGGGGCGGGCTTTTGCGTTGCTGCGCGGACTGGCCGCAAGGGGCTTACTCCACCTCAGGCGCCGCCCGACGCACGCGGCGGTTACGCACCGCTTCGGCCAGCACGTCCAGCACCGTCAGGCTGTCTTCCCAGCCGATGCAGGCGTCGGTGATGCTCTTGCCGTACTCCAGCGCCACGCCCGGCTTGAGGTCCTGGCGGCCTTCCTTGAGGTGGGATTCGACCATGACGCCGATGATGCGGTCTTCGCCGGCCGCGATCTGGCCGCCGACGTCGCGCGCCACCGCCACCTGCAGCTGATGCTGCTTCTGGCTGTTGGCGTGGGAGAAGTCGATCATGACCTTGCCCGGCACGCCGGAGGCGGCCAGCTCCTTGCAGGCGGCATCCACGCTGGCGGCGTCGTAGTTGGGCGCCTTACCGCCGCGCAGGATGGCGTGACAGTCCTCGTTGCCGCGGGTAGACACGATGGCGGAGTGGCCGGCCTTGGTCACGCTGAGGAAATGGTGCGGCGACTGCGCCGCCTTGATCGCATCCACCGCGATGCGCACATTGCCGTCGGTGCCGTTCTTGAACCCGACCGGACACGACAGGCCGGAGGCCAGCTCGCGGTGCACCTGGCTCTCGGTGGTGCGCGCGCCGATGGCGCCCCAGCTGATGAGATCGGCGATGTACTGCGGCGTGATCATGTCGAGGAATTCGGTGCCGGCCGGCAGGCCCAGCTCGTTCACTTCCCACAGCAGCTTGCGCGCCAGGCGCACGCCCTCATTGATGGCGAAGCTGCCATCGAGGTAGGGGTCGTTGATCAGGCCTTTCCAGCCGACGGTGGTGCGCGGCTTCTCGAAATAGACGCGCATCACGATGAGCAGGTCGTCCTGCAGGCGGTCGGCCTCCAGCTTCAGCTTGCGGGCATATTCCAGCGCGGCATCCGCGTCATGGATGGAGCAGGGGCCGATCACCACCAGCAGGCGGTCGTCGGCGCCGTAGAGGATGCGGTGGATCGCGCTGCGCGCCGCGAACGCCGTCTCCGCCGACTTGGGAGTGGCCGGAAACTCGCGCAGCACATGGGCGGGCGGAACGAGTTCCTTGATCTCCTTGATACGGACGTCGTCGATATGAATCCGGATTGAGGCAGTCATGGCGAAGCTCTTGGCAGGTACGGGCGGAAGCCCTCGATTCTAGCGAATTTTCATGGCCGCCGAGACCGGCGCAATGTTGCAGTGCGAAAAAAAACGGTGCTAAGGTGCCCGTCCGATCAACGAATCCCGGGGAGATGAAACATGCCCCCCCTGTTCGATTTCATCGCCGATGCGCTGATCTTCGTTCTTGTTCCCTGGGCCGTCTGGCGCCTTCTCGGCCGCTCGGTTCCCCTCGCGGTCCTGCCCATCCTCATCGGCCTCGGCCTTGCTGCCGCCGGCCTGAAACCCACCTCGCTCGGCGTCCCCTCCGCCCTGGGCGACCAGTTCGGCTGGATAGGCGTGCTGCTGCTCGCCTTCAGCGCCGGCCTGGAGATGCGCCAGTCGGACGAGGAGCAGACTGCCCGCAGCCCGTCGCTGCCGATCTCACGGCTGGCTACCAGCGCCGCGGCGGCGCTGGCCCTGCCCTTCGTCGTCGGCGCCCTGGCCGCCTACTACCACTTCAACCAGCTTCCCGGCTGGACGCCGCCCCGCGGCGAAGGCTGGCTGGGCGCGCTCGCCATCGGCCTCTGCGTCGCGGTAAGCGCCCTGCCGGTGCTGATCGGCATCGTGCGCGAGCTCAATCCCCTGCAGCGCCCCTACGGCCAGGTCGCCCTCGGCGTGGCAGTGATAGACGACGCCGTGCTGTGGATAGGCCTCGCCCTGCTGCTGTTCGCCGCCAATGGCAGCGCCGCCTTGAGCAACTGGGACGGCACCGAACTGCTCGCCGTGGGCATCCTGGTGGCGCTGGCCGTGGGCGGCATGCGCGCGCAGAAGCGCGACGGCCTGCCGCCGCGCTGGATGATCTGGGCGATGGCGGTGCTCTACCTCGCCGGCGGCGCCTGGGCCAGCTCCCAACTGGGCCTGCACGCCCTGCTCGGCGCCTACTTCGGCGGCGCCATGATGGCGCCCAAGTGGGTACGCCTGCTGCCGCCGGAGCAACTGGGCCGTGTCGCCCTGTTCGGCCTCGCGCCGCTGTTCTTCGGCCACAGCGGCCTGCGCATCGACGGCGACGCCCTCACCTGGAGCTCGCTGGTCGCCTCGCTGGGCCTGCTGGCCCTGTCGGTGCTCACCAAGCTGGGCGCGGTCATCCTCTATCCCCCTTCGCCCGACCTCGACCGCCGCGAAGCGCTGGCGGTCGGTGCCCTGCTGCAGTGCAAGGGGCTGATGGAGATCGTCGCCGCCACCATCCTGCGCGACCAGGGCCTGATCTCGGAACACGCTTACGCCGCATTGATCACCCTGGCGGTGCTGTCCACCACCATGACCGGGCCGCTGTTCCGCTTCTGCCTGGGAAAAGGCTGGATCCCCCGCGTTGACGCCCCGACAGAATGCCCCCGGCCGGGCAACTGAGGTAGCGGGAGACGGAAAAAAACGGCAGGAGCGGGAATAATCGCGGCTCGCCGGCTGTTTACGCATTACCCCTGACCAAGAGGAGTAACGCCATGAGCCCGACCCGTTCCCTGCTTCTCACCACCAGCCTCGCCCTGCTCGCCGGCTGCAGCAGCATGCACGAGCAGCATCACGGCAGCGGCATGCACGACGCCATGCATGCCGCCCCCGCCAGCGCCCGCGACGGCGTCCTGGTCACCGCCGACGGCATGAGCCTCTACACCTTCGACCGCGACCCCGCCGACGCCAGCAAGAGCGCCTGCAACGGCCAGTGCGCGATGAACTGGCCGCCGCTGATGGCGCCCGCCTCCGCCATGGCGCGGGATGACTGGAAGCCGGTGACGCGCGACGACGGCAGCCGCCAGTGGGCCTACAAGGGCAAGCCGCTCTACCGCTGGGTGAAGGACCAGAAACCCGGCGACCGTACCGGCGACGGCGCGATGGGCGTATGGCGTCTGGCGCGGCCCTGAGCGCGGACTGAGCCACCCCAGCCGCCCATGCCCTCCACCGACGCCCTGCTCGCCGAGATTCCGCGGCTGCGCCGCTACGCCCGCGCACTGACCGGCGACGCCACCCGCGCCGACGACCTGGTGCAGGACACGCTGGAGCGGGCGCTGAACAAGTGGCGGCTGTGGCGCCCCGGCAATCTGCGCAACTGGCTGCTCACCACCATGCACCACGTCTTCATCAACCAGCTGGCCGCCGAGAACCGGCTGCAATACCGCGACGCGGCCGAGTTGCCGGAGACGCCGGTCGCCCCAGCGCAGAGCGACGGCCTGGAACTGCGCGACCTCGGCCGCGCCCTCCAGGCGCTACCAGCCGACCAGCGCGAAATCCTGCTGCTGGTCGGCCTGGAAGACCTGAGCTACGAGGAAACCGCCCGCATCGTCGGCATCCCGCCCGGCACCGTGATGTCGCGCCTTTCCCGCGCCCGTGGCCGCCTGCGCGGCCTGCTGGCGGAAGGCGAAACCCTGCCCGCCCACCTGAAGATCGTGAAATGAAGCCCGCCCCGATCAGCGAAGACGACCTCCACGCCTGGGCCGACGGCCGCCTGGAAGCTGCGCGCCGCGCCGAGGTGGAAGCCTGGCTCGCCGAACATCCGCAGGAAGCGGCCGCGCTCGCTGCCTGGCGCCAGCAGAACGCACGGCTGCATGCCGCCTTCGACCCGGTGCTGGCGGAAGCCGTGCCGGCAAGGCTGCGCGCCGCCGCCACCCCTGGACGCTGGCGCCCGCTGCGGGCGGCCGCCGCGCTCGGCTGGCTGGCCCTGGGCGCGGTGCTGGGCGCAACGTGGAACGCTCCCGGCTGGAATGCCCCCGGCGGCGCCCGCCATGCGGACAGCCACGCCCAGCCGGCGGATGCGCTGATCGAACTGCCGCGCCGCGCCGCCGTCGCCCATGCGGTCTATACCCCGGAACAACGCCACCCGGTGGAGGTGGGCGCGGACAACGAACAGCATCTGGTCGCCTGGCTGTCCAAGCGCCTGGGCACGCCCCTGCGGGTGCCAGACCTCGGCCCCCTGGGCTACCACCTGATGGGCGGCCGCCTGCTCGCCGCCGAAGCCGGCCCCGGCGCCCAGTTCATGTACGACAACGCCACCGGCCAACGGCTGACGCTGTACGTCAGCGCGGCCGGCTCCGGCAACGGCGCAGCTGCCAGCTTCCGGTTCGCCGAGGAAGAAGGCATCAGCGTGTTCTATTGGGCGGAGAACGGCTTCGCCTACGCCCTCTCCGCCCGCCAGCCCCGCGCCGCCCTGCTGCCGGTGGCAGATGCGGTGTATCGGCAACTGGCGCCCTGAACATGCCCTCACCGCATCCCCGCCTTGCCACCCGGCGCCACTGGCCTCGGGCACCCGCCGCCGTGCCGGCGCTGAACCCGCCGTCGCTGATATCGTCTCAAACACAGCGGCCACCAAGACCGCACCACATCCCAACGGCCCCGACATGCTGATCAAACGCCCTGCCGACATCTCGCCCTCCGAGATCACCCCCCGTTCCCTGTTCGAGCAGCGCCGCCATTTCCTCGTCGGCGCCGGCGGCGCGCTGGCCGGTGCCGCCCTGTGGGCCGCGCTGCCGCGCAGCGGCCAGGCCGCCAGCCGGCTGCCAGCCTATGCGCCCTCGCCCTTCAGCACCAGCGAGGAAAAGACGCCGCTGAAGGCGGTCACCACCTACAACAACTTCTATGAGTTCGGCACCGACAAGAGCGACCCGGCGGAGAACGCCGGCAAGATGTCGGTGCAGCCCTGGACCGTGCGCGTCGAGGGCCTGGCCGGCAAGCCGCGCACCTTCGGCATCGAGGAGCTGCTGCAGCTGGCGCCGCTGGAGGAGCGCATCTACCGCCTGCGTTGCGTGGAAGGCTGGTCGATGGTGATCCCCTGGGTGGGGCTGCCGCTGGCGGCGCTGCTGAAGCAGGTAGAGCCGCTGGGCAGCGCCAAGTACGTGGAGTTCGTCACCCACTACGATCCGGCCATCATGCTGCGCCGGCCGGTGCTCAGCTGGCCCTATGTGGAAGGCCTGCGCCTGGACGAGGCGCAGCACCCGCTGACGCTGCTGGCCCTGGGCCTGTACGGCGACGTGCTGCCCAACCAGAATGGCGCGCCGGTGCGGCTGGTGGTGCCGTGGAAGTACGGCTTCAAGAGCGCCAAGTCCATCGTCGCCATCCGCCTGGTGGAAAAACAGCCGCGCACCTCATGGAACCGCGCGGCGGCGGATGAATACGGCTTCTACTCCAATGTGAATCCGGAGGTGGCCCACCCGCGCTGGAGCCAGGCCACCGAGCGCCGCATCGGCGAGCTGCGCAAGCGGCCGACGCTGATGTTCAACGGCTATGGCGAACAGGTCGCCGGCCTGTACCAGGGCATGGATCTGAAGGCGAATTACTGAGCGCGGGCGCCCGTACCCGCCACCGAGGAAGCAATGGCATCGATCGAAAGGGAGAAGCCCCTGAAACCCAGCCTGCGCACACCGCCGGCTGCCGCCATTACGGCAATCAAGCTGCTCGTCTTCCTGCTCTGTCTGCTGCCGGCCCTGCAGCTGCTGCTGGGCTGGCAGGCTGACACGCTGGGTGCCAACCCGGTGGAAACCATCACCCACGCCAGCGGCACCTGGACGCTGCGCCTGCTGCTGATCACCCTGGCGGTAACGCCGCTGCGCCGCCTCACCGGCCTGCACTGGCTGCTGCGGCTGCGCCGCATGCTGGGGCTGTTCGCCTTCGCCTGGGGGCTGGCCCACTTCGCCACCTATCTGTGGCTGGACCAGTTCTTCGACTGGGCGGCCATCGCCGCCGACATCCTGAAGCGCCCCTTCATCACCGTCGGCTTCGCCGCGCTGGTGCTGATGCTGCCGCTGGCGCTCACCTCCAACCGCCTGGCGGTGCGCCGCCTCGGCGGCCGGCGCTGGCAGGCGCTGCACCGCTCCACTTACGCCATCGCCATCCTGGGCGTGGTGCATTTCTGGTGGCTGGTGAAGGCGGACGTGCTGGAACCGGCGATCTACGCCCTCGTCCTTGCCGCGCTGCTGGGCATGCGCGCCTGGTGGCGGGAGCTGGAGCGCCGCCGGCAGCTGGCCGCGGCGGTGCCGCAGGCGCGGGGCAACGGGCGGGTGGTGCGGATCGTGCCGAAGTGAGGCGGGCGGCGGGCTGAGGCCGTGGAGCACGTTCCATCGCTCTTCCGGACGGGATATCCGAAAGCAATGCTTCGCCCGCCGCTCACTTCGCCCTGATCGCGCTCTTCGGCCGGAAGGCCTTGATCACCGTCTCGTCGGTCTCGATGTAGGGACCGCCGATGAGGTCGATGCAGTAGGGAATGGCGGCGAAGATGCCGACGTGGCGCACGCTGCCATCCGCATCCCGCACACCTTCCAGCGTCTCGCGGATGGACTTGGGCTGGCCGGGCAGGTTCACGATGAGGCTGTTGCCGCGGATCACCGCCACCTGGCGCGACAGGATGGCGGTGGGCACGAAGTTGAGGCTGATGCGGCGCATCTCCTCGCCGAAGCCGGGCATCTCCTTGTCGCCCACCGCCAGCGTGGCTTCCGGGGTGACGTCGCGCGGCGACGGGCCAGTACCACCGGTGGTGAGGATGAGCGCGCAGCCGGCGCGGTCGGCCAGCTCGACCAGCGTGCTCTCGATCAAGGGGCGCTCGTCCGGAATCAGCCGCGATTCCACGCTCCAGGGCGAGCTCAGCGCCTTGCCCAGCCAATCCTTCAGCGCCGGAATGCCCTGGTCCTCGTAGGTGCCTTCGGAGGCGCGGTCGCTGATGGAAACCACGCCTATGGTGATGTGTTCGCCGCTCATGCCTGCTCCGGGTCGTGGTCGTCGTCCGCGGTTTCGTCCGCCTCGCCGGCGGCGCCCTCCTCCAGGTCGCGCAGCACGCGGAAGATCTCGCGGAAAGCCTTGGGCGGCTTGTTCTGCTCGCGCTCCTTCAGCGCATTGCGGCGCAGGGTGCGCAGGTATTGCAGGTCGGCGCCGGGGAAGGCTTCGGCGATGGCGGCGATCACCTTTTCGTCTTCGATGAAGTCGCTGCGCAGCCGCTCCAGCCGGTGCTGCTTGGCGACCTCGGCGGCGGAGACGCCGTTGAAGGCGTCCAGCTGGGCCTGGATGGGCGCCGGGTCGATGGCGCGCATCAGCTTGCCGATGTACTGCAGCTGGCGGCGGCGCGCCTCGTGCTTGGTGAAGCGCTGGGCATCGCGCACCGCGTCGTAGAGTTCTTCCGGCATCGGTACCTTGCGCAGCCGCTCCGGCGACAGCTCGACCAGTTGGCGGCCGATGTCCTGCAGGGCATGCATCTCGCGCTTGCGGCTGCTCTTGCTCGGCGGTTCCGGGTAAGCGTCGTCTTCGTCGAGTTGCGGGTTGCGGTCGGCGTCGGAGTGGGGATGCATCGTGGAAAGGCGCCGGCGAAGCGGCGGCAGGCGTGATCGGGGTAAGATTATAGCCTTTGCCAACCGGTCTCCCGCCCATGTCCGACAAAGGCTTTTCCTTCTCCCAGGCGCAGTTGCGCGAAATTGCCGCCGACATCGTCAAGTACGCGAAGAAGCGCGGCGCCACCGCCAGCGAGGCCGACGTGTCGGAAGGCTTCGGCCAGTCGGTGGCGGTGCGCAAGGGCGAGGTGGACACCATCGAGTACAACCGCGACAAGGGCATAGGCGTCACGGTGTACGTCGGCCAGCAGCGCGGCTACGCCAGCACCTCCGACTTCTCCAAGGCGGCATGGAAATCCACGGTGGATGCCGCCCTCTCCATCGCCCGCTTCACCGCGCCCGACCCCTGCGCCGGCCTCGCCGACGCCGAACTGATGGCGACCGAGTTCCCCGACCTCGACCTCTTCCACCCCTGGGACATCAGCGTGGACGAGGCCATCGCCCTCGCCCGCCGCAGCGAGGAGGCCGCCTTCGCCGTCAGCCCGAAGATCAGCAACTCCGAAGGCGCCAACGTCTCGGTGCAGCAGTCGCACTTCATCTCCGCCAACAGCCACGGCTTCGTCGGCGGCTATGCCACCACCCGCCACGGCCTGTCCTGCTCGGTGATCGCCGGCGAGGGCGACGCCATGCAGCGGGAATATTGGTACGACTCCCGCCGCGAGGCCGCCGACCTGCAGAGCGCCGAAGACGTCGGCCGCCTGGCCGGCGAGCGCGCGCTGGCGCGGCTGGGCGCGAAGAAGATACGCACCTGCGAAGTGCCGGTGATCTTCGAGGCGCAGCTGGCGGTCGGTCTGCTCGGCAACTTCGTGCAGGCGGTGAGCGGCGGCGCGCTGTATCGCAAATCCACCTTCCTGCTCGACAGCCTGGGCCAGCAGGTCTTCTCGCCGGTGGTGAGCATCGCCGAGCGCCCGCACCTGAAGAAGGCCTTCGGCTCCAGCGCCTTCGACGGCGAAGGCGTGGCCACCCGCGACCGCGACGTGGTGGTGGACGGCGTGCTGCAGGGCTACTTCCTCTCCAGCTACTCCGCCCGCAAGCTGGGCATGCAGACCACCGGCAACGCCGGTGGCTCGCACAACCTGCGGGTGTCCGCCGGCAGCGACGACCTCGCCGGCCTGCTGCGCAAGATGGACAAGGGCCTGCTGGTCACCGAGTTGCTGGGCCACGGCGTGAATTACGTGAACGGCGACTACTCCCGCGGCGCCGCCGGCTTCTGGGTGGAGAAGGGCAAGATCAAGCACGCAGTGGAAGAGATCACCATCGCCGGCAATCTGCGCGACATGTTCCGCGGCATCGTCGCCATCGGCAACGACGCCCTGCCCCGCGGCGCCAAGCACTGCGGCTCGGTGCTGATCGACCGCATGAAGATCGCCGGCCGCTGAATCGCTCCTCCCTCTCCCGCTTTCTCCCTTCTCCCAACGCCTGACGGGGGAAGGGCTGCCAGGACCGGCAGCGAACCTGCTCCGCAGCCCTTCGCTGCCCGCCCCACCCGCGCGCTTGCGCTGGCCTTTCGCCCAGCCCGAGCCCTCCCCTTCCCTCCGCTCCAAGGCGCCCGGGAGCGCCTCGCCGCTTCCTTTTCCGTTCTCTCCTAAGGGCTCTCCCGGATAGGGTTTTCCCAGCAGGCGCGCGGGATTGCGGCGCCTATAATCGGCCGCGCATCCCATAACCAAATCCAGCTGGAGGAGATCGTGGAACGCCGTTCATTCCTGACGAAAGCCGGTGCCGGATTGGCCGCGGGCGCTGCGGTCGGCCTCGCAGCCTGCGCCAAGAAAGAGGAAGCAGCCGCGCCAGCGGCACCCGCCGTGCAAGCCGGCCTGCCGGAGATCAAGTGGCGCCTCACCTCCAGCTTTCCCAAAAGCCTGGACACCATCTATGGCGGCGCCGACGTGCTGGCCAACCGCCTGCGGGCGATGACGGACGGCAAGTTCGACATCCGTGTCTTTCCCGCCGGGGAGATCGTGCCCGGGCTACAGGCGCTGGACGCGGTGCAGCAGGGCACGGTGGAGTTGTGCCACACCTGCTCCTATTACTACGTGGGCAAGGACAAGACCTTCGGCTTCGGCACCAGCGTGCCCTTCGGCCTCAATGCCCGGCAGATGAACGCGTGGATGATGTTCGGCGGTGGCCAGCAACTGCTGGACGAGTTCTTCAGCAACTACAACGTGCTGTCCTTCCTTGGCGGCAACACCGGGGTGCAGATGGGTGGCTGGTATCGTCGGCCGATCAAGACCGTGGGCGATGTGAACGGCTTGAAGATCCGCATCGCCGGGCTGGGCGGCGAGGTGTTCGCCCGCCTGGGCGCGATTCCACAGCAGATCGCCGGCGGCGACATCTATCCCTCCCTGGAGAAAGGCACCATAGACGCCGCCGAATGGGTCGGTCCCTATGACGACGAGAAGTTAGGTTTCTACAAGGTGGCGCCGCACTACTACTACCCCGGCTGGTGGGAGCCCGGTCCGGCCATCACCTTTTTCGTGAACAAGGGTGAATGGGCCAAGCTGCCCAGGCTCTACCAGGAAGCCTTTCGCGCCGCCGCCCACGAGGCCAACGTCACCATGATGGCCTCCTACGACGACAAGAATCCGCAGGCATTAGCACGGTTGCTGGGCAATGGGGTGAAGCTACAGGTTTACCCGGACGAGATCATGAGGGCCGCCTACAAGGCCGCCTTCGAGCTCTACAACGAGGAGGCCGGCCGCAATCCGGCGTGGGCAAAGATCTTCATCGAATGGGACAAGTACCGGAAGTCGCAGAACGCTTGGTTCAGCGTGGCGGAGGCGAGCACCGACCGCTTCCTGCAGTCGACACGCTGAGCTCTCCGCTTTGCTCCCGGAAAGCCGTCGCAGGGAAAAACCTACACAAAACTTACATCAACCTTACTGTTTTTATTAGGGTTTTCCAGGGTATCGAGCCCAAACGAGGCTCCTATAATCGGTCACGGCTCAAGAATTCGAAACCATATATTTCGAGCCACACCACCGAAGGAGACCCCTGTGGAACGACGCAGATTCATCAAGCACGCCGGCCTTGCCGGTGTACTCGCGGCGGGCGCCGCACCCGCCATCGTCCATGCCCAGCAGCAGATCCGCTGGCGCCTCGCCTCCAGTTTCCCAAAGACGCTGGACACCATCTACGGCGGCTCCGAAGTCTTTGCCAAGAACGTCGCCGAGGCAACCGACGGCAAGTTCGTGATTTCCACCCACCCGGCCGGCGAACTGGTACCCGCCTTCGGCGTGGTGGACGCGGTGCAGCAGGGCACGGTGGACCTGTGCCACACCTGCGGCTACTACTTCTTTGGCAAGGACGAAACCTTCGCCATCGACACCGCCATCCCCTTCGGCATGAACTCCCGCCAGATGACGGCCTGGATGTACGACGGCAACGGCATGAAGCTGCTGCGCGAGTTCTTCGCCCAGTACAACATTGTCAACTTCCCGATGGGCAACACCGGGGTGCAGATGGGCGGCTGGTACCGCAAGGAGATCAAGGCCGTCGGCGACGTGAACGGCCTGAAGATGCGCATCGGCGGCTTCGGCGGCCGGGTGCTGGCCAAGCTGGGTGCGGTGGCGCAGAACATCCCCGCCGGCGAGATCTACACCGCGCTGGAGAAGGGCACCATCGACGCCGCCGAGTGGATCGGCCCCTACGACGATCTGCGCCTGGGCCTGCACAAGGTGGCGCCGCACTACTACTACCCCGGCTGGTGGGAAGGTGCGACCCAGTTCGGCCTGTACATCAACGACAAGCAGTGGAACTCGCTTTCCAAGGAGTACCAGGCCATCGTCCGCCAGGCCGCCTCCGACGCCCACGTCATGGTCCAGGCGCGCTACGACGCCCGCAACTCCGGTGCGCTGAAACAGCTGATCGCCCAGGGCGCCAAGCTGCACCGCTTCCCGCGCGAGGTGATGGACGCCGCCTTCAAGGCGCGCAACGAGGTCTATGCCGAACTGATGAACAAGAACGCGGCATGGAAGAAGATTTATCCCGACTATCAGCGCTTCCTCTCCGAGTCCTACCAATGGCAGCCGGTCGCCGAAGGCAGCTACGACCAGTACATGGCGACGCAGAAGCTCTAAGCAAGCACTCCAAGGCGCGGCCCGATGCCGGCCGCGCCAAGCCATCGGCATATGCAGCAACCCTGCAACGCCGACTCATCCCCGGCCCGCCGGCGAACCGTCGGAGACGGGCCGCATACAGGCTCCCCCGACACCATGCACACCCTGCTCGCCCTTGCCCGACAGATCGACCGGATCAGCCGGCTGATCGGGAAATCCCTCATCTGGCTGATCCTGTTCGCAACCCTCATCAGCGCGCTCAACGCCATCGCGCGCAAAGCCTTCAACGTCGGCTCCAACGCTTTCCTTGAAATCCAGTGGTATCTCTTCGCCGCCGTCTTCCTGCTCGGCGCCGGCCACACTTTCCTCGAAAACGCCCACGTCCGCATCGACGTGCTGTCGCACTTCTGGTCCAAGAAAATACGCATGTGGGTGGATATCGGCGGCATCGTGCTTTTCGTCATGCCGATGTGCTATTTCATGGCCACCTTTGCCTGGCCCATCGTAGCCGGCGCCTATGCCTCCGGCGAGATGTCATCCAACGCAGGCGGGCTCATCCGCTGGCCGGCCTACATGCTGGTTCCGCTGGGCTTCGGCCTGCTGGCGCTGCAGGCGCTGTCCGAGCTGATCAAGCGCTTCGCCTTCCTCACCGGCCACGGGCCGGACCCGCTGGCTGGAGGCGACCAGGATGACGGCGGCGGCCATGCGCTCCCCAAGACCGTGCCCACCGCCGGTGAAGGAGCGCAGCCGTGATCGAGTTCTTCAGCGCCAACCTGGCCCCGATCATGTTCGGGACCGCTCTGCTCTTCCTGCTCTCCGGCTTCCCCGTCGCTTTCTCGCTGGCCGCCTGCGGGCTGGTGTTCGGCTTCGTCGGCATCGAACTCGGCCTGCTGCCCTCCTCGCTGTTCCAGGCCCTGCCGCTGCGGGTGTTCGGCATCATGCAGAACGAAACCCTGTTGGCCATTCCCTTCTTCACGCTGATGGGGCTGATCCTGGAGCGCAGCGGCATGGCGGAGGATCTGCTCGACACAGTGGGGCAGGTCTTCGGTCCGGTGCGCGGCGGCCTCGCCTTCGCAGTGCTGTTCGTCGGCACGCTGCTGGCGGCCACCACCGGCGTCGTGGCGGCGGCAGTGATCTCGATGGGGCTGATCTCGCTGCCGATCATGATGCGCTACGGCTACAGCAGTGCCTTTGCCAGCGGCGCCATCGCAGCGGCGGGCTCGCTTGCCCAGGCGGTGCCACCCTCGCTGGTGCTCATCGTGGTTGCCGACCAGCTCGGCCGGAGCGTGGGCGACATGTATCGCGGCGCCTTCCTGCCGGCCTTCATCCTGATCGGCCTGTACGCCCTCTACATCGCCGCGCTGGCGCTGTTCCGTCCAGCCATGGTGCCCGCGCTGCCGCCGGAAGCCCGCACCTTTCGCGAGCCTGACGGCAGTTCGGGCATGCGCTCGCTGCTGGCGTTCACCCTGCTGGTCACCGCCGTTTCGGTAGCCTTCGGCATTTATTATCCAGAGATGGCCAGCTGGATGCGCGGCCACGAGGTGGCCCCGCCGCGGGACGAAACCATCGTCGTGGCGCTGACGCTGGGTACCATCCTGGCGATGATCCTGGCCGGGGTGAACCGCCTGCTCGGTCTGGGCCTGCTCTCCCGCATGACAGAGCAGCTGACCTTCGTCCTGGTGCCGCCGCTGACGCTGATCTTTCTGGTCCTGGGTACCATCTTCCTCGGTATCGCGACGCCCACCGAGGGCGGTGCCATGGGCGCGGTCGGCGCCCTGCTGATGGCGGCACTGCGCCGCCGGCTGGACTGGAAGACGCTGCGCCAGGCGCTGGAGTCAACCACCCGTCTGTCATGCTTCGTGCTGTTTATCCTGGTGGGCTCCACCATCTTCAGCTTCACCTTCACCGCGGTGGAGGGCAATCATTGGGTGGAGCACCTGTTCGACAAGCTACCCGGCGGCGAGATGGGCTTCCTGCTCTTCGTCATGGCGGTGGTGTTCATCCTCGGCTGCTTCCTCGATTTCTTCGAGATCGCCTTCATCCTGATCCCGCTGCTGGCCCCGGTGGCAGACAAGATGGGCATAGACCTGGTCTGGTTCGGCATCCTGATCGCGATGAACCTGCAGACCTCCTTCCTCACCCCGCCCTTCGGTTTCGCACTGTTCTACCTGCGCAGCGTGGCACCCACCAACAGCTTCGTCGACCGGGTGACCGGCAAGCGGATAGATGGGATCAAGACGATGCAGATCTACCGTGGCGTAATCCCCTTCATCATCCTGCAGGTCATCGTCGTCGGCCTGCTGCTGGCTTACCCCGGCATGGTCACCAACAGCTTCGACAGCGGCGGCGATGTAGACGTAAAGGACATCCGCATCGAAGCACCGACTGGCGGTGGCGGCTGGGGTGACAATGAAGGCGGCGCCTGGGGCACCCCAAACCGATAGGGGGCGATGACACCTCCGCGGGCTGAAACCGCCCGCGGGGGAACCCTTTGCGGCAAAGCGACTCCGTGAGAGCGACGCAGGTTACCATCGGGCCATCATGTCGCTTCTTGCCATCATCCTGCTGCCCTTCCTCGGCAGCCTCTGTGCCGCCTTCATGCCTGCCAACGCCCGCAACGTGGAAGCCTGGCTGGCAGGCACGGCCGCGCTGGCGACCACCGTCCTGGTCGCCAGCCTGTACGGAGACATCCAGGCCGAAGGCGTGCTGCGCGCCTCGGTGCCCTGGGCCCCCTCGCTGGGACTGGAATTCTCGCTGCGCATGGACGGTTTCGCCTGGGTGTTCGCCCTGCTGGTGGCCGCCATGGGCACGCTGGTGGTGCTGTACGCGCGCTACTACATGTCGCCGGAAGACCCGGTGCCGCGCTTCTTCTCCTTCTTCCTCGCCTTCATGGGCGCCATGCTGGGCGTGGTGCTGTCGGGCAACCTGATCCAGCTGGCGATGTTCTGGGAGCTCACCAGCCTCGCCTCCTTCATGCTGATCGCCTACTGGAACCACCGGGTGGATGCCCGCCGCGGCGCCCGCATGGCGCTCACGGTGACCGCCACCGGCGGCCTGGCACTGCTGGCCGGCATGCTGATCCTCGGCCACATCGCCGGCAGCTACGACCTGGACGTGGTACTGCAGGCCGGCGACACGATACGCGCCCACGCCTGGTATCCGGCGGCGCTGGCGCTGGTGGTGCTGGGCGCGCTGACCAAGAGTGCCCAGTTCCCCTTCCACTTCTGGCTGCCGCATGCGATGGCGGCGCCCACGCCGGTTTCCGCCTACCTGCACTCGGCCACCATGGTGAAGGCCGGCGTGTTCCTGCTCGCCCGCCTGTGGCCGGTGCTGGCCGGTACCGAGGCCTGGTTCTGGATCGTCGGCAGCGCCGGCCTGCTGTCGCTGGTGGTGGGCGCCTACCTGGCGCTGTTCCAGCGCGACATGAAGGGCGTGCTCGCCTACTCCACCATCAGCCACCTCGGCCTCATCACCCTGCTGCTGGGCATGAACAGCCCGCTGGCGCTGGTGGCGGCGGTGTTCCACATCATCAACCACGCCACCTTCAAGGCCTCGCTGTTCATGGCCGCCGGCATCGTCGACCACGAGACCGGCACCCGCGACATGACCCGCCTCTCCGGCCTCTACCGGGCGATGCCGATCACCGCCACGCTGGCGCTGGTGGCGGCCGCCTCCATGGCCGGCGTGCCGCTGCTGAATGGCTTCCTCTCCAAGGAGATGTTCTTCGCCGAGACGGTGTTCATCGACCGCCCGGACTTCCAGCGCCTCGGCCTGCCGATGGCCGCCACCCTGGCCGGCATGTTCAGCGTGGCCTACTCGCTGCGCTTCATCCACTGCGTGTTCTTCGGCCGCCCGGCGCGCGACCTGCCGCGCGCGCCGCACGAACCGCCGGGCTGGATGCTGGCGCCCAGCGCGCTGCTGGTGTTCGCCTGCCTGCTGGTGGGCATGTTCCCCGCCCACACCATAGGCCCCTTCCTCGCCGTCGCCACGCAGTCCATCCTCGGCGCCAGCACGCCGGAATACAGCCTGGCGATCTGGCACGGCTTCAACCTGCCGCTGATGATGAGCCTGGCCGCGCTGGCCGGCGGCATCGTGCTCTACCAGTTGCTGCTGCGCCGGCGCGCCGACACCGTGCCGCTATTGGAGCGGCTGGACGGCAAACGCGCTTTCGACTTCGTGCAGACGGCCTTGAGCACCGGTTCCGAACGCCTGCTGCGCATCCTGGTCTCCCGCCGGCTGCAGGTGCAGTTGCTGCTGATCGTGGTATTCGCCCTGGCCGCCGTGCTGTTGCCGCTGACCGCCGATCGCGCCGGCTGGACCCTCGCCTCCCCCGGCCTGCCCGACCCCGCCTTCGCCCTGCTGTGGCTGGTGGGCGGCGCCTGCGCGCTGGGCACCGCCTACAAGGCCAAGCGCCACCGCCTGGCGGCGCTGGTACTGTCTGGCGGCACCGGCCTGGCCACCTGCCTCACCTTCGCCTGGTTCTCCGCGCCCGACCTGGCGCTGACCCAGCTGACGGTGGAAGTCGTCACCGTGGTGCTGCTGCTGCTCGGCCTGCGCTGGCTGCCGCGGCGCAATGACGCCAGTGCGCCGGACATTCCCACCTCCACCCGGCTGCGCCGCTGGCGCGACCGCAGCATCGCGCTGCTGGCCGGCGGCGGCCTCGGCAGCCTGGCCTACATCGTGCTCACCCGGCCGGCCGGCGAGGGCATCTCGCCCTTCTTCCTGGAGCAGGCGCTGCCGCTGGGCGGTGGGCTCAACGTGGTGAACGTGATCCTGGTGGACTTCCGTGGCTTCGACACCCTGGGCGAGATCACCGTGCTCGGCATCGTCGCCCTCACCGTGTACGCGCTGCTGCGCCGCTTCCGCCCGGCGCCGGAGAGCATGGAGCTGACCCAGCAGCAGCAGGAACACAGCGCGCCGCCCCCGGACACCGACGCGGTGCTGCCGCCGGGGCCGATGGCGGTGCCGGCGGTGCTGGTACGGCTGCTGATGCCGCTGGCGCTGCTGGTATCGCTGTACTTCCTGCTGCGCGGCCACAACGCCCCCGGCGGCGGCTTCGTCGGCGGGCTGGTGTTGGCGACCACGGTGATCCTGCAGTACATCGTCGGCGGCACGGTGTGGGTGGAATCCCGTAGCCGGCTGCATCCGCCGCACTGGATCGCGCTCGGCCTGCTGGCCGCGGCTGCCGCCGGCTGCGGTGCCTGGCTGGCCTCACTGCCCTTCCTCACCAGCCTGGCATGGCACGGCAGCCTGCCGCTGGTGGGCGAGCTACACATTTCCACCGTGCTGCTGTTCGACATCGGCGTGTACATGCTGGTCGTCGGCGCCACCGTGCTGATGCTGGTGGCACTGGCCCACCAGTCGCTACGCGCCCATCATCGCAAGCCGGCGCGCGCCGGCGAGGAGTGATCAATGGAACTCGTCTATGCAATGGCGATAGGCGTCGTGACCGGCTCCGGCGTGTGGCTGCTGCTGCGGCCCCGCACCTTCCAGGTCATCATGGGGCTGGCCCTGCTGTCCTACGCGGTCAACCTTTTCATCTTCGCAATGGGCCGGCTGAACATGAACCAGGCGCCGGTGCTGGACCCGACCCGCGCGGTCGACGTCGCTCAATATGCCGACCCGGTGCCGCAGGCGCTGGTGCTCACCGCCATCGTCATCGGCTTCGCCACCACCGCGCTGTTCCTGGTGGTGCTGCTGGCCTCGCGCGGCTTCGCCGGCACCGACCATGTGGATGGCAGCGAGGGCGAACACCGATGAGGCTGTGCCTGCCCTTCCCCGTCCCCGTTCTCCGCGCTGATGGAGCCGGCCTATGAGTGGCTGGACCGCCCATCTGCCCGTTCTGCCGGTGGTGCTGCCGCTGATCGCCGGCGCCGCCATCGTGCTGATCGACGACGGCAAGCGGCCGCTGCGCGCGCTGCTGGCGGTGCTCGCCACACTGACGCAACTGGGCGTGGCGCTGTGGCTGGCCGGCATCGCCGGCGGGCTGCTGCACTCGCCCTGGGGCGGCGAGATTGCCGTCTATGCCGCCGGCAACTGGGCCGCGCCCTTCGGCATCGTGCTGGTGGTGGATCGCCTCTCCGCCCTGCTGCTGGTGCTTACCGCCGCGCTGGGGCTGATGACGCTGCTGTATTCACTGGCGCGCTGGGACCGCGCCGGAGTGAATTTCCTGCCGCTGTTCCAGTTCCTGCTGATGGGCTTGAACGGCGCCTTCCTCACCGGCGATCTGTTCAATCTCTTCGTCTTCTTCGAGGTGCTGCTGGCCGCCTCCTACGGCCTGCTGCTGCACGGCTCCGGCGCGGCGCGGGTGCGGGCGGGGCTGCACTACATCGCGGTTAACCTGGTCGCCTCGCTGCTCTTCCTGCTCGGCGCCGCGCTGATCTACGGCGTCGCCGGTACGCTGAACCTGGCCGACATCGCCCGCAAGCTGCCGGCCCTCACCGGCGCCGACCGCAGCCTGTTCGACATCGGCGCGGTACTGCTGGGCATCGTCTTCCTGGTGAAAGCCGCCGCCTGGCCGCTGAACTTCTGGCTGACGCCGGCGTATTCCTCGGCCGCCGCGCCGGTGGCCGGGGTGTTCGCGCTGATGACCAAGGTGGGGGTGTATGCGCTGCTGCGCCTGGGCACGCTGTTCGAACCCGGCGGCCGGCCACCGCTGTTCGGCGGCGATTGGCTGTTCTACAGCGGCCTCGCCACCATCGCCACCGGCGCCGCCGGCATGCTGGCGGCGCAACAGCTGGGGCGGCTGGCGGGCCACGCGGTCATCGTCTCCTCCGGCACCCTGCTCGCCGCCATTGGGCTGCTCGGCAACCAGTACACGCCCTCGCTGCTGCTCTATCTGTGCAGTTCGGTGCTGGCCACCGGCGCCTTCTTCATGCTGATCGAGATGGTGGAACGCAACCGCAGCTATGGCGCCGATCTGCTGGCGGTGAGCTTCGAAGCCTTCGGCCTGGCCGACCCGGACGATCCGACCGGCCCGGACGATGTGGTCGGCATCGCCATTCCGGCGGCGATGGCCTTCCTGGGGCTGAGCTTCGTCATGTGCGCACTGCTGATCACCGGGCTGCCGCCGCTGTCCGGCTTCGTCGCCAAGTTCGGCCTGATCGCCGCCGCGCTGGAAGGCGCTGCTGGCCTCACGCCGGTGGGCTCCTGGGCACTGATCGCGGCCCTGCTGCTGTCCGGCCTGGCCGGGCTGATCGCGCTGACGCGCAATGGCATCCGGGTATTCTGGAGCAACGCCCGCAGTACGCCACGGCTGCAGGTGGCCGAGGCCGGTCCGGTGGCGGCACTGCTGCTGCTGTGCGTAGCACTGGCGGCCCTTGCCGGACCCGCGATGGATTACCTGCAGGGTACGGCCGCCACGCTGCATGCGCCCGAACGCTACATCGACGCGGTGCTGCAGGCCGAAGGAGCGGGCCAATGAGACGATTGACCGGCCGCATCCTGCTGCCGCTGGCCCTGCTGGTCGCCTGGGTGCTGCTGAACGACACCCTGAGCTTCGGCCAGGTGTTGCTGGGCGCCCTGTTCGCCATGCTGATCTCGCTGGCGATACGCCGGCTGCGCCCGCTGGCGGCACAGCCCCGCCGGCTCCATCTGCTGTTCGGGCTGATATGGCATGTGCTGATGGACGTCATCCGCTCCAACATCGCGGTGGCGGGAGTCATCCTCGGCGCCACTAAACGCCAGCCTAATGTCGGCTTCATACGCATTCCGCTGGACATGCGCGATCCCCACGGCCTGGCAATGCTGGCGGTGATCCTGACGGCGACGCCGGGCACGGTGTGGACGGACCTCTCGCCCGACACCAACGAACTCACCCTGCATGTGCTCGACCTGAAGGACGAAGCGGGCTGGGTACGCCTGATCAAGGATCGCTACGAGCGGCCCCTGATGGAGATCTTCGAATGAATGCAATCCTCGACTGGGCGATCCATTTCGCCACGCTGTGCTTTGCGCTGTCCATGGTGTTCGGCACCGTGCGCCTGATCATCGGCCCCGCCGCACCGGACCGGGTGCTGGCGCTGGACGCGGTGTATATCAACGGCATGCTGGGCGCACTGGTGCTGGGCATACGTTTCGGCACCACGGTGTATTTCGACATTGCGCTGCTGATCGGTCTGTTCGGCTTCGTCGGCGCCACCGCGATGGCGAAGTTCCTGCTGCGCGGCGAGGTGATCGAACCATGAACGGCGCCGAACTCTCGCCCTGGATCGCGCTGCCGGCGGCTGCGCTGTTGGTGCTCGGCGGCCTGCTCGGCCTGCTGGGGGCGCTCGGCCTGCTGCGCCTGAGCGACTTCTATGCCCGCATCCACGCGCCGACGCTGGCCAACACTCTGGGCGCCGGCTGCGTGCTGATCGCCTCCATCCTGGTGTCGTCCGCCATCGCCGAGCGGCCGGTGGTGCATGAGGTGCTGATCACCCTGTGCGTGATCCTCAGCTCCCCGGTCACGGCGATGTTGCTGATGCGGGCCGCGGTCTATCGCGACCGCTGAACGCCCCCAGCGGCCAGGGCCGCTGGCCGGCGCAAGCGGCGCCCTTCAGCGCCCGCCCTGCAACTGCTTCAGCAGATCCGAGGATGGCCCCTCCTGCTCCTGCGCCGGTGCGATCTCGGCCGGCTGCGCTGCACCCTGGCCAGGGGCCTGCAACTCCAGCTGCAGCGGCGGCACCTCTCCAACGGCCCGGCCGTGGTCGTGGGACACCAGGCCGGGGAAGGCGATGATCAAGCCCACCATCACCAGCTGGATGCAGACGAAGGGCACCGTGCCCCAGTAGATCTGCGAGGTCTTCACCGCCGGCGGTGCCACCGAGCGCAGATAGAACAGGGCGAAGCCGAAGGGTGGGTGCATGAAGGAGGTCTGCATGTTCACCGCGATCAGCACGCCGAACCACACCAGGTCTATGCCCAGCTTGTCCGCCACCGGCGCCAGCAGCGGCACGATGATGAAGGCCAGCTCGAAGAAATCTAGGAAGAAGGCGAGCACGAACACCAGGAGGTTCACCACGACGAGGAAGCCCAGCTCGCCCCCCGGCAGCGCGGTCAGCAGGTGCTCCACCCACAGGTCGCCATTCACGCCGCGGAAAGTCAGGCCGAACACGGTGGAGCCGATGAGGATGAAGACGACGAAGCAGGACAGCTTGGCCGTCGTATCCATCGCCTGCCGCAGCAGCGAGAAGGACAAGCGCCCGCGCGCCACCGCCATCACCAGCGCGCCCACGGCGCCCATTGCGCCGCCCTCGGTCGGCGTCGCCACGCCGATGAAGATGGTGCCCAGCACCAGGAAGATCAGCCCCAGCGGCGGAATCAGTACGAAGGTCACCCGCTCTGCCATCTGCGACAGCAGGCCCAGCCCGAACAGCCGGTTGCCTAGGGCAAGCACGAAGGCCGCGCCGATCCCTACCAGCGCGGCGACCACCACCACCTCGTCCCGCGCCCGCGCTTCGCCGTACCAGCGCGCGAACAGCCATGCCACCGCCACCGCAATCAGCGCCAGCACCGCCAGCGAGCGCAGGCCGCTGCCGCCGTCCGCCTCGCGGATGGTGCGGGCATGGGCAGGCATCGCCGGTGCGTGGGCCGGCCGCAGCACAGTGATGATGAAGACATAGAGCATGTACATGCCGGTGAGCACCAGCCCGGGCAGCAGCGCGCCCTGGTACATGTCGCCCACCGAGCGGCCCAACTGGTCCGCCAGCACGATGAGCACCAGCGACGGCGGGATGATCTGCGCCAGCGTGCCGGAGGCGGCGATGACGCCGGACGCCAGCCGGTTGTCGTAGCCGTAGCGCATCATGATGGGCAGCGAGATCAGCCCCATGGAGATCACCGAGGCGGCGACCACCCCGGTGGTGGCCGCCAGCAAGGCGCCGACGAAGATGACTGCATAGGCCAGGCCGCCGCGTATCGGCCCGAACAGCTGGCCTATGGTGTCCAGCAGGTCCTCCGCCATGCCGCTGCGCTCCAGGATCAGCCCCATGAAGGTGAAGAAGGGGATGGCGAGCAGGGTGTCGTTGGCCATGATGCCGAAGATGCGCTCCGGCAGCGCCTGGAACAGCGCCGGGCTGAGCAGGCCGAGTTCGATGCCGATGAGGCCGAACAGGATGCCGTTAGCAGCCAGCGCGAAGGCCACCGGAAAGCCGAACAGCAGGAAGAACACCAGCGCCGCGAACATCAACGGCGCCACGTTGGCGATCAGAAAGGCGCTCATTGCGTCGCCTCCCGCGCCTTGATCGCCGCCGCCAGCTCCTCTTCCGCGCTCGGCCCGCGCCGCCTCTCCAGCGGGTTCGGCCCCTGCCCGGTGAGGAAGGCGATACGCTTGATCAGCTCCGAGAGGGCCTGCAGCACCAGGAAGAACAGGCCCACCGGCAACAGCAGCTTCACCGGCCAGCGCACCAGCCCGCCCGGGTTGGAGGACATCTCGCCCGAGTGGATGGACAGCATCACGATGGGCCAGGACAGCCACAGGATGAGGCAGGCCATCGGCAGCATGAAGAGCAGGATGCCGACGATGTCTACCAGGTTCTGCCCTCGCGGCGACAGCCGGCCGGCAAAGATGTCGATGCGCACATGCTCGTTGCGCAGGAAGGTGTAGCCCGCCGCCAGCATGAAGATGCCGGCGAAGAGATACCACTGGATCTCGAGGAAGGCGTTGGAACTGGTGTGGAAGAGCTTGCGTACCAGGGCGTTGCCGGCGCTGATCAGCACCGCAGCCAGCACCAGCCACATCGCGCCCTGTCCCAGCCACTCGTTGATACGATCGATGGCCCGCGATAGTCTCAGCAAGATCGACACGGGAGGCTCCTTTGGAGGGGACGTCAGTCCGCACCGTGACGGTGTCGCGTCTTGTACCGGCCTGCGCCCTCACCGCCGCGGTGGCGGGATTATTTCAATGGCTCCAAGTGCCGCACAGCTAGGGTATTCACCTACCGATGAACAGTGTTTTTCCTCCCCGCAATCCGCGCCACTGCAGGGTTTGCCTGGTGCGCCACGGCGAAACGCCGTGGAACACCGAGCGCCGTCTGCAAGGCCACATCGACATTCCGCTCAATGACAACGGCCTCGCCCAGGCCGCAGCCGCCGCGCGCAGCCTGGCCGCCCAGCCCTTTGCCGCGATCTACAGCAGCGACCTGGAACGCGCCCGCCGCACCGCCGCCGCGGTGGCGGATGCCCAGGGCGTCGCCATCCAGAACGATCCCCGCCTGCGCGAACGGCATTACGGCGTGTTCCAGGGCCTGACCTACGACGAAGCCGCCGCGCTGCACCCGGAGGCCTATCGCCGCTTCAAGGAGCGCGCCCCGGAATTCGCCTTCCCCGGAGGCGGCGAAAGCCTGCTGGTGTTCTCCCGCCGCATCGGTGAGGCGCTGGACGAAATCGCCCGCCGCCACCCCGGCGAGCAAGTGCTGGTAGTGACCCACGGCGGCGTACTCGACATCGCCCACCGTCTCGCCACCGGCAAACCGCTGCAGGCAGCGCGCGACTTCGCCATCCCCAACGCCGCGCTGAACTGGATAGAGCACGACGGCGACGGCTGGCGCATGCTCGCCTGGGCGGTGCAGGACCACCTGGACGGCGCGCTGGACGAGCTCCCCACATCCTGACCGTGCCCCGCCAGGACCGCGCCGCACCGGCGCCCGCGGGACAAGGAATGAAACCGACAACGTTAAATTGACGGCTTTTTTACGCAGCGCCTCGCGGGCGCTGCGCTATCGTTAGCCGCATGCCCGCCCCGCCAACGATGCCTTTCCAGCAATGAGCCGGTCCGCCCCCACTCCGCGCAGGCGCGCCCGTGCCTGGGGCGTCGCCCTGCTCGCCAGCCTGGCCACCGTACTGGCCGCGATGCCCCTGCGCCACCTGCTGGACCCGGCGAACATCGCCATGCTCTTCCTCGTCGTCGTTTTCTTCGTCGCTCTGCGCCTGGGCCGCGGCCCGGCGGTACTCACCGCCTGCGCCAACGTAGTGCTGCTCGACTACGTCATCGTCCCACCCCACTTCGGCTTCATCCCCACTGACGTGCAGTACGTCGTCACCCTGGTAGTGATGCTCACCGTCGGCCTGGTCACCGCCCAGCTCGCAGATGGCCTGCGCCGCCAGGCCACCCACTCAGGGCTGCAGGAACGCGAAACCCGGTCGCTCTACGAACTCGCCCGCGAACTGGCCGGAAGCTCCAACGTGGAACAGGTGCATGCGGCGCTGGCGGCTTACTCGGCCCGCCACGGCCGCCTGGTGACGCTGCATCTCGGTACGCGGGAGCCGGCGCCGGCAGGTAACCGGGCCTATCCGCTGGAGGCGGGCGATACCGCGCTGGGAACGCTGTACGTGGCGGACAGCGAGGGGGACGAGAACGGCCCCTGGGAGGAAAGCGGGCGCAATGCCGAGAACGTGCGCCTGCAGGCAGTGGCATCGCTGCTCGCCACTGCGCTGGAGCGGGTGCACTACGTGCAGCTGGCACAGAACAGCCAGGTGGAGATCGCCGCCGAACGCCTTCGCAACTCGGTGCTCGCCGCCGTTTCCCACGACCTGCGCACGCCGATGACGGTATTGATCGGCCTGGCCGACAGCCTGCACCTCTCCCGCGAACCGCTGCCCCCCGCGGCGGCGGAAACCTCGCTGGCGCTGCTGCGCCAGGCGCGCGCCATCGGCGGCCTGCTGGACAATGTGCTCGACATGGCGCGGCTGCATTCCGGCAAGACCCGCCTGCGGCGCGAATGGCAGTTGTTCGACGACCTCATCGCCGCCAGCCTGCGCCTGCTCAAGCCGCAGTTGGCCGAGCATCCGGCGAAGGTCCGCCTGCAGCCCGATCTGCCGCTGGTGGAGCTGGACGCGGTGCTGATGGAACGGGTGGTGTGCAACCTGATCGACAACGCCGCCAAGTATTCACCCGCCGGCGCCCCCATCGAGATCGGCACCTATGTGGATGAGGCCGGCGGCCGCGCCTGCATCGAGGTCTGCGACCACGGGCCCGGCTTCCCCCCGGGCAAGCTGGCGCGGATGTTCGAACTGTTCGAGCGCGGCAGCCCGGAGTCGTCGGTGCCCGGCATGGGCCTGGGGCTGGCGATCTGCCAGCGCATCGTTGCCGCCCACGGCGGCGAGATCGAGGTCCGCAACCGCCCCGGAGGCGGCGCCTGCGTCAAGCTCTGGCTGCCGCTGGGCAACCCGCCGGCCATAGGCGAAGAGTGATAGGCGCCGGAGTAGAATCGAACGCCATGGACGTGACCGTGCTCGTCGTCGAGGATGAACCGCAGATCCGCCGCCTGGTGCGCAACGCACTGGAGGGCGAGGGCTACCGGGTGTTTACCGCGGCCACCGGCGAGCGCAGCCTGATCGAAGCCGGCACCCGCAAGGCCGACCTCATCGTGCTCGACCTCGGCCTGCCGGACATGGACGGCATGGAGGTGCTGCACCACCTGCGCAACTGGAGCCATGTGCCGGTGCTCATCCTGTCCGCCCGCGGCGAGGAAGACGACAAGGTGCGCGCACTGGACGAAGGTGCCGACGACTACCTCGCCAAACCCTTCGGCGTTGCCGAACTGCTGGCGCGGGTGCGGGCGCTGGTGCGCCGCCATGTGCGCCACGAGGACAACTCCGGCCGCCTCGCCTTTGGCAACGTGGAAGTCGACTTCGTGCGCCGCACCGTCACCCGTGGCGGAGAAGCCCTGCACCTCACCAAGATCGAGTACCGCCTGCTCACGGTACTGGCCGGCAACGCCGGCAAGGTGCTCACCCATCGCCACCTGATGCGCGAGGTGTGGGGCCCCGCCTATGCGGACAGCAACCACTACCTGCGCATTTACGTCGGCCGCCTGCGCCAGAAGCTGGAGGCAGACCCCGCCCAGCCGGTGCACTTCCTCACCGAAACCGGCGTCGGCTACCGCTTCCAGCCCTGAGGCCGCACTAGCCCCTTGCGCCTGGTAGCGGTAAACCAGCGCCGGGGAAAGCCGGGGCACCTCTCCACCGCCCGCACAGCCTCCGGGATGCACTGAAAGCTCCGGAATCCTCCCCCTGTCGAGGGCGAAAGAAAGGTTCATCGCGCCTTTCCGGGGAAGGCGGCCTTGATCTTCAGGAAGAAATAGGCTGAGTCGCGGAATCCGTAGGCCATGCGCTTGATGACCTTGA
>NZ_SNVV01000024.1 GCF_004361735.1 Azoarcus indigens | reverse complement strand
TTGCTCCTGAGATGAATCGACGACGTGGCCTTCCCAGAAGACCACGCCCAACATAGCATCGCGCATGACGGGGAAGAGGAAGGGGATCGGTTTGTTTGGCGACTGCCAATCTACCAACCTCCGAACCGTCAACCACTACTTCCCCCAGATTGCGCGAAGAACCTCTTTTTATAGGAGCCTCCCGAGGGAGGCTCCTATCGCACAGCGTGTCAGTGGCCGCGCTTGCGCAGACGTTGAATCGCAGCGAGTTGCGCCACCGCCTCGGCCAGTTCGGCTTGAGCCTTGGCATAGTCGATCTCGGAACCCTGGTTGACCAGCGCTTCCTCGGCCTTCTTCTTGGCTTCCAGCGCCTTGGCTTCGTCCAGGTCCTTGCCGCGGATGGCAGTATCAGCCAGCACGGTCACCAGACCCGGCTGCACCTCCAGCATGCCGCCAGCGACGAAGACCAGTTCTTCTTCCACCTGATTCGGCACCTTCACCCGCACTGCGCCCGGCTTGATCCGGGTCATCAGCGGCATGTGACCAGGCAGAATGCCAAGCTCGCCCGCCTCGCCCGGCAGCGCGACGAACTCCGCCAAGCCGGAAAAGATCTGCTCTTCCGCGCTGACGATGTCGACGTGAACCGTCATTGCCATGGTATGTCCTCTTCAAAACCGCACGGGCCCAAAGGCCCGCACGGAGGGCGCATTACTGCAGCTTCTTCGCCTTCTCGATCGCTTCCTCGATGCCGCCGACCATGTAGAAGGCCTGCTCGGGGAGGTGATCGTACTCGCCGCTGACGATCGCCTTGAAGCCGGCGATGGTGTCCTTCAGCGATACGTACTTGCCGGGAGAGCCGGTGAAGACTTCGGCAACGTGGAAAGGCTGCGACAGGAAGCGCTGGATCTTACGCGCGCGGGCCACGGCGAGCTTGTCCTCCGGGGACAGTTCGTCCATACCCAGAATCGCGATGATGTCGCGCAATTCCTTGTACTTCTGCAGGGTCTGCTGAACCTGGCGAGCCACGCTGTAGTGCTCTTCGCCAACAACCAGCGGATCCAGCTGGCGGCTGGTGGAGTCGAGCGGATCGACCGCCGGGTAGATACCCAGGGCGGCGATGTCACGCGACAGCACGACGGTGGAGTCCAGGTGCAGGAAGGTGGTGGCAGGGGACGGGTCGGTCAAGTCATCCGCGGGCACATACACGGCCTGGATGGAGGTGATCGAACCGACCTTGGTGGAGGTGATGCGCTCCTGCAGACGCCCCATTTCTTCCGCCAGCGTCGGCTGGTAGCCCACCGCGGAAGGCATACGGCCCAGCAGCGCGGACACTTCGGTACCGGCCAGGGTGTAGCGGTAGATGTTGTCCACGAAGAACAGGATGTCGCGGCCTTCGTCGCGGAAACGCTCGGCCATGGTCAGGCCGGTCAGCGCAACACGCAGGCGGTTGCCCGGGGGTTCGTTCATCTGACCGAACACCATCGCAACCTTGTCGAGAACGTTGGAGTCCTTCATCTCGTGGTAGAAGTCGTTGCCCTCACGGGTACGCTCGCCCACGCCAGCAAACACCGACAAGCCCGAGTGCTGCTTGGCGATGTTGTTGATCAGCTCCATCATGTTCACGGTCTTGCCCACGCCGGCGCCGCCGAACAGGCCGACCTTGCCGCCCTTGGCGAACGGGCAGATCAGGTCGATAACCTTGATGCCGGTCTCGAGCAGTTCCACGGACGGGGACAGTTCGTCGAACTTCGGGGCCTTCTGATGGATCGCGCGCAGCTCGTCGGTCTCGACCGGGCCGGCCTCGTCGATCGGGCGGCCGAGCACGTCCATGATGCGACCCAGCGTACCGTGGCCAACCGGCACCGAGATCGGCTTGCCGGTGTTGGACACCTTCATGCCGCGGCGCAGGCCGTCGGAGGAACCCAGGGCAATCGTACGCACCACGCCGTCGCCGAGCTGTTGCTGGACCTCGAAGGTCAAGCCAACTTCGGCAAAGGAGTCGGTGGCGTCGTCAAGCTTCAGGGCGTCATACACCTTGGGCATCGCGTCGCGCGGGAACTGGATGTCCACCACCGCGCCGATGCACTGAACGATAGTACCGTTACTCATCGTCTTTCCTTAATCAATAATCCGTTAGACCGCGGCGGCGCCACCGACGATTTCCGACAGCTCCTTGGTGATCGCGGCCTGCCGGGTCTTGTTGTAGACCAGCTGCAGTTCGCCAATCACGTTCTTGGCATTGTCGGATGCGGCCTTCATCGCCACCATGCGCGCGCTCTGTTCGGACGCCATGTTCTCCGCGACCGCCTGATACACCAGCGCTTCGACGTAACGCACCAGCATTTCGTCGATCACCACCTGGGGATCCGGCTCGTAGAGATAATCCCAGGAGGTATCCGGCGTGCCGAGCTTGTCGCCCGACAGCGGGAGCAGCTGCTCCAGCACCGGCTCCTGCTTCATGGTGTTGATGAAGCGCGTGTAGGCCACGTAAACCGCGTCGAGCTCGTCGTTCTGGAACGCGTCGAGCATCACCTTGACCGGACCGATCAGCTTTTCCAGGTGCGGCGTGTCGCCAAGATGCACGACATGCGACACCACCTTCGCCCCCATACGCTGCATGAAGCCGAAACCCTTGTTGCCGATGCAGCAGGCACGGATCTCGGTGGCGCCAGCGGCGTCCCATTCCTTCATGGCATTCAGCGCGATACGCTGGACGTTGGTGTTGAGACCACCACAAAGCCCCTTGTCGGTGGTCACCAGGATGAGCCCCACCCGCTTGACTTGGTCCTTCTGGACCAGGAAGGGGTGCTTGTAATCGGTCACATTGGCCTGGGACAGGTTCGCGGCGAGTCGGCGGATTTTCTCGGCATAGGGACGGGCAGCACGCATCCGGTCCTGCGCCTTGCGCATTTTGGATGCGGCCACCATTTCCATGGCCTTGGTGATCTTGCGCGTGTTTTGCACGCTCTTGATCTTGGTACGGATTTCCTTACCGCTAGCCATATTCCGTCTCCGTCAGCGGCCTCAGGCCCAGCTCTTCTTGAACTCGGTGATGGCGGCAACGAGAGCCTTCTCGCCTTCTCCATCGAGTTCCTTCGTCGCTGCGATCTTGGCCACCAGGTCAGGATTCTTGGACTTCACGAACTGCTGCAGACCGGATTCGAACGCCAGCACGCGGGACACTTCGACGTCGTCGAAGTAGCCGTTGTTGACCGCGTACAGGGTCACAGCCATGTCGGAAATGGACAGCGGTGCGTACTGAGCCTGCTTCATCAGCTCGGTAACACGGCGGCCACGCTCCAGCTGCTTGCGGGTCGCATCATCCAGATCGGAAGCGAACTGGGCGAACGCAGCGAGTTCGCGGTACTGGGCCAAGTCGGTACGGATGCCGCCGGACAGCTTCTTCACGACCTTGGTCTGGGCGGCGCCACCGACGCGGGACACCGAGATACCGGCGTTGATCGCGGGACGGATACCGGCGTTGAACAGGTCGGTTTCCAGGAAGATCTGGCCGTCGGTGATCGAGATGACGTTGGTCGGAACGAAGGCGGACACGTCGCCCGCCTGGGTTTCGATCACCGGCAGCGCGGTCAGGGAACCGGTCTTGCCCTTCACCTCGCCATTGGTGAACTTCTCGACGTAGTCGGCGTTCACACGCGCAGCGCGCTCCAGCAGGCGGGAGTGCAGGTAGAACACGTCGCCCGGGTAGGCTTCGCGGCCCGGCGGACGGCGCAGCAGCAGGGAGATCTGGCGATACGCCCAGGCCTGCTTGGTCAGATCGTCATAGACGATCAGCGCGTCCTGACCACGGTCGCGGAAGTACTCGCCCATGGTGCAGCCGGCATAGGCCGACAGGTACTGCATGGCGGCGGACTCGGAAGCGGTCGCGGCGACGACGATGGTGTATTCCATCGCACCGTGCTCTTCCAGCTTGCGCACCACGTTGGCAACGGTCGAAGCCTTCTGACCGATCGCCACGTAGACGCAGAACATGTCCTGGCCTTTCTGGTTGATGATGGCATCGACGGCCACGGCGGTCTTGCCGGTCTGGCGGTCACCGATGATCAGCTCGCGCTGACCCCGGCCGATCGGCACCATGGAGTCAACCGACTTCAGACCGGTCTGCACCGGCTGGGAGACGGACTGGCGGGCGATGACGCCCGGCGCGACCTTCTCGATCTTGTCGGTGAGCTTGGCGTTGATCGGGCCCTTGCCGTCAATCGGCTGACCCAGCGCGTTCACGACGCGGCCGATCAGCTCAGGGCCGACGGGCACTTCGAGAATGCGGCCGGTGGCCTTGACGGTGTCGCCTTCGGTGATGTGCTCGTATTCGCCGAGCACCACCGCACCAACGGAGTCGCGTTCGAGGTTCAGCGCCAGACCGAAGGTGTTGCCGGGAAACTCCAGCATTTCGCCTTGCATGACGTCGGTGAGGCCGTGGATACGGGTGATGCCGTCGGTGACGGAAACCACCGTGCCCTCGTTGCGCGACGTGGCGGCGAGCTGCAGGTTCTGAATCCGGCTCTTAATCAGATCACTGATTTCAGAGGGGTTGAGTTGCATTTTGCGATAACTCCTAGTTCTTGAGCGCAGCGGCCATGTTCGCGAGCTTGCCGCGGACCGAGGCGTCGATCACTTCGTCGCCGACGGCGATGCGGACCCCACCGATGAGCTGGGGGTCGATACTGACGGTCACGTTCAGCTGAGCATGGAAGCGGGCTTCCAGGTCGGCCTTCAGTGCAGCCAGGGCGGCATCGTCGAGGGGGAAGGCGGAGGCGATCTGAGCCTCCAGGACACCTTCTTGTTCGTTCTTCAGCGCAACGAACAGGTCACGGATCTCGGGAAGCACCTGCAGGCGTTCGTTTTCCGCGAGGATGCGGACGAAGTTCTGCTGTTCGGCGGACAGGTTACCGGCCACGTCCTCGACCAGCTTCGTCAGCTGGTCGGTCGACAGATTGGGATCGGTGATGCAGGCCCGCATGGAAGAATCGGCCGCCACAGAGGCAAGCCGATCCAGTGCTTCCGACCAAGGCCCCAGCGCATCTGCCCCGCGAGCCAGCTCGAAGGCGGCATCGGCATAGGGGCGCGCGATGGTGACGTTCTCGGCCATGACTTATTGCAGTTCCTGTTTCAGGTTGGCAAGCAGCTCGGCATGCACCTGGGCGTTGATTTCACGGCGCAGGATCTTCTCCGCGCCGGCAACCGCCAGGTTGGCGACTTGGTCGCGCAGGGCTTCCTTGGCGCGCTGGGCGGCGGCACCGGCTTCGGCTTCCGCGGCTTCACGCGCTTGGCTCACGATGCGGGAGGCTTCGGCACGCGCTTCGTCGATCAGCTGGCTCGCCTGCTTTTCAGCGGAGGCCCGCACATCGCCCGCGGATTCGCGGGCCTTGCGCAGTTCCTCGACGACCTTCTTCTCGGCGAGAGCCAGATCGGCCTTGGCCTTATCCGCAGCTGCCAGCCCATCCGCGATTTTCTTCGCGCGCTCGTCGAGTGCCTTCACGATGGGCGGCCACACGAATTTCATCGTGAACCACGCCAGGATGAAGAACACAACGAGCTGGGCTATCAGGGTTGCGTTCAGATTCACTGTTCTAGGCCCTCAGTGATGTTAGAGGAACTCGAACCGATCAGAGCTGGAACGGGTTGGCGAAGGCGAACATCATCGCGATACCGACGCCGATCAGGAAGGCGGCGTCGATCAGGCCGGCCAGCAGGAACATCTTGGTTTGCAGCGCGTTCATCAGCTCGGGCTGACGAGCGGAGGCTTCGAGGTACTTGGACCCCATGATGCCGATACCGATGCAAGCACCGATGGCGCCCAGACCGATGATCAGACCAGCAGCCAGCGCAACAAAACCCAGAACGTTTTCCATGACGACTCCTTAGTTAAAGTAAAGATGGTTGAAGCTTTGAAACCAGTACTGCGAAAACGGGATCAGTGACCTTCGTGGGCCTGACCGATGTACACCAGGGTCAGCATCATGAAGATGAAGGCCTGCAAGGTGATGATCAGGATGTGGAAGATCGCCCAGATCGACCCGGCAACCACGTGGCCGACGAAGCCGAACACGGTGGCGGTGCTGCCCAGCAGCGCGATCAGGATGAAGATCAGCTCGCCGGCGTACATGTTGCCGAACAGTCGCATGCCATGGGATACGGTCTTGGCGACGAACTCGATGATCTGCATCGCAAAGTTCACCGGGTAGAGCAGAGGGTGGTTGCCGAAGGGCGCGGTGAAGAGCTCATGCACCCAGCCGCCGAAACCCTTGATCTTGACGTTGTAATAGAGGCACAGCAGCAGCACGCCGCAGGACATGCCCAGCGTAGCCGACAAGTCTGCGGTGGCGACAACGCGCTGGTAGGCGTGATGGGGATCACCGCCCCCCGCCGCGTAGATGCCTTCCCAGATGCGCGGCAGCAGGTCCACCGGCAGCAGGTCCATCGCGTTCATCAGGAAGATCCAGACGAACACGGTAAGGGCCAGCGGGGCCACGAACTTGCGGGATTCGGCGCTGTGGATGATGCCCTTGGCCTGATCGGCCACCATTTCGACCAGCAGTTCCACGAACCCCTGGAAGCGACCCGGAACGCCGGAAGTAGCCTTGCGGGCAGCGAGCCACAGCATGAAGACGGTGACGAGGCCGATTACGATGGAATAGAACATCGAATCGAGGTTGATGACGGTCCAATCGACGATGTTCTGCTGCGCGTGGCCGGTGTTGTTGAGGTGCGTCAGGTGGTGAACGACGTACTCGGATGCGGTGGGAGCGTGCCCTTCTGTAGCCATGGTCAGGTTTTCACCAAAAATGCAAATAAATTCGCTTTGAGCGCCAGAATCAGTCCAATCAACAGAGCGCCCCAATGGACGTCCGGATACAGGACCAGAATCAACGCCAACAATCCCACTATCGAGACGACCTTGATGAGCTCGCCTACGACGAAAGCAGCCACACTAGCCCCGGATCTTTTCGCCAGCATCCTCAGCCGCAGCGCAAACACCCATCCTGGCAAGGCACACGCCATACCGCCTGCGGCAGCGGAAATCGCCCCGCGCAGCCCGAAAAAAAAGGCCGCGATGGCCGTTGCCAGGAGGGTCGCACCCAACTGAAGGAGTACCGCTTTCAGCATCGCAATTTCACCGGCATCAGCCGGCACGGGGTGGCCGCCGAAAAATCCCGCGCATACTAGGGGTTAACCACATCAAAGTCAAACCTGAAACCCAGGCTTTTTGGCAGTTCGGCATAGCCATTTACCTGGGAGGGCCTTTGCATTTTGCGGCTCCGCACCAAAGTCGTCCGGATTGACAATTCATGCTCACCTTCATGAACATTTGGACATGAACACGGACTATTCCCGAGCCATTCCTGAAGCATGGCAGCACATGTCCCGCGTCTTCACCGCGCTGGGCGACGAGCATCGCCAGCGCATCCTGCTGACCTTTGAGCGCGGCGAGCGACTCAACGTCAGCCAAATCGTCGCAGTGTCCACGCTGTCGCGGCCGGCGGTGTCCCACCATCTGAAGATCCTGCGCGAAGCCGGCGTGCTGGGTTCGGAGAAGGTCGGCAAGGAAGTCTTTTTCTGGGTGAACAAGCCTTTCCTGGCCGAGACCTTCGACAACACGCGAGCCTATCTTGAAGAGCACCTCTGACCGTTGATCTCTATACGTCGAAATGTCTAGACATATAGTCACGACATAGGCATGATGCGCGGCATTCCATCCCGTCCGGGGCCTTGCCGTCATGCTGAAAGCTGTCCTGAAGTCCGCCCTCCGCCTGGTGTTTCGCCTGTTATTCCACGTCCGCATCACGGGCCTGCAGCACCTGCAGCCAGCCTCCCGCCTGCTGATCGTCGCCAACCATGAGTCCTTCCTGGATGGCCTGCTGATCGGGCTCTTCTTGCCGCTCGACCCAGTCTTCGTCGTCCATACCGGCGTCACCCGGCGCTTCTGGCTGCGGGCGGTGCTGGCGCTCGTGGACCATCTGGCGGTCGATCCGGCCAATCCGATGGCGATGAAGCGGGTGATCCGCCTGCTCGAGTCCGGCCGGCCGGTGGTGATCTTCCCCGAGGGCCGCATCACCACCACTGGCAGCCTGATGAAGGTCTACGAAGGCCCGGCCTTCGTCGCCGCGCGCACTGGCGCCACCGTGCTGCCGCTGCGGGTGGAGGGCGCCGGCCGCAGCCACTTTTCCCGCGTCGCCGGACGCCATCCGCGACACCTGCTGCCGCGCATCACGCTGAACCTGCAGCCGGCCACCCGCATCGACATGCCGCCAGCACCCACCGCGCGCCAGCGCCGCCGCCTCGCCGGCGAGACCATGCGCCGGCTGATGCAGGAGATGCTGTTCGCCTCCCGCCCCGAGCAGACGCTGTTCGAAGCCCTGCTGGATGCCGCGGCCATCCACGGGCGCAGCCGGCCGGTGGTCGAGGACATGAAGCAGATCGAGTACAGCTACGGCGATCTGCTGAAGATGACGCTGATGCTCGGCCGCCTCGCCGCCCGCCACAGCGCCGGTGGAGAGCGCGTGGGCGTGTTGCTGCCCAACCTGGCGCCGACGCTGGGCCTGATCTTCGGCCTCAATGCCTTCGGCCGCGTGCCGGCGATGCTGAACTACACCGCCGGCGCCGATGGCCTGCAGGCGGCTTGCACCGTCGCCTGCCTGCGCACCGTCATCACCTCGCGCGCCTTCGCCACCCAGGCGCGGCTGGAGGAGAAGCTGGCGGCGCTCACCGGCGTGGCGCTGATCTATCTGGAAGACCTGCGGGAAAAGGTGACGCTGGGCGACAAGCTATGGCTGCTGCTGTGGGCGCTGCGCTTCCCCCGCCTGGCCACCAGCCGGCTGTCCCCGGAGGACCCGGCGGTGGTGCTGTTCACTTCCGGCTCTGAGGGCAAGCCCAAGGGTGTGGTGCTGGCCCAGCGTGCGCTGCTGGCCAACATCGCCCAGGTGCGGGCGGTGATCGACATCTCGCCGGAGGACCGCATGCTCAACGCGCTGCCACTGTTCCACTCCTTCGGCCTCACCGGCGGCGCCCTGTTGCCGGTGCTGTCGGGCGCGGACGTCTTCCTCTACCCCTCGCCACTGCACTACCGGGTGATTCCCGAGCTGGCCTATGACCGTGGCTGCACCGTACTGCTGGGCACCGGCACCTTCCTCGGCAACTACGCGAAGTTCGCTCATCCCTACGACTTCTACCGCCTGCGCTACGTCATCGCCGGCGCCGAGAAACTGGCCGAGTCGGTGCGGGAGGCCTGGTTCGAGAAGTTCGGCATCCGCATCTTCGAGGGTTACGGCGCCACCGAGACTGCGCCGGTGCTGGCAGTCAATACGCCGATGGCCTATCGCAGCGGCACCGTCGGCCAGTTGCTGCCGGGCGTGGAGGCCAAGCTGATCCCGGTGCCGGGCATAGATCGCGGCGGCATGCTGCATGTGCGCGGCCCCAACCTGATGTCCGGCTACCTGCGCTTCGAACGGCCGGGCGAGCTGCAGCCGGCCACCTCGGAACTGGGGGCCGGCTGGTATGAGACCGGCGACGTGGTGGATATCGACGACGACGGCTTCCTGCGCATCGTCGGCCGGGTGAAGCGCTTCGCCAAGGTGGCGGGCGAGATGGTATCGCTGGAAGTAGTGGAGAAGCTGGCGGTGCAGGCGGCACCGCATGCCAGCCACGCCGCCACCGCGCTGGCCGATGCGGCGCGCGGCGAGAACATCATCCTGTTCTCCACCGATGCCGCGCTGAACCGCGAGCAACTGCAGGGCGCCGCCCGCGCCGGCGGCTGGCCGGAGCTCGCGGTGCCGCGGCGCATCGTTGCCGTGCCGGCGCTGCCGCTGCTGGGCACCGGCAAGATCGACTATGTAACCCTGAAGCAATGGGCGGAGGCCGCCTGATGGACATGCCCCGCTCGCCGCTGCGCCGCCGGCTGTTGTTCACCGGCGCCGGTCTTGCCCTCACCGCCGGCCTGGGCGCGGCCGTGGCCTCCCGCGCCAGGCTGCTGAACAGCTGCCTGGCTGATCTGCCCGCCGATCCCGCAGTCCACGACCTGCTCGCCGCCGCCTGGGAAGGCGTGAACGCCAGCGCCGTCTGGGACATGCATGTGCACCTCGCCGGCACTGGCGACTCCGGCCGCGGCATCGAGGTCTCCCCGGCGATGGATTCGCTGCTGCATCCCCAGCAATACGCGCAGAAGCTGTTTTACCTCAACGCCGGCTGCGTGGATCAGGCGCCCGGCCGGGTTGATGACAGCTACATCGCCCGCCTGCACAACCTCTGCCTGGCCGCGCCCGCGGGCTTCAAGCTGCTGCTGTATGCCTTCGACCGCGCCCACGATGCCGACGGCCGCCCGCTGCCGCTGGGAAGCGGCCTTTACGTGCCGGATGCCTATGCCCGCGAAGTGGCCGCAGCGCTGCCGCAGCATTTCGAGTGGGCCTGCTCCATCCACCCCTGGCGGGAAGACGCGGTCTCCGCCCTGCGCGCCGCCGCGGCCCAGGGCGCCCGCGCGGTGAAGTGGCTGCCGCCGGTGATGGGCATAGACCCGGCTTCATCGCGCTGCGACGCTTTCTACGCCGAACTGGCGCGGCTGCAACTGCCGCTGATCACCCACGTCGGCGAGGAGCGCGCGGTGCATGGCCCGGGCCGGCCGGAGTGGTCCAGCCCGCTGCGCCTGCGCCGCGCGCTGGAGCATGGCGTGCGGGTGGTGGTCGCCCACTGCGGCAGCCTGGGCAGCGACATCGACACCGATCACGGCGGCGATGCCGGCCCGCGCCTGCCCACCTTCGACCTCTTCGCCCGCATGATGGACGAGCCCCGGCATGCCGGCCTGCTGCTCGGCGACATCTCCGCCATCACCCTCGCCAACCGCGAGCCGGAAGTCATCCGCAGCCTGGTGGAGCGCCAGGAATGGCACCAGCGTCTGCTGTTCGGCAGCGACTACCCGCTGCCCGGCATCGTGCCGCTGATCCCGCTGGAACGGCTAGTGAGCGAACGGCTGCTGGACGCCGCCGCGGTGCCCGCGCTGCAGCGCCTGCGCCACCACAATCCCATCCTGTTCGACCTCGCCCTCAAGCGCCGGTTACGCTCGCGCGGCCGCAGCCTTGCCACCGCGATATTCGAAACACGCCGCCATTTCATGGATCATCTGGTCGATTCCAACCGGAGTGCCGCATGAGTCACCAGTTCGCGCTGATGCGCCAACGCCGCTTCCTGCCCTTTTTCTTCACCCAGTTCCTCGGCGCCTTCAACGACAACGTCTACAAGAATGCGCTGGTGGTGCTGCTCACCTTCCAGGCCGCGCGCTACACCACGCTGCCGCCGGGCATCCTGGTGAACCTGTGCGCCGGGCTCTTCATCCTGCCCTTCTTCCTGTTCTCCGCCACCGCCGGCCAGATCGCCGACAAGTACGAGAAGAGCCGGCTGATCCGCCTCACCAAGCTGCTGGAGATCGGTGTCATGGCGCTCGCCAGCCTCGCCTTCGCGCTGGAGTCGCTGGCGCTGATGTTGGCCTGCCTGTTCCTGATGGGCGCCCAATCCGCCCTGTTCGGGCCGGTGAAGTACGCCATCCTGCCGCAGCACCTGCAGGAAGATGAACTGGTGGGCGGCAACGCGCTGGTCGAATCCGGCACCTTCATCGCCATCCTCATCGGCACCCTGGCGGGCGGCCTGCTGGTGGCGATGGAGCACGGCACGGTGTGGGTATCGGCGGTGGTCGTAATCCTGGCGGTGCTGGGCTACCTCGCCTGCCGCGGTATCCCTACCGCGCCGGCCGCCGCGCCGGCGCTGTGCATCAACTGGAACCCGCTGACCGAAACCTGGCGCAACCTGCGCTTCACCCGCGGCAACCGCAGCGTCTTCCTCGCCATCCTCGGCATCTCCTGGTTCTGGTTCTACGGCGCGGTCTTCCTCTCCCAGTTTCCCGCCTATGCCAAGGACGTACTGGGCGGCGACGAGAACGCGGTGGTGATGCTGCTGGCGGTGTTCTCCATCGGCATCGGCATCGGCTCGCTGCTGTGCGAGCGGCTGTCCACCGGCCATGTGGAGATCGGCCTGGTGCCTTTCGGCTCCATCGGCCTGTCGCTATTCGCCCTCGATCTGTGGTGGGCCAGCCCGGTATGGGCCAGCCCCGCGGCCGCCGCCGCGCCTATCGCCGAACTGTTGGCCCGCGCCGGCACCTGGCGGGTGTTGTTCGACCTGCTCGCCATCGGCATCTTCGGCGGCTTCTACATCGTGCCGCTGTATGCGCTGATTCAGAGCCGCAGCGAGCCGGAGCACCGCTCCCGCATCATCGCCGGCAACAACATCCTCAACGCCCTGTTCATGGTGGTGGCCGCCGGCATGGGCGCCGGCCTGCTCGCCGCCGGGCTGAACGGGCCGCAACTCTTCCTCGTCACCGGCCTGCTCAACGTCGCGGTGGCGATCTACATCTACACCCTGGTACCGGAGTTCCTGCTGCGCTTCCTGGTCTGGCTGCTGGTGCACAGCATCTACCGGCTGCAGGTGCAGGGTATCCACCATGTGCCGGAGAAGGGGCCGGCGGTGCTGGTGTGCAACCATGTGAGCTTCGTCGACGCGCTGGTCATCATGGCCGCCAGCCCGCGCCCCATCCGCTTCGTCATGCACCACCAGATCTTCCGCTGGCCGCTGCTGCGCTTCCTGTTCCGCGAGAGCCGGGCGATTCCCATTACGTCGCCCAAGGCCGATCCGGTGATGGCCGCCCGCGCCTTCGACGACATCGCTGCCGCGCTGGATGCCGGCGAGCTGATCGCCATCTTCCCGGAAGGCCGCCTGACCGGCGACGGCGAGATCGATACCTTCCGCCCCGGCGTGCGCCGCATCCTGGCGCGCAACCCGGTGCCGGTGGTGCCGATGGCGCTGCGCGGACTGTGGGGCAGCTTCTTCTCGCGCAAGGGCGGCAAGGCGATGACACGGCCGCTGCGCCGAGGCATCTTCAACCGCATCGAGCTGGTATGCGGCGAGGCGCTGGCTGCCGCCGAGGCCACGCCGGATGCTCTGCAACGGCGCGTCGCCGAGCTGCGCGGCGCCCAGGCCTGATCGAGAGAGAATGCCGGCGATGAAACTACTGCTGTGGATACTCGCCGGCGCCGCAGCCGGGTGGCTGGGCGAAGCCCCCGGCCTGCTGGCCGGTGCGCTGCTGGGCGGGCTGGTCGGCAGCCTGCAACTGCGGCAGGACCGCCTCGACCAGCAGGAGAAACGCCTGTCGACATTAGAGACGGAGCTCGTTGCGCTGCGCAGGCAGCTGCGACAGGGCATGGCGCAGCCGCAGTCCGCCCTCGTGCCGCCTCCGCTTCCATCCCAACCGGCCAACGCACCGGTATCGACAGCGGCGGAGGAAACGCTGCACTTCGACCTCGATCTGCCTGCGGCCACAAGCGATACCACGCCCGCTGCACCTGCACCAGTTCCGCTGGCCACGACGCGCCCAGCACCAGCCGGCGCCGACAGCAGCTTCGATCTCGACGCCCTTCATGAGCGCTTCCGCGCCTGGCTGTTCGGCGGCAACCTGATGGTGCGCGCCGGCTTGCTGGTGCTGTTCTTCGGCCTCGCCTTCCTCGCCCGCTACGCCACCGAGAACTTCCAGCTGTCGCCAGCGCTGCGGCTGGGCGGCATTGCCAGTGTCGGCCTGGTGCTGGCGGCCGTGGGCTGGCGCTTGCGCGAACGCCGCCGCGGCTACGCCCTCAGCCTGCAGGGCGGCGGCATCGCGGTGCTCTACCTGGTGAGCTTCGCCGCGCTGCGGCTGTATGGCCTGCTGGAGGCGGGGCAGGCGCTGGCGCTGATGGTGGCGCTGGTCGCCGTCAGCGCCTGGCTGGCGCTGCGGCAGGACGCGCCGGTGCTGGCCATCATCGGCAGCGCCGGCGGCTTCGCCGCGCCCATCCTCACCTCTACCGGCGCCGGCAACCATGTGCAGCTGTTCGGCTACTACGCCCTGCTCAACGCCGGCATCCTGCTGCTCGCCTGGCGCCGGGCCTGGCGCGGCCTCAACCTCACCGGCGCGCTGTTTACCTTCGGCATCGGCCTCGCCTGGGGCTTCCATTACTACCAGCCGGCCCACTTCGGCTCGGTCGAACCCTTCCTGCTGCTGTTCTGGCTGATGTATCTCGCCGCCGCCGTGGCTTATTCCTGGCGGCATGCGCCGCGGGTGGACACCCTGCTGCTGTTCGCGGTGCCGGCGGTGGCCTTCGGCCTGCAGGCGGCGCTGGTGCATGACATGCGCTATGGCCTGGCCTGGAGCGCCGCCGCCGCCGGCGCGCTCTACCTGCTGCTCGCCGCCGGGCTGCACCGCCGTCGCCGCAGCGAACTCAGCCCACTGCGGGACGCGCTGCTCGCCCTCGGCATCGTCTTTGCCACTCTGGCCATTCCGCTGGCGGTAAGCGGCCACTGGAGCGCCGCCGCCTGGGCGCTGGAGGGCGCGGCGCTGTGGTGGGTCGGCCTGCGCCAGCGGCGCTGGCTGGCGAGCGCCGCTGGCCTGCTGCTGCAGCTGGGCGCCGGCCTGATGTTCGCCGAAACCCTGAGCCAGGGCGGCCAATTGCGTGCTTTGCCGCTGCTCAACAGTGCCTGGCTGGGCAGCAGCCTGATCGCGGCCGCCGGCCTGCTGAGCGCCTGGTTCGCCCATCGCGAAGCCCAACGCTGCCCGCCGGCCGTCGGCCTGGGCCTGCTGGGCTGGGCCCTGCTGTGGTGGCTCACCGGCGGCTGGGCGGAAATCGATGCCCATCTCTACACCGGGCTGCGCCCGGCCGCCCAGCTGCTGTTCTTCGCCGCCACCGCGGCTACCGCGACCTGGGCCGCCGACCGGCTGGACTGGAGCGGACTGCGACTGGCAGGCCTGCTGCCGCTGGCCGGCATGGTGCTGAACCTGCTGCAGGCCTGGAGCTACGGCGTGCCGCCCTCGGAACATCTGGGCTGGCTGGCCTGGCCGCTGGCGCTGACCGCCCATTACCACGCGCTGCGCGCGCTGCAACGCGGCCCGCTGCCGGCGCCGCTGCTCGGCCATCTGCATGGCGCCGGCGTGGTGCTGGTCGCGGTCGCGCTGGCGCGGGATCTCGGCCTGCGGCTGCAGACGCCGGAGCTGGGCGGGGCCTGGGCACTGGCCGCACTGGCGCTGCCGGTGGCCTTGCTGCTGGGCCTGCTGGTCCGCCTGTCGCGCGGGCAGCGCTGGCCGATGACGCAGTGGCGGGCGGCCTACCTGCTCTCCGCCGGCGCGCCACTGGCTGCCGGTCTGGCGTTGTGGAGCCTCGCGCTGCAGCTGCCCAGCGCCGGCGATCCGGCACCTTTTTCTTATCTACCGCTGCTGAATCCGCTGGAGCTGGTGCTGGTGGCGGCACTGGGCGTCATCGCCCTCTGGCTGCGCGCCTTGCGTCGGGAGCACTTGCTGGCGGCCCCGGTGCTGGAGCGCCTGCGCTGGCTGCTCGCCGCGCTGGTCTTCATCGTCGCCAACGGCGTGCTGCTGCGGGCCATGCACCACCTGGGCGGGCTGGCCTGGGAGCCGCTCGCGCTGCTCGCCGACAGCCGTGCCCAGACCGGGCTGTCGCTGTTCTGGGCGCTGCTCGGCCTGAGCCTGATGCTGCTGGCCAACCGCCGCGGCAGCCGCCTGCCCTGGCTGGCTGGCGCCGGGCTGATGGCGGCGGTGGTAGCCAAGCTTTTCCTGGTGGACATGGCGGCCAGCGGCACCCTGGAACGCATCGTCGCCTTCATCAGCGCCGGCGTGGTGTTGCTGGTGGTGGGCTACTTCTCGCCGCTGCCGCCGCGAGAGGGCGACAAGGCGGACAGCAAGGCGGCCGACAACGGCGCGCCGCCGGCCTAGCTGTGGATGATGTATGCCGCGGCGCGGCTCAGCGCAGGCGGCCGAGCAGGCCGTCGAGCTGGTCCAGGCTGCCGAAGCGGATGCTGACTTCGCCGGCACCCTTCTTGTTGGCCTTGATCTGCACGGTGGCGCCCAGGGCGTCGGAGAGCTCCTCCTGCAGCCGCAGCAGGTCGCGGTCGGGCGCCGGCGCGGCCTTCTTCAGGCGCGGATTCAGGATCTGCTGCACCAGGCGCTCGGTGTCGCGCACCGACAGCTGTTTTGCCGCGACCTGGTTGGCGAGCTGGATCTGGCCGGCACCGTCCAGCGGCAGCACCGCGCGGGCGTGGCCCATGTCGATGTCCCCCGCCATCAGCAGCTCCTGCACCGGCTGGGCGAGGTTGAGCAGGCGCAGCAGGTTGCTCGCCGCCGGGCGGGAGCGGCCGACGGCGTCGGCGGCCTGCTGGTGGGTCATGTGGAATTCGTCGATCAAGCGCTGGATGCCGGCGGCCTCTTCCAGCGGGTTGAGGTCTTCACGCTGGATGTTCTCGATCAGCGACATCGCCAGCGCGGCTTCGTCCGGAATCTCCCGCACCAGGCAGGGCACTTCCAGCAGGCCGGCGATCTGCGACGCGCGCCAGCGCCGTTCGCCGGCGATGATCTCGTAGCGCGGCTGGCCGTCCCGCGGCGCTATCGGCCGTACCAGGATGGGCTGCATCACGCCCTGGGCCTTGATGGAGGCCGCCAGCTCTTCCAGCGAGCCGGGGTCCATGCGGGTACGCGGCTGGTACTTGCCCGGCTGCAGGGCGTCGGCGGGCAGCGTCTGCAGCTCGCCCTTCTCGGCTTCGTCGTCGCGGTTGGCGGCCAGCAGGGCATCCAGGCCGCGGCCCAGGCCTTTGAGTTTGGGTGGGGTCATGGCTTCATTCTTCGGGCCGGGCGGCCCGGATACGGGTTAGGACGCACATCAGCCCCGCCTTGAGCGAGGGCAGGTCGCTGACGATGGTTTGCCACAGGCGCACCGGTTGGATGGAGGCGTAGCCGTGGATCAGGCGGTTGCGGTGATCGATGACGATGCGCCACGGCACTTCCGGGCTGGCGTCGCGCAGTGCCTGAGGCATCTGGGCGGCGGCCTCGCCAAGGATCTCGAAACTGCGTTCCACCGCGCGCCGGGTACGCAGATCGCCGAGAAAGGCCTCCCGTCCCTCCGCGACGAAACGCTCGATCTCGTCCACCGCGCCCAGCATGTCGATCAGCAGCGGTTCCGGATCACGCGGCTGGGTCACAGAGCCCTCGCTTCCGCCAGCACTCGGCTGCGCAGCGCCGGATGCAGCTCGTCTTCGAGCACCAGATCGATGCGCCGGGCCAGCAGGTCGGCCAGCGCTTCGTTCAAGCGCACCACTTCGAAAGAGGACACGTCGCCCGGCATCTGCACCAGCAGATCGACATCGCTTCCCTCCGCCTCCTCCCCCCGAGCCACCGAGCCGAACACCCGCGGATTGGCCGCGCGGTGGCGGGCGAGGCAGGCGAGCACTTCCTCGCGGCGGGCGATCAGTTCGTCGAGCAGGCGGCCCATGGTCGGCGTCCTCAGAGGGTCTTGACCCGCTCTATCATCTCGGCGGCGAAGGCCATGTAGGACTGCGCGCCCTTGGACGCGCGGTCGAACACCACGCCGGGCATGCCGTGGCTGGGCGCCTCGGCCAGGCGCACGTTGCGCGGCACGATGGCGCTGAACACCTTGTCGCCGAAGTGATCTTCGAGCTGGGCGGAAACCTGCTGCTGCAGGGTGACGCGCGGATCGAACATCACCCGCAGCAGGCCGATGATCTTGAGGTCGCGGTTGAGGTTGGCGTGCACCTTCTTGATGGTGTTCACCAGGTCGGACAGGCCTTCCAGCGCGAAGTACTCGCACTGCATCGGGATGATGACGCCATGGGCGGCGCACAAGCCGTTCAGCGTCAGCATGGAGAGTGAAGGCGGGCAGTCGATCAGCACGAAGTCGTAATCGGCGTCGTGCTCCTTCAAAGCGTTGCGCAGGCGCTTCTCGCGCTGATCGAGGTCGACCAGTTCCACTTCGGCACCGGCGAGGTCGCGGTTGGCGGGCAGCACGTCGTAGCCGCCGGTGGGCGACACCACCTTGGCTTCGCCCAACGCGGCGAGACCCACCAGCAGGTGATACACCGACTGCTGCAGGCCGCGCTTGTCCACCCCGCTGCCCATGGTGGCGTTGCCCTGCGGGTCGAGATCCACCAGCAGGGTGCGCTGGCCGGCCTGGTGCAGGGCGGCGGCGAGATTGACGCAGGTGGTGGTCTTGCCCACCCCGCCTTTCTGGTTGGCGACACAGAAGATACGGGCCATGGTCCGGGTGCTATGCAGTTTGCTTCGGGAGATCGCACCGACGGCGCGACTCCGGGAGTTTAGTCGATCGGCGGCGCATCACATACGCACGAGGACGAGCAGATGGCGCTCGGCATCCAGGCCGGGTACCGCCAGCGCATGCATGGCCTGCAGCGTCCAGCCGGCGGGCAGGGCGCCCAGTTCCTCGTCCGGCCGCAGGCCTTTCATCGCGTACAGCGCGCCGCCCTCGGCCACCAGATGGCCGGCGAGCTGGACGAAATCGCCCAGGCTGGAGAAGGCACGGGAGATCACGCCATCGAAGGGCAGCTCCGGCTGTAGGTTCTCCACCCGGGCGTTGATCGGCTGGAAGTTGCCCAGCCCGAGCTCGATCTTCGCCTGCTGCTGGAAGCTGGCCTTCTTGTTGACCGTTTCCACCGAACTCACCGCCAGTTCGGGCCGCAGGATGGCGAGCGGAATGCCGGGCAGGCCGCCGCCGGAGCCGATGTCGGCCAGGCGCTGCACCTTGTCCAGCCAGGGCGCCACCGCCAGCGAATCCAGCAGGTGATGGGTGACCACCTCCTGCGGGCGGCGGATGGCGGTGAGGTTGTACACCCGGTTCCACTTCAGCAGCAGTTCGCCGTAGGCGAGCAGGCGGGCGCGGGTGGCCTCGGCCACCTCCAGGCCGAGCGCGGCCAGGCCTTCGGCCAGCTGGCCGGCGTAGGGGGCGAGCGCGCTCAAGCCTGTTCCTTCCCGAAGTCTGCCTCGCGGCGCGTTACGGAAATGCGCGCCAGCCTCATGCCGACCTCCGCGCTTCGCCCGCCAGGTCGCGGCGCTTGAGCCACACCAGCAGCAGCGAGATGGCGGCCGGCGTCACGCCCTGCACGCGGCCGGCCTGGCCTATGGTTTCCGGCTTGGCGAGGTTGAGCTTCTGCTGCACTTCCTTGGACAGGCCGCGCACCTCAGCGTAGTCCAGGTCCGCCGGCAGGCGGGTGGATTCGGCCTGCAGCTGCTTGGCGACTTCGTCCTGCTGACGGTCGATGTAGCCCTGGTACTTGGCGGCGATCTCCAGCTGCTCTACCACCTGCGGATCGGTTTCCGGGCCTTCCGGCGCGCCGGGCAGGCTCATCAGGCCGGCGTAGCTGGTTTCCGGCCGGCGCAGCAGCTCGAAGTAGCGGTACTCGCGCTCCAGCGTCTTGCCCAGCACCCGCTCCTGCTCTTCCGCCGGAATGTGCTCCGGCCGCGCCCAACTCGCCTTCAGGCGCGTCGTTTCACGCTCGATGGCTTCACGTTTGGCGCAGAAGGCGGCCCAGCGGATGTCGTCCACCAGGCCCAGCTCGCGGCCCTTTTCGGTGAGGCGCAGATCGGCATTGTCCTCGCGCAGCTGCAGCCGGTACTCGGCGCGGGAGGTGAACATGCGGTAGGGGTCGGACACGCCGCGGGTGACGAGGTCATCCACCATCACGCCGAGGTAAGCCTCGTCGCGGCGCGGACACCAAGCTTCGCGGCCCTGCACCTGCAGCGCGGCGTTGGCGCCGGCGAGCAGGCCCTGCGCGGCGGCTTCCTCGTAGCCGGTGGTGCCGTTGATCTGGCCAGCGAAGAACAACCCGGCGATGGACTTGGTTTCCAGCGAGCTCTTGAGGTTGCGCGGATCGAAGAAGTCGTACTCGATGGCGTAGCCGGGGCGCAGGATGTGGGCGTTCTCCAGGCCGCGGATGGAGCGCACGATCTCCAGCTGCACGTCGAAGGGCAGCGAGGTGGAAATACCGTTGGGATAGATCTCGTGCGTCGCCAAGCCTTCCGGCTCGAGGAAGACGTGGTGGCTGTCCTTGTCGGCGAAGCGGTGGATCTTGTCCTCGATCGACGGACAGTAGCGCGGGCCGACGCCTTCGATCACGCCGGCGTACATCGGCGAACGGTCGAGGTTGGCGCGGATCACGTCATGGGTGCGTGGATTGGTCTCGGTCATCCAACACGGCAGCTGCGCCGGGTGCTGGCTGGCATGGCCGAGGAAGCTGAACACCGGCACCGGGTCGTCGCCCGGCTGCACCGTCATCACCGAGAAGTCGATGGTGCGCGCGTCCAGCCGCGGCGGCGTGCCGGTCTTGAGCCGGCCCTGCGGCAGCTTGAGTTCCTTCAGCCGCTGGCCCAGCGAGATGGCGGGCGGATCGCCGGCGCGGCCGGCGGAGTAGTTCTCCAGCCCAACGTGGATCAGGCCGTTGAGGAAGGTGCCGGCGGTCAGCACCACCGCCGGTGCTTCGAAGCGCAGGCCGATCTGGGTCACCACGCCGGTGACGCGGTCGCCCACCACCGTGAGGTCGTCCACCGCCTGCTGGAACAGCCACAAGTTGGGCTGGTTCTCCAGCCGCTTGCGGATGGCCGCCTTGTACAGCACGCGGTCGGCCTGGGCGCGGGTGGCGCGCACCGCCGGGCCCTTGGAAGCGTTGAGGATGCGGAACTGGATGCCGCCCTCGTCGGTGGCCGCCGCCATCGCGCCGCCCAGCGCATCCACTTCCTTCACCAGGTGGCCCTTGCCAATGCCGCCGATGGAGGGGTTGCAGCTCATCTGCCCCAGGGTTTCGATGTTGTGGCTGAGCAGCAGGGTGCGGCAGCCCATGCGCGCGGCGGCGAGGGCGGCCTCGGTGCCGGCGTGGCCGCCACCGACCACGATGACGTCGAAACGGGTGGGATAGAGCATGACGCGCTCCGTACTGCGAAACGTTGGGAAGGGCGGGGATTCTACGCCCTTGCGCCGCACACGACCAGCGTGGTACGCATTTGTTTCACGGAATAGTCACGCTGAAACAGCAGCTTATCTTTGCAGCATGCGCCGCGGGAGGAGGCGGAAAGAAGGCTGGGCGACGCCTGCGGGCTGACGCCCGCCCGGCCCGGCCAGAGCGCCGAGTTAGCGCTCCGGCCCCGGCAACCCGGCATCAGGGCATCTTGCAGTCAGCGGCGTAGGCGTCCTGGTGGTTCTCCAGCACGGTGCCGACCAGCTTGTTGGTGTAGCGGCCGTCGGCGTCCTTGTAGACCACCCGCTGGTAATAGTTCTGGATGGGGAAGTTGTTCGGCCCGAACTTGTAGCGGCCGCGCACCGACTCATAGTCCGCCTGGCGCAGGGCTGCGACCAGCTTGTCGCGGTCGGCCACGCCGCCGGCGATGCGCACTGCGGCGTCCATCGCCAGGATGGTGTCGTAGGCCTGGGCGGCGTAGAGCGAGGGATAGCGGCCGTCGTACTTCTTGCGGTAAGCCTTCACGAACTCGACGTTGCCCGGCGCGCTGAGGTCGTTGGCCCACTGGGTGGTGCTGCTCATGCCGGCCATGACGCCGCCCACCGCGTCCACGATGTCCTGGTCCACCGCGCCGCCGGACACCAGCGGCACACTGTCCAGGCCGGCGGCGGCGTATTGCTTGATGAAGTTGATGCCCATCGCGCCCGGCAGGAAGAAGTACACCGCGCCCGGCCTGGTCGAGCGGATCTGGGCGATCTCGGCGGCGTAGTCGATCTGGCCCACCTTGGTGTAGATCTCGCCGGCGACCTCGCCCTTGTAGGTGCGCTTGAAACCGCCGAGGTGGTCCTTGCCGGCCGGGTAGTTGGGCGCGATCAGCACCACGTTCTTGTAGCCCTTCTCGTTCACCAGCACGCCTGCGGCTTCGTCGTGGTTGTCGTTCTGGTACTGGCCGAAGAAGTAGGGGCTGCACTGCTTGCCGGCGAACTGGCTGGGACCGGGGTTGCTGGAGATGAAGGGCACCTTGGCGGCGAACAGCGCCGGCCCCACCGCCAGCGCGGTGTTGGAGGCGATGGGGCCGGTGAAGAAGTCGATCTTGTCGCGCTGCAGGTAGCGGGTCACCAGCTGGGTGGCCTGTTCCGGGTTGCCGCCGAAGTCGGTCTTGAGGAATTCGGCCGGCTGGCCACCCAGTTTGCCGCCCAGTTTCTCGATGGCGAGGTCGAAGCCGTTGGAAGCATCCGCGCCCAGTGCGGCGAAAGGGCCGGAGATGTCGAGCGCGATGCCGACCTGGATCGGGCCGGCGGCCTGGGCGGCCGACATGGCGCACAGCGCGCCGATGACGCAGAGAACGGTCTTACCTCGAGTGAACATGACAAGCTCCCAGTTGGCGCAGCCGGCCAAGGGCCGCGCATGGCGTTCGCCGGCCGCGCCGGCATGGAGATGGACAGGGGTGGAAGGGCATCGTCACCGGCCCCGTTCCACACGCGAAGCAGCGGTCCCGCCGGACAGCGGAATATTCCGTTGCGGTACGCATACAACCGCACTTTTCCCCGCCTCCGCAAGCGGGTGTCGATGGCTGCAAAGCCATGTATTCCCGATCTTTATAACTAAGGTATGAGTGCTCCGCCGGGTGCCCGCCTTTGCGCTTACCCAGGCATCGTTTATCGTGGCCGCCCATGGAGCATTCCAAACTCTCCCTCGCCCGCCGGCTGAAGCTGCAGCAGCTGGCCATCTTCGACCAGGTGGTGGAAAGCGGTTCCATCCTCGCCGCGTCCAAGGCGCTGTTCATGACGCAGCCGGCGGTGAGCAAGTCCATCCACGAACTGGAGAACCACTTCGGTCAGCCCTTGTTCGTACGCAGCAAGCGCGGCGTGCGCCTGACCGACTTCGGCCAGCTGCTGCGCCGCCACTGCATCGCGCTGATGACTGACCTGCGCTACCTGGCCGACGACCTCAACGCCTGGAGCAGCGGCGTTTCCGGCCAGGTCATCGTCGGCACGCTGATCTCCGCCTCGGCGCGGCTGCTGCCCAAGGCGGTGGTGCGGCTGCGGGAGATGGCGCCCAACGTGGTGGTAGACGTGCGGGTGGGCTCCAACGACGTGATGTTCCCGGAGCTGGCGCGCGGCCAGCTCGACGTGGTGGTCGGCCTGCTGCCCGCGAGCAGCAGCGACCCGGCCTTCCAGCATGTGCCGCTGTACCAAGAGCGGCTGTGTGCGGTGGTCGGCCGCCGCCATCCGCTGGCCACCGAGTCCACGGTGGAGCCGCGCCAGCTGGCGGAGCTGGACTGGATACTGCCAACGCCGGAATCCCAGGCCATGCGCTCGGCCGAGCAGTTCTTCAAGCGCCTGGGCATGGGCATGCCACGGCGGGTGGTGGAGTCGGTATCCATCACCACCAACATCGGCCTGCTGCTGGAGTCCGACATGGTGGCGCTGATGCCCTTCACCGCCGCCGAGCAGTTCGTGCACCAGGGCACCCTCAGCGTGCTGCCGCTGCGCATACAGACCAGCTTCGGCGCCGTCGGCTACACCCTGGCGCTGGGCCGCACGCCAACGCCGGCGGTAGAGCGGCTGCTGATGGCGCTGCGCGAGGTCAGCGAGGATTTCCCCGCCGGCGAGGAGTGAACCGGAGGCTGGCGGCCACCCTCCCATCCATTCCTTCCAGTTATACATAGCCCCGCTTCTTTCATTATTCAAAAGGCATTGAGGTCCATATAGTCCGGGCTGAATACGTGTCGCGTGCCCCCCGCGCGACCGGGAGACAGCCTTGCCCATACCCCACCGCCAGCCTCCCCGGCCGGCGTCAATCTGCCCTTCACCCGCCGTGGCCGCTACCCCACGCGGCGGCTGGCTCTCGCCCCTCTTCCGGAGCGAGCGGAGAGCAATCAACGGATATGCCCGCGCCAGCCGTCGCCCCCTGCCTGCTCCGGACCGCCACCCCCGGAATCGCGGCAGCCAAGACGAGGTGGCTGGCGGCGGCCGCTGAGCCGGCCGCCTCTGCGGAAACTCCATCCCATGTCCTCCATCATTTCCCGGATGCGCTGCGCGGTGCTGGGCGCAGGCCTGGCCGGCACCGATCTGCTGTACAAGCTGAACCGCTCCGTCCATCTCGATGCGCGCTGGATGATAGACATCCACCCCACCGCCGCCGGACTGGCCCAGGCGCGCGAGTTCGGCCTGCGCACGGTGGCCGGCACCCTGGCCGACGCCCTGCCGCAGCTGATCGAGGACAGGGTGCGGCTGGTGTTCGACGCCAGCGGCGGCGCCCGCCACCCGGAGCACGCCCAGCAGCTGGAGCAGGCCGGCATCCGCGTCATCGACCTCACCCCCGCCGCCAACGGCCCGCTGTGCATGCCGGCGGCCAACCTGGAACAGGTGCTGCGCACCGCGCCGCGCAGCATCTGCCTGGTGGGCGGCGGCGCGCAGGCAGTGGTGCCGCTGCTGCGGGCGATGACCAACATCCAGCAGCTGGCGTATGGCGAAGTCGCCGTCACCGCCCCCGCCAACACCTGCGGCCCCGCCTGCCTGGGCAACGTGGACGAGATGACCCACCACACCGCGCGGGCGATGGAGCGTGTCGGCGGCGCCCGCCAGGGCAAGGCCATCCTGCTGTTCAGCCCCGGCCAGCCGCAGCCGCTGCGCGCCAGCCTGCGTTGTCTCACTGAAGACCTGGTGGAGGAAACGGCGCTGTTCACCGCCGTCAACGCCACGGTTTCCCGCCTGCAGCGCGAACTGCCCGGTTATCGGCTCGCCCGCGCGCCGCGCTTCCAGGCACGGCAGGTGGACCTGGAAGTCGAAATCGAAGGCCTGGGCGACAGCCTGCCGCCCTATGCCGCCAACCTCGACCTGCTGAGCCTGGCCGCCCTGCGCTGCGGCGAGGCCCTGGCGGGCGCGCGGAGCTGAACATGGAGCCTCCCCCTGCCGCCGCTCCGCTCATCGCGCTGTGCCGTGCCCGCCGGCGTGATGCCGGCATGCCAGGCGCCGCCGCCAGCGCAATGGCTGCCGCTCCTCCACCCGACCGCTTCCCCTTCCGCCCGCTGCTGACCAAGATCAAGGCGATGGCCCGGATGCGGGTTGATGCTGCGCGCTGATTCCGTTAAACCGGCGTCATCCCGTTCATCGATCCGAGGAGTTCCGCGATGTTCAAGTACGGCAGTCCGCTCAATTTCCAGCGCTGGCTCAACGACAACCAGCATCTGCTGAAGCCGCCTGTGGGCAACCAGCAGATCTGGGCCGATGGCGACTTCATGGTCACCGTGGTCGGCGGCCCCAACCAGCGCACCGATTTCCACGACGACCCGGTGGAAGAGTTCTTCTACCAGTTCAAGGGCAACGCCTACCTGCTGATCTGGGACCGCGGCCGCTACGAGCGGGTGGAACTCAAGGAAGGCGACATGTGGCTGATGGCGCCGCATGTCATCCATTCGCCCCAGCGCCCGGAGGCCGGCAGCCTGTGCCTGGTCATCGAACGCAAGCGCCCGCAGGGCGAACACGACGCCCTGCAGTGGAGCTGCGCCGCCTGCGGCACCCTGATCAAGCGCTACGAGATGCAGCTGGAGAGCCTGGTGGCCGACCTGCCGCCGGTCTACGAGCGCTTCTACGCCACCAGCGAGGCCGAGCGTACCTGCCGCGAATGCGGCCAGGTGCACCCCGGCCGCGCCTACCAGGCCTGGCATGAGAGCCTGAAACTGCAGCCCCCCAACTGACATGGAAGCAAACTGCCGATGACGACGGAGATCTCCCAGAAGATCCCGCGGAAAGTGGACATACATGCCCACTTCTTCCCGCCCATCACCAGAGAAGAGGCCGCCAGCCTGAGCCCGGACGACGCCGCCTGGCTCAGGGTGGATGGCGACGGCCGCGCCGGCACGATCATGCGCGGCGACCGTGCCTTCCGCCCGGTCGTGCCCTCGCTGTGGAGCGCCGAGGCCCGTGTGGCCGAGCTGGACGAGCAGGGGCTGGACATCCAGCTCGTCTGCGCCACCCCGGTGATGTTCAGCTACGCCGCGCCGCCGGTGAAGGCCGCCGCCTGGGCACGGCGCATGAACGACTACGCCCTCGCCTTCTGCGCCGAGCACCCGGAGCGCCTGAAGCCCCTCGCCCAGGTGCCACTGCAAGACATAGATCTCGCCTGTGCCGAAGCCAGCCACGCCCGCGCCGCCGGCTGCGTCGGCGTGCAGATCGGCAACCACCTGGGCGACCGCGACCTGGACGATGCCGGCCTGGTCCGCTTCCTCGTCCATTGCGCCGACAACGACATCCCGGTGCTGGTCCATCCCTGGGACATGATGGGCGGCGAGCGCATGAAAAAATGGATGCTGCCCTGGCTGGTAGCGATGCCGGCGGAAACCCAGCTCGGCATCCTGTCGCTGATCCTGTCCGGCGCCTTCGAACTCATCCCGCGCTCGCTCAAGCTGTGCTTCGCCCACGGCGGCGGCGCCTTCGCTTTCCTGCTCGGCCGGGTGGACAACGCCTGGAAGCATCGCGACATCGTGCGCCAGGACTGTCCCCGTCCGCCATCGGAGTACGTGGACCGCTTCCATGTGGACAGCGCGGTATTCGACCCCGGCGCCCTGCGCCTGCTGGTGGAAGTGATGGGTGCCGAGCGGGTCATGCTGGGCTCGGACCACCCCTTCCCGCTGGGCGAGGCCCGCATCGGCACCCTGGTGCAGGAAGCCGCCTTCCTCGACACCGCCGAACGCGAGGCCATCCTCGCCGGCAACGCGCAGCGCTTCTTCGGCCTTTGACGGGCGCCGGCTCCCGCCGCGCCGGATGGTGGACAGCCTGAAACGCCGCAGGCGGCGAGGCCGGCGGCGCCCCTCGTCCTCAATCCGGCGCGTTGCCGGCGATCACCATCCAGCCCACGCCGTAGCGGTCGGCGACCATGCCGAAGCTGGAAGCGAAGAAGGTCTTGCCCAAGGGCATCTGCACCTGGCCTCCCTCCGCCAGGGCCTGGAACAGGCGCCCGGCTTCGGCATCGTCGGCGGCGTTGATGCACAGCGAGAAACCCTGGAAAGCCGGTTTGCTGCCGCACATGCCGTCGGAGGCCATGAGCTGGGTGTCACCGATGCGGAAGTTGCAGTGCATGACCTTGTCCGCGCCGCCGGGCGGGATGGAGCCCGGATCCGGGCTGTCGCGGAAGCGCATCAGCGCCTCCACCTTGGCGCCCAGCGCCGTGGTGTAGAAATCCAGCGCCTCTTCGCAGCGGCCGTCGAAGAAGAGATAGGGTTGAACATACATGCTCGGTCTCCGGTGGGAATGAGTTCAGCCGAATGGGGCAGTCCGTTCAAGGCGCAAGATTGAACATCGCCTTGTTGGTCTGCGGGTCGAAGGGCGCGGAGAAGTGCTCATGCACGATGCGCCAACCTGCCGCCTTCTTCTTCAGGCAGACGGTGACACGCATCCAGGAGGCCTGCTCGGCGCCCTTGTCATCCACCGCGCCGCAGCGCAGCAGGTAGAAGGCGAACGCGACGTCCGTTCCGGCCTCCACCTTCAGCTCGCCCATCTGGAACAGCACCGGGCCGGGGCACATCTCGATGCAGGCCTGCCAGTGCTTGCGGTAGGCCTCGGTGCCGGCGATGCGCAGGGCGAGGATGGCGTCGTAGGCGACGATCTCGTCGGCGTAGCAGCTGAAGATGCCATCAAGGTCGGACTTGCGCGCGGCGGCCAGCCAGCGCTCCAGCACCTCGCGCACCGCGGCTTGGTCGGCATTGCCGGAAAGGGTCTTGTCGTTCATGGGGTGTCTCCTCGTCGGGGAACAGGAATGGGCAGGAAATGGGACAGGGAATGGCAGAGCAGGCCCGGACAGGCCGCGGCAACCTTGCGGGCGGAGCGGCAGCCGGCCACGCTCACAGCTGCAAGCTACGAACCGGCCGTACTTCCACGCTGCCGACGCGGGCGGCGGGAATGTTGCCTGCCACCTGCAGCGCCTCGTTCATGTCGCGCGCCTCGATCAGGTAGAAGCCGGCCAACTGCTCCTTGGTTTCAGCGAAGGGGCCGTCGACCACGCTCATCCGGCCGCCGCGCATGCGCACGGTGGCGGCGCTGGCCACGGGTTGCAGCGCCTCGGCGGCCAGCATGCGGCCGCTCTCGGCCACGCTGTCGGCGTAGGCCTGGCACTCGGCGTCTTCCGGGCTGTCGGGCAGGCTGTGGAGCAATTTCTCGTCGCTGTAGACGAGGCAGAGGTACTTCATGGATTTCCTCCTTGGGGTCGCTGGATAACCTTAGTCGTGCGGGCAAGGCGGATTTCGACAACCGTTCGTCGGCAGTGGCGGTTTTCTTCATCGCCTTCCCGGTGTAGCCCATGCGGGCAGGCCATGCCGAGGCGGGAGGAGACGGGCGGCCCGCGCAGCCGGCGCGGTGCCACGCCGGGGCGGCGCAGCGGGAAGAAGCGGATCACCCCGGGCGGTGGACGGCGCCCTCAGCTCAAGTCCAGCGCCGCCAGCCGCGCGGCCAGAAAACGCCGCTCGGGCTCCTGGCGGCTGAGCGCCAGCGCGCGGGCGTAAGCGGCCCGTGCCTCGTCGCGGCGGCCCAGGCGGCGGCAGAGATCGGCGCGGGCGGAATGGGCGAGGCCGTAGTCCGCCAGTTCGCCCGCGGCCAGCAGGCCATCCACCAACGCCAGGCCGGTGGCGGGACCATCGCGCATGGCCACCGCCACCGCGCGGTTGAGCGCCACCACCGGCGAGGGCGCCATCTGCAGCAGCACGTCGTAGAGGCCAACGATCTGCGCCCAGTCGGTGGCCCCCGCGTCTGGCGCCTCCGCATGCACCGCGGCGATCGCCGCCTGCAGCGCATAGGGGCCGGCTGGCCCGGCGCGCAGCGCAGCCTCCACCAGCGGCAGCCCCTCGGCGATCAGCCCGGCATCCCACAGGCGGCGGTCCTGCTCCTCCAGCAGGACAGGCTGGCCGTCCGTGCCGATGCGCGCCGGCCGCCGCGACTCCACCAGCAGCATCAGCGCCAGCAGGCCGAGCACCTCCGGCGCGGGCAACAGTTCGCCGAGCAGCCGCCCCAGGCGGATAGCTTCGGCGGAGAGGTCCGCCCGCAGCAGGCTGTCGCCGGAAGAGGCGAAATAGCCCTCGTTGAACACCAGGTAGACCACCCGCAGCACGCTCTCCAGCCGCGCCGGCAGCTCATGGCGCTCCGGCACCGTGTAGGGGATGCGGGTTTCGCGGATGCGGTTCTTGGCGCGCACGATGCGCTGGGCCAGCGCCGGCACCGCGGTGAGGTAGGCGCTGGCGATGGCCTCGGTGGTGAGGCCGCAGACCTCGCGCAGGGTGAGCGCCACCTGGGCGTCCGCCGGCAGCACCGGATGGCAGCAGGTGAAAACCAGGCGCAGGCGGTCGTCCTCCAGCTCGGGGGCAACCGCTTCCGGCGCCTCCGCATCCTGCTCCATGCGCCAGGCCAACTCCTCCAGCGAGGCGTCGAAGCGGGCGCGCCGGCGCAGCTTGTCGATGGCCTTGAAGCGGCCGGCGGACACTAGCCAGGGGCGAGGCTTGTCCGGCACCCCCTGGCGCGGCCAGTCGTGCAGGGCGGCGACGAAAGCATCCTGCAGCGCCTCCTCCGCCAGGTCGAAGTCCCCCAGCAGGCGGATCAGCGTGGCCTTCACCCGCCGGGCCTCGGTCCGGAACACCCGGTCCACCATGGCGTGGGCAGCGGCCTGCTTTTCATCCATTGGCACACAATCTCCCGACAGTCCGGTCGCAGGTTAGGCGGCGGTTGAACACCGCGCAAGCCAGGCTGGCGAACCCGCGCGCCCGGGCGCGGTCCGACCGGCGTCGCCCCGAGCAGCTATAACTTCAGCCATGGGCAAGCGGCTACAACAAGAACGTCCTGCACGCCGGCGCACCGCCCGGCCTCCTTCTTTCAACCAGCCCCGGAGCAAGCATGGAAACACCCGACACCCTGCATAACTTCTGGTTCGGTTCCGAGCCGGACGACGCCACCACCATCGCCCGCCAGTCTTCGCTGTGGTGGGGCAAGCAGGCGGAAGCCGACGCCGCCATCCGCGAACGCTTCGGGCCGCTGCTGAACCGCGCCGCCGCCGGCGAGCTGGACCACTGGCGCGCCACGCCGCGCGGCCTGCTGGCGCTGATCCTCATCAGCGACCAGTTCCCGCGCAGCATCCACCGCGGTAGCCCGCGCGCCTTCGACTGCGATCCCCTCGCCCGCGCCTGGTGCCGGGAAGCCCTGGAGCGCGGCGCCGACCTCGCCAGCCGGCCGGTGGAGCGCGTCTTCCTCTACCTGCCGCTGGAGCATTCCGAGGACCTCGACGACCAGGTGGAAGCAGTGCGCCTGTTCCGCGACCTCGCCGACAGCGTGGATGTGCCTCTGCGCCCGGCCTTCGACGGCTTCCTCGACTATGCCGTCCGCCACCACGCGGTCATCGAGCGCTTCGGCCGCTTTCCCCACCGCAACGCCATCCTCGGCCGGACCTCCAGCGCGGAAGAGCTGGCCTTCCTGGAACAGCCGGGCTCCTCCTTCTGACAGGGCATGCCGCTGCAGCCCCTCGGGGCTGCAGCGGCTGGCACCGGCCCATCGCAGAAAGCCCCACCCTCGGCGACAATGGCGGCAATCCATGCAGGACGCCGCCATGCCCGCCGACAGCCCCTTCTACGCCCCGCAACACTTCAACGACCCCGCCGCCGCCCTCGCCCGCGTGCAGGAAATCTACGGCGCCAGCGTGCATCACCTGCGCGACTCGCTGCAGCGCTTCGTCGCCGGCGAAGACGTCGGCCGCCATGTGCGCGCCTGCTACCCCTTCGTGCGGGTGCGCACCAACACCGTGGCCCGCGCCGACTCCCGCCTCTCCTACGGCTTCGTCGCCGGCCCCGGCGTGTACGAGACCACGCTGACGCGGCCCGACCTCTACCAGGACTACTACCGCGAGCAGTTCGAGCTGCTGCTGCAGAACCACCAGGTCGACCTCGAAGTCGGCACCAGCACCCAGCCCATCCCGGTGCACTTCTCGGTCACCGAACACGACCACATCGAAGGCAGCCTGGACATCGTCCGCCGCCAGCTGCTGCGCGACCGCTTCGACCTGCCCGACCTCAACGCCATGGACGACGGCATCGCCAACGGCACGCTGGACCCGCGCCCCGGCGAAGCCCACCCGCTGGCGCTGTTCACCGCGCCGCGGGTGGATTACTCCCTGCACCGCCTGCGCCACTACACCGGCACCGTGCCGGAGCATTTCCAGAACTTCGTGCTGTTCACCAACTACCAGTTCTACATCGACGAATTCATCAAGCTCGGCCGCCAGTACATGGCCGACCCCAGCGGCCACGACTACACCGCCTTCGTCGAGCCGGGCAACGTCGTCACCCGCCGCAGCGACCTGCCGCCGCAACCGGGCGACGAACTCGGCGCCGCCCCGCCACGGCTGCCGCAGATGCCCGCCTACCACCTGATGCGCGGCGACCGCGCCGGCATCACCATGGTGAACATCGGCGTCGGCCCGGCCAACGCCAAGACCATCACCGACCACATCGCGGTACTGCGTCCGCACGCCTGGATCATGCTCGGCCACTGCGCCGGCCTGCGTAACACCCAGCAGCTGGGCGACTACGTGCTCGCCCACGGCTATGTGCGCGAAGACCATGTGCTGGACGAGGAACTGCCGCTGTGGGTACCGATTCCGCCGCTGGCGGAGGTGCAGCTGGCGCTGGAAGGCGCGGTGGCCGAAGTCACCCGCATGGAAGGCTACGAGTTGAAGCGGCTGATGCGCACCGGCACCGTCGCCACCACCGACAACCGCAACTGGGAGCTGCTGCCCTCGCACGGCATGGGCACCTCGCCGGAGCGCCGCTTCAGCCAGAGCCGCGCCATCGCGCTGGACATGGAATCCGCCACCATCGCCGCCAACGGTTTCCGCTTCCGCGTGCCCTACGGCACCCTGCTGTGTGTCAGCGACAAGCCGCTGCACGGCGAGATCAAGCTCCCCGGCATGGCCAACCACTTCTACCGCGAGCGGGTGGACCAGCACCTGCGCATCGGCATCCGCGCCATGGAGATGCTGCGCGACCAGGGCGTGGACCGCCTGCACAGCCGCAAGCTGCGGAGTTTTGCGGAAGTGGCGTTCCAGTAGACCTTGGCGCCATCCCGCCGGACGCAGCGCAGTCAGGCGCCGTGGCGCGCCCAGAACTCCGACGGCGTGACGATGGGGTAACGCTCGGCCAAGGCCAGCAGATCCTTGTCCCCGGTAATCAGGTAACGGGCCTGGGCCGCCAGCAGGGTTGCCAGCACAGGCTGGTCGGCCGGGTCGCGCAGCGCCTCGTCACAGACCTCGGCCGGCTCGACGATATCGGCAAGGAACACGAAGCTGTCGGCCAGATCGCGGATCTCGGCCTCGCTCAAGCTGATCCTGGGAAGCCGGGGCAGGACGCGCACCATTTCATCGAGGATGTAGCGCGACAACACCAGATCGATCCCGCCCTGCCGCCAGGCCGTGAGGATGCGGCCCGGCACGCTGGCCGGATAAGCCAGGCCCGACACCAACACGTTGGTGTCGAGCACCACGCGCAGGCCTGCCATCAGCGGCCCTGGCGTACGTCGGCAACCAGCGCGTCTATTTCCGCCAAACCCTCGTCAGCCGGCACACCGGCATAACCGTCGGCAATCCGCTCGCTCAGGGCATCGAAGCGCTCACGCATGCGGCGGATGCGGGCGAAGAGTTCCGCATCGACCAGCGCCGCCACCGCCTTGCCGTCCTTGCTGATGACGATGCTGTCATTGCGGTACTGCACCTGGTTCAGCATCTCACCCAGGTTCTGGCGAAAATTCACTGCGCTGACTTCGGTAATCATCTGTCGCCCCAACCATAATGATCAATATGGTCATTATTGCGCTGGACGGCAGCGAGGTCCACCGCCCTCAGTTGATCCCCGCCCGCTTGATCAGCGCCTGCAGCTCGCCGACGATGCCGCGGCGGAAGAGCAGCACGCAGAGCACGAAGATCACGCCCATGATCACCGTGACCCAGGAGCCCACCTTGTCCGCCAGCTCGCTCTGCAGGCTCACGATCACGCCGGCGCCCACCAGCGGGCCGAGGATGGTGCCCAGGCCGCCGAGCAGGGTCATCAGCACCACTTCGCCGGACATGTGCCAATGCACGTCGGTGAGGGAGGCGAGCTGGAACACCAGCGTCTTGGTGGCGCCGGCCATCCCGGCGAGCGCGGCGGACAGCACGAAGGCCAGCAGCTTGTACTTGGCGACGTCGTAGCCGAGCGAGACGGCGCGCGGCTCGTTCTCCCGGATGGCCTTGAGGATCTGGCCGAAGGGGGAATGGATGGTGCGGTGGATGATGAAGAAGCCGACGCAGAACACCGCGAACACCAGGTAGTACATGGCGATGTTGTTGCTGAGGTCGATGAGGCCGAACAGGTGGCCACGCGGCACGCCCTGCAGGCCGTCCTCGCCGCCGGTGGCTTTCCACTGCAGGGCGAAGAAGAACACCATCTGCGCCAGCGCCAGCGTGATCATGGCGAAGTAGATGCCGCTGCGGCGGATGGCGAGCACGCCGAACACCCAGCCCAGGATGGCCGCCGCCAGCGTGCCGCCGAGTATGCCCACCTCGGGCGTCACGCCGAGGTCGCGCACCAGCATGCCGCAGATGTAGCCGGCGGTGCCGAGGAAGGCGGCGTGGCCGAAGGAGAGCAGGCCGGCGAAGCCCAGCAGCAGGTTGAAGGCGCAGGCGAACAGGCCAAAGCACAGGATCTTCATCAGGAAGGTGGGATACACCGCGAAGGGCGCCACCAGGCCGATGACGAAGAGCGCGCCGAACAGCAGCGGGGTGGCGCGGACGAACATGCCGTTGTTGTTGATGGTCATGGGCGGGTTCCGGGAGTGCGTGTCAGGCCGTCTTGCCGAACAGCCCGGCGGGCCGGACCAGCAGCACGATGACCATGATGAAGAAGACGACCACCGCCGACGCGGGCGGATAGAACACCCGCGTCAGCCCCTCGATCAGGCCGAGGCCGAGGCCGGTGAGGATGGAGCCCATGATGGAGCCCATGCCGCCGATGACGACCACCGCGAACACCACGATGATGAGGTTGGAGCCCATCTGCGGATTCACCTGGTACACCGGCGCCGCCAGCACGCCGGCGAAGGCGGCCAGGGCCACGCCGTAGCCGTAGGTGAAGGTGATCAGCAGCGGCACGTTGATGCCCAGCGCCTGCACGATCTGCGGATTCTCGGTGCCGGCGCGCAGGTAGGCGCCCAGCTTGGTCTTCTCGATCATGAACCAGGTGCCGAAGCACACCGCCAGCGCCGCCACCACCACCCAGCCGCGGTAGATGGGCATGAACATGAAGCCGAGGTTCACCCCGCCCTGCAGCAGCTCCGGCACCTCGTAGCTCTGGCCGGAAATGCCGTACTGGTCGCGGAAGATGCCTTCGAAGATCAACGCCAGGCCGAAGGTGAGCAGCAGGCCGTAAAGGTGATCGAGCTTGTACAGCTTGCGCAGCATGGTGCGCTCCAGCAGCACGCCCAGCGCGCCCACCAGCAGGGGCGACAGCAGCAGCGCCGCCCAGTAGTTCACGCCGAACTTGGTCAGCGCGATCCAGGCGACGAAGGCCCCCATCATGTACTGCGCGCCGTGGGCGAAGTTGATGATGTTGAGCAGGCCGAAGATGATCGCCAGCCCCAGGCTGAGGATGGCGTAAAAGGAGCCGTTGATCAGCCCGATCAGCAGCTGGCTGCCGAACAGCGCACTCGGCACTCCGAATATTTCCATGGGATGGCTCCCGCACCGGCGCCGCCACGAGCGGCGGACGCCCGGCGCGATGGGGGTTCAGCTCACTTCTTGACCAGCGGGCAGCGCGATTCGGACAGCGGCTGGAAGGCCTCCGCCGCCGGAATGGTCTGGCGCACGTGGTAGTAATCCCACGGGTACTTGGACTCTTCCGGCTTCTTCACCTGCACCAGGTACATGTCGTGGACCATGCGGCCGTCGTCGCGGATCTGGCCGTTCTTGGCGAAGAAGTCGTTGATCGGCGTCTTCTTCATCTGCGCCATCACCTTCTGCGCCTCATCCGTGCCGGCCGCCTTCACCGCCTTCAGGTAGTGCAGCACCGAGGAATACTGGCCGGCCTGCACCATGGTCGGCATGCGCTTCTGCTTGTCGAAGAAGCGCTTGGACCAGGCGCGGGTCTCGTCATTGAGATCCCAGTAGAAACCGGTGGTCAGGTACATGCTCTGCGCATTCTTCAGGCCCAGGGAATGCACATCGGAAATGAACATCAGCAGGCCGGCAAGCTGCTGCTTGGGCGTGATGCCGAATTCGGCTGCCTGCTTGATGGCGTTGGTGGTGTCGGCGCCGGCGTTGGCGAGGCCGATGATCTGCGCGCCCGAGGCCTGCGCCTGCAGCAGGAAGGAGGAGAAGTCCGAGGCCGGGAAGGGGTGGCGCACCGAACCCAGCACCTTGCCGCCGCTGGCCGTCACCACCGCCGACGAGTCCTTCTCCAGCGAGTGGCCGAAGGCATAGTCGGCGGTGAGGAAGAACCAGGTCTTGCCGCCCTGCTTGGTCACCGCCCGCGCGGTGCCGTTGGCCATCGCGTAGGTGTCGTAGGTGTAGTGCACGGTGAGGTCGTTGCACTGCTCGTTGGTGATGGCGGTGGAGCCGGGGCCGCTCATCAGCGTGACCCTGTTCATCTCCTTCGCCACCTTCATCACCGCCAGCGCAGTGGAGGTGGTGACCAGCTCGGTGGCGACGTCCACGCCCTCGCGCTCGAACCACTCGCGCGCCTTGTTGGAGGAGATGTCGGCCTTGTTCTGGTGGTCGGCGGAGACCATCTCCACCTTGAAGGCCGGTTTTTCCTGGGCGACGAAGTCGTCGATCGCCATCTGGGTGGCGACCACCGTGCCCTGGCCGGCGAGGTCGGAATAGGTACCCGACATGTCGGTGAGCACCCCGACCTTCACGACGTTGCCGGAAATCTGCGCCTGGGCGCCGCCGGCCATCAGGGCCAGGGCCGCGGTGCAGGCGGCGGTAAGCAGTTTCTTGTGCATTTCGTCTCCTCCGTTCCTTCTTGTGATGGCGCGTGGATCAGACTCCAAGCGTCTGGTGCAGCCAGTCCATCCTGCCCGCCAGCTCGGCCTGCGGAATGGTGGCAATGATCTCGCCGTGCTCCAGCACGTAATGGCGGTCGGCGAGCGGCGCGGCGAAGCGGAAGTTCTGCTCCACCAGCACGATGGTGAAACCGCGCGCCTTCAGTTCGGTGATGACCTCGCCCAGCTTGCGCACGATGACCGGCGCCAAGCCCTCGGTGATCTCATCCAGCAGCAGCAGCTTGGCGCCGGTACGCAGCACCCGCGCCATCGCCAGCATCTGCTGTTCGCCGCCCGAGAGCTTGGTGCCCGGGCTGTTACGGCGTTCCTTGAGGTTAGGGAACATGCCGTAGATCTCGTCCACGCTCATGCCGCCACTGGCCACCGGCGGCGGCAGCATCAGGTTCTCCTCGGCCGACAGCGAGGCGAAGATGGCGCGCTCCTCCGGCACGTAGCCGATGCCGTGGTGCGCCATGCGGTGGGTGGCCTCGCTGATCACTTCCCGGCCATTGACCATGATGGAGCCACTGCGCCGGCCGACCAGGCCGAGGATGGACTTCAGCGTGGTCGAGCGGCCTGAGCCGTTGCGCCCCAGCAGGGTCACGCACTCGCCGCGCGCAACCTCCAGGTCGATGCCGTGCAGGATGTGGGATTCGCCGTAGAAGGCGTGCAGGTCGCGCACCCGCAGCATTTCGGCGTGGGAGTTGAAGGCGCTGGTCATGGGTGGCGGCCGAAGTCAGTGGTGGGCATCGTTGATGTCGGCCGAGCCGACGTAGGCTTCCAGCACGCGCGGGTCGCGCGACACTTCCTCGTAGCTGCCCTCGGCCAGCACGCTGCCGCGCGTCAGCACGGTGATGCGGTCGCACAGGTTGGCCACCACCGAGAGGTTGTGCTCCACCATCAGGATGGTGCGGCCCTCGGAGACCTTGCGGATCAGCGCCACCACCCGCTCGATGTCTTCATGGCCCATGCCCTGGGTGGGCTCGTCCAGCAGCATCATCGTCGGCTCCAGTGCCAGCGTGGTGGCAATCTCCAGCGCACGCTTGCGGCCGTAGGGCATCTCGCCGGTGATGGTGTCGGCGAAGCGGCCGAGATCCACCGACTCCAGCAGTTCCATCGCCTTGCCGTTGAGCGCGTCCAGCGACTTCTCCGAGCGCCAGAAGTGGAAGCCGGTGCCCAGCTTGCGCTGCAGGCCGATGCGCACGTTCTCCAGCACGGTGAGGCCGGGGAAGGTGGCGGAAATCTGGAAGGAGCGGATCAGCCCGCGGCGGGCGGTGGCCGCCGGCGCCTCGGTGGTGATGTCCTGCCCCTCGAAATGGATGGTGCCGGTCGTAGGCGGCAGGAACTTGGTCAGCAGGTTGAAAACGGTGGTCTTGCCCGCGCCGTTGGGGCCGATCAAGGCGTGGATGTGGCCCCGCCTGACCTTCAGGTCCACGCCCGACACAGCGGCGAAGCCCTTGAACTCCTTGCTCAGCCCGGCGGTTTCCAGAATGAAATCGCTCATGCTCGTCCCGTTTTTTGTTGTGCGGCGGTACGGGCTCCCCCTCCAGTCACCCGCTTCGCATCGTCGGCCCGAGGCTAGAGGAAAACCTTTGCCACACCATTGCGGAAATGTATCGAATGGTGCGAATGGCATGTTTTTCGCGCATGGATATTGCAATCGCCAGACAGCTCTACGGCTTCAGCTGCGGCAATGAAATCGGCATTCAGGAAGCTGCCATTGGCTGCAGCCCGTGCTCGTTGTCGAACACATAGCGCTTCAGCCGCTCCACGAACCACTGCAGCGCCTTGCCGTCGTTGGCGGGGTGCCAGGCGGTGCAGATGCGTTGGCGCAGGGGTGGGCTGTCGAGGGCGAGGATCTTGAGGCTGCCGTCGGCGAGTTCGTGGCGGATGCGGTAGGCGGGCAGGTAGCCGACGCCCAGGCCCTGGCGCTGGGCTTCGATCTTGCGGTCCATGGACGGCACCACCAGGCGGGAGCGGCCATCCAGCAGGCCGACCGAGCGTGAGGGCAGGTAGCGGGAGCTGTCCGCCACCACCACGGTGGGATAGGCCTGCACCGCCTGTACCGGCACCGGCGGCGGCAGCGCGTTCAGCGGGTGGGCAGCAGCGGCGGCGAAGACGAAATCCACTTCGCCGAGCACATGGCAGGCGAAGCCGCTGGAGGGCGGCTCGCCGACCGCGCCTATCACCAGATCGCAACGCTTGGCGCTGAGCGCATCCCAGCTGCCGCCCAGCACTTCGTCCAGCAGGCGGATTTCGGTGCGGTGGCCGGCGCGCTGGAATTCGGCCAGCAAGTCATAGACGGGCTCCACCGCCAGCACGCTGTCCACCGCGATGCGCAGTTCCGCCTCCCAGCCGTCCGCCGCCGCCTTGGCCATGCGGGTGAGCTCTTCCACCGCGGTGAGGATGTGCCGCCCCTGCTCCAGCACCAGCCGCCCCACCGGCGTCAGCTCGGCCTTGCGCCGGCTGCGGTCGAACAGCGCCACGCCCAGTTCCTCTTCCAGCTTGGTGACGGTGTAGGAGATGGCGGAGGGCACTCGGAACAGCGCATCCGCGGCGGCGGCGAAGCTGCCCTTGCGGTCTATGGCGTCGAGCACGCGCAGGGCGTCCAGGGTGAGCGGCGAGTACATGGGCGGGAGCAGCGGGCAAAGAGGGGCGGGTTACGGGGTTGCAGGCAGGGCCTGAAGCAAGGGGCTGCAACGGCTCGAATAAATTGATCAATTCAATTGAACATTGTGCTCAATTCTCTTCGTTATTTCTCCTGAAGTCCAATCACTAAGATGGCTACATGCATCAAACGTACTGACGCAAACGAACAAGAAACCCACTGAACCCAGCAAACGAAATCCAGGAGAAATCCCCATGAACAAGTCCCTCGTCCAACGCCTCCTTTCCTCCCGTGCCGGCGCTGCCGCCCTGGCGCTGCGGGTGCCGGTCGGCATCATCTTCATCGCCCACGGCGCGCAGAAGCTGTTCGGCCTGTTCGGCGGCTATGGCCTGGAAGGCACCGGCCAGTGGATGGAATCCATCGGCCTCGCCCCCGGCTACCTGATGGCGCTGATGGCCGGCAGCGCGGAGTTCTTCGGCGGGCTGGCGCTGCTGATGGGCCTGCTGGTGCGGCCGGCGGCGCTGTCGCTGAGCTTCGCGATGGTGGTGGCGATCTTCAGCGTGCATATCCACAACGGCCTGTTCATGAGCAACAACGGCTACGAATTCGGCCTCGCGCTGCTGGCCGCCGCGGCTTCGCTGCTGTTCAGCGGTGCCGGCAGCCTGTCGCTGGACCAGGCCATCGCCCGCCGCCTCGGCGACGAGCGCTGAACCGCCCCACCACAACATCCCAACCCCAACCTCCGCAACCGCGGGAAGCCCGGCTTCCCGCCCCAACCGGGAGCACGACCATGATCACCACTCGCCTCGCCCAAGACCGTGGCCACGCCAACTTCGGCTGGCTGGACAGCCACCACACCTTCTCCTTCGGCAGCTACTACGATCCCCGCCACATGGGCGTCTCGGCCCTGCGGGTGATCAACGATGACCGCGTGGTCGCCGGCGCCGGCTTCGACACCCACCGCCACCGCGACATGGAGATCATCAGCTACGTGCTGGAAGGCACCATAGAGCACAAGGACAGCACCGGCACCCACTCGCAGCTGAAGGCGGGCGAGGTGCAGGTGATGAGCGCCGGCCGCGGCATCGCCCACAGCGAGTACAACCCCTCGGCCAAGGACGGGCTGCACTTCCTGCAGATCTGGATCGAGCCGGCGGTGGACGGCATCGCGCCGGGTTACGTGCAGCAGGATTTCTCCGGCCTGCGCGGCAAGAACCTGATCGTGTCACCGGATGGCCGCGACGGCTCCCTGCCCATCCACCAGGACGCCAGCGTCTATCAGCTGAAGCTGGCGGCGGGCGAGGAAGCCAGCCATGAGGCCACCGCCGGCCGCAGCTACTACGTTCATGTGGCGCAGGGCAGCCTGCGGGTGAACGAGGTGCTGCTGAACACCGGCGACGGCGCCGAGATCGCCGGTGAAGCGCTGATCCGCCTGCAGGCAGAAGGCGAAACGGAAGCGCTGCTGTTCGAACTGCCGTGAGCGCTTGCGGCATGCAGGAAACTGACCGGCCCGGGGTTCGCCCCGGGCCTTTTTTCCTTGATTTGCCCGACCGTGGGAGAGGGGCGGGAAACACCAGAGCGGCAGGCCCCTCCTCCGCGCTGTGCCGGCATCATGAGGCGCCGGCCACCGTCTCCGCCGTCGGCCCAGGCTGCGGCGCCACCCGCTTGATGGTCGCCGTATCCTGGCCCGGCGGCAGGCCGAACAACCGCCGGTACTCCCGGGTGAATTGCTGCACGCTCTCGTAGCCCACCGCAAACGCGGCGCTGCTGGCGGAGCACCCCTCGGCTGTCATCAGCCGCCGGGCTTCGACCAGGCGCAGCTGCTTCTGGAACTGCAGCGGCGACAGCGAGGTCGCGGCGCGGAAATGCAGGTAGAAGGCGGACGCGCTCATGCCCGCCGTCGACGCCAGCCGGGCCACCGGCAAGGGCTGCGCAAACTCCGCCCGCAGCAGCGCCACCGCGGCGGCTACGCGCTGGGCATGGCTGTCCGGCCAGCCGATCTGGCGGATGGCGCCGCCATGCTTGCCGGCCAGCAGCCAGTAATGCATCTCGCGCAGCAGCTGCCTGCCGAGGAAAGGCAGGGCGGCGGGGCGCTCCAGCAGGCGCATCAGGCGCAGGGCGGTATCCGCCACTTCGCCGTCGGTCGGCTCCACCTGCACCGCGGCCCCCTGGGCGACAGGGCCGAGTTTCATTTCCAGGCCCAGCTCCGCGATCAGCGCCAGATCCAGTTCCAGCACCAGGGAGAAATACGGCTCGGCCTCGCTGGCCTGGGTGATCTGGCTGATCGTGGGCACGTCCGCGGTGATCAGCAGCGAATCGCCGGCGGTGAAGGAGAAGGCCTCCGTGCCCAGCAGCACCCGCTTGCTGCCTTGCAGGACCAGGCAGACCAAGGGCCGGGAAATCGCGTACTCCAGCCCGCTGGGCTTGCAGGCGCGGATCACCGCCAGCCCGGGGATGGAGCTTTGTGCCACGCCGGCCGGTCCGGCATGAACGCGGGCGTAGCGGCTGGCCGCCTGTAGCAATGAGTCATCCATGACTGCAAGGTAGCCGATCAAGCCCACGCGGGCATAGCGGATCTGGAGAAGCAGGCCAGAAATGCGGAGATTCAGGCAAAGCCCTGCCCGGCTCCGGCTCGCAGAATGAAGGCCTGTTCCCACCCCAACCCAGGAGTTGCTGCCATGACGACCCTTTCCCTCATCACAGGTGCCAGCCGCGGCCTCGGCCGCAACACCGCGCTCGCCATCGCCCGCGCCGGCGGCGACGTCATCCTCACCTACCAGAGCCGCGAGGCCGAAGCCCGGGCGGCGGTGGCCGAGATCGAGCGACTGGGCCGCAAGGCGGTGGCGCTGCAGCTGGATGCCGGCAAGGTCTCCACCTTTCCCGGCTTCGTCGAACAACTGAAAACCGCCTTGCAAGAAACATGGCAGCGCGAGCGCTTCGACCATCTGGTGAATAACGCCGGCCACGGCGAGATGGCGCCGCTTGCCGAGATGAGCGAGGCGGCCTTCGACGGCCTGGTCAATGTGCATTTCAAGGGCGTGTTCTTCCTCACCCAGAAGCTGTTGCCGCTGCTCAGCGATGGCGGCCGCATCGTGAACCTCTCCAGCGGCCTGACCCGCGTCTCCGCCGAGGGTTGGTCGGCCTACGCGGCGGTCAAAGGGGCGGTGGAGGTGCTCGGCGTGTACATGGCCAAGGAACTGGGTGGCCGCGGGATCGCCGTCAATACCGTCGCGCCGGGCGCCATCGAGACGGACTTCCTCGGCGGCGCGGTGCGCGACACCCCGGCGTTCAATGCGCACTTCGCTTCGATGACGGCGCTGGGCCGGGTGGGCGTGGCGGACGACATCGGCCCGATGATCGCCAGCCTGCTGTCCGAGGCCAACCGCTGGGTCAATGCGCAGCGCATCGAAGTCTCCGGCGGACAGGGGATCTGAAGGGACGGAAGGAGCCGCCCGCTCGGCCGGGCGGCTCTTCCTTGAGCACCACTGCGCCGCGCACGCCCGTCATAACCCCGCCGTCATCCCCAGGCACACGCGGCGGCCGTCCAGCGTCTTGCCGTAGTCCGCGGTATTCAATTCCTCGTCGAACAGCTTGTGGATGCCGCCAAGGAAGCCGGAACGCCGCGGAAAAGCGGCTTTCATCCACGGAGACCCTTGCAGGCCGTACGAAAAGAAAACCGGTATCACGTGAAGCCGCGCTTGCAGCCGGGCGCAAGCCAGTGGCGGCGCGGGAATGGCGGCGGAGAACAAAACCGCCGGGAACACGGAAATCCGCATTGAGTCTTGGCCGCGCGGCTGCGACACTGGCGCAAAACAACAACGCTGCGCCGCAGCAAACGCCCGCAGCCCCCAACCCGGAGCCCTGCCGATGGACCGCCCCGCCTCAGCACCGCCGCGCCAGTACCGCTACTACGAATTCGTCATGGCGGCCTTCGTCGCCGTCTATCTCTGCTCCAACCTCATCGGCCCGGCCAAGGCGGCGCAGCTGGATCTGCCACTGCTAGGCGCGGTCACCTTCGGCGCCGGCGTGCTGTTCTTCCCGATTTCCTACGTGTTCGGCGACGTGCTCACCGAGGTCTACGGCTACGCCCGCGCCCGCCGGGTGATCTGGGCCGGCTTCGGCGCCATGCTGTTCGCCTCTGTGATGGCCTGGGTGGTGGTGAAGCTGCCGCCGGCGCCCGGCTGGCTCAACCAGCCGGCCTACGAGATCGCCTACGGCTCCACCTGGCGCATCGTGCTGGCCTCGCTGGTGGCCTTCTTCTGCGGCGAATTCATCAACTCCTTCGTGCTGGCGAAGATGAAGGTGTGGACCGAGGGCCGCCACCTGTGGGCGCGCACCATAGGCTCCACCATCTTCGGCGAGGGCGTGGATTCCACGCTGTTCTACCCGCTGGCCTTCTGGAACTCCGGCCTGATCCCGAACGAGCTGCTGCCCGCCATCATGCTCAGCCAGTTCCTCACCAAGGTAGGGGTGGAGGTGGTGCTGACGCCGGTGACCTACAAGGTGGTCGGCCTGCTCAAGCGCGCCGAGCGCGAGGATTACTACGACCGCGACACCAACTTCACGCCGTTTTCGATCAAGGCTTGAGGGCGTGAGGGCAAAGGGGGCGAGCGCCTGAGTTGGCCTGAGCCGACGGACACCTACGGCAGCGCCGCCAGTTCCGCGATCAGCGCCAGATCCGCCACCCCGGTCGCCGGCGCGCCGCGGCTCTGCTGGTAGGCCTGCACGCAACGCACCGAAGTCTGGCCGTAGATGCCATCGGCGCGGATGTCGATGCCGCGCTCCGACAGCCCCAGCTGCAGCAGGCGCACATCCAGCCCGCGCAGCAGCGGAGACTGCATCGCCAGCGTGCGGGTGCCGGGTTGCGGGCCGTCGTAGCAACCGACGGGCGTGGCGGTGAGGGAGGCCAGCGAGATCTCTCCATCCCGCACCACCAGCGGCAGCTCCAGGCCCCAGTAACCCTGGTCTATCAGGCGGCGGAAGGCGGCCATGCGGTAGACGGTGGCGCGCAGGTCGGCGCGCGGATGGCCGGCCAGCCAGTCGCGACGGATGTCTACATAGGCGGCGATCCAGTCGCGCTCGCCCACCGCCGCCGCCGGACCGCGCGCCGCCTGGGTGCGGTCGCGCATCGCCTTCCACGAGCCATGCACGAAGCTGTCGTAGACCACCGCCACGCCCAGCGGGGTGACGATGCCTTCCCGCGCGGCGGTGCGCTCGGCCGGCTGCCAGTAGGTTTCGTCGAAGAAGGCATCCTGGGTGTCGCGCATCACCGGGTCGTCGGCAGCGGCGCGCAGCAGGTTGTGCAGGCGGGCATCGGTATCCACCGCGCGCTCGCCGGCCGACACCGCGGGCAGCCAGGGCGACAGCCGCGCGCCGAAGCGGGCGCCGGCGTTGGCGCAGTAGCGCTCCAGCATGCGGTAGAGGTTGCCCGAGCCCAGCGTGGTCTGGGAGCGGCCGTAGGTGAGGCGGCCGGTGTCGCCGGCGATCAGCGTCACCTGGCCGTAGTCGCCGCGCACCCGGCCGGTTTCGAACAGATTGACGATGGCTTCGGCGGTGCGCTTCTGGGTCTGGCTGAGCGGCATGGCGGGCTCCGGCGGGAAGGCCGGCCGGCCCGGCAGGCCGACGGCGGCGCAATCGACCCATTCAACATAGACAGCCCCGATTCCGCCTGCCGGGTCCATCTCCCATAATGAGCGCACACCCTGCCCGCCCCGCCCGCCATGAACTTCACCGTGCGCGACTGCCGCGACGACGATCTGCCGGCGCTGCGCGAACTCTTCCTCGCCGCCCGCCGCGCCACTTTCACCTGGGAACCGCCGCTGCGCTTCCGGCTGGAGGATTGCGACGATCTCACCACCGGCGAGCGCATCTGGGTGGCCGCCGCGACGGCAGGCGACGCCCCGCTGGGCTTCGCTGCGGTGTGGGAGGCGGACGCCTTCCTGCACCACCTGTTTGTTCATCCGGATCATCAGGGCCAGGGCGTGGGCAGCGCCCTGCTGGCCGCCGCCACCGCGCCGCTGCTGGCGCCGGCCACGCTGAAATGCCTGGAGGCCAACCGCCGCGCCCGCCGCTTCTACCTGCACCACGGCTGGGAGGTGACAGGCAACGGCAATGGCCCGGACGGCGCCTGGCTGCTGATGCGGGAAGGGCATCACACGCCGTGGGCGGGCGGGGCCTGAGGCGCGGCGCCGCATCGCCCCGCGGGCCGCACCGCGTTCACGCCGGGGAAAGCTCAGGCGGGGCCGGGAACAAGCCCGCCAGCGGGAGAGCTCACCCGTGGCGGGAATCGCGCCCGCCGCATGCCGGTGCCCGCAATGCGCGGGGGTGGCTGAACCGCCGGCCGCCGCGGCATGTCGGCGCCCGCGCCTCGTCCGCGGCCGGTGGCGCACCGGACCTGGGCCCGGCGCCACCGTTTCACAGCCGCAGCAGCAGCGGCTAGGCGTTCACCACTGGTACTTCAGCCCGGCGATCAGCGTGTGCTGGGTCTGGCGCTCATCCACGCCGAGGTTGTAGTCCAGCGCCAGGGCCAGGCGCTCGCTGGCCTTGCCCTTGAGGCCGAAGCCCAGCACCGCGCTGTCGTGCTCCTGCTTCAGGCCGCCGACGCGGAAATCGACGCCGGGCGCGCCCTGGAAGGCCACCTCCATCTCGCTGCCCCGGTCCGCCCACTGGTGGGCCCAGAAAGCGCGCAGCTCGCCGCTGAGCCCGCTGTCGTTGAGCGGCACCTGCAGCCGCCCGCCCAGCATGGAGACCAGCGAGCGGGTGGTCTGACCGTCGGCGTCCAGGCCGAGCGCGCCGGCGCCCTTCTCACGGAAGCCGTCCTGCTTCAGCACCACGTTCTGCAGCGACAGCGCCGGCTCCAGCACATAGCTGCCGCGATCGATGCGATAGGCCGCCTCCACGAACAGGCCGGCTTCGCGGCCATCGTAGTCGGCGGTGGCGCGGGTGACATCGCTGCCGATGAGGATGTCGCGGCTGGTGTGGTAGTCGTTCCAGCCATAGGCGGCGATGGCGCGGAAGCGCCAGTCATCCACCTCGTAGCTGCCGTAGGCGGCGAGCTGGTGGCCGCGCACCCGGGCGTCGTCGCTGCCCGCGGTGGCGTAGTCCAGCCGGGTTTCGCTGTACTGGTAGGCCAGGCCGACGGCGAGGCGCTCGCTCAACCGGCTGTCGGCACCCAGCAGCAGGCCGCTGCTGTCGCTCTTGTAGCCGGCGGCGTTGCCGTCGGAGCGGGTATTGCCGTGGCCGCCGACAACCTGCGCCCACATGTAGCCCCGCTCGCGCTGCGGCCGCAGGCGCAGACCCAGCCCGCCGCCGACGTCGCTCATCGTGTCCGCCTGGGCGTTGGCCGCCAGCAGCACCGGCTCGCTGGCGTTGAAGCCCAGCAGCGGCGCGCCGCCGGCCGCGCCGCCGATGTTGTGGCTACCCAGGGTCTGGATGGTGCTGGAGAGCACGCCGAGGTTGGCCAGCCCGAGGTGGGCGCGGCCGCTCATGCTGTCGAAGGCGACTTGCGCCTGGGCGGTGGAAAGGGTGTCGATGCGGGACAGCACCTGGTCGAACTCGCTGCCGATGGGGACGCTGAGCGCGGCGGCGGTCAGCGCGTTGGCCACGCCGGCCTGGTTGGGCGTGGTGCTGACCGAGGCATAGCCGGCGCCGTTGGGCGTCAGCGTCAGTTCCACCAGTTGGTCGTCGTAGCGCACCACCGGCGTCACGAAGGCGAAGTCGCTGCTCACCGTGCTGAAGGTGCCCGTCACCAGGCCAGTGGCGCTCAGGATGGTGTAGCGGGTGTTGGCGGTGTATTCCGCCGAGCCGGCGAGGATGCTGAGACCGCCGGCGAGGAAGGCGTTGCCGTCGACCACCACCGCGTCGGAGAGGCCGCTGGTGGTGGTGTGCACGCGGTAGAGCGAGCCGCTGGCCAGCGTCAGGTCACCATCCACATGCAGCGCGCTGCCGGGCGCATCCAGCGCCAGCACGCCGCCGGCCGCCACCGTGGTGCTGCCCACCGTGCCGCTGCCGGACAGCGTGCCGCCGGAGGCCACCTGCAGCATGCCGCCCAGGCTGCCGCTGACGGTAAGCGTGCCGCCGCTCACCGTGGTGAGGCCGGCGAACGCGCTGGAATTGCCGCTCAGCGTGGTGTTGCCGGCGAGCTGGTTGATCGCACCGCTGCCGGACAAGGCCGCGGCCAGGGTGTAGCTGCCGAGGTAGTTGAGGTTGAGCGTGCCATTGCCGGCGCCGAAGGCAATGGAGGCGGTGTCCAGCACGCCGGCCGCCTGGGCCGCGGCACCCGCCGCGGCGCCGAGGTTGAGCACGCCGGTGGAGCCCGCCTGGGTGGCGATGCCCAGCTCGGTGGCGCTGACGGTGCCGCCGTCGCTCACCGTCAGCTCGCCGGAGCCGCCGAGGCCGACGTGCAGCTTGTGGGTCGAGGTCCAGTGGGAGCCGCTGCCGGTGACCACCGCCGAACCGCTGCTGCCGCTCTCGTTGGCGATATAGACACGGTTGCCGCTGACCGTGGCGCCGCCGCTGACCAGCAGGGAGCCGGTGCCGAAGCGGCCGACGTTGAAATCCTGCCCGGCCGTCACGCTGGAGCCGTTGCCGCTGACGGTGAGGCTGCCGTGCGAGCTGACCAGGTCGCCGAGGATGGCCTGCGCGCCGGCCGTCAGCGTGCTGCCGCCAGTGACGGTGACCTCGCCGGAGGCGCCACCGCTCTGGCCGACGAGAAGGTCGCCGCTGTTGGTCCAGCTCGAACCGCCGCTGAGGTGGACCTCGCCCACCGCCCCGTTGGCCACGCCGACGTAGCCGTCGGTGCTGCTCACCATGCCGTTGGCCGATACCGTCAGCGTGCCCTCGCCCTCGTTGCCCACATACAGCACGCCGGAGTTGATCCAGTTGCCGTCGGTGATCGTCACTACGCCCGTGCTGCCGGCAAGATGGCCCACCAGGCCGCCGGTGCTGGTCACGGTGGCGCCGTTGGTCACCGTCAGCGCGCCGCTGCCGGCGTAGCCCACCGAGATGCGGTCGCTGGCCGTCCAGGTGGCATCGTCCACCGTCACGCTGCCGGAGCCGGCTGCCGCGCCGCCGAGCAGGACGGCGCCGGTGTTCAGGCTGCCGCCGTCCTCCACGGTGAGGGTGGCGGTGCCGCCGGTGGAGGTGTTGTCGAAGGGATCGCCGCCCATGATCAGGCGGGCGGTGGTCCAGCTGCCGCCGCTGACAAGGGCGGTGCTGGTGGAGGAGGCATAGCGGGCGATGAAGGTTTCGCCGGAGCTGACGCTGGCGCCGCTCTCCACCGTGAGGCTGCCGTTGCCGTAGAGGCCGAGATAGAAGGTATCGTTGATCGTCAGCTGGCTGCCGCTGGCCACCGAGATAGCGCTGGCGAGGCCGGCGGCACTGGCCATCGTCGCGCTCTGGGTGGTGACGCTGGCGCCGCCGCTCAGGCTGAGCGTGCCGGTGCCGCCGACGCCCACCGCCAGCGCGCCGCTATTGTTCCAGCTGCTGCTGCTGCCGCTCAGGCTCACTTCGCCGCTGCTGCCCACGCCGTCGCCCAGATGGGCGCTGTCGCTCTCCAGGTGGCCCGCGGTGATCTCTATGGTGCCGCTGCCGCCGTAGCCGACGTAAAGCATGCCGGTGCCGGCATCGAAGCTGCCGCCGGTCTGCAGCGTCAGCGTGCCGCTGCCGCCCGCCGTAGCGCCGATATAGACCGGGCCGCTGGTAACGGAAGCGCTCGCGCCCTGCTCCACCGTCAGTGTGGCGGTGCCCTCGTTGCCCAGGGTCAGCGCGCCGGTGGAAACGATGAAGGCGGCGCCGCTGCCGCTCACGCTGAGCACGCCGTTGGCCCCGGCGCTATTGCCCATCAGCGCCGAGCCGGTAGTGAGACTGCCGCCGGCGGTGATGTTGAGCCGCCCCTCGCTGCCGCCGCCCAGCACCAGGAAGTTGACGGTGGTGGTGGAACCGAGACTGGCGACCGGCGCCGAGATCAGGTCGAAGGTGGCGGTGTCGCCGCTCCCCGGAGGGCCGTAGCCGTCCCAGTCCCAGCTGCCCAGGGTGTTCCAGTCCGCTCCCTGGCTGCCATTCCAGCGGAAGTTCCCGGCCAGCGCCGGGTGGCTGAGGCCGAGACCGACGGCCAGGGCGAGCAGGGTGAGACGGGGGCAGGACGATTTCCGTAAGGCCATGGAGGGATGCTCTCTTGATTGTGGCGTCCCCCGGCAGGCGGCAGCACCGGCAAACAATCAGTCCGGATCGCTGGGGTCGGGGACGACGAATAAATGTAAGTGCATGTTATCACCGCAGTATGTCGTCGGATGACAGGCGCGCAAAGGAAAATCCGGCGCCGGCAGGCCGGGTAGGGCCGATCGGCGCGGCTTCCGATGGCACCCGCCAACCTCGGCCCCGGCGGGAAAAGACGGCCGGGCACCGCTCTCTTCGCCGCCGCCTTTCCGAACGGCATATCCCGCCCGGAACAGCGGGGGAAAGCTCGATGCCGCCCTCGTTCCCCCTACTCCGCCGGCAGGAAAGGCGAAGGCTGGAAGGCCGCCGGCCAGCTCAGCGGCACGGCCTGCGGGCGATGGCAGACGGCGGTGACGACGATGCGCAGCAGGCGCTCGGCGCCGGGCAGGGCCGCGAGTTGCGCCGGCGCGTCCCCGGCCTCCAGGATCTCCGCCCGCCCGGCCACATGCAGCAGCCCGGCCGGCGCCCCCGCAGCGAGAAACACCAGCCCCACCCGCGGCTCCAGCAGCAGATTGCCGAAGGTGTTGAAGAAGCGGTTGCCGGCATAGTCCGGCAGCAGCAGCGCGGTGCTGCCGTCCGCCGCCACGGACAGGCGGACGAAGCCGGGCGGGCCGCCGCGGTGGGAGGCATCCGCGCCATAGGCCAGCACCGCATCCTCGCCCGGATGGCGGGAGGCAATGAACAGGCTGTCTGCGGCGGCGATCAGTTGTTGTGCGACGGTATCCGGGGCGTTCAGCCAGCGCACGGGCGCCGCGCCCGCGGCTCCTTCCCCCAGGTAAACCACTTCGCGCCCCTGGATGTACTTCGGGCAATTGCCGAAGCTCTCCAGCACCGCCAGCTCGAAGCCGCCAGCATCCACCGCCGTCACCACGCCATTCACCCGGTTGCGCCGCCGCGTCGCCGGCTGGATACCCAGCAGGCCGATGCGCGCACCGGGCCGGATCGCCGCCTGCAGCGGGTCTCCCGCCGGCGGCAGCGCCGCTACCCGCAGCCGCTGCGGCGTCGGCGAATGGAGGAAGCCCGGCGGCCCGGCCAGCAGCGTCGCCCACGGCTGGCCGGTGGCGTCCGCCGCGCCGAGCACGATGAAGGGCAGCTGGGCGAAGAACTCCCGGTGCTGCTCCGGCATGTGGTCGCGGATCACCCGCTGGCCGATGGGCGCCAGCTCCTCCTCCACGCCGATGCGCGCCTGCAGCAGGCGCTCGCCGGCATGGAAGCCGCGTCCGGGGTGTTCCGGCGGCGGCCGGTGTGGGGTGGTATCCATCGCTCAGTCTCCGCTGCGGTCCGGCGAGCGCGGCATGCCGACGAAGCCGGGCAGCGCCTCCACCTGCTGCAGCCAAGCGCGCACCGCCGGGTAGGGCCGCAGCGACACGCCGCCCTCCGGCGCATGGGCGGTGTAACTATACATGGCGATGTCCGCCAGCGTAGGCGTGTCGGCGGCGAGGTAGGCACGGGCGGACAGGGTCTGCTCCATCACCGGCAGCAGGCGGTCGGCCAGCGCCATCGCGGCGGCGTAGTCGATGTCGGCGCCGAACACATGTTTCAGCCGCGCCCGCGCCGGGCCGAAGGCGAGCAGGCTGGCGGCGGCAGAGAACCAGCGCTGCACCTCGGCGGCGCCCAGCGGATCGGCCGGCAGCCAGCGTATCGCCTCGTCCGCGCCATAGCGGCCGGCCAGGTACACCAGGATGGCGTTGGAATCCGCCACCACCGTGTCGCCATCCTTCAGCACCGGGATCTGGCCGAAGGGGTTCAGCGCGAGGAAATCCGGCTGGCGGTGGGCGCCGGCGGCCAGGTCCAGTTCTTCGTAGCGGAAGGGCAGCCGCAGCAGCGACAGGAACAGCGCCACCCGGTGGCAGTGGCCGGACAGGGGCAGGCCGTACAGCACCAGCGGTTCGGTGGGCAGCGGACGGGGCATGGCGGGTCTCCTTGGTCGTTGCGGCAGTGGGAGCCCCGATTGTGATTAGTCCGTGATCAGCAATAAATGACGCCAGCGGATTAGACTCCTGCCAATTCCGCAGCAATCGGAGTGCGCATGGACAAGCTCAGGGCGATGCAGATGGCGGTCGCCATCGCCGACGGCGGCAGCCTCACCGCCGCCGCCGACAGCCTGGACCTCTCCCTGCCGGTGGTCGTCCGCGGCCTGGCCGCGCTGGAAGCCGGACTCGGCGCCCGCCTCTTCCACCGCAGCACCCGCCGCCTCGCCCTCACCGAGGAAGGCCGCCGCTACGTCGCCCAGTGCCGGCAGATCCTCGCCGACATCCACGAGGCCGAAGCCGCGGTGGCCGGCGACGCGGTCGATCCCGCCGGCCAGCTGGTCGTCACCGCGCCGGTGCTGTTCGGCCAGAAGCACGTCGCCCCGGTCGTCACCCGCTTCGTCCAGCGCTACCCGCGCATGCGGGTGGACCTGCGGCTGTACGACCGGGTGGTGAATCTGCTGGAGGAGAACATCGACGTCGCCATCCGCATCGGCCCGCTGCAGGACCAGTCCCTGGTCGCCCATGCGCTGGGCCAGCTGCGCCGCATCACCGTCGCCGCCCCCGCCTACCTCGCCGCACATGGCACACCCGCGCATCCCCGCGAGCTCGCCGGGCACGAGTGCATCGCCTTCACCAGCAACGCCGCCGCGCTCTGGCACTTCGCCGAACAGGGCCGCGAATTCAGCCTGCAAGTGGATGGCCGCCTGCGCTTCAACCACGTCGCCCCGGCGGTGGACGCCTGCCGCGCCGGCCTGGGCTGCGGCAGCTTCATCTCCTACCAGGTCGCCGAAGACCTGCAGGCCGGCCGGCTCACCGCCATCCTCGAAGACTACGAACTGCCGCCGCGGCCGGTGCACCTCGTCTATCCGAGCGCCAGGCTGCTGCCGGCGCGAAGCCGGGTGTTCATCGATTGGGTGAAGCGGGAGCTGGGCGGCTTGCCGGGAACGACGGGCGTGCGCTGAACATTGACGCCTCACGCCCGCGAATGAAAAAATGAGAACTATTCTCAAATAACGGCAGCCGCCACCGGCCGCCTCATCCGCTGCCTACTCGCCGGCCCGGAGGCACCCGTGTCCCCCACTTCCCCGACCCAGCCATCCGCTCCACCGCTCGCCGAGCTCTACCGCGATCACAACGGCTGGTTGCTGGGATGGCTGCGGCGGCAGGTCGGCTGCGGCCATGCGGCGGCGGACATTGCCCATGACACCTTCGTCTGCGTGCTGGAGAAGCCGCGGGCGATGGACGGAGTGAAGGAGCCGCGGGCCTGGCTGGTGACGATTGCACGCCGGCTGGTATTCGCCAACTGGCGACGGCAGGATCTGGAGCGGGCCTGGGTGGCGGAGCTGGCGGCGCTGCCGGAGGCGGTGGCGCCATCGGAGGAAGAGCGCGCCATCGTGGTCGAAACCCTGTTCGCCATCGACCGCCTGCTGGATGGCCTCTCCGACAAGGCGCGCCGCGCCTTCCTGCTGAGCCAGCTCGACGGCCTCACCTATGCCGAGATCGCCGCCGAACTGGGCGTTTCGGTGAGCCGGGTGCGGCAGTACATGACCCAGGCGCTGACGCGCTGCTATGCCGCGCTCTGACACCGTGCCGCCGCAGGCCGATCCGGCCGCCGCGCAGGCCATCGCCTGGGCGGTGCGGCTGCGTTCCGGCGAGGCCGGCGAGGCGGAGCGCGCCGCCTTCCGCGCCTGGCGGCAGGCCGACCCGCGCCACGAGGCCGCCGCCGCGCGGCTGGAGCAATCCCTCGGCCTGTTCGACAGTCTGCCCGGCGAAGCCGCTGCCCGCAGCGGCCTGCGCCGCGCGCTGCTGGCGCCCGCCAACCGCCGCCGCATGCTGCGCGACACCCTGGGCCTGCTGCTGCTGGGCGCCGGCAGCGGCGCGCTGGTGCACCGGCAGATGCCGGTGAACGACCTGTTCGCCGATCTGCACACCGGCACCGGCGAACGCCGCCGCTACACCCTGGCCGACGGCAGCCAGCTGTGGTTGAACGCCCGCAGCGCCGCCGACCTCGCCTTCGACGCCAGCCAGCGCCGGCTGCAGCTGCGCAGCGGCGAGCTGATCGTGGAGGTCGCCCGCGACCCCGCCCGCCCCTTCGTGGTGGAGACCGCCGAGGGCAGCGTGCGCGCGCTCGGCACTCGCTTTCTGGTGCGCCAGGAGGCCGGCAGCACGCTGGTGGCAGTGCTGCATTCCCGGGTGGCACTGGAACCGCAGGCGGCGGCCGGCAGCGTGCTGGCCGAGGGCGCCAGCGCCCGCTTCGACCGCCGCGCCGTCTACCCGGAAAGCCAGGCGCCGCGCGGCATCGCCGCCTGGGAGGATGGCTTCATCGAGGTGCACGACCGCCCGCTGGCGGACGTGATCGCCGCCCTGCGCCCCTACCGCAGCGGCGTACTGCGCGTCGCCCCGGAAGCCGCCGGCCTGCGGGTGACCGGCACTTTCCCGCTGGACGACAGCGAGCGCACCCTGGCCGCGCTGGCAGAGGCGCTGCCGATCGCGGTACGGCGGCGCACCGATTACTGGGTCTGGATAGAGGCGCGCTGAACGCGCCGCCAGCCGGAAAGCTGCGCGGCGCCAGGGCCACGGGCAGGCCGCGGCAAACCCGCCCTGAAAAACTTCACGCCACCCCTGTCACTTTTCCGCGCTCGGCTCACATGCAGGTGAAAGCCCGGCCATGCCGGTCAACCAACCTGCGGAGTTTCCGATGTTTCCTGCCCTGCCCATCGCCCGCCTGCGCCCCGTCGCCCTGGCGCTGCTGCTCGCCACCACGCTGCCCACCGCCCCGGCCCACGCCCAGGCCGGCGCCGCCGTCCAGCGTTACGACATTCCCGCCGGCCCGCTGGATGCCACTCTCACCCGCATCGCCCGCCAGGCTGGCCGCATCATCGCCGTCGATCCCACCCTGGTTGCCGGCCGGCAGGCGCCGGCGGTGCAGGGCGATCTGAGCCTGGCGCAGGCGTTCGCCCACGCCCTGGCCGGGAGCGGGCTGGAGCTCAGCGAAACACCGCAAGGCACCTTGGGGGTGAAGCGTCTGCCGGCGGGGGAAACCACCCTTCCCGCCGTATCCGTTACCGCCAGCGGGCTGGAAAACCCCTGGGGCCCCACGCCCGGCTATGTCGCCCGCCGCGCCACCACGGGCAGCAAAACCAATGCCGCGCTGGCCGAGATTCCCCAGTCCATCTCGGTGATCGGCACCCAGGAGATGGACGACAAAGGCATTACCACCCTGACAGAGGCGCTGCAGCAGACCCCCGGGGTCAATGTCAGCCCCTTCGGCTTCGATTCCCGCGCGCCCGACTGGGTCGTGCTGCGTGGTTTCGACGGCTGGTACACCAGCAGCTACCGCGACGGCCTGATTCAGAACGTGGGCATTACCTTCCTCGGCGTGCAGACCGAGGTCTACGGGCTGGACCGCATCGAGGTCCTGCGCGGCCCCTCATCCGTCCTGTTCGGCAAGGGCGACGCCGGCGGCGTAGTCAACCGCGTAAGCAAACAGCCCGACCCGGATGCCCCCAACGAAGTGGTGCTGCAGCTTGGCCGCTACGACCGCAAGCAACTGGCCGCCGACGTCGGCGGCGATATCGACGCGGACGGCAGATTGCGCTACCGCCTGGTGGCCCTCGGGCTGGATACCGACACCCAGGACGCGTACCCCGACGGCAAGCGCATGGGGCAGGAGCGGCAATACCTCGCCCCTTCCCTGCGCTGGCAGCTCAGCCCTGACACCCGGCTCACCCTGCAGGCCGAGCATTTGCGCGACGACGCCTCGGACGATGTGCAATACGTTACCGGCGCCGATGGCCGCCCGACCGACGTGAAGGAGGGCGACCCCAAGTACAGCCGCATGGTCACACTCTCCAACGCGGTGGGTTACCGCCTGGAGCACCAGCTCAACGACCGGTGGACGCTGCGCCAGAACCTGCGCTACGCGCACCGGGCGATGAACAAGCGCCACATCCTCTCCAGCCTGGACGGCGACGGCGTCACCCTGCTGCGCCAAGCCCGGCACGACATCGAGTCGGTACGCGAACTGGCCGTCGACACCTCGGTGGAAGGCCACCTCAACACCGGCGCCATCGGCCACACCCTGCTCGCCGGCTTCGACTGGGACCGCAGCGATGCGCGCTGGCGGCGCAAGCGCGACTGGACGACCAGCCTGGACATGAACAATCCGGTGTACGGCATCAACATTCCCGATCCCGTCACCCTCGCCGCCGACACCCGCGTCACCAGCACCCAGCTCGGCCTCTACCTGCAGGACCAGCTGCGCCTGGACGAGCACTGGCTGCTTACCCTGAGCGCCCGCTATGACCGGGTGCGCAGCGAGACCGACGACCGCCTGGCCAGCAGCGTCACCCACCAGGACGACAAGGCCAGCACCTATCGGGCCGGCCTGAGCTACCTCGTTGGCAATGGCTGGGTACCCTACGTCGGCTATACCGAATCCTTCGTTCCCAACTTGGGCGTGGATAGCGGCGGTCAGCCCTTCTCCCCCAGCGAAGCACGCCAGATCGAAGCCGGGGTGAAATACCTGCCCGAAGGCCTGCCCCTGTCCTTTACCGCCGCACTCTTCAATCTGGAGAAAAGCCAGGTTGTCAGCTACGACCCGGCCACTTTCGAGCCCCGCCAGATCGGCAAGGTGCGCTCCCGCGGCCTGGAGGTGGAGGCCAAGGCTGAACTCAGCCGAAATCTGCGCATGACCACCGCCCTGACCTTGCTGGACATGGAGGTGCTCAAGAGCGCCGACTCCAGCGAAGTCGGCAACTTCCAGATCCTCACCCCGGAGCAGACCGCCAGCCTGTGGCTGGACTACACGCTGCCGGTCGAGGCGCTGCGCGGCATCTCCATCGGCGGCGGCATGCGTTACATCGGCAAGCGCTGGAACGACATCGCCAACACCTCGTCCGAACCCGCTTACACGCTGTTCGATGCCGCCGTGCGCTATGACACCGGGCCGTGGCGCTTCGCCCTCAACGTCACCAACCTGTTCGATCGCAGCTACTACGCCGGCAAGGCTTACGGCAGCTTCTACCGCGGCGCCGAACGCAATGTGCTGCTGACGGCACGCTACCGCTTCTAGGCCGATCCCGGGCCGCGCGCCTTACTGCCCCGCCGCCATCCCATACAGCTGCGGCCACGCCTGCGCCCAGCAGCAATGGTGGTCGTAGTCCGGCTCTACCCTCACCTGCACCGGCGACCCCGGCGGGAAGGCGGCGGCGAAGTTGCGGACGAGCTCGGCGGGGAGGGCGCTGTCCTTGCCGCCAGCAAAGTGCCATTGCGGCAGCCGGCGCAGGGCGGCGATCTCGTCCGCCGGGTTGAGGGAGGCGGTGAGCGGGCTGAGGCGCAGGCGGGTGGTCCAGGCGCGGTGGTCGAGGTTGCCGGCGATGGTGATGAGGCGGTCCACATCCGTGCGCCGCGCGGCGAGCAGGGCGGCGACAGCGCCGCCACCGGAGTGGCCGACCAGGATGAGGCGGCGGCTGGCGGTGGCCTGCTTCAGCTGGTCCAGCGCGCGGCTGCTGGCCTCCACCACCTCGGGGGCGAAGCGGGCGGTGGTCCAGTACCGGCTGCCGCAGGCAGGGTTCTGCTGGCGCAGGTACTGGCAGGGGCGGCCGAGGTAGGCGGCCTTGCCCGCGGGCTGGGCGAGGGCCAGGCGCAGCGCCAGCGGGTCGCGCGGCGTGGGGTCGTCGGAGGGCTGGCTGCGGGTGATCCAGGCCAGGCCGTCGCCTTCGAGGTAGACGGTAAGCGTGTCGGCGGGATCGGCGGCTGCGTTCGCCGGCAAGTAGGCGAGCAGGGTGAAGGCGCCAGCGGGGATGGCCTGCGCCTGCCAGCCCTGGGCGCGGGCAAGCGCATCGGCGGCGTCGCGGCGGGCCTCCGGGGTGGGCACGGTGGAGCAGGCGGTGAGGCCGGTCGCCAGGCAGACCAGCAGGGCGGCAGTGGAAATGCCTGCCGCGGACTGGGCCGCAGAAACGCTGCGGACGACGGCCGCGGCGCGAACCGGCAAACGCCATCCCGAGGGCCCCATCGACCCCCCCCGCCGAACGCGCGGAAGACCGGGCGAGCGCCGCACCGAAGAAAGCAACGCAGCCATCCTCATGCCCGCGCCCGCTTCGGCAGCAGCGCCGCCGACAGCGCGGCGATGATCAACACCACCGCGGCCAGGTCCTGCGCATGGGGCTGTTCGCCGGTGATGGGCATGGCGGAGCCGAGGCCGATCACCGGGATCATCATCACCGACAGCGCGCTGGCCACCGGCGGCAGGCTGCGGGCGATGGAGAACCACAGCAGCTGCGCGGCGGCGCAGGCGATGACGACGCCGTAGATCATGGCCACCCACATCTGCGGGCTGAAGTCGAAGCTGGGCAGTGGCTCCTGGGCCAGCGCCAGCAGCCACAGCAGCGGCGCGGCGCAGATCAGCATGCCCACGGTGAGCGCCTCGGTGGAGATGGCGATGGGCAGGCGCTTCAGCAGCAGGGTGCCGATGGCCCAGGAGGCGGCGGCGGCCAGCATCCACAACATGCCGGTGGGCCGGCCGGAGAGATGGCCCAGCTCGTGCCACAGCAGCAGCAGCACCGCCAGCGCGGCACAGGCGGTGGCGATCCACAGCCGCGGGCTCATGCGCTCGCGGAAGAAGAGCACGCCGAACAGCACCGTCCAGATCGGCATGGTGAAGCCGAGGATGGCGGCCCGGCCGGAGGCCAGCGCCTGCACGCCGAAAATGGAGAAGCTGTACCAGCCGACGATGTTGGGCAGCGCCAGCAGGGCGACGCGGCCGTACTGTTCGCGCGGAACCTTCAGGCTGACGCCGCGGCTGCGGAACCAGGCGAGCAGCAGCAGCAGGCCGCCGGTGACGGTGAGCGCACGGAAATAGAGCGGCGACATCTCCCGCAGCGAGAGCTTCATGATCGGCCAGTTCATGCCCCAGAACAGGGTGAGCAGGACCAGGGCGGCGAGGGTGCGGGCGGGCAGCAAGCGGAACTCCTGCAAAGCGCAGAAATGAAACGCGGCGGGCCCGTAGACCCGCCGCGGCGGGCGCAGCGCGGCGGCTGCGCGGAGCTTCAGGGCAGCGGCTTACTTCAGCACGGCGAGCGCGGCGGCGTAGTCCGGCTCGTTCTTGATCTCCGACACCAACTGGGCGTGGATCACCTTGTCGTTCTCGTCCAGCACCACCACCGCGCGGGCGGTGAGGCCGGTGAGCGGGCCGGAGGCGATGGCCACGCCGTAGTCCTTGGCGAAGCCGGGGCTGCGGAAGGTGGACAGCGGATGCACGTTCTCCAGCCCTTCGGCCACGCAGAAGCGCTTGGCGGCGAAGGGCAGATCGCCGGAGACGATCAGCACCACGGTGTTGGCCAGGCCGCCGGCCTCCGCGTTGAACTTGCGGGTGGAGGTGGCGCAGGTGGGGGTATCCAGGCTGGGAACGATGTTCAACACCTTGCGCTTGCCGGCGTAGGCGCTGAGGCCGACGTCGCCCAGGTCACCGGCGGTGAGGCTGAAGGCCGGAGCGGTGGCGCCCACCTGCGGGAAGTTGCCGGCGATCTCGATGGGGTTGCCGCCCAGGGTTACGGTACTCATGGGGTGATGACTCCTCTTCTGTCTCAGGGGAAAAACCGGGTCTCGCCGCCAGCCGCCGCTCAGCGCGTGTAGTAGCCCACGCCGACCAGACGGCCGTCCACGGCCCGGAAATAGGTATGTTTGCTCTCGATCTTGCCAGTGGTCGGGTTGCGCCATGCATAGTCCATCTCGCCGGCGCCTTTCCTGCTGGCCACGTTGATCATGTCGGTGATGATCGCCTTCCCCTTGGGATCGCGCAACTCGCGGCTGTCCCGCCCCACCAGCGCAGGCGAGGCGCCGTGGGCCAGGGTGCGGCCATCGGCCATGTCCACCACGAACACGTAGAGGTCGTCGCGCAGGAAGGGGCCGCCGGCGCGCTGGAACTCGCCCGCCGCCGCCGCCGGGTCGCGCTTCACCGCCTCAACCGCCCGCTCCAGCAGCGCCCGCGCCTCTGCCGGCGTGGCCCGCGGGGCGTAGAAGCCGACGGCGACGATGATGCCGCGCGCCTGGCGGAACAGCGTCACCTTGGGCTCCTCGCGGCCGTCGGCCGGGTTCAGCCAGCGGTACTCCACCCGGCCCTCGCCGCGGGCGGCGGCGGTATCCAGGATCTCGCGGAAGAAGGGCTTGCCATCGGCATCCTTGTGCTCGGCCACGTTCTGGCCCACCAGCGCCACCGAGGAGCCGCCGCTGGCGAGGAAACGGCCGTCCGGCGCCAGTGCATAGACGTAGAGGTCGCGGTCCACGAAACCGCCCTCGCGGTTGAAGTCGGCCAGCGCCGCCTCGCCCTTCTCCTCCACATGGCGTACCGCGCGGCCGAGCAGCGCGGTGGCGCGCTTCTCGTCCCAGCGCTCGGACAGGCGCGGCGCATCCTCCGCCGGGCTGGCCGCCACGGCCACCGCCGGCAGCAGGCCGGCGCCCATCGCCAGGCCCAGCATCAGTAAACGGGAAGCGGCACGTACGAAAGGCAGCATGATCTTGTCTCCTATGGCGTTTTGATTTGTCCCGCCAAGATAGGAGCTTGCCGGCCGGCTGTCGAGCGCCGCCGGCGGGTGTTAATCAAAGGTTCACCATCCGCGGGTTACCTTGGCCAGCGCTTTTCCGATGCGACTTTCCACACGACGCCGGCCATGCTCGCCTCCCCGCCCCTCTCCCAGCTCTCCCAGCTCTGGCGCGATGCGCCGCTGCGCATGAGCGCCGCCGCCCTGGTGCTCGCCCTCGGCCTGCAGCAGGCGGTGGTGCACAGCGACCTGGACGACCGGATATACGCCGCCTGGATGCGCGCCAGCGTGCCGGCGGAAGAGGCCGGCCACGGCATCGGCCTGTTCGGCTACCAGGCCGAGACCCAGGGCAAGCCGCTGGCCGGCATCGGCTCCAACGCCTCCGGCCTGGCCTGGAACGGCGACACCGGCACCCTCTTCCTCGCCATCAACAACCCGGAGCAGATCGTCGAACTCAGCCCGCGCGGCGAGGTGCTGCGGCGCATAGAACTGAGCGGCTTCAGCGACGTGGAAAGCCTGGACTGGGTGGGCGGCAGCCGCTTCGTGCTGGCCGAGGAACGCCGCCAGGCGCTGGTGCTGGTGGACCTGAACGAAACGCAGACGCGCATCGCCCGCGACCAGGCGCGCAGCTTCTCGCTGGGCATAGAGGCCGGCAACAACAAGGGGTTCGAAGGCATCGCCTGGGACCCGCGCGACAACGGCCTCTACATCGCCCGTGAACGCGATCCGATGCGGCTGTACAAGCTGCTCGGCCTGCTCGACGGCGGCCCCAACGCCCAGATCAGCCTGGTCGCCGATCTGCCGGAAGAAGCCGGCGCCCTGGCCCACAACAGCGACCTTTCTGGCCTGCATTTCGACCCTGTCAGCAACAGCTTGCTGGTGCTCAGCGACGAATCCCGGCTGCTCAGTGAAGTCCGCCCCAACGGCCGCGCGGTGAGCTTCCTCGAACTCAGCCGCGGCTGGCACGGCCTGGAGAAGGACGTGCCGCAGGCCGAAGGCGTGGCGATGGACGAGGAGGGCACGCTCTACCTGGTGAGCGAGCCCAACCTGTTCTACGTGTTCAAGCGCGGCGCCGGGGAGAGGCGCTAGCACCTTCCCCTCGGCGCCGCCGCCTTCAGTGGCCCGCCTGCCGCTCCGCCAGCAGCTTCACCGCGTCCCGCACCGGCAGCGCCAGGCCCTCGCCGCCTTGTTCGACGTGCGCCACGATGGCGCGGCGCATGCGGGGCTCCCAGAAGCGTTGCAGGTGGTTGGCGATTTCGCTGCGGGCCTGGGCGGGGTCGGGCCAGGCTTCGAAGAACTGGCCGATCTGGTTGGCCATCTTGATCAGCGGCTGGATCTCCATCGTCAGACCTCCACCTTGCCGTCGGCCGAGGCGGCACGCAGGTGGTCTTCCTGCCGCCGGGTGAAGCGCTGGAAGCGCGCCTGCCATTCGGAGGGCTTGCTCACCGGCACCACCTGCACCGCCGTCACCTTGTATTCCGGGCAGTTGGTGGCCCAGTCGGAATTGTCGGTGGTGATGACGTTGGCGCCGGACTCGGGGAAGTGGAAGGTGGTGTAGACCACGCCCGGCTGCACCCGCCCGGTGAGGGTGGCGCGCAGCACGGTTTCGCCGGCACGGCTGCTGATGCCCACCCAGTCGCCGTCGTGGATGCCGCGTTCCTCGGCGTCCTGCGGGTGGATCTCCAGCCTGTCCTCGGCGTGCCACAGGTTGTTGGGCGTGCGCCGCGTCTGCGCGCCGACGTTGTACTGGGAGAGGATGCGGCCGGTGGTGAGGATGAGCGGGTAGCGCGCATTCACCTTCTCTTCGGTGGCGACGTAGCGCGTCGGCATGAAGCGGCCCTTGCCGCGCACGAAGCCGGCGACGTGCATGGTGGGCGTACCCTCCGGCTGGGCGGCGTTGCACGGCCACTGGATGCTGCCCAGTTCCTCCAGGCGTTCATAGCTGACGCCGGCGAAGGTGGGGGTGAGGCGGGCGATCTCGTCCATGATCTCGGACGGATGGGCGTAGTCCATCGGGTAGCCGAGCGCCCTGGCCAGATCGACGGTGACCTCCCAGTCCGCCTTGCCGGCCAGCGGCGGCATCACCTTGCGCACGCGGGAGATGCGGCGCTCGGCGTTGGTGAAGGTGCCGTCCTTCTCCAGGAAGCTGGCGCCGGGCAGCAGCACATGGGCGAACTTGGCGGTTTCGTTGAGGAAGATGTCCTGCACCACCACGCATTCCATCTCGCGCAGCGCGGCTTCGACGTGCTGGGTGTTGGGGTCGGACTGGACGATGTCCTCGCCCTGGCAGTAGAGGCCCTTGAAGCTGCCGTCCAGCGCGGCTTCCAGCATGTTGGTGATGCGCAGGCCGGGCTCGGGGTCGATGTCCACGCCCCAGGCTTCGCCGAAGAGGGCGCGGGTGAGCGGGTCGGACACATGGCGGTAACCCGGCAGCTCGTGCGGGAAGGAGCCCATGTCGCAGGAGCCCTGCACATTGTTCTGGCCGCGCAGCGGGTTCACGCCCACGCCTTCGCGGCCGATGTTGCCGGTGGCCATGGCGAGGTTGGCGATGCCCATGACCATGGTGGAGCCCTGGCTGTGCTCGGTGACGCCCAAGCCGTAGTAGATGGCGCCGTTGGGGCGGCGGTTTGCCAAGTCGGCCGCGGTGCCGTCGCTGCGGCCGGTGGCGTACAGGCGGGCGGCGCCGCGCAGCTCGGCGACGGGCACGCCGGTGGTGGCTTCCAGCGCTTCCGGCGAGTTGGCCGGATCGGCGACGAAGGCGCGCCACATGGCGAAGGACTCCGCATCGCAGCGCTCGGCGACGAAGGCCTCGTCCACCAGCCCCTCGGTGACGATGACGTGGGCCAGCGCGTTGATGACCGCCACGTTGGTGCCCGGCCGCAGCTTGAGGTGGTGGGCGGCGGCGATGTGCGGCGAGCGCACCAGGTCGATGGCGCGCGGGTCGATGACGATGAGCTTGGCGCCCTGGCGCAGCCGGCGCTTCAGCCGCGAGCCGAACACCGGGTGGCCGTCGGTGGGGTTGGCGCCGATCACCATCACCACGTCGGCGTACTGCACCGAGTCGAAGGTCTGGGTGCCGGCGGAGGTGCCGTAGGTCTGGCCCAGGCCGTAGCCGGTGGGCGAGTGGCAGACGCGGGCGCAGGTATCGACGTTGTTGTTGCCGAAGCCGGCGCGGATGAGCTTCTGCACCAGGTAGGTTTCTTCGTTGGTGCAGCGCGAGGAGGTGAGGCCGCCGACCGCGCCCCTGCCATGCTCGGCCTGGATGCGGCGGAACTCGGAGGCGGCGTGGCTGATGGCCTCCTCCCAGCTCACCTCGCGCCAGGGCTCGTCGATGCTGGCGCGTATCATCGGCGACTTGATGCGGTCCGGATGGGTGGCATAACCCCAGGCGAAGCGGCCCTTGACGCAGGAATGGCCGCGGTTCGCCTGGCCGTCCTTGTACGGCACCATGCGCACCACTTCGTTGCCCTTCACCTCCGCCTCGAAGGCGCAGCCCACGCCGCAATAGGCGCAGGTGGTGACCACGCTCTTTTCCGCCTGGCCCTGCTCGATCACCGTCTTCTCGGTCAGCGTCGCGGTCGGGCAGGCCTGCACGCAGGCACCGCAGGACACGCACTCGGAGCCGAGGAAGCTCTCGCCGGCACCGGCGGTGACGCGGGATTCGAAGCCGCGGCCGGAGATGGTCAGCGCGAAAGTGCCCTGGGTTTCCTCACAGGCGCGCACGCAGCGGTTGCAGACGATGCATTTGGCCGGGTCGTAGGTGAAGTAGGGGTTGGAGGTATCCGGCGCGGCGGCGTGTTCGGCATCGAAGTGGTTGTCGTTGCCCGTCATGCCGTAGCGCACTTCGCGCAGGCCGACCACGCCGGCCATGTCCTGCAGTTCGCAGTCGCCGTTGGCGGCACAGGTGAGGCAGTCCAGCGGATGGTCGGAGATGTAGAGCTCCATCACCCCGCGGCGCAGCTCGGCCAGCCTGGGGCTCTGGGTGCGCACCACCATGCCGGCCTCGGCCGGCGTGGTGCAGGAGGCGGGATAGCCGCGGCGGCCGTCGATCTCGACCAGGCACAGGCGGCAGGAGCCGAAGGGCTCCAGGCTGTCGGTGGCGCACAGCTTGGGCACGCTGCAGCCGGCCAGGCCGGCGGCGCGCATCAGCGAGGTGCCGGCGGGCACGGTGACCTCGTTGCCGTCGATGCTGAGGGTGACCAGGGTGTCCGACTCGCGCGCCGGCGTGCCCAGGTCCGGGCTGCGGTGGAAGGTGATGGGCGCCACGGTGGCGGCGGGCTGCAGACGAGCCTGGGGGTCGGGGTGGTTCATCGTTCTGTCTCCTCCTTCAGGCCGCGGCCGGCGCGGACTTGTCCTGCGCGCCGAAGTCGCGCGGGAAATGCTTGAGCGCCGACAGCACCGGGTAGGGCGTCATGCCGCCCAGGGCGCACAGCGAGCCGTTGAGCATGGTGTCGCACAGCGATTCCAGCAGCGCCAGTTCCTTGCCCGCCGGGCGGTGGTGGGCGCGGGCGTCGAGGATGCGGTCCAGCACCTCGGCGCCGCGGGTGGAGCCGATGCGGCAGGGGGTGCATTTGCCGCAGGATTCCTCGGCGCAGAACTCCATCGCGTAGCGGGCGAGCTTGGCCATGTCGGCGCGGTCGTCGAACACCACCAGGCCGCCGTGGCCGATCATCGCGCCCATGGCGGCGTACTGCTCGTAATCCAGCGGCACGTCGAACTGGGATTCCGGCACATAGGCACCCAGCGGGCCACCGACCTGCACCGCGCGTATCGGCCGGCCGCTGGCGGTGCCGCCGCCGTAGTCGTACAGCAGCTCGCGCAGGGTGATGCCGAAGGCCTTCTCCACCAGCCCGCCGTGGCGGATGTTGCCGGCGAGCTGGAAGGGCAGCGTGCCGTGGGAGCGGCCCATGCCGTAGTCGCGGTAGAAGGCGGCGCCCCTGGCCAGGATGACCGGCACCGAGGCCAGGCTCATGACGTTGTTGATCACCGTCGGCTGGCCGAACAGGCCGGCGATGGCCGGCAGCGGCGGCTTGGCGCGCACCACGCCGCGCTTGCCTTCCAGGCTCTCCAGCATGGAGGTTTCTTCGCCGCAGATGTAGGCGCCGGCGCCCATGCGCGCTTCCAGCTCGAAGGCGCGGCCGCTGCCGAGCACGTCCGGCCCGAGGTAGCCGGCGGCGCGGGCGCGGTCTATGGCCTGCTCCAGCGTGCGAAAGGCGCGCGGGTATTCGGAGCGGACGTAGATGTAGCCCTGGGTGGCGCCAACCGCCAGCCCGGCGATGGCCATGCCTTCGATCAGGCAGTAGGGGTCGCCTTCCATCAGCATGCGGTCGGAGAAGGTGCCGGAGTCGCCCTCGTCGGCATTGCAGCAGACGTACTTCTGCGCCGCCGGGGTGCCCAGCACCGTCTTCCACTTGATGCCGGTAGGGAAGGCCGCGCCGCCACGGCCGCGCAGGCCGGAGTCGGTGACTTCCTGCACCACCTCGGCCGGCGTCATCGCCGCCGCCCGCGCCAAGCCGTCGAAGCCGCCGTTGGCGCGGTAGTCGTCCAGGCACAGCGGATCGACGATGCCGACGCGGGCGAAGGTGAGCCGCTCCTGGCCGGCGAGGAAGGGAATGTGCTCGGTGAGGCCGTGGCCGAGGCGGTGCGGCGCGCCGTCGAGGAAGCCGGCGTCGAACAGCGCCGGCACGTCCTCCGCCTGCACCGGGCCGTAGGCGATGCGACCGTGGGAAGTGAGGACTTCCACCATCGGCTCCAGCCAATACAGGCCGCGCGAACCGTTGCGCACGATGTCCACCGCGATGCCGCGGCGGGCGGCCTCGGCGACGATGGCGGCGGCGGTTTCCTCCGCGCCCAGCGACAGGGCGCCGGAGTCGATGGGGACGTAGAGCCGGCGAACGGCCGCCGTGCCGCTGTCCTGCGGCAACACCACCTCGTCCGCGTAGGTCGGCCGTGCGCCGGCGGGTGTGGGTACGGAAACGCTCATGCCGCCACCTCCTGTCCGGCCCGTTCGGCATCCCGCTGGCGCAGCGCCGCCAGCAGCGCATCGAAGCGCGCTGGCGTGATGCGGCCGCGGACGTCGTCATCCACCCGCACTGCCGGCGAACAGGCGCAGTTGCCCAGGCAATACACCGGCAGCAGGGTGACGGCGCCGTCCGCCGTGGTCTCGTGCCAATCCACGCCCAGGGTGGCGCGGGCGTAGGCCTCCAGACCCTCGCCGCCCATCGCCTGGCAGGATTCCGCGCGGCATACCTGCACCACGTGCCGGCCCGGCGGCTGAGTGCGGAAGTGATGGTAGAAGGTGAGCACGCCATAGACCTCGGCGCGGCTGAGGTTGAGCGCGCTGGCGATCATCGGCAGCGCCTCCGGCGGCACCCAGCCGAATTCTTCCTGGATGGCGTGCAGGATGGGCAGCATCGCGCCCGGCAGGGCCTTGCGCGCATCGACGAGGGCCTGCAGGCGATCGCCCGCCGGCGTCGTACAGGACGCAGCGGACGCTTGGGGAGTCGGGGTTGGGGTGGGGGTTGGGGTGGGGGTCGGAGGAGTGCTCACGTCTTCTTGTCTCCTGGCCGGGGCCGCCACGGCTGCGGCGCCGGCGCTCGGGCAGTTGCGGGAACGGCTAGCCGAACAGCGCCGCCGTTTTCTGCAGGGTGATCCAGATGCCCCAGCCCAGGGGAATCCAGACCGCCGCCCAGGCCAGCAGGACCTTGCCGGAATGGGTGGCTTCCTTGGCCAGCACTTCGACGTCGTCCACGAAGTGCTGGTGGGTATCGTCGGCCTGGCGTTTTTCGTCCGCCAGCTCCTCGTCGCTCATGTAGTGCTGCTCGGCCACCGGCTTCACCAGCCCGTTGCAGATGAAGCCCAGCACCAGCAGGCCGGCGAGGATGTACATGGTCACCGTGTAGGCATCTGCCCGCGCCACACCCTGTTCGAGCTGGTACTCGCGGATGTAGTTCACGATGACCGGACCGAGGATGCCGGCGGTAGCCCAGGCGGTGAGCAGGCGGCCGTGGATGGCGCCCACCATCCTGGTGCCGAACATGTCCGCCAGATAGGCCGGCACGGTGGCGAAGCCGCCGCCGTACATGGACAGGATCACGCAGAAGAAGATGACGAACAGCGCCAGGCTGCCGGCCGCGGCGGTGGTGGGAATGGCGGCGTAGAGCCCGCAGCCGAGCAGGAAGAAGATGGAGTAGGTGAGCTTGCGCCCCAGCTTGTCCGACAGCGAGGCCCAGAAGAAGCGGCCGGCAATGTTGAACAGCGACAGCAGCCCGGTGAAGCCGGCCGCCACCGCGGCGATCTGGGTCTTCTGCGCCGCGTCCAGCTCGTTGAAGCTGGCATCCACGCCGATCAGCTTGCCGGCGAACACCTCCTGCAGCAGCGGCGAGGCCATGCCGATGATGCCGATGCCGGCGGTCACGTTCAGGCACAGCACGCCCCACACCAGCCAGAACTGCGGCGTGCGCCAGGCCTTGTCCAGGTGCACATGGCGCTGGGTGACCATGCTCTTCTGCGCTGCCGGCGGCGGCGTCCACCCAGCCGGCTTCCAGTCCGGCGGCGGCACCCGGTAGCCCAGCGCGCCGGCCATCATGAAGACGAAGTAGATCGCCGCCAGGCACAGGAAGGTTTCCCACACGCCGACCGAGGTCGGCGTGGCGAAGGCGTTCATCAGCTTGTCCGCCAGCGGCGCGCCTATCATCGCGCCGCCACCGAAACCCATGATGGCCATGCCGGTGGCCATGCCGCGGCGATCGGGGAACCACTTGATCAGCGTCGATACCGGCGAGATGTAGCCCAGCCCCAGGCCGATGCCGCCGATCACGCCGGAGCCCAGCCACAGCATCCAGATCTGGTGTAGATACACGCCCAGCGCCGAGATCACCAGGCCGCCGCACCAGCACAGCGCCGCCACCACACCGGCCTTGCGCGGCCCGGCACGCTCCAGCCAGCCGCCCCAGATGGCCGCCGAACAGCCGAGGAAGACGAAGAACAGGGTGTACATCCAGCCCAACATGGAAATCTTCCAGTCGCAGCCGGTGGCGAACACCTGGGCGAAGAAGCCCATATCCGCCGGGCAGGCCAGGGGCGCGGTGATGCCTACCGCTTTCGACAGCGGCAACCAGAACACCGAGAAACCGTAAGCCATGCCTATGCATAAATGGATTGCGAGTGCTGCGGGGGGAACCAGCCAGCGATTGAAGCCGGGCCGGGCGATGGTGCGTTCCTTGGCGAGCAGGCCGAAACCTGTCGCGGCAAGCGTTGCCGACATTGAGCGTCTCCTTTGGTGTTATCCGTCGCCACACTGGCGAACCGATACGGCGTCAGGCCGGGCTCATATTGTCTCGCACGCCTCTGTTCCCCGGCGCCGTCCGCGCAAGCTACGCCCGCCCCCGGGGGATGGAAAACGAGAAATACCGAACAGCTGTTCGCCTATGGCGAACACCGTGGTGCTGCGCCGCGGCATTTTTCCGCTGGCGCGCGCCGGAGTGGGCGAGCCTCGGAAGGGGAGTTTCCCGCCCGGGCGGCACGCCCGTCTGCGTGGAATGCGTGGAATGGCGAGGCATGCCCAGGCGGCAGCTGCCACGCCTTCGCGCCGGCGTGCCAGCGCGGAGCGGAGCGCCAGGACCGGGCCGCATCCGCCTGGGGTGCAACATGGCGCGGCGCGGGAAGGGGATGCTGCCTATATCCGGCACCGGCTCCTGACGCCGACGAATCCATAGCGGGAGAGCCGCCGTGCCGGCGCCGGATAGCGGCCGCCGACCGACTGCCGGAGAACGAGCGGTCCGCGCCGCCGACCGCTCGTTCTCTCTCCCCATCGCGGGGGAGGGCCGGGAAGAGGGGGCGCCCCGCAAGGGGCGGCTTCAGTTCAACTCAAGCGCCGCCCACCTTGTTCCGCCGCGGGCAGTCCTTGCAGGGCTTGCGCTTCTTGCAGCACTTCTTCTTGCCGGCCATCTCCGCCCTCCTCGCAGCCTTCAGCTCGGCTTGATCGCGACCTTCAGCACGCCGTCGCGCTGGTGGCCGAAGAGGTCGTAGGCGGCGACGATGTCGTCCAGCTTGAAGGTGTGGGTGACCATGGGGCCGAGGTCCACGCGCTGCGAGGCGACGATGTTCATCAGCCGGCGCATGCGCTCCTTGCCGCCGGGGCACAGCGAGGACACGATGTTCTTCTCTGCCAGCCCGGCGCCGTAGGCGCCCAGCGGAATGCGCAGATCCTCGGAATACACGCCCAGGCTGGACAGCGTGCCGCCGGGCTTGAGCACCCGCAGCGCGGCCTCGAAGGTGGATTGCAGGCCCAGCGCCTCGATGGCGACATCCACGCCGCGGCCGCCGGTGAGGCGCAGGATCTCCTCAACCACGTCCACCTCGCGGAAATTCACCGTCACGTCCGCGCCCATGCGGCGCGCCATCTCCAGCCGGCCGGCAACGCCGTCCACGCCGATGACCAGGCTGGCACCGCGCAGCCGCGCGCCGGCGGTGGCGCACAGGCCGATCGGCCCCTGGGCGAACACCGCCACCACGTCGCCGATGCGGATGTTGCCGGCCTCGGCGCCGGCAAAGCCGGTGGACATGATGTCCGGGCACATCAGCACCTGCTCGTCGCTGAGGCCATCCGGCACCGGCGCCAGGTTGGCCTCGGCGTCCGGCACCAGCACGTACTCCGCCTGGGTGCCATCCACGGTGTTGCCGAAGCGCCAGCCGCCCATGGGTTTGTAGCCGTGGCCCAGCGGCCCACCATCCTGCGACGGGTGGCCATCCTGGCAGGCATGCGAGCGGAAGCCGGGGCAGATGGCACCGGCGATGGCGCGCTGACCCTCGCGGTAGCCGCGTACGTTGGCGCCCAGCTTCTCGATCACGCCCACCGGCTCGTGGCCGATGGTGAGGCCGGGCGCCACCGGGTATTCGCCCTTGAGGATGTGGATGTCGGTACCGCAGATCGTCGTGGTGGTGATGCGCAGCAGCGCATCGTCCGGGCCGACATCGGGAATCGGCTTGTCGGCAAGTTCGATCCGCCCGGGGGCGACGAACACCGCCGCCTTCATCATTGCAGCCATCGCTATTCTCCTCGTCTTCGGGGCGGAACCGCGCCAGCGGCCGTCCCTGGTTGCGGGTGCCTGCCGCCTGCGGGCGGCACTGCCAGTCTAGCAAGGGCGCAATACGCCGGCATGCGGCGCAGGGCGGCGGCCGATTGCCGCAGCGTATGACGTTGGTGACAGGCGGCCGGCGCCAGCCTTCAGCCGCGGCCGGAGAAGTTGATCGCCTCGGTAAACAGGGCCTGCACCATGGGCGAGCGCGGCTCGCGCGCCATCGCCACCAGCGCGATCTGCCACGCCAGGCGCGGCTCCACCAGGTCCAGCGCCTTCACCCCGTGCGGCATGCCGATCAGCTCCAGCACCGCCCGCGGCACGATGCTGCACCAGGTGCCGGAGCACACATGGGCGAGGATGCTGACGATGGAGTTGCTCTCCAGCGTGATGTTGGGCCGGCAGCCCAGGCGCTGGAACACGCCGTCTATGGTGCGGCGGTTCTGCATGTCCGGCGTCAGCAGGCAGAGGTTGAGCTGGGCCGCCTCCTGCCAGCTGATGGCATCGCGCTCGGCCAACTGGCCGTCGGCCGGCGCCAGCACCACATGGTCCTCGTCGGACAGCGGCACCATCGCCAGATCCGGCTGGGCGGCGGACTCGGCGTAGATGATGCCCGCCTCCAGCTCGAAGGCATGCAGCCGCGCCAGGATCTCGCCGGTGGACAACGACAGCACCTCGCTGCGGACCTGCGGATGGCGCAGCGCGAAGCCGGAAGTGAGGGAGGCGACCACGGTGAGCGCGGTCGGGATCACGCCCAGCCGCAGCCGACCGGAAAGCCCGCCACGCAGGCGCGCCAGCTCCTGGTGCAGATCGGCGGTGCTGGCCGCGGCGCGCTGGGCGTAATCCAGCACCCGCTGGCCTTCCGGCGTCAGCCCGGCGAACTGCTGGCCGCGCTCCACCACCGCGACGCCCAGCTCGCTCTCCAGGTCGCGTATCGCCGCCGACAGCGTGGACGGCGACACATGGCAGCTCGCCGCCGCACGGCCGAAGTGCTTCTCCCGCGCCAGGGCGATCAGGTAGAGGTATTTGCGCGAGATCATGCAGCCGCTCTCCGGAACGCCGGCGCGTTCCGCCACCGGAGCGCGCGGCATTGCGCCTCAGCATCGGCCTCCCGCAAGCGCGCCACAACCCTTGAATTCAGCGCCGGACGAAGCGCTGGCCGGCGCAACGCCTCAGCCGGGCATGAAAAAGCCGGAGAGAGAGACAGGCCGCCACCTCGCCCCCGGCCGCCGGAAACCGCTTCGGCACCGCGCAGCAGGACCAGCGCGCAAGCGGAAAACCAGGTGCAGCGGGAAGGCGCGGATGGTGTGGCGACCGCCGCCAGCCCCACGTTCCCCGCCGCCACAGCCAGGCCACCCGGCCCGGCAGTACGGCGCCATTCCGCCCGCAGCTCTGCCTGCAACTCGGCCCTCCCGGCGCCCGTGCGCAAACATGGAAAGGAAGTGGCGGAAGAGAATGGGAGTCGAACCCACCTGGGACCGGCTGACGGCCCCACCCGGTTTTGAAGACCGGTCGCCCCACCGGGGAACGCCTCTCTTCCGCAGAAAAGCCATCGGCGGCCTGCGCCGCCGAAGTCACATATTGTAGCGCCTGCGCGCCTGTAGGCCAGCGCGGCGGCTGCTAGCCTGAAGATGTTGTCCTCTCTCCGGCCCCGCCATGGATCATCAATCCATCACCAGCGCCTACCAGCGCTACGCCCCCTTTTACGACCTGCTGTTCGGCGGCGTTTTCGAACCCGGCCGCCGCCGTCTCATCCAGGCACTGGACTGCCGCGACGGCAATTCGGTGCTGGAGGTGGGCGTGGGCACCGGCCTGTCGCTGCCCCACTACCCGCGCCACACCCGCGTCACCGGGGTGGATCTTTCCCCTCACATGCTGGAACGCGCCCAGGCCCGGGTGCGGCGGCACGGCCTGGACAACGTCTCGCTGCTGGCGATGGATGCGCAATCCCTGTCCTTCCCGGATGCCAGCTTCGACAAGGTGGCGGCGCTCTACGTGGCCTCGGTGGTGCCCGACCCGGCGGCGATGATGCGCGAGCTGCGGCGGGTATGCCGGCCGGGCGGCCAGGTGCTGGTGGTGAATCACTTCTCCCGTGGCTATGGCCTCGGCCACACGCTGGAGCGTGGCCTGGCGCCCTTCGCCCGCGCGCTGGGCTTCCGGCCGCTGTTTCCGCTCGCCCCCTTCGTCGCCAACGCCGGCATGGAGCTGGCGGATACGCATCCGGTGAATCTCTTCGGGTACTGGACGCTGGTGCGCTTCATCAAGCCGGGGCCTATGGGTACGCTGGCGTAAGGGCGCGGCGGGCGGAGACTGAAAAGCTGGGGCTTGCTTCCAGCGCCGTGGCGCCTGTGGGCGATGCCCCTTGCGGGGCACCCCCCTCTTCCCGCCGCTCTCTCCGGCCCTCGCTCCGCGCCCTGCCCCTGTGGCCCGCATGCCCCAGGGCGCTCCGGCGGGCGCAGCAGTGCTCCGCTTTTCCACCTATGCCCTGCGAGCGGAGAGGCGGCCCCCCCGCTGATCTGGTTGGCGCGTTCCGGCTCAGACCGGCGGTTCGCCGCGCAACAGGTGAACCCGGCGGGCACCCTCGCCGACGCGGCGGGTGTAGCCCACGCGGTCGAAGAACTCCAGCAGTTGGATGGCGCGCTTGCGGCCGATGGCGATGCGGTCGCGGAACTCGGCGGCGCGGATGCGACCGTCGGCCGCTGCCAGTTCGGCGACGATGGCCACCAGTTGCGCCACCGTGTCGCGGGTGTAGAAGAGGTCGCGCACCGGCTGGAAGACCTCGCCGCGCATGGCGAGCCGGCGCAGCAACTGGCGCACCTCGCTCTCGGGGATGGCGTTGGCCGTCGCCATGTCGCGCACCCAGGGCGGGTCGAAGCCGCCGGCGGCCAGCAGCGCCAGCAGGGCGTCGGCGCGCTTGCGGTCAGCCTCGCTCAGCTCCACCTTGTGCTGCGGCAGGTGCCAGGCCGAACCGGCGCGCGCCAGCCGGCCCTCGGCCAGCAGCGCTTCCAGCAGGGCGAGGAAGGCGACCGAGGGCAGCTGCGGCGCGCACATGCGGCGCAGGCGCTCGCGCTCCACCCCCGGCTCATCGGTGAAGGCTTCGTGATAGGCGCCCAGCTTGACCAGCACCTGCGCCCCCAGCTTCGCCCAGTTGCTGGCGGAGAACAGGCGGCGGGCCGGGCGCACCTGCACCAGCTCTGCCGCCGGCAGCAGCTCGCGCCAGGCTTCGTCCGGCAAGTTGTGGCCGGCGGCCAGTTCGTCGATGTCCAGGCCATGCGGCGCCGCTTCCAGCAGCGCGGCCAATCGTGCGGCGGCGTCCGGCTGCTCCAGCGCGGCCAGCAGCGCCAGCCGTTCAGGGCGGCGGCGGTGGCGGGCGGGCGGGAAGGGATCGAGCACGCTGCCGCCGCCCAGGGTCTCGCGGCCGGCGGCATCGCGGATGACGATGCGGTCGCCGTGGCAGGCGAAGATGGGCCGGTCCAGCACCGCCTGCACCAGGCCGTCGCTGCCGGGGGCGAGGCCGCCGGCCTCCAGCGCGCCGTCCAGCAGGGCCAGCCGCGCCATCGCATGGCCGCCGGCATGGTGCAGGGTGACGCTGGTCCATTGGCCGAGCTTGCGCGGAGCCTCGGGCAACAGCGCCAGCCGCAGGTCCAGCCGGTCCGTGGGCCGCGCCAGCGCCGGCGTCAGCAGCCAGTCGCCGCGTTCGATTTCGCGGTATTCGATGCCGACGAGGTTCACCGCGCAGCGGCTGCCCGGGCCGCCGGCCTCGGCCTTGCGATTGTTCACATGCAGGCCGCGCACCCGCACTTCGCGGCTGACACCGTCCGGCCGGGCGAGCAGGGCCTGGTCGCCCACCTGGACCTTCCCGGCGTGCACCGTGCCGGTGATGACGGTGCCGGCACCGGCGATGGCGAAACGGCGGTCGGCCACCAGCCGCAGGCCGCCGCGCACCACCGGCCCCGACTCGGCGGCGGCTACTTCGTCCAGATGGGCGCGCAGCTCGGCCACGCCTTCGCCGCTCACCGCCGCCACCGGGAACACCGGGCTGCCGGCGAGCCGGGTGCCGGCCAGCAGCGCCTCCACCTCGGCGCTCACCTCCGCCACCCGCGCCGGCTCCACCCGGTCGCATTTGGTGAGCGCCACCGCGCCGCGGCCTATGCCCAGCAGATGGACGATGGCCAGGTGCTCGCGCGTCTGCGGCATCACGCCATCGTCGGCGGCCACCACCAGCAGCGCGTAGTCGATGCCGGCGGCGCCCATCAGCATGGTGGGCACGAAGCGCTCGTGGCCGGGCACGTCGATGAAGCCCAGCACCCGCTCGCTGCCGGGCAGCGGGGTGTAGGCATAGCCCAGCTCGATGGTGATGCCGCGCTGCTTCTCTTCCGGGAGATGGGTGGTGTCCACGCCGGTAAGGGCGCGCACCAGGGTGGTCTTGCCGTGGTCGATGTGGCCGGCGGTGCCGATGAGCATGGTGGGAGGCTTCCGGGGTTGCGTGGGGCGGAGTGTAGCGCCCGGACCGGTGCCGGACACCCGGCCGCCGCCTCGACCAGCAGCGATGGCGTGCAGCGCCGCCCCATGTTGCGCTGCGGCATGGCCCTGCCGGCGAGGGGTAGAATTTCCCTTCCCCCCGCCGCCTTGCGGCCATCTTGCACAGGAGCGCGACATGAAGGTTTCCGTCATCGGCATGGGTGCGGTCGGCACCGAGATCGTGGGTTTCCTGGTCAACATGAGCGAAGTGACCGAGATCGTCGCCGTCGACAAGGTGCGCGAACGGGCCGAGGCGGAGATCTGGGATTTCTCCCACACCACGCCCTTCACCTACGCCAAGAACCCCAGGCTGGTGGCCGGCGGCATGGAAGACACCCAGGGCAGCGACATCGTCGTCATCACCGCCGGGGCGCAGTTGCAGAAGGGGCAGACACGCGACGACCTGGCGCGGGTGAACAGCGCCATCCTGCGGGAGCTCATCGCCGGCGTGGAGCGCCACTCGCCGGGCGCCATCGTCATCAACGTGACCAATCCGGTGGATGTGATGACGCAGGTGATGCTGCGCGCCTCCAGCTACCCGCGCGAGCGCCTGATCTCCGCCGGCACGCTGATCGACACGGCCCGCTTCCTGCGCATCCTCAGCGAGCATGTGCGGATCGACCCCAAGAACCTCTACGGCTACATGCTGGGCGACCACGGCGCCACCGGCTTCATCCCCTGGAGCCTGTGCCGGGTGTGTGGCGCCGAGGTGGATACCTTCTGCCGCCAGAACGGCCTGCCGCTGGTGGACCGCGAAGCCATGCGCCAGCAGACCCTGGACGCCGGCTACCGCATCTTCGAACGCAAGGGCAACACCAACCACGGCATCGCCGCCAGCGTGTTCCGCATCATCCGCGCCATCGAGGGCAACGAGCAGTCCATCCTGCCGCTGGGCGTGCTGCTGCAGGGCGAATACGGCGTAAGCGACCTGGTGATGAGCGTGCCCTGCGTCATCGGCCGCAGGGGCGTGGAGCGCATCCTGCGACACGAATTCGCGCCGGAGGAACAAGCCGCATTCCATGAATCGGAGCGGCATCTGCGCGCCTTGCGGGCGCTGGTGTGAACGCACCGCTCACGTCGAAGCAGGGGCTGCCGCCCCGTCGCATTGCCGCCATTCGCACATCGCACGGTCGACATCCCACTTGCGCCGGCGCCGCGGCAAGGGGATTCCGCGAGGGTGTCCGGCGTCACCGCCACTAATCCGTTCGCTACCGGAAGCGATCGCCTTCCGGCCGCCTGACAACGAGATTTCCAAAGCCGCCGGCAGCATCCCGCTTGAATGGGCGCACCCGGCCGAAAGGCTGTCCGGCGGTGCTTTCGGCTATTTCCGCGGCGCCCTGCCAAGGCGCCGAATCCTTTCCAGACCCCTCTTTTCTATGGCCGCCAGTTAATAAGACCAGGCAGGCAATGAATGGAAAATAAACGCGGCGGCCAATTCCTCTCTCCGATTCAGGAATAGAACTTGCCATTCTTCCGGCAGACCCGGCTCTTGCTTGTCGAACAAGACGGTTCTGCCAGCAGCCACGCCAACAAATCAAAAAACAAGCGCGGCACGCGGCAAAGGCATGCAAGGACTGCGGTCACCGCGGCAAAAGAAGTTCCTTCATCCAACGAGAGAGACCGACATGAACGAGTTCTATGTAGAAAGGCGCAGCAACGAAAAAGACGAGCACCTCGTCCACAAGGGCAACTGCCCGTCCCTCCCTTCAGAGGAAAAGCTGCAATACATCGGCGTGCGCGGCGGCAATGAAGCCCCGCTCCAGGAAGCCGCCTACTTCTGGTATTCCAGTTCGGCGCCCTGTCCGGTGTGCATGGGCAGCTGAAAAAGCCCGGCGTACCTTTCAGGCCCGGAAGCGCAGGGAATGGATTTATCGGGTACCGGCGTGCCCGATAAATCCATTCCGGCAATCCACTCCTGCAGATCATTACCTGCTTGAATCGAGATTCAATCGGTCTCGATCCACAAGGCCGTCCACACGCAGAAACTCATGCCGCCCCGGTCAATTCCCGCCGGGAAAACCAGGCATGAATCAATCCCGCCTGATAGAACGCCACCGGTTCATCAAAACCGCCGGCCCTGATGAGGGACGCCACCTGCGCCGGCGGAAGGATCGCAACGTCCTTCGCATAAGCCGCGCGCATCTGCTCCAGCCCGGCGGCGGGAATTCCCGCCGCCAGCATCATCTTCAGCCATACATCCAGCAAAGCCTCGTATGCGCCGGAACGCGTATCCGCCGCCAGGTCCGAGCTGGCCAGGACACCCCCCGAGCGCAAGCGCGCTGCAATTGCGCCAAAGAAGGCGATGCGTGCCTCCTGTTCCACGATGAACTGCGAGACAAGAAAACACGTCGCCCCGTCGAATGCCCCTTGGGCCGGCAGCGACTCCAGATAGCCCTCATGGAAAGAACAGCGGGAAACAAATCCGCCCTTCTCCGCCTTGCCGCGGCAGACATCCAGCATGGCCGCAGACGGCTCCACCGCCACAAACGACCATCCGGGAAAACGCTGCGCGAGATAAGCAATCTCCTCGCCGGTACCCGCGCCTACGCAAAGCATCCGCGCATCGCGGGGGAGTTCTGCGAACACCGCCTCCAGCAGGAAATGCAGGCCCTCCCGAATAGGCGCAGTCTTCGCCCAGCGCTCGTCATAGCTTGCAGCCTGCTGGTCGAAAATGGCTTTGATTTCGTCACTATCCATGCTGCTTCCTGTGTTTTTACCGAATAGGGCCCGAGGCGAAACTCACCCGAAGGGACAAAAGGCCAGGCGTCATTCGACCACCTTGGGCCTGACTTGCGCCCCTTGGGGAAGCTCCCCGATCTGACCGGCGATATCGCCGGAAATACGCCCAGGTTCGACCTGCGATGCAATGGCAAGCTCGTCTCCATCGTATTTGCCACCCAGGACATCAGAAATCCCTAGGCCGTACTTTCTTCCTTGGGTCAGTGGGCCGCACTTGTCATTCGCTGGCGAGACAAGCGCGGACATGTACCAGTCGCGAAGAAAACCTGGTCGATAGGGAACTGCTCAAGCGCATCCCGGTTGGCGGCGACGACGTCGCAGTAGCAATCTTCAGTGGGAACCCGTGCATGCCGCACGCTTACCGGGAGGCTGGCGCCCACAGCTTGACCTTGGCCTTTTTCTCGTAAGCCATGCCTTTCGGGTAGCTGATGAGTTCGAGCTGCATGCCCCAGGGGGTCAACACATAGGTAATGGACTGCCCGGCGGCCGGCCCCTCATTCACCGCGAACGGCCCCATGAACGTTTTCACTCCCAGTTCCTTGGCACGCGCGAGGGCGGCCGGGAGGTCCTTCACGTAAAACGCAATGTGATGGCCGCCGATGTCGCTGTTCTTCGGAATGGCGTCGCGCTGGTCCGGCGAGGCGTACTGGAACAACTCGATGTTGGAGCCCTGCCCGCAACGCATCATCACGATGTGCTGGATCTCGGCGCGCGGGTTCACGTTCACCAGGTCTTGCATGAGCGTGCCCTGCTCATCCTTGATCGGACCAAAGCGAAAAGCCTCCTCGCAACCGATCACATCGTGGAAGAAGGTAACGGCTGCGTCCGCGTCGGGCACGGTGAAACCGATGTGATCAATGCCGCGCACGCCTGGAATGGGCGCAGCAGCCGCGGCGGTGGATAAGGTCGCGAACAGCGCAGCAAAGGTGAAGGAACGTGTCAGGCTCATCGTGCTCTCCGTGGGTATTGTTTGGGCTCGCCGCAAACGAGGCGGGCGGCTCATGCTAGCCGGCGGAGGAAAACGTCGCTATCCGCTGCACGTGGGTGGTGTCGGTGCGGTAGCGTGACTCAACCCCGACAGATCGATCCCGTACTCGATAAGTTGACACAACTGCTCCCCGGAATCGCCTGGCGTTCGAAGTCCACCGGGGTCATCTTCAGGCCGTCGTCGGGCGTATTGAAGCGGGGTATCGCGGGGCTCCGGGAATCTATAGAGGGCATCGCCGTCGTGCCGCGGCAGGATTCTTAGTGCCTCAATGTTTGAATTCAGCGGCCTGAACGGCTTTTTTACGCAGCCCGGTGGACTGATGGGATGGGCTCCACCTTCTTTTCCGCGCCCAAGAGGCGCCACCGGTGCTCATGGGGATGGGGATCGGTCTTCACCTTCATGGATGCGACTACCGTTGCCGCTGACCTGGCCAAGCACGTCTTTCAACTCGCCGTCGCCGATTCTTCGTGGCGCGTGATCGAGAATCACCGCCTCACCCGCAGCCCGTTTGAGCGCGGGTTCGCCAACCGCACTGTCTCGCTCGTCACATGGAGGCCTACGGTTCTGCGCATCACTGGGCGCGCTGGCTCAATTCGCTTGGGATCGAGGTTCGCCTGCTGCCCGCGGCCTACGTTCGCGCCTACGTCCGACGCAACAAGACCGATGCCGCCGATGCCCGCGCGGTGCTGCGGGCCGCGGCGCTGACCCGAGACGCCAGCCGCCCGCTGGACGGCCTGCGCACCTGGGCCACCGAGGTGCAGCGCCGTAC
>NZ_SNVV01000023.1 GCF_004361735.1 Azoarcus indigens | reverse complement strand
TCAAGGTCATCAAGCGCATGGCCTACGGATTCCGCGACTCAGCCTATTTCTTCCTGAAGATCAAGGCCGCCTTCCCCGGAAAGGCGCGATGAACCTAAAAAGAAGGCGGCCGAGAAATCGGCCGCCTTCTTTTTTGCACCTTTCATTCAGGCGTTGCCTCAGTTCTTCAGTTTCGCAGCCCGCTTTTCCAGCCGGGCGACGGCATCCCGCAGCTCGATGATGTCACTGGAGAACTGAGCGAGCGCATCTTTGGCCAGCAGAATGGGCCTCTCTTCCGTCAGGTATTCGGCCAAGTTGGCGCCGCCGCGCTCGAGTACCCGCTGGGGCATTTGGGCCAGCGCCTTGCCAGCCTCCACCAGCCGGTACGCGGCGATGTCGCCGACGACACGGGACAGGTCTTCCTCGACGTCCCAACGCAGGTGGCGGAATACGAAGCCCAGTGCATCAGCGAAGTCCGCGTTCCCTTCGACCCTGACGTGACGCATGACGCCCTCCAGGCCTTTAGGCAGCGCACCGGGCAACTCTTGCAGAGGAACCGTCAATTGCACGTCAGCCGCCTCCTCGCTAACCCATTCGGCGAGATGGCCGTCAGTCGAGATGGAAAAGCTGACATCGAATGAGCCGGCCGAGAGGCGCGCGGTACGGCCGGCGTGGGGCATCAAACGTTCGCGTGCCCATTTGGCGCTGGTCAGGAGATGGTTGGTGCCGGAGAGAAAGAGGCTGGGGAGCATGAATGAAAAAAGGGCGGACTTTCTGTCCGCCCTTGTTGCTTAGCTGATTTGCTGGATGCCGGCGATGCGCCAGCCTTCGTTGCCGGACACCGGTTTGGTCAGGTGCCAGATTTCATCGAAGGCCATCGGAGCGGCATCAGCCTCTTCGCGGAGCAGGCCATTGAAGCGCACGCTGACGATGTAGCGGGTGGCTTCCTCGACCACATCCACCACTTCCGCGTTGAGCTCGACCACATCGGTGCGCTGCTGTACGGGGCCGCGCTCGGCGAGCTGCATGCGGATCTCGGCGAACATCTCCGGCGTGGTGAATTCGCGGATGTCGTCCAGGTTGCCGGCGTCGTTCGCGGCTTGCAGGCGGATGAAGTTCACCTTGGCCTGACGAGCGAAGCCTTCGGCGTCGAAGTCGGCGACGGCTTGGGAAACCGCAGCCGGGGCGGCAGTTTCAACAGAGCTACCCGCTGCTGCCGGCGGCACCGAGTACGGCGGGACGCTGTTGCTCCCGCCACCGGCGGCGGCTGCACCGGCGTACTGCATACCATTGCTGGGGCCATTGGCCGCCTTGCGGCGGAACAGCAGGCGGAACAGGATGACTGCGCCGACCACGAGCAGCAGCATCATCATGAAGGAGGCCATTTCCTCGCCCAGGCCGAGGTGGGAGAAGAGGGCTGCCAGACCTAGACCAGCGGCGAGGCCGGCGATGGGGCCCATCCAGGAGCGCTTGGGTTGGGCGGCGGGCGGCGTGGCGGTCTGCTGGCGGTTGAGGTTCTGCTGCGGGGTTGCGGCCGGCTGGCGGGGCGCGCTGGGGGGCGTCATCTGTCGCTGCATGCCGGAACTGCCGCCGCCGCCAAGGCGCTTGGCTTCGGCTTCGGGCAGGCCGAAACCGAAACTGATGACGGCTACGAGCATGGAAAGGATCAACTGCTTCATGAGTGGAGGGTCTCCTGGTTTCAGATCTTGTAACCACGGTGCAGGGCGACGACGCCCGCACTGAGGTTGAAGTAGTCGACACGGGAGAGGCCGGCTTGTTCCATCATGCCCTTCAGTTCTTCTTGGCCGGGGTGCATGCGGATGGACTCGGCGAGGTAGCGGTAGCTGTCGGCGTCATTGGCCACCTTGTCGCCCATCCACGGCAGGATCTTGAAGGAGTAGAGATCGTAGATAGGGGCGAGCGGCTTCCACACACGGGAGAATTCCAGCACCAGCAGGCGGCCGCCGGGACGCAGCACGCGGCGCATCTCCGCCAGCGCGGCGTCCTTGTGCGTCATGTTGCGCAGGCCGAAGGCGACGGTGACGCAGTCGAACCAGTCGTTCGGGAAGGGCAGCTTCTCGGCGTCGCACTGGGCGACCGGCAGCGGCTGGCCTTTGTCGTAGACGCGGTCGCGGCCGCGGGACAGCATGGCGTGGTTGATGTCGGTCAGCCAGACTTGGCCGCGGGGGCCGACCTTGCGCGAGAAGGCCAGCGACAGGTCGGCGGTGCCACCGGCGACGTCGAGCACTCGATCGCCTTCGCGCACGCCGGAGATCTGGATGGCGAAGGCTTTCCAGAGGCGGTGCAGGCCGAAGGACATCAGGTCGTTCATGACGTCATAGCGCTGGGCGACCGAGGAGAAGACCTCCCTGACCTTGTCCTTCTTCTGTTCTTCTGCGACGGTCTGGAAGCCGAAATGGGTAGTCTTATCGCTCATCCGAAACTCAGTGGTGATGGCCGCAACCGCCCTTGGGCGGTGGCGGCGGAATGTCCTTGGAGTCGCGGCTGCCACCTTCCTGGGCGAGCCGGTCGAGGTAGGTTTGCCACAGCGTGGCCTGGTCACGCCCCAGCATGTAGAGGTAGTCCCAGGAGTAGAGGCCGCTGTCGTGACCATCGGAGAAGCTGGGCTTGAGGGCATAGTTGCCGACCGGCTCCAGCCCGAGCACTTCCACGTCGCGCTTGCCCAGTTGCAGCACTTCCTGGCCGGGGCCATGGCCCCGGACCTCGGCGGAGGGGGAATACACGCGCAGGAATTCGAAGGGCAGTTCGAACCTGCTGCCGTCGTCGAAGGCGATTTCTAGAATGCGGGACTTGCGATGCAGGGTGATCGCAGTCGGAAGCGGGGTGTCCTTGTCCAGTCCGGCCATGGCTGCAGCCTCAATTACGAGGCGCCCATGATACCCGAAGGCTTGGGCCGCTTTGCCGTCAGCCGGCCGTGGTGTCTGTATTGCACCGGCGTGACGTGTCATGAAATCTTCAAATTGCTGAAATACACTGCCGCGGGTCAATCGGAGGGTGCTCATGCCTGCCAACATCTTGCTCGTGGAAGACGAACCGGCGATCCAGGAATTGATCGCCGCCAACCTCGCGCGTGCCGGCCATCATGTGCTGCGCGCCGCGGATGCCGAGGCGGCCCAGCGCATCGTGCGCGATGCGCTGCCCGATCTCGTGCTGCTGGACTGGATGCTGCCCGGCATGTCGGGCATGGAGTTCGCCCGCCGGCTGCGCACCGAGGAGCGTACCCGCACCATCCCCATCATCATGCTTACCGCCCGTGGCGAAGAGCAGGACAAGGTGGCCGGGCTGGAGACCGGAGCGGACGACTACATCACCAAGCCCTTCAGCCCGCGTGAGCTGGTGGCGCGGATCAAGGCAGTGCTGCGCCGCCGCGCGCCGCAGGTGACCGAGGATGCGGTGGAACTCGGCGGTCTGCGCCTGGACCCGACCACCCACCGCATCAGTGCAGGCGAGATGGCGCTGGCCCTGGGGCCAACCGAGTTCCGCCTGCTGCATTTCCTGATGACACACCCGGAGCGCGTCCATTCCCGGGCCCAACTGTTGGATCAGGTGTGGGGTGACCATGTGTTCGTCGAAGAGCGCACGGTCGACGTCCATATCCGGCGGCTGCGCTGTGCGCTGGAACCTTCCGGCCACGACAGCCTGATACAGACCGTGCGCGGCAGCGGTTACCGTTTCTCGTCCCAGGCCGACACCGCGTCCGCGGTGCGATAATCCGCCTTCCATACTCCGAGCCGGCAGCGGGAGGCCCATCATCCGTTCTCTGCGTTATATCTGGACAGGGGCGTTGTCCTCCCTTGCCCTGGTGGCGGTACTGGCCCTGGTGGTGGCGGCCTTGGCCGGCATCAGTTGGGGGCTGTTCATCATGGTGCTGGGCTTGCTGCTGCTGGGCTGGCATCACCTGAGGAACCTGCAGCGGCTGGTGCATTGGGCGCGGGAGCCGGTCGGTTCACCGCTTCCCCGCGCTTTCGGTACCTGGGACATGATCTTCGCCGACCTCGGTCGCCGCGCCCGAGTAGCCTACGACATGCGGGACCGCCTCTCCACCGCGCTGGAGCGTTTTCACGACGCCAGCCAGGCGATGCCGGACGGCGTCATGTATTTGTCCGACACCGACACCATAGAATGGATCAACCTCAAGGCCGAACAGCATTTCGGCCTCAACCGGCAGCATGACATCGGCGCGCCGGTCACCAATCTGGTGAGGCAGCCCGAGTTCGTCGCCTACCTCGCCTCCAACCACTTTGCCGAGCCACTGGTGCTGCAGGCCGGCCGCCGTGGCGGGCTGACCCTGCAGATCCAGGTGGTGCCCTTCGGCGATGACCAGAAGATGGTGCTGTCGCGCGACATCTCCCAACTGGAGCGGCTGGAGACCATGCGGCGGGATTTCGTCGCCAACGTCTCCCACGAATTGCGCACACCGCTGACAGTGGTGGGTGGTTTCCTCGAAACCCTGATCGATGGCCTGGACGACTATTCCCGTGAGGACGTGATCCACTTCCTTCGCCTTGCCGATGAGCAGTCCTCACGCATGCGCCGGCTGATCGATGACCTGCTAACACTGTCCGCGCTGGAAACCGGCGCTCCCGCGCCGGCGGAAGAGAAGATAGATGTGGTCGAGTTGGTGCGGGAGGTTACGCGCGAAGTGGAGTTGCTCTCCGCTGGCCGGCATCAGGTGGAGCTGAGCATGGAAGGCGATGGCATGCTGCTCGGCAGCCACAAGGAGCTGGACAGCGCCTTCTCCAACCTCGGCAGCAACGCGGTGCGCTACACGCCGGAGGGCGGTCGTATCTGCATCGCCTGGCGGCGGGACGAGAACGGTGGCGGCGAATTCTCGGTGACGGACACCGGCATCGGCGTCGCCCCGGAACATCTGCCGCGGCTGACCGAGCGTTTCTACCGGGTGGATCGTGGCCGCTCGCGGGAAACCGGAGGCACTGGCCTGGGGCTGGCCATCGTCAAGCACATCCTGACCCGCCACCAGGCGGAGTTGTCGATCAACAGCCGGCCGGGCGAGGGCAGCCGTTTCGCCGCCCGCTTCCCCAGTTCTCGCTTCAAGCCTTAAGCGCCGGGCTCGCGCGGCAGGTTTTCGAAGCTGGCCTGGTCGAAATTGGTGCCGCGCAGTAGCAGCTTGCCCAGGCGGATCTGCTCGTTCTCGCCGGTTTCCGCGTTGTGGACTTCCAGCACCCGGCTGGGCTGGAACCAGCCCGCCGGCAGCACGATGGAAGCACCGGTGCGTAGCGCCGGGGTGGCTGGCAGCATGAAAGCCTGCAGATAGGGATCGCGCAGCCCTGCGTGCAGCGCCAGCGGGCGGGCAGCCACCACCCGCGGCACGCCGGTCAGCACATGGACGCCGGCTTCCAGGCAGCCGTCGGCACGGAACATCAGCCAGCTGATATGGCCGAGCAGGAAGCAGTCGCCATCCTGTGGCCGCAGGCCCACCAGCTGATGGTGTTCCAGGCGCTCCGCCCGCGGCCGTTGCTGGATGCGGAAGCCGCCGACGGATTGGTCCAGCACTTCCCAGCGTTCGCAGACGAAGCCCAGTTTCTCCGCCTCGCGCTGGCGCCGCGATTCGCTGAAGCCGGCATCGCTGGCGGCCGGCGCGCGTTCGCCGAAGGTCAGCAGCGAGATGTCCTTGCGGATGCCGGAGCCTACGGTGTAGGTCGAGGCGCGGGGCTGTTCGAACACGCCGCCATGCACATGGAAGCCGATGGCCAGCCAGTCGCTGCAGATGTCCAGCCCGCCCTGGCTGCCACGACGCGGGAAGCGCCTGCCGGCGGCGGCCAGGCCCCAGGGCCGGTAGAGGGAGAGCAGCAGCCGCGAGCAGGCGTCCAGCGGACAGTCGTCGCCGAGGCCGAGGGAGGCCGGCTGCACGCCTTGTTTGAACTGGGCCAGCACCGCCTGGATCTGGCTGGCCAGCTTGCTGCCGTCGAAGCGGCGCAGGCTGGGAGAGGGGCTCTGAAGGCCCAGCGGGCGCAGCCCGCGGTCGGCATTCAGATCCAGGCCGTAAACGGTGGGCTTGGGTGCTTCAGTGTTGGTATCCAGCGTGCAATAGGGAGCGAAGCGCTGCGCCCAGCGGCAAGCCCACCCTAGCTGGCGTTCGCTGCGGCCGTATGGGTTGGCGAGGTCGGTGAGCAGGATGGCGATGTGAGCCTCCATGGGGCTCTGCGCCTTCCACACATCGTTGAGCGGATCGGCGACGCGTATGCGGGCAACGCCAGCGCGTTCCGCATCCGCCAGGCATTCGTGCACTTCCGCCCAGTAACCGGTGGGTACCGCCCGGTGGGCGCGAAAGAACTCGAGCAGGGCCTGGCCGGCATAGTAGGTGCGGCGTTGGGCGAGCAGGGCCCGCTGGTCGTCCAGCGTGCCTTCCTGGGCGTCGGTGCGGGCGATGCGGGCGTAGGAGCGGGAGAGGTTGCGCCACAGGCCGGCGACCCGCTCCAGGATCTCGTTCTCCAGGCTGTCCGGCGGCAAGGGGTGGGCGGTGTAGCAGCGTGAGAGTTCGGCTTGCGCCGCGGCGGCCAGGCCGCGGGCGGCTTCCAGTACTTCCAGATGCTGGTTGGGCGCGGGAAAGGAGGTGAGCAGGCCGGAGACGATGGCCGCCAGTGCCACCTGGGTTTCCTCAGGCTTTTCCGGGCGCAGGCTGTGCAGCAGGTTCAGGCACTCGGCTGGATTACGGTAATCCATGGCGGCTCCGGGCGGGGCGTTACCGGCGGGTGAGCGCTGACAGGGCGCGGCCGATGGCGCCGGAGAGGATGGCCGAGTCGGGCGCGGGGTGGACCACGCCGTCGCGCTGGGCTGGCCCCCACACCGATTCCGGGAAGTGGCGGTCGTCGCTGTAGCGTGGAATCACGTGCCAGTGCAGATGGGGGACCATGTTGCCGAAGCTGGCCAGATTGATCTTGTCCGGCCGCATTTCGGCGCGCAGTGCCTGTTCGGTTGCCAGCACCACGTCCATCAGATGCTGGCGGTCCGCCGCCGGCAGATCGCTCATCTCCGCCACATGCTCATGCCAGATGACGCGGCAGAAACCGGGATGGGCTGCATCCCCGACCTGGATGACGCGGCAACGGTCGTCGTGCCACAGCACGGTTTCGTCGTCGGCGCGACACAGGGGGCAGGCCATGCGGGAACTCTCCGGGGGGTAAGCGTAGCGAGTGGCTACTTTATCGCGCCCGCATGATTCTAGCTAAGGAACATTTAGGCATTCGACTGCCCATTGCAGGCAGGGGCGCAGGTGACCGGCGAGGCGAGCGTGCGGTTCTCGCCCAGCGACACCAGCGCGCCATGGCAGAAGGTGAGCAGCGAGCCCGGTTCCATCGTGTGCCAGGTCTCGTTGTCGGTCAGCGGGGTGGTGGCGATGACGGCGACGCGGTCCATCGGGGTGGCGACGAGGTTGAAGTCCACCGTCAGATCCTGGTCGGACAGGTGCGCGACAGGAAAGGGCGCCTGCCGGATCACGTAGCTCAGGCGCGAGGCGCAGTGGGCGTACAGGCGGTCACCGTCGGACAGCAGGAAGTTGAATTCGCCGTGACGGCCGATCTCAACCGCCAGTTCGCGTAGCACTTCATGGAGTTCGGCCGGCGATGGCTGGGCATCGGGAAAACGCTGGGCGAAGCGGTCCAGGATGCGGCAGAACGCGCGCTCCGAGTCGGTGGTACCGACCGGCCTGAAGCGGCCCGACAGCGCAGGCTGGTAATCCACCAGATTGCCGTTGTGGGCGAAGATCCAGTAGCGGCCCCAAAGCTCGCGCTGGAAGGGATGGGTGTTTTCCAGCCGGATCTCGCCCTGGGTGGCCTTGCGAATATGGGCGATGACGTTGAGCGAACGTATCGGGTAATGGCGCACCAGCTCCGCCACTGGCGAGTCCGCGCTGGCTCGGGGCTCCAGGAAGACGCGGGCGCCGCGGCCCTCGAAGAAGGCGATGCCCCAGCCGTCGCGGTGGTGGTCGGTCAGGCCGCCACGGGCGCGGAAACCGGTGAAGGAAAAGCAGATGTCGGTCGGCACATTGCAATTCATGCCGAGCAGCTGGCACATCGGAGGCTCCGCAATAGTGGAGATAACGTTAGCCGATTATAGCCACGCCGGACGGCGGCTCGCCCGAGCTTGGACGGAGCGGGTGGCGGCACGCTCTTGCGTGCCTGTGCTCAGCGCGGCAGCTTCTTCAGCAGCTCATCCACGTTGATGCCGTGTATGCCCTGGCGTACCACTTCCCCCGGTTTCTGGCCGGCGGCACAGGGGCCGAGGCGGCGGGCTTCCTGCTGCATGGTGGTGCTGGCGAGGCCGTGCATGGGGGGCGAGTAGGTGCTGCGCACGTCGCCGGTGAAGCGGCTGTTGAAGTCGCCCGAGAAGGTGGCGTGCACCGTGGCGGTGCTGCCTTCCACCGGGCACACGGCGTCCAGCACGATCTGGCTGCCGTTGCGGGAGACGTCGCGGCGGCTGCATTCGCCGCTGGCCTTGGCGGCTTGGGCGGCGAGGTCGCCACCGTCCTCGCCGATGCAGATCTGCAGGCTCTGGCCGAGCCCACCCATCTCGGCGATGGTGCTTTTCATTTCCCACAGCCCGGGGGCGAGCTTGGGCAGGTTGTGCAGCGAATCCGCCGCGCCGGCGGCGGCCGGCAGCAGGGCGGCGGTGGCCAGCAGGGCGGCAAGGGCGGTGGCGGGCTTGAGGCGTTTCATCGGCGGTCTCCGGAGTATCAGGCTTGGAGCTTGCGCCGCAGCAGTTCGTTCACCTGGCCAGGGTTGGCCTTGCCCTTGCTGGCCTTCATGACCTGGCCGACCAGGGCGTTGAAGGCCTTCTCCTTGCCGGAACGGAATTCCTCCACCGATTTCGGGTTGGCCGCCAGCACCTCGTCGATCAGGCCCTCGATGGCACCGCTATCGGTCACCTGCTTGAGCCCCTGCTGATCGATGATCTGGTCGGCGGCATCGGCACTGCCGCCACCTTCGCCGTTCCACAGCGCCTCGAACACTTTCTTGGCGATGGCGTTGGAGATGGTGTTGTCGGCGATGCGGGAGACCATGCCGGCGAGCTGGGCCGGCGTCACCGGCGAGGCGGCGATGTCCAGCTCGGCCTTGTTCAACCGCGCCGCGAGTTCGCCCATGACCCAGTTGGCACAGAGCTTGGCATTGGCCTTGCCGGCGGCGTCCACCGTGGCCTGGAAGTAGGCCGCCACCTCCTTGGACGCGGTCAGCGTGGTGGCGTCGTAGGCGGAGAGGCCGAAGTCGGCGACGAAGCGCGCCTTCATCGCTTCCGGCAGTTCCGGCAGCTCGCTGCGCACGCGGGCGATCCACTCCTCGGAGATCACCAGCGGCAGCAGGTCGGGGTCGGGGAAGTAGCGGTAGTCGTGAGCGTCTTCCTTGGAGCGCATCATCCGCGTCTCGCCGCTGTCGGGGTCGAACAGCACGGTGGCCTGCTGGATGGTGCCGCCGTCTTCCAGGCGCTCGATCTGCCACTGCACTTCGTAGTCGATGGCCTGTTGCAGGAAGCGGAAGGAGTTGAGGTTCTTGATCTCGCGGCGGGTGCCGAACTTCTCCTGGCCGCGCGGACGCACCGAGACGTTGGCGTCGCAGCGGAAGGAGCCTTCCTGCATGTTGCCGTCGCAGATGTCTATCCAGCGCACCAGCGCGTGCAGTGCCCGGGCGTAGGCCACCGCTTCGGCGGAGGAGCGCATGTCCGGCTCGGAGACGATCTCCAGCAGCGGGGTGCCGGCGCGGTTGAGGTCGATGCCGCTCATGCCGTGGAAGTCTTCGTGCAGGCTCTTGCCGGCATCTTCTTCCAGGTGGGCGCGGGTGAGCTGCACCGTCTTCTCGTAGGCCTTGTCGCCTTCGCCGACGCGGATGGTGATGGCGCCGCCCTGTACCACCGGCAGCTCGAACTGGCTGATCTGGTAGCCCTTGGGCAGGTCGGGGTAGAAGTAATTCTTGCGCGCGAACACGCTCTTCGGCGCCACGGTGGCGCCGATGGCGAGGCCGAAGCGGACGGCGCGCTCGACCGCGCCGCGGTTGAGCACCGGCAGCACGCCGGGCAGCGCGATGTCCACCGCGCTGGCCTGCGCATTGGGCTCGGCGCCGAAGGCGGTGGAGGCGCCGGAGAAGATCTTGGAGGCGGTGTTGAGCTGGCTATGCACTTCCAGCCCGATGACGACTTCCCAATCGGTTCTGCTCATGGTCGTTTCCGTTGTTTCAGGCGGTCAGTGGCACTGGCCGCTGGACCGGTCCAGCAGGATCGGCCATACATATTCGAAGGTGCCGCGGCTGCAACGGCCGGCGCATTGGGTGAAGGCCACGGTGACCTGGTCGCCCTGTTCCCACATGCTCACGGTGCAGCCGTCCCTGGCGCGCAACTCCACATGCGGTTCGCGTTTGACCTGATGGAAATCGGCCAGGTCGAAGTGGCAGTTGCCGCGGCGCGGCACATCCACCCGGGCGGAGAAGGCGCGCACCTCGGCGTAGCTGATGTCCAGCCTGGTGCGGGCCGAGTAGCCGGCTTCGTCGGTGAAGGCGCAGTCCGCCTTCACGTTCAGCGGTTCTATCGGCATCGGCTTCAGCTGGCTCTTGGCCTCGGACGGGCGCTCCAGTACCTCTTCCGGCACCGGCGCGTTGTCGCCGCCCGGCTTGGGGCCAGGCGTGCCGCAGGCCGCCAGCAGCAGCGTGGCCGCGAGGCCGGCCGCCAGCCGCGGCGGAAGGCGGAGCCGTGAGGCTGTGGCCATTTCAGGCGGCGCCTTCCGGCCGGCGCAGGTGCCAGTCGGTGGCCTGCTGGTAGCGGTGCGCGGCGTTGAGCAGGCTGGCCTCGCTGAAGTAGTCGCCGATCAGCTGCAGGCCGACCGGCAGGCCGTCCGCGCCGAAGCCGCAGGGCTGGGACAGGCCGGGAAGGCCGGCGAGGTTCACCGCGATGGTGTAGATGTCCGACAGGTACATCTGCACCGGGTCGTCGGTTTTCTCGCCGATTCCCCAGGCGGTGGTCGGGCTGGTGGGGCCGGCGATGAGGTCGCACTGGGCGAAGGCGGCGCGGAAGTCCTCGGCGATCAGCCGGCGCAGCTTCTGCGCTTGCAGGTAGTAGGCGTCGTAGTAGCCGTGGGAGAGCACATAGGTGCCGACCAGGATGCGGCGCTTGACCTCCTCGCCGAAGCCTTCCGCGCGGCTCTTGCAGTACATGTCGTTGAGATCGCCGTACTCGGCGGCGCGGTGGCCGTAGCGCACACCGTCGAAGCGCGACAGGTTGCTGGAGGCCTCTGCCGGCGCGATCACGTAGTAGGCGGGAATGGCCAGCCGGGCGTTGGGCAGGTCCACATCCACGGTGATCGCGCCCAGGGCACGGTAGTGCGCCAGCGCGGCTTCCACGGCGGCGCGCACGTCGTCCGCCATGCCGGGGCCGAAGAATTCGCGTGGCAGGCCGATGCGCAGACCGGCGAGCGGCTTGTCGCCGGCGGGCGCGGCGAGCAGGCGGGCGTAGTCCTCCGCCGGGCGCTCCAGGCTGGTGGAGTCGCGCGGATCGAAGCCGGCCATGGCGCTGAGCAGCGGCGCGCAGTCTTCGGCCGAGGCGGCGAAGGCGCCGCCCTGATCCAGCGAGGAGGCGTAGGCGATCATGCCGTAGCGGCTGACCACGCCGTAGGTGGGCTTGATGCCGGTGATGCCGGTGAGCGCGGCCGGCTGACGCACCGAGCCGCCGGTATCGGTGCCGGTGGCGATGGGCGCCAGCCGCGCGGCCACCGCTGCCGCCGAGCCGCCGGAGGAGCCGCCGGGTACCTTGGCGGTGTTCCAGGGGTTGCGCGCCGGGCCGTACCAGGAATTCTCGTTGGACGAGCCCATGGCGAACTCGTCCATATTGGTCTTGCCCAGGCAGACCGCGCCGGCGGCCTTCAGCTGGGCGACCACATGGGCGTCGTAAGGGCTGACGAAGTTCGCCAGCATGCGCGAGCCGCAGGTGGTGAGCACGCCTTCGGTGCAGAACAGGTCCTTGTGAGCCAGCGGAATGCCGGTGAGCGGGCCGGCCTGGCCGGCGGCGATGCGTTCGTCGGCGGCGCGGGCGGCGGCAAGGGCGCCATCGCGGTCAACCGTGATGAAGGCGTTCAGCGCCGGATTGGCGGCCTGGATGCGGTCGAGGAACAAAGTGGCGAGTTCCACGCTCGATATCTGCCGCGCGTCGAGTGCCGCGCGCAAGGTCTTGAGACTGGCGTTGATCATGGTCGCAGGGAAACGGAGAGGGCGGGCGGCGGCGGCGCGGGGGCCGCTGCGGCCGGCCGGGTCATTCGATGACTTTGGGGACCAGGTAGAGTCCAGCCTCGGTCTGCGGGGCGATGGCCTGGAAAGCGGCGCGTCGGTCGGTCTCGATGACAGCGTCCTCGCGCAGGCGGGTGGCGAGTTCCTGCGGATGGCTCATGGGCTCGACGCCGGTGGTATCCACCGCCTGCATCTGCTCGATGAGGCCGAAAATGCCGTCCAGTTTGCGCCGGGTCGCCTCGGTTTCTGCCTCGGTCAGGGCGATGCGGGCGAGGCGCGCGACGTGCCCGACTTGTTCGTTGGAGAGCGACATGAGTTAACAAAAACCTGCTTAGTCGACAAAGGTTTGTAGGTTATCATAATCGTTTCTCCCCGTTCGGGGGCAGTCCCGTTGCCTCTCGCGCCCGGGCGACGCATTCTCTCCACCGGTTTCGGAATTTTCCATGTTCGGCTTTCTGCGTTCCTATTTCTCCAACGACCTGGCGATCGACCTCGGCACGGCCAACACCCTGATCTACGTGCGCGGCAAAGGCATCGTGCTCGACGAACCCTCGGTGGTGGCGATCCGCACCGAAGGCGGTCCGAACGCCAAGCGCACCATCCAGGCGGTGGGGCATGCCGCCAAGCAGATGCTGGGCAAGACGCCCGGCAACATCACGGCGATCCGGCCGATGAAGGATGGCGTGATCGCCGACTTCGTCGTCACCGAGCAGATGATCAAGCAGTTCATCAAGAAGGTGCACGACTCCCGTCTGCTGTCGCCCAGCCCGCGCATCATCATCTGCGTGCCCTGCGGCTCCACCCAGGTCGAGCGCCGGGCGATCCGTGACGCGGCCCTGGCGGCGGGCGCCTCCCAGGTCTACCTGATCGAGGAGCCGATGGCGGCGGCCATCGGCGCCGGCCTGCCGGTGTCGGACGCGACCGGCTCCATGGTGGTGGACATCGGCGGCGGCACCACCGAGGTGGGCGTGATCTCGCTGGGCGGCATGGTGTATGCCGGCAGCGTGCGCGTCGGCGGCGACAAGTTCGACGACGCCATCGTCAATTACATCCGCCGCAACTACGGCATGCTGATCGGCGACACCACCGCCGAGAACATCAAGAAGGAAATCGGTTCCGCCTTCCCCGGCTCGGAAGTGCGGGAGATGGAGGTGAAGGGACGCAACCTTGCCGAGGGCATCCCCCGCAGCTTCACCATTTCCTCGAACGAAATCCTGGAGGCGCTGACCGAACCGCTGAACCAGATCGTCTCCGCGGTGAAGATCGCCCTGGAGCAGACCCCGCCGGAACTGGGCGCCGACATTGCCGACCGCGGCATGGTGCTGACCGGCGGCGGCGCGCTGCTGCGCGACCTCGACCGCCTGCTGATGGAAGAGACCGGCCTGCCGGTGATCGTCGCTGACGAACCGCTCACCTGCGTGGCCCGCGGCTGCGGCATGGCCCTGGAAAAGATGGACAAGCTCGGTTCCATCTTCACTTCCGACTGAGCCTTCCGCCACCGTGCCCGGCGAGGCCGGGCGCGGGCCCCGGCCCTGAGCCCTCCGCCGCTTCCTCCGTCGTTCCCTTCGCTTTCCGCCGACCCCCGAACCCGCGATGTCCCTAGTCGGCCATCAACCGCCCCCCATCTTCAAGCGCGGCCCTGCGCCTTTGGCGCGGCTGATGCTGCTCGTGTGCGTCTGCTTGGCGCTGCTGGTGGCAGACCTGAAGTTCCGCTACCTGGAAGTGCTGCGGCAGGGGCTGTCGGTCGCCACCTACCCGCTGCAGATGGCGGCGGCCAAGCCGGCCGACTTCGTGCGCAATGCCTCCCACTACTTCGCTACCCTGATCCAGGTGCAGCTGGACAATGCCGACCTGCGCCGGCAGCAACTCGGCAGCGGCGAGCGCCTGCTGCGCTTCGAGCAGCTGGAGCAGGAAAACCAGCAGCTGCGCGGCCTGCTCGAGATGTCGCAGCGGGTGGGCGTACGCAGCGTGGCGGCGGAAATCCTCTACAACGCGCCGGATCCGTTTTCGCGCAAGGTCATTCTCGACCGCGGCGCCCAGGAAGGTGTGGAGCCGGGGCTGGCGGTGGTGGACGCCAAGGGCGTGATCGGTCAGGTGACGCGGGTCTATCCCATCCAGTCCGAAGTCACGCTGCTGACCGACCGCAACCAGGCGATTCCGGTGCAGGTGCTCCGCAATGGCCTGCGCGGCGTGCTGTTCGGCTCCGGCCAGGGGCGGCTGGAGCTGCGCTTCGTGATCGCCAGCGCGGACATCCAGCCGGGCGACCGGCTGGTCACCTCCGGGTTGGACGGCGTCTTCCTGCCCGGCCTGCCTGTGGCCGAGGTGGCGGCGGTGGACCGGGAGGCGGAGGCTTTCGCCCGCATCGTCTGCGAGCCGCTGGCCGGCATCGAACGCAGTGTGCAGGTGCTGGTGCTGGGCCGGGCGGAATTGCCGCCGCCGCTGCCGCAGGCGGCCCCGGCAGAGAAGGCCGAGGCGCCCTGAGATGAAGCGCCCGTCGCATCGCGCGCCCTGGCTGCTCCGTGGTGGGGCGGCCGTGAACGGTCCGGAGGACTGACATGCAACCGACCAACCGTTCCAGCCGCATCCTGCTGCCGGTCAAGCTGTGGTTCATTTATTTCAGCCTCATCCTGGCGCTGGGTTTCGCTTATGTGCCCACCGGCACCTTCCCCGGCGTGCCCGACTGGGTGGCGCTGGTGCTGGCCTTCTGGTGCATCCGCGAGCCGCTGCGCATCGGCATGGGGGCCGGTTTCGTCTTCGGTCTGCTGGTGGACATCGGCCAGGGCGCTGCCATGGGGCAGCATGCGCTGGCCTATGTGGTGGTGGCCTACCTGGCGGGGCGTTTCGCCCGCCGGCTGATGTGGTTCCCGCTGCTGCAACAGGCGCTGCACGTGCTGCCCATGCTGCTGGCGGCGCAGTTGCTGATGGTGATCGTGCGCCTGCTGGCCGGCGCCGAGTTTCCCGGCTGGCTGTACTTCCTCTCCAGCTTCACCAGCGTGCTGTTGTGGGCGCCGATGAGCTTCCTGCTGCTGCTGCCGCAGTACCAGCCGGTGGAGCGGGACGACAACCGTCCCATCTGAGCCGGCGCGCACAATGACGGAGTTCCGCACCCCCGACCAGGAGAGCTGGCGCTTTCGCCGCCGGGTGGTGGTGGCCGGGCTGTTCGTCCTCGTCTGCTTCGGCCTGCTCGCCACCCGCTTCTATTACCTGCAGGTGGTGCGGCACGACTACTTCCATACCCGGGCAGAGGACAACCGCATCGCCCTGCTGCCGGTGGTGCCCAACCGCGGCAGCATCGTGGACCGCAACGGCGTGGTGCTGGCGCGCAACTATGCGGCCTACACGCTGGAGATCACGCCATCGCGCGCCGGCAACCTGGACGAGACCATAGACCGTCTCGCCGAAGTGCTGACCATAGAGCAGCGCGATCGCAGGCGTTTCCGCAAGATCCTCGAAGAAAGCCGCAACTTCGAGAGCGTTCCCATACGCACCCGCCTGAGCGACGACGAAGTGGCGCGCTTCATCTCCCAGCGTTACCGCTTCCCCGGCGTGGAGGTGCAGGCGCGGCTGTTCCGGGATTACCCGCAGGGGGCCACCGCCTCGCATGTCGTCGGCTACATCGGCCGCATCAACGACCGCGACGTGGAGCGCATCGAAGAACGCGGCGAAACCGCCAACTACCGCGGCTCGGAATACATCGGCAAGAGTGGTCTGGAGCAGTCCTACGAGGCCGAACTGCACGGCACCACCGGCGTCGAGCAGGTGGAGGTGAACGCCGGCGGCCGCGCGGTGCGGCGGCTGTCGCGCACCTCGGCCATGGCCGGCAACGACCTGGAGCTGACGCTGGACATCGAGCTGCAGAAGGTGGCCGAGGCCGCCTTCGGCAACCGCCGCGGCGCCATGGTGGCGATAGAGCCGGCCACCGGCGGCGTGCTGGCGCTGGTGTCCACGCCCACCTTCGATCCCAACCTGTTCGTGGATGGCATCTCCACCCAGGACTGGAAGGCGCTCAACGATTCACCCGACCATCCGCTGCTCAACCGCGCCATCTTCAGCGCCTATCCGCCGGGCTCCACCTTCAAGCCCTTCATGGCGCTGGCGGGGCTGACCGCCGGCAAGCGCACCGCCGGCCAGGCCATCGCCGATCCCGGCTTCTTCGCCTTTGGCGGCCACCGCTTCATGGACGACAAGGTGGGTGGCCACGGCATGGTGGATCTGCACAAGTCCATCGTGGTGTCCTGCAACACCTATTACTACCAGCTCGCCAACGATCTCGGCATCGAAGGCATCGCCCGCTTCATGTCGCCGCTGGGCTTCGGCTCCCGCACCGGCATCGACATCCCCGGCGAAGCGGAAGGCGTGCTGCCCTCGCCCGACTGGAAGAAGCGCCGCTTCCGCCGGCCGGAACAGCAGCGCTGGTTCGGCGGCGAGACGATCTCGGTCGGCATCGGCCAGGGCTATAACGCCTACACCCCGCTGCAGATGGCCAATGCCCTGTCGGCGGTGGTGAATGGCGGCAACGTGTACCGGCCGCACCTGGTGCGTCATGTAGTGGATAACCGCAGTAACGCCAAGCGGGTGGTGGAGCCGGAGCCGATACGCCAGCTCGGGCTCAAGCCGGAGCATGTGGCCACGGTGCGCGCCGCCATGGTGGACGTGACCAAGGCGGGGACCGGCGCCCGCGCCTTCGGCAACGCGCCGTATTCGGTCGGCGGCAAGACCGGCACCGCCCAGGTGTTCTCGCTCAAGGGCGCAAAGTACGTCGAGGGCCGGGTCAGCGAGCGCCTGCGCGACCACTCCTGGTTCATCGCCTACGCGCCGGCGGACGAGCCCAAGATCGCGCTGGCGGTGCTGGTGGAGAACGGCGGTTTCGGCGCCCAGTCGGCCGCGCCCATCGCCCGTCTGGTGATGGACTACTACCTGCTCGGCAAGCGTCCCAACCAGCCGGCAGCCGAAGACGTGGATGCCGCGGAGAGCGACGAATGACCGAGAGCCGCTTCCACCCGCTGGGCCTGCTGCGCGCCTTCCTGCGCCCCATCGACCCGCAGCTGATGCTGATCCTGGGCGCGCTGCTGGGCTACGCCTACTTCCTGATGATCAGCGCCTCGCCCGACCGGCTGGAGGCGCAGACCATCAACACCGTGGTGGCGCTGGCGGCGATGTGGGTGGCGGCGACCATCTCCAGCCAGCGCATGCTGTCGCTGGCGCTGCCGTTGTACATCGTCGGCGTGGTGCTGCTGGTGGCGGTGGAACTGTTCGGCGAGGTGTCTAAGGGCGCCCAGCGCTGGCTGCACGTCGGCGTCACCCGCATCCAGCCCTCGGAGTTGATGAAGATCGCCATGCCGCTGATGCTGGCCTGGTACTTCCAGCAGCGCGAGGGGCAGATCGGCTTCCGCGACTTCATCGTCGCCGGCCTGCTGCTGGTGGTGCCGGTCGGGCTGATCCTAATCCAGCCCGACCTGGGCACCAGTCTGCTGGTGACCACCGCCGGCTTTTACGTGATCTTCTTCGCCGGCCTGTCGTGGAAGCTGATCGTGCCGGTGGCGCTGGTCGGTATCATCGGGATCGGCAGCATCATCGCCTTCGGCGACACCCTGTGCCAGCCGGGTGTGGACTGGTACGGCCTGCGCGAATACCAGAAGCACCGGGTGTGCACCCTGCTGGACCCGACGCAGGATCCACTGGGCAAGGGCTTCCACATCATCCAGTCCACCATCGCCATCGGCTCCGGCGGCGTGCTCGGCAAGGGTTGGATGGCCGGTACCCAGACCCACCTCGCCTTCCTGCCCGAACGCCACACCGACTTCATCTTCGCCGTGCTGGCGGAAGAACTGGGGCTGGCCGGCGCCATCGTGCTGCTCATCATCTACGTGCTGCTGCTGGCGCGCGGCTTCCAGATCTCCGTCAACGCCCCCACACTGGCGAGCAAGCTGCTCGGCGGGGCGATCACCATGATCTTCTTCACCTATGCTTTCGTGAACATGGGCATGGTGAGCGGCATCCTGCCGGTGGTGGGCGTGCCGCTGCCTTTCGTGAGCTACGGGGGAACCGCTTTGGTCACCCTGTGTCTTGGGGTGGGTATCCTGATGAGCATACAGCGCAGCCGCCTTTCGTCTCCCAAATAGGCTGCGGCGAACGAGATGACGACACTACGACCCTCCGCAGCCCTGGTGGCCGGGGCGCGCCGCAACGCCGCCTTTCGCTCCGCCTCCCCCCTGAGCCTGCTGTGCGCCGCCACCGCCTGCGCCTTGCTGAGCGCCTGCGGCAGCACGCCCACCCGCGCGCCCGACAGCACCGCCAGCGGCAGCGGCGGTCCGCGCGGCGAAGCGCCGGCCACGCCGCCCAAGGCCACCACCCGCCGCGGTGGTGGCTATTACAAGGACGACGGTCCGGACGACATCCCGCCGGACAACCTCGAACTCATCCCCGACGCCCAGCCCAAGCTGGAGCCGCTGCACCGTTTCGCCAACCGCCCGTACAACGTCTTCGGCCAGAACTACGTGCCGGCGACCGTGCTGGCGCCCTACCGCGAGCGTGGCGTCGCCAGCTGGTACGGCCGCCGCTTCCACGGCCAGGCCACTTCCAGCGGCGAGCCCTATGACATGTACGCGATGACCGCCGCGCATCCAACGCTGCCCATCCCCAGCTATGCGCGCGTCACCAACGTCGCCACCGGCCGCTCGGTGGTAGTGCGCATCAACGACCGCGGCCCTTTCCACAAGGGCCGGGTGATGGACCTCTCCTACACCGCCGCCTACAAGCTGGGCTATGTGAACAGCGGCAGCACCGAAGTGGAGGTGGAGCAGATCCTGCCGGGCGAGCTGCCGATGTACGCCGACACCGACCCGGTGCCGCCGCTGCCCGGCCGCGGCGGGCCGAGCGCCGCCCAGCTCGCGCCGCTGGCCGGCGCGCCTGGCGAATCCGGGGAGCCGGCACTGAAGCCGCCCAGCTCGGCGACCGGCACCGGCATCTTCCTGCAGCTGGGCGCCTTCTCCTCCCGCGACAACGCCGAGGGCTTCCGCGACACTGTGGCCAAGGAGCTGGCCGCCTTCGCCCAGAGCCTGGAGCTGTACGCCGACGGCGGCCGCTTCCGCCTGCACGCCGGGCCCTACGCCAGCGTGGACGAAGCCCGCAGCGCGGCGGACCGCATCGCCGCGGTGCTCAAGCTCAAACCCTTCGTCGTCCAGCGCTGAACCCAGGCGGCAGCAGCGCCGCCGTGCTGCCCGGACCGGGAAGTGCCGGCGGCCCTGCCCGCCGCCCGCCGTTGCCGCCCATCTCCCTTGCGCCCCTCGCTGGCGCTGAGGCGGGAAGAAAAACGCCGGCGGTTGAAACAAAGGCTGTCCGCCGTGGTCCGGGTACGGGGTGCGTCCTATAATTGTCCGCCCCGCCCGCCGTTCCTCCCCCACATCAGGTTTCTCTCCATGCGTCTCTTCACCGCCGTATTTGCCCTGCTGCTTTCGCTTTTCTCCTTCACCGCTTCCGCCCAGGCCATCCCGGCCCCCGCCCTCGCCGCCAAGGCCTGGGTGCTGATGGACCACGCCACCGGCCAGGTGCTGGCGTCCAACATGCCGGATGAGCGCATCGAGCCGGCCTCGCTGACCAAGCTGATGACCGCCTACCTGACCTTCTCGGCGATCAAGGCGGGAACCATCGCGCTGGACCAGCCCGTGCCGGTCTCCGACAAGGCATGGCGGCAGGAAGGCTCGCGGATGTTCATCGAGCCGCGCAAGCCCGTCACGGTGCAGGAGCTGATCCGCGGGGTGATCGTGCAGTCCGGCAATGACGCCTGCGTCGCCCTGGCCGAGCTCATCGCCGGCAGCGAGGAAGCCTTCGCCGCACTGATGAACCGCGAAGCCAAGCGCCTCGGCCTCACCGGCACCAACTTCATGAACTCCACCGGCCTGCCGGATCCGCAGCACTACACCACCGCGCGCGACCTCTCCCTGCTGGCCGCGGCCATCATCCGCGACTTCCCCGAGTTCTACAGCCTCTACTCCATGAAGGAGTACAGCTACAACGGCATCACCCAGCCCAACCGCAACCGCCTGCTGTGGCTGGACAGCACGGTTGATGGCATGAAGACCGGCCACACCAGCACCGCTGGCTACTGCCTCATCTCCTCCGCCCAGCGCGGCCCGCGCCGGCTGATCTCGGTGGTACTGGGCGCCGACTCCGACGCGGTGCGCGCCCAGGAGTCGCTCAAGCTGCTGAACTTCGGTTTCCAGTTCTTCGACACGGTGAAGCTCTACTCCGCCGACCAGGCGCTGTCCCAGTTCCGCGTATGGAAGGGCAAGGCCAATGAAGTGGCGGTGGGCTTCACCTCAGACTTCGTCATGTCCCTGCCCAAGGGCCAGGCGGAGAAGGTGGTCGCCACCCTGGAAAGCCGCCAACCGGTGCTGGCGCCGCTGCAGAAGGGCCAGGAAGTGGGCACCCTCAAGCTCGCGCTGGACGACAAGACCATAGGCGAGTACCCGGTCGTCGCCCTGCAGGACGTGCCGGTGGCCGGCTTCTTCGGCCGCCTGTGGGACGCCCTGGTGCTGTGGATCAAGAACCTTTAACCGCCTGAACCGACCACGGAGGCGCCGATGAGCCTGTGCTACCTGAACGGCCGCTACCTGCCACTGGAAGACGCCCAGGTGTCGCCGATGGACAGGGGTTTCCTGTTCGGTGACGGCGCCTACGAGGTCATCCCGGTGTATTCCCGCCGGCCTTTCCGGCTGGATGAGCACCTCGCCCGGCTGGCCAGCACGCTGGCGGCCATGCGCCTTCCCAACCCGCATGCCGAGCAGGAGTGGGCGGCGATGGTGCGCGAGGTGGTGGACCGGAATCCCTGGGACGACCAGTCGCTGTACCTGCAGGTCACCCGCGGCGCCGACATGCGGCGCAACCACGCCTTCCCGGAGGTGGTCCGGCCTTCGGTGTTCCTGATGAGCGAGGCGCTCGTCACCCCATCGCGGGAACTGCGCGAAAGCGGCGCCAGCGCAGTGAGTGCGGCGGATTTCCGCTGGCTGCGCTGTGATCTCAAGACCACCTCGTTGCTCGCCAACTGCCTGCTGCGCCAGCACGCGGTGGACCAGGGTTGCCACGAGACCGTATTGTTCCGCGATGGCTTCCTCACCGAGGGCTCCGCCTCCAGCATCTTCATCGTCCGCGACGGCGTGTTGCTGGCGCCGCCCAAGAGCCACCTGATGCTGCCCGGCATCACCTACGACGTGGTGCTGGAACTGGCTGCCGTCAATGGTCTGCCGCACCGGGTGCAGGAGATCCTGGAGGACGAGGTGCGCAGCGCGGACGAGGTGTGGATGACGTCCTCCACCCGCGAAGTGCTGGCGATCACCCGCCTGGACGGGCGGCCGGTGGGCGAGGGCAGGCCGGGGCCTGTGAGCGAACAGATGCACGCCTGGTATCAGGCATTCAAGACGACGGTGATGCGCGGTGGCTGACGAAAACAATCCAGAAAGACAGACCCTGATCGAATATCCCTGCGATTTTCCGATCAAGATCATGGGCGCCCGGGTGGAAGGCTTCGCCCAGGCGGTGGTGGAAGTGGTGCTGCGGCATGCGCCGGATTTCGACGCTGCCGCGATCGAGATGCGCCCCTCCAGCAAGGGCAACTATCTGGCGGTGACGTGTACCTTCCGCGCCATCTCCCAGCTGCAGGTGGACAACCTCTACCGCGAGCTCACCTCCCATCCGATGGTGAAGGTGGTCCTTTGACCGCGGGCGGCCAGCCCGCAGCCGTGGCCGGCGATCTGCTGGTCAAGCGGCTCGGCCTGGTCGACTACGAACCGGCGCTGGAGGCGATGCGCGTCTTCACCGCCGGGCGCGGCGACGACACCCCGGACCAGATCTGGCTGCTCGAACATCCGCCGGTCTACACCCTGGGTCAGGCCGGCCTCGCCGAACACCTGCTGCCCGCCGGCCGCGAAGCCGGCATCCCGCTGGTGCAGATAGACCGCGGCGGCCAGATCACCTATCACGGCCCCGGCCAGCTGGTGGCTTACCTGCTGCTGGACCTGCGCCGCCGTGGCCTCAAGGTGCGCGAGCTGGTATTCCTGATGGAGCAGGCGCTGATCGACTGCCTGGCCGATTACGGCCTCCACGCCGAGCGCAAGCCTGGCGCGCCCGGCGTCTACATCGACGGCGCCAAGATCGCCGCCCTCGGCCTGCGGGTGCGCAACGGCTGCAGCTACCACGGCCTGGCGCTGAACGTGGATGCCGATCTGGCGCCCTTCACCTGGATCAACCCCTGTGGCTACGAAGGCCTGAAGACCATCCGGCTGCGGGATTTCGGCATCGCCGACGATGTGGCCGCAGTGGGCGAACGCCTGCTGGGCCACCTGCTGCGCCTGCTGCCGCCGGTTTCCGTGACGGGTGCCGGTGTCGCCCACGCAGCGGCAGCCGACTGAAAAGCAGGCGATAATGGCGGCCGGCCGCGCTACCCGCGTGGCCGCGACCCGCAAATGAGAGAGCGTATGGATACCCCAGCCCGCAAGCAGCGCGGCGCGGAAAAAACCGCCCGCATCCCGATCAAGATCGTTCCCGCCGAACGGCTCAAGAAGCCGGAGTGGATCCGCATCAAGCTCGGCGCGGGCCAGGAAGCCGAGCGCTTCAACGAGATCAAGCAGACCCTGCGCGACCACAAGCTGCACACCGTCTGCGAAGAAGCCTCCTGCCCCAACATCCACGAATGCTTCGGCAAGGGCACGGCCACCTTCATGATCATGGGTGACATCTGTACCCGCCGCTGTCCCTTCTGCGATGTCGGCCACGGCCGCCCGGAGCCGCTCAATCCCAATGAGCCGGTGGACCTGGCCAAGACCATCGCCGCCATGCGGCTGAACTACGTGGTGATCACCTCGGTGGACCGCGACGACCTGCGCGACGGCGGCGCCCGCCACTTCGTCGAGTGCATCCAGCACACCCGCCAGGCCTCGCCGAACACCACCATCGAGGTGCTGGTGCCCGACTTCCGCGGCCGCATGGAGATCGCCCTGCAGATCTTCGCCGAGGCTACGCCGGACGTCATGAACCACAACATGGAAACCGTGCCGCGGCTGTACAAGCAGGCCCGTCCGGGTGCCGACTACGACTACTCGCTGCGCCTGCTCAAGGAATTCAAGGCCAACCATCCGGACGTGCTGACCAAGTCCGGCCTGATGGTCGGCCTGGGCGAGACCGACGAGGAAATCCTCGAAGTGATGCGCGACCTGCGCGCCCACGACGTGGACATGCTCACCATCGGCCAGTACCTGCAGCCCTCCGGCGGCCACCTGCCGGTGCTGCGCTACGTGCATCCGGACACCTTCAAGATGTTCGAGACCGAAGCGCTGAAGATGGGCTTCCGCAACGCCGCCTGCGGCCCCATGGTGCGTTCCTCCTACTGGGCCGACCAGCAGGCCCACGGCGCCGGCGTGGTCTGATGCCGGCGCGCGGCGCGGTCGCATGCGGTGCCGCCTGAGCCATGGGCGAGGCGCTGCGCGCATCCCTGTGGGCCTATCCGGCGCTGGAGGTGGGGCACATCATCGGCATCGCCCTGCTGTTCGGCAGCCTGATGGTGCTGGACTTGCGCCTCGCCGGCCTGGGTCGTGCGCTGCCGCTGGAGGCGCTGGCCCGGCTGGCGCTGCCGGTGAGCCTGGGCGGCTTCCTGCTGGCGGCCGCCAGCGGGCTGGTGATGTTCGCCGCCGATGCCGCCGGCTTGCTGACGCATCCCGCCTTCCAGCTGAAGCTCCTCCTCATCTGCGCCGCGGGGCTGAACGCAGCGCTGTTCCATGCCCGCGGCGGCTTGCGGAAGGTGGACGGAACCGCCTTCACCCAGGCGGTACTGTCCCTCGCGCTGTGGATGGGCGTCATCGCCTGCGGTCGCGCCATCGCCTACGTCTGAGAACTCCGGCGGCGCCTGTCGCATCGAACCGGCAGCCGCAGCCCGCGGTTGTCCTCCGGAGACAGAGATGGATAGACGATGCTTCCTGCTCGCCGTCGGCGCGGCCGGCATGAGCCCTGTGCTGGCGCGTGCCCACCACGGCTGGAGCGGTTTCGACACCGCCGCACCCCTTTACCTTGCCGGCACGCTGGTGTCGGTGCGCTGGCAGAACCCGCATGCGGAGCTAGTGCTGAAGCCCGCCAGCGGTCTGGCGCTGCCGGGGGATCTCGCCCAGCGCAGCCTCCCGGCGCAGACTGCGCCGCCGGAACTGGCGGACTTCCTCGCCCGCACCCGGCTCGCTACGCCGGCCGACGCGGAATGGACGCTGGAGCTGGCGCCGCTGTCCCGCCTCAGCGCCTGGAATGTGCCGCAACTGCAGGCGGGCGAAACGGTGGAGGTCATCGGCTATCGCTCCAGCCGCAGCGCCGGCCCGCTGATGCGGGTGGAGTACCTGTTCCACCGCGGGCAGGCCTACGGACTGCGTTCAGCGCCCGCCTGAGCCCGTCCGTGGCCGGCGGCTCCTTGCATTCCCTCACAGCCGCCGCGGCGCGGCTTTCCTACCATGCCGGCTTCGCATGCATGAAGGGAGTTCATCGTGGCGGATACCCGCATCGGATTTTTCCCCGCGCTGCTGCTGGGTGGCGGCATCGCCCTGGGCGGCTGGCTGGTCGGACAGGGCATGGAGCGCTTCCGCCTGGCGGACCGTTCCATCACCGTGAAGGGCCTGGCGGAGCAGGAGGTGAAGAGCGACTTCGCCATCTGGACGCTGGGCTTCCGCCGCGGCGGCAACGAGTTCGGCGCGGTGCAGCAGGCGCTCAACGGCGACCGCGAGCGCGTCATCGCCTTCCTGCGCGAGCAGGGCTTCGAGGACGCGGAGATCGAGGTGCGGCCGCTGCAGGTGCAGGATCTCTACGCCCGCGAATGGGGCTCCTCCAGCGTGCCGCTGCGCTTCAATGGCCTCGGCCAGGTGACGGTGAAGTCCGCCCGGGTGGAGGCGGTGGCGCAGGCCGCCGGCAAGGTGGACCCGCTGATCCAGGCCGGCATCCAGCTCAGCGGCGACAACGAGGGGCTGGGCGGCCCGCGCTTCCAGCTGCGCGGCTTCAACGATGCCAAGCCCCGGCTGCTGGAGGAGGCGACGCGCAACGCCCGCGAGCAGGCGACCAAGTTCGCCGCCGACGCGGGTGCCGAGCTGGGGCCACTGAAGAGCGCCAATCAGGGCGTGATCCGGGTGCTGGACGATGACGGTGGCGACAACGACAGCACGGGCCGCACCATGGGCAAGCGCCTGCGGGTGGTGAGCACCTTCGAGTTCGGGCTGGAGTGAGCCTTTCCCGGCTGCCTGCGGCATCGCCGGCTGGACAAGCCGCGTGCCTCGCAGGAGGATGGTCGCCCCGGATCGCGCCCGCGCCCCGCTAGAACCTGGAGAAGAAGATGCGCAGCCTCCTCAAGTTTTTCGCCCTGATGCTGTTCGCCATTCCCGCCTGGGCTGCCGGGCTGGCGGCTTTGAGCAGCAGCGAAGCCACCGGCGGCCTCAAGGAGGCGCTGACCCAGGGCGCCGCCCAGGCGGTGGCCGCCCTCGGCCGGCAGGACGGCTTCCTCGCCAATCCCAAGGTCAGGATTCCGCTGCCGGAGGGCCTCGCCCAGGCCGAGCCGCTACTGCGCATGAGCGGCCGTGGCAAGGATCTGGACGAGCTGGTCACCGCCATGAACCGCGCCGCCGAGGCTGCGGTGCCGGAAGCCCGCACGCTGCTGGTCGACGCGGTGAAGGCGATGAGTGTGGACGACGCCAAGCGCATCCTCAGCGGTGGCGACGACTCCGCCACCCAGTACTTCCGCAGCAAGACCGAAAGCCGCCTGACCCAGCTCTTCTTGCCGGTGGTGAAGAAGAACACCGACAAGCTGGCGCTGTCCGGCCTGTACAACCAGTTCGCCGGCCAGGGTGCCAGCCTGGGGCTGGTGAAGGCGGAAGACGCCAAGGTGGAAGGCTATGTGACGCGCAAGGCGCTGGATGGCCTGTTCCTGATGATCGCCGAGGAAGAGCGCGAGATCCGCCGCGATCCGGTATCCGCCGCCGGCAGCCTGGCGAAGAAGGTATTCGGCTCCTTGGGCCGCTGAGCGCCCTGCGGCCGGAGCCGCTGGCCCCATCGGTTAGAATTCGGTCCGCGCCGCCCTCCGGGGTGGCGCCTTCGTTTCAGCGCCGGGCCACCACCGGTTCCGGCGCCGCCCCCTCCCGTCCTGCTCAGCGTTTCCCCTGCCCGATGTCCGCCCTTCTCAATGCTCCCCAGCGCGAAGCGATCTATTACCTGGACGGCCCCTGCCTGGTGCTGGCCGGCGCCGGCAGCGGCAAGACGCGCGTCATCACCCACAAGATCGCCCACCTCATCAACGGCTGCGGCATCAGCGCCAACAACATCGGCGCCATCACCTTCACCAACAAGGCGGCGAAGGAGATGCAGGAGCGGGTTGCCCACCTGATGGGCGGCCGTGCGCCGGGCGGCCTCACCGTGTGCACCTTCCACGCCCTGGGCGTGCGCATCATCCGCCAGGAGGCGCTGCACTGCGGGCTGAAGAAGCAGTTCTCCATCCTGGACGCCTCCGACACGGTGCAGATCGTCTCCGACGTCGCCAGCGAGGGCGACAAGGGCATCGCCAAGCAGATGCAGTGGCAGATCTCGTCGTGGAAGAACGCGATGATCCCGCCGGAAGAGGCGGTGAAGCTGGCCGACAACGAGCTCTCCTTCGCCGCCGCCAAGGTCTTCGGCGAGTACGAGCGCACGCTGCGCGCCTATCAGGCGGTGGATTTCGACGACCTCATCTCGCTGCCGGTGCATCTCTTCGAGACCAACGACGAGGTGCGCGAGCGCTGGCAGAACCGCCTGCGCTATCTGCTGGTGGATGAATACCAGGACACCAACCGCGCCCAGTACCGCCTGCTGCGCCAACTCTGCGGCGTGCGCGGCGCCTTCACCGCGGTGGGCGACGACGACCAGGCCATCTACGCTTGGCGCGGCGCCGACGTCGAGAACCTGCGCCTGCTGCAGAAGGATTACCCCAAGCTGCGGGTCATCAAGCTGGAGCAGAACTACCGCTCCTCGCGCCGCATCCTGGAGGCGGCCAACACCGTCATCTCCCACAACGAGAAGCTGTTCGAGAAGACGCTGTGGTCGGAGCACGGCCCGGGCGAGCAGATCGCGGTGACCAACTGCCGCGATGCCGAGCACGAGGCCGAGTGGGTGGCGATGAAGATCACCGCCCACAAGTTCGAGGCCCGCACCCGCTTCAAGGATTACGCCATCCTCTACCGCGGCAACCATCAGGCGCGCATCATCGAGCAGCAGCTGCGCAACCAGCGCATCCCCTACGTGATGTCCGGCGGCCAGAGCTTCTTCGACCGTGCCGAGATCCGCGACCTGCTCTCCTACCTGCGCCTGCTGCTGAACCCGGACGACGACCTCGCCTTCATCCGCTCGCTGACCACGCCGCGCCGCGGCATCGGCCCCAGCACCATAGAGGCGCTGGGCCGCTACTCGGCCTCCCGCCACGTTGGCCTGTTCGCCGCGATGTTCGAGGAAGGCGCCAGCGTGCATCTCACGCCCAAGCAGCTGGAAGGGCTGCGCGAGTTCGGCGACTTCATCAACCGCATCCAGTACCGCGCCCAGCGCGAGCCCGCCGGCCAGGTGCTGGAAGACCTGCTGCTGGCGATACGCTACGAGGCCTGGCTGTTCGAGCATTGCGGCACGCGCGAGGCCGAATCCAAGTGGAGCAACGTGCGCGACTTCGTCGGCTGGCTGACGCGCAAGGGCGAGGAAGACGGCAAGAACCTGCTCGAGCTGACCCAGACCATCGCCCTGATCTCCATGCTGGACAAGGAAGACCCGGATTTCGACGGCGTCCAGCTCGCCACCCTGCACGCCTCCAAGGGGCTGGAGTTTCCCCATGTGTTCCTGATCGGCGTCGAGGAGGGCATGCTGCCGCACCAGAGCAGCATCGACGAAGACAAGGTGGATGAGGAGCGCCGGCTGATGTACGTCGGCATCACCCGCGCCCAGCGCAGCCTCAACATCACCTATTGCGAGCGGCGCAAGATGGGCAAGGAGTCCCGCGTCTGCGAGCCCAGCCGCTTCATCGCCGAGATGGGCGGCGACATCAAGATGAACGACCGCAAGGCCGCCGCGCCGGTGACCAAGGAAGAAGGCAAGGCGCGCCTGGCCAATCTGATGGCGATGCTGGAGAGCCGCGACAAGAACGGGGCCGGTTGAGCCGCAGCCAACGCTGCCCGGTAGACGGAAAAAGGGCGGCCCGGCGAGGCCGCCCTTCCTTCTCATACCCGCGCAGCGCTTCCGGCCGCACGGAGCGGGGCGCGGGGTCGTCGACCACCGCTGCCCTTGCGCATCGGTTTATTCCACCGGCGGCTCGGTGAAGCCGGCGCCCGCCTTGTTGGCGAGGAAGGCCACCGCGCGCTTCACTTCGGTGTCGGTCAGATCGCTGCCGCCGCCGCGCGGGGGCATGGCGTTCTTGCCGTGGATGGCGGAGTTGGTCAGGCCGTCGAAGCCCTGGGCCAGCCGCGGCTTCCAGGCGCCGGCGTCGCCGGACTTGGGCGCGCCCAGCACGCCCGCCTCGTGACAGCTGCCACAGATGCTCTTGTAGATCTGCTCACCGGTGCGGCTGCCCGGCGCCACCGTTTCCACCTTCAGTTCCACCCGGGCAACCGGCTGGATGAGGCTGGCGGTGAGTTCGGGATCGACCGATTCCTTCTTGCCACAGCCAGCCAGCAGCACGGCTGCGAGCACGGCGACGGCAGGCAAGGCGAGGCGTTGGGGCCGCAGGGCGGCGCTCAGGGCGCTGTGTTCCGACATGCTAGGGTCCTTTGACTGGCGCAAGACAAAGCGCGAATTATAGCCAGGTAAAAACCATAATGGCAGCGCGGATGGACATTCCTTAGCAAGCGGTATATGCTTGCGCGCCTTGCTCGGGGTGCCTCCCGCCCCGCCGCATTGCCTCCGCGCCCGTAGCTCAGCTGGATAGAGTACTGCCCTCCGAAGGCAGGGGTCGTGCGTTCGAATCGCGCCGGGCGCGCCACATTTCAAGCCGTTCGCTAGTTTTCTGGCGAGCGGCTTTTGCTTTGCGCTCCCAGAACGCGCGCTTGTCCGCGTCTTTCTCTCGTTCCGCGTTCGCCTGGGCGATGACTTCTAGTTCTTCGATGTTTAGTAGTTCTGCCACACGGGCGGCAATGTAGTCGTCCATCACGCGGCGTTCCTTTCGGTACATGGTGATGTTTGACGGTTCAAGGCCGAGTAGTCGGGCAAGTTGGTAGTCCGATGTCAGTGCGGCTCTGACTTTCACCGCGTCTAGATATTCCGTTGTCTTCAAACCTGTCTCCCGTGGGCTTTGGCCCTTCAAACGCTACGTGCGTGCTTATCGCTTGACAAGTATCAGCCGATAAGTGCATTGTCCGCACTTATCGGCTGATAAGTCATTGAGGTATGCGGCATGGCTATGCGTGTAAAGCGTCCTGAGCTGTCACCTAGCGAACTGCAACGTCTCGCCACCTTTACTGCTGAGGATTGGAAGAGGGCAATTCAGCGGCCTGAGGCTGCGACGACGCAGGAGGAGCCGCCGAAGGCCGCGTGGCCGTGGCAACGGGTTCCCCCCCCTACTAACAGGGGGGGAAACGATTGGGCGAGCTGGGCGGCTCCGCAAGAGCTAGAGCAAATTCAGCTGGTCATGCGGGATACGGACGATGTTGTTCAGGTCGCGGTCCGGAAGCCATCTCACGGTCAAGTTGCCTTTATTGACTGCTTGCGCTTCACGATTGGTTTTGAGACATGGCATCGGACCGATAAGGGGACGTTGCTTACCGATGGGCAAATCGTTCATGAGTGCTCGGCGTGGATGGAGCGGATTTTCGGATTCGGTATTACCCGTCCGGCTCCGGCTCGCCAGTTCTATGAGTGGGGTTTTGAGCTGGGCGATGGCTGCGGCTATATGGCCTACGGCGGCAAAAGCCAGAACGGCACAATGATGATTGTCATTCATGGCACGGGTTGCGCTGCTGCAAAGGATGGCTGGGAGAAGCGCTTGCATGCGTTTTTCCAGTGGGCGGCGAGGCCATGCATAACGCGTATCGACTTGGCGCACGATTGCTTTGATGGCTCCTATTTCAATGTCGATTATGCGGATCATGCTTTTGATCATGGCTGGTGGCGAATGGGTGGTCGGATGCCCTGGCATGAGCGAGTCGGTAATTGGAAACGTCCGGATGGGTCGGGCAGGACGCTATATATAGGCAGGCGAAAAAACGGTAAGTGCTGCCGTGTCTATGAGAAAGGTCGTCAGCTTGGCGACGTGCATTCGGAGTGGGTGCGCGTCGAAGTCGAATTGAAGAACGACGACAGGGTAATACCAGTCGATGCGCTCTTAGACCCGTCCGGGTATTTTTTGGGCGCTTATGATGCGCTCTGCGTGATCGGTCCGATGCTCGCACCATCTCGGATTGCGACGAAGCAGAACGCGACTCAAATCACAATTGAACGGTGCGTCGAAAACGTTCGCATCAGCTATGGCGCATATATCCGCTTCCTCCGCCAGCTGGCTGGAGATGAATTAACGCTCGATCTGATTCAGCGCAAGGATGCGGTTATTCCCGACCGTCTCAAGCTCCCAAATGAACAGCGTTGGGGTACTCCCATTCATTCAGGTCCCACGACAAGCGCCAGCGTGGATACGGCCTTATTCGGCGTATTCGGAGATTGAAATGAAATTCAAGAGCATGGTGAAGGTGCTGGGCATGAAGTCCTCCAGCGGCACGATGGATAACGGCATGGTTTTCGACAGCACTAAGGTTTATGTCGAAACCCCGTTGGACGACAGCAAGGGCACGGCAAAGGGCTACGCCACCAGTGAATACAACCTGGGCGACAGCAAGGAATACGCGCGCTACAGCAAGCTGAATTTTCCTTTCGAAGCTGAGGCAGAAATGGAAATTGTCACCAGCGGCAAGCAAACGAAAACCGTCATGCGCTCGCTTGTGCCGCTTCCCGCTCCGATTCCTGGCAAGGCGGCGTGATATGGATGCGCGCCGTGTCTATGTGGTGCAAGACCGCGAGACCGGGCGTTTCCTTTGTCCCCGCCTGGGCGATATCGGTCAGTGCGTGCTGCTTACGGAGGCTGGTCGTTTTGAAGACCCGGAGGATGCGGAGGAATCGGGTCAATACCTCTTTGAGCAGGACGCGGTTGTTGTTCCGCTGTGGGAGTTGGATTGATTTGCACGGTAATTGGGTCCGCGCCTTGCCAGCGTGGGTAGCCCTTAATTGGCAAAGGAGATGTGAGATGCAAATGACGCGAAACGTGGTGCGTAAGTACGGCGCGAAGCTCGCCGCTGTGCCGGCATTGGTAACCCTGGGTATCGGCAATGCTTTGGCCGAAGTTCCGACCGAAGTGACGGAGGGCATCGCGACTGCGAAGGCGGATGCAATGACGATCGGTGGGGCGGTGATCGGCGTGATCATCGCGATCGTGGCGTTCTTCTGGCTGCGTAGGGTACTCAAGTAATGGGTGCGCTGTATTCGGGCCGGTGCTTTAGCACTAGCGCGGATGCAGCGACTGCTTACTACTCGGGGGTGGGTCCGTCTGTTTTGGCGGGGTCGCCCCCAATTTTGTCGACCGTTGAGTGGGATGGTGTTGGTTGGTATCTCGTCAGTCGGCAGGGTGGGGCGGTCGTATCTTCCGTGGGCGCTCCAGCTATTAGTTTTGCTGAGTGCAACGCAGGTCAATCCTTTGCTGAGGGCGCTGGGCTTGGGATGCTGGTTGTCTCGGTTTGGCTTGTCGCGTGGAAATTCTCAGTGCTTAAACGGGTGATCAGGTAATGGATATCTATTTCGTTACAGGATTGGTTTGTGTGTTGGGTGCTGGCTGGATTTTGATGCGATGAGACATATCAAGCTCTTGATTTGGGCCATGCTAGGTTTTTGCCTGGGCGGTTATTCGGTATGGGCGTCGGCATCGAACGTTATTTGGTCGTCTCGGGACTCTGTCGTTGTGCGTACCGCGACGGGTGAAGTTAAGGCGGTGCCGGGCGTTCGAGTCCTGTTAGATAACATGGCAGATGGGGCCGGCGGGGTCACTGCTCGCGCGTCCCAGCCGGTTGCTGTCAATGGCGTTAAGGCAGAGCTTGCGCTTTCTAAATCTGTGCCGAAGGCATCTGTTGCGACTGCTGGTCGTGTTGCGGCTCGAGCGTTGGGTGTTGTGGGCGTTGCCATGTTGGCTTATGACGCTTATGGCCTGCTGTGGGGTGAGGATGGTTGGTTGGTTCCCGCAGAATCGGATGGCGCTCCTGAGTCAAATCGCTATTGGTGGCGCGGTAGTGGTACGAGTTGCGTGACTGCTGCCGATAAGTGCAGTTATGGGTATGTAGAGGCAATAGTAGAGAGTCAGATTCAGGCCGCCTACGGATCGACGGGATGGAGTTGGACGGGGAATTGGGTCAAGGGGGCCTATGCATCTCAGTATGGTGGGTATCGTTGGACCCGTAATTTCACAACAACTATTGGTGGGTTTAACTACGCCACGATTTATTCGAGTGCTAATCCAGATGCGCCCACTCAAACGCGTGCTGCTACTGACGCTGAGATTGAAGCTGCTTTGGCGGCTGCGCTTGCCGCAAATCCTCAGGCAGCGACAAGCGTGCTTGATAAAGGAATTTCGGTTGGATATGTCCCGGTCACTGATCCGTTGCAGGTAACGGGTCCTTCGAGCTTACAGGGGCCTAAAACAACGTCAACGACGTCTAGTCCTGCGGGTGTTACGACTACTATCAGCAATACAACTTACAACATGCATTACGACGGCGATACGGTGAGTATTACGCCGACGACTGTTACGACGACGACTTCGCCGGATGGGACTCAAGAAACGACGACGACTACAAGTGATCCGGACGGCGAATCATCCAGCGATGGTGATGATCCTCCGACACTGTGTGAAGAGCATCCGGATGCATCTGCTTGTCAAGAGTTGGGCGACCCTGAAGATGAGGATGAGTTGGAAGAGGATGAGCGGGACATTGATTTCGATCAGGAATTGTCCGCTGCGGGGTCATGTCCGTCTGATGTTGCGTTAGCGCTCCATTTTGATAATCCCGGTTTGTCGTGGAAGCCGGTGTGTGATTTCGCGTCGGGGATGCGATATGTCGTGCTTACTGCAGCGTGGCTGAGTGCTGCGGTGTTTGTCTTCTTCGTTGGGGGGAGGGCGGTCGCATGAGCTGGGCGTCATTTATCAGTGCGGGGGTCGGGGCCTGGGCGAAGAAAGCGGCGGGCTCGCTTGGTCTTGGGCTTGTTACCTATGTTGGCTTTACCGCCCTGAAGAATCAGTTTGCTGCAGCTATCCAGGGGAGCATGGGGGCGCTTTCTGGCGACGTTTATAGCGTATTGGCGCTTGGTGGCTTTGTTGATGCCGTAGGTATCTGGCTGGGAGCGCTGACTACGGTTGTTTCCTTGCTGACGATTAAGCGTTTAGGGGTTATCCAGCAATGATTACTTTGATTACGGGCACTCCGGGGGCGGGGAAGACTGCTTACGCTGTGAAGCTGTTGATGGAGTTGCAGGAGCGGGAAGCAAAGGAGGGCAAGCCGCCTCGTCCTGTGATCATCATGGGCATTCCGGAGTTGATGCTGCCTCATGATGTTGCGCCGCCGGTGGAAGAATGGACGGAGCGTGTTCCGACTGCTGAGGATGCGTCGATAGAAGAGGCGGTTTTCACATTTCCGGACGGCGCGCTTGTAATTGTCGATGAGTGCCAGAAGGTATGGCGTAATCGCGCGCGCACGTCGAAAGTGCCGGATACTGTGGCGGCTTTTGAGAAGCATCGGCACAAGGGTTTGGACTTCTGGTTGATTACCCAGTCTTACACGCTCATTGATCCGAATGTGTCGGAGCTGGTTGGCAAGCATATTCATCTGCGCGCGACGTGGGCTGGTCGTAGGCTTTATGAGTGGCCTGAAGTTACGAATCCGGACTCCCCGACGAATCGCGGCATGGCTGCTGCTGTCCGCTACACGCTGCCAAAAAATGTGTTCGGCGTTTATCGGTCGGCGAGTATGCATGTCAAACAGTCTCGTCGGATTCCAATCGCGGTGTGGGTGTTTCTGGCTGCGATTGGGATTGCGCTGTATTTCGGTAGTAAGTTCTACGGGATGATGGGGAAGTGGACAAGCGGACAAACTACGTCTGAGGCTGAGCGTAGGGTTCCTGAGCCGTCGCGTGTTCCTTTCTCTCAGTCGGGGCAGGGCCAAGCAGTGGATCGTCAAGCGCAAGCCCAGGTGCGGTCTGTGGGTGCTGGCGTTGAGGATTACGTGCCTCGCATTTCGACTCGGCCTGAAACTGCGCCGATGTATGACAGTGTGCGCCAGGTTAAAGTTATGCCGATTGTCGCGGGGTGTGTGTCGATGGGTGATCGTTGCTCTTGCTACACGCAGCAGGGTACTGATGCGTTCCTTGAGGAGGCGCAGTGTCGGGAGTTGTTGCGCAAGCCACCGTTTAATCCGTGGCAGGACCAGCAGCAGGTTGTTGCCGCCACTGCAAAGTCCTCCTTGCCGGTGCAAGGTATGTAATCGATATAATCTCCGCGTCATTGTCGGGGGTTATATGGGGCGCTTTGTTAATTTCTTAGTATTTTTCGCGATGGTTGCGGGGGTTGTAGTGATCCTTCGTACTTATACGGAAGGTTGGGTTAGGTTCCTTCTGTTTATCGTCGCGATGTTTTTGACTTTAATTGGTTTTGCTTTTTCTCATAGGTCTCCTAGATCAAGTTCGGGTTTTGCGCGTAAGCCTCCATCTTTGCAGCGCATTCCGGATTCGTTGCTTTTGGCTTGCTTGCATGATGTAGATAAGGCAAATCGTCTTGCTGCGTATGAGATGGAGCGAGCGCCGGGGATTAGTGGTGCGGAAGCTCGTAAGCGGGCTTATGAAAGATTAGTTAGGGATTTGAATGCTTAGTTTTTGTGTCAGTCACAAAAAATTCGCTTTGTATCTTGTCGTCCGAAAAATGGTTCTGCAACTTCGTGCAGGATCTTGCTGGCTGTTCCAGCGCCATCACTGCTCGCGCGGTCAATTAATCGCAGTGCTTGTTTTAACAGGCGACGGGCTTCGCGTATTCGGGCTGCAGCAGGCAGGGTGATTGGCTTTGCTTTCTGGTCGTACATGTCGCGTAGGGGCAGTGCCATCTGCCGTGCTAGGAATTCCGCGCTTTTCATGAAACTGCGTGCAATTTTCATTTCCGCTTCTCCGCTTTGAAAACTGACCGGGGCTCCTGAGCCTGAGCCCGGCGTTATCTTCCTGCCTTTGCTCGGTATGGCTTATCAGCTACCGCCGTACGCCCCATCACCATCGCCCATGCCGTTGTGGATTGCGCCGACAAAGGAAAGTCAATGGCGCGTAGCGGCGTAGCGAACCATTTACTTTCCGACTCGGTGCGATACACATCGGCGCTTATGGGCGTTGGTGATGGGGCTGTGGTAGCGCAGTGCCTGGAGCAAAGGCAGGCTCACGCAAGCGTGCTTGCGTCTGGATAGGTAGTTGGTAAGCGGAGCGCGCAGGTGAAAGGGATGTGTAAGGTGCCGTAGGCAATCCCGCAGGGATCGAAGCGAAGCGTAGCCTGTAGCAGCCCGGTCTGCGAAGCAGATTCACACAAGGCTGAAACCCGCGTGGATGCGTGGTTTCAGGACAATTTGATGGCAAAATTCGTCTATGACGTTTGACGAAGTTGTTTCTGCATATTTATCTGCTAGATCGCATCAGAATAAGAGTTCTGAGCGGGATAACTACAGCCTTAGACATTTGCATCCGCACTTTTCTGGCAAACCTATTAGAGATTTAAAGCGCGCGCATATAAGGAATTACGTCGCCCATAGGCTGAGCTCAGGAGTTAAGAGCGCTACGATTCGCCGTGAATTGCGCTTGTTTTGTGCGGCTATAAATTTTGCGCGTCTTGAATATGACTTGCATGAATTGCCTAACCCTGTTTCTAGAATTGGCGTTGAAGATTCGGAGCCTCGCGTGCGTTGGATAACGCGTGAGGATGCGGCAAGGCTTGTGCGTGAAGCGAGGGTTGGTGCTGTTCGGCCGCATTTATCGTTATTTATTCGGCTAGCGTTGAATACAGGCTGTAGGCGTGGGGAGCTGTTGAAGTTGGAGTGGTCTAGAGTTGATTTGCAGCGTCGTATGTTTTTGCTTGAGGGCAGACATACGAAACAGAGAAAAAGGCGAGTTGTGCCGTTGAATGACGATGCAATTAGAGCGTTGCAGGAAATGGCGGAATGGCAATCGGAGAATGTTCCGGGGTCGCCGTGGGTGTTTGGTTGGGAGCGTGGCTGTATTACAACGTTTAAGACTTCTTGGAGTGCGGCTTTAAAACGAGCGCAAATTACGAATTTTCGAATTCACGATTTGCGTCATACGTTCGCTAGCTGGCTTGTTATGCAAGGTGAGTCAATTTACGTCGTTAAAGAATTGCTCGGGCATTCGAGTATCACGCAAACAGAGATTTATGCACATTTGGCGCCAGATCAGGCAGCCGTTGCAGTGCAGCGACTATTGCCCTTCTGATGCGGCTGCCCTCCGAAGGCAGGGGTCGTGCGTTCGAATCGCGCCGGGCGCGCCAAACATGGAACGGCCTGCCAGCTTTGCTGGCAGGCCGTTTGTCTTTCCTGGCGGTGAAGAAGCCGATCGCCGGCAACGGTGCGACACGCCGATCAAACTCATCTGCGCCGCCCCACCTCCGAAGGAGGCCGGCCTTGTCCTGGCCCGGCTGGCTGGTCTGCTGGTGTGCGACATACGGGCCGGGCCGTATCGAACAGGCCAAGCGCCAGACCCTCGCTGTGTCCGCTTGCCGCCGCGGCTCCCCTTCTCAGGTACGGCTGGGGCGGTGGCGGGTATCCACGCGGTCCGCAATCGCGCTTGCCTTGGTTGCCGGTGGAGAGCGTGGCTGCCCGTCCCCGCCGACGCCGCCTGATGCGGCGGGGCTCGTGGTTCAGCCCGCCGCGTCCATCGGGCGGTTCGCCAGCCAGTCCAGCACCTGCTGTGCGGCGCTGGCGGCGTTCAGCGTGGAGGTGTCCAACCGCAGTTCCGGCGCCAGAGGAGCTTCGTAGGGCGAGTCTATGCCGGTGAAGTCGTGCAGTTCGCCGCTGCGGGCGCGGCGGTACAAGCCTTTGGGGTCGCGTGCTTCGGCCACCGCCAGCGGCGCATCCACATGGATTTCCACGAATTCGCCAGCCGCGAACAGCGCGCGCACCTTGTCCCGCTCGGCGCGGAAGGGCGAGATCAGCGCCACCAGCACGATCAGGCCGGCATCCACCATCAGGCGGGCGACTTCGCCCACACGGCGGATGTTCTCGCTGCGGGCCGCGGCGCTGAAGCCCAGGTCGCGGCTGAGGCCGGCGCGCAGTTGGTCGCCATCGAGCAGATAGGTGTGCCGCCCGGCGTGGTGCAGCCCTTGTTCGACCAGATCGGCGACGGTGGATTTTCCCGCTGCTGAGAGGCCGGTGAACCACAGTACGCAGGGTTGCTGCCCCTTGGCGGCAGCGCGCTGGGCCGGTACCACGGAAGGGCGGTGGGGAAAGAGGGCCTTGTTCACGAAAAATCCCGCGGACATGCTGTGACGACCGCGGGATTCTAGTGCATAGGCCCTGCCGGCGGCGGCCAGGCTGCCGCCGGCAGGGCGTGCCTTACTGGTGGTACTTCACCTTGGCTTCAGCCACGCACTGGTCCTTGGCGCTGCCGGAAAGGGCGTCGCAGCGGGCTTTTGCGATCTTGTACTCCGCCTCGGCACGGTCCTCGACGGTTTTGGCGCGGGCCTTGTCGCCCTTGTAGGTGGCCTTGGCGTCACCCTTGGCGGTGGTGTAGTCGGCCTCCGCCTTCTTCATGCACACGTCGCGGGCGTTGCCTTCCATGCCGCGGCATTGTTCCTTGGCCATCTTGTAATCGGCCTCCGCCTTTTCCATGGCAGCGTCGTGATGGGCCTCGGCCCGCTTTTCCGCCGCGTCCTGCAGATCGGCCGCGTGGGAAACGAAGGGAAGGGCGAACAGGCTGGCGCCCAGCAGGGTGGCTTGGATGAGTTTCATCGTCTTCTCCTTCTTGATGGGGATGGCTCGTCGTCCGGCCGGCGCCTACGGGGTGGCGGGTCCGGCTGACTGCGCGTAGCCATTGTTGCCCGCGGGTCAAGGGTAGGCTGTCGGGCGTCGCCGATGCTGCTGTCGGCGGCGTCCGACATCGGTATTGCGTGGCGGTGAACGCAGAACGGCCCGGGGTGACCGGGCCGTTCTGCGTCATGACGGGTAGGACGGGTGTTCAGCCGCTGCGCGCCATCGCCGCGCCCGGCGTCATCCGGGCCATCTGGCGGCGGGCGCCGGCCACCTTGGCCAGGGCGTCACCGTAGAGGGCGATGCCCTCTCCATATACCGCCAGGATCGCCCCGCGCCGTTCCAGCGTGGCGAGGCGGGTGAGGCGTCCGAGGGTGGCGAGCAGGCGCCCGCCTACGCTGTACAGCCGGCCTGCGAACTGGGTGCGATGCATTGTTCTCTCCTTGCTGCTGGGGGGCGTTGGAAGGGGGGTGGCACCGGCGGGGTGCGTCTGCGTGCGCCGGTCCAATGCCTGATCGCAGACTACGCGCCGGGTTGCTTCAAAATTGTGACAGTCGGTGACCTTGTCCTCGCCGGCCGGCGCTTCTGCAACTCCGGCGCCAGCCAGCCGTGGCTGTCGGATGAAGGGGATGATGACGGCCGTCCTGTCCCGGCGGTTCGCTTGCATGGCGTTCTCCCTGTTACATCGTCTGTGGTCCGCATCCGTCCGCAAGGCGGTGCGCGGCCCCGGGGGCGCACGGCTGGGACGACGGGCATAAAGAGGCCGGCCATCGGTGATGGCCGGCGCTGAAACGAAGTCGGAAACTTCGCGAAGAGGAGATACGGTGCCGTCGCGCGGTCCGTAGTCGCACTCTAGCCTTTGGCCGGCGGCGCGCTCGTCGGCGGCAGGCGCGTCGCTGCGTGGGATTCGTCCGACACGGCGCGTGTACTCGCCGTGTTAGGCGAGGGCGCCTCCGAGGGCTGACAGAATCGGCTTACACGCGTTTCGGACTGGGGGAAGCAACCCTTTTCCGCCTGCCGGTTTCCAACTTGTGTCTGCCACCGATCCGGTTCATCTGCCCAGGGTCGCCGGCAGAGTCGAAACGAGTCGATACGACAAGGAGACCGACATGAGCACGATGAGCCTCTTCGGAGAGAGATCCCTGACCCTCGTTGCCGCGACCTTCCGCGACCCCGATTCCGCCAGCCGCGCAGCTTCCACCTTGCGTGATCGCCGGCCGCTGCGGCCCGCCCAGGTGCAACTGGTCAGCCCCCACGATCCCGACCTCAGCCGCAAGCTCGAGCCCGAGCAGGCCGGTATCTGGCACACCCTGCTGCGTTCCCACCTGAAGCTGGGTATTGCCGGCCTCATCGCCGGTCTGCTGGTCGGGGGCGGTCTGGCCGCCGCCGGCATGCCGGCCTTCCTCTCTTCCCCCGGCATGGCGCTGGTGGCCATAGGCATGTTCGGTATGTTCGGCGGGATGTTGATCGCCGGCTTGCTGAGCGCCCGGCCGGATCACGACCTGGTGATCAATACCGTTCGTGACAGCACCGATGTCGGCTACTGGGCAGTGGTTGCCCACCCGGCCGATTCGGCGCAGGCCAAGCTGGCCGAGGAGACGCTGGAGCGCGCCGGCGGAGAAGTGGTGCGCTCGATCTGAATACGCCGGCAGCCCTTGCCGCTGCTGTGTCGGACGATGCCGACAGCGCTTTAGGACGCGGCCGATGGGCCGGGCGAGGGTGGTTTTCTAGACTGGAATCGTGCATCGGCGGCCGCTGCTACAAGGGCGGATCCAGCGTCCGGCAGCCCCGGCCGTACGGCGTACTTCAACCAACCCCGGGATCGCGTCCCGGCAACGGAAGCAGAAGGAGACCGACCATGAACCGCGACATCATTGAAGGGAACTGGAAGCAGCTGAAGGGCAAGGTTCGCCAGCAATGGGGCAAGCTCACCGACGACGACGTCGATGTGATCGCCGGCAAGCGTACTGAGTTGGCCGGCCGTATCCAGGAACGCTACGGTGTTTCCAAGGATGAAGCGGAGCGGCGGGTGAAGGAGTGGGAAGACACCCTTCCTCACTGAACGCCGCTGAGCGACGGGCCCTGCGGGGCCCGTGCCAGTCCCTCGCTCCCCCAACCCGCAAGGAGAACCGCATGACGCCCTCTCCCAAGGCCACCGATTTCAAGGCCAACCAACAAATGCCGGCCGGCGCCGCCCAGCAGGCCGAAGAGAGCACCTTCCTGACCGATGTTGTTGCACTGCGTGATCGTGCGCGCCAGCACATCGAGGATGGAGTGCTTACCTCAGGCTACGGCCTGGACCCGGAAGTCGCGGTGAACATCCTGAATGCCGCGCTCGCAACCGAACTTGTGTGCGTGTTGCGTTACCGCCAGCATGCCTTCGTCGCCACCGGGATCAACTCCGAGCCTATTGCCGCCGAGTTCCTGGTGCACTCCAACGAGGAACTGGGCCATGCGGACCAGATCGCCAAGCGCATCGTGCAACTGGGCGGCTCGCCGGAAATGGATCCGGCGCGCCTCACCGGACGCAGCCATGCGGAGTACGTCACCTGTGACACGCTGAAGGACATGATCCGCGAGAACCTGATCGCCGAGCGTATTGCCATCGAGAGCTATCGCGAAATGATCCGCTTCTTCGGCGACCGCGACCCGACCACCCGCCACATGCTGGTTGGCATCCTCGCCACCGAGGAAGAGCATGCCGACGAGCTCGCCGACCTGCTGAGCTGACCCGTCGGCGCGCTGCCGGCCTCGGCCGCGCGGCCTTCGCCCTGCAATCCCCTCCGGCTCGCCGAGCGCGCAAGGGGCTGCAGGGCGAAGCGCTTTTCGCGCACCATTTCGTGCTCCAATCAGCAGTTCGACAGCTCAAGGCCACCCGGGAACGAAGCCCCGGGGGCCTGCCTCAAAGGCCGCGTGGATACTCTGACTCATGCCCTCTCGGGCGCCCTCGTTGGCCGCCTGCTTGCCCCCTCCGCCTCGCTCTCCGGCCTGCGTCCGCCGCGGGTGCGGACCTGGCAGATGGTCAGCGCCGGCTTTCTCGCCGCCGCCTTCCCGGACATGGATTTCGTGCTCGGCTATGTGTCCGAACTCACCTACCTGCGCGGCCACCGCGGGCTCACCCACTCCATTTTGCTGCTGCCTGTGTGGGGCTTGCTGCTGGCCTGGCTGTTTTCCCGCCTGCTACGCCCGCCGGGCCAGGTGCCCCGGCCGGACTGGAAGGCCTTCTACGCGGTGAGTTGCGCCGCGCTCGCCATCCACATCGCCGGCGACCTCATCACCCAGTTCGGCACCATGATCCTGGCGCCGCTGTCAGACCGCCGCTTCGGCATCGGTACCACCTTCATCATCGACCTGGTATTCACCGGCCTCATCATCGCCGGCCTCATCGCCAGCGCCTGCTGGCGCGGCAGCAAGCTGCCGGCGGCGCTATCGCTGGTGCTGCTCGCGGGCTGGGTGGGCATCGGCTGGATCGGTCGCGGCGAGGCGGTGGAGGCCGCCCGCGCCTATGCCGCGCGCCAGGGCATCCCGGTGGTGGCGGTGGACGCGGCGCCGCGGCCGGCCTCGCCTTTCAACTGGACCGCCATCGTCTTCGACGGCGAGCGCTACCACTACGCCCACATCAACACCCGCCGCAGCGAGCCCTTGCGGCTTACCGGCGACGACAACTTCATCCGCCGCTTTTCCGCGCCTTACCTGCCGGTGGCGATGGCGCAGTGGGAGAGCGCACCCATGTTCGGCGGCGAACCGGCCACCGCTGCGGTGGCGCGTGCGGTGTGGGAAAGCCCGCAGTTCGCCTTCTACCGCTGGTTTGCCATGTTCCCGGTGCTGGACCAGGCCAGCGCCGGCAGCCGGCCCGGCAGCGGCTGCGCTGGCTTTCGCGACCTGCGCTTCGATACCCCCGGCCGCGTCTTTTTCGGTTTCCGCTACGGCCTGTGCCGCGAAGCGGCGGACGCGCCTTGGCGCTTGTACGCCGAGGCGGAGAACGGCCGGCGCTGGGTCGAGGATGCCACCCTGGCCGCGGGCGATGGACCACCCCCGGCGCAGGCCGGCACCGCGGCTCCCTCCGCCCGCGCGGCGGCGCGCTGAGCAAGGCGCCCGTCGCGCGGCCGCAGGTGCCGCGTCGCCCGGCTGCAAGGCGTTCCGTTGAGCGGACGGGCCCCCGGCCCGGTCAGCCGCTCATCCGTTCGGCTTCCTGGCCCTTCCATAATCACAGAGAGGACAAGCGATGAAACCCCAACTGCTCCGGCTCGGCGACTTTCCCCCCAAGGTACTGGCCCGGATCGAAGCCCGCTTCAGTTGTCACGACCCGGCTGCGCTGGAGGGGAGCCCGGCGCTGCGCGAGTCCATCACCGGCATCATCACCCGCAGCGACCATGTGATCCCGCCGGAGGCGCTGGACGATCTGCCGGCGCTGCGCATCATCGCCACCACCGGCGTCGGCTACGACGGCATTCCATTGGCTGCGGCGCGCGACCGCGGCGTGGTCGTCACCAACACCCCGGGCGTGCTCAATGCTGCGGTGGCGGAATTCGCCGTCGCCATGCTGCTGGGCCTGCTGCGCAAGCTGCCGGAGTCCGACCGCTACGTACGCTCCGGCGCATGGAAGAAGGACGACTTCCCGCTTGCCATCGGCTTGTCCGGCAAGCGCGTGGGCATCGTCGGCATGGGCCGCATCGGCAAGGCCATCGCCGAACGGCTGGCGCCCTTCCAGGTGGAACTGGCCTACTACGGCCGCCACGACCAGGGCCTGGACTACCGCTACGAGGCCGACCTGATCAAGCTCGCCACCGCTTCCGACGTGCTGGTGGTGGTGGTGCCCGGCGGCGCGGCAACCGCCGGCCTGATAGACGACAGGGTGCTGGCCGCGCTCGGCGCCGACGGCTACCTGGTGAACATCGCCCGCGGCACGGTGGTGGACGAGGAGGCGCTGATCAATGCCCTGCAGAACCGCCGCATCGCGGGTGCCGCGCTGGATGTGTTCCGCAACGAGCCTGACGTCGACCCGCGCTTCTTCACTCTGGAGAACGCCCTGCTGGCGCCGCACATGGGCAGCGGCACGGTGGAAACCCGCGGTGCGATGCTGCGGCTGGCGCTGGACAACCTGGAGAGCTTCTTCAGCACCGGCACGGCGCTGACGCCGGTGCCGCTGCCTAAGGACTGAGCCGCGGAATGGCTGGAGCCGGGGGTGACTTGCGGTGCGGCGTGGCGTGAACGGCGGAGAGGGCCGGAGGGCCGGCGGTACTGGCCCAGCCCTTCGCGCCGACTCGTGAAGCAGTGGCAGAGCGGCCGGGCAGGTCAGCCCGGCGGGCGCTGCGTTTCGCATCCTCGGCTTCTCCCGAGGCTTCTCCCGAGGCCATCCACCCAGGCGCGGGTTCGCTCCCTCCCCGTCGCGGGGGAGGGCGGGGGAGAGGGGGCGCCCGCAAGGGCGCCAAGCGGTCGTTCAAGCGCCGCAGCCCCTTCTCCCCGGCCTTCTTCGCCGAGGGGCCCCTGCCTTGCATCACGCTGGACGGGTATCGGACTGCCGCCTCGCACCTCATGCAGGCGGCGCCCCCGTCCATCCAGCCTCATTTGCCGCCCGGCACCGTGCCCTGCACGCCTTCCACGTAGTAGTTCATCGCCAGCTTGTCCTTGTCGGCCAGCGCCTGGCCGGCGGCCACCACTTCCTTGCCGGCCTGGTCGCGCAGCGGGCCCTGGAATACCGGGCGGCTGCCGTCCAGCACGCCCTTGCGGCGCTCGGCCAGCAGCTTCTTCGCGTCCTCCGGCAGACTGGCGGCGAGGTGGCCGAGGTCGATGGCACCTTCCTTCAGGCCGTACCACACCTGCTGCTTGGGTTCGAACTTGCCGGCCAGCACCTCGCCCACCACCTTCTTGTACCAGACGCTCCAGTCGATCTCGCTGGCCGCCAACTGGGCCTTGGGGCCGAAGCTGGTCATGTCCGAATCCCAGCCGAAGGCGAACACGCCCTTCTCCTGCGCCGCCTGCAGCACCGCCGGCGAGTCGGTGTTCTGCATCAGCACGTCGGCGCCCTGGGCGATCAGCGTCAGCGCCGCCTGGCGTTCCTTGCCCGGGTCGAACCAGGAATTCACCCAGATCACCCGGGTGCTGGCCTTGGGATTGACGCTGCGGGCGCCGATGGTGAAAGCGTTGATGTTGCGGATCACCTCCGGGATGGGGTGGGAGCCGACCACGCCCAGGTTGCCGCTCTTGCTCGTCTTGCCCGCCAGCACGCCGGCCAGGTAGGCGCCCTCGTAGGTGCGCACGTCATAGGTGCCCATGTTGGCGGCGGTCTTGAAGCCGGTGGCGTGCTGGAACACCACCTTGGGGTATTGGCGCGCCACCTTCAACGTCGCGTCCATGTAGCCGAAGGAGGTGGTGAAGATCACCCGGTGGCCGTCCTGGGCGAGGTTGCGGATCACCCGCTCGGCGTCGGCGCCCTCGGGCACGCTCTCGATGAAAGTGGTCTTCACCTGGCCGGGGAAGGCGGCCTCCAGCGCGCGGCGGCCGAGGTCGTGGGCGAAGGTCCAGCCGGCCTCGCCCACCGGGCCGACATAGACGAAGCCGACCTTGAGCGGTTCGGCGGCGCGCAGGGCGGCGCCGGGCAGCAGCGAGGCGGCGGCGAGGCCGGCGGTCCATTTGAGGGCGGTGCGGCGAGAAGTCATGGCAAATCTCCGGTGGCAGGCGGGAAAGGGGGGAACGGGCGCGGGCTCAGTCGGGCAGTGCGTCCAGGCGGGCCAGCCAGGGGGCGCGCAGGGATTCCGGCACGAAGCTGGCTTCCAGGCTGTTGCGGGCGATGCGCTTCAGCTCGGCACGGCTCAGCTGCAGCGCCTGCGCCGTCTCCAGGTAGTTCTGGCCGATGTAGCCGCCGAAGTAGGCGGGGTCGTCGGAGTTGATGGTGATCTTCAGGCCGGCGTCCAGCAGCTGCTTGAGGTTGTGCGCCTCCAGCCTGGGGAACACGCACAGCTTGACGTTGGACAGCGGGCAGACGGTGAGCGGCACCTGCTCGCGCGCCAGACGCTCCAGCAGCGCCGCGTCCTCGGCCGCGCGCACGCCGTGGTCGATGCGCTCCACCCGTAGCAGGTCCAGGGCCTCGACGATGTAGGCCGGCGGCCCTTCTTCGCCGGCGTGGGCCACCACATGCAGGCCCAGCTCGCGGCAGCGGGCGAACAGGCGCTCGAACTTGGCCGGCGGATGGCCCTGCTCCGAGGAGTCCAGGCCGACGCCGTGGATGCGGGCGATGTGCGGCAGCGCCTGCTCCAGCGTGGCGAAGCCGTCTTCCTCGCTGAGATGGCGCAGGAAACAGAGGATGAGGCGCGAGCTGATGCCCCAGCGCTCGCGCGCCTCCTCGCAGGCGCGCTCCAGGCCGTCCAGCACGGTTTCGAAGGCGACGCCGCGCGCGGTGTGCGTCTGCGGGTCGAAGAAGAGCTCGGCATGTACCACGCCGTCGTCGTGGGCGCGGGCGAAGTAGGCCATCGCCAGCTCGTGGAAATCCCGTTCGTGGATCAGCGCTGCAGCGCCGGCGTAATACAGGTCGAGGAAGCTCTGCAGATCGCTGAAGTCGTAGGCGGCGCGGGTGGCTTCCACGCTGCCCCAGGGCAGGGCGACGCCATTGCGCTGCGCCAGCGCGAACATCATCTCCGGCTCCAGCGAACCTTCGATGTGCAGATGCAGCTCGGCCTTGGGCAGGGCGCGGACGAATTGGGCGAGATCCATGGGCGAACTCCGTTTGGCGGCGGCCGCCGCGTCAGCCACGCAACGCCGGCCATGGTAGTGGCACGGCCGCGGCCGTCGCGCCGGCGCGGTGAATAAACTTCATAAGGCGGCGAGGATAACCCTCCGGAGGACGGAGGGCATCGAGGCGTTCGACCGCGTGGGGCGCGAGGGTTCGGCGGGGCGCCTGCGTCGGGCTGTTGTGCCGGTTACGGGCTATGAATGGCGCGGGGAGGAAGTCCTTGCCCGTGATCTGGTGGTCAGTGGGGCGAGAGGTGGGCAGTTTGCTTAGGGATGCAGTACCGCATCTTCCAGCCGTGCCCGCACGCCGGCAATGGCGTCCTGCACCCGGCGGGTGAAGCTGGAGTGCTCGCGATAGGTCATCACCAGGCGTTCGGTGGCGCGGGTCATCGCCACGTAAAGCAGACGCGCTTCGTCGGCTTCGTCCTCGCCATTCTTTGGCATTTCGTCCAATTCGGGGATCAGCACTAGGCCGAACTCCAGCCCTTTGCTGGAGTGCATGCTGACGATCTTCACTGTTGCCTCCTCGCCGTAAAGGGCGCTACGGCCGCGGCCAGACGTGCCGGAGGTGTAGGCGATCCCCGCCTTGCTGAGTGCCTGCTCAATGCGCTTGCCTTGCGCGGTGCTGCGATAGATGACGGCGATGTCGTCCAATGTCCGCCCCTCCGCTTGTTCCTCGTGGATGCGCGCGGCGAGGCACTCCCACTGCTGCCACTCGGATTCGCAGCGCAGAAGTTCGGGATAGGGGCCGCGCCGACCCGCGCTCTCCGGTACCACCATCGGCACTCCATCCTCGGCGGCCTCGCGAGCGGTCAACAGTTCGATGGCGAAGGCACGGGCAACCGACAGCACTTCGACGGTGTTGCGGTAGTTGAGCCGCAAGATGGTGGTGCGGCCCTTGGCCTGGATGCCGACACTGGAGAAGCTGAAATCCAGCCCATGCTTGCGGCCCTTGCTGCGGTAGATGGACTGGGCGTCGTCGTAGAGCACCAGCAGCGCATTGGTGTCGGGATCCACCATTTGCACCACCAGCTTGAACCAGTCGGGTTCGAAGTCGTGGCCCTCGTCGATTAGTACCGCGGCGTACTGGGCGCGTGGGATCTGCTTGCGGTCCACCGCTGCGATGGTGTTCTCCACCATCTGCTTCATCTTCTCGTTTACCGACAGGGCGTTATCGGGTAGCGGAGCTTGGTAGCTCACCAGCATGTCGCGGCACCAGGCGTGGAAGTTGCGCACGGTGACCTTGTCTTCCAGGCCGCGCTCGCCCATGAGTTGTTCCAGCCGCCCGGCCAGGGACTTGTTGTAGCACAGCACCAGGATGGGCTTGTTTGCCTGCTGGGCGAGCTGGATGCAGCGGTAGCCCAGGATCATGGTCTTGCCGCTGCCGGCAACGCCGTGGATCACCCGGTGGCCGTCGCCCAGGGAGCGCGCGAGCTGTTCCTGCTGCAGGTCCATCACCTTGATCAGCGAGGGCAGCGCGGCTTCGGCTTCGGCGAACAGCCCGAACTGGCCGGGTTGTGCGGCAACCCGTACTTCGGGGTAAAGGTGATACCGCACCCGGTCCAGTTGCGGCAGCGTCAGGTGGCAGGGGAAGACATGGTGGAACATGTCCCACAGCCGCTGCTGGAAATCGGCCTCATCCACCGTTTCGGTCATCTCGTCCTGGCAGATCACACGCTGGGGATCCAGCACCTCGGAGAGGTCGACGCTGTTGAACTGCTGGCGGGTGATGCGGGTGAGCACCACGCCCGAGCCGTAGGGCATGATGAACTTGCCGGCGTAGCGGCTGCCTTCGGGCTGACGCAGCGCCGGATCACGTTCCAGTGTCACCGCGACTTCCAGCGCGTAAAGCCGGGCTTGTGCGAGTGGGTTGGCGACTTTCTTGAGCTTGCCGCCGTCGTTGATCTGCGCTTGGTTCTTGTCCATGGCCAGGATGGTTTCAAGCTTCCAGTCCTTGACCTCCAGTACCAGCACGCCACGGCGCGGGTGAAGAACTACAAAGTCAGGCTGCAACCCTTTGGTGCCGACCGGGACATTGGCCCAGCACAGGTAATCATCCTCGAGTTTCTTCTCCAACCGTTCCGCCAGGCGACGCTCGCCAGAGGTATCGAAACGGCATGCGCTACGGGAAGGAAAGAAACGGGCCATGGGAAGTCTGCCGGAGACATTGGGAGCTACCGGCGCTTGCGATGGCGTTCATGCGTAAAGGCCGGGGTGGGCCGATTCTACGCAAACGGGCTATGTGATGCGGATGAATGCGTCACGCCGGCGGAGCCGGCGTTGCAGTGAGATACCGATATAGAGAGCGCTGTTCAGCTTCCCAGCTGCCGTTCCGCCACCGCCACCAGCCAGCGCACGCCCAGCGGCAGGGCGTCGTCGTTGAAGTCGTAGGCGGGGTGGTGCAGCGGGCGTTCGTCGGCGCCGCGGCCCTGGCCCAGCCACAGGTAGGCGCCGGGGCGCGCCTGCAGCATGAAGGCGAAGTCTTCGGAGGTGAAGGCGGGTGCGGGGGCGAGGGCGGCGTCCAGGCCGGCGTCGCGGGCGGCGGCGAGCGCGGTTCCGGCTTCGGCGGCGTGGTTGATCGTGGCGGGATAGTAGCGGTCGTAGCGCACTTCGATGTCGGTGCCGCTGCCCAGGGCGATGCCGGCGGCGGTCTGGCGCAGGGCGGCTTCGAGGATGTCCTGCGCGGCGGGGTCGAAGCTGCGCACGGTGCCGGTGAGCCGGACTTCCGCCGGCAGCACGTTGTGCGACTGGCCGCCTTCGATGCGGGTGATGGACAGCACCGCCGATTCCGCCGGGTCGATGCGGCGCGACACCAGGGTGTGCAGCTGGCTCACCAGCTGGCCGGCGGCGAGGATGGCATCCGGCGTGGTGTGCGGTTGGGCGGCGTGGCCGCCGCGGCCGCGGATGGCGATGTCGAAGCGGTCGGCGGCGGCCATGATGGCGCCGGGGCGGGTGCGGGCCTGGCCCAGCGGCAGCGTCGGCCAGTTGTGCAGGGCGTACACCGCGTCGCAGGGGAAGCGCTCGAACAGGCCGTCCTGCACCATGGCGCGGGCGCCGCCCAGGCCTTCCTCGGCGGGCTGGAAGATGAAGTTCACCGTGCCGTCGAAGTCCTGGCCGGCCAGTAGCCGCGCCGCGCCCAGCAGCATCGCGGTGTGGCCGTCGTGGCCGCAGCCGTGGTGGGCGCCGGCATGGGTGCTGGCATGGGGCAGGCCGCTGCAGTCGTCCATCGGCAGCGCGTCCATGTCGGCACGCAGGCCGACGCTGCGCTTGCCCTCGCCCTTGCGCAGCACGCCGACCACGCCGGTGCCGCCCACGCCGGTGTGCACCTCCAGGTCGAGGTCGCGTAGTGCCTGGGCGACGATGCCGGCGGTGCGGTGTTCGGCGAAGCCGAGTTCCGGATGGGAGTGGAGGTCGCGGCGCAGTTGCACCAGCGCCGGCAGGGCCTCGGCCAGGGTGGCGTTCGATTCAGTCGCCATGGTGTCGTCCCCGTCCGGCTTCATTGCCCGGCCAGCGCCTGCGGAACGGAGTAGCGGCCGGCGGCGGCGCGGGCGGCGTACAGCACATGGCCTTCCGGCAGCGGTCCCGCTTCCTGCAGGTACTGCCGCGGCGTCATGCCGCAGACGTTCTTGAAATGGCGCGACAGGTGACTCTGGTCGTAGAAGCCGGCTTCGCTGGCGACGTTGGCCGCCGGCATGCCGCTGCGCAGCAGGGCCTGGGCGTGGCGCACGCGCAGGATGCAGATGTAGCGGTGCGGCGGTATGCCCATGCGCTGGCGGAACACGGTGGCGAAGCGGCAGACGCTGAGGCCGGCGATCTGCGCCAGCGCTTCCAGCGACAGCTGCTCGCCGAAGTGGCGATGGATGTAGGCGAGCGCGTTGTCGATGCCGCGAGCGGGGCGGCGGGCGCCGGGGCAGGGGGGCGGGGGCTTGATTTCCATGGGAAAAAGCTTAGGAGCCTTCCTGCGCACGATGGCGCCGCAATCCCGCCGCGCGGCGACGGAAAATTGCGTATTACGCGGTGGCGCAGCATCTCGTTTCGCCGCGCCGGCCATGCAACATAAACGTGCAAGCCTGCGCCCGGATGCACTGTTATGGTCCGCGCCGTTTTCCTTCAGGAGCGGACCATGGGCATCAGGATCATCAAGCAGAGTGCGGGGGCGGAAGGGCTGGCGGCGCAGGGGCCGGTGGGCCGGCCGCTGGGCGAAGCGGTGGCGCAGATGAGCGGCATCGACGTCGCCCTGGCCGGCGCCGGCGGCAACGACAGCGGCATCTGGGAATGCACCCCCGGCCGCTTCCGCCGCCAGATCGACAACGCCGAGGTGATGCACATCCTCGCCGGCGCCTGCACCTTCACCCCGGAAGGCGGCGAGCCGCTGCGGATCGCCGCCGGCGACACCCTGTTCTTCCCCTCGCACACCGTGGGCGTGTGGGAGATCACCGAAACGTTGCGCAAGGTTTACGTGGTGTTCGCGCTGGACTGAGATGGGCTGCATCGCTGCTCCTGCTGGCGCGCGAGCGATGCGGCAGCAGGAGCAGCGCGGGGCGAGGCCGTCTTCAGGCGGCGGTAGCGGCCTGTTCCTGGCAGGCGGCGAAGCGCCCGATGTGGCTGTCCGGGTAGGGCGTGGCCGTCTGGCCGGTGGCGATCAGCTCGGCCATCGAATCGCCGATGCCGGGGCCGATGGCGAAGCCTTCGCCGCAGAAGCCGAAGGCGTAGTAGAGGCCATCCACTTTGGCGCTGGGGCCGAGCACCGGCTTGCTGTCCTGCACATAGCCTTCGATGCCGCTCCAGGTGCGGATGAGCTGCAGGCCGCCCAGCGCCGGGGCGAGGCGGCGCAGCTGCTGCAGCTGGTTGAGGGTATTGGCCGGTTCGACGTAGGCGCGCAGGCGGTCGGCGTAGGCGGGGCCCTTGGGGCCGCCGCCGAAGACGATGTTGCCGCGCTTCACTTGGCGGAAGTACATGCCCTCGGCGACGTTCTTCGTGGTGACGCCGATGGCCGGGCCGATGGCGTAGGGCAGCGGCTCGGTGACACCCATCTGCGGGCCGTGGGCGACGATGGGCACCGGCTCGCCGAAGGCGCTGGCGATGCGGTTGCCCCAGGCGCCGGTGGCAACCAGCAGCTGCGGCGCGCGGCAGCGCGGGCCTTCGCCGCCTGTGACATGCGCTTTGGTATGGACCAGGAAGTCGCCGCCTTCACGCTCCACCCGCAGCACCTCGGTGTGCTCCAGCACGGTGGCGCCGGCGCGGCGGGCGCCGCGGCCGAAGGCGGGACCGGCCAGGCGCGGGTTGGCGTGGCCATCCACCGCCGCCAGCGAGCCGGCCAGCACTTCCGGGCCGAACAGGCCGTAGCGGCGGCGCAGTTCGGCGGCGCCCATCACCTCCAGCGCCAGGCCGTAGGGTCTGGCGTCGACGGCATAGCGGGCGAAGTCCTCCGCCTGCTCCTCGCTGTAGCACACCCGCAGGTGGCCGCTGTCGAGGAACTCGGCGTCCTCGTCCAGCAGCGCCGGCAGCTGGCCCCAGATGTCGCGGGCGCGGGCGGCCAGCGGCAGCTGCGCCAGCGCGCGGCCCTGGCGGCGCACGTTGCCGAAGTTGGTGCCGCTGGCCTGCTGGCCGACCAGCCCGCGCTCCAGCAGGATCACCGACAGTCCGCGGCGGCGCAGGAAGAAGGCGGCGGAGGCGCCGACCAGGCCGCCGCCGACGACGATGACATCGGCACGCAGGGTTTCCGGCGTGGCGGCGATGGGCATGGGGCCCGGCGGTGCGCTCATTGCACCACCTCCACATCCAGCGGCAGCGGCTTCACCGGCGCCTGGCCGCGCAGGCGGCCGACCTGCTGCACCGGCGCATTGCAGGCGGCGGCGACGATCTCGGCGCCGGCATGGCCGCAGTAGCGACCCTGGCAGCGGCCCATGCCGACGCGGCTGAAGGCCTTGGCGCGGTTGAGTTCGCTGCCGCCCAGCTCGGTGGCGCAGCGGCGCAGCTCGCCGGCGGTGATGGTCTCGCAGCGGCACACCACCGCCTCGTCCGGCAGCGTGGCGGCCTGGGCTTGCGGCCAGGGGAAGGCGAGGGCGAGGCCGCGGCGGAAGCGCTCCATCTTCGCCAGCCGGGCGCGCAGCGCCTTGTGCTCGGCGGCGTACTGGCCGGCGCCGGGTTGCAGGCCGAGGTCGTGCAGGGCGGCGAGGGCGGCCAGGCGGCCAGCGGCTTCGGCGCCGTCGGCGCCGAGGATGCGGGCGCCGTCGCCGGCCAGGTAGACGCCGCTGGCGCTGGCGCGGCCGTCCGCGTCGATGGCGGGCAGCCACTGGCGGCTGGCGTCGTCGAAGCGGAAATCGCAGCGGGCGAGGTCGGCGAGCTGGGTTTCGGCGCGCAGGTGGTAGCCCATGGCGACGGCGTCGCAGCTGAAGCGGCGTTCGCGGCCGCCGGCCTCGCGCACCACCAGGGCGTCGGCGCCGTTGTCGGCGTCGCCTTCCACCCGCAGCGGGGTGGCGCCGCGCAGCAGCGGCACGCCGGCGCGGCGCAGGCGGGCGATGAGGCCCAGCCCGCGCAGCAGCAGCGCCGGGCGGGCGAGCAGGCCGGGCAGGGCGGCGGCGGGCGCGGCCGGCGAGGTGTCGATGACGGCGGCCAGGCTGGCGCCGGCCTTGAGGTACTGGCTGGCGACGAGGTAGAGCAGCGGCCCGGTGCCGACGAAGGCGACGCGGCGGCCGATTGCGCAGGCCTGGGCCTTGAGCGCGATCTGCGCCGCGCCCAGGCTGTAGCAGCCGGCGCGGTGCCAGCCCGGCAGCGGCAGCAGGCGGTCGGTGGCGCCGCTGCAGATCAGCAGCGCGTCATAGGGCAGGGCTTGGGCGCGGCCGTCGCGGATCACATGCAGGGCGCCGCCGGAGATGTTCCAGGCCAGGGTTTCCGGGCGGTAGTCCAGCCGCGGCTTGAGGGTGTCGAAGGCGTGGTGCAGGGCCTGGGCCTTGGCCGCCTCGCTGCCGTACAGCTGGGCGTAGGGGCGCTTGAAGTTGTCCGGCTGGCGGCGGTAGATCTGGCCGCCGTCGCGCCGGCCTTCGTCGATCACGATGGGGCGCAGGCCGGCCTGCACCAGGGCTTCGGCGGCGCGCACGCCGGCCGGGCCGGCGCCGACCACGATCAGTCGCGGCGCGGCCATGTCGCCTCCGGCAGTTGGGTGAGCACCGCCATGCCTTCGGCCACCGGGGTGGAGCAGGCGCGCCAGCGTTCGCCGCCGGCGCCGCGCACCCAGCAATCCTGGCAGGCGCCCATCAGGCAGAAGCCGGAACGTACGCCGTCGCCGAACTCGGAGTGGCGCAAGTGGCCGCCGTTGGCGAGCACCGCGACCAGCAGGGTGTCGCCCTCCAGGGCGGTGACGGGGCGGCCATCCACGGTGAGGTGGACGGCGCGACGGGCGGTTTCGCCGAGACGGACGAAGCGCCCGCCGGGAATGGCGGTGGCGGATGGCATTCGACGGGTTTGGCGGCTGCCCTACTTGCTGGAGTCGACCAGCCGCTCTATCGGGTAGTAGGTCTTGATGAAAGGCGACTTGATGACGATGTAGCTGAAATACTTTTCGATGCCGATGCTGCGTTCCAGCAGGCCCTCGATGATGCTCTGGTAGTGGTTCACGCCGTGGGTCATGAACTTCAGCAGGTAGTCGTAGCCGCCGCTGACGAGATGGCATTCGAGGATCTCGTCGATGTCGCGGATGGCGGTTTCGAAGCGCACGAAGTCTTCGCGGCGGTGGTCGGCCAGCGTCACCTCGGTGAAGACGGTCAGCATCTCGCCCAGCTTGTCCAGCTTCACCTGGGCGCCGTAGCCGCTGATGTAGCCGGCCTGCTCCAGGCGCTTCACCCGGATCAGGCAGGGGCTGGGCGAGAGGCCGACGGCGTCGGCCAGGTCCACATTGGTGATGCGGCCGTTGCGTTGCAGCTGGCAGAGTATGCGCAGGTCCAGGCGGTCGAGTTTGGGCAGCGGAGTCATGGGCGGGGCTCTTGCTCTTGCGGGAGTAGGGCTGGCGGGCCGGCGTGGGGCCGGCCGGCGCGCAGCAGAAAATTGCAAGAGGAAATAGCAAGAGGCATGCCGCTTATCCTCAGGCCAGGGCGCGGCGCACGTCGGCGGCGTCCAGCACCTCGTCCAGCGTGCGTTTGAGGCGGGCGAAGAGCTGCTCGAAGTGGTCCGGGCCGAAGCACAAGGCTGGTGCGAAGCCGAGGATGTGATCGCCGAAGGAGCGGAAGATGAGGCCGTTGCGGTAGCCGGTCCGGAACAGGCGGTCGGCCAGGCCCAGCGCCGGGTCGAAGGCGCGCTTGGCGGCCTTGTCGCTCACCAGTTCGATGGCGCCCAGCAAGCCGCGGTGGCGCACGTCGCCCACCAGCGGGTGGTCCAGCATGGCCTGCAGGCCGGCGGCGAATACCGGCTCCATCGCCTGGCCATTGGCGAGGATGCCTTCTTCCTCGTACAGGCGGATCACCTCCAGCGCCACCGCGGCGGCCACCGGGTGGCCGGAGTAGGTGGCGCCGTGGCCGACGGTGACGCCGGCCGGCGTGCCGTCGGCGATGGCGGCATACACCGCGTCGGACATCATCAGCGCGCCCATGGGCACGTAGCCGGAGGTGAGGCCCTTGGCCAGCGTCATCAGGTCCGGCGCCACGCCTTCGGCCTCGCAGGCGAACATCGGGCCGGTGCGGCCGAAGCCGGTGATGACCTCGTCGGCGACGAACAGGATGTCCAGCTCGCGGCAGGCTTCGCGCATCGCCTTCAGCCAGCCCTTGGGCGGCACCACCACGCCACCGGAACCCTGCACCGGCTCGCAGAAGAAGGCGGCCACCTGGTCGGCGCCGATCTCCGCCACCTTGGCGCGCAGCGCCGCGACCGACTCGGCGATGATGGCGGCATCGTCGCCGCCCAGCGGGTTGCGGTAGGGATAGGTGGAAGGAATGTAGTGCTGGTTGGGCAGCGGCACGTCGAAGCCGCGGTGGAAGGCCGGCAGCGCGGTGAGGCCGGAGCCCACCGAGGAGGAGCCGTGGTAGCCGCGTTCGACGGCGATGAAATGCTTCTTCTGCGGCCGGCCGGTGGCGTTGTAGTACTGGACGATGAGGCGGATGGCGGCATCCACCGCCTCCGAGCCACCCAGCGTGAGGTAGCTGTGGTTGAGCGTGCCGGGGGCGAGCTCGGCCAGCTTGGCGGCGAGGCGGATGGCCGGCTCGCTGCCGAAGCTGAAGTAGCCGGTGGCATAGGGCAGCTTGCGCATCTGCGCCGCCGCCGCCTCCACCACGCTGTCGCGGCCGTAGCCGACGTTCACGCACCACAGGCCGGCGAAGGCATCCAGCAGTTCGTGGCCGGTGTTGTCGCGCAGCCAGACGCCGTCATGGCCGGTTTCCAGCACGGTCACGCCGCGCTGTTCATGGCCGCGCCAGGCGGCCACGGGGTGGATGAGATGGTTGCGGTCCAGGGCGAGCAGGGATTCGGCTGACATGATTTCGGGGCGGCTGGTCTTGTTGTCCGGGGCGGGTGCTGCAATCGATGACGACCAGTCTAGGCGCGAGCCCGCAGCGGGTGCTGCGGCTTTGCCCCTGCCTCGCGCATGGCTGTGCCGTTGTGCGGCGGAGGGCGGCATATCCTGCGGTGGCGGGGCTGGAAGGCCTGTGGGGCTTGGGAGTCAGGCGGGTGGCGGCAAGCGGGCGATGCCCGGCGGGCAGCACGCCGGACTGCGGCGGGGCGGGGAAAAGCGCGTTCCGGACGCAGCTCCTGGCAGCTGGCTCGCTTGCGAATGTCATCGCACGGCACAAGCTGCCCGTGGCCGCGGCGGCTCAATAACCCTTGCTGCGATCCACCAGCCCCACCAGCGCCTCGCCGCGCGCATGCCGCCGCAGGTTCTCCAGCACCGCCTCCACCGCGCTGGCCGGCTGGGTGGCGCTGGCGATGTGGGGGGTGAGCCAGATGCGCGGATGGCGCCAGAAGGCGTGCCCGGCGGGCAGCGGTTCCGGCTCGCAGACGTCCAGGATGGCGGCGGAGAGATGGCCATCGTCCAAGGCCTGCAGCAGATCCTTCTCCACCAGGTGGCCGCCGCGGCCGACGTTCACCAGCGCGGCGCCGGCTGGCAGCGCGGCGAACAGCTGCGCGTCCAGCATGCCGCGGGTGGCGGCGGTGAGCGGCAGCAGGCAGACCAGGATGTCGCAACCGGCGAGGAAGGCCGGCAGTTCGTCCGCGCCGGCATGGCAGCGCACGCCCGGCAGTTCGTGGCGGGAGCGGCTCCAGCCGGCGCAGTCGAAGCCGAAGGTGGCGAGCCGGGTCAGCACGGCGCGACCCAGTTCGCCCAGGCCGAGCACGCCGACGCGGCGCTGCGCCGCCGTCTTCACCGGCAGCGGCCGCCATTCGCGGGCGCTCAGGTAGTGCGGCATGTCGCGGTGCAGGCCCAGCACCGCGAAGCAGACGTACTCCACCATGCCGTCGATGAGGCCCGGCTCCACCATGCGCACCAGCGGCAGCGTGGGCGGCAGTTTGGCGAGGTCGAACTGGTCCACGCCGGCACCGACCGAGAACAGGATTTCCAGCTTGGGAAAGCGGGCGGGAATGTCCGCCGGCGGCTGCCAGATGGCGAGAAAGCGCACCGCGGCGGGATCGAAGTCCGCCGCCTCGCCGGCCGCCGGCCACAGGTGGAAGGGGATTTCGGGCGCCCTGGCGGCGAACTCCTGCGCCCAGGCGGCGGCGTTGTCGCCCTTGTAGAGAAAGGCCATGTCGGTGGCTCCGGGGGAAGCGTTGCGGTGGGGCGCAAGGCGCCAGAAGGCTTAAGCGCCGGTATTGCGATCCGGGGTGGCCTGCCACGATTTTCCGCTGCGGGGGGCGGTCCTGCGGGTGCGCCGGGCCGGATTCCGGCGCTGGCTGCGCTCAGGGCCCGGCATCCCTTCCCCGCACCGGCCTTCGACACCCTCGGGGCGAGGGCCCCTCCGCCGGATCAGTCGCCTGACGCTTGCCGCGCTGTCTGCTTCTTCGGGCGTTGCTCAGCCCAGCGCCTGGTTGAGCAGCGCGTACTGGCCGGCTTCCGGGCCGCGTACCGGCATTTCGCCGCGCGCCATGATGGCCACCATGCCGACGCGGCGCAGGCCCAGCCCTTCCAGCCATTCGATCAGGCCGCTGCCGGCTTCGACGTCGATGCGCAGGAACTTGCGGGTATACAGATTGCACCAGTGGGCGATCAGCGCCTGCGCGCCGCGCAGGCTGGGCGCCACCACCGGGCCGATGGCGCGGCCGCGGCCGAAGCGGCGCAGGATGGAGAAGCCCACCGCTTCGCCATCGCGGTCCAGCACCACCGTCTCGGCGTTGTCCAGCAGCGCCAGGATGGCCTCGCGGCGCGGCATGCCGGCGGAAGCTGCGTCCAGCTCGATCAGGCGTTCGGTGTCGCCGCGGCCGAAGGGGCGCAGGCGTTCGCCGGCGTCCGGCATCACCAGCGGCGCCTGGCGCGCCAGGCCCTGGTGCTGGCGGATCTCGCCGACGGTGGCGAAGCCCAGGCGCTCGTACAGGCCGCGGCCCTCGGCGGTGGCGTGCAGCAGCACCGCGCGCTCGCCGGCGGCGGCGAGCAGGCCCTGCATCAGGCGCTGGCCGATGCGCCTGCCTTGCACCTGCGGGGCGACGATGACCATGCCCAGCGTGGCGTGGCGCTCGCTCCAGTTCCAGCCCAGCGCGGTGCCCACCACTTGGCCGTCGCGCTCGGCCACCAGCCCGGCGCCCAGGCCGGCGACATAGCGCCAGTCTTCCAGCCGGTGCGGCCAGCGCACTTTCACCGACAGGCCGTGGGCGGCTTCCAGGTCGGCCGTCGCCATTGGCCGCAGGCTGACGCCATCGGCGCTCACGCCCAGGCTGCACTCCTCTCCAGTCAAGGTTCTCTCCAGCATATTTCTTCGAGGTCGGCCCCGATCATCGCAACCGTGCCGCGCCGTCGCTAGGACAATCTTGCCGTTGCGGCCCGGGGGCGTGGATTAAGCATCATCGTTCGCCGCGCCGCCCGCGCATGCAGCAAGCTGCCGCCAGCGCCGGGACTACCGCAGCAAATGCCGCAGCACCGCCGCTAGCATCCCCGTCATCAGACAGCGAGGTGGCGCGATGCCGATTTTCGATCCCGAACAGATACAGGTTGCCAACGGCCATTTCATTGGCGGCACGCTGCAATCCCAGGCCGGCGCCGGGATTGCGGTGGCGCGTCCGTCCGACGGCAAGGTCTATGCGGAACTGCCGCTGGCCGGCGAGGCGCTGGTGGATGCCGCAGCAGAAAATGCCTGGCGCACCTGGAAGAACAGCGACTGGGCGCGCTGCGCGCCGCGCGACCGCGCCCGCGTGCTGCGGCGCTGGGCCGACCTGGTGGAAGCGGACGCGCCGCGCCTGGGCGTGCTCGAAGCGCTGGGTTCCACCCGGCCGGTGCGCGACGCCATCGCCTGGGACGTGCCCTTCACCGCCGAGGGCCTGCGCTTCTTCGCCGAATATGCCGACAAGCTGGGCGGCGAGGTGGCCGCCACCCGGCATGACAACTTCGGCATGGTGGTGGCCGAGCCCTACGGCCTCATCGGCGCCATCACGCCGTGGAATTTCCCGCTGGTGATGGTCTCCTGGAAGGTGGGCGCGGCGCTGGCCGCCGGCAACGCGGTGCTGCTCAAGCCCTCGGAGCTGACGCCCTTCAGCTGCCTGCGGCTGGCCGAGCTGGCGGTGCAGGCCGGCGTGCCGGCGGGCATCTTCAACATCGTGCAGGGCGACGGGCGCACGACCGGCGACGCCATCACCCGCCATCCGCTGATCTCCAAGATGACCTTCACCGGCTCCACCCGCACCGGCGCCGCCATCATGTCCGCCTGCGCGCTGCACGGCCCCAAGCCGGTGACGCTGGAGCTGGGCGGCAAGAGCCCGCAGCTGGTGTTCGATGACGCCCGCGACCTGGACAAGGTGGCCGCCACCATCGCCGGCGCCATCACCGGCAACGCCGGCCAGGTCTGCGTCGCCGGCTCGCGCCTCATCGTGCAGCGCCGGGTGGCCGGCGTGCTGGTGGAGCGCATCCAGGCCCTGTTCGCCGCCCACCGCCCCGGCGCCACCTGGGACGAGGATGCCACCCTGCCGCCCATCATCTCCCGCCCGCAGGCGGACCGCATCGACGGCATCGTCGAGCGCGCCGAGGCCGCCGGCGGCAGCGTGCGCTGCGGCGGCCGCATCGTCGATGGCGGCTGCGGCGGCGCCTACTACCTGCCGACGCTGATCGAAGGCGTAGATGGCGCCAACCCGGCGGTGCGCGAGGAAATCTTCGGCCCGGTGCTCACCGTGCAGACCTTCGACGACGAGGAAGAGGGCCTGGCGCTGGCTGCGCACGAGAGCTACGGCCTCGCCGCCGGCGTCCATACCGCCGACATCGGCCGCGCCATGCGCGCGGTGCGCAAGCTGGAGGCCGGCACCGTGTGGGTGAACCGCTACGGCCGCTCCGCCGACTTCGTCATCCCCACCGGCGGCTATCACCAATCGGGTATCGGCAAGGACCTCGGCCGCCAGGCGGTGGAGGCCAATCTGCGCTTCAAAAGCGTGCTCATGGACATCGCCCTGCCCTGATTCGGTGCGCCGGAAAGCGGGCCGCACAGCATTTCGTGCCGCCCCGGCAAAAGAACGGTTTGCGCCTTGCCACCCGCTCCATACGCGACATTCAGCGCTGACCCACATGCTCTAATGGATTTGCCATGACAACCCCTGCCGGCTACCGCACAAGCTGCTGCCGGCCTCTGCAGCCCACAGGAAATCCCGCCATGACCTTCCGCCCCAAGTACATCACTTTCGACTGCTACGGCACCCTGATCCGCTTCCGCATGGGCGACACCGCCCGCGCCATGTACGCCGACCGCCTGCCGCCGGAACAGCTGGAACGCTTCGTGCACGACTTCAACGCCTACCGCCTGGATGAAGTGATGGGCGACTGGAAGCCCTACGTGGACATCCTGAAGAGCGCGCTGGAGCGCACCTGCAAGCGCCACGGCGTGAAGTACCTCGAAGAGGAAGGCCAGAAGTACTACGACCTGGTGCCGACCTGGGGCCCCAACCCGGACGTGCCGGAACCGCTCGCCCGCATCGCCAAGGAAATCCCGCTGGTGATCCTGTCGAACGCCGCCAATGAACAGATCATGACCAACGTCGAAAAGCTGGGCGCGCCCTTCCACGCCGTCTACACCGCCGAACAGGCGCAGGCCTACAAGCCCCGGCTGCAGGCCTTCGAATACATGCTGGACCAGCTCGGCTGCGGCCCGGAAGACATCCTCCACGTCTCCTCCAGTCTGCGCTACGACCTCATGTCCGCCGATGACCTCGGCATCAAGAACAAGGTGTTCGTGAACCGCGGCCACGACCCCGCCTGCGCCGCCTACAACTACACCGAGATCAAGGACATCGGCGGCCTGCCGGCGCTGGTCGGCCTCTGAGCCTCTTCCATCGATCCGATCCACCGCAGCCCGACTTCCCACCGAGGCAGGTCGCAATGAAACTCGAGTCCTACTGGACGGACAGCGCGCCGGTCTTCACCGGCGCAGACACGCCCCTGCCGGGGCGGGCCGACGTCGCCATCGTCGGCGGCGGCTTCACCGGCCTCTCCGCCGCGCTGGCCCTGGCCAGGCGCGGCGCCTCGGTGGTGGTGCTGGAAGCGGGTGCGGTGGCGAGTGAAGCCTCCGGCCGCAATGGCGGCCATGTGAACAACGGCCTGGCGGTGGATTACGCCACCCTGGCCGACAAGGTCGGGCGCGACAAGGCCCAGGCCTGGTACCGCGCCTACGACGCGGCGGTGGACAGCGTCGCCGCCGTGGTCGAGGAAGAAGGGCTGGATTGCGACTTCGCCCGCAACGGCAAGCTCAAGCTGGCGGTGCGGCCGGCCCACTACGACTTCATCGCCCGCGGTTTCGAGCGGCTGCAGAAAGAGGTGGACCCGGACGTCGAACTGCTGGACGCCGCCGGCGTCGCCGCTGAAGTCGCCAGCGGCCGCTACTGTGGCGGCCTGCTGATGAAGAAGAGCGCGCAGATGCACATGGGCCGCTTCGCCCACGGCCTGGCCGAGGCGGCGCAGCGGCAGGGCGCGCGCATCCACACCGGCACCACCGTGCAGCGGCTGGAGCGCAAGCGCAGCGCCGGCCCCCACGCCTACACGGTGCATACCGGCGCCGGCAAGGTGGAGGCGGACAAGGTGCTGGTGTGCACTGGCGCCACCCGCCACGGTGGCTTCGGCAGCTTCGGCTGGTGGCGGCGGCGCATCGTGCCGGTGGGCAGCTTCCTGGTCGTCACCGCGCCGCTGGAGGCGCGCCAGGCGGAGTTGCTGCTGCCGCGCCGGCGCACTTATACGACCACCGAGAACATCCACAACTACTACCGCCTCACCCCGGACAACCGGCTGGTGTTCGGCGGCCGCGCCCGCTTCGCCGTCTCCAGCCCGCAGTCGGACGCCAAGAGCGGCGAGATCCTGCGCGAGGCGCTGGCGCGCACCTTCCCGCAACTGGCGGGCGTGCGTTTGGACTACTGCTGGGGCGGGCTGGTGGACATGAGCCGTGACCGCCTGCCGCACGCCGGCGAGCGCGACGGCCTGTTCTACTCCCTGGGCTACAGCGGCCACGGCACCCAGATGTCGGTGCACATGGGCCGCATCATGGCCCGGGTGATGGAGGGCGACGCCGCCGCCAATCCCTGGCGCGACCTGCCGTGGCCGGCGATACCCGGCCACTTCGGGCCGCCCTGGTTCCTGCCGGCGGTGGGCTTCTACTACCGCATGAAAGACAAGCTGTCCTGACGCCCGAGGCCGCCGCCGTGTCTTTCCCCACCCCTTCGTCGTCGCGCCAAGGCGACGCCGCCGCTCCTGCCACGCCCGGCCTGAGCCGCCGCGCCGCGCTGGGCCGGCTGCTGGCCGGCGGCTGTGCGCTGCCCGGCCTCGGCCTTGCCGCCCCCGCCTTCTCCGGCCTCGCCGCGGTGGCGGCGCCACAGCCGCGGCAGGGCGGCTACCTGCGGGTGGCCGCCGCCGCCGCGGCGATCACCGACACCCTGGACCCGGCCAGGCAGTCGAACCAGACCGATTACATCCGCGGCAAGATGTTCTACAACGGGCTGACCGAGCTGGACGCCCACCTGAACCCGCTGCCGGCGCTGGCCGAATCCTTCGCCAGCGACGACGCGCAGGAATGGACCTTCCGCCTGCGCCGCGGCGTGCACTTCCACGACGGCAAGCCGCTGACGCCGGCCGACGTGGTGTATTCGCTGATGCGCCACAAGGACCCGGCGGTCGGCTCCAAGGCCAACGCCATCGCCGCCCAGATCGACAGCGTCGCCGCCGACGGTCCGCAGGCGGTGAAGGTCCGCCTCAAGGCGCCGAATGCCGACCTGCCGGTGCTGATGGGCACCTTCCACTTCCACATCGTCGCCGACGGCACCACCGACTTCCGCCTCGCCAACGGTACCGGCCCCTACCGCTGCCAGGAGTTCCGCCCCGGCGTGCGCTCCATTGCGGTGCGCAATCCGGGCTACTGGAAGCCGGGCCGGCCGTATGTGGACACCATCGAATGCGTCGGCATCGTCGACGAAGTGGCACGGGTGAATGCGCTGCTGTCCGGCGACATCGACCTCGTCAGCGCGGTGAATCCGCGCTCGGCGCTGCGCATCGCCGCGACACCGGGGTTCACGTTCATGACCACCCAGTCCGGCCAGTACAGCGACCTGGTGATGCGGCAGGACCGCGGCCCCGGCGCCAACCCGGATTTCGTGCTGGCGCTGAAGTACCTGATGGACCGCGAGCTGATGATGAAGGTCATCGCCCAGGGCCACGCCATGGTCGGCAACGACCAGCCGATAGACCCGACCCACACCTTCTACGCCCCCGGCCTGCCGCAGCGCCCCTACGATCCGGAGCGTGCCCGCTTCCACCTGCGCAAGGCCGGGATGGCAGGCGCGCGGCTGCCCATCGTGGCCTCGCCCGCCGCCACCTATTCGGTGGAGATCGCGCTGGTGTTGCAGTATGCCGCCGCCCGCGTCGGCCTCGAACTGGAGGTGAAGCGCATGCCGGTGGACGGCTACTGGTCCAACCACTGGATGAAGCACCCGCTGTCCTTCGGCAACATCAACCCGCGCGCCAGCGCGGACGCGGTATTCACCCAGTTCTACCAGTCCACTTCGGCGTGGAACGCCACCGGCTGGAAGAACCTGCGCTTCGACCAGCTGCTGGTGGCCGCCCGCTCCGAGCTGGACGAAAATCGCCGCCGCGCCCTCTACGCCGACATGCAGGCGCTGGTGCACGACGAATGCGGCAGCGGCATCCCGCTGTTCATCGCCTCCATCGACGGCCTCAGCAGCCGGGTGAAGGGCTTGTCGCAGATCCCGCTGGGCGGGCTGATGGGCTACTCCTTCGCCGAAAACGTGTGGCTGGAGGGCTGAGGCCATGAACGCACTTGTACTCCGCCTGATCGCCGCCCGCATCGGCCTCGCGCTGGTGTCGCTGCTGCTGGTGTCGGCGGTGGTGTTCGCCATCACCGCGCTGCTGCCGGGCGACGCCGCGGAGGAAAAGCTGGGCCTGGAAGCCACTGCCGAAACCCTGGCGGCGCTGCGCCACGAGATGGGCCTGGACCGCCCGGCGCTGCTGCGCTACGGCGACTGGCTGGCCGGCATGGCCGGCGGCGACCCCGGCCGCTCGGTGGTGAGCGGCGCGCTGGTCGGCCAGCTCATCGCCAGCCGCCTGCCCAACTCGCTGCTGCTCGCCGGCCTCACCGCCGCCATCTCGGTGCCGCTGGCGCTGGGCCTGGGCATCGCCGCGGCGATGTGGCGCGGCTCCCGCTTCGACCGTGCCGTCAGCATGGGCGCGGTGGCGGTGGTGTCGGTGCCGGAATTCCTCATCGCCACGCTGGCGGTGCTGCTGTTCGCGGTGCAACTGCGCTGGCTGCCGGCGCTGGCCTACACCGGGCCGGACGCCGAGCTCGCCGAGCTGGCGCGTGCCTACGCGCTGCCGGTGTTCAGCCTGTGCTGCGTGATCATCTCGCAGATGCTGCGCATGACCCGCGCCGCGGTGGTGGACCAGCTGCGCGCGCCCTACATCGAGATGCTGCGGCTGAAGGGCGCCTCGCCGCTGCGCATGGTGCTGCGCCACGCGCTGCCGAACGCGCTCGGGCCCATCGCCAATGCGGTGGCGCTGTCGCTGTCCTACCTGCTGGGCGGCGTCATCATCGTCGAGACCATCTTCAACTACCCCGGCGTCGCCAAGCTGATGGTGGACGGCGTGACCCAGCGCGACATGCCGCTGGTGCAGACCTGCGCCATGCTGTTCTGCGCCGCCTACCTGCTGCTGGTCACCGTGGCCGACGTGCTCGGCATCGTCTCTAACCCCAAGCTGCGCCACCGATGAGCGACCAGCCCATGCCCGCTTCCTCTGCCCCCGCGCCGGCGCTGCCGGCCGAGCCGCCCCGGCGCCGGCTGCCACGGCTGCCGCTGCCGGGCCTGCTCGGCCTGGCGGTGATCCTGTTCTGGCTGGCCACCGCCCTCTTCGGCCCCTGGCTGCTGTCGCCCGAGGCCAACGCGCCCGGCGCCGACGAGGTGTTCGGCCGCCTCGGCGCCGCCCACCCGCTGGGCACCGACTACCTCGGCCGCGACATCCTCGCCCGCCTGGTGCTGGGCGCCGGCTACACCGTGGGCGTGGCCATCGTCGCCACCCTGCTGGCCAGCGCCGGCGGCACCGCGCTGGCGCTGCTGGCGGCGGTGCGCGGCGGCTGGGCGGACGGCACCCTGAGCCGCCTGATGGATACGCTGATCTCCATCCCCAGCAAGCTCTTCGCCCTCATCATGGTGGCTGCCTTCGGCTCCTCGGTGACGCTGCTGGCGCTGACCGCGGCATTGATCTACGTGCCCGGCGTATTCCGCATCGCCCGCTCGCTGGCGGTGAACATCAACGCCATGGACTACGTGGCGGTGGCGCGCAGCCGCGGCGAGGGCGAGCTCTACATCATGCGCCACGAGATCCTGCCCAACATGCTCGGCCCCATGCTGGCCGACCTCGGCCTGCGCTTCGTCTACGTGGTGCTGCTGCTCGCCGGCCTGTCCTTCCTCGGCCTGGGGGTGCAGCCGCCGGAGGCGGACTGGGGCTCGCTGGTGCGGGAGAACCTGGGCGGCCTGCCGGAGGGCGCGCCGGCGGTGATCGTGCCGGCGCTGGCCATCGCCAGCCTCACCATCGCGGTGAACCTGCTCATCGACAACCTGCCGGGAAGGGGTGAGCGATGAGTGCCGCGCCGCCATCTTCCGCTCCCGCGCAGGCCGCGCCGGGCCAGGGCGCCGCGGTGGCGGTGCGCGGCCTGCGCATCGCGGCCAAGGGCGCCAGCGGCGAGCACACCATCGTCCATGGGCTGGATTTCGACATCGCCCCCGGCGAGGTGCTGGCGCTGATCGGCGAATCCGGTTCCGGCAAGACCACCACCGCGCTGGCGCTGATGGGTTACGCCCGCCAGGGCTGCCGCATCGTCGGCGGCAGCGTGCGCATCGGCGACATCGACGTGCTGGGCCTGGACGCCGCCGCCCAGCGCCGCCTGCGCGGCCGCACGGTGGCCTACATCGCCCAGAGCGCGGCGGCCTCCTTCAACCCCTCGCGCACCCTCATGGACCAGGTGGTGGAGCCGGCGCTGATCCACCGCCTGATGTCGCGCGACGAGGCCGAGCGCCGCGCGGTGGCGCTGTTCCGCGAGCTGGCCCTGCCCAGGCCGGACAGCATAGGCCAGCGCTACCCGCACCAGGTTTCCGGCGGCCAGCTGCAGCGGCTGATGGCGGCGATGGCGCTGATCTCGGACCCGGCGCTGGTCATCCTGGACGAACCCACCACCGCGCTGGACGTGACCACCCAGATCGAGGTGCTGCGCGCCTTCCGCCGCGTGGTGCGCGAGCGCGGCACCAGCGCGGTCTACGTCACCCACGACCTCGCGGTGGTGGCGCAGATGGCCGACCGCATCCTGGTGCTGCGCCACGGCGCCGCGCGCGAGCTGGGCGACACCCGCCAGATCATCGAGGCGCCGGCGGACGACTACACCCGCAGCCTGCTCGCCGCCGCCCATCCGGCGCCGCGCGCGGGCGGCCCGGCGGCGGACGCCACCGCCACGCCGCTGCTCAGCGTGCGCGGCCTGGCCGCCGGCTACGGCCCGCGCGGCGCCGACGGCATGCCGGCGGTGCCCATCCTGGCGGACATCGACCTCACCGTGCGCCGCGGCCAGGCCATCGGCGTGATCGGCGAATCTGGCTCCGGCAAGACCACGCTGGCGCGCGTGGTCGCCGGCCTGGTGGCGCCGGCGCGTGGCGAGGTGCTGCTGGATGGCGCGCTGCTGCCGCCCACGCTGGCCCGGCGCAGCAAGGACCAGCTGCGCCGCATCCAGATCGTGTTCCAGATCGCCGACACCGCGCTCAACCCGGCGCACACGGTGGAGCGCATCCTGGCGCGGCCGCTGCAGCTCTACCACGGCCTCTCCGGCGCCGCGCTGCAGGCGCGCATCGCCAGGCTGCTGGACCTGGTGCAGCTGCCCTCGGCGGTCGCCGGCCGGCTGCCGGGCGGCCTCTCCGGCGGGCAGAAGCAGCGCATCAACCTCGCCCGCGCGCTGGCCGCCGAGCCGGATCTCATCCTCGCCGACGAGGTCACCTCGGCGCTGGACACCGTGGTCGGCGCCGCGGTGCTGGACCTGATGGCCGAGCTGCGGCGCGAACTGGGCCTGTCCTACCTCTTCATCAGCCACGACCTCAACACCGTGCGCGCGGTGTGCGACGAGGTGGTAGTGCTGTACGCCGGGCGCAAGGTGGAGAGCGTGCCGCGCGAGCGCGCCGGCGTGGCGGAAGGGATGGCGACCGGCTCCGCCGCCCGCCATCCCTACTTCGACCTGCTCGCCCGCTCGGTGCCGGAGCTGCGCCTGGGCTGGCTGGACGAAACCGCCGCCCGCGAGGCGCAGCAGCCCGCCGGCGCGCGCGCCGCCGGCTGCTGCGTGTTCCTGGACCGCTGCCCGGTGCGCCTGGCCGGCGTCTGCGACAGCCTGCCGCCGCCGCGCCGCAGCCTGCCCGGCGGCGGCGAAATCCTCTGCCACCGCGCCGAAGTACCGGCCGCCCGTGCTTGAGCTGCGCGCCGCCGCCGGCGCTTTCGCCCTTCCTTCAGCCCTGATTTTCGATCGCGCCGGCCCCCGGCGCAGGAGTGCCGCCATGTCCGCCCTCAGCCTCGTCCGCAGCGAACTGCTGCGCCAGCACAACTTCATCGACCAGCAATGGCGCGCCGGCGCCGACGAGCGCTGGCTGGCGGTGCAGGACCCGGCCACCGGCATGCCCTTCGCCCGCGTGCCCGACAGTACCGCCGCCGATGCCGCCGCGGCGGTGGAGGCCGCCCACGCCGCCTTCCCCGCCTGGCGCGCCTTCACCGGCCGCGAGCGCGCCCAGTTCCTCAAGCGCTGGCATGCGCTCATCCTCGACAACCGGGAGGACCTCGCCCGCCTGATCTCGCGCGAGCAGGGCAAGCCGCTGGCCGAAGCGCGTGGCGAGGTGGTGTATTCCGCCAGCTATGTCGAATGGTTCGCCGAGGAAGCGCCGCGGCTGTACGGCGACGTCATCCCGGCGCCGGCGCCCGGCCGCCGGATGATGATGGTGCGCGAGCCGGTGGGCGTGGTCGCGGCGATCACGCCGTGGAATTTCCCGGCGGCCATGATCACCCGCAAGATCGCGCCGGCGCTGGCCGCCGGCTGCACCGTGGTGGCCAAGCCGGCGGAAGACACGCCGCTGACCTCGCTGGCGCTCGTCCGCCTCGCCCAGGAAGCCGGCTTCCCGGCTGGCGTGCTCAACATGGTCACCGCCGCGCGCGAGCGCGCCGCCGAAGTGGTGGACGTCTGGCTGGCCGACGGCCGGGTGCGCAAGCTCACCTTCACCGGCTCCACCCCGGTGGGCAAGCACCTCGCCCGCGAATCGGCGGCGACGCTGAAGCGCGTGTCCATGGAGCTGGGCGGCAACGCGCCCTTCATCGTGTTCGAGGATGCCGACCTGGACGCCGCCGTCGCCGGCCTGATGGCGGCCAAGTTCCGCAACGGCGGCCAGACCTGCGTCTGCCCCAACCGGGTGTTCGTGCACCGCGCGGTGCATGAGGACTTCGTCGCCCGCCTGGCGGAGAAGGTGGCCGCCCTCAAGGTCGGCCCCGCCAGCCGCGCCGACAGCGAGATCGGGCCGATGATCAACGCCCGCGCGGTGGACAAGATCGCCCGCCACGTCGAGGACGCGCTCGCCCACGGCGCCCGCGTGGTGGTTGGCGGCGAACGCCTGCCGGCGCTCGGTCCCAACTACTACGCGCCCACGCTGCTCACCGGCGTCACCGCCGCCATGTGCTGCAGCCGCGAGGAAACCTTCGGCCCGCTGGTGCCCATCAGCCGCTTCGACGACGAAGCCGAAGTTCTCGCCGCCGCCAACGACACCCCCTTCGGCCTCGCCGCCTACTTCTACAGCCGCGACATGGCCCGCGCCTGGCGCGTCGCCGGCCTGCTGGAAACCGGCCTGGTCGGCATCAACGAAGGCGCCCTGGCCGCTGAGGTCGCCCCCTTCGGCGGCATCAAGGAATCCGGCTACGGCCGCGAAGGCTCGCGCCAGGGGCTGGAGGACTACACGCAGATGAAGTATCTGTGCCAGGGCAGCCTGGGGTGAGGGGCGGCGGGCAGTCCGGCTTGCCGGCAGTCTGAGCGCCTCCTACTCTGGCCGGCGAGTCTTGCGGGAGCGCTGCAATGGGACATGCCGAACTGATCCACAAGCTGGAGTCGCTATCCACCGCGCAGCGTGCCGCGGTGCTGCAACTCGTCGATGCCCTGGCGGCCGAGCACAGGCGGCGTGATCACAGCGGCCTTGAGCAGGCCATCGCTACTGCTCGCGGCTCCTGGCCGCAGCGGATGACGGCGGCGGAAGTCGATGCCGAGCTTGCGCGCATGCGTGGCGAATGGGAGGACAGGGACGGCTTCGGCGAGCGCACATGATGCCCTGTGTGCTCGTACCAATCTGCTGATCTACTTCCTGGATCAGAACGTTGCCCCGGCGGTGCTCCAGCGCATCGAGAGCGCCATCGCGCGCCGGCCAGCTACTCGGTCATCACCCGCATGGAAATCCTCGGTTGGCGTGGTCACACGCCGTAAAGCCGGCAGCAGGCAGCGCTGTTGCTCGATCACCTGGACGAAATTGCATTGACCTCTGTCGTGGTCGACCGGGTGATCGCGCTGCGCTTCGAGCTTGGCATCAAGCTGCCTGACGCCATCATCGGCGCCAGCGCGCTGGTCGAAGGCTTGCCGCTGATGACTCGGAACATCGACGATTTCCGCCGCATTCCCGGACTGCAGCTGGTCGATCCGTTTGCCGCCTGAGCGGCTGCCGGCCCTCAGGCGCCCAGCAGCCTGCGCGCCAGCAGCGCCTGCATGTCGCGCCGGCTGTCGGCGATCAGGTAGATGAGCACCTGATCGCCGCTGACGCGGTAGATCACCCGGTAGGGCTTGAAGGCGGTCTGGCGGTATTCCTTGATGCCCAGCGCGGTTAATTCTCCCGGGTAGCTGCCGCGCTCGGGGAAGTGGGCAAGGCCATCCACAACCTCCAGCAACTGATCCAGTACGCGGTCCGCATTGGCCGGGCAGTCGAATTCGGCGATGTAGTCGTGGATCGCTTCCAGGTCCTGCTCCGCGCCGGTGGTGAACAGCACCTCGAAGCGGGGCGGCGAGCCGGGCATCAGGGGTTTGCCCGTCTGGCGCGCAGGCGCGCGATGACCTCCGAGGCCGGCTTGAGCTTGTCGGCGGCCACTTCCTGGTTGCCCAGTGCCAGGATCTTCAGCAAAGCCAGCGTCTCCTGCGTCTGTTCGTAGGAGGCGACATCCTGCAGCACTGCCTTGGCCTCGCCGTTCTGGGTGATGACCAGCGGCTCGCGTCGCTCGGCGAGCTGGCTCAGCACTTCCGCCGCATTGGCCTTGAGATAGCTGATGGGTTTGACCTGGGAGGAATAGCGCATGGTGATGGCCCGACAGTGGAATGGGCTGAATATAGTCTTTTTACGGTCTGCTCAGAAGGGCCACTTCTTTGTGGCTGGAGCTCGCCTCACCATGGATTCACCTCCACCGTCACATGCACCAGTTCCTCGTGCTCTTCCAGCCGCGCCTTCAGCATTTCCGGCAGTAGCGGTGCGGCGGAGGCGACGGCGAGGATGCAGGCGTATTTGCCGCGGCCCACGCGCCAGACGTGCAGGTCGCTGATCTGCGCCGGTTCGGGCAGGGCGGCGACGGCGGCGCGGACTTCGGCCACCACCGGCGCGTCCATCTCGGCATCCAGCAGCGCGCGGCCGCTGTCGCGCAGCAGGCCCCAGGCCCACACGGCGACCAGGATGGCGCCGGCGATGCCCATCGCCGGGTCCAGCCAGGCGGCGCCCCACAACTTGCCGCCCAGCAGGGCGAGGATGGCCAGCACCGAGGTGGCGGCGTCGGCGATCACATGCAAGTAGGCTGCGCGCAGGTTGAGGTCGTGATGGTGCGCATGGCCGCGATCGTGTTCGTGGCCGTGGCCGTGCTCATGGCCGTGATGATGATGCTGATGGTCGTCGCGCAGCAGCCAGGCGCAGGCGAGATTCACCAGCAGGCCGGCCGCCGCGATGGCGATGGCCTGGTCGTAATGGATGGGCACCGGCGCCAGCAGGCGCGCGCCGGACTGCCACAGCATGGCCAGCGCCACGCCGGCCAGCAGGATGGCGCTGGTGTAGCCGCCCAGCACCTCGATCTTCCAGGTGCCGAAGGCGAAGCGCGGGTCGCGGGCGTAGCGGCGGGCGGCGGCGTAGGCCAGCAGCGACAGGCCCAGCGCCAGCGCGTGGGAGCTCATGTGCCAGCCGTCGGCCAGCAGCGCCATCGAGTTGAACAGCCAGCCGCCGATGATCTCCGCCACCATGGCGGCGGCGGTGAGCAGCACCGCGTAGCGGGTGTTGCGCTCGGCCAGCGGATTGCCTGCGTCGAAGACGTGGCTGTGCCGCCAGCGCTCGGCGGCGGGGAGGGTGGGGGTCATCGCGGGGCTCCTGAGGGTTCCGGGTATACTGCCCCCCAGTATATGGAGGGTCAAACCCGGCATGCTCCCGGAGTCCGGCCCCGGCCTGCTGCGGTTTCGTGTCTGCCGCCGATTCCGCGCTGCGCGCCGGCCGTTCCTGCCCCGCCGGCCAGCCCATTCAGACGCCGGATTTGCTACCGTGCCGGGCTTTGCCGGGTACCGCGTTGAGGACGCCGCATGGCACATACGATCAAGGGCAAGAAAGCGCTGCTCACCCGGGTGCGCCGCATCCGCGGGCAGGCGGACGCGCTGGAGCGGGCGCTGGAGCAGGAGCAGGAGTGCGGCGCGGTGCTGCAGCAGATCGCCGCCATCCGCGGCGCGGTGAATGGCCTGATGATGGAAGTGCTGGACGGCCACCTGCGCGAGCACCTGGGCGCCGAAGGGCAGAGCCCCGCAGAGCGCGAGGCCGACCTGGACCGGGTGGTCGGCGTGCTGCGTTCCTACCTCAAGTGAGGCGGCTGCGGTAATACCGGAACGGTGCCGCGGCAGCATGGTCTGCCGCGGCATAAAACGCTGCCGCCGGGGCGTTTCCTGCGGCAGAACGCTGTCATCGACGGTAGTTGACGCTGCTGCGCCCCCCATCTTTGGAACGAAATTGCGGTCGGCGGGCGGCGAACGCAACAGATTCTGCTGCGCCGCTTCCATAATGGTCTTCATGACCCAGCGCCTGCTCCTCCTGCTGATGCTTGCTTCCGTGCTCTGCCACGCTGTCGTGGTGCAGGGCGCGTGGGCCGCCACCGGCGTCGGCGAGCAGGCCCTGCATGCGCTGCTGCACTGGCAGGGCAGCGCCCATCACCACCACACACATCAGCACGCCGGCGATCACGGCCACTTCCACCAGGACGACTCGCCCAGCTCCCTCAAGCATGTGAATGCCGACGGCGCGCTCTACGCCGCCGCGCTGCTGCCGGCCGGGCTGATCGTGCTGCCCGGCCTGCCGCGCGCCTCGCTGCAGGTGGCCGCCGCCGCCGAGCCGCCCATCCCCTTCCTGGAACGCTTCAAGCGACCTCCCCGCCTCGCCGCCTGATCCCCCCATCCCCGCCGGCGCTGGCCGCCGCGGGGCGGATCAACGGTGGCCGGCCGCAGGGCGTTTCGTCCCGCGCCGCGCCCCTACACGGCGAGACTCTCTTGAGAACCAGACTCTGGATGACTTCCTGCGCACTCGCGGGAAGCATGTTGTGCTGCGCCGCCCAGGCGCAGACCCCCACCGCCGCGCCCATGGCTCCCGTGGCCCATGGCGGGCTGGCCCATAGCGGGCTGGCCCATCACGGGCTGGCCCAGGCGCTCGACGCCGCCTGGCAGCGCACCCAAGCAGGCACCGAGGCGGCGGCAGCGCGCGAGCGTGCGGCCGCCGCCCGGCTGGCGGCCGACAGCCTGCTGCCGGCGCCGCCGGCCCTTGAACTGAACCACCGCAGCGACCGCTGGCACAAGGACACCGGTGCGCTCGAAAACGAAGTCGGCCTCGCCCTGCCGCTGTGGCTGCCCGGCCAGCGCGCCGCGCGCCAGGCGGCGGCCGCCTCCGCCGCCACCCTGGCGGAAGCGGACGAAGGCGCCAGCCGGCTGCAGCTGGCCGGCGAAGTGCGCGAAGCCGCCTGGGCGGTGGCCGGCCTGCAGGCCGAGGCGGCGGTGGCGCAAGCCCAGCTCGGCTATCTGCGCGACATCGCCACCGACGTTGGCCGCCGCGTCCAGGCCGGCGAGCTCGCCCACAGCGACGCGCTGGCTGCCGAGGCCGAAGCCCTGGCCGCCGAAGGCGCCCTGGCCGAGGTGCGCGAACGCCTGTTCGCCGCCCAGGCGCGCTGGCTGGCGCTGACCGGGCTGGACGCCCTGCCGGCGCTGGACGAAGCCCCCGCGCCCGCCAGCGCGGACGCCCTGCCCGCCGGCCATCCGGCGCTGCAGCGTGCCGCCCAGGCGGTGGACAAGGCCCGCCGCGAAGTCGAGGTGGTGCGCCGCGATGTCATCGATGCCCCCGAGCTGACGGTGAGCTACCGCCGCGAAGTGGCCGAGCGTGGCGCCGCCGCCGAGCGCAGCCTGGCCTTCGGCCTGCGCCTGCCTTTCGGCGGCGATGCCCGCAACCGGCCGCTGGCCGCCGCCGCGCAGGGCGAGCTCGCCCAGGCCCAGGCGGAGGAAATGCGCCTGCGCCTGCAGCTGGAAGGCGATCTCGCCGCCGCCCGCGCCGGCCTGGACGCCGCCCGGGCCCAGGCCGCCGCCGCCGGCAAGCGCACCGGCCTGCTGCGCGAACGCGCCAGCCTCATCGACAAGGCCTTCCGCGCCGGCGAAGCCTCGCTGCCCGAACTGCTGCTGGCCGCCAACGCCGCCGCCCAGGCCGATGCTGCGATGGCGCGCCAGCAGGCCGCCCTCGGTCTCGCCCGCGCCCGACTCAACCAGATTTCCGGATTCCTGCCATGACTTTCCTACCGCAACTCCCCAGCCGGCGCCTGCTCGCCGGCGCCCTGCTGGCGGCGTCTGCCGCCTTCGCGCCCATGCCGGCCAGCGCCTCGCCCGGTGCCCACGGCCCCAACGGCGAGCACCTGGATGCCGCGCCCGCCGCCGTCGCCCTCTCCGCCAGCCCGCGGCTGGAGGCCCACTCCGAGGCCTTCGAGCTGGTCGGCAAGCTGGAACACGGCCAGTTCGCCTTCTACGTCGCCCGCTACGACAGCAACGAGCCGGTGCTGAACGCTCAGGTCGAGATCGAGCTGGGCGAGCGCAGGACGCAGGCGGTATTCCGCGTCGAACAGGGCGATTACCTGGTCGCCGACGCCGCCTTCACCGCCGCGCTGGCGGCGCCCGGCGAACATCCGCTGCTGTTCACCCTCAGCGTCGGCGACGAGAGCGATCTGGTGGATGGCAGCCTCAAGGTGGCGGCCGACCAGGCCGGCCACGCTCACGATCCGGCGCAGGCGGGCGGCGGCCTGCCGCCGCTGGCCTGGGGTGCGGGCGGCGTCATCGCCGTCGCCGCCCTCGGCACCCTCGCCCTGCGCCGGCGCAAGCCGGCTTTCCCCACCGGAGGCCGCGCATGAACCGCCCGATTCCTCTCGCTCGGGGCGCGTCAGCCCGGGGCGCGTTAGCCCGGGGCGCGCTGGCCCTCTCGCTTTCCCTGGTATTTCCCGCCGCCGCCCTGGCCTCGCCCGGCGCCCACGGTCCCAATGGCGAACACCTGGATGCCCCCGGTGCCACGGTGAATGCTTCCGGCCTCGCCCGCCTGCCCGATGGCAGCGTGAACGTGCCGGTAGCCGCCCAGCGCCGCATGGAAATCCGCACCCGCTTCGCCGAGGAAAGCGAAGCCGCCGTCACCGTGGAACTCTCCGGCCGGGTGGTGATGGACCCCAACGCCGGCGGCCGGGTGCAGCCGATGTACGCCGGCCGCATCGAGCCCGGCCCCAAGGGCCTGCCGTTGGCCGGCCAGGGGGTGCGCGCCGGTGAGGTGCTGGCCTGGCTGCGCTACCAGCCCGAGCCTTTCGCCCTGGCCGAGCAGCAGGCTCTGCTGGTGGAGGTGCGCAATAACCGCGCGCTGGCCGAGCAGCGCCTGTCGCGGCTGCAAGGGCTGGCCGGCACGGTGCCGCGCAAGGAGATAGACGCCGCCCGCGCCGAGCTGGAAAGCCTGCAGGCGCGCGAGCGCCGCATGGGCGGCGCGCTGCAAGGCCGCGAGGCGCTGAAGGCACCGATGGATGGCGTGATCGCCCGCGCCGAGGTGGTCGCCGGCCAGGTGGTGGAAGCGCGCGACATCCTCTACGAAGTGGTGGACCCGGCGCGGGTGCTGATCGAAGCCACGGTGGCCGATCCGGCGCTGGCGGCCAAGGTCGAGAGCGCCCGGGTGGTGGAAGCGCCGGCGGTGGCGCTGCAGCTGGTCGGCTCCGCCCGCAGCCTGCGCGACGGCGTATTGCCGCTGACCTTCCGCGGCGTGGCGAAGGAGGAGGGCGCCAACACCCCTGGCGCTGGCAAGGCCGCGCCGGCGCTGCCGCTGGCTGTCGGCCAGCCGGTGACGGTGGTGGCGGCGCTGGCCGAGCGCACCAGGGGTTTCGTGCTGCCGGCGGAAGCGGTGGTGCGCAACCCGGCCAACGAGCCCATCGTCTGGATCAAGTCCGGCGCCGAGCGCTACATTCCGCAGCCGGTGCAGTACCGGCCGCTGGATGCCAGCCGGGTGGTGATCACCCATGGCCTGGGCGCTGACAACCGCGTGGTGGTGCAGGGTGCGCCGCTGATTGCGCAGATCCGTTGAGCGAGGCCCGGCCATGTTCAACTGGATCGTTCGTTACAGCCTCGCGAACCGCCTGCTGGTGCTCGCCATCGCGGCACTGATGCTGGCCTATGGCGCGGTCACCGCTTGGCGCACGCCGGTGGATGTCTTCCCCGACCTCAACAAGCCGCTGGTGACGGTGCTGACCGAAGCCGGCGGCATGGCGCCGGAGGAAGTGGAGCAGCTCGTCACCTTCCCGCTGGAAACCGCGCTGGGCGGCATGCCGGGGGTGAGCCGGGTGCGCTCGGTGTCCGGCGTCGGCCTGTCCATCGTCTATGCCGAGTTCGACTGGGGCACCGACATCTACCGCAACCGCCAGCTGGTGGCGGAGCGCCTGGCGCTGGTGCGGGAGCAGCTGCCTGTCGGCATCACGCCGATGATGGGGCCGGTGTCGTCCATCATGGGCGAGGTGATGCTGATCGCGCTGCCGCTGGAGCGCCTGCCCGGCGACCCCGCGCAAACGCAGCCGGCGCCGGGCCGCCCCAAGCCGGCTGCGGTCCCCGCGGGGGACCGGACGGCGGCAGCACCGCCGGCCGAGGGGCCGTATGTCTCGCCCATGCAGGCGCGGGAGTATGCCGACTTCGTGTTGCGGCCGCGGCTGCTGTCCATCGCCGGCGTGTCCCAGGTCATCCCCATCGGCGGCGAGGTGCGCACCCTGCGGGTGGAGCCGGATACCGCGCGCATGGCGCAGTTCGGCGTGTCGCTGAACCAGGTGGAGGAGGCGCTGCGCGGCTTCGCCGGCAATGCCGGCGGCGGCTTCATCGACCTCAACCGCCGCGAGTATCTGATCCGCCACCTCGGCCGCAGCAACCGCGTCGAGGATCTGCAGGGCCTGGCGGTGGCCTGGAAGGAAGGCCGGCCGGTGCTGCTGGAGCAGGTGGCGCGGGTGCGCTTCGCCCCCAGCCTGAAGCGCGGCGACGCCGGCTACAACGGCCTGCCGGCGGTCATCGTCAGCGTGCAGAAGCAGCCGGCGGCGGACACGGTGCAGATCACCGGCGAGATCGAGCGCGCGCTGGCCGAGCTGACGCAGGGCCGGCCGGCCGGGCTGGCGGCGCCGCGGGTGCTGTTCCGCCAGGCCAACTTCATCGACGCCTCCATCGGCAATGTCACCGAGGCGCTGCGCGACGGCGCCATCATGGTCGCCATCGTGCTGTTCGCCTTCCTGTTGTCGGCGCGCACCACGCTGATCTCGCTGGTGGCGATTCCGCTGTCGCTGGCGGTGACCGCGCTGGTGTTCCACTGGCTGGGGCAGTCGATCAACGTGATGACGCTGGGCGGGCTGGCCATCGCCATCGGCGAGCTGGTGGACGACGCGGTGGTGGACGTGGAGAACATCCTGCGCCGGCTGAAGCAGAACCGCGCCGCCGCGCAGCCGCTGCCGCTGCTGGAGGTCGTCGCCAAGGCCAGCGTGGAGGTGCGCAGTGGCATCGTCTATGCCACCACCATCGTGGTGCTGGTGTTCGTGCCGCTGTTCGCGCTGCCGGGCATCGAAGGCCGGCTGTTCTCGCCGCTGGGCATCGCCTACATCGTCTCCATCCTGGCTTCCATGCTGGTGTCGATGACGGTGACGCCGGTGCTGGCGAGCTACCTGCTGCCGAAGATGAAGCGCCTGGACCACGGCGACAGCCCGCTGGTGAGCCGGCTGAAGGGCTGGGACGCCAAGCTGCTGAGCTGGTCCTTCCCGCGCGCCAAGGCGCTGATCGCGGTGGCGGTGGTGGCGGTGGCCGCCGCCGCGGCCAGCGTGCCCTTCTTCCCGCGCGCCTTCCTGCCGGCCTTCAACGAGGGCTCGCTGGTGCTGGGCATGGTGCTCAACCCCGGTACCTCGCTGGAAGAGGCCAACCGCCTCGGCATGCTGGCGGAAACGCTGATCCGCGAAGTGCCGGAGGTGACCCAGGTGGGCCGCCGCACCGGCCGCGCCGAGCTGGACGAGCATGCCGAAGGCGTGCATGCGGCCGAGATCGACGTCGATCTGAAGCCCTCCGGCCGCGACCGCGAGGCGGTGATGGCGGACATCCGCCAGAAGCTGGTCGTGCTGCCGGCCCAGGTCGCCATCGGCCAGCCCATCTCGCACCGGCTGGACCACCTGCTGTCCGGCGTGCGCGCCCAGGTGGCGGTGAAGATCTTCGGCGACGACATCGACACCCTGCGCGGCCTGGCGGAGCAGATGCGCCAGGGGCTGGAGAAGGTGCCCGGGCTGGTGGACCTGACGGTGGAGAAGCAGGTGCTGATTCCGCAGATCACGGTGCGCCTGGACCACCGCAAGGCGGCCCAGGCCGGCCTCTCCAGCGGCGAGGCGGTGCGCATGCTGCAGGCGCTGACCGACGGCTCGCACGGTGCCGAGATCGTGGACGGCCAGCGCCGCTACGACCTGGTGCTGCGCCTGCCGGACGAACGCCGCAGCCCGCAGGACCTCGCCCGCACGCTGATCGACACGCCGGCCGGCCGGCTGCCGGTGTCCGCCATCGCCACGGTGGAGGAAACCGACGGCCCCAACCAGGTCGGGCGCGAGAACGGCCGCCGCCGCATCGTGGTGTATGCCAACACCGATGGCTCCGACATGAGCAAGGTGATCGCCGGCGTGCGCGAGGTCATCGCCCGCACGCCCATGCCCACCGGCAACTTCGTCACCCTGGAGGGGCAGTTCCAGGCGCAGGAGCAGGCCACGCGGCTGATCGCCGGCCTGTCGCTGGTGTCGCTGGCGATGATCTTCCTGGTGCTGTACTCGCGTTACAAATCGGCGGTGCTGGCCGGGATCATCATGGCCAACATCCCGCTGGCGCTGATCGGCAGCGTGGTGGCGATGTGGCTGGCCGGGGTGACGCTGTCGGTCGCCTCCATGGTGGGCTTCATCACCCTGGCCGGCATCGCCACCCGCAACGGCATCCTCAAGGTCAGCCACTACATCAACCTGTGCCGCTTCGAGGGCGAGACCTTCGGCGACGCGATGATCGTGCGCGGTTCGCTGGAACGCCTGACGCCGGTGCTGATGACCGCGCTGGTGGCGGCCTTCGCGCTGGTGCCGCTGCTGCTGGCGGCGGACGCCCCGGGCAAGGAGATCCTGCACCCGGTGGCGGTGGTGATCTTCGGCGGCCTCATCAGCTCCACCCTGCTGGACACCCTGCTGACGCCGGTGGTGTTCCGCCTGTTCGGCGAGGCGGCTACCCGCAGGCTGGTCGAGGGCGACGGCGAATCCGCCGTCGGCGGCGCCCCGCAGGAGGCCTACTGAGTGCGGGAAGCGCGCATGGCCCATTTCGATGAAGCGGCCGGTTCTGCTCCCTCCCCCCTCGCGGGGGAGGGTTGGGGGCAAGGACGCGCTGAATCACCTCTCACCCGCCCTTGCAGCCCCCTGAAATCCACACGCCTAGCAACCCACTCACACCTCATCACCCAGGAGCAACACTCATGAAGACCCTGAAATCCCTGTTCGCCGCGCTGCTGCTCGGCTCCGCCGCCTTCGCCGCAGCCCCCGCCCTGGCCCACGGCGATGCCGCGCCCCAGCATGGCGGCATCGTCAAGTCAGCCAACGACCTCTCCTTCGAACTGGTCGCCGAGGGCGATGGCGCCGCCATCTACATCGATGACCACGGCCAGCCCTTCGCCACCGCCAACTCCAGCGGCAAGCTCACCGTGCTCGATGGCGCCAGCAAGAGCGCCGCCACGCTGGCGCCGGCCGGCGGCAACAAGCTGGTCGCCGCCGGTGCCAGGCTGCCGGCGGGGGCCAAGGTGGTGGCGGTGATCACCACCGCCGGCCAGACCGTGTCGGTGCGTTTCACCCTGCCGTAAGCGGGCGGGGCAGGGCGGAAGGAGGGCGCACTTTCCGTCGGGAAAGGCGCATTTCCTGACGAAAGCGGCAGGCAAAAAAGTGCTTCATGCCGTTTTCGCCGCCCTGCCGTGAATGCGGGTTTTCGTACAAGACCGGGTTCGCCGCTTCCCCGATTCTTCATGCTGAAACCGGTTGTTACGAATCGCAGCACCCCTCATATCCCTGCCCCCAGGAGTTGATCGACATGAGCCACCAGCGTCGCCTCCGCCGCGTGATCGCCCCCGCCGCGGCCTGCCTGTACGTCGCCACCGTTCCCGTCTATGCCGCCGATGCGGACGAGACGGTGGATGCCGCCGCCACTTCGCCCGCCTCTTCCGCTTCCTCCGCCGCGCTGGACACGGTGCAGGTCACCGGCAAGAAGCAGCCCTACCGCAACCTCACCGCCACCGGCGCCACCAAGACCGACGCCCTGCTGAAGGATCTGCCGCAAAGCGTGCGGGTGCTCACCGCCGACCTGCTGGAAGATGCCGGCGTCACCAACCTGGCCGGCGCGCTGGACCTCTCCAGCGGCGTTTCGCGCCAGAGCAACCTCGGCGGCCTGTGGGACAGCTACGCCATGCGCGGCTTCACCGGCGACCCCAGCTTCGGCTCCGACTACCTGGTGAACGGCTTCAACTACAGCCGCGGCTACAACGGCGTGCGCGACAGCGCCAACACCGCCACCGTCGAAATCCTGAAAGGCCCCTCCGCCGCGCTCTACGGCCGCGGCGAGCCCGGCGGCACGGTGAACATCACCACCAAGAAGCCGCTGTTCGAACGCGAAGGCCAGGTGGACATCTCCTACGGCAGCTTCGACGCCTTCCGCACCGCCATCGACCTCACCGGTCCGATCACCGACCGCGTCGCCTACCGCCTCAACGGCGCCTACGAGAAGGCCGGCAGCTACCGCGACCACGTCTCCTCCGAGCGCTCGATGATGTCGCCGTCCTTCATCTGGATGCTGTCGGACGACACCACCATCTCCTACGAGATGGAAGTCTCGCGCCAGAAGGCCACCTTCGACCGTGGCGTGGTCGCCATCAACGGCCGCGTCAGCTCGGCGCTGTCGACCTCGCGCTTCTACGGCAACCCGGAAGACAACGATCACGACACCGAGACCGTCGGCCACCAGGTCTTCGTCCAGCACTACCTGAACGACACCTGGCAGCTGCAGGGCGGCTTCAGCTATCGGGAAAGCTCCATCAAGGGCACTTCCACCGAAGTGCGCGATTACCGTACCGGCTCCACCACCGAACTGCGCATGCAGCACCGCAGCCGCGACAACGAAGCCACCGACTTGTCGGCCCGCGCCGAACTGCTGGGCAGCTTCATGACCGGCCCGCTGAAGCACAACGTGCTGTTCGGCGTCGATGCCTACCAGTTCACCGACGAGCGTCTGCAATACCGCATCGGCGACGCCGGCACCTACAACGTGTATGACCCGGCCGCCTCCTACGGCACCATCAACATGGGCTTCACCGCCGCCAACCGCAACACCGACACCAAGGAAGAGCAGGCGTCGCGCAGCATCTACGCCCAGGACCAGATCGACCTCAGCGAGAAGTGGAAGCTGCTGCTGGGCGTGCGCTTCGACGACTACGACCAGAAGCTCACCAACAACATCAACGGCCGGGTGGTGAAGAAGTCCCTCACCGCCACCAGCCCGCGCGCCGGCCTGGTGTTCCAGCCCAACAAGCAGGTGTCGCTGTACGCCCAGGCGGGCAAGACCTTCCGCCCCAACGGCGGGGTGAGCCGCGACTTCACCGCCTTCGACCCGGAAGAAGGCCGTGCCTACGAACTGGGCGCCAAGTGGGATTCCGCCGACCAGCGCGTCACCAGCACGCTGGCGCTGTTCCACATCACCAAGGAGAACGTGCTCAGCCCGGACCCGATCGACCCGAACAACTACTACGTGACCACCGGCGAAGCCGAGAGCAAGGGCCTGGAGTTAGACCTCTCCGGCGAAGTGTGGCCGACGGTGCGCCTGTCGCTGGCCTACGCCTACACCAAGACCGAAGTGACCAAGGACTACAGCTCGGTGCTGCAGGGCCGCGAACTGGCCAACGTGCCGCTGCACAGCGGCAACATCATGCTGGTGAAGAGCCTGACGCTGAACGGCAACCCGGCCTCCGTGGGCATCGGCGTGAACTATGTCGGCGAGCGCGAAGGCGCGGTGGCACCGACGACCGAGTCGGAGAACTTCAAGCTGCCGTCCTACACCACGGTGAAGCTCACCGGCTCCTACAACTTCGACAAGCGGACCAAGCTGATGCTGGAGGTCGATAACCTGTTCGACAAGGAGTACTACACCAGCTCCTACAGCCAGTACTGGGTCTATCCGGGCAGCCCGCGCGCCTTCAAGGCCACGCTGCAGCATCGTTTCTGATCCCTGGGAGAAATCGACCGCATGAAAAAGACCGCGCTCTTCCGTGCCCTCGCCGCCGGCCTGGCGCTCGCCGCCGCAGCGGGCGCCGCCCACGCCCACCAGATCTGGTTCGAGCAGGACGCCGGCAAGATCACCTTCCGCTACGGCGAGCTGGACGAGAACCTGCACGAAGTCTCGCCCGGCGGCCTGGACCGCTTCGGCAGGCTGGAAGCCAGCTGGCTGAAGGCCAGGGGCGCCGAGGCGCTGGCGATGGCCAAGCAGCAGGACGGCTACGCGGTGCCGGTGAAGGCCGCCGCCGGCGAATCCTTCGTCGCCATCGACAAGGCCTACCCGATGTTCGACACCAAGCGCGGCGACACCCTGCTGCGCACCTGGTGGGTGCCGGCGACGCGCTGGGTGGCGGACTTCTCGGCGCAGAAGGCGGTGCTGCCGATGGACATCGTGCCCACCGGCGTGACCCAGGGCGATGCCGCCGAATTCCAGCTCATCTACAAGGGCGAGCCGCTGGCCGGCGAGAAGGTGAAGGTGGCCACGCCCGCCGGCTGGGTGCGCTTCATCACCTCGGATGCGGACGGCAAGGTCATGGTCGCGCTGCCCTGGCGCGGCAACTACACCGTAGGCGTCTATTTCGTCGATGACATCGAAGGCGTGCGCGGCGAGGAGAAGTACCAGCTGGAGGGCTACAACACCTCCCTGTCCTTTCATGTCGCCAAGGGCGTCGCACCCTTCGCGTTGACGACGAAGACGCTGCCGGCCTCGGTGCTGGCCGAGCAGCGCAAGGCGGCTGCCGGCAAGTAAGCCGGCCTGCCCTTATCGCCGCGCCACCCCGGGATGGCGTCGCAACGCCCGTCGAGCCCCAGGCGCGACGGGCGTTTTTCTTTCATGCGGCGGCTGGCGCGCGGCATTTTCTGCTGTACCCGGATAGGGTCGGCACGATGCACCAAGAAGAGGCCTGAATATCACTATTGGTGCATCAAACGGCTGAAAAACCCCGGAAAACCGCCGCCGCGGGACGCCCCGGCGGCGCTCGCCGCCAGCCCGGCGGCGGGGAAGATTCTTTTGCGCGGGCGGCGACGGAATTTTGTGTCGCCGCCTCGTCGCCCCGGACCATATTCCCTTGAATTCACCGAGCGGCCCGCCGGCGGCCGGCGCTTGGCGCGAATGATGCGTTGAGAGGGGCGGAAAAGCGCCCGGCACACCGCCGTGGTGCGGCTACCGCGGACGGGCCCCGGCCCGGCACCGACTCCAACGATTTCAAGCGGGAGACTTCATGTCCTCTTCAGCAAGCCTGTCGCCCGGCGGCGCGGCCTTTGCCTCCAACCCGGCCCCGGCGGCAGCCCTGGCCCAAGCGACCCCGCGGGCGCCGCGCATCCTGTCCATCGACATCCTGCGTGGCCTGGTGATGCTGGTGATGCTGCTCGACCATGTGCGCGAGACGCTCTACCTGCACCTGCAGGTGAGCGACCCGATGAGCGTGGCGACGACGCCGCCCGAAGTGTTCTTCTCCCGCCTCGCCGCCCACTTCTGCGCGCCGGCCTTCGTCTTCCTCACCGGCCTCTCCGCCTGGCTGTACGCCAACCCGCCGTCCGGCACGCCGCGGCCGGTGAAGAGCTTCCTGATCAAGCGCGGCCTGCTGCTGCTGGCGCTGGAATTCACCGTGATCACCTTCGCCTGGAGCGGCGACCTGCCGCCCAGGGTGATCTACCTGCAGGTCATCTGGGCCATCGGCCTGTCCATGATCGTGCTGGCGCTGATGTCCGGCCTGCCGCGCCTGCTGCTGGCGGCCATCGGCTTCGTCATCGTGTTCGGCCACAACGCCCTCGCCGGCCTCAGCTTCGCGCCGGACAGCCCCTTCTACCTGCCCTGGACGCTGCTGCTGCACCGCGGCCCGGTGATCGCCGAGGGCGCGCTGCAGATCAAGCTCACCTACCCGGTGCTGCCGTGGATAGGCGTGATCCTGCTCGGCTGGGTGGCGGCGCCGCTGTACGCCCACACCGTGGCTTCCAGCCGCCGGGTGAAGGCGCTGCTGGCGCTGGGCGCCGGCTGCCTGGCGCTGCTGCTGGTGCTGCGCGGCTTCAACCTCTACGGCGAGAACGCGCCCTGGGAATACGGCGCCACCCGCGTGCACACGGTGATGTCCTTCCTCAACTTCACCAAGTACCCGCCCTCGCTGGATTTCCTGCTGATGACGCTGGGCACCGCCCTGCTGCTGCTGGCCGCTTTCGAGCGCACCGACAACCGCGCCACCCGCTTCCTCTCCACCTTCGGCGGCGCGCCGATGTTCTATTACATCGGCCACCTGCTGCTGTTGCTCGCCCTCTACAAGCTCGGCCTGGCGGTGTTCGGCCCCAACCAGGGCAGCCGCTTCGGCGTCGCGCCGGAGCAGTTCTGGGTGGTGTGGGTGGCCACCGTGGTGCTGATCCCGGTGCTCTATTTCCCCTGCCGCGCCTTCGCCCGCTACAAGCGCAGCAGCAAGCAGGCCTGGGTGCGCTACTTCTGATTTCCCGCCTTTCCCTTCCTTTCCCCTTGTCTTGGCCCCTCCCGTGACGGCCGCCCATCCTCAGGAGTCGTAAATGAAACTTCGGCGCTTCTCTTCCTCCCTCGCCCTGGCGTGCCTGCTCGCCTGCGGCAGCGTCGCCCCCGCCCTGGCCCAGTCCGCCGCGCCGGCCGAAAGCGCGCCCGCCACCCAGGCGGTGCCGCCGCTGAACCCGGTGCCGGCGCCGGCCGCCCACCACGAAGGCCACGGCGAGGCCCATGCCACCGACAACCCCTACGGCCTGCAGGCACTGTGGAGCGGCAGCGACGCGGTGGCCAAGGTGGTGCTGCTGCTGATGGTGATCATGAGCGCCGGCAGCTGGTACATCATCATCGCCAAGCTGTTCGAGCAGGCGAAGATGAACCGCCAGGCCAAGGCGGTGACCGGCGTGTGGAAGTCCGCCACGGTGAAGCACGGCGCCGAGAACCTGGAGCAGGGCAGCCCCTTCCGCTTCATCGCCGAAGCCGGCCTGGAAGCCACCAACAAGCACGACAGCCTGCTGGAGCATGTGGACCTGAACGACTGGGTGACGCTGAGCATCCAGCGCGCCATCGAGCGGGTGCAGAGCCGCATGCAGAACGGCCTCGCCTTCCTCGCCACCGTCGGCTCCACCGCGCCCTTCGTCGGCCTGTTCGGCACGGTGTGGGGCATCTACCACGCGCTCACCGCCATCGGCATCGCCGGCCAGGCCTCCATCGACAAGGTGGCCGGCCCGGTGGGCGAGGCGCTGATCATGACCGCCATCGGCCTCGCGGTCGCGGTGCCGGCGGTGCTCGGCTACAACTGGCTGGTCCGCCGCAACAAGGGCGTGATGGACCAGGTGCGCGGCTTCGGCAACGAGCTGCACACCGTCATCCTGTCGTCGGCCAAGCGCGCCTGAGCGCCGCGCGGCGAAGGACGGACAAAAGGACGCCATCATGGGCATGAACGTAGGTTCGGCGGACGATGACGACGATGCCGTCATGTCCGCCATCAACACCACGCCGCTGGTCGACGTGATGCTGGTGCTGCTGATCATCTTCCTCATCACCATCCCGGCGGTCACCACCTCGGTGCCGGTGCAGCTGCCCAAGGAAACCATAGAGACGCGCGAGACCAAGCCGGAGAACATCATCATCTCGGTCGATCGCGGCGGCTCCATCTACTGGCACGACGTGCGCATGGGCAATGCCGAGGCGCTGGTCGACCGGCTGAAGAAGGTGGCGGTGCAGCAGCCGCAGCCCGAGGTGCAGATCCGCGGCGACCTGGATGCCGCCTATGACGGCGTCGGCAAGGTGCTGTACGCCTGCCAGCGCGCCGGCATCGGCAAGGTCGCCTTCATCACCGAGCCGCCGGCGCGCGGCGGCTGAGCGGGAGAACGCCATGGGAATGAACGTAGGCAACGCCGGCGGCGCCGGCGATCCGGAAGTGATGGTGGACATCAACACCACGCCGCTGATCGACGTGATGCTGGTGCTCCTGATCATGCTGATCATCACCATCCCGATCCAGCTGCACGCGGTGAACCTCAACCTGCCGGTGGGCACGCCGCCCGCCAGCGACGTGCAGCCGGAGATCGTCAAGATCGACATCGACGCCGACAGCGCGGTGTTCTGGCAGGGCCTGCGGGTGGCCGACATGGCCGAGCTGGAACACAAGCTCGCCGGCCTGGCGGAAATGACCACGCCGCCGGACATCCACCTGCGGCCGAACAAGGCCGCGCGCTACGCGGTGGTGGCGGCGGTGCTGGCGGATACCAAGCGCCTGGGCCTGACCAAGATCGGCATCATCGGCAGCGAGCAGTTCGTCGAATGACGGCGCCGCACCACACCGCATGCCGGGCGCGGCCCCGGGCGCCCGCGCCCGCCGCCGCGCGGCAGGCAACCGCGGAGCCGCTGGCTCCGCTCAACTGTGGCGGGGAGGCGCCGGCCGCAAGGCCGGCCTGAGGCCCCGCGAACGGCAAGCTCATGGACTACGACTACCAACCCAAGCAAAGCACCGGGCGCTACGTCGGCATCGGCGCCGTCATCGTCCTGCACATCGTGATCGCCTGGGCGCTGGCCTCCGGCATGGCGCGCAAGGCGGTGGAGGTGATCAAGAAGCCGCTGGAAGCGGTGGTGATCCAGGAGGTGGTGCTGCCGCCTCCGCCGCCACCCCCGCCGCCGCCCAAGATCGAACCGCCCAAGGTGACGCCGCCCAAGGTGCAGGCACCGCCACCGCCGCCCTTCGTGCCGCCGCCGGAAGTCACCCCGCCGCCGGCACTCGAGCCGGCGCCGGTGATCCAGGCGGTGCAGGCGCCGCCGCCCGCCCCGCCGGCCATCGAACCGCCGCCGCCACCGGCACCGCCCGCACCCCAGCCGGCGGCCGCCAAGCCGGATATCGGCGTCGCCTGCCCGGTGCAGGCGCGGCCGGAGATCCCGCTGAAGGCGCTGCAGAGCGGCCAGGGCGGCACCGTGCGCGCCGAGGTCACCATACGCGGCGGCGCGGTGGCGGACGTGCGCATCCTGTCCGGCCCCCGCATGTTCCATGCGCCGGTGCGGGAAGCGCTCAGGCAGTACAAGTGCACCGCTGCCGACGGCACCGTCGCCGTGCAGGACTTCGACTTCAAGATCGAGTGAGGCGCTTCGCTCCGCGCAGCAACGCGGGGCGCGGCAAGCGGCCGGGTTTGCCTGCGAGGGCGGCCCGGCCGTTTTTTTGGTTCATCGCGCCTTTCCGGGGAAGGCGGCCTTGATCTTCAGGAAGAAATAGGCTGAGTCGCGGAATCCGTAGGCCATGCGCTTGATGACCTTGA